>CAVZMA010000024.1:0-24049 GCA_963776305.1 uncultured Thermoleophilia bacterium | reverse complement strand
GAAATTGGCGAGGCGAACCTTGAGCAATACGCTGAGTCGAGCACGTATTGCTCAGCTCCAACGGAGCTATCAGTCAGCCTTTTCGTGGCTGAGTCCAGGCCCGATGAGCGTCTTCGGCCCTGTCGCCATTCGAGGGCCGCCGATCGCTCGAAACCTCCTCAGCTCTGCGCGCGCAGTGAATGACAGCGGCCTCGTTGTCGGCGGGAGCTATACCGGCCAATTGTATTGTGGCAACCCAGGACCCTGTCCCTGCCAAAACTTGAGGCCTGTTGTACGCGCATTTTCTTGGGCTGATCCTGGCCCAATGGTGCAGCGAGCCGATCTGGGTGGAAATGTGGTGCTTGCCCAGGACGTGAACAACGGCGGTCAAATAGCGGGTACGTCTGAACTTGCGGAAAGCAGCTTGTCGCATGCGGTCGTGTGGTCTTCAGGCTCGAACACTGTTCAGGACCTCGGAACGCTCCCGGGTGGGTTGACCAGCGGGGCTCAGTTCATAACCAACAGCGGCCAGGTCGTCGGCTTCGCATCGCGCGCCGATGGCTATCAAGGCGTGTTCTCGTGGACGAGCGGCGGTGGGATGGTCGACATCGGTGACCTCGGCGCAAACCAGATCACCTTGCTCGGGGTCAGCGAGAGTGGCCTCGTTGTCGGTGTAAGCAATCTGCCGCCCGATCCCGTGACTGGTGTGCAGACGTCTCACGCCTTCCTCTGGTCGGCGATCGGCGGCATGATCGACCTCGGTGCGCTCGGCGATCTCTACTCCGCCGCGTACGGTGTCAACGACGATGGGCTCGTCGTCGGCGAAGCCGCGGTTGGGGACCTCGGAGAGCTACACCCTCCATGCATTCGCGTGGACGGAGGAGCCCGGCATGGTCGACTTGGGCACGCTTCCGGGCGACGTCCGAAGTGGTGCGGTCGCAGTTAACGACGACGGTCTGATCGTCGGCTACAGCGAGGACGCGAGCGGGGTTCGACGTGCAGTTGCATGGCGCCTCGGCCCGTCCTCCGATCCTGATGCTGACGGAGACGGCGTGCTCGACACGGTTGATTCGGACGCCGGTTCGGGAACGAACCCGGCCGGGTTCTCGAACGCCGTGCAGGGGAAGGCAACGCCAACTACGGGCACTATCGTCAGTGGCTCGGTGACGGTGGACGATCCTGTCGATCCGACGAAGGGCGTTCGCATCATCGCCTCGACCGCCGCCGTGCTGACCGCGTGCGGAGGCTTCGAGCTGGACATCCGCGGGGTGGAACCGTGATCGTGACCTGCGGATCCGTATCTGTCTGAAGCGGTGACGGGTGGGGTGGTTACCGTCAGTGTCCCGGGGACAGGCTCGGTGAACTTCCCGGCGGGAACAGCGGGGACGGTAGACACAGTCGGAGGTGTCAGCGTGAAGGGTGTCAGCGGGACTGGCGTGACGCTGACGATCGGGGGCGCAACCGCACCGATCCCACCGGCGACTCAAAGCTGATCCAAGGAGGTTCCGGCAACACGACGATCAACGGCACCGCAGGAAAACGACGTGATTATCGACTCGGGCGGCAACAACACGATTGACGGCAAAGGCGGTAACGACTCAATCATCGTGAGCGGATCCGGGAACAACACCGTCAACGGCGGTGCCGGGAACGACACGATCACGACCGGTTCGGGCAACGACTCGATCCAGGGCGGAGACGGAGACGACACCATCAACGCCGGAATCGGCAACAACGTCGTCAACGGCAACGCCGGCGACGATCGGATGACGACCGGATCGGGAAACGACTCGATCGACGGCGGCCCCGGGACCAATGACCTCTACAACGCGGGCACAGGCAAGAACACGGTCAAGAACTGCGAGGGGCTGCTGCCCTAAACGGGCGATTCCTCGCTTGAGACAGGCGGAGGGCTCGCTTCGGCGGGCCTGCGTTGGGATGCCGCGAACGTCAGAGCGTCGTTTCCAAATCGGTTCCAACTCGGGACCCGCGCCGACCTCGCGGTGAACGTGGCGCGCGTTGAGCCCAGTCCTTGCGGGGCTTGTCAAGTGGGCGCACCTGGGATCGAACCAGGGACCTCTCGCGTGTGAAGCGAGCGCTCTCCCGCTGAGCTATGCGCCCGGGAGGGTTGTAAGGCTAGCGCACGCCCGCATGCGCTCGGCTGGCCACAGGGGCTGATCGCGTCGCGCGACGATGTGGGATCATGGCGCCTTGGCGCACCTCGTCGACCCCGCCGCGGCCGGTCATCCGGAGCGATGCCTCACCGAGGCGGAATGTGCCGTCGTCGCGAAGCAGGCGGCCGCGCTCGTCGATCTCGACGCCCTGGAGCGCGACGGCGAGGGCTCGACCCGGTTGCTGTGGCGAACGGAGCATTCGGAGGCCTGGCTGAACACCTGGTGGGAGCGGCGCGACTCCGGGTTCCACGACCACGACGGGTCCTGCGGGGGCGTCTACGTGCTCGAAGGGACGGCGACCTGGGAAGGGATTCCGATCGGCGCTCCGAGGCACGTCCGTCAGGCGGGCCCGGGTGACACGTTCTCGTTCCCGGGCGACGCGATTCACCGTGTCGACCACCACCGCGGTGCAGTGACGATCCATGTCTACTCTCCGCCGCTGCGCTCGATCGGCCACTACGAGATCGTCGAGGGAGAGTTGCACCGAACGCCCGGTGCTCCGGACGAGATCTCCCCGCCGAGCGAGATGCTCACCGGCGCACTGTCGGAGACGCGTCGCTAGGTCGGCAGGACCCAGTCGTTCGCACGAATGATCGGCACGACAGCTCCACCCTGCTCGATTCCGTCGACCTCGACCTCGGGGCCGCCGATCATGAAGTCGGTGTGAACGACCGAGTCGTTGCAGCCGAGCTCGACCAGCTCCTCGTCCGTCAGGGCGTCGTAGCCGGTGACCGCGGTGATGATGCCCTGGCCGTAGGCGATGTGGCAGGCCGCGTTCTCGTCGAACAGCGTGTCGAAGAACACGAGCCCCGTCTGGCCGACACGTGACTCGCCGTCGACGAGGGCAACCTCACCGAGGTACGAGGCGCCGTCGTCGGTTGCGAGCTCTCCGCGGACGACGTCGGCGCCGCTCGTCGCATCCACCTCGACGACACGTCCGCCGGCGAACCGCATCGAGAGGTCGCGCACGACCTGGCCGTTGACCGCGAGCGGCAGGGTCGACGTGACGACACCCTCCGTTCGGAGCCGGTGCGGCGAGGTGAACACCTCCTCGGTCGGCATGTTGACGACCATGTCGATCCCGGTCTTGGACTTCTCCGCGCCCGTCTGCCAGTGCGACTCGGGCATCAGCCCGACAGCGAGGTCGGTGCCGGGACCGCGGAAGCGGATGGTGTCGAACCGCCGTTGGTCCAGTGTCGCGGCGCGCTTCTCGAGCCGGGCGATATGGTCGCGCCAGGCCGCGACCGGATCGGCCTCGTCCAGCCGGGTGGCGACGGCCACAGCCTCCCAGAGGCGCTCCGTGTCCGGCTCGCCGAACACCATCTGTGCCCAGCCCGGGTTCGGGTAGCCGACGATCGTCCACGCAATGCTTCCGTCGCCGGTCGCTCGCAGGATGCGCTCGGTCACGAGCCGCGGCCTCGCCTTGGCGATCCTCGTCGGGTCGAGGTCGGCGAAGAGCTCGGGCTCGGGATCGCCCGTGATCGCAATCGTGGCGCCGCGCTCGGTCTCCAGTTCGTCGATCAGTGCGAGCGACCAGGGCGGCGACCAGTCGAGCGACTCCTCGCTGGCATGGCGGATGCGCGAGCGCCGAACGTGCGGATCCGCATACACCACCTCCACGTAGCGCGCGCCGCGTTCATACGCCACCTCGGCGATCGCGCGGGCGAGCGCGAGGTGATCGGGATGGGCTGCGACGCGCAGGAGTTGGCCCGGCTGGAGGTTGACGCCCACCTCGACGGCGAGGCGCGCATAGCGGGTCAGGCGTTCGTCCGACGTCATTGGCGCAGCCTACTAGCGGGTCACGCGCGTTCTCCGAGGACGTGCCTCCGACGCCGTGGTAGCGTCCCTGCCGTGCTGCTCACGATCACGACCACGGGCAAGGTGACGCTGCTGGTCGTTGCCGGCGTTTTCATCGCCTGGGCCTTGATCACGGCGATCTGGATCCCGAAGCGGAACCCTGATTTCCCCGGGACGCTGACCGCGTTCGTCCTCGTCTCGGCGGCGCTCTTCGCCGCCCAGATGGGCGCCGTGTACTGGGTCACCGGCACGCAAGAAGTCGAGACCGAGGAAGCGGCTCCAGGGGCCGGCGAGACGACGCCTGCCGAGACGACGCCTGCCGAGACGACGCCCGCGGAGACGACGCCTGCCGAGACGACGCCCGCGGAGACGACCCCTGCCGAAACGACGCCAGCCGAGACGACGCCAGCCGAAACCACACCAGGCGAGACCACACCAGGCGAGACGACCCCTGCGACCGGCGGCGAGGGTGACGCCGCGGCCGGCAAGGCGGTCTTCACGTCGGCCGGATGTGTCGCCTGCCACACGCTTGCCGATGCCGGCGCAACCGGGAACGTCGGCCCGAACCTCGACGAGGCGAAGCCGTCCAAAGATCTCGTCGTCACCCGAGTGACGAATGGGCAGGGTGTGATGCCCCCCTTCAAAGGTCAGCTCACCGAGCAGCAGATCGAGGACGTTGCGGCATACGTTTCCTCCGTCGCCGGCCAGTCGTAGCGTCGTGGTCGGGACCGCCGCGCGACCCGGTGTGAGGTCACCGGCTGCCGGTAGGCTTTCGCAGCCACGGAGAGGTGTCCGAGCGGCCGAAGGAGCGCGACTGGAAATCGCGTAAGTGCTGAAAGGTGCTTCGCGGGTTCAAATCCCGCCCTCTCCGCTCGAAAGGGGTCCCGGGAGGGCCCCTTTCTCGTGATGAATGAACAGACGGAGGGTGACGTGATGAACAGCCAGGTCGGCGATTCCAGCAAGATTTCAGGCTCGTGAGCGGAAACCACACACAGCGTCACACGAACGTGGGTGTCGTCTCCGTCGCCGCTGTCGAGGCTCCCGAGATCGTGACCTCGGCGTGGATGGACGAACAACTCGCAGAGGTCTTTGCCCGCTGCGACGTTCGTCCCGGCCTGCTCGAGGAGATCGCCGGCATCAGCGAGCGCCGTTGGTGGCCCGAGGAGATGCGCTTCGACGAGGCCGCCGCACTGGCCGGGGAGAACGCGATCGCAGCGGCGGGAATCGACCGCTCCGAGATCGGCATGCTCATCAACACGTCGGTCTGCAGGCACCACCTGGAGCCGTCGGTCGCATGCGCCGTCCACCACCATCTCGATCTCGCACCAGGGTGCCTCAACTTCGATCTCGGCAACGCGTGCCTCGGTTTCGTCAACGCGATCCATCTCGCTGCGACGGCGATCGACGCGGGGCAGATTCCCTATGCGCTGATCGTCGACGGCGAGGGGGCACGACACACTCAGCTGACCACGATCGACCGCCTGCAGCGGGAGGCGCACACGACGGCGGACGTCTACGACGAGTTCGCGAGCCTGACACTCGGCTCGGGCTCGGCGGCAATGGTGCTCGGGAGCCTCGATCATCGTCCCGACGCGCACCGCGTCGTCGGCGGCATCTCGCGCGCTGCGACACGTCACCACCAGATCTGCGTCGGCGACCTGGAGCGAATGAGGACGGACACCAAGGCCTTGCTCGAGGCCGGCCTCGAGCTTGCGGGAGAGGCCTGGTTCGAGTCGGCGAGCGATTTCGGCTGGGACGCCGACGTCTCCTGGTATGTCATTCACCAGGTCAGCTCGGTGCACACGAGCCTGATGTGCGCGACACTCGGGATCGACGAAGCCCGTGCGCCGCTGACGTTCCCGACCCACGGGAACATCGGCCCCGCGTCGATCCCGTTCACTCTGGCCGGGATCCAGGACGAGATTGCCGAAGGAGAACGGGTGCTGTGCCTGGGGATGGGATCCGGCCTGAACGCGAGCGTCGTCGAGATCATCTGGTGACGGGCAGGCCCGTCGCGTTCCCCGCCGACCGCTTGGGGCGACTGGGGATCGATCGGGCCTGGTCACGAACCGCCGGAGGTCAGCGTCCCCGGCGAGGGCTCCGTGATGGTGCACGCGCTGGATGCGTCGCCGGCCGGCGACGAGGTGCCGTTGACGGTGGTCTGCGTGCACGGGAACCCGACGTGGTCGATTCTCTGGCGCTCGTTCCACCGTCGGCTTGCGGATCGCTACCGCGTCCTTGCAGTCGACCAGCTGTCGATGGGGCTTTCGGATCGTGTCGGGCCGCGGAGGTTCGCTGAGCGGGTGGACGATCTGGGCCGGATCCTCGACGCATTCGCCGTCGAGGGGCCGGTGGTGCTCGCAGCCCACGACTGGGGTGGGCCGATCGCGCTCGGGTGGGCCGTCGAGCACCAGGAACGGGTCCGCGGCATCGTGCTTGCCAACACCGGTGTGTCGCTCACCGCCGGTGGCGTTCCACCGCTGATCAGGCTCGCCGGATCGCGATCGCTTCGAGACGTCGTGTGCAGGCGAACGACGGCATTCATCCAGGCCACGCTCAGGTCCCCGGCAGGGGGGTGCCGAGAGACGTGCGGGACGCCTATCTCGCACCGTACGGCTCGCCGCGTGATCGCGCCGCGATCGAGCAGTTCGTCGCCGACATACCGACGACCCCGACCCATCCTTCCTTCGCCGCCGTCGCCAGGGTCGCCGACCGGCTGACGGAGCTCGATGTGCCGGTGCTGCTCGCCTGGGGAGAGCGTGATCCCGTCTTCCGGCTCGAATTCGCTGCCGATCTGCGCCGCCGCCTCCCGCGCGCCGAGCTGCACCGGTTCCCGCTCGCGGGCCATCTCGTGCCGGAGGACGAGGATCTCGCCGCGCTCGCGAAGGATTGGATCGAGCAACTCGACGAGCCTCGCCGCCGGCCCGTACCCCGGGCCGTGGTCGAGGCTGATGGGCCGCGCCTCTGGGGCGGGCTCGTAGGGCGAGAGAGTGACGATACGACTGCGATCGCATCGGGTGACGGCTCGCTCCTCTCGTTCGCAGACCTTTCGAGCAGGGTCGGCGACGGTCGCGGCCGGGCTGAGCCGCGCGGGGGTCACGCCCGGGGATCGCGTTGCCTTGCTCACCCCTGAGCCCATGGACTTCGTCGCCGTCGCCTACGCCTGTTGGGTGATCGGCGCGGTGACGGTCGTCGTCGACCGGGGTCTTGGCGCGGGCGGCCTGCGGCGGGCGTTGCGGAGCGCGGAGCCGCGATGGCTCGTGGGCTCCCGCCGAACTCTCGGAGCGACGAGAGCCCTCCGGTGGGCGCCCACGGCGGAACGGCTCGACCTCGCCCGGCTCAGCAGCGGCGGTGGGCCGGGTGGGCCTCGCTTGTCCGCCGCCGTGCGAGCGGTTCGCAACGCCCGTCGATGCTGCCGCAGCCGTCGTGTACACCTCTGGTTCGACCGGGCCCGCCAAGGGTGTCCTGTACGACCAGCAGCGCATGACCGCCCAGTTCGCCGCCGTGCGCGAGTGCTACGCGATCGGGCCGGACGACCGGCTCGTGGCGGCGTTCGCACCTTTTGCGCTGTACGGGCCTGCGCTCGGCATCCCGGTCGCAGTTCCGGACTGTGACCTGACGAAGCCGTCGACGCTGCGGGCAGACAAGCTTGCCGCAGCCTGCGCGGCCGTCGACGCGACGATTCTCTTCGCGGCCCCGGCGGCGCTGCAAGGCGTGCTGGCGTCCCGCGATCGCCTTTCGGCCGAGGGGCGCGAGGCAATCGCGAGGCTGAGGCTCGTCCTCTCGGCCGGAGCACCCGTTCGGCGTGGAATCCTCGAGGCGTTCCGGGAGCTCGCACCGCGCGCCGAGCTGCACACGCCGTACGGCATGACCGAGGTGCTGTCCGTGACGGACATCGACCTCGAGACGCTCATCGAGGTCGGCTCCGGCAGAGGTGTCTGTGTCGGACGTCCCCTCGCCGGGGTCGATGTGAGGATCGAGCCGCTCGCCCCGGGCGCCGGGACGGGCGAGATCACCGTCAGCGCTCCCTGGCAATCGTCCGGCTACGACGGACTCTGGGCGACGACCGAGCACGCCCGGTGGGTCGACGCGGACGGCGCGGAGTGGCACCGCACCGGTGACGTGGGGCACCTCGACGCCGGCGGGCGGCTCTGGGTCGAGGGCAGGATGGCCCATATCGTCTGGACCGCAGACGGCCCGGTGACGCCCGTGCCGCTCGAGGTCGCCGTGGAAGCAGCCACGACCAAGCGCTGCGCCGTGGTCGGCGTCGGTCCCCGGGGCTGCCAGCAGATCGTGGTCGTCGTCGAGCAGGAGGGGAAGGCGCGGGCTGGCACCCGTCTCCGTGGATGCCGTGGTGCGCGAAGCGGCCGGCCCGCATCCCCTTGCAGCCGTTCTGACGGCTCCAGCCCTGCCGGTGGATCGGCGTCACAACTCGAAGATCGATCGAACCCGGCTCGGCGGTTGGGCGGCGGCCGTCCTCTCCGGAGGACGGGTGCCGAGGCTCTCCTGATGCGCGTGCTGGTCACGGGAGGCTCGGGGCTCCTCGGTCGCCGGACGATCGCCGCGCTGTCCGCCCGGGGTCACGAGGTCATCGCCCTCCAGCGCCACGAGCATGTCGATCTCGACTGCCGGCAGGTTCTGGCGGATGTCTGCGATACCGCGGCGGTCACCGCAGCGGCTGCAGGGTGCTCCGCTGTCGTCCACGGGGCGGCGCGTGTGGGTGTCGTGGGCACCAGGGACGAGTTTCGTCGCGCGAACGTCGGTGGCACCGAGTCGGTCGTCATCGCCTGCCGCGAAGCCCGCGTCCCGCGCTTGATCGTCGTCTCGTCGCCGTCGGTCGGCTACGAGTCCGTCCCCACGGCCGGTGCCGGCGCGGCTCCACCCATCACCAAGCGCCACGACGGATCGTGGTATTCCGAGTCGAAAGCAGAGGCAGAGCTGGTCGCGCTCGCCGCGCGTGCGCCGGATCGCGCCGTCACGGCAATCCGCCCTCACGCGATCTGGGGGCCGGGCGACACGCAGCTCGTCGGCCGAATCGTCGACCGTGCGCGGTCAGGGCGGCTGTTCCTCGTCGGTGGTGGGAGAGCGTTGATCGACACCACCTATGTCGACAACGCGGCGGACGCCCTCGTCGCCGCCACCGAGCAGCTGACGGTCGGCGGCCCACTCGACGGCCGGGCGTTCGTCGTCTCGAACGGCGAGCCGCTTCCGGTTCGAGTGCTGCTCGAGCGAATCTGCGCGGCGGCGGGCGTTCCACCACCGCGGCGCAATGCGCCCCGCTGGCTGGCGCGGCGTGCCGCCGGCGGGGTGGAGCTCGCGTGGACGCGCGCGCATCCGGGGAAGGAACCGCCGGCAACCCGCTTCCTCGTCGACCAGCTGGCGTTCTCGCACTGGTTCGACCCGCGTCCGTTCCGCGAGGCCACGGGCTGGCGTCCGGCGGTCAGCATCGACGAGGGCATGCTCCGGCTCGCCCATTCGTATGAGGGCTCGGTCTGACGACGCAGCTGCGGTCCGTCGAACCTGGTCGGGACGACCCACACAGATCCCCTAGCCTGTTTGGTGTCGACGGATTCGCCACGAGCGGAGCAACGTGAGGAGGCTCGTTTCCTCCGGGTCGAGGGAGGTGGCGAGGGCTGAGAGCGTGCGGTCCCGACGTGGGCGAAACGAGTCGAGAGTGCGGCCTTCACGGAATTGCTCGATCACTGCGGGGCTCACATACGAGGCACGGGCCACGGCAGGCGTGTTTCCGAGCTGCTCGCCGACGCGACGCATCGCTGCTGCGATCGCACGATTCGCCTCGTGCTCGGAGTCGGGCGGCCCGTGTTCGGCAAGGGCGATCGCGGCCGTCAGGCTCCCGCCCCAGGTGCGGAAGTCCTTCGCGGTGAATCCTCCGCCAAGAAATTCGCCGAGATACTCGTTCAAGAGCGGCGCCGTGAGATCGTGCAGACCCGTTTCGTCCTCGAAACGGAAGAGTCGAGACCCGCCCGGCAGTTCGATGAGCTCCCTGATGCCGGCCGCGAGCCCGGAGTCGATCACGGTTGCGCGGACGAGTGTTCGGCGTTTGCCTCGAAACGTGAACGTCAACCGTGAGCCTCGAACCTGGACGTGGCGCTTCTGCAGCGTCGCCACCCCATAGGTGCGCGCGCCCCGCGCGTAGGCTTCCGAGCCGACCCGAAACCAGGCTCGGTTGATCAACGTGATCGCGTGCGCTGCCGTCCAGAGCCGGCTGAACGGATCTCGTCCGGCGTGACTTGCTGCCGCCGCTCGGAGGCCTGGAAGGAGCTCTCCGAACCGCACGAGACTGTCGTACTTGGCTTGCTCCTGCGCGGCGCGGTAGTCGGGGTGGTAGAGGTACTGTCGCCGACCCGCAGCATCGGTCCCCGTCGCCTGAAGCTTCGCCGCCGGATTGGGAGAAATCCAGACGTCACGCCATGCGGGCGGCACTGCAAGCGCCTCGATCCGCGCGAGCGCCACCGGATCGGCGATCGTGATTCCGCGAGCGTTCTCGTAGCGAAACCGCTTCCGACCCCGTCGACGCCAACCTCCACGCCGCATCAGTACTCGCCCCTGGTCAGTTCGTGGGGAAGAGTTGCGAGCCACAGCACCCTGCGCAACGGCGGCGAATCCCCTACGACGGCGATGTGTCCGTCTGCGCTCGGTAGAGGGCGACAGCCCACCATCGCCAGGCCGTGAACGCCACGAAGAGTGCGGTGACGACGACAGCTGCGACCGTACTGAAGACGAGATCCGTGACGACGAACAGTGCGCCGCTGAAGGCCAGCGCGATCGCCGCCGAGCCGGCGATTGCCTCCCGGTTCGCCTTGCGGAGCAAGTACTCCTTGTCGCCTTCCCTGAACCGGAGGCGGTGGTGGACGGCGGGCGCGAGCAAGAGGACGAGCGCGACGGCCGTGCTCAGAAGCGTCGCGTAGTAGACGTATTCCTGCACCGAGGTGAGATCTGCGAACTGTTGCGTGAAGCGGATCGCGAGCAGGAAGCCGAAGAGCACTTCGGCGCCGGGAATGAGCACCCGGATCTCCTCGAACAGCTCGCTGTACTCGCGCTCGAGCCGCTCCTTGATCTCCTCGGCGTCCTGGGCCTCCTCGAGCTGAGCCTTGACCGCATCCGCGGATTCCACCGTCTACCTCTTCGACGTCAGCCCGGCGACTGGCCGAGCGCATGGGTCGAGGCTTTGTCGCGGTAGCGAGAGACGACTGCGGCCTGGGCTTGGGCACGGAGGCGCAACGACTGCAGTTCCACAGCGTCGGCGGGTCGTCTCTCGGCGAGGCTGGCCCAGAGGCAGGCCTTTCCGGTGATCCCGACGAGGAGCGCTTCGAGTTCGATCAGGTCGCTCAACGGCGAGCGCTCCGTGAGGTGCCCATTCGGTTTCAATCCTCCGAGGCGCCCGGCGACGATCGCGAGCGTGTCCTTTCCGTCGCTCGGACTGACTCCCTCCGCCGTCATGAACCGCTCCAGGGTCCCGAGGTCGGCCGCTACCTCCTCGGCAACGCGGCTCAGCTCGTCGTCGGACCGCAGTTCGACCGACAGATTGGTGGCCAGTCGAGTCGCCAAGCGAACGCCGGCACATCCGGCCGCATGGTGATCCCGGAGATAGATCGAGAGGTACTTGTCCTGACCGTTCGAACCGTTCCTTGCCATGCCTCCTTGTCCCCCGTCGACGAGCGGGGAAAACCCCGCACCTTCACGTGGGAGGCAGTGGTACCCGACGGATCAACCGTCCTCGCCGCGTAGTTCCGCGAGGCGTTGCTCCGCACTGGCGATCTCGTTCTCGAGCAATTCGAGCTCTTCGTCGGCTGCTGCGCGGGCGGCCTGGAGCTCGGCGAGGTGCTCTGCTGCCGCGCGCTCCTTCTTGCGAGCGCCGTCTTGTCGTTTCCGAGCCGCGGCGTAGGACTTCTCGACGCTCTGTAGTCGCTGCGCGTGATCCGCAAGCTCGGCTGCTCGGCTCGGAGCGGCGGGCTCGCCGTCGCTCTTCGGTTTCGGTTTCGGTGCGCGTCGTGTCGGCTGCGGGAAGGTTGCGACGATGTCCCAGCCTGTCTCGCTCATCTCCTGCGTCAGGCGGCCGCGCGCGAGAAGCTCCCGTGCGGACGGCGCAGTCGCGGCTGTGCGCAACGTCTCCGCGACCCGCGTGAGGGTCGTCGTGCTCGCGTCTGGCCCCAGGATCGTGCCCGCCGACTCGGTAAGCCCGTTGACGGCCTCGCGAAGGGACTTCTGCGCGCGCGTCGAGTTCGGTGCGACCGCCCTTCGCGATACTCGACCGCTGGGCGTCGATGATCCTCTTCCCTGCGTCGAGGAGGAGATCGACGTCCCGGCGATTCGTGTGCGCGAGCTGGTTGACCGTCCACGCCACCAGCGTCGGCTTCCGCAGAGCATGCACGTCCGCGGCAGCGGCCCGGTCTCCGTCGTCACGGAGTCTCACGAGCAAGTGCGTCCCGGTCCTTGACGAACTGATCGCGAGGAGCGACGTAGAGATCCCCGATCGCGTTGTCGAGATCGACGTTCACGCAAGAGCCGCGACGAGGTCGTCCTTGTTCATCGTCGAATACCCTTCGACCTTCTGGCGTCCTTTGCCCGCTGTACCAGCTCTCGCTTCGTCAGGCCTGCGAGCTCCCGGGAATCGTCACGGCTCCTGGAGCGGCGTTTTCCGTTCGACGTGCAGCGCAACGCTTTCTCGGAGTGCGTCGAGCAGATCGGAGGGCGCACCCTCGTCGTCCCCGTTCGTCTCCCCGCTGTCCACGTGAACATCGTGACCCTTTTGCTTCGTCCGAATCACCTTCAGCAACGATTCTCGATAGCTGTCCCGATACTTCCCGATGTCGAACGACCCCGTGTACCGGTCGATCAGTTCTCCTGCCATCTCGAGCTCTGGCGCTCCGACCCGGATTCCTTTTTGCCGGAGGCCGGTCGAGGGTCGGATCTCGTCGGCGAAGTACAGCTGCGAGAGCAGCAGCACTCCGTCCCTGACCCGCAGGCAACCGAGATGCTGCTTGTTTCGCATGATGTACGTCCCGATCGCCGCGAGGTCCGATTTTTCCATCGCGCGCATCAGCGACCGCGTACACCTTCTCGCCGCCCTCGAGCGGGAGCCAGGTAGTACGTCCGGTCGAGATAGATCGGGTCGATCTCGGCGAGTGGCACGAAATCGGTGAGGTCGAACGTTCGATAGCCCTTCGGTTCGGCCGCCTCGAAGTCCTCGTCGTCGAGGTAGACGTACTTGCCCTTCGAGACCTCGTACGCAGTCCCGATCTCGTCGTCGGGAACGACCTTGCCCTCCTTCTTGCAGATCTTGTCGTAGCCGATCCTGCTGTCGTCCTTCCGGTGGAGCAGGTGGAAGTGCAGATCCTTCTCATCGATGGGGCTGTACAGCCGTACGGGCACGCTCACCAACCCGAACAGGATTGAGCCAGACCAGATCGCCCTCGGCATTGATGCCTCCAATCAGCAATTTCCGCGTTCAGCCACTCGTACCCGTGCTTCCAACTGCCGAACCGAATCCAACCATCACACGTGAGCTCTGAATCATGACGCCTGGCTCGATCCAGAACGCACAGGTGACACCACGAGGACTCTGACGACGATGCCGTTCCGTCTGGCCGAAAAGAAAGCCCCGTTTCCGGGGCTGTGAGCGGAGAGGGAGGGATTTGAACCCTCGATCCGCCGTTAAGACGGATAACGGTTTTCGAGACCGCCGCATTCGACCGCTCTGCCACCTCTCCGAGCGGATCGAAGCCTAGCGGGAGAGCTCAGGCGCCTGCCGGAGCGGCCGATCCCGGCTCGGTGGTGGAGATGGAGCCCGTGACCGTCCCATCGGCAACCGTCCAGTCGGCCGACACGGTGCGGCTGTCGCCGCCCGGAAGGTCGCAGGTGCCCGAGAAGCCGCGGTCGTCGAGTGCGGTGAGCGTGCCTTCGCATACGCGTCCCGTCGGCGAACCGGAGCTGGAGTGCGCTGTCGGCGACACGACCGTTCCCGGTGAGGAGGTCGATCCTGAACGCGCCGGCCGACGCTGTCGACCCGCTGATCGAGACGATCCCTGAGCCGTTGTCGGTGACGCTCCCGGTCAGGTCACCGGACAGCTCCGGGATCGCCGCGTCGGCGCGCGCCGACGTGTTCGAGCTCGACGCCTGCTGAGGAACTGCGGCGAGACCGAGCACGGCCGCGAGGGCCCCGGCCCCGGCGGCAAGCGCGAAACCGAGCCGTCTCGCCCCGGCTGCACGTCCGAAGCGCAGAACGAGGGCGCCGGCGACGACCGCGACGGTGCACGCCGTACAGGAGCTGGAGCCATGTCTCACCTCGGTCGGTGCCGCTCAGGATCCCGTGCACCGTGGCGAGCAGCCAGACGCCGAGCGTCGCGTAGTGCGCCCGCCGCCAGACGCGGTAGGGGAGCCTCCCGCGTAACCGATTGGTCACGGACACGGCGACCAGGAGCTCGAGCGCGACGACGCCGAGCCCGGTGGCAAGCGGGCGATAGCTCGCGGTGAAGGGGACGACGAGCTGGGTCAGAGAGAACGGCACGACCGTGTCGAGTGCGATCGCGCCGACGTGAACGACGACGAACACCCCGGCGAGGATGCCCAGGAATCGGTGAATGTCCTCGACGGCGAATCGCGGCAGGCCGGGGACGTGGCGCCGGCCCGCGAGAACGATGCCTGCGAGCACGGAGGCCGAGACGAGGAGGTAGGCGACGACACCGCCTGCGCGGGCTGCGTACCACGTCGTCGTCGAGGCGGCTAGGTGCATACGGGACCTCGCGCCGACTCGGGCCAGTCGCCGGCGAGGACGACCTCGCCTTCCGTCACGAACCGGCCCTGCAGCCCACGACGCTCGAGCCACTCGGGGCCGTCGTCGCCCTGCAGGAAGGCGGCCTTCGCTGCCACGTCGGCCGCGAGGCACGTCGCGGCGCAGACCGTGACGCACTCCCACCGAACGTCGGCCGGGGCGCCCGTCGCAGGATCGATGAGATGGTGCGCCGTACGCCCGTCACCGCGCGTCCAGCTCCTCGTCGTGACGCCGCTCGTCGCGAGCGCCCCGGACCGGAGCGTCACGGTGCCGCCGCCGGGAACCGCGACGACGAGCTCGCCTCGGGTCGCGAGGTCGCCGCCGGCCGAGACGAACCCACTGCCCTCGATGAGGGCGAGCGCATCGTCGACCGCGCGCCCCTTGACGACGCCGTTGAGGTCGAGCCGAAGGCCCGGCGGGCGGCGGACGAACGACCCCGAGAGCCGGATCTCCCGCCACCGCCCCGCTGGGGCCGCGCTGCCGCCGTCCGTCTCGATCTCCGAGAACGTCCTGTCGTAGCCTGCTGCTTCGAGTGCGGCGGCGATCGTCGGATCGACGATCCCGTTCGTCGCCGCGGCGGCATCGAGAGCGTCCTGGAGGGCCGTCGCGAGGAGAGGCGAGACGACCACCGCGGTCGCCGCCGACCGATTGAGCCTTCCGAGATCGGAGTCGCGGCGAAACCGGCTCAACGATGCCTCGAGCGTCGCGAAGAGCCGCTCGATCGCGGCAGCCTCGACGCCGGTAGCGCCGCCGACGACGACCTCACATCCCATCGCCTGGAAGCGGTGCGTGCTCACGAGGTCCGGGTCGACGCCTGGGGCTGCGTCGAGGGCGACGACGGCTCGACGGAGCCGGACTGAAAGAAGGAGCCCTCCTGCTCGGCCTCCTGGCTGATGCGCGAGCGAGAGGTCGAGGCCTCGCCCGCTCGCAGGGGCCGTGGTGGTGCCCGGGTGGGCTCCGCGGACGAGAACTGCGACGAGGCCGAATCCGGCCAGCGCCGCGCCCGCCGACGCGACCTTGACGGTGCGGGCGCGGCGGCGGGCGGGCGCTAGGCGGGAGGAGGAGGGAGGGGTCGTGTGCCACGCCTTCATAGAAGCGGACGCGGCTGAGAGCCCCCTGTGATCGTCGTTGCGACTCTGTTAATACTCCCCTGTCGGTGGAGGGTCAGCCGCCGCCCGGCACGCTATCGTGGGTCTATGCAAGAGCCGGGCTGGATACTCGGGATGTGGGTTGCGGCGGCGGCCGCGATGCTGGGCGTCCTCGTCGCTGCTGCTACCGGCGGGAGCGCGCCGTCCTGGTGGCTGCTCGCACTGCTCGTTGCTGTGCCGGGAGCTGTCTCCGTTGGAGCACGCTTCCGCATCAACCCCATCGCTCGAACGTCAGCCGCTGCCCCGGCCCAGGACGAGGGCAGAAGCCGCCGAGCCGAAGCCGAAGGCAGGCAGGAGTCGGCGCTCGGGTCCGACGACGACGCACCGCCGCAGCCGAGAAGCGCACCAACCCTCCTCTCACGGCAGAAGACTGGGATCTCGTGAGCGAGATCTCGTGCGCACTCGGCCCTCGGCAACTCGAATGGCTCAGGTCGAACGATTTCGTGACGCCGTGGCTCGATAGTCGCGCGCGACCCGTCCTCGAGGTCGAGCCTCTCCTCGCACAGCTCGTCGAGCGGCCGTTTGCACCAGGACTCGGCGCGACCTTGCGAGCTCTGGCCGACGCGGTTCACGCGTTCGTCGAGGACTACTCCGAAAACACGTTCCCGGACCCGGTGGTGCAGGGAGGAGATTGGAGATTCTTCGAGTGGGACGATCGCGTCCTGGCTGCGGAGGACGGCGACGCCGACGGCCGCTGGGCGGGGCGAGCCAAGCGTCTCCAGCAGTTGGCGGACGCGGTGGCGCTCGCGTACGGCGACTTCAGCGCTGCCGCGCTGCGAAACCCCAAGGTGCGACGGCGGGTCACAGCGCGGGCCTAGCGTCCTCGAGACTGCGAAACGGAGAAGGAGGGATTCGAACCCTCGATGGAGGAGTTCACCCCCATAACGCCTTAGCAGGGCGCCGCCTTCAGCCACTCGGCCACTTCTCCAGGTCGCAAGAGGATATCGAACGCCGGCTTCGTCTTCTGTAGCGCGTAGCGTCTAAAACCTCATTCCCCGGGCTCGGAGAGATCAGCCGCAACATTGCGACCCTCGGCCTGGCGACACCGGCCTGGATGAAGGAGACGTACCCGGATCTGCCGGAAGTGGGTGCGTTCGCAGCACGGCGTTCGATCCCGAGCGCTGGACGACCATGGATCCCATTCCGCCATTCGTGAACCGGTTGCCGGACGACGCGTTCTGGGCCGCGCGTCAGGTGATGGCGTTCACCGACGATGAGATCCGGGCGATTGTCCGCACCGGCCAGTACAGTCAGCCGGCCGAGGGCTGGATCACGGCGACGCTCATCGAGCGCCGCAACCGCATCGGCCGGGCGTTTTTCTCGAAGATCCTGCCGCTCGATCACTTCCGAGTGGCCGGCGGCGCGCTCGTGTTCGACGATCTCGCCGTCACCTACGGGCTTTCCACGCCTCGCACGTACACGATCAGCTGGTCCGGCTTCGACAATGCTTCGGACAAGACGACCGCCACGATCGGTGCGGGGCCGCAGCTGCCGGCGGAAGCACAGCGGCTGGCCGCCGGCTCGTACATCGCCGCGCGCGTGCACGCCGGCAGTGACGCGCTGCGCGTCACGGTGTTCCTGCGCCGGCAGGCCGACGGCTTCGCCGTGGTGGGCGTCGAGCGAGCGTGGCCGGGCAAAGTGATTGTCACGCCTCCACCGGAGGCGCGAGCCGATCGGCGTGTGTATTAAAACTTTCGCCCCGGCAGCGTGAGCTGTTCGCGACGTACGTCGCAAGCCTACAACGCGAGGCGTAACCGCAACTATACGGCCGAGGAAGTATTCGAGCGGCTCACCGTTCCTGAGCAGACGACGTTCTACGCGATCACACACGCGCTATCGCATACGTCGCTCACCGACGCCAGTGGCGCATCGCTTGGCCCGGCGATCGATCGGGTCTCCTTCGGTCGATCGCATCGCGGGACAGTATTGCGGGAAAGGGCGGGGACGAGGAGTTCCGACTGTACGTGACGCTGAAGTCGGACACACTCGACGTCCTCGGGAAGAGCCGCGAGTTTTTCCGCGACCGCGAAAACACCGTCTATCACATCGGCTATCCGCATTCGTTCCGGCAGGTCGGCAAGGAACCCAACATGCAGTTCTCGCTGGCCGAGGACGGCCAGCACGCCGACATCGACGTCGACTACCGGTCGAGCCGCAGTCCCCAATCACTCTTCAACGGACACCTCACAGCGTCGAACTCGGATGTCCGCGCCGGGGAGAACCCGACGCTCCACAACGCGCGCTGGCAAGACTACCTCGTCTGGTGGCAGGGCGTCTTCGGCAAGCTGAAGGAGGCGACGCCGAAGCCGGTGGAACTGCTCGGACTGGATCAGCCCGACAGCGCGCCGACACCGCTCCCGCCCGATCGTCCGATGAACGCAGCGCCCGACAAGATCGAGGACGCCGCGCAGGAGTTCCTCACCGACTGGCTGGTCCGCACCCACTGTGACCAGGCGCTCGCGATGCTCTCGTCGCGGTCCTACGCCTGCGTGGCGCTCAAAGCGGAGGCGCGGGGCGAGCAGCTCGACGCCGCCGCTTCCCGCCGCGAGCTCCGGCGAGTGATGGAGTACGCAGGCCAGAAGCTCGGTCCCCGGCCGGACCTCACCAGCGCGATCGTGGCGTTCACGCCGCGCGATCCGAACCGCCCGGTTCTGGACCACGTTTTCCGCCGGGAGTTCCTGCTCGGCGTGGTGCCTGAGACGGAAGCCCGGCAGTACATGTGCGACGCGTCGAAGGCGCCCTCGTCGTCGGGGGCTCAGTACTACGGCGTCATCTTCACGTTCCGGATTCGACGGCGGCGGGACGCTGGGGCTGCTCTGGACTCGCGAGGGTGGCGCGTGGAAAATCGTCTCGTACCAGCTGCGCGCACAGTAAGCGCGCCGCGGACGTGACGATGTTGACCAAGGCAGACTTCCGTCGCCTCGCCCTCGGCATGAACGACGTCGTAGAGAGCGCGCACATGGGGCATCCTGATTTCCGCGTGCAGGGTCGAATCTTCGCGACGCTTCATGGCGACCTGAAGTTCGGCATGGTGGCGCTCACACCGGATCAGCAGCGTGAACTTTATCGAACGATATCCGGCGGCATTCACGCCGGAACCTGGCGCGTGGGGACGTCGAAGGGCTCCACGGCGGTCCGGCTCGACGCGGTCGACGAAGAGACGGCCGGTGAAGCGCTGACGCTGGCGAGGCACAACGTGGCGGCGAAAGCCGCGCGCCGAGGACCGAAGGCCAAATCGCGGGAACCGCACTAGAATCGTCGTCATGAAGCGCTCGAATCCTCGCCTGTTCCGGACTGTTTGCCGCGCTCGCGACCAGCCTGCCAAGCGCGCAAGCGCCCAAGACGCACCGGCTCGAAGCGACGCCGGAGACGGTCGCCTACGGCTACTACTGGTCCGAGGCGAAGCCGGTGCTGCGCATCGCGTCGGGCGACATCATCGACGTCGACACGCTGCTCACGAACTCGCCCGACGGGCCTCGCGCGCGCGGGCGTGCCCGACGACAAGATCCAGGCGTCGCTGAAGGCGATCGTCGACGGCGTTTCCGCAGCGGCAATCCCGGCCGCGGCCCGGGCGGTCACATCCTGACCGGGCCCGTGTTACGTCGAGGGCGCCGAGCCCGGCGACGCGCTCGAAGTGAAGATCCTCTCGATCGATCTGCCGATCGACTACGGCTACAACGGCTGCAGCGGCTTCGTGCCGAGCCAACTGCGACCGCAGGCAGGCCGGCACGAAGATCCTTCACGCTCGACCGGAAGACGATGACGGCCGAGTTCCTGCCGGGCATCGTGATTCCGCTGCAAGCCGTTCTTCGGCAGCATGGGCGTCGCGCCGGCGCCGGAGCTCGGCCGCGTCAGCAGCAATCCGCCGGGCAGGCACGCCGGCAACCTCGACAACCGCGAGCTCGTCGCCGGATCGACGCTCTACATTCCGGTGTTCGTCGCCGGGCGCGCTGTTCGAAGTCGGCGACGGCCACGCCGCGCAGGGCGACGGCGAAGTCGATCAGACGGCGATCGAGACGTCGCTGCGCGGCACGGCTGCAGCTCACCGTGCGCAAGGACATGAAGCTGACGTGGCCGCGCGCCGAAACGGCGACCGACTACATCGCGATGGCGACCGATCCGGATCTCGACGGTCGCGACGACGACGGCGATCCAGGAGATGGTGGACTTCCTCGGCCGACGACGAAGGGCCTGACGAAGCACCAGGCGTATCAGCTCACGAGCATCGCCGGCAACGTCGCGATCACGCAGCTCGTCGACCTGCCGAACCTCGGCGTGCACGTGAAGATTGCCGAAGAGCATCTTCAAGAAGTGACGCCGCGTTGTCGACTGCGTCTGCGATCGTCGAGCTGCTGCGCGCGCGCGGCGCGCGGCAGCCGCGCGCCGCACGGCGACGGCGCGCAGCATCGCGCTCGCGCGTCGAAGGCGGCGCCATGCGCGGCGTCATCTCGGCCGGCATGGTGTCGGCGCTCGAGGAGCTCGGGCTCACCGACGCGTTCGACGCCGTCTACGGCTCGTCGGCCGGCGCGATCAACGCCGCGTACTTCCTCGCCGGTCAGGCCGCGCTCGGCACGACGATCTACTACGAGGACATCAACAACCGCAGCTTCATCGACTGCCGCGGCGCGCTCGCGCGGCCGGCCGATCGTCGATCTCGGCTTCCTGCTCGACGACGTCGCGGTGCGGCGCAAGCCGCTCGACGTCGGCGCGCGTGCTCGCGTCGCCGACGCCGCTCACGGTGCTCGCGACCGACGTCGACGCGCGCGAGGCGCGGTCGCGCTGCGCGGCTTCGCGACGGCCGCCGCAGCTCCTCGACGCGCTGCGCGCCGGCGCGACGATGCCGGTCGTCGCCGGCGGCCGCCGTCGACTATCGACGGCCGCCGGTACCTCGACGCGTCGCTGACCGAGCCGATTCCGGTCCCGACGGCCGAAGCCGACGGCCACACGCACGTCGCTCGTGCTGCTCACGCGCCCGGGCGGCATGCGCGCGCGGCCGTCGGCGTTCGATCGCTACTTCGTCGGCGCCGCGGCTGCGCCGGCTGTCGCCGGCGCTGGCGCGAGCGCTACCTCGATCGCGCCGGGCCGTACGCGGCGCTGCGTGCGACGCGATCGACGCGGGCACGGGCCCGCTGCGGCCGCGCGCAGGTGCTCGGCGATCCGCGTGCGCCGACCTGCACGTCAGCAAGCTCGAGCGCCGCGCGCGCGGTGCTGCGAGACGGCGCGCGCCGGCGCTGCGAGCGCGTGACGGAGTGCGATTCACGCCGTGAAGCCATAGAATCCGCTTGTGCTCCAGATAGCGGCCCAGCCTGAGCGCTCTCGTGCGCAACCTCGTCATCGCCGTCTGTGCGTCGTCGCGGCGGCCGTGCAGCTGATTCTCTGGCGGCCGCGACCGGACGCCGCGGTGCCGAGGCCGGCATCCCGCTGGCGCTCGCCCAGAGATCGGGCCGCGCGCGTCTCGGACCTGAGCTACGACGTGTCACGCTTCACGATTCCGCCGCAAGGAGCGAGCCGGTCGACGGCGCGGCTCACCGCGACGTTCGCGCTGTCCGACGCCACGCGCCGCTCGCGTTCGACTTCGCGCAGCCGGCCGATCACGTCTCAGGCCGTCGAGGCCGAACGGCGCAGTGAGTCGCGCCGCGTCATCCAACGGCCACGTCGTGCATTCCGCCGGCGCGCTCGTCGCGGGCGCGAACGCGATCGAGTTCGAGTTCGTCGCCGGCGACGAGTCGCTCAACCGCAACGACGACTTCCTGTACTCGCTCTTCGTGCCGGCGCGGGCGTCGCTGGCGATGCCCTGCTTCGATCAGCCCGACCTGAAGGCGCGCTGGCGGCTGACGCTCGACGTCCCGTCGGGCTGGGCGGCGGTGTCGAACGGCGCGCGAGACCGGTCGCGCGGCGACGGCCGGACGACGTCGAGCCTGATCTTCGACGAGACGCAGCCGCTCCCGACGTACCTCTTCGCGTTCGCCGCCGGCAAGTTCAGCATCGAGACGGCCGAGCGCGAACGGCCGGACGTTCCGGATGTTCCATCGCGAGACCGACGCCGCGAAGGTCGCGCGCAACCGCGACGCCGATCTTCGACCTGCACGCGCGCGCGCTCGCCTGGCTCGAGGACTACACCGGCATCCCGTACCCGTTCGGCAAGTTCGACTTCGTCCTGATTCCCGTCGTTCCAGTTCGGCGGCATGGAGCACGCCGGCGCGATCTACTACAACGCCACGGCCTGCTGCTCGACGAGACCGCGACGCAGAACCAGCTGCTCGGCCGCGCCAACGTGATCTCGCACGAGACCGCGCACATGTGGTTCGGCGATCTGGTGACGATGAAGTGGTTCAACGACGTGTGGATGAAGGAGGTCTTCGCCAACTTCATGGCGGCGAAGATCGTCAACCCGTCGTTCCCGGACGTCAATCACGACCTGCGGTTCCTGCTGCAGAACTACCCGGCCGCCTACGACGTCGACCGCACCGACGGCGCGAATCCGATCCGGCAGGAGCTCGCGAACCTGAACGAGGCCGGCTCGCTCTACGGCGCGATCATCTACCAGAAGGCGCCCATCGTCATGCGGCAGCTCGAGCGGCTGATCGGGCGCCGACGCGTTTCGCGACGGCCTGCGCGAGTACCTGAAGGCGCACGCGTTCGGCAACGCGACGTGGCCCGATCTGGTCGACGCGCTCGACGCGCGCACGCCGGCGGACCTCGCGGCGTGGAGCCGCGCCTGGGTCGACGAGCCGGGCCGGCCGGCGATCCGCACGGACGTGCAGATCGCGAGCGGCGCGATCGACGCGGCTGGCGTTCCGGCAGGAGGATCCGCGCGGCCGCAGCCTCGTCTGGCCGGAGCGCTGCAGGTCCTCGCCGGGTCGGCGGTCGCGGCATGCACGCGATCGACGTCACGATCGACGGCGCGGAGACGCGCGTCGACCGACGGCGGCCGGTTCCCGGCGCCGGCGTGGATGCTGCCGGTCGGCGGCGGCCTCGGCTACGGCTTCTTCGATCTGACGCCGGCGACGCTCGAGTACCTGGCGCCGTCGCTGCACGAGATCGCCGATCCGCTGACGCGCGGCGCCGCGCTCGTCGCGCTGTGGGAGTCGATGCTCGAGGGCCGCGTGGCCGCCGGCGCGCGTGCTCGACGACGCTGCTGGCGGCGCTGCCGCGCGAGACCGACGAGCTCAACCTGCAGCAGATGCTCGACGACGTCCGCGCGGCGTTCTGGCGGTTCACGCCGGCCGACGATCGCGCCGCGCGTCGCGCCGAGAGCTCGAGCCGATGCTGCGCGCGGGGCTCGACCGCGCGAACGACGACGAGCGCGAAGGCGGCGTGGTTCGACGCGCTGCGCAGCGTCGCGACCACGCCGGACGACGTCGCGTGGCTCGAGCAGGTGTGGCGCCGCGACGGTGAAGATCCCCGGCCTGCCGCTCGCCGAGACCGACGAGGCCGACCTCGCGCTGCGACCTGGCGGTCCGCGACGTGGCCGAGCGCCGAGGCGATGCTCGACGACGCAGCTGGCGCGGCTTCAAAACCCCGATCGCAAGGCGCGATTCGCGTTCGTCATGCCGGCGCTCTCGCGCGACGCGGCCGTCCGCGACGCGTTCTTCGAGAGCCTGAAGGACGTCGAAGAACCGGCGGCGCGAGGCCTGGGTGCTCGACGCGCTGCGCTACCTGCATCATCCGCTGCGTGCGGCGCTCGTCGAAGAAGTACGTGCGGCCCGCGCTCGATCTCGTGCGCGAGATCCAGCGGACCGGCGACATCTTCTTTCCCGAAGCGCTGGGCCGACGCGACGCTCAGCGGCTACCAGTCCGTCGCAGACGGCCGCCGACGTGCGCGCTTCATCGACACAGCTGCCGGCCGACTACCCGCCGCGGCTGCGCTGGGTGCTGCTGTCGTCGGCCGATCCGCTGTTCCGGGCGGCGAAGCTGCTGAGTCAATAGGTTTGGCCGAAGCCGTTTGCGATTGGAGTGACGTCCGGCGGCCTCAGGCGGAGTTGCCGCGAGAAACTGTTCGCTCCGTCCGCTCCGATTTCGACCTGTCGCACATCGCGCGGCTCCTATCCGGCCCCGAGTGCCTTCATTCGGGCCTACGGACCTCGCGCTCGAAATCGTCGCTCCCTCCGCTCCAGTTTCGTGCTTCGCCCTCGCGGCACTCCGATTCGGCCGCCGGA
>CAVZMA010000023.1:0-93991 GCA_963776305.1 uncultured Thermoleophilia bacterium | reverse complement strand
TTCAGCGTGCCCTCGGCGTCGCGGCGGAGCCCGCTCCTCCTGGAGGCCAGCCCCTCCGCGCTCGCCGACGCCTCGCGCGACGCCGCCATCGCGGTCGTGGGCCTCTCCGACCGCTGGCGCAAGGACGGCCTCGGGCCGACGCGGGGCGCGCTCGTCGGCACGGGGCGACCGGCGCTCCTCGTTCGCAAGGGCCTCCGGCCGGGCGGCCTCGCGCCGGCCGGAGAACCTGACGCGCTTCACGTGGTCGATCCTGGGCTGATCAGCGCGCCCACGGCGGCGGCGTCCGCTTCACGCACGAGGGCGTCTGCAGCGACGGCGGCGGATCGGTCGGCCGAGAAGTAGCCGCCGAACGTGTGATCGACGTCGTGGATCGACCTGATCAGCCGATAGTCGGGCTCGCGTAGAGGTAGTTCGAGGCAATCGCCTGGTGATCCTTGTCGAGCCTGATCGACCCGAGCGACGAGGCGAGGCGAACGTTCGCGAGTGCGGCCATGAATCGCTGCTCGCCGCCCGAGAGGTCACCGTGGACCGACGCCAGCGCCTTCAGCGTGGCAGCCGTCGCATCGTGGTAGAAGATGTCGAAGTAGCTCCCTTCCTCGGTGATCTTCTTCGGGAATGCCGCGCGGAAGTTGCGCATGTAGCCGTTGAAGCCGCCTCCTCCGATGGCCCTCCTCCCACGAGGCCCCGCGTTCGGCGGCCGAGCTTCTCGAGGCCTCCGAGGTCGGAGAACGCTGCCCGCGATCACCTTGCGCGAGATGTTCCCGCGCAGGCCCGGATATCCGTTGCGCGAAGGCCAGGATCGTCTGCGGGTACGTCGCGAAGAAGAAGCCGTCCACACCCGGACGAGGGCAGACCTCCGATCACAGCGGAGTAATCCTGCGTGCCCGCAGGCACCCAGACGCGTTTGGTGATGGTTCCACCGAGCGAGCAGAACTCGGCGACGAAGCCGGCCGCCTGTGTCCAGTTGAAGACGTCGTCCTCGAGGTCGGCGACGAGTACGGCGTGGCGCCAGCCGAGCGTCCGGTAGGCATACGTTCCGAGGCCGGCTGTCCAGCCGGCACCGTCGGTGTGGAAGCTGAAGAAGTTCGGGGCCGGTCGGAGGAGTTGGGCTGACGAGCTGCCGTTGACGAAGGCGACGCCCGGCCGCCGTCGTCGCAAAGTCCTGCAGCGCGAGGCCCTGGTTCCCCCCAGGGGGCCGATCAGGACGCGGACGCCGACCTCGTCGACGAGCCGTCGTGCCTCCGAGAGCGCGGAGGCGGTCGTCGTGTCGGAACACCCGAAGACGAGCCGGATCGGGTGTCCGTCGACCGAGACGCCCTCGACGCCGTCGGCGAGGATCAGGCCCGCCCCGCTTGCCGCCGCGCTCGAGCAGAGCGAGATCGGTCCCGGCGAGCGTGGCATTGCGGGTATTCGAGTAGCGGCCCTTGCAGTCGGAGAGCACGCCGATCGCGATCGTTCGCGTCCGCGATGCGTCACGGGCTTGGAGGACGGCCGTCGTCACCCAGACCCCGTCAGGCCCCACCGCGATGTCCCCCGGCTCGTGTCCGACCGGAATCGTCGCCACGATCCGATTCGTCTTCGGGTCGATCCGGGAGACGGTGCCGTCGATCGAGTTGGCGACCCAGAGAGACCCGTGCCCGAAGCGACGCTCCGCGCTCCGCGGCCGACGCGCACTGTCCGGACGATCCGGTTTCGCGCCGGATCGATGCGGGCGACCGTGTCGCCCAACAGCGACGTCACCCACACCGCGCCCTGGCCGGCGGTGATGTCGGCCGGAACGAACGGCAGCGGGATCGTCGCGACGACGGCATGCGTCCTCGGGTCGAGGCGCCAGACCGTGCGCCCGAGCGCATCACCCGCAACCCAGAGGGAACCGAGGCCGAACGCGAATCCGTCGATCGACTCGTAGGCCCGTGCCAGGCTCGTCGCTGTCCGGCGGTACCGGGATCTCCTGTTCCGAGTCGCCGCCCTGCAGGTCTTCGCGGAGCCGACCGACCACGTGCCTCGTAGGGTCGGCGAACCACAGAGCCGTACCGGCGCCGGTCACCCGGGGCGAGCCAATGCTGTTCTCCGCGCCGCGCGTCGAGACGAATCGCGTCTCTCCGGTCTCCGTGTCGAGAGCTATGAGACTCTGCTGCGGGCCGTTCGCGACGAGCGCCTGGCCGTCTGCGACCGCGATGTCCGTCGGGCTGCCTAGGGTCGGAATCCGCAACACCGCCTTGCTCTTCGGGTCGATCCGCCAGACGTCTCCGCCCGAGAAGCTCGTCGACCCAGACATAGCCGTCGCCCACCGCGACCGCGCTCGTATCGCGGCCGACCGGGATCCGCTCGGCGGCAGTGTTCGTCTCGGGGTCGATCCGGACGAGGGTGTCGGCGCCGGGGAGGGGCGGCACGCCACCGTCACCGCGCGTGAGGAAGAAGCCTCCGAGGGCGGCGGCGATCAGCGCGATCCCGACGGCGGCCACAGCGATGGGCCAGGGGTTGCGTTTCGGCTCGGTGATCCCGAGCGCCTGGCGGGCGTCGGCGACGAGCTCGCCGCAGGTCGCGTAGCGGTCGGCGGGGTCCTTCGCGAGGGCTTTGGGGAGTACCTCCTCGAGGCCGGGCAGGGTGGGCGGGTCGTCTTCGAGCTGGGCGAACAGGGTGGCGGCGTCGGTGCCGCGGCGGAACGGCGGCTCGCCGGCGAGGCACTCGTAGAGGAGGCAGCCGAGCGCGTAGACGTCGGTGCGGCCGTCGACCTCTTCGCAGCGGATCTGCTCGGGGGCGACGTAGTCGGCGGTGCCGAGCGAGCGGCCGGGGCCGAGCGAGGCTGCCGCGTCGCCGAGGTAGCGGCTGAACCCGAAGTCGGCAAGATAGACATGCCCGTGCTCGTCGAGCAGCACGTTCGACGGCTTCACGTCGCGATGCACGAGACCACGGGCGTGAGCGGCGTCGAGCGCGCTCGCGATCTGCTCCACGATCCCAACGGCCCGGGCCGGCTCGAGCGGCCCGCCGCGCAACACGACCTTCAAGTCGCTGCCGACGACGAGGCGCATCACGATGTAGAGCTGCCCGTCGATCTCGCCCGCGTCGTGGATCGGCACCACGTTCGGATGCTCCAAGACGCAGCCACCCGCGACTCCGTCAAAAACCGCTCCCGAAACGAGACGTCCTCGGCGAGATGCGGCGCCAGCAGCTTCAACGCCACGTCCCGGTCGAGCGCGAGATCATGGGCCCGATAGACCACACCCATCCCGCCACGTCCGAGCAACGCCTCCAGCCGATAGCCGGCCAGCTCCGACCCGACACGCGTGTCGCTGCTCACCGCGCCCACCGCGGCGGCGTCCGCTTCACGCAGGCCGGCGATGTCTTGCTCGGAGGCGGATCTCCGGGCTTGAAGT
Source organism: uncultured Thermoleophilia bacterium (assembly GCA_963776305.1). Classification (GTDB taxonomy): domain Bacteria; phylum Actinomycetota; class Thermoleophilia; order Gaiellales; family Gaiellaceae; genus Gaiella. The sequence goes on along the minus strand of CAVZMA010000023.1, from coordinate 90,614 downwards.
AGCCGCCAAAGGTCGGTTCGACGTTCGGGATCGTACGGATCTCGCGACCCTTGGTCGGGGTCAACATCTCGAACAGGCTGTTCGGCGCGATCGCCCGCCGCTCCGCGTCGAGGGTCGTGCGGCCGTTCGGAGCGTTCAGCGAGACGCGACCAAGGGCAGCCATGAACCGCTTCTCGCCGCCGGACAGGTCACCGTCAACGCGATCGAGCGCCCGCAGCGTCGCCGCCATCGCGTCGTAATACGCGTAGTCGTACGCGAAGCCGAGGAAGTCCTTGGCAATCTCCGGGAACTCCTCGCGGAGCCTGGCCAGGTACGCATGAGGCGGCTTGGTGGTAGGCCCGCCCCAGACGATCCCGCGTACCCGAGCGCCGAGTTTCTGAGGAGGGAATGCGGTCGTGCCGGCGACGACCTTCCGACCGAGGTTGCCCTGGAGCCCCGGGTAACCGCGTACGAGCGTTAGGAGCGGACCTGTTCCCTGGGCCTCGACGAGGAAGCCGTCGACCCCCGATCGCGGGACTTGGGCGACCAGCCCCGAGAAATCCGTCTCTCGCTGCGGCAGCCAGATTCGTTTCACGACCTTGCCGCCGAGCGCGCAGAACTCCGCGTCGAATCCCGCGACCTGGGCCCAGTCGAAATCATCGGCGTTACCGATCGTGACCGCTGTACGCCAGCCGAGCTGCTTGTAGGCGAAGGTGCCCACACCGGCCATCCACTGCGCGCCGTCGTACCAGAAGCTGAACGAGTTCGACGCGGGGTGGAGCTGCTGGGAGGATGCCGATCCGTTGACGAAAGCGATTCCCGGCCGCCGTCGCGCGTACTCCTGGAGGGCGAGCCACTCGTCTCCGGCCAGAGGCCCGACCAGGATATCGGCGCCTGCCTGCTCAACCAGCCTCCGCGCCTCCGCGAGCGCGCTGCCGGTGGTGCCGTCCGCACAACCCAGGACGATCCCAACGGGACGACCGCCGATTGATACGCCCTCGACCCCGTCCGAGATCGTCCCGACCCGCTTCCCACCGCGCTCGAGGAGCGGCAGTTCGGCCGGCGCCACCGTGTCGCGGTATGCGGCGCCAGAGCCGAACAAACCCTTGCAGTCCGTCAGCACACCGATCGTGACCGAGCGCGCGGGTACAGGAGCAGGTCGCCTTCGTGTCGTGAGCCATACGCCGCCGGAGTCCGCCGCAATCTGTTCCGGCATCCCGCCGACAGGAATCGTCGCTACCACTCTGTTCGTGTGTGTATCGATCCGCGAGACAGTCCCGTCGAACGAGTTCGCAACCCAGATCGCACCTGCTCCCGCCGCGATCCCCGCGACCCCGCGCCCAACCCGGATCGTCGCTGTTATGTGATTCGAGGCGGGATCGATCCGGGACACGGTGTCGTCGAGGAGGGACGTCACCCAGACTGCTCCTTCGCCGACCGCGATGGCACCCGGTACAAAGGGAAGCGGAATCGTCGCGACCGCCCTCGCTGTCCGAGGATCGAGCCGCCACACCGTTCTGCCTCGGGCGTCTCCCGCAACCCAGATCGCCCGTTGGGCGACCGCGAGGCCGGCGAAGGAGAAGTAGGCAGAGAGGAAGCTCTCGGAGTCGGGCGGAACCGGGAGTTGTTGACTCGGCGCTCCGGCGGTCAGCGTGTCGTCGACCCTGCCGACGATCCCTGCGGCGGCGTCGGCGAACCAGACGTTGCCCGCACCGCCGGCGATCTGAAGCGTGCCGTTGGTCGGCCCACCCAGCGGCGCCTGGTAGGCCAGCGTTCCGGTCGTAGCGTCGAACGCCGTCACCTGATGCGCGTTGCCGTCCGCGATCACCGTCGCCCCTCCGGCGACCGCGATACCTGTCGGAGCTCCCTGCGCCGCAACGGTGCGTACATGCCGCGTCCGCGAGTCGACCATCGAGATCGTCCCATCGGCGAAGTTCGTCACCCAGACGTGTCCGCTGCCGATCGCGACCCCGCTCGCATTCCGCCCAACCGGAACTCGGCTCGTCGTCCTGTTCGTCTCTGGGTCGATGCGGATCAACTGGTCGGCGCCCGGAAGCGCAGTTGGGCCGGTGCTGCCGCGGGTGAGGTAGTAGCCTGTGAGTGCGGCGGCGATGAGGGCGATCCCGACGGCGGCGACGGCGAGCGGCCAGGGGTGGCGTTTCCGTTCGAGGCCCGAGTGCGTGGCGGGTGTCGGTGACGAGTTCGCCGCAGGTGGGGTAGCGGTCGGCCGGTTCCTTCGCGAGGGCTTTGGGGAGTACTTCCTCGAGGCCGGGCAGGGTGGGCGGGTCGTCTTCGAGCTGGGCGAACAGGGTGGCGGCGTCGGTGCCGCGGCGGAACGGCGGCTCGCCGGCGAGGCACTCGTAGAGGAGGCAGCCGAGCGCGTAGACGTCGGTGCGGCCGTCGACCTCTTCGCAGCGGATCTGCTCGGGGGCGACGTAGTCGGCGGTGCCGAGCGAGCGGCCGGGGCCGAGCGAGGCTGCCGCGTCGCCGAGGTAGCGGCTCAACCCGAAGTCGGCAAGATAGACATGCCCGTGCTCGTCGAGCAGCACGTTCGACGGCTTCACGTCGCGATGCACGAGACCACGGGCGTGAGCGGCGTCGAGCGCGCTCGCGATCTGCTCCACGATCCCAACGGCCCGGGCCGGCTCGAGCGGCCCGCCGCGCAACACGACCTTCAAGTCGCTGCCCACGACGAGGCGCATCACGATGTAGAGCTGCCCGTCGATCTCGCCCGCGTCGTGGATCGGCACCACGTTCGGATGCTCCAGAGACGCAGCCACCCGCGACTCCGTCAAAAACCGCTCCCGAAACGAGACGTCCTCGGCGAGATGCGGCGCCAGCAGCTTCAACGCCACATCCCGGTCGAGCGCGAGATCATGGGCCCGATAGACCACACCCATCCCGCCACGTCCCAGCAACGCCTCCAGCCGATAGCCGGCCAGCTCCGTCCCCACACGCGAGTCCGCTGCTGAAGACATGCTCTCCCTTCGATGCCGACCTTAGAGCCTTTCAGCACGAATGACTACGGTCCGCTCTGACGGCCGGCTGACGGGACGCTGACGGTCGCCCTGTCCGTCGAAGGTGCCGGGCAGGTACAGGCGCGGTTGACCAGGCAGGTCACCCGAGATGTGATGTAACCTCGCCCCGTGCGCCGGGGAGCGATCGTCCGCATGACAGGGATCGGGATCGTTGTCGCGATCCTCGTCACACTGGTCGCGGTCCTGATTCCCTGGCTGCCGGAGCCGGCCTCCAAGCAGATGGACCGGATCGAGTTCGTCTACTGGTTCGCGACGGTGATCTCGATCGCGATCTTCACGCTGGTGATGGCCGTGATCATCTACTCCGTGATCACGTTCCGTGCCGCGCCGGGGGACGAGTCCGACGGCCCCTCGATTCACGGCAGCTCCAGCCTCGAGATTGCCTGGACGGTCGTGCCGGCGATCCTCGTCATCGCAATCGGAGTCCTGAGCGCGGTCGTGCTCTCGCAGAACAGCGACGCGGGCACCAACCCCTTGAAGATCAACGTGTTCGCGCAGCAGTTCGCGTGGCGCTTCGAATACCCGGCCTCCGACGGCCTCAAGTCCGGAGAGCTCGTCCTGCCGGTCGACCGAACGATCGAGTTCGAGATGACCTCGGCCGACGTGATCCACTCGTTCTGGATCCCTCAGATGGGACAGAAGCAGGACCTCGTGCCGGGGCTCGAGACGTCCCTCGTGATCACGCCCACGCGGACGGGGACGTTCACCCTCGTCTGCACCGAGTTGTGTGGGCTCGGCCACGCGACGATGCGCGCGCCCGTTCGCGTCGTCTCGGCAGCCGATTTCACCGCCTGGGTGAAGGAGCAGCAGTCCGGTGGCAGCAAGGGCGATTCCGGCGCTGCGGTGTTCGCCTCGGCGGGCTGCGGTGGCTGCCATACGTTCACGCCGGCCGGGACGAATGGGGAGATCGGCCCCAACCTGGACGATCTCGCCGGCGCTGCGGCGAAGGCGGGCCAGGACCCCGAGGCCTTCGTGCGCGAGTCGATCGTCAACCCGAACGCCGCTCTCGCGCCCGGCTATGCGGCCGGCGTGATGCCGGGCAGTTTCAGCAAGTCGCTCTCACCCGAGGAGATCGACGCGCTGGTCACCTACCTGACGGAATCGAAGTGAAGGAGCTGATCGGGTGAGCGTCGAGCACACATCCCCTGACGCCGGCCATGCCTCGGAGCCGCGTCAGCGCGGGCTCCTGATGCGGCCGGGCTTCATCCGGGGCGCGTGGTGCTTCGTCCTCTTCTTCATCGTCGGGCTCTACCTCGTCGCGGGGATCCGGTGGCTCGCAGGGTGGGATCCGGTCTACGACTGGAACATCATCGTCCTCGTCGGAGGCCTCGTCCTCGGCCCGGTCGGCTTCCTCCTCGGGATCGGCGCCTTCGACTACTGGCTCTACTGGGTCTCCGGCCGGCCGACCCGACCCGAGGATCACTCCAACCACGGTGCCACGAAATGGAGCGACTACTTCAAGGTCAACACCGACCACAAGGTGATCGGCGTCCAGTACCTCGCGACGACCTTCGTCTTCTTCGTGCTCGGCGGCCTCATGGCGATGCTCTTCAGGGCCGAGCTCGCCCAGCCCGGGATGCAGTTCATGGACACCCAGACCTACAACGGCCTCGTCTCCATGCATGCGGCGCTGATGATCTTCGTCTTCATCATCCCCGCCTTCGCCGGTCTCGCGAACTTCGCAGTGCCGCTGATGCTCGGCGCACCCGACATGGCGTTCCCCCGGCTCAACGCGCTCTCGTACTGGTTCCTGCCGATCGCCGGGGTGATGTTCCTCTGCAGCTTCCTCGCGCCCGGTGGTGCGTTCGCGACCGGCTGGACCAGCTATGCCCCGCTCGCCTCCGAGCAGCCGATCGGTCAGGTGTTCTTCAACATGGGCGTCCAGTGGGCCGGAGCGTCGTCGATCCTGACCGCCCTCAACTTCCTCGTCACGATCATCACGATGCGGGCGCCGGGGATGACCTTCTGGCGGATGCCGCTTCTCGTCTGGGCGAACTTCACGACGTCGCTGCTCGTCGTGATCGCGACACCGTTCATCGCCGGCTCACAGTTCTTCGTCATGTTCGACCGGGTCATGCACACCGACTTCTTCGTGCCCGACGGAGGCGGGTATGTCCTCGGCTACCAGCACATCTTCTGGTTCTACAGCCACCCGGCCGTCTACATCATGATCTTGCCCGGGTTCGGGATCATCTCGGAGATCATCTCGGTCATGAGCCGCAAGCCGATCTTCGGCTACCGGCTGATGGCCATGTCCCTGCTCGGCATCCTGGTGCTCGGCTTCTCGGTCTGGGCGCATCACATGTTCGTCGCAGGCATGGCCGACTGGCTGCGCGTCCCGATGATGATCTCGACGTTGCTGATCGCCGTGCCGACGGGAGTCAAGGTGTTCAGCTGGCTGGCGACGCTGTGGGAGGGGAGAATCCACCTCAACACCCCGATGCTCTTCGCGCTCGGCTTCGTCTCGATGTTCGTCATCGGCGGCCTCTCGGGCATCTACCTCGCATCCGTGCCGATTGACATCCACGCCTCGGATACGTACTTCATCGTCGCCCACATCCACTACGTGCTCTTCGGCGGCTCGGTCCTGACGATCTTTGCCGGCATCTACTACTGGTTCCCGAAGATGACCGGGCGGATGTACAGCGAGCGGCTCGGCAAGCTGCACTTCTGGCTCACCTTCGTCAGCTTCAACCTCACGTTCTTCCCGATGCACTGGGTCGGGCTCGTCGGCATGCCGCGCCGGGTGGCGGACTATTCCGACCGGTTCGCCGATCTCAACCTGTTCGTTTCGATCTCGTCGTTCGCACTCGGGATCTCGGTCGTCGTCTTCTTCTACAACGTCATCGTCAGCTGGGCCAGAGGCCCGATCGCCGAGTCGAACCCGTGGCGCGCGATGACCCTCGAGTGGCAGGTCAGCTCTCCGCCGCCGGTCTTCAACTTCGACGAGATCCCGCAGGTCGTCGGCGGCCCGTACGAGTACGGGGTTCCCGGAGCCCGCCACGCGATCCTCGCCGGACAGGCTCCCGTCTCCCAGGAGACGCCGGCATGAGCCGTAGGCTTGACGGAGGCGGCGGGGTAGCGGAGGTGCCGGCTGCGCCGGCACTGGAGCGGGCATGAGCGCTCACGCGGAGTCCGTCCACGGTCACGAGCATCACGGGCCGCCTGCAGCAAACCAGAGCTCTCGGCTCGCGCCGACGATCCTCGGGATGTTCCTCTTCATCGGCTCGGAGGCGATGCTCTTCGGGTCGTTCTTCACTGCGTACTTCTTCGTCCGGGTCGTCAACCCGACCGCGACGATCGTTCAGCCCGAGCGCTGGCAACACTGGCTGCCCTGCAAAGAGCCGCTCGTCGACGGCATCTGCACCGCCGGCTACTACGAGCTGCCGACCTTCGTCGCAGGCATCAACACGGTCATCCTCGTCACCTCGAGCTTCACGATGCACTGGGCCTTGCAGTCGATCAAGCGGAACAACCGGCGCGGGCTCCAGGCGGGGCTGGTGCTGACGATCCTGATGGGCGCGGCCTTCCTGCTCACGCAGATGATCGAGTACGCGCACATCGGCTTCAACACGGGCGACGGGGCATTCGCGTCGGTCTTCTTCGGTCTCACCGGGCTCCACGGCGCCCACGTGTTCGTCGGGCTCACCCTGCTGACGATCGCGGCCGTGCGAGCGTTCCGGGGGCATTACTCGCCAGAGCATCATCACGGTGTCGAGATACCGGGCATCTACTGGCATTTCGTCGATGTCATGTGGATCGTCGTGTACGCGACGGTCTACCTGCTCTGAGCTGAATCCCTGAGCCGTTCGCGGAGGCCGCCACGGGGCACCTTGCCAAGGGCGCGGCATTCCGCTCATGATGGTGGCTCGGCACTACAAGGGAGCCCGTTTTGCGGAACCCGCTCAAGAGCGAGGAGAACGCCTTTCGGTTCGTGCTCGGCACGATCGTGTATTTCGCGCTCATCGTCCTCGCGGCGTGGTTGGCGACCTGGCTGGGCGTGGTGGTGTTCGTCGTGCTCACCGTTGCTGCCGTCGTGTTGCTGCGCGGAGGGGGTGGAGCTGCACCGCAGGCAAGCCCCGCCCCGCGGGCGGCCGTCGAGGATACCCGCCGGATCCTCGTGGTGGCCAACGAGACGCTCGAGGGGCCTCGTCTGCGCGGGGAGATCGTCCGCATGGCCGACGGCGTTGCCGAGGACGTGCTGGTCGTATGCCCGGCGCTCAACTCCCAGTTCCGTACGTGGCTCTCCGACGAGGATGGTGCACGAGATGCCGCGAGCCGCCGCCTTGCCGCCACGCTGTACGACCTCACCGCGGGAGGAATCACGGCAGTCGGTGAGATCGGTGACGGCGACCCGCTGCAGGCGATCGAGGATGCGCTGCGCCACTTCGAGGCGGATGCGATCCTCATCTCGACACATCCCGAAGGTCAGTCGCACTGGCTCGAGCGTGGTGTCGTCGATTCCGCACGTTCGCGGTTCGGCGTACCGGTCACGCACGTGATCGGGGACGCCTCGCCGTAGCGTGCGGCTCTACTTGCCGGCGACGCTCGAGACGTATGCCGCCACGTCCGCGATCTGCGTCTCGTCGAGCTGGCCCTTGAAGGACGGCATCACGCCCTTGCCGTTCGTGACCCGATCGACGACGAGTGCAGCGTCTGGCTTGGCGTTGTCGAGGTTCGGCCCGACCGCCCCGGTCGACGCCGCATCGGCAAGGGTGTGGCAGGCGCCACAGCCCGCGCTCGCGAACACGGCCTTTCCGGCCGCTGCGTCGCCCGCGGCCCCGCCGGGGGAAGGAGCCGGCTCGGGGGTCGGCGCCGGCGTGGGCGTGGTCACCGGGAGGCCGGCGACGGCGGCGACGTAGCTGGCGACGTCTTCAGCGTCCTGGCCCTCGACGATGTTCGCCGGCATGCCCGGAACCCCCGTCGAAGGGTTGACGATCGGATACTCGATCTGACCCCGGACGACCTGAACGACAGTGCTGTCTCCGAGCCCGTCGCGCCTCGATGTCGCGAACGCGTCGTCGAGGTTCGGGCCGACCTGCCCCGTTGTCCCGGCATCGGCGAGGGTGTGGCAGCCGCCACATTTCGCCACGAAGAGCTCCTTGCCGTGGGTGCGGTCCCCTGTGCCCTCCGAGTACCCGGACGACTGGCCACAACCGGCGACGAACGCGACGACGACAGCCGCCGACAGGGTGATGAGCACGTGCCGTCGTCCGTCGCGGCGGGGGCGTGTCGACGTCATCCGCGCGAGTCTATCCGGAGGAGGCTACGACTTGTTTCAGCTGCTTGAGTTGCTGCTTGACGATCGACGCGCTCGGGTCGTCCGGCGCCAGCTTCAGGAACAGTGTGTAGGCGCTGATCAGCGGAGCGATAGTCACCTGCCTGCTGTGCCGCCTGGGCGAGCTCGAGCTGGACGTTCGGGTCGGTCGGCGAGAGCGCGACGAGTTTCTTGTAGGTGGTGACCGCCGAGGCGGCGGCTGACTGGGCGGCGACCGAGAGCGCCTGAAGCTGCTTCGTGCTTTCGGCATTGATCGTCGTGCTGATCTTGTCGTCTACCAGCGGCAGCCCGGTGGAGGACACCAGCGTCCCCGGGAAGCCCTGGCCCGCGCCCTGGTAGCTGGCCCTCACCTGGAGCGCCTGTGCCTCCCGTTGCTTCGCCGCCGCCTGGCCGAGGTAGAGGCTTGCGAGCTCTCTGAGGGCGTCGCCGTCCTTGGGAGCGAGGACGACGCACCTGGCTCTGCGCCGCGATCGCGCGGTCGGTCTGTCCGTCCGTCTGCAATGCGGTCGAGAGGTCGCGCCAGGCCTCGACGTCCTTCGGGCTCTCCTGGGTGCGCTTCTCGGCGCTCGAGATCGACGGCACCCCGCTCGAGCTGCTGCCGCGGAAGAGGTCGCCGACGCCGGTGCCGCCGGCGCCGACACCGAAGAGGACGAAGCCGCCGCCGAGGGCGACGGCGAGAAAGACGAACATCCACTTGGCGTGCCGACGCAGCCGCGGGAAGAACATCGTGTCTTCGATCGACGGGGCAGTCGAGCGTCTCGAGCCACGAGGCGCCGCTACGGCAGCATCTTGCTTCGGGCGTTTCGTGCTGCTCTTGTCGAATCGGGCCACGAGGTTCCTTTCGAGTAACGCTGCTCGCCGGCCACCAGAGTAGCTGTGACGCGGTCGGGCGATCCGCCGAGGACGGCAGCCCTAACAGGATCTTCAACAGGATCCACCGGGGTTCCTGCAAGGGAGAGAACCGTCAGGTCGGCCTGCTTGCCGGGAACGAGCGATCCGACCTCGTCATCCATCCCGAGAACACGCGCGCCGCCGAGGGTTGCGAGCTCCAGAGCTGCGTCGGCGGAAAGCGCGTCTGGTCGACCCGCACGCGCCCGAGCACAGACGATCGCCGTCCGAATCTCCTCGAACATGTCGAACGACGGCGCCGAGGCGGGGCTGTCGGTCGCAATCCCCACCGGGACACCTGCATCCCTCAGCTCTGCCACCGGGGCGACGCCGCAGCCGAGATAGCCGTTCGACCGCGGACAGTGCGCCACGCCGACCCCGGCACGCGCGAGAAGCTCGACCTCCTCGGCGTCGGCGTGGACGCAATGCGCAGCCATGAGCCCGGGCCGGAGGAGGCCCGCCTCGGCCAGGAGCCGGATGCCGGTCTCTCCCGTCGGCGCCACGAGAAACCGTGCGAGTGGACTCCAATCGCCCTACCGGCGACGAGCCACTCCCGTTCGGCGGCACTCTCGGCGAAATGCGTCGCCTGAGGGAGGCCGAGTGCCGCGCAGGCACGGTAGTCGTCCACCGTGCACGTGTACGGCGCGTGTGGCGACACACCCAGGCGAATGCGCTCGGAGAGCACATGCTCGATCCGCCCGCGTGACTCGTGGAACCGGTCGAGCGGCGCAACGTCGCTACTGAAGACCTCGAGGTAGACGAGAGCCCGCAGCCCGGTCGACGCGGCGGCGAGCGCGGCGGCTCCCGAGAAGCTGCAGTCGCCCGTGGTCGTGATGCCCGAGCGGAGGCTCTCGAAGGCGCCGACAGTGGCGATTGCAGTCATGTCGGCGAAATCGAGCGCGTCCTTGCGTTGGACGTGGAGCCCGATCCAGGGGACGAACGGGAGCCCGTCGCCGAACCCCGCGTAGACGGCGTACTCGAGGTGCGAGTGCGCGTTGACGAACCCGGGGAGGATCACGCATCCCTCGTGGTGCTCGCCCTGTCCGAGCTCGGAGGCGGGCCCAACGGCCGCGATCGTGCCGTCGTCGGCGATCGCGACGGCGCCGTGCTGGATCGGGGCGCTCTCGACCGGGACGACCCAGTCCGCCGAGACGATCCTCACGGGGACTCGTCCCTGGGCTCCTCGGGTCTGTCGTCGGCCACCTCTTCGGCGCCCTCGAGCTCCCAGTCCTCGGGCTCGGCGGCCAGCAGCTCATCGTCGTCGAGCGACGACCCAGGATCGGGCTCGTCGACGCTCGCGTCCGTCACCGGCGTCCCCGAATGCGTCTTCGTCGGCCTCGCTGCCGCCCCACGACCAACGTGACTCGCCCGTGTCGCCGAGGTGCAACCGTTTCTCCATGATCTTCGACATCCAGATGGACGCCTCGAAGAGAATGAGGAGTGGGATCACCTCGAACAGAAGCGAGACCGGATCGACGGTCGGGAGCAGGATCGCGAAGACGAGCATCAGCGCGTACCCGAGCTTGCGGTTGTGTCGCAGTTTGTCGTAGCTGAGCACGCGAATGCGAACGAGCGCGAGGATCATGATCGGCATCTCGAATGCGAGCCCGCAGGCGAGCAAGACGAGCGAGGTGAACGAGAGGTAGTAACTCGCCCGAATCTGGACGTTGTAGACCGTGTCGTCGAAGTTGGTGAGAAACGTGATTGCGGCCGGCAGGACGATGAAGTACGCAAACGTCACGCCGGCGACGAAGAGCGCGGTTGCGACGACGATGAACCACCGAAGCGCTCGCTGCGTCGCCTGGTCCACGGCCGGTGCCGAGAAAGCCCCAGACCTGCCAGACCAGGATCGGGAGCACGATCGCGATCGCGGCGAGGCCGCTGACCTTCACGGCGGTTGTGAACGGCTCCACCACCCCGAGCGTGACGAGCGTCTTGTCGGGCGGGAGCGGCCGCTTGAGCCACTCGATCAGCGTCGTGTGAAAGGCGAACGTCAGCAGGAACGCGGGGATGATCGCCGCGACGACGATCAGCAACCTGTGTCGCAGCTCGGTCAGATGCTCGACGACCGTCGCCTCTTCGTCCGTGCCGAGGCGGCGCGGGGCGAGCCTGCGGATCATCCGCGGGGGAAGCTAGGAGACGGTGTCCCGCTCGCGCTTTTCGGACGCGGCGGGCTCAGCGGTGGGGACGGGCTCGGCGGGCGGCAGGGCTGTCGTGTCGTCGTCGTGCGAGTCGCCTGTGACCGAATCCTTGAACTCTCGCATCCCCTTGCCGAGCTGGCGGCCCATCTCCGGCAGGCGCTTCGGGCCGAAGACGAGCAGCAGGACGAGCAGCAGGATCAGGAGCTCCCAGATTCCGATTCCAAAGGGCATGAAAAGGACGATAGCAGTGGACCGGCCGCCGGCAGCGGATCCGGTCCGGGTACCATGGAGAAACGCCCGGCATTGCGGATTTTTCGCAGGTCGGGCCGCGGCTTTTCACATCGCGACGGCTTCCCACGAGGCGAGGACGGAGATCAGTGGCTCTGCTGGAGATCAAGAACCTGCACGTTGCCCTCGAGGACGGCACGGCAATCGTCAAGGGAGTCGACCTGGCTGTCGACACCAACGAGAAGCACGCGATCATGGGCCCGAACGGCTCCGGGAAATCGACCCTGGCATACGCGTTGATGGGGCATCCCGCCTATGAGATCACCGAGGGCGAGATCCTCCTCGACGGAGCCGATCTCACAGAGCTCGGGGCCGACGAGCGGGCCCAGCGGGGGCTGTTCCTCGCCTTCCAGTATCCGCACGCCATCCCCGGGGTGACGGTGACCAGCTTCCTCCGCAGCGCGATCAACGCGAAGCGCAAGGCGGCGAACGGCGGCGAGGACGACCCGATCGCGGTCAAGGAGTTCCGTACCGACATGCTCGCCGCGATGGAGCACCTGAAGGTGCCGCGCGAGCTCGCCCAGCGCTATCTGAACGACGGGTTCTCGGGCGGCGAGAAGAAGCGCGTCGAGATCCTGCAGATGGCGATGCTGAAGCCGCGGATCGCGGTGCTCGACGAGACGGATTCCGGGCTCGACATCGACGCCCTGCGGGTCGTCGCGAACGGCGTCAACGAGTTGGTCGGACCCGCGATGGGCGCGCTCGTGATCACCCACTACCAGCGGATCCTCAACTACATCACGCCGGACCACGTGCACGTGTTCGTGGACGGTCGGATCGTGGCCTCGGGCGGCGCCGAACTCGCGCAGAAGCTCGAGGCGGAGGGCTACGAAGCCTTCATCCCAGCAGGTGTTGGACCAGCAGGGCTAGGAGGCGAGGGCGCATGAGCACCACCGAGAACGACGTCGTCAAGGGGATTCGGAGCGAGTATCAGTACGGGTTCTCCAACCCGGACGAGGCGAAGGACTACTTCTTCAAGTCCGGTCGCGGCCTCTCGCACGAGGTCGTCGAGGCGATCGCCGAGCACAAGAACGAGCCCGACTGGATGCGGGCGTTCCGGCACAAGGCGCTGGACTATTTCTACGCGCGACCGCTGCCGACCTGGGGTGGCAACGTGGCCGAGATCGACTTCGACAGCATCTTCTACTACATCAAGCCGACCGAGAACCAGGTCGACAAGTGGGAGGATCTCCCCGCCGACATCCTCGACACGTGGGACAAGCTCGGGATCCCGGAGGCGGAGAAGAAGTACCTCGCCGGCGTCGGAGCCCAGTACGAGTCGGAGGTCGTGTACCACAAGCTCCAGGAGGACCTCGAGCGCAAGGGAGTCATCTTCCTGGACATGGACTCGGCCCTGCGTGAGCACGAGGACATCGTCAAGCAGTACATGGGGACGATCATCCCCGCGAACGACAACAAGTTCGCGGCGCTCAACTCCGCAGTCTGGTCCGGTGGCTCGTTCATCTACGTCCCCCCGGGCGTGCGCATCGAGATGCCGCTGCAGGCCTACTTCCGCATCAATGCGGAGAACATGGGTCAGTTCGAGCGGACACTGATCATCGTCGACGAGGACGCGTACGTGCACTACGTCGAGGGCTGCACCGCACCGATCTACTCGTCCGATTCGCTGCACTCGGCCGTCGTCGAGATCATCGTCAAGCCCCGGGGCCGCTGTCGCTACACGACGATCCAGAACTGGTCGAACAACGTCTACAACCTCGTCACCAAGCGCGCAGTCGCGCACGAGGACGCGACGATGGAATGGGTCGACGGGAACCTGGGCTCGAAGCTGACGATGAAGTACCCGGCCATCTGGCTGATGGGCGAGCGGGCCCACGGCGAGGTTCTCTCGATTGCGTTCGCCGGCAAGGGCCAGCATCAGGACGCGGGCGGCAAGGTCGTCCACGTCGGCAAGAACACGACGTCGGTGATCACGTCCAAGTCGATCTCGAAGGACGGTGGCCGTGCCGGTTACCGCGGGCTGCTCGAGGTCGCGAAGGGCGCGACCGGCTCGAAGTCGAAGGTCGTCTGCGACGCGTTGATCCTCGACGAGGAGTCCCGCTCGGATACGTATCCGTACATCAAGGTGGACGAGAACGACGTCGACCTGGGTCACGAGGCGACCGTCTCCAAGATCGGCGAGGAGCAGCTCTTCTACCTCATGAGCCGTGGCCTCTCCGAATCGGACGCGAGCGCGATGATCGTCTCGGGATTCGTCGAGCCGATCACGAAGGAGCTCCCACTCGAGTACGCGGTCGAGATGAACAGGCTGATCCAGTTGCAGATGGAGGGCTCCGTCGGGTGATCGTCGAGCGCACGGACTTCATCGCTCTGCCCGTCACCGACATCGAGCGTTCGACGGGGTTCTACCGCGACACGCTGGGGTTGGAGCAGATCGGCGAAGCGGCCTGGCCGGAATTCCAGCTGGGCGAGAACGTGAGCCTCTATTTGCTCGACCCGACGAATATCGGCGAGGAGTTCACCGGCCCGCATACTGCGTCGATAGCGCTGCGCGTCCCCGATGTCGAGGAGGCGCGAGCGGAGCTCGAGGAGAAGGGCGTCGTCTTCGCCGGCGAAACGTTCGATACAAGCGTCTGCCTCATGGCGCACTTCACCGACCCCGACGGCAACGTTCTCATGCTGCACCGCCGCTACGCCCCTCATGCGAGCTGAGCTCCTGGAGCGCTACCGGGCCATCCCGCTGCCGACGAAGTCGGACGAGCACTGGCGCTTCACCGATCTCGCGGGTTTCGATCCCGATGGCTACGTCGCGGAGGGAGTCGCTGCCGGTCTCGGCGCCGAAGGCCATGCTCGAGATCGACGCGTCCGGTGTCGCGCGGGTCGATGAGGACGAGATCACGATCGAGCACGCTCCCGAGGGGATTCGCTTCGAGTTGCTGGACGAGGCGCACCCACTCCTCGGGACGCTCGTCGGGCACAAGGAGAAGTTCGCGGCCCACAACGCTGCGATGTGGGAGCGCGGGCTGCTCGTCCACGTTCCGAAGGACGTCGTCCTCGACAAGCCCCTGTACATCAGGATCGCGAACACGGTGGAGCGCGGCTCGTTGTTCTGGCGTTTGCTCATCGTCGCCGAGGCACGGAGCCGCTTCACGGTGATCGAGGAGTACGCGTCCGCGTCGCCGGCGCTCTCGGGCTACTCGAACGCAGCGGTGGAGATCGTGGTCGAAGAAGGCGCAAAGGTCGAGTACGTCTCGCTCCAGAACCTGTCGCAGAGCACCTGGCACTTCGCCTCGCATCACGCGACGGTCGGGCGGGACGCGGAGCTCGACTGGGTCGCCGGCGGCTTCGGCTCGGGCGGTGGCAAGGTCTGGATCCAGAACGATCTCGCCGGCCAGGGTGCGACGTCGCGGGTGACCGGCGCTTACTTCGCCGACCATGCGCAGCGTCTCGACTACGACACGTTCCAGGAGCACATCGCGCCCAACACGACCTCGGATTTCGCTTTCAAGGGAGTGCTTCGCGATACGGCGAGCGCGGTCTGGCGTGGGATGATCCGCGTCGAGAAAGGGGCGCAGAAGACGAACGCCTACCAGGAGAATCGCAACCTCCTCCTCTCGAAGTCGGCTCATGCGGACTCGATCCCTGGCCTCGAGATCCTCGCCAACGACGTGCGCTGCACCCACGGGGCGACCCTCTCCCAGGTCGATCGCGAGCAACTCTTCTACGCCATGGCGCGCGGGCTCTCGCGTCAGGAGGCCGAACGGCTGATCGTACGTGGCTTCTTCCAGGACGTGCTCGACCGCATCGAGCTCGAGCCGGTCCGGGAAGCGCTCGGCGCTCGCGCTCGAATCGCGGATCCCTCAGGCATCCTGACCCCGCCCCACCGGCGTGGCGGCGAGCGCCGCGCGCACTAGTCTGTCGGGGTATGGAAGAGATCGGCCTGTTCCCGTTGGGGCTCGTCCTGCTTCCGACCGAGCAGGTGCCCCTCCACATCTTCGAGCCGCGATACCGCGAGCTCATCGCCGAGAGTCTCGAGGACGGGACGCCGTTCGGCATCGTCTACGCCGATGACGAGGGGCTCCGCCCCGTAGGGACGTTCGCCACCGTCGTCGAGGTGACCGAACGGTTCGAGGACGGTCGGCTGAACATCGTGATCGTCGGCGGCGAGCGGTTTCGGCTGATCGAGCTGACGGACGGTCGCTCGTTCGTCACCGGCAACGTCGAGCCGATCGACGACCAACACGACCCGGCAGCTCCGGGCGGGATCACACGGGCGCTCGAGCTCTTTGCTCGGCTCGCCGAGCTGACGGCGTCGGACATCGAGGCGCCGGCGGCCGAGACGCCCGAGCTGTCGTTCGCGATCGCTGCCTGCTTCGACTTCTCGGCCGACCTCAAGCAGGAGCTCCTCGCCGAGAGCTCGGAGCGGGTGCGCCTCGATCGCCTCTGCGAGCTGCTCGGGATCGCGGCCGACACCGTTGCCCGTCAGAAGGCGATCGCCTCCCAGGCCCAGTCGAACGGGAAAGTCCACCCGCCGGTTCCGCCCGAATCGGAGTGAGAGCGGTGGAGCCTCGGTCGGAATGACCAGTGGCCTGACCGAGTCCGAGGCCGCGAGACGCCTGGCAGCGCGCGGCGAGCCTCCGGAGCCCGCTGCCAGCCGCTCGACGGCGACGATCGTCCGTGCGAACGCACTGACGCCGTTCAACGCGATCCTGCTCGCGCTCGGGCTCTTGACGCTCCTGTTCGGTGACTGGCGCGACGCCCTCTTCCTCGCGATCATCGTCACCAACACGGGGATCGGGATCTGGCAGGAGCTTCGGGCGAAGAACACGCTCGACGAGCTGGCGGCACTCGTCGCCCCCAGGGGCACTGTCGTCCGCGACGGTGAGGCCCGTCACCTCCACGTCAGCGAGATCGTCGTCGGCGACCTCGTCAGGCTCGGCCCCGGTGACCAGGTGGTTGCAGACGGTCCGCTCCTGACCGCTGTCGGGCTGCGGCTCGACGAATCGGTCCTCACAGGTGAGACGCGGTCCGTCGAGCGGGAGTCGGGCGACGAGGTACGGTCGGGCTCCTTCGTCGTCGAGGGCAGCGGCTCCCTCGAGGTCACCGCGGTGGGCGAACAGAGCTACGCCGGGCGGATCACCGGGACGGCCCGGGAATTCCGACACCCGCGCTCCCCGCTCGAGCGCGCGATCGACCGGCTCCTCTACGTGCTCCTCGCCGTCATGGTGCCGCTCGGCGCGATGCTGATCGTCGCCCTCTGGAAGCAGGATGTCGCCGTCGGTCACGCGGTGGACACCGCGGTCGCGGGGATGGTGACACTCGTGCCAGAGGGCCTCGTCCTGCTCGTGTCGATCACCTTCGCGGCGGCTGTCGTCCGCATGGCGCGCGCCGGAGCGCTGTCCCAGCAGCTCAACGCGATCGAGTCGCTCGCCTCCGTCGATGCGATCTGCATCGACAAGACGGGCACGCTCACCGAGGCCTCGCTCCGCGTCACCGACCTCGTTCCTGCCGCCGGCGCGACCGAGGATGCGCTGACGGCCGCGTTGGGCCGCTTCGCCGCCTCCTCCGACACCCAGAACCCGACGCTCGCCGCGATTGCGCGACGATGCCCGGCTGCACCAGAGCCCGTCGAGGACGCGGTTCCCTTCGTTTCACGACGGCGGTTCAGCGGGCTCCAGCTCGGTGGTGCGCGGTACGTTCTCGGTGCCCCCGAGCTCTTCCCGCTCGGAGCCCTTCGGGACACCGCAACGGCGTACCAGCGCGCGGGACGCCGCGTTGTGGGCTTCGGCACGACGTCGGCGCCGTTCCGGCCCGACCCCGATTCGGGCCCGCCGCCGCTCGAGGCGCTCGGCCTCGCTGTGCTCGCGGAGGAGCTTCGGCCGGATGCGAGGGAGACGATCGCGTTCCTCGTCGGGCAGGGGGTCGAGGTCACGGTCCTCTCGGGCGACGCGACCGCAACGGTCGCGTCGATCGCCGACGACGTCGGCGTCCCGCTCCGGGGTCATCCGATCGACGGGGACGACGTGCCGTCGGACGACCGCGAGCTCGACCGGACGGTCGGCGACGTCTCCGTCGTCGGACGCATCTCCCCCGATGGGAAGCGGCGCGTCGTCGAATCGCTCCGACGGAGGGGCCGGTACGTGGCGATGATCGGGGACGGGGTGAACGACGTGCCGGCCCTCAAGGCCTCGTCCATGTCGATCGCGCAGGGATCGGGTACCCAGATGGCCAAGGCCGTCGCCGATGTCGTCCTCGTGAGCGGCGACTTCTCCGCTGTGCCCAGCATGATCGCCGAGGGACGTCAGGTCCTCCGGAACATCCAGCGCGTCACCAAGCTCTTCGTCTCGAAGTCCGTCTTTGCGGCCTTCCTGATCGTCGCGATCGGGATCACGCCCGCCGACTATCCGCTGCTGCCACGGCATCTCACGGTGGTCGGCACGCTCACGGTCGGCATTCCCGCGTTCTTCCTCGCGCTTGCCCCGAGCGACGGGCCCTGGCGCACGGACGGATTTCTGCGTGAGGTCGGCCGATTCTCGGTGCCCGCGGGCGTCGCCGCGGGCCTCGGCGTGACGACGACCTACCTGGTCGCGCTCAACGTCTTCGATCTGGGTCTGCTGCAGTCGCGCACTGCTGCGACGTCGACCCTGATCGTCGTCGGGCTCTACCTGGTCCTGGCGCTCGAGGCGACGAGCACCCGACGAGCCCGCTGGGTCGGGATCATGTGTGCCTGCCTCTTGCTGACGTACGCCCTGATCCTCGCGGTGGCAGGGTGGCGCCGCTTCTTCGAGCTGGCCGTCCCGAATTCGGCCGCGCTCGTCCTGATCGCGCTCGGTAGCGGGATTGCGATCGGTTTCCTCTGGTTGACCGACGACCGCTTCATCCCGCTGCGAACCGGAACAACGTGATCCGACGCCAGGAGGCCTGTCCGGCGAGACCGACCCTCCCGGGTACCATGCGGTGATGGCAGTCACCACCGCCGGGCCACTCGATGTCACCGCCCTCCGTGCGGACTTTCCGTTCCTCGACGAGCTCGTCGGCGGTCAGCCGCTCGCGTACCTCGACTCCGCGTCGTCGACGCAAAAGCCGCGGCAGGTCCTCGATCGGATGCGAGGCTTCTACGAGCACGAGTACGCGAACGTTCATCGTGGCGTCTACCGGCTGGCCGAACGGGCCACGGAGGGGTACGAAGGCGCACGGCGGACCGTCGCAGCCTTCGTGAACGCTCCATCCGAGCGGGAGGTGATCTTCACCCGGAGCGCAACCGAGTCGATCAACCTCGTCGCCTATGCCTGGGGCCTGCAGAATCTCGGCCCCGGCGACACCGTCATCATCACGGAGCTCGAGCACCATGCGAACTTCGTCCCCTGGCAGTTCATCGCGAGCAAGACCGGGGCCAGCTTCCGGCACATCCCGATCGATGACGCCGGCGAGCTCCAGCTCGACGCGCTCGACGGCCTCGCGCGCGATGCATCGATCAAGGTCGTCGCGATCGGGCTCGTCTCGAACTCGCTCGGTACGATCAACCCCGTCGAGCGCCTCGCCGCCTGGGCGCACGAGCAAGGCGCGATCATGGTCGTCGATGCAGCGCAGGCTGCTCCGCACCGTGCGATCGACGTGCAGGCGCTTGGTTGCGACTTTCTCGCGTTCTCGTCGCACAAGCTCTGCGGCCCGAGCGGGATCGGGGCTCTCTGGGGTCGGCGCGAGCTGCTCGAGGAGATGGAGCCGTTCAATCTCGGCGGTGAGATGATCCGCTCGGTCGGGCTCGACCGCACGACCTTCAACGAGCTCCCCTACAAGTTCGAAGCCGGCACGCCGGCGATCGCCGAGGCCGTCGGATTCGGCGCTGCGATCGACTACATCTCCGGGATCGGCCTCCCCGCGATCGAGCGTCACGAGCACGAGCTCACGGTCTACGCGGTCGACCGGCTCGGCGAGCTGGACTGGGTGCGCCTCTTCGGGCCGCCCGTCGAGCGGCGCGCCGGAATCGTCTCCTTCGAGGTCGCCGGCATTCATCCCCACGACGTGGCCCAGATCCTCGACTGGGAGGGGGTCGCCGTCCGCGCCGGTCATCACTGCACCCAACCCTTGATGGCCCGGCTCGGAGTCGCCGCCACGACGCGAGCGAGTTTCTACCTCTACTCGACGGCAGCCGAGGTCGATCGGCTCGTCGCCGGGCTCGTGAAGGTCAAGGAGAGCCTCGGATGAGGCTCGCTCGGACCGGGCCGCCCGGCGACCGTGCGGGCGGCGCTTCGTGAGCGAATTCGAGCAGATGTACCGCGAGGTCATCCTCGATCACTACAAGACACCGCGCAACCACGGTCTCCTCGACCCGAGCGATGCGGTGGCCGAGGGCCAGAACCCGCTCTGTGGGGACGAGGTGACCGTCTCCGTCCGATTCGGGCCGGGTGACGTGATCGAGGCCGTCGGGTTCGAGGGACGTGGCTGCGCGATCAGCCAGGCCGCGACGTCGATGCTGACCGATCTCGTCAAGGGACGAACCGCACAGGAGATCGGGCAGATGCCGAAGGACGAGCTTCTCGAGGAGATCGGGATCCCGCTCACTCCGGTTCGCCTCAAGTGCGCGCTGCTCGGGCTCGGCGTCCTCAAGGTCGCGTTGCACAAGGCGAAGGGAACGCCGCTGCCGGAGGAGTGGGGTACGTCCAGCGTCGACATCACCGTCGGCTAGCAGCACTGACGTGGCCGAAGTCGACGTCTGCCCGCTCGACGAGCTTCCTTCGGGCTCCGTTCGCATCGTCCAGGTCAGGCCGCTGCTCGCGGTCGGCGTCTACAACTGCGGCGGTGAGCTCTTCGCGTTGGAGGATCGATGCTCGCACGATGACGGGCCGCTCTGCGAGGGCGACTTCGATTGCAGCGAACGCATTGCGATCTGCCCACGTCACGGCGCCACGTTCGACATCCAGACCGGTCGAGCCCTGACGCTGCCGGCGTACATCGCCGTCGAGACGTTCCCGGTCTCGGTTCGGGAGGACGGCATGATCACGATCGACGCGTGACCCGATCCTCGATCCGAGCACCAGGGGCTTGCCGTCGTCACCCGCTCTCGGTATACATTTGGGCTACCGCGGAAAGGAGGTGGTCCGGACGTGACAGATTCCTGCAGTACCGGCAGTGGAGGTACCAACGGGTAGAGGCGTGTTCCCGAGACCCATTGGGGAATCGCCATAGCCGAGCGTAGGGGACGCGCGTTCCGCGCCGCCGGCCGTTGCACACGGGTCACCGATCCGGATGAGCGGCCAGGCAGGAAGCGCCTCTGCCAATCCAACGTTGGCTACCGGGACCGGAGGCCGCCGAAAGGCGGCCTCCGCCTTTCTCGAAGACGCACCCGATCCCATCCGATCTCCGAAGCACCGCGGGTTGGAGTCAGCCGGCGGGCCACACCGGCGTTACGACGTGCCCGCCCCGCTCACGAACAGCAGCTCGCGATCCTGTCCTTCGACGATGTTCGTCAGGATCCCATTGGTGTCGAGTGGCTCCTTGCGGGAGCGGCCGGCGGCCGGACCGGTCAGGGGGACGCTCCAGATCCCGCCGCAGAGATCCCCGAACACGTAGCGGCCCGCGGAGCTCGGGGAATCGCGTTCCCCGGTAAACGACACCGCCGATCACCGACCAGCAGCGCTTCCCTCGATGCGGGTATTGCACGAACGGCCTCACGAGCACACCCGAGATGGCGAGCGTGGTGCCCCCGCGTCGTGTCCGGCCTTCGAATGCGGGCCATCCGAGATTCGCCCGGCCGAACAGCCGTGGTGGTACGACGTCGATCTCTTCGCGGCTTTCCCCGCCGACGTCGCCGATCACGATCGCGCCGCCGGCCGGAGCGAACGTGAATCGCCACGGGTTCCGCAACCCCCAGGCCACGATCTGGGGCATCGGCTCGTGATCGCCGACCCGGAGGCGGACGATCTTCCCCAGCAGGCTCGCTGGATCCTGGGCCGCCTCGGGTGAGTTTCCGTCCCCGATGCTGACGTAGAGCCGGCGGTCGGAGCCGAACGCCACGAGCCCTCCGAAGTGCCCGTACGCGTCTGTCGTAGCCGGCACGCGCAGGAGCACGCGATGCGAAGACGCGATGGCGAGACCGCGGCTCGTTCGGATTTCGGCGACGACGACTGCACCGCCACGGTCGACGTAGTTGACATAGGCAAGACCATTCGTGGTGTAGCTCGGGTGAAAGGCCAGCGAGAGGAGCCCGCGCAGCCCGCCCTGCGCGACGACAGGCCGGAGGTCGAGGAACGGCCGTGGCAGGATCCGCCCGCCGTCCGCGATCATGACGCGCCCGCCCTGCTCCACCACGAAGAGGCGGTCAGAGCGACCGCTTGGTGCCGGCACTGCTTGCACCGGGTGGCGTACGCCGGCCACGATCAGCTGCACGGGTCGAAGCCGGGGTGCTCCAGTAGCCGGACCGGTGACGACGACGCTCCATGCCACGATCCAACCGAGAGCGACAACGGCGAGGATGGAAACCGAGCGGTGCGTCACATCCGCATCAAGGTGCTAGCCGTCGAAGTTCTTCCAGTAACGGCTCGGCGTCGGGCCACGCTGGCCCTGGTACTTCGACCCGAGCGCACCGGACCCGTATGGCGTTTCGGCCGGTTCGGACATCTGCACGAAGGACAGCTGCCCGATCTTCATCTCGGGGTAGATCGTGATCGGCAGGTTGGCGACGTTGGACAGCTCCAACGTGACGTGGCCGTCCCAGCCGGGATCGATGAAGCCGGCGGTGGAGTGGATCAGCAGGCCGAGCCTGCCGAGGCTCGACTTCCCCTCCAGCCGTGCGACCAGGTCGTCGGGCAGTGTCACCCGCTCGAGCGTCGACCCGAGCACGAACTCCCCGGGATGGAGGATGAACGGCTCCTCGCCCGTGACCTCCAGGAGCTCCGTCAGCCCTTCCTGCTCCTGCTTGACGTCGATGAACGGGTAGCGGGAGTTGCGGAAGACCCGGAACAGGCGGTCGACGCGCACGTCGAGACTCGACGGTTGCATCAGAGACGGATCGTAGGGATCGATCCCGATGCGGCCCGCGGCGATCAGGCGCCGGATCGCAGAGTCCGAGAGAACCATGCCGCGATCCTACCGCTGGACAAATTCGTCGTCGCGGAGCCCGGAATGAGGTACGCTCGGTGATCCGGTGTCCATGCTCTACGGACCAATGGACCCGAACGAGCGCTTCCGCGCTCGGCGGGACCAGACGCGCCGGAGCAAACGGCGCCGCCGGGCCGCGGTCCTGGCGCTCCTCCTGATCGCCGTCATCGTCGTCGTGATGGGCGCCCGCTTCGTCGGCGCGGGCGAGTCGGTTCGGACGCCCTCGCCGGCCGGGAGCAGCACCGTGGTGATCACGGGCGCAGCCGGGACCCCACGGCCGCTCCCGCTGGAGATCCGCGGCGTGCACGTCACGGGTGCGCTGGCCTCGCTGAAGGGCAAGTTCCGCGAGTACGTCGGCTTGAAGCGCTACGGGCTCAACACGATCGAGCTCGACGTCAAGGACGAGGGCGGCGAGATCGGATTCGTCCCTCAGGGGGTCCCCCTCGCGCGCACGGTCGGTGCGACCCGTCCGTTCTACGACCCGAAGGCGCTCGTTTCCCTGGCGCATCGGAACGGCATCTACATGATCGGGCGGGTCGTCTGCTTCCAAGACCCCAAGCTGGCGCAGGGTCGTCCCGATCTGGCGATCCAGCGGCGCGACGGCAGCGTCTGGACGACGAGTGCCGGGCTCGGATGGGTCAACCCCTACGACCGCCGGGTCTGGGACTACTGCGTCTCTGTCGCGGAAGCGGCTGCCAGGGCAGGTTTCGACCAGATCATGTTCGACTACGTCCGCTTCCCATCGGACGGCGACATCGGAACCGCCGTCTACCCGGGGCGGACGAGCGTGGCGCGAGGGAGAGTGATCTCCGATTTCGTCTCGTACGCGAAGAGCAGGTTGGAGAAACACGGGACAGCGGTATCGGCGGCGCTGTTCGGGCTCGCGGCGACGCGAGACCTCGGAATCGGGCAGGTTCCCCGCTGGATCTCCAAGAACGTCGACACCGTCTCGCCGATGTCGTACCCCGTGCTCTACGGCGGAGGCGAGCTCGGTCTTGCGAGCCCGGTCTCCCAGCCCGGCGAAACGGTCTTCCGGACGCTCTCGGATTACCGCCGGCAGGTACGGGGATCCCGAGCCCAACTCGTCCCCTGGGTCCAGGACTGGGGCTACGCCGGGCATGACGTGATCGCCCAGATCTCCGCGGCCCGCCTGCAAGGCGCCAAGGGGTATCTCCTCTGGAATCCGTACGGCGTCTACACGAAACAGGCACTCGCTCCGGCGAGCTCGAGCCCCGTGGGCTGAGAACGGCCGGCGGGGGCTGCGCCGAGTTCTACGGGCCGAGGCGCTCGCGTCTCCAGATCGGGCCGGCCTGCGTGTAACGCACACGGTCGTGCAGCCGGCTCGGCTGGTTCTGCCAGAACTCGATCACGGAGGCGACGATCCGGTATCCGCCCCAGTTCGGCGGCAAGGGGATGTCGTCGACACCCGCGAAGCGCCGCTCTGTCTCAGCCGCGCGGGCGTGCAGCTCCTGCCGGCTGCTCACGACGTCTGACTGGGGCGAGGCCCAGGCTCCGATCTGACTGCCCCGTGGGCGGGTGCGGAAGTAGGCGCTCGACTCCTCGTCCGTGATCTGCTCGACAGACCCTTCGACGCGAACCTGACGACCCTGCGGCGCCCAGTACAACGCCGCGGCGGCGCGGTCGTTGGCGGCGAGATCGGTGGCTTTGCGACTCTCGCGATTCGTGTAGAAGACGAACCCTCGCGTGTCGTGACCCTTGAGCAGGACCATCCTCACCGAGGGAAGACCGCTCTCGGAGGCTGTGGCAAGCGCCATCGTCTCCGGGACGTGCACCCCGGCGGCGACCGCCTCGGCGAACCACCGGTCGAATTGGAGGTGAGGGTCGCCGGCGAGATCGTCGAGATCCACGCTCCGAGACTACCTCCCGGCCCTGGAGCCGTTGCCTCGTGTTCCGGCGTGACGAGCTTCGCGCGAAAATGGCTCTTCGCTACGCTCCACGACGTGGCTGTGACGAGGACGATCGAGATCAGGACGGAGATTCCCGGCCCCAACTCGCGGGAGCTCCTCGCGCGCAGCGACGCTGCCGTGGCGAAGCCGCTCCACGGCTACTTGCCCATCTTCGCCGCCGAGGCCCGCAACGCAACCGTCACGGACGTCGACGGCAACACGTTCATCGACTTCGCAGGCGGAGTCGGAGTGATGAACGTCGGGCACGGGCACCCGCACGTGATCGAGGCGATCCAGGAGCAGGCGGCCCGCTTCGTCCACACCGATTTCACCGTCGTGCCGTACTCGTCCTACGTCGAGCTCGCCGAGCGTCTCGGGCGACTCGCTCCGTTCGCCGGTGCGACGCGTGCGGCCTTCTTCAATTCCGGCGCCGAGGCAGTCGAGAACGCAGTCAAGATCGCCCGTCTCGCGACCGGTCGCCCCGCGGTGATCGCGTTCGAGGGCGCGTTCCATGGTCGCACCTTGCTCGCGATGAGCATGACCTCTCGTGTGCATCCGTACAAGGTCGGAATGGGGCCCTTCGCGCCGGAGGTGTACAGGGCGCAGTTTCCCAACCTCTACAGGGGTCCCTCCGCCGGCGAGGCGCTTGCAGCGATCGAGTCGATGTTCTCGTCCCACGTGGCCCCGTCACAGGTCGCCGCCATCGTCTTCGAGCCACAGCTCGGCGAGGGCGGGTTCGTCCCGGCTCCGCCGGAGTTCGTCGAAGGCATCCGCAGGATCTGCGATCGCGAAGGGATCGTGATGATCGCCGACGAGGTGCAGACGGGGTTCGGTCGCACCGGGCGGATGTTCGCCATGGAGCACTACGGCGTCGAGCCCGACATGATCGTCGTCGCGAAATCCATCGCCGCCGGCCTGCCGCTCTCCGGCGTCATCGGCAAGCAGGAGCTCATGGACGCCCCGCACCTCGGCGCGATCGGCGGAACCTACATCGGGAACCCCGTCGCCCTCGCCGCTGCGCTTGCCGTGCTCGACGTCTTCGCGGACGAGGATCTCGTCGGGCGGGCAACGTCGATCGGCGACACCATCCGCGAGCGAATGTCCGCCTGGCAGAACCGGTGGCCCCAGATCGGTGACGTGCGTGGGCTGGGTGCGATGCTCGCGATCGAGCTCGTCCATGATCCCGCGGTCAAGGATCCCGCACCCGACCTCGCGGGCGCCGTCATCGCCGCCGCACTGGAACGTGGGCTCATCCTCCTGAAGGCGGGAATCGCGGGCAACTGTATCCGGGTGCTCTGCCCGTTGACGATCGAGGACGCCGTTCTCGACGAGGCGCTCGCAACGTGGGAGCAGGCCCTCGAAAGCGTGCTCGGCACTCATTGATCCCGCAGATCAAGAATCCGCTCGCGCGCATTCCTGATCGCGTAGACCCCTAAAGCCGGGAACCTACGGTTCCCTCGGGTACCCTCCCTTCCATCGTAGCTCGAGGCGTGCCTCCCCGCTCGTAGCGGGAGGCGTGCCTCGCCCGACCCGCCCCCTCGTTCCCGACCCAGCGCCTCCGCTCGTCTCAGAACGCCAGCGTCCGTCGCTCCTCGTGCCGTTCGAGGGCGAGCGCCACGAGCCGGTCGAGCAACTGTGCGTACGGGATGCCGCTGGCAGCGAACAGCTTCGCGTACACGCTCGTCGCCGTGAAGCCGGGAATCGTGTTGAGCTCGTTGACCACGACCTCGCCGTCCGGGCGCACGAAGAAATCCACGCGGGCCATCCCTTCGCAATCGGTCGCGACGAACGCTGCGACGGCGATCTCCCGGACGCGCTCGATCGTCTCCGCCGGCAGCCGCGCGGGAACGACGAGATCCATCCCTCCGTCGGCGTACTTCGCGTCGTAGTCGTACCACTCCGCGTGGGCAACGATCTCGCCGACGACCGAAGCGATCGGATCGCGGTTGCCGAGCACGCCGACCTCGACCTCGACACCCGGCTGGAAGTCCTCGACCAGGACCTTCGAATCGTGCCGCCGGGCGAGCGCCACGGCGTCCACGAGCTCGGCGCTCGTGTGTGCCTTCGAGATCCCGACCGAAGACCCGAGCCGGGCAGGCTTGACGAACACCGGATAACCGAAGGGGTTCTCGATGCTGTCGCCGGGCCGGAGCGTGACGCTGCGGGCGACGGCGATTCCGTGGTCGCGAAGGACGGCCTTGAAGAGATCCTTGTCCATGCACAGGGCGGAGGCCGTCACGCCGGAGCCGACGTACGGGACGCCGGCGAGCTCGAGCAGGCCCTGCACCGTCCCGTCCTCGCCGAACGGCCCGTGCAGGATGGGGAAGACGATGTCGACCGCGCCGAGCGCCGACGGTGCGGCCGAGGTGGGAATCGGCAGGCCCCCGGCTCCCGTTGCGAGCTCCGTCTGGCCGGCGGCCGGGGGGAGCGCCCAGGCGCCGTCGCGCCCGATCTCGATCACCTGGGTTTCGTACCGGTCCGCGGCGAGCGCAGCGACGACCGACCGGGCCGACTCGAGCGAGATCTCGTGCTCGCTGGAGCGTCCGCCCGCGAGAACGGCGACCCGCAGGCGTCCGCTCACGGGGTGGGAGTCGTCGTCGTGTCCGTCGCGGTCGTGTCCGGCGGGACGAAGACGCCGACGAAGAGCGTCACGACCGTCGCGGGATCCTGCTGGGTGTTGCCCGGGGGATCCTGCGAGATCACGACCCCGTCGAACGCCTCGACGTCGGTGTCCTGAGGCGTCACGATGACCTTGAAGCCGGCGGCGGTCAGCGTCGCCGACGCGGCCGCCTGCGTCTGCCCCGAGACGTCGGGCAACGGCGTCGTCTGCGGGCCGTTCGAGACCGATAGGTTCACGGTCGATCCCTTGGCAGCCGTCGAGGAGCCGCTCGGCACCTGGGCCGTGACGATGCCTGCCGGCTGGTCGCTCTCGACGTCGGTGCGCGCGACGGCGAAGCCGGCCGCCTGGAGTTGCTGCAACGCGGTCGAGTAGTCGAGGCCGACGACGGGCGGCACGGCGATGGGCTTCGGGCCCGTCGAGTAGTTGATGCGGACGGAAGCTCCCTCGACGAGGGACGTCCCTGCCTTGGGATCCTGGGCGGTCACCGTGTTGGCGGTCTTGTCGGACGCGACGCCGACGCTCTTCGGGGTCAGGCCCGCCCTGGTGAGCGTCGCCACGGCCTCCGTCAGCGGTTGGCCGACGACGTCCGGCATGACGACGGTCTTCTTCCCCGTCGAGACGAGGATCGTGACGATGCTGCCGCGGGCGAGCTGTGTCCCTTCGACCGGCGACTGCTCGTACACGATGCCCGCGGGCTGATCCTTGGTCGGGGTGCGACGGACGTTCGGCTCGAAGCCGTCGTCGATGATGAGGCCGACTGCCTTGCTCTCGATGAGCCCTGTGTACTGGGCGACGGGCAGCGGCTTGTTGTCGTCGATCTGCTGCTGCACGTTGTCGTAGAGCAGCCAACCGCCGGCAGCGACGGCGATCACGGCCGCGACGCCGATCAGCCAGGGCCACACGCTGCGCCGTCGCGCGACCGGACCGTCGTAGGCCCGATAGCGTTCGTCGCCGCCGTAGGTTCCTCCCGACGTCGGGGCTGCGCGCTGCCGCGACCTGGGTGGCGGCCGTCGCGTCGAGCGCGCCCGCGCCCGCCAGGACCATCGTCGCAGCTGTCTCGGTCTCGGCGCCCACAGCGTCGCCTCGTGCCACCAGCTCGAGGTCGCGGTCGAGCTCGGCCGCGGAGCGGTAGCGTTCGGCGGGCTCCTTGGCCAGCGCGCGCAGGACGACGAGGTCGAGGTCCCGCGGGATCTCGGGACGGTGTGACGAGGGCGCCTCGGGCGTCTGCGAAAGGTGCTTCATCGCGATCTCGACGGGCGTCTCGCCGGTGAACGGGACGACGCCGGTGAGGAGCTCGTAGAGGACGATGCCGGTCGAGTAGAGATCGGAGCTCTCGTCGACCGGGGCTCCCCGCGCCTGCTCGGGCGAGAGATACTGAGCCGTCCCGACGATCGAGCCCGCCTCGGTCATCTCGCTGGCCCCGGCCCGGGCGATGCCGAAGTCGGCCACCTTGACGCGCCCCTCGCGGTCGACGAGGACGTTGTGGGGCTTGATGTCGCGGTGGATGATCCCGTTCTTGTGGGCGTACCTGAGGGCGGCGAGGATCTGGCGGGTGTACGAGATCGCGACGGGAACGGGGCACGGGCCGCGCGTCACGATCAGCTCCTTGAGCGTGCGGCCCTCGATGTACTCCATCACGATGAAGTACGACCCGTCGACGACGCCGCGGTCGTAGATCGAGACGATGTTCGGATGCGACAGCCCGGCCGCATGTGTGGCCTCGCGCCGGAACCGCTCCACGAACTGCTCGTCGCTCGCGTACCGCTCGTGCAGGATCTTCACGGCCACGCGCCGGCCGAGCTCCTGATCCTCGGCGAGCCAGACGTCGGCCATGCCGCCTGAGCCGAGCTTGCGCTCGAGCGTGTAGCGGTTGGCGAACAGAGATCCGGTGAGGTCGGTTCGGGACATGAGCGTACGTTACGAGTTCGCCGTCGGGGTCAAGAGTGCCTGCATCACCTGACGAGCGATCGGGGCAGCGGTTGCGCCACCGGTGAGCGACTGATTCTGGAGGACGACGGCGATCGCGAGCGACGGCTTCTTGCCGGGCTCGCCGGCGAACGCGATGAACCACGTGACGTTCCTCCCGTCGACTCCGGTCTCGGCCGTTCCTGTCTTGCCGCCGATCTCGAACCCCGGGATCTGCGCCGCCGTTCCGGTTCCTCCCCGGACGGCGCGCACCATCATGTCTCCGACAGCCCGCGCGGTCGCAGGCGTCACGGCACGCCGGATCTTCGTCGGCACGGTCCGGGTGCGCGTCTTCCCGTTCGGGGTCACGGTCTTCTGCACCACGAACGGGCGCATCAGGATCCCGTCGTTCCCGATCGTGCCGGCGACCATGGCCATCTGCAGCGGCGTCACGAGGAGCCGTTCCTGACCGAATGCCATCCTGCCGGCGTCGACGTCACGGTCGTTCTTCGGCTCGTACAGACGAGCTCCCTTGTACAAGCCGCTCGGCAGCCGCTCGCTGTCGGGTGTCTCGAGCGGTGGGCGCTCGTAGAAGCCGAAGGCCTTCGCCTGCTTGACGATCCGCTTGGCGCCGAGCGCGAGGCCGATGTTGCAGAACACCGAGTTGACCGAGAACTGGAGCGCCGTCTGCAACGT
Source organism: uncultured Thermoleophilia bacterium (assembly GCA_963776305.1). Lineage (GTDB taxonomy): Bacteria > Actinomycetota > Thermoleophilia > Gaiellales > Gaiellaceae > Gaiella. Next base: position 60,816 of record CAVZMA010000023.1, on the reverse strand, counting down.
GACGTTGCCGAAGGGGCTGTTCGTGTCGAAGTTGTTCACGCGCTTGCCGTAGACCGTGCAGTAGCCCGGGTCGTAGAAGGACGACGTCTCGGTGAACTTCCCCGAGTCGAGCGCGGCCGACGCCGTCACGACCTTGAAGGTCGACCCCGGCGGGTACAGCCCCTGGCTGGCCCGGTTGAGGAGCGGAGACGCGGGTGTGCAGTCCGCCCGGATCGCCGAGATGTGGTCGAAGTTCGCCTCGACGTCGTTCGGGTTGTAGCTCGGAGACGACACCATGACGCGCAGGCGGCCGGTGCGCGGGTCGATCACCACGACCGAGCCACAGCGGCTGCCGAGCGCCTCCAGTGCCGTCTTCTGGCCGTTGACGTCGAGCGTGGTCACCACCGTGTCACCGACGACGGGTCTGCCGTTCAGCTTGTCGAGCGATTGGTCGACGATCGACGACAGGCTCCGGTCCGATCCGGTGAGGATCGAGTTCAGCGAGCGCTCGAGCCCGGTTCGCGCGCGCGCGGCTGTCGAGTAGCCGACGACGTGGGCGGTGAAGCGCCCCTGCGGGTACCTGCGGAAGTACAGGGTGCGACCGCCGACGCGGCGCTCCTTGTTGCGGGCGAGGACCCGGGACGGAGAGAGGATCAGGCCTCGCTTGACCTGGAACTGCGCCACGCGCTGGATGGCGTTGTCCTGTCGCTCCGCGAGAGCCGGTCGGGCCCAGGTCTGCCAGTACGTGGTGGCGACGATCAGGACCACCATCAGGCCCATGGCGACACCGGCGACTCTCTGGATCTGCCGGTTCATCGCTCCACCGCCGTCGCGACCGCCCGATTCGAGACGAGGAGGAGCAAGCCCAGCATCACGAAGTTGGACAGGATCGACGAGCCGCCGTAGGAGACGAACGGAAGCGTGATTCCGGTCAGCGGCACGACGCGGAGGACGCCCCCGACGATGATGAACGTCTGGAGGGCAAGCCCGAAGGTGAGCCCGAGAGCGAGGAGCTTCGAGAATCCGTCCTGGGCGATGAGCGCGATCCTCATCCCGCGCGCGACGAGCACCATGAACAGCAGCAGCACGGCGGCGGCACCGATGAGCCCCACTTCCTGGGCGATCGCCGAGTAGATGAAGTCGGTGTTGAGATACGGGATCAACTGCGTCCCGTCGACGGTCTCGAACGTCCCCTTGCCGAGCCCTGTGCCGCCGTAGCCGCCGTTGGCGATCGAATACAGGCTCTTGACGAGCTGGTACGAGTCACAGTTCTGGCGGTACTCCATCTTGCCGTTGATCGTGCAGTAGACCCGCTCGTCGGTCCAGGGGGTCAGCCACACGGTGACCCGTTGTTGCACCCGGCCGAGGGCGCTGTAGAGCGCGGCCGACCCCGCGAGGAACAGGGCCAGCCCGACCCCGACGTAGAGTGCGCGCCCGGTCGCCGCGTACACCATCGCGAGGAAGATCCCGAAGTTGAGGAGCGCGGAGCCGAGATCGCTCGTCTGGACGAGAACGAGCATCGCCGCACCCCAGATCACGAGCAGCGGGCCGAGGTCCTTGATCCGCCCACGTGCCAACGACTCTCGCTTGTCCCGAAGGTACCCCGCGAGAAAGACGATCATCAGGATCTTTGCGAGCTCCCCGGGCTGGAACTGCATCGGGCCGACCTTGACCCAGAGCTTCACCCCGTTGACGCGATACCCGAGCCCGGGAAGGGAGGGTAGAAGGAGCAGCACGACGGCCGACACCCCGAAGAGGTACTTGTACCGCTCGAGAACGCGGTAGTCGTAGCGGAGCCACAGCAACGTGGCGGCGAGGACGCCGATTCCGACAGCGACCCAGACGGCCTGCCGGCGCGCATCCTCGGGATCGAGCCGGTAGATCACCGTCAGCCCGATCGCGGTCAGCAGCCCGACGAGGGGGAGCAGGGTCGGGTCTGCGTACGGAACGGTGAAACGGCACACGAGATGGGCGACGAAGTAGAGCCCGAAGATCACCCCGACGTATCCGAGCCACCTCGTGGTCACGATCCCCGTGCCGACGATCGAGACACTGGCGAACGCAGCAGACGCGACGACAGCGGCGAAGCCGAGGTTGAGGAGCTCTCTGTTGCGCGGGCTCACCGGCCGACGCTCCACCAGACGATCAATGCGGCGATCGCAGCCGTGAGGACGATCGCCAGCAGTGCGAGCCACCGGCCTCCGGCTCCCGCACCGTGCCGTCGTACCGGTACGGGCGGCGCAGCGGCGGGAACCGAATCCGGGCTCTCGGCGACGACCGCCTGCTCCATCGTGTCGTCGTCCGGCTCGACGACCGGCGGTGACGGAGGCTCGGGCTCGCCCTCGAGCACCTCGAAGAGGACGACGGTGATGTTGTCGATGCCGCCGGCGCGGTTGGCCGCGGCGACGAGCAACTCTGCGGCAGCGTCCGGGTCGCCGCCGGTCGAGTCGATCAGGCCGGCGATCTCCTCGTCACGCACGATATCCGTGAGCCCGTCGGAGCAAACCAGGAAGAGATCGCCCGGCTCGACGGCGACCGTGAGCGTTTCGACCTCGACCGTCGGCTCCGTCCCGACAGCCCGTGTGATCACGGACCGATGCGGATGTTGCTCCGCCTCCTCCGTCGACAACCGGCCGGCGCGTACGAGCTCTCCGACGAGTGAGTGGTCCGGTGTCAGTTGCTCCAGGGAACCGTCGCGTAGGCGATACGCGCGCGAGTCGCCGACATGCCCGATCGCCACCTCTCCGGCTGCCTCGTCCACGAGCAGCGCTGTGACCACTGTGCCCATGCCCGATGCAGTGGGATCGGCGAGCGCGTGCTGGTAGATCCGCGCGTTTGCCTCCGAGATCAACGTGACGAGGACAGCCTCGCCGAACGCGTCGTGCGGCCGCTCCTCGAGCGTGGCAGCGGCGAGCCGGGAGGCGATCTCCCCGGCCTGAGCCCCGCCGACGCCGTCCGCGACGGCGAACAGAGGCGGGTCGCAGACGAACGTGTCCTCGTTCTGGGGTCTGCGGCGCCCTGTATCCGTCAACGCGCTCGCGCGACCGGTTCTCATGCCTCGATCCTCAGGTCGGTCTGGCCGATCCGAACGATGTCGCCGCTTGCGAGGAGCCGGGCCGTTGTGACTCGTGCACCGTTCACGAAGGTGCCGTTCGTGGAGCCGACGTCCTCGACCCAAAGACCGTCGGGGCGCGGCTCGAGCATGGCGTGACGCGTGGAGACGAAGTCGTCGCCGTCCAGCCGGACGGCGTTCTCGCCTCCGCGCCCGAGTCGCGTCGGCTCCCTCAGCTCGAGTGTCGTCCCGGGCTTCAGCGCAGGGCTCTCGAGCACGAGGAGCCGGGCCACGGGCGTTGCCACGACCGGCTCGTAGCGCGCCCGCAGCTCGTTCGCCTCGGTGGCGCTCAACACGATCGACTCCTGAGGTGCGGAGCGCAGGTCACGCGTGACGGAGCGCACGACGGCCCAGATGAAGAGGTAGAGCAGGACGAGGAAGCCGATTTTGAGAGCGAGCAGAGTCTGCTCGGTGTCGAGAGCTCCGATCACGTCACGGGAGTGTGCGGCTGAAGACGACATCTGTCGCGCCGATCGTGATGCGATCCCCGTCGCTCAGCGTTTCACGTGTGATCCGTCTCCCGTTCAGGTCGGTGCCGTTGGTGGAGCCCAGGTCGACGACCACGTAGTCGTCGCCCTGTCGGACGACCTCCGCGTGCCGCCGCGAGGCGTTGCCGTCGACCACGCGAACGTCGCACTCGCGTGACCGGCCGATGACGACGCTCGTCGACGTGACCGGATACGACCTCCCGTCCAGCGTCAGCGTCACGATCTCCGGCTCCGGCTCCGGCTCCGGCTCCGGCTCGGGCTCGGGCTCTGGGACGTTTTCGGGTGCCGGCGGAGAGCGGTAGATCATCGTTGCCGAGGGCGTTGGATCGGGAACTGCGATCGCGATCGGCGCCACGGCTGCTGCAGTGCTCGGCAACGGCACGGACGGTGCCGGGACAGGAGGCGGCGGGCCTGCGGTCGTGGTGGTGGCCCGCGGGAGGGCCGGGACGCCCTCCTCCGGCTGGGCGACCCTCGTCGCGATCCCGAACTCGCCGACGGCGAGGTCGTCGTCGGTTGCGAAGCGCACGCGCGGCGGCGTGAGAAGGGCGTACGCCTCCCTCCTGGCATGCTCTGTGAGGTACTCCTGGAGCTCGCCGACGAGCGAGCCCTCGTACGACGCGAACTGGCTTCGGTCGGCGCTCGACAGATAGATGGTGTACTCGTTCGGCACGTAGACGCGCGACACGGAGACCGAGCGGTGCTCGTCCATCTCCTTGGCGAGCTTGCGCGCGAGCTCGACGGGTTGCACGTGGGTTCGGAAGGCGCGACCGAAGACGCCCTCGAATAGGCCCTCGATCTTGCTCTCGATGGTGCGCAGGACGCTCATTGCGGGGGTGGCCGACTCCGGTCTAAGGGTAGCGACCGGGCCTGAGCGAGAGGATGGCGAGGATCACGCACATCAGAGCTGTGCCGAGGACGACGGGGAGGGCCGGAAGGGCCGGCGCGACGAGGAGCACGAGCCCGATCTGCGCGGCTCCGAGCACTGCGATTCCCTTCGGGCCTCGGCGCCGGGCGTCGGCGAGGAAGGCCGAGCTGGCGGCGAGGACGAGAGCCAGGGCGACGAGCGCCACGTTCGCGTTGGCGAAGGTCGCGACCGCGTTGACGATGTCGGTGACCCTGGTCGTCCCGTCGACTCCGAGGTTCGGGACAATGCCACCGAGGAGGGGGAGCTCGTTGCCGCGGAGGCCCGCGATCGCCGTCGCGGCCAGGACGCCCGCGAAGGCGACGCACGCGCGCCGTACCCGGCCGGCGGCGAACTGCGCCGCGAGCGGAAGAGCGGCGAGCAGGCCCAGGGCTGCGAGGAGCGGGCCGGCGAGAAAGAGCAGGCCGCAGCGCGCGTCGCGCCACCACAGCGCGAGCCAGGCGGCCGCCAAGACCCCGTACGTGACAGCCGCGGCCTGCGCGACGTTCCCGAGCGGGAAGATCGGGACGAAGAGGACGAGCGCGAGGCCGAGCCGCGGTGCCCGCAGCATTGCCAGGCCCGTCGCGACCGCGAGGCCGACGACCAGCCCGGGTGGCCAGAACGGCAGCAGTGTGGCCATCAGTGCCGTACCGAGCGCGGCGAATCCGGCAGGGACGAGCCGTCGCCCGAGCGGGACAGCGGCCGGAGCGACAGACTGCTCCTTGACCTTGCGCGGTCGCGCGGACTTCAGCCGGTCGCTCCGCGGTGAGACGAGTGCCGCGCGGAGGTCGGCCGCCAGGCGCTCGGCCGAAGGCCGTCTAGCCGGGTCGATTGCGAGCGCACTCGTCACGGCGTCCGCCAGCGCCGGTGAGATGTCGGATCTGACCGTTCCGATCGGCTTCGCTCCGGCCTCGATCGCCGCGGCGACCTGCGGGAGTGGAACGCCCCAGAAGGGGTGCTCGCCGGCGAGCGACTCCCAGAGGAGAACACCGACGGCCCAGACGTCGCTTGCCGTCGTGGCGTCGCCCCCGGCGAGACGCTCGGGCGCGATATAGGCGAGCGTGCCGGGCACGTCGCCGACGGCGGTCAGCGTGTCCGCCTCGTCGAACTGCGCCAAACCGAAGTCGAGCAACCGGATCGAGATCGGCGAGCCGCTCTCGACCAACACGTTCGACGGCTTGACGTCCCGGTGGACGATCCCCAACCGGTGGGCGTGGGCGAGGGCATCGAGAATCTGGGCAGCCGCCTCGACGGCGTCTGCGTCGTTGATCCGTCCTGCCCGGAGGGACTCGCGCAGTGTCGCGCCCTCGACGAACTCGTAGGCGATGTAGACGTGGCCGGCATCACCGCCGAAGTCGTAGGCGCGCACGCACCGCTCGTGCCGCAGTCGCGACGCCGCCTCCATCTCGCGGGCCGCTCGCGATGCTCGCTTCCCCTCGCGGGGAACGATCTTCAGCGCGACTTCGAGGCCGGTGCGCTCATCGCGGGCGAGCCAGACCGAGCCGGAGCCGCCGCGGCCGAGCGGCCGAAGCGGCCGATAGCGATCGAGGACGAGATCCGGGGTCGAAAGGGCATACGCAGGGCTGGACACGCTGAGCGACACTTCGCCATGGCGGTGGACCTCCCTGCCAGTCCGAAACATGGCGTAGACTCGGCGCGTCCCCTGCCGGGAGTGCCTTCTGTGAGCTCGCACGACGACGACATCCTCGACTTCGATTTCTTCGAGGAAGGCGCCACCCGTGAATCGCAGGGCGGTGAGGGTGCCGGTGCTCCTTCACGCGGTGGTGGAGGCGGCGGAGGCGGCGGCCCTCGCGGGCCACGACTGCAGGCTCCTCACGGCCTGACGCCGATTCTCCGGCTCGTCGGCCTCGTCGCGTTCGCAATCCTGATCGTCGTCTTGCTCGTCGTGTGGGCGCAGGGGTGCTCGAGCGACAAGAAACGTGACGACTACGCGAGCGCGATGGCCGATCTCGGGGCGATCGGTGCGAACTCCGCCAAGATCGGCGACAATCTCGCCGAGGTTCTGACGACTCCCGGCCTCAAGCAGGCCGAGCTCGAGACGCAGCTCTCCGGGCTGATCGAGCAGCAACAGCAGGGTGTCGAGCAGGCGCAGGCGCTGGATGTTCCCGGGCCGCTCCGGCCTTCGACGGATCACGCGATCGACGCGCTCGAACTGCGCGTCGGGGGGATGCAGGGCATGCTCGACACCTTCGTCGCGACGAAGGACGACGACTCCGCAAACGCCACGGCAGCCGGTGAAAAGCTCTCTGCGCAGGCGCAGCGGCTCGAGGCCAGCGATGTCGTCTGGCAGTACCTGTTCCGCGCGCCGGCTCAGGTGACGCTCGAGAACGAGGGCCTCGGTGACATCAAGGCCCCCGCCTCGGTGTTCGTGGAGAACGCCGAGCTCTACTCGATCCGCTCGATGACGGCGATCTGGCAGCGCATCCACGGCGCTTCGACCGGCGGCACCCCCTCGGGCGTCCACGGGACCGGTCTCGAGAAGACGGTCGTTCAGCCGGCAGGCACCCAGCTCTCACCGGATAGCGAGACGACCGTCAAGGCCTCGACCGACCTTGCCTTCGACGTCTCCGTGAAGAACACCGGCGAGAACCAGGAGGTCAGCATCGAGGTGACCCTGACGATTCCCAAGGGCACGACGCCGATCGTGAAGAAGCAGACGATCGATCTCCTCGACATCGGTGAGACGGCGACGGTCACGTTCAAGGATTTCCCCGAGGTCCCGTTCGGCGAGAAGACGTCGGTGCAGGTGAGCGTCAAGCCCGTGCAGGGCGAGCAGAACACGGCGAACAACAGCGCCGAGTACCCCGTCATCTTCTCGCTCGAGTAGATGGACGTCGCGCTCGCCGTCGCGATCGCCGCGTCTGCGGTGGCCGTCGTCGCGCTCGTGGTCGCACTCCTGCTCGCCCGGCGCCTGCGTCGCCTGCAGGCGACGCAGAAGGCTGTGCTCGGCGGCGCCTCGCACGACATGGTGGACTTCGCGGTCTCGCTCCAGGGCCGGATCGACGACCTCCACCGCGCGGTGGACGAGGTCGCAACCGGGCTCTCCCGCGTCGACAGGCGAATCGACGGCGCGATCACGAACACCGCGGTCGTCCGCTACGACGCCTACGAGGACACCGGCGGGAAGCAGTCTGCGTCGTTCGCCTTCCTCGACGCGAATCGCACCGGCACCGTCGTGACCGCGATCCAGGGTCGTGACTATGCCCGGATCTACGTGAAGGACATCGAGCGGGGCACGGCGTCGATCGCCCTCTCGCCCGAGGAGCAGACAGCCGTTGAGAGGGCCATGGCGCGCTGAGCGATCGGACGCGAGGAGCTCGGTGCTCGACGCGGTTCCCAGTCGCCTGACACCGCGGGCGCGGCGAGGGCGAGGCACGCCTCGCCCCTACGATCAGCGGGTGGGCGCGTTGCGCCCACCCGCTGATACATTCGCGTCCATGCCTCAGGTTCTCGTCCTGAACGCGAGTTACGAGCCGCTCAACGTGTGCTCCGACCGGCGCGCGCACGTGCTCGTGTGGAAGGGCAAGGCCGAGGTCGTCGAGCACCACGATCAGCCGCTTCGCTCGGCCGAGCGCTCGTTCGTGCGTCCGCTCGTGATCCGCCTCCTCCAGTACGTGCGCGTGCCTCGGGCGGTCAAGCGGCGCATCTCGCGTCGAGCTCTCTTTGCCCGCGACGGCTGGAAGTGCATGTACTGCGGGACGAGCAGTGGTCGACTGACACTCGATCACGTCGTGCCACGCTCGAAGGGTGGTGACTCGGTCTGGGAAAACGTCGTCACCGCCTGCGCACCGTGCAACCTCCGCAAGGGCGACCGCCTGCTCGAGGAGACGTCGATGTCGCTCCCTCATCCCCCGCGGGCGCCCGCGCCCGTCCTGTTCATCCGCCTCGCGGCCCAACGCGTCCCGGAGAGCTGGCGGCAGTACCTTCCCTCACTCGAGCACTACGAGCCTGCAGCGGCGTAGGCGCGCAGGCGTGCCTCGCCCGCGTGTGAGCCTCCCCACACCCCGCGCCGCTACACGCCGCCGGATCGCAACCAGACCACCCTCGCGATCGGCGCGGTACGAGCCGAAGACCCGAAGCGAGGCCGTCAGGTCGCGCATCTCGCGGAGCGTCGCGGAGATCTCGGGGTCGAGCGGATGGCCGCCGAGAACCGCGTCGAAGCGGTAGCTGAACGGCTTGGACGGGATCGGCCGCGAAACGAGCAGGTTGAGGTCGATGGCGTGGCGGGCGAGTGGCTCGAGTGCGTGAAACAGCGCTCCGGGGCGGTGGTCGGTGGTGAACGAGAAGGCCGTGCGCCACTGACCGTCGCGGCGATCGAGCCGCGTGTACGGAGCGACGGAGACGAAGCGCGTGAACGCCTCGGGATGGTCGCCGACGTTGCCGTCGATGACCACGAGCCCGTTGATTCGCGCCGCCCGATCGCTGGCGATTGCGACGACTGCCGGATCGGCGAGCGCGGCCACGATCGAGGCGGCATCACCCGGTCGTGGCTGCGGCGACGGCGATCGCGTTCGGTAGCGACTCGATCAGGCGGCGGCACTGGTCGAGTGCGACCGGATGCGAGTGGATCTCGCGAACGTCCGCCAGGTCCACGGCGGCCGGGCCGACCAGGCAATGGTTCACCGGGATGATCGCCTCGGCCACGATCGAGAGCGGCGACTCGTAGAGGAGGTCGTGCGTCTCGTTGACCGGGCCGACGAGCGAGCTCTCGATCGGCAGCACGCCGTAGGGGACGCGGCCGCTCGCGACGGCTTCGATCACCTCGGAGAAGGTGGGTAACGGCACCAGGCGTGCGGCCGGGAAGAGTCGATCGCACGCGGCCGCGGAGTGGGCGCCTTCGCGGCCGGGATAGGCGACGGTGAGTTCGATGGAAACCATGGTGGATAGCGCCTTTCGATCGGGATCGGTTCGCCGGGACTCAGCTAGACGGCGCGAGGCGTGGAGCGAAGGCGCCGGCTAGCCTGTAAAGGCGAAGCCGAACGGCGCGCGGGCGAACGTGATGGAGGGCGCGCTGCGCATCGTCGTCACAGGGTACGGGCAGCGTCGAGCGCGCGCAAGACGGCGTCACCGACCTCCGAGGTCGTCGCGGTCCCGCCCTGGTCGGGTGTCGGCGCCTCCAGGATGGCACGGTCGACGGCGCGCTCGAGAGCGGCCGCTTCCTCGGCCCGGTCGAGGGAGTGAACCAGCATCAACGCCACCGAGCGAAGCATCGCCGCCGGGTTGGCTATGCCCTTCCCGGCGATCTGTGGCGCCGATCCATGGACGGGCTCGAAGAGGCCCGGCCCGCCGTCTCCGAGCGAGGCGGACGCGGCGAGGCCGAGCCCTCCGGTCACCGCCGCGGCGATGTCGGAGAGGATGTCCCCGAAGGTGTTCTCCGTCACGACGGTGTCGATCGTCTCGGGCGTCTGCACGATCGTCATGGCGAACGAGTCGACGAGCGCGTGGTCGAGTGCGACGTCGGGGTACTCGCTCTCGCCCATCGTCGTGACGACGTCGCGCCACAATCGCGAGGTGTGCATGACGTTGACCTTGTCCACCGAGGTCAGGCGTCCGCCACGGGCCTGCGCGATCTCGAAGCCGCGACGGGCGATCCGCTCGACCTCGGGGCGGGTGTACTCGCAGGTGTCGAACCAGGTGCCGTCCTCGCGTGTCCCCTTCTCGCCGAAGTAGAGCCCGCCCACGAGCTCTCGCACGATCATCATGTCGATGTCGCGCCCGCCCTTTCCGGGACCCGGGCCGGTCGCAGGTTGGCGTAGACGCCGAGCTCCTTGCGGAGCGCGAGCAGACCTTGCTCGGGCCGAACGGGCTTGCCCTCGAGCTCGGGAAGGCCTACAGCCGCGAGGAGGATTGCATCGGCGCCACGACACGCGGCGAGTGTCTCGTCGGGCAGCGGCGTTCCCCCGGCGAGAATCGCGTTTCCACCGAACGCATGCTCGGAGTGATCGACCCCGAGAGCGTCGAGGACGCGGATCGCTTCTGCAGCGACCTCCGGGCCGATCCCGTCACCCGGCAGAACCGCGACGTGCGGCATCAGGCTCGGGCCGCCTCGTAGGCGCTGATCGCGTCCTCGTGCATCAGCGTCAGACCGATGTCGTCGAGGCCGTTGAGCAAGCGATACCGCGTCGACTCGTCGAACGCGAACGGGAGCACCTGGCCGGAGGGGGTCGTCACGGTGCACTCCTCGAGGTCGACCGTGAGCTCGGAGCCACGATCGAGATCGACGGCCTCCATCAGCTCCTTCACCTGCTCCTCGGGAAGCTGCACGATCACCATTCCGACCTTGGCCGCATTCGACCTGAAGATGTCGCCGAACGAGGGCGCGATCACGACGTCGAAGCCGTAGTCCTGGAGCGCCCACGCCGCATGCTCGCGAGAGGAGCCGCACCCGAAGTTGCGGCCGGCGAGCAGGATCCGGGCGCCGGCAAACTGCTGCTGGTTGAGCTCGAAGCCAGGCACGCTCGTTGCCGTCGTCGTCGAAGCGCCAGTCGAAAAACGCGTACTGCCCGTAGCCGGTGCGCTCGATGCGCTTCAGGAATTGCTTCGGGATGATCTGGTCGGTGTCCACGTCGGGCCGGTCGAGCACGGCCACGCGGGCCTCCACCTTCGAGATCGCCTTCATGCCGGCACCGCCTCGGACGCGAGGGTGCGCGTGTCGACGAAGTGACCGTGCAGCGCGGCGGCGGCGGCCATCTCCGGGCTGACGAGGTGTGTGCGGCCGCCACGTCCCTGGCGGCCCTCGAAGTTCCGGTTCGACGTCGACGCGCATCGCTCGCCGGGCGCGAGGACGTCGGGGTTCATCCCGAGGCACATCGAGCAGCCTGCGAGGCGCCACTCGAAGCCGGCGTCCAGGAAGATCTGGTCGAGGCCCTTCCTCCTGCGCCTGGCGTCGGACCTGGGCCGAGCCGGGCACGACGAGCGCGGTCACTCGTGGATCGACGGTGCGCCCGCGAACGATCGCCGCCGCGGCGCGGAGGTCTTCGATGCGCGAGTTCGTGCACGAGCCGATGAACACTCGATCGATCCGGATCTCCTCGATCGGCTGGCCGGGACGGAGCCCCATGTACTCGAGTGCCCGCTCGCCGGCGATCCGGTCGTCGGGGTCGGCGAACGAGCTCGGGTCGGGAACCGTGCCCGTGACGGGAACGACCATGCCGGGATTCGTCCCCCAGGTCACCTGTGGCGCGAGCTCGGTGACGTCGACGACGACGTGGGTGTCGTACGTCGCGTCCGGGTCCGACGCGAGCGAGCGCCAGTCGTCGACGGCCCGGTGCCACGCTTCTCCCTGCGGTGCGGACGGACGGCCCTCGAGATAGGCGAACGTCGTTTCGTCGGGTGCGATCAGGCCGGCGCGTGCTCCCCACTCGATCGTCATGTTGCAGATCGTCATCCGCTGTTCCATCGAGAGAGCGCGAATCGCCTCTCCTGCGTACTCGACGACGTAGCCGACACCGCCGTCGACGCCGACCTGGCCGATCGCGCCGAGGATCATGTCCTTCGCGGTCAACCCGGGCGGCAGAGTCGCCGGAGAACTCGAGCAGCATCGTTCGCGGTCGTTGCTGGTTCAGCGTCTGGGTTGCGAGCACGTGCTCGACCTCGGACGTGCCGATCCCGAACGCGAGCGCCCCGAAGGCGCCGTGGGTCGAGGTATGGCTGTCGCCGCAGACGATCGTCTTGCCCGGCTGGGTCAGGCCGAGCTCCGGGCCGATCACGTGGACGATCCCCTCGCGGCCGGATCCCGGTGCCGTGGAGCTCGATCCCGAACTCGTCACAGTTCGCGCGCAGCGCGTCGAGCTGCGCCTTCGCCATCGGGTCGGTCACGGGTCCCGGCAGCGTCGGGACGTTGTGATCCATCGTCGCGACGGTCAGGTCGGGGCGGCGGACGCGACGTCCTGCCAGCCGCAGTCCTTCGAAGGCCTGTGGCGAGGTGACCTCGTGGACGAGGTGCAGGTCGATATAGAGCAGCGTCGGCTCGCCCGGCTCGTCGCGGACGACGTGTCGGTCCCAGACCTTGTCGAACAGGCTCAGCCCCACGAGTGCGGCGCCCCGTGATCCCGAGGATGTGCGCAAGCACGCCATCGGTTCCGCCCAAACGCCGCGCAAGGACGCACTACGCGACCAGCACCTGTTCCACGAACGCGTCTGCGTCGGCCTCGATCATGATGGGATCGTAGGTGTGCGAGACAGGGCCGGGCGTCTTCAAGCCGTCGCCGGTGACGAGCAGAACGACGCGGGCCGTGTCGGCCGACCTGGCCGGCGGCGACCGCAGCCCTGCAGCGCACCGAGCGTGACGCCCGTCGCCGTCTCGCCGAAAACGCCCGTCGTGCGCCGCCAGATCGGCCATGTTCGAGCCGATCTCGTCCTCGGCCACGGTGTAGATCGCACCGCCGGTGGCCCGTGCCGTCGCCACGGCGAAGTCGCCGTCGGCGGGGTTGCCGATCGCGAGCGAGCGCGCGATGCTCGAGGGCCGCACCGGCACCACCGCGATTGCCGTCCCGGAATGCCGTCGACACGGGCTCGCAGCCGGCAGCCTGTCCACCGAAGAGGGCCGGGGTCGGCCCGTCCACGAGGCCGAGCGTGGCGAGCTCGCCGAAGCCCTGGCCGACCTTGTGGAAGAGCGCGCCTGACGCAATCGGGATCGCGACCACGTCCGGCGTCTCCCAGCCGAGCTGCTCCGCGATCTCGTACGCAAGCGTCTTCGACCCCTCGGCGTAGTACGAGCGCAGGTTGACGTTGACGAATCCCCACGGCAGCTCGAACGACAGCTCGACGGACAATCGTGAGCAGTGGTCGTAGGTGCCGTCGACGGCGTAGATGCGCGGTCCGTAGACAGCGGCAGCGGCGAGCTTCTCGGGCTCGAGATCGCTCGGGACGAAGACGGCCGCCTCGAGCCCCTCCGCGGCCGCGCGTGCCGCGACCGCGCCGGCGAGGTTCCCGGTCGACGAGCAGGAGAGCGTGTCGAGCCCGAGCTCCTGCGCCTTCCGCGCCGCGACCGCGACGACGCGATCCTTGAACGAGTGCGTCGGGTTCGCGGTGTCGAGCTTGAGCCACAGCTCGCCGATCCCGAGCTCCTCCGCGAGTCGAGGCGCCGGGACGAGCGGTGTCATGCCCGGGGCGAGCCGCGCCTCCTCGGGCGCCGACACCGGAAGCAGGTCGGCGTAGCGCCAGATCGACTGCGGGCCTGCCTCGATCGAGGCACGACTGACGCGGGCGCGGAGGGCGTCCCAGTCGTAGGTCGGGTCGAGAGGGCCGAAGCAGTTCGAACACGTGCCGGTCGCCACGAGCGGGTGCTCGGTCGCACAGACGCGGCAGCTAAGGGACAACAGCGGGCATTGGTGGAACCTCCTGGTCGTCGCTCGACATCCGTCCGGGATTGGCACCTCACCCGATATGTGGGGCAGGTTGCCGAGGCGTCACAGGGCCGGTCCCTCAGCCTCTCTCGATGCGGAGCGGGACGAGTCCCGCTTCCAGGCCGGATAGTACCAAGCGCCGCCACCACTGTGTTCTCGAGCGAGGCGCTGCCCTCGTAAGAGGGAGGGTACCCGAGGGAACCGTAGGTTCCCGGCTTCAGGGATTCTCGCGATCTGGAATCCTCAATCGGGGATTCCAGATCTGCGGAAAACGCAGCTTCCCGGCTTTAGGGGTTCTCGCGATCGGGAATCCCCACGCGGGGATTCCCGATCTGCGGAAAGCTACGGCTGCGGGACGATCCTGATGTAGGGCTTCGGCGAATCCCAGTTTCCGAAGATCTCCTTGGCCTCGTCGTTCGAGACGGAGCCGGCGATGATCACGTCCTCGCCCTCCTTCCAGTTCACCGGCGTCGCGACGCGATGCTTCGCGGTCAGCTGGAGCGAGTCGATCACGCGCAGTACCTCGTCGAAGTTGCGTCCGGTCGTCATCGGATAGACCAGGATCAGCTTCACTTTCTTGTCCGGGCCGATCACGAACACGTTCCGCACGGTCTGGTTATCGGCTGCGGTGCGGTCGGCCGGGTCGCCGCTGACGTCCGCTCCGAGCATGCCGTACAGCTTGGAGACGTTGAAGTCCACGTCGCCGATCATGGGATAGTTGGGTGCCGTACCCTGGGTCTCCTCGATGTCCTTCGACCAGTCGGCGTGCTTGTCGACCGGGTCGACCGAGAGCCCGATGATCTTGACGTTGCGGCTGTCGAAGTCGGGTTTGATCTGCGCCATGTAGCCGAGCTCCGTCGTGCAGACGGGCGTGAAGTCCTTCGGATGCGAGAACAGGACTGCCCCACGGCAGTCCGATTGATCCGGCCGCTGAAGTGATTCTCCGCCTCGACCGGTGCCGTCTCCGTGCCGACTCCCTGCGTTGTGCCTCTCGATTTCGGCTCGCTTGAGTATTGCATCTCAATAGGTCAAGCGAGGGCCTAGTGCGGTGTCTCGCAACGTTCGAACCGGACGATGAGCGAGACACCGCACTACTCTCTTCAAGTAGTGCGGCGTCTCATAAGCGATGCGTGTCCTTCAAACGTTATGAGACGCCGCACGGCTACCGCGTACAGCGTCACCGCCCCGTGGGAGGCAGATGCGACCAGGGTCGCGTAGTTCGCGAGCACCCCGCGGCGGTAGCGGGGCTCGGGCTCGACCCAGTCCTCCAGGCGCTCCCCGATCTCGGCGTCGGTGAGCTCCACGTTCAGCTCGTGGTTCTCGACGTCGACGACGATGATGTCGCCTTCGCGGAGAGCGGCGATCGGGCCGCCACGCGATGCCTCCGGCGTGACGTGGCCGACCATGAAGCCGTGGGTCGCACCCGAGAAGCGCCCATCGGTGATCAGCGCCACGGAATCGGACAGCCCCTCGCCGACGATCGCGCCGGTGACGTGCAACATCTCGCGCATCCCGGGGCCTCCGTGCGGCCCCTCGTAGCGGATCACGACGACGTCGCCTGCGACGACCTTGCCTGCCTTGACGGCGGCGAACGTGTCTTCCTCCGAGTCGAACACGCGCGCCGGGCCTCGATGGAGCGTTCGATCGTGGCCCGCGAGCTTCACGGCGCATCCCTCGGGCGCGAGGTTGCCGTAGAGGACGGCGACCCCGCCCCGGGCCTTCAAGGGCGTCTCGATCGGTACCACGACCGTCTGGCCCTCGGTCTCGACGGCAGAGTCCGCGATCTCGCCGATCGTCCGCCCGTCGACGGTGCGCGCATCCTCGTGCAGCAGGCCGGCCTTCTTCAGCTCGCGCGCCACCAGTCCGACGCCGCCTGCCGCGTACATGTCGTTGGCGTGCCAACGGCCCCAGGGCTTCATGTCGGCGAGGATCGGTGTCCTGGCCGAGACGCGTTCGAAGTCGTCGATCGTGAAATCGATCCCGAAGTCCCGAGCGATCGCAACGAGGTGCAACACGCCGTTCGTCGAGCCGCCCGTCGCGGCGACCGACGCGACGGCGTTCTCGAACGACTGCTTCGTCACGAACGACCTCGGCGTCACGTTGTCCCGGACGATCTGCACTGCGAGCCGTCCCGTCTCGTAGGCGGCCTCCTCCTTGGTGCGGTGCATCGCGGGGATCCCATTCGTTCCGAACGGCGACAGCCCGAGGAAATCCAGGATCGTCGACATCGTGTTGGCGGTGAACTGACCGCCGCAGGCCCCGGCGCCGGGACACGCCGTCGATTCGAGCTCGTGGAGCTCGGCGGCCGTGATCCGCCCGGCGGCGTACGCGCCGATGCCCTCGTAGACATCGCCGATCGAGACCTCGCGCTGGTAGAGCCCCGGCGCAATCGACCCCGTGTAGGAGACGATGGCCGGGATGTCGAGGCGGCCGGCTGCCATGGCCCCGCCTGGATTCGTCTTGTCGCAGGCGACGAGCTGCACGAGCCCGTCGAAGAGGTGTCCGCGCGCGACGAGCTCGATCGAGTCGGCGATCACCTCGCGCGAGACGAGCGAGGCGCGCATGCCGGAGGTGCCCATCGAGACGCCGTCGGAAACGGCCACCGTGTTGAATTCCATCGGTGTCCCACCTGCGTCCCGAACGCCGCGCTTCACGTGGACCGCGAGATCGCGCTGGTTGAGGTTGCACGGCATCGTCTCGATCCAGGTGGTGCCGACCCCGATGATCGGCTTCGCGAGGTCCTCGTCCGTGAACCCTGTCGCCTTCAGCATCGCCCGCGCACCGGCGCGGTCGGCGCCGTCGGTCAGCGCTGCGCTCTGCCGTTTGGCCGGATCGGACGGGAGATCGTACGGGTTGGTCACGGGATCGTCGGTCACGGAGTTCCTTTCTCGATGGGATAGCCGTCGCGGCGGCACCACTCGCTGAACGAGCCGGGATAGACGCGGACGTCGTCGCGGCCGGCGAGGACGAGTTTCTGGGCAACCACACAGGCGGTCACGCCGGAGCCGCAGTAGGCGACGATCTCGGGTGGATCGGCTGCGCCCGGCGGCAGAGGCTCGGTGAAGACAGCGTTCACAGAGCCCGGGATGCGCCCGGCGACAGGGTCGAGCGGCTCCTCGTTCCCGAGCCACCGTTCGCGGCTTCGCGCGTCGTAGAGCACCAGCGCACGGTCGTCGAGCCGGGCCAGGATCTCCTCGGCCGAGACCGTGTCGTCGGTCCGGGGCCTCGCTCGGATCGAGCCGGCTGTCGGCGCGGCGGTGTCGGTCGTGAGCGGGCCGACGTAGGCGTGGAGATCGAACGTGCCGGCGTTGTCGTGCCCGACGTGCCGGAGGAGCCACCAGCAGCGGGCGGCCCAGCCGGTTCCGTCGTCGAGCGCGAGCACGAACGAGCGCTCGTCGATCCCGGCCCCGGCGAACACGTCCTGGAGCTGCTCGTCGGACGGGAACGGATGACGGCCGCCGCTGGCTGGATCCGGCCCGATCGACGAGAGCTGGGAGTTCGGATCGAGATGGACCGCGCCGGGGATGTGACCTGCCTCATAGGCGTCGAGCGGCCGAACGTCGACGAGCACCGTGCTCACAAGGCTCCTCGTGGCGCAACTGCGAGTGGAAGCACCTGGTGGTCGGGGAACAGGAGCTCGAGCGCCTTCGCGCAGGCGTCCTGATCCGTCGCCCACGTGATGACCGTCGGGCCGGATCCGGATAGGGTGGCGCCGCCGCAGCCCACGAGTGTCCCGGCCCGGATCGCCTCCAGCACCCCGGAGGGTCGATACGGCTCGTGGAGCCAATCCCCGAGCGCCGCCGCGAACAGGTCGGGGTCACCGCTCGCCGCGCCGGCGCCGAGGAGAGCAGCCCGACCGGCGCTCGCCGCCGCCTCCGCGTGCGGCACCGTCGCGGGCAGCCCTCCGCGTGAGGCCGCGGTCGAGGTTCGCTCGGTGGGGATGACCGCGATGGGCGCAAGCGGAAGCGCCTCGGCGATCCGCGCGAGCTTCCCGTCCCAGGCGAGGGTGAGCCCGCCGAGCAGTGCCGCGGCGAGGTTGTCGGCGTGCGTCTCGAGCTTCATGCCGGCGGAGAGCAACTCTTCGGGAGTCGCGTCCGGGGCTGCCGCGACCAGCCCGAGTGCGATCGCTGCGGCCGACGAGCCCAGTCCACGCTCGAGGGGAATCCGGTTGAGGAAGCGAAAGCGCTTGCCCGCCGGGTCGGCGAGAAGTGCATACGCGCGAACGGCAAGATTGGTGTCGTCGGCCGCGAGCTCGCTGGCGCCCTCGCCCTCGATCACGACTCCTTCGCCGTCGGTCACCTCGAGGTCGTTCCAGAGATCGAAGGCCACGGCGGCCGTGTCGAACCCCGCGCCGATGTTGGCCGAGGTCGCTGGGGCTCGGACGACGGTCATCTGCGGGCGGCAGCGGCGGCGATCGCGTCGGGGTCGGCGTCGACCTGCACCGGGGGCGGAGCGTACGCCTCGGCGCTCGCAGGGTCCTTGAGGCCGTGACCGGTGATGATCACCACGACAGTCTCTCCTCGTTGCGGCGGCTCGTGCCGGAGCGCGGCGAGCCCTGCGGCAGACGACGGCTCGCAGAAGAGCCCCTCTGTGCGTGCCAGATCCTCCCACGCGGCGATGATCTCGCTGTCGTCCAGGGTCACGAGCGCGCCCTCCGTGCGCTTGATCGCGGCCGCGGCCGTCGTCGCGTGCACCGGATCGGTGATCCGGATCGCGGTCGCCAGCGTCCGGGCTCGGTCGCCGGACTCGCAGGCGATCAATCTCGACGGCTGCTCGACGAGCTCCGTGAACGCCTGGCCGTAGGCTGTGGTGTTGCCACCACCGCCGTACGGGAGGTAGATCGCCGCCGGGACGCCGCCGAGCTCCTCGACGATCTCGAAGACTGCGGTCTTCTGCCCTTCGCGGCGGTAAGGATTGAGGGAGTTGACGAGGGCGAACGTGCCGCGAGCCGCAAGCTCGCGAGCGGCGTCGAGCGCCTCGTCGAAGCTGCCGCGAACCTCGAGCACGAGCGCTCCATACATGCGTGACTGCGCGACCTTGCCCGATGCGACCGTGCCCTCCGGCAGAAGCACCACTGCCGCGATCCCGGCTCGGGCGGCGTACGCGGCGGCAGAGGACGCAGTGTTACCAGTCGAGGCGACGATCACCGTTGCGGCACCTTCCTCGACCGCCTTCGATACCGCGACGGTCATCCCGCGATCCTTGTACGAGCCCGTGGGGTTCGATGCCTCCCATTTCAGCCAGATGTCGGCCCCGGCGCGCTCGGAGAGGCGGGGAGCGCGGAGCAGGGGCGTCGACCCTTCCCCGAGCGAGACCACCGGTGTGGCGTCCGAGACCGGGAGGCGATCGCGGTAGCGATCAATGAGCGCGACCGTCATCCGCTCACGCCCATCCGAGCTCTTCCACGCCGCGATCGGAGACGACCGGCAGTGCGCTGGCATCGCCACGCGACTCGGGGAGAGCGCGGATGGCTGCGAGGGCAGCGTCCACGCGTCCCGCAGGTGCCTCGTGGGTGACGACGTGGAGGACGGCGTGCCCGTCGGCGGGCTGCTGGACGAGTTGCGCGACCGAGACGCCTTCTCGTGCGAGCTCCTGGGCGATCCGGGCGAGGACGCCTGCGCGATCCTCGACCTCGAGGCGGAGGTAGAAGGGCGACGCGAGCTCGCCGGGTGGAAGCCGCTCCAGGTCACGCCACACGGGGTCGTTCTGGAGGAAGCCCGTTCCGGTCGTGCCGACGACGGAGACCATGTCCGCGACGACGGCCGACGCGGTCTCGATCCCCCCGGCACCCGGCCCTTCCAGGGTGATCTCTCTGATCGCATCCCCCTGGAGCATGACGGCGTTGAATGCGCCCTCGACCGCGGCCAGCGGATGGTGCCGATCGACGAAGGCGGGGCCGACTCGCGCGTCGACGCGGTCGCCGACGAGACTGGCTCGCCCGATCAGCTTCACGTGCATCTCGAGGGCCCGTGCCGCCGCGACGTGCTCGAGCGTGACGCCCTCGATTCCCTCCACGTCCACCCAGTCGAGCGGCACGCGTGTGCCGAATGCGACCGTGGCGAGGATCGCGGTCTTCGCCGCTGCGTCGAGGCCGGCCACATCCTCGGTCGGATCGGCCTCCGCAAACCCGAGTCGTTGTGCCTCGGCGAGGGCGTCTCCGTACGAGCGTCCCTCCTCCATCGCCGAGAGGATGAAGTTGGTGGTTCCGTTCACGATCCCGAGCACGCGGTGGACGTTCGTGACGATGAGGGACTCGCGGAGCACCTTGATCACGGGGATCGCAGCGCACACCGAGGCCTCGAAGCGAAGCTGAACGCCGCCGGCTGCCGCCGCCTCGAAGAGCTCGGCGCCGCGGCGCGCCACGAGTTGCTTGTTGGCCGTCACCACCGGGCGTCCCGAGCGGAGGAGGCCGAGCACGTACTCGCCGGCCGGAGCGACGCCGCCCATCACCTCGGCGACGACCTGCACCGAGGAGTCGTTCAGGATCGTCGCGATGTCGTCGGTGAGCACGCCCGGCTCGGGTGAGAACGCCCGCGGTTTGGCCATGTCGCGTACGAGCGCGTGCGTCACCCGCAGTCGATGTCCCGTCGCGCGCTCGATCTCGTCGGCCGACTCCTCGAGGAGACGGTGAACCGCCGCCCCGACCGTGCCGTAGCCCAGCAGCGCTACCGGAACGTCAACGGACGCCATGGTGAACCCGGATCGGGCAGGGGATGGCGGCGCCCGCCCTCATCAAGCGCCTGCTCGGTGCATCAGCCCGCGAAGCTCCTTGCCGACCGTCTCCAGCTGCGACTGCGCCGCCTCGGCCCGCATAGCCTTCAGGCGGGCCTCGTTGTTGTCCATGTCCTCGACCCACTCGCGGGCGAAGGCCCCCGACTGGATGTCGGCCAGGATCCCCTTCATCTCCTCGCGCACGTGCTCGTCGATGACGCGCTTGCCACGGGTGTAGTCGCCGAACTCAGCCGTGTCCGAGATCGAGTAGCGCATCCCCGCGAGCCCGTTCTCCCACATCAGGTCGACGATCAGCTTGAGTTCGTGCAGGCACTCGTAGTATGCGATCTCGGGCGCGTACCCGGCTTCCACGAGCGTCTCGAAGCCGGCCCGGACGAGCTCGGACGTTCCCCCGCACAAGACGGCCTGCTCGCCGAAGAGATCCGTCTCGGTCTCCTCCTTGAACGTCGTCTCCAGGATCCCGGCGCGACCTGCACCGATGCCGATGGCATATGCGAGTGCGAGCTCGCGGGCGTTGCCGGATGCGTCCTGCTCGATCGCGATCAACGCCGGGGTGCCGTAGCCTTCGGTGAACAGGCGTCGAACGACGTGGCCGGGGCCTTTTGGCGCGACCATGATCACGTCGTGGTCGGCGGCAGGCGCGACACGCTCGTAGAGAACGTTGAAGCCGTGGGCGAACAGCACGGCCGCCCCTGGTGCGAGGTTCGGCTCGATGTGCTCGTCGAAGACCTGTGGCTGCACCTGATCGGGCAAGAGGATCGCCACGAGCTGAGCACCGGTGACGGCCTCCGCGATCGTCCGCACGGTCAGCCCGGTTGCTTCGGCCTCGCCCCACGAGGAGGAGCCTTCGCGGAGTCCGACCTCGACCTGAACGCCGGAATCACGGAGGTTGAGCGCGTGGGCGTGCCCCTGGCTCCCGTAGCCGATCACGGCGACCTTGCCGTCGAGGAGGCCGAGGTTGCCGTCGCGCAGAATCGTCGCCATATCGAGTTCGTCCCTTTCGTCGTGATGATCGCAAGGGCGAGGTGTGACCCGCCCGCGTTGCCCGTCGGTGCCCTAGTTGATCGCGGAGAGTCGTCTCACCTGCTTCGCGGATGCCCGTCCCATTCCGACGCGGCCGGTTCGCACGAGCTCCTGAATGCCGTGAGGTCGGGCGAGCTCCTGGAAGGCGTCGAGCTCTTCCGGGGTGCCCGTGAGCTCGAACGTGACCGACTCGGGGCCGAGATCGACGACACGCCCCTTGAACGCCTCGGACGTCGAGATCAGCTCTGCGCGGCGTTCCGGGCCGGCGCTCACCCTGAGGAGGAGCAACTCGCGCTCGACCGCCTCGTCGGGTGCGAGCTCTGTGACGCGGAGCACGTTGACGAGCTTGTGAATCTGCTTCTCGATTTGCTCGAGGGAGTGATGCTCGCAGTCGACGCGGAGCGTGATGCACGAGACGCCGTCACGCTCGGTCGGCCCGACTGCGAGCGAGTCGATGTTGAACCCTCGACGGGCGAACATGGTCGCGATGCGTGCGAGCGCCCCGGGCTTGTCCTCGACCATGACGGAGATCGTGTGCTTCATTGCGCTGCCTCGACGGAGTCCTCGTACTCGACCATGTCGATCGCCGCGGCTCCGGAGGGGATCATCGGGAACACGTGCTCGGCAGGGTCGACCCGGCAATCGATCACGACCGTCCGGTTGAGCGACAACGCCTCACGAAGCGCCGGTTCGAGCTCGGCCTCGGACTCCACGAGCATGCCGACGCCACCGTAGGCCTCGGCGAGCTTCACGTAATCCGGAATGGTGTCGCCGAGACCGACATGCGATCGCCGGCCGTCGAAGAACATGTCCTGCCACTGCGTCACCATGCCGAGATAGCCGTTGTTCACGAGCACGACGACGATGGGTAGGTCGTCGACGACCGCCGTTGTCAGCTCCTGGGCAGTCATCTGGAAGCAGCCGTCCCCGTCGATGCAGACCACTGTCGCTTCCGGTCGAGCCGCCTTGGCCCCGATGGCGGCCGGTATGCCGTAGCCCATCGTCCCGAGCCCGCCCGAAGTGATGAAGTTGCGGGGCCGTTCGGTGAGCAGGTACTGCATCGCCCACATCTGATGCTGGCCGACACCGGTGGTGAAGACGACGTCGTCTCCGGCGGTGATCGCCTGCAAGGTTTCGAGCAGCCTCTGTGGCTTGAGCCATTCGCCGGCGTTGCTGTAACGGAGCGGGAACTCGTCGCGCCACTCGTCGATCTT
Source organism: uncultured Thermoleophilia bacterium (assembly GCA_963776305.1). Taxonomy (GTDB): domain Bacteria; phylum Actinomycetota; class Thermoleophilia; order Gaiellales; family Gaiellaceae; genus Gaiella. Next base: position 37,999 of record CAVZMA010000023.1, on the reverse strand, counting down.
CTGCGTCCACGCCTCGGGTGCCGGCACGCCGGCGTCGCGGTGCTTTCCGACCTCGGCCGCGAGCTGCGACAGCGCCGTCTTCAGCGGACCGACGACCGGGACGTCTGCATCACGCAGCTTGGAGATCTCGGCCGGGTCGATATCGAGGTGAACGACCGTCGCCCCCGGTGCGAAGGCCGACAGCTTGCCCGTGACGCGATCGTCGAAGCGGGCCCCGATCGCGACGAGCACGTCGCAGGTGTTCATCGCGATGTTGGACCACTTGGTGCCGTGCATGCCCGGCCAGCCGTAGAAGAGCGGGTGTGTCTCGGGAAACGCGCCTTTGCCCATGAGGGTCGTGATCACCGGCAGGCTTCCCGCCTCCGCGAGGAGCCGCAGCTCGTCGCAGGCATCCCCGTTGATCGTGCCGCCGCCCACGTAGAGCACCGGCTTCTCCGCCCGTGCGATGCGCTCGCCGGCCTCGCGGATCTGGAGCGGGTGAACCTTGCGCGGTGGACGCCAGCCCGGAAGATCGACGGTGTCCGGGTAGCGGAAGTCGAGCTCGGCCTCCTGGATATCGCGTGGAACGTCGATCAGGACGGGCCCGCAGCGGCCCGTCCGCGCGACGTGGAAAGCCGCCTTCACGACGGCAGGGATCTCCTTGACGTCCTGGACCAGCCAGGAATGCTTGACGATCGGCATCGTGATCCCGGTGATGTCGCACTCCTGAAACGCGTCCGTCCCGATGAGTGTCGTCCGCACCTGACCGGTGATGCACACGAGGGGCGTCGAGTCCATCCATGCATCCGCGATCGGTGTCACGAGGTTCGTGGCGCCCGGGCCCGACGTCGCGATAGCAACGCCGACGCGACCTGACGCGCGGGCATACCCCTGTGCCATATGCCCCGCGCCCTGCTCGTGGCGGGCCAGGACGTGGCGAACCGTCGTGCCGCGCGCCATGGCGTCGTAGGTCGGCATGATCGCACCGCCGGGAATCCCGAACATCACCTCGACGCCCTCGGCCTCCAGCGAGCGGAGGATCGCGTCTGCTCCCGTCATCTTCATCTTTCGTCCTTCGGTTTCACGGTGCCTCGTCCCTTCTCCGGCTGCCGGGACGGCGATGCCGGTGCCTGCGTCTCGGTCGCCGTCTGCACCTCCCTCGGTTCCCTTGCAACCGGCTGGTACGTGGGCGACATCTCCCTAGCGCGGGAGAACGGCAATGAGCTCGATGCCTACGCCGCACGAAGCCGCACGGCCGTGAACGGCAGTGCGCGGATCGCTGTCGGGCACGGATACGGCGAGGCAGAGCATCGGCTTCGAAGCATGCCTGAACCCGGCTGGGGTCGCAAGGAGGAGCCGTCGGGCACAGGGCGGTGGGCAGCTGCTCGACGCCCTTGCCGGCAACCGCATAGACACTGCAGCAAATTGCATACTATGCAACCATGGCGCGTGTCAGCATCGTCGGAGCGGCGGGATACACGGGGCAGGAGACGCTCGACCGCGTTCTCGGGCACCCGGGTCTCGAGCTCGTCGCCGTCGGGTCGGACTCTCTGGCCGGGCAGGACGCGGGCGCGCTCGACCCCCGGCTCGTGCGGCTTCCAGTGCCCAGGTTCATTCGTAACGCGGACGCGCTCGAGCACGAGGCGGACGTGACCATCGTCTGTCTCTCGCATGAGGCGGCGGCAGGAATCGAGATCCCTGACGGCCGCATCGTCGTCGACCTCTCGGGCGCCCACCGGTTGCAGGACGCCTCGCAGTACGAGGCGTGGTACGGCTTCACCCATCCGCGGCCCGAGAGCCTCGGTGACTGGGTCTACGGGCTGCCGGAGCTCGTCGGCGAGACCGGCCGGCTGGTCGCGAATCCAGGTTGTTACGCGACCGCGGTGCTTCTCGCGCTCGTCCCACTTCGTGATGCGATCGAGCCCGGCTCAGTTGCCGTCGACGGGCTCTCGGGCATGACCGGAGCGGGGCGAACGCTGAAGCCGGCCTCCCATGCCGGGGCGGTGCTCGAGAACGTGACGCCGTATCGCATCGGGGCACATCAGCACGTGCCGGAGATCGCTCAGCTGCTCGGCTTCCCCGTCTCGTTCACGCCGCACGTGCTCCCTGTTCGCCGGGGCCTGCTCGCAACGTGCAACGTCCGGTCGAACGGCGCCGACCTGCGCTCGCTGCTCGTGCAGACGTACGCCGACAGTCCCGTCGTGAGCGTGCTGCCCGAGGGCGTCGCGCCAGACCTCGCCCGCGTTCAGCACTCGGATCGAGCCGAAATCGGTGTCTTCGCCGACCGCTTCACGGACCGGACGATCGTGATCTGCGCCGAGGACAACCTCGGCAAGGGCGCAGCAGGCCAGGCGATCCAGAACGTCAACCGCGCGCTCGGGCTCGACCCGATCGCAGGGCTGAAACTCGGCGGCGTGGTCGTTCTAGCCGTGTCGGTGACCGCCGCACAGGGGTTCGAGGCGAGCGGTGTCGCAGCCGGGATTCGCCCGTCGGGCAAGCCGGACGTCGCGGTCGTGCGCTCCGTCCCACGTGCCGTCGGAGCTGCGCTCTGGACGACGAACAGGGTGCAGGCTGCCCCTGTCACCGTCTCCAAGCGGCATCTCCTCCACGCGCAACCGCAGGCCGTGGTGATCAACGCGGGCGTCGCGAACGCCGCCACCGGGCTCCGCGGCGAGGAAGACGCAGCGGCGACCGCAGGAGCGCTCGCGCAGGAGCTCGGTCTTGCGCCGGAGGAGATCCTGGTGCTCTCGACCGGGGTGATCGGCGTGCCGCTTCCTCTCGCGAAGGTGCTGGCCGGTACCCGAGCTGCCGTCGCCGGGCTCTCCGCCGGCGGGGGCGCAGCCGCAGCCGAAGCGATCCTCACAACCGACTCCGGCGCGAAGGTCGCGGTCGCGGAGGCGAACGGCTTCACGGTTGGTGGCATGGCCAAGGGCGCCGGGATGATCCATCCGTGTCTCGCGACGATGCTCGTCGTGATCACGACCGACTACCCGCTCGACGAGGGCGAGCCCGAGACGTTCCTGCGGCCGGCCGTCGAGCGCAGCTTCAACCGGATCTCCGTCGACGGCGACTGCTCCACGAACGACGCGGTGGTGCTGCTCGCGAACGGTGCCAGCAACGCACCGCGGAACGACCAGGCGTTCGCGGCCGCACTCGGTGACGTGTGCGGCGACCTGGCGCGACAGATCGTCGCGGACGGCGAGGGCGCGACGGTCGTGATCGAGATCGGCGTCAGCGGAGCGGCAACGGACGAAGAGGCCGAGGCGATCGCTCGGCGGATCGCCACGTCACCGCTCGTCAAAGCCGCGGCCTTCGGCCGAGACCCGAACTGGGGTCGCGTGCTCGCAGCAGCCGGCTCGGCACCGCAGAACGGTGGCTTCGCCCGGCTCGAGACGGACCGGCTCACGGTCGCGTTCAACGGCGTCCCGGTCTTCGCCGACGGGCAGCGACCGGCAACGCGCCCGACCTCTCGGGGCGGTCTGCAGCATCGATCTGGCACTCGGCCTCGGGCATGGTGAGGCGGCGTATCTGGCCTCCGACCTCACCTACGACTACGTGCGCATCAACGCGGAGTACACGACATGAGCCGGGTGGTCCTCAAGCTCGGTGGACGGGTCGCGGCCGGCGGTGCCGGCGAGGCGGTCGCTCTGCGGGCGGCGGGCTACGACGTCGTCGTCGTCCACGGCGCAGGGCCGCAGATCACGGCCGAGATGGAGCGACGTGGGATCGAGGCGACGTTCGTCGACGGAAGGCGTGTGACGACCGCCGAGGTGCTGGATGTCGTCCGCGAGTCCCTCGCCGGCGTCAACGCGGAGGTGTGCGCGGCGATCGGGCCGGCCGCTGTGCCGCTCTTCGGCGACGTGATCGGCCTGCTGGCCACGCAAGTCGACGCACTCGGGCTCGTCGGCGATCCCATCCCGTCTGCGCCGTCCGAGATCGAGGAGGCGCTGGCCGCCGGCCGGATCCCGGTCGTCGTACCGCTCGCCCAGGGGCCGCTCAACGTGAATGCGGACGAAGCCGCGGCGGCGTTGGCGGTCGGTCTCGGGGCGGAGCGGATCGTCTTCGTCAGCGATGTTCCCGGCGTGCTGATGGACGGGGACCTGATGGCCTCCATTGCCGCAGACGACGCGGAACGCCTGCTCGGTGACGGCACCTTCGAGGGCGGAATCGTCCCCAAGCTCGAGGCCGCGGTCCGAGCGAGTCGCGGCGGCGTGCTGGCACGCATCGGCGCGACGGAGGTGCTCGCGTGAGCGCACTTCGTGGCTCCGAGCCACAAGCGCTGTCAGGACTGCACGAGATGGTGCTGCCGACCTATGCCCGCGCGGATGTCACGATCGTCCGCGGCGAGGGCTGCCGGGTGTGGGATGAGGCGGGGCGCGAGTACCTCGACTTCGGCGCTGGAATAGCCGTCGTCGGTCTCGGCCACTGCGCGCCTGCGCCGCTTGCGGCTGCGCATGCCCAACTCGACGTCCTCTGGCATGCCTCGAACCTGTACTGGACCGAGCCGATGCTGCGGCTCGCGGCGCTGCTCGGCGAGCGCTTCGACGGCGGGCGGGCGTTCTTCTGCAACTCCGGGGCGGAGGCGAACGAGGCGGCGCTGAAGATCGCGCGCAAGGCGACCGGGCGGACACGGATCGTGGCGCTCGAGGGTGGCTTCCACGGCCGCACTCTCGGGGCGCTTTCGGCCACGGGCCAACCGTCGAAGTGGGAGGGGTTCGGCCCACTGGTCCCGGGTGTCAGCTTTGCGCTCCCAAACGACGTCGAGTCGCTCGAGGCTGCCCTCGCTCCTGCCGGCGACGCGGCGCTGATCCTGCTCGAGCCCGTCCTCGGCGAAGGCGGCGTCATCCCGCTCGAGCCGGCGTTCGCCCAGGCTGCGGCCGAAATGGCGCTCGAGGTGGGCGCGCTTCTCTGCGTCGACGAGGTCCAGACGGGGATGGGGCGCACCGGGACGTTTCTTCGCGCACGAGCAGCTCGGGATTCGCCCCGACCTGGTGACCCTGGCCAAGGGCCTTGCGAACGGCCTCCCGATGGGCGCGCTTCTCGCAGGCGAGCGTGCTGCGCCGGGGTTCGTCCCCGGCGATCACGGCTCGACGTTCGGAGGCAATCCCGTCGTCGCTGCTGCCGCCTGCGCCGTCGTGGAGTCGATCGACGGCGCTCTTCTCGGCAACGTCCAGGAGCGCGGCGAGCAACTCGCGGCCGGGCTCCGTCGGCTTGCCGGCGTCGAGTCGGTCCGCGGGCGAGGGTTGCTGGTCGGCGCTCGGCTCGACCGCCCGGTCGGTCCGGTCGTCGATGCGTGTCGCGAGCACGGGTTGCTCGTACTCTCGGCGGGTCCCGACGTCTTGCGAATGACGCCGCCGCTCGTCGTCGGAGCAGACGATGTCGAGCACGCGCTTCGCACCCTCGAGGCGGTGCTCGGCTCGTGAACCGGAGGGAGCGCCAGGCTGCGATCCTCCGACTCGTTCAGGAGCGGGCACTGTCCACCCAGGCGGAGCTCGCCCAGGCTCTTCGTGACGAGGGCCACGGGGTCGTGCAGACGACGGTCTCGCGCGACGTGACGGAGATCGGGCTCGTCAAGGTGCGCGCGCCGAGTGGCCGGCTGATCTACGCCGCCCCTGGAACGGGAGACGCCGACAGGCTGCGGGCGATCGGGGCGGCGATGCGCCGCTACGCGACGGGCGTCGAGGCGGCGAACAACGGCCTCGTCGTCGTCACGACGCCCTCGGGCTACGCCAGCGCGTTGGCGCAGGCGATCGACGAAGGCGGCCATCCGGCGATCGCCGGGACGCTCGCCGGTGACAACACCATCTTCATCGCAGTCAAGGACGGGACGTCGGCAGCCGAGCTGCACGCCGAGCTGGCGGCCCACCTCGCGGACGGAGCCGCCGGATGACCCTCTGGTCGGGGCGTGTCGACCGGCCTCTCGACCCGGCGGTCTGGGCCTTCCTGCACGCCGACGACGCGGAGCTCCTGCCCTACGACTGCGAGGCGAGCGTCCAGCACGCGCAGCGGCTCAACGCGGCCGGCCTGCTGTCCGACGCCGAGCTCGCCGACGTGGAGTCGCGACTGGCCGAGATCGCCGTCGACCCGGCTGCGTACCTCGACACGGACGAGGACGTCCACAGTGCGATCGAGCGCCTGCTCGGGGAGCTCGGCCGGAAGATCCATGCCGGGCGCTCGCGCAACGATCAGGTTGCAGCCGCGTTTCGCCTCTACGTTCTCGATGCGTGCGCCGAAGCCCGGGAAGGGATCGAGGCACTCGCGCTCGTCGTTCTCTCGTTCGCAGAGGAGGAGGCCGACACGCTTCTCCCGGGCTACACGCACCTGCAGCGTGGGCAGCCGGTGACGCTCGGGCATCACCTGCTCGCGTGGGTCGAGATGCTCGATCGCGACCGAACGCGCTTCGCCGCATCCGCAGCAGCTGCGGCCGAGAGCCCACTCGGTGCCGGTGCCCTGGCCGGGTCGACGCTTGGGTTGCCCGCGCCCCCCGGGCCGATGCGGAACTCGATCGACGCGGTCGCCGACCGTGACTTCGCGCTCGACTATCTCTACGCGGTGGCGGTGCTCTACACGCACCTCTCGCGGATCGGTGAGGAGATCGTGCTCTGGTCCTCGGGCGAGTTCGGCTTCGCAAGGCTGCCCGAGAACGCCGCCACCGGGTCCTCGATGATGCCCCAGAAGCTGAACCCCGACGTCGCCGAGCTCGCCCGCGGCAAGGCAGGAACCGGCCATCGGACGGCTGACCGGCCTTCTCGCCACCGTCGAAGGGCCTGCCGCTCGCCTACGACCGCGATCTCCAGGAGGACAAAGCGCCCGTCTTTGCGGCCCGCGCCGACACCCGCCGGGGACTCCAGGCCCTGACTGCGCTGATCGCCGGCCTCGAGGTCGACCGCGAGCGGATGGCACAGGCAGCCTCCGATCCGCTCGTGCTCGCGACCGACGCCGCAGAGGCGCTCGTCCGGGACGGTGTCCCCTTCCGCGAGGCCCACGCGCGGGTGGCCGCCAGTGTTCGTGACGGTTCGTTCGTCCCGGCAGGGACGCCCGCGGAGAGCGTTGCCGCGCGAGGTGCACCAGGCCCCGGCGGCGTGCACGAGGCGCTCGCCGAGGCGCGGTCGCGATTCGGCCTCGATGGCTGACGCCGGCGCGCGCCGAGCGTCGCACAGGTAGTGCCGACGCCGTGACAACCGACGGCGGCGCCGAGGAAACGGTTGCCGCGCGTCCGCCCTGGGGGGCGCTCGTCACCCTCTCGGCGGGCGTCTCGCTGATCATCATCGACGCCACGATCGTCAACGTCGCGCTTCCGACGATCATCGACCAGCTCGATCTGACGCTGACGCAGGCGGAATGGGTCAACTCGACGTACGCGCTCGTTTTCGCCTCGCTGCTGATCTTGTTCGGCCGGCTCGGAGACGCGCTCGGCCGCAGGCGCGTGTTCGTCGCGGGGATCGCGGTCTTCGTCTGCGCGAGCCTGCTCGCGGCCCTCGCACCGAGCGGCGGTTGGCTGATCGTCGCGCGTGTGATCCAGGGTGTCGGCGGTGCGGCCGTGCTGCCGACCTCGCTCTCGCTGGTCAACGCCACGTTCCGCGGCAGCGCTCGCGCCGTTGCGTTCGGCGTCTGGGGCGCGACGATCGGCGGCATGGCGGCGCTCGGTCCGCTTGCGGGCGGAGCGCTCACCGAGTTCGCCGGGTGGCGGTGGATCTTCCTCGTCAACCTCCCTCTCGGGGTCGCGATCGTCGTTCTCGCCCGCCGGCTCGTCCCCGAGTCGCGTGACCCGGCGCCGGTGAGGAGCTGGGACGTCGCCGGTGTCGTCACGCTCACCCTCTCGCTCGGGTTGTTCGTCTTTGCGCTGATCGAAGGACAGACCTACGGTTGGCTGCGACCGGATCAGGCGCTCTCCATCGGCGGCTGGGAATGGCCGCTCGAAGCGCTGTCGCCGATCGCGTTCGCATTCGCGTTCGCCGCGGTGTTCGCAGTCGTGTTCCTCGCCGTCGAGCGCCGCGCGGTGCAGCCGCTCGTCGACATCGACCTCTTCCGCCTCCGCAGCTTCTCCGCCGGGAACGTCGCCGCGTTGATCGTGGCCCTCGGGGAGTTCGGGCTCGTGTTTTCGATCCCGCTCTACCTCCAGAGCGTCCTCGGCCTTTCGGCGCTCGAGGCCGGCGCGGCGCTCGCGGTCACCGCCGTCGGGGCGCTTCTCGCCGGAGGCGTCGCTGCGGCGAGCTCGAAGAAGATCGGGCCAAGGTCCGTCGCTCGTTTCGGCCTCGGCTTCGAGGCCGTCGGGCTCGTCCTCTACGCCGTTCTCGTCGGGCCGGACATCTCCGCCTGGCGGCTCGTCCCGCCGCTCTTCGTCTACGGCTTCGGCATCGGTCTCGCGACGGCGCAGCTCACGAGCGTGATCCTCGCGGACATCCCTACCGAGCGCTCGGGCCAGGGGTCCGGCATCCAGTCCACCTCGCGACAGGTCGGCTCGGCGCTCGGGATCGCGATCCTCGGGGCGACCCTCGCCGCCGCGCTCGCCGCGCACTCGGAATCCGGGCTGAAGGCAGCCGGGGTCGCGCCGGCGCAGGCAGCGCGGATCGCGACGGTGGTCTCGGACACGGGCGGGACGGCGATCCCGTCGCTCTCGGAGGAGCTTCCTGGGACGAGCGCCGAGGCGCTCCGCACGGCGGGGCGGACGCAACGCGCACCACGGCGCTCGTCGCCGCGGGTTTCATCGTCATCGGCCTGGTCGCCACGTTCCTCCTTCCGCACCAGCGCCACGAGGACCTCTGAGGCGGGCTGCCTGGGATTTCACCTGTGACATGAAGAGCACCCGGCGGCGTAGATGAGATGGAAACGACCTCCGGAGGAAACCCATGAAACGCATTGCTCTCGCCGCCACGCTGCTCCTCGCCGCTGCCGCCATCGCAGGCGTCGCCCGTCCCGAGGGCGCCCGCGCGGTCGACGGCCAGGTGCCGTCCGGCGATTCGATCACCGTCTCCGGCACGGGAGCCGTCGCCGCCGCGCCGACGACGGCCGTGTTCTCGTTCGGTGTCGACGTCCGTGCTGCGACGGCCAAGGCGGCCGTGGCGGCGAACGCGCGCGAGATGCGACAGGTGATCGCGGCAGTCAAGGCCGCAGGCGGTCGTGAGGTCGGGACGCAGTCGGTGTCGCTCTCCCAGGTGCTCGGCGAGAACGGCGATCCGTCCGGTTTCGCCGCGTCGAACGTCGTCTCCGCCACGGTCGGCCTCGACACGGCCGGTGCCGTGATCGACGCAGCCGTCGCTGCAGGCGCGAATCAGGTGAACGGGCCGACGATGTCGGTCGCCGACCAGGGCAAGCTCTACCGCCAGGCGCTCAAGGCCGCGGTCGCGAACGCACGGCTGAGCGCGGAGACGATCGCCGCGGCCGCCGGACGCTCGCTCGGCAAGGTGACGGCGGTCGTGGAGAACGGTGGCTCGGTGCCGGTCCCGATGTTCGAGAAAGCGGCCGCCTCGGACTCCGGGACGCCGATCGAGGCCGGTACCCAGCAGACAACGGCAAGTGTGACCGTCACCTTCGCGCTCGGCTAGTCGGATGGATCGCCCCCGGCGGCCGGATGTACCGGCCGCCGGGGGTCTGCTTCTCCGTCCACCGTGAGGATGGGGACGCTCAGTCTGCGGCTTCCCTCAGTCTGCGGCTTCGCCGGGGCGTGCCGTCCGCTCCACGTTCGCCTCGCGCAGGCGGGACGACATCGTCTTCAGCATGTTGACGGCGAGGTGTGGATTGTCCTGGATCCGTCGCTCGACCGTCTTCTTGTCGACCTCGAGAACGCGGGCGTCGCCGACCGCTCGCACGGTCGCCGAGCGGGTCTCGCCCTCGAAGATCGCCATCTCTCCGAAGAACTCGCCGGCCTTCAGCGTCCCGAGTTGGTGCTCGGCTCCGTCCTCGGCCGTCTTCACCACCTCGACCTTGCCGGCCTGGACGACGTACATGCTGTCGCCCTCGGAGCCCTCGGTGACGATCACTTCGCGGTTGACGTACTGCTGCCCCAGTTGGATGTTCTGCTCCGAGCCGTAGCCGCCAGGGACCGGGATGTAGAACTCGGGATAGCCCCACATGCCGTGCTCCGACACGTCGAGGCCCATCTGCTCGTCCTCCGAGTGGGTTCGGATCCCGATCGTCACCTTGAAGAGGAACAGGACGACGAACGAGAGAGTGAACGTGAATGCGCCGACCGCGGCGAGCCCGAGCGCCTGTGTCCCGAGCTGGTGCAGGCCACCGCCGTAGAACAGGCCCCCCTGCCCCGTCTCGAGGTTCTCCGCGAGCTTGGGGACGGCGAAGAAGCCGAGCGCGAGCGTGCCCCAGATGCCGGACATGCCGTGTGCGGCCATCGCCCCGACCGGGTCGTCGATCCCGACCCGCTCGACGAGGAGCGAGCCCATCACGACGATGATGCCCGAGATGAAACCGATCAGGATCGCGGCCCAGGGTGAGACGAAGGCGCAGGCCGCGGTGATGGCAACGAGTGCCGCAATGGCGCCGTTCAGCATCATCGAGAGGTCGGGCTTCTTGACGACGATCCACGATGTCATGATCGCCCCGAGCACTCCCGCGGCAGCCGCCAGGTTCGTGTTCAGCGCGACGTACGCAAAGAACCCGACACCGCCGAAGTCGACCGAGAGCGTCGAGCCGGGGTTGAAGCCGAACCAACCGATCCAGAGGATGATCACACCCAGCGTCGTGAACGCCATGTTGTGACCGGGGATCGCGTTCGGCTTCCCGTCCGAGCCGTACTTGCCGAGCCGCGGCCCGAGCAGAATGGCCCCTGCGAGACCGGCCAGCGCCCCCTGGTAGTGGACGACCGTCGAGCCGGCAAAATCCTGCATCCCGCGCGAGAAGAGCCAGCCGTCGGGGCTCCAGATCCAGTGCGAGACGATCGAGTAGATGAGCGTGAACACCGCACCGAAGGCGAAGTACACCCACAGCCGCGTGCGCTCTGCCATCGCTCCCCAGACGATCGCCAAAGAAACCGCGGCGAAGGCGACCTCGAAGAGGTAGCCGGCGGCCGCAGGGATCGCGCTGAACCAGGAGAACGGCGACTCGCCGATCGTGAGCAGCTCGTCGACGGTCGGGAAGAAGCCAGACCCACCGATGAACTTGCCGCCGCCGTCGCCGAACGCGAGGCCGAAGCCGACGCAGTAGTAGACGATCGATGCGATCGCGAGGATGAGAACGTTCTTCGCCGCGATATGGCCGACGTTCTTCATGCGTGTGAGGCCGGCCTCGAGGAACGCGAAACCCGCCTGCATGAAGATCACGAGGATTGCCGCGAGGATGACCCAGATGGTGCTCGCGGCGAACCCGACTTCCTTGAGAGTCATACCGTCTCGACCTCCTCGAGCTTGGCTCCGGTCCGGTTGTGGATGACGTTGCTGACGGGGGAGGCCCAGCAGATGCCGTCTCCTGCCCCGGCGCCCGTGCGCGCGGCGTCGACGATGGCGGCGATGACCGGCTCGACGATGTCGTCCTGGACGACGAAGGTCATCAGCGCCTTCGGCAGGAACCGTGACTCGAACACGCGACCGCGGTACTCGTGCGTTATCCCCTTCTCGCGCCCGTGGCCGACCGCCTCGATCACAGTCACCCCGATGTGACCCGTGGCGGCCTCGACGGCCTCCATGACCGTCTCGACGCGGTCTCTCACGACGACCGCTTCCACTTTCATCATCAACCCGTCCTCCTCACTGGACCACAAAAAAACCCCAGCGCTCGCAGGGAGCACTGAGGCGTCATTGCCACACGGAGGGCCTTCGTCGGCCCACCAGAGCGTCACAGTGTAGAGACGTGACCCGGACGGCGCAAGCAGAACCGTCGGGGAGGGTTTCGACACGAGCGCGACGGTCGCCGAAGCGTCATCCTGAGCCGAGTCGTTGCCTGATCGCCGAACCATCTGGAGCTTTCCACCGTGAATCGTCTTCCCGCGGGCACCGTCTGGTACGTCTACGAGGCCGCCGGCACGTTTTTCTCGAGCGTCGTCTTCACGGTCGCGGCCGTCTTCTACGTCACCGAGATCGGGATGAGCCCGCTCCAACTCGTGCTCGTCGGCACGGTGATGGAAATCGCCGTCTTCTGCTTCGAGGTGCCGACCGGGGTCGTGGCCGACATCTACTCACGGCGACTCTCGATCATCATCGGGCAGGCGGTGATGGGGCTCGCGATTCTCGTCGTGGGGGCCGCGGGCGAGGCGTGGCCCATTCTGGCGGCCTGGGGCGTCTGGGGAATCGGGTACACGTTCACGAGTGGTGCGCAGGACGCGTGGCTCGCCGACGAGGTCGGCGAACAACGGTTGGCCGGCATCTACCTCCGCGGTGCACAGGTGAGCCGCATGTTCGCGTTGCTCGGGATCGGAGCGAGCGTGGGCCTCGCTCTCGTCGACCTGCGGCTGCCGATCCTCGTCGGCGGCCTCGGCGAGGTCCTGCTCGCCGCCTTCTACGCATTCGCGATGCCGGAAACGGGCTTCCGGCCGTTGCCCCGCGAGCAGCGAGGCTCGTTCGGCCAGATGGTGCACACGGGCCGTCAGGGGGCCGGGCTCGTGCGGGCCCGGCCGGCGCTGCTCGCAATCCTCGGGATCGTTGCCTTCGCGGGAATGTGGAGCGAGGGCTACGACCGTCTCTGGCAGGCTCACTTCCTGGAGGATGTCGGCCTGCCGTCGTTCGGTGGTCTCGATCCGGTCGTCTGGTTCGGTGTGCTCGCCGCCGCCACGGTCCTGCTCTCGCTCGTCGTCGCTCAACCCCTCGGCGCGCGCCTCGAGCATGCCGGCCGCGCGGCGTTGGCCCGCCACCTGTTCTGGCTCGATGCGATCCTGCTCGTCAGCGCCGTTGGCTTCGGTCTGGCAGGAGAGTTCTGGATCGCCGTCAGCGCCTACTTCGTCGTCGGCGTCGCCCGCAACGTGGCGAACCCGTTGTTCGCGACGTGGCTCAATCGCAACGTTGGCGACTCGAGCGTACGGGCCACCGTGTTGTCGATCACGAACCAGGCCGACGCGGTCGGCCAGTGGACCGGAGGGCCGGCGATCGGGTTGATCGGGAATGCCTTCTCGATCCGGGCCGCACTGACGACGGGGGCGCTTTGCATGGCACCGGCGCTGGCGCTCTACCGGAGGGCGATCCGCCACGGCGGCGTCGAGCCCGAGCTGGAGGAGCTTGTGAGAAGTGGGGCTTGGGCCCGACACAGCTCGAGGGTGTCTCCCCTGCCTTTCCGGGAGACACCCTCCGTGAGCCGACCGGCCGACGTCCGGCGTTACGAGGTCACGAGCGGGAGCCGGTCGGTGCGGCACGCTCCCGTTGCCGTTCGACGCCACGTCCGAGCTCGAGAGCCCAGGAGCCGGCACCGTGGCGATCGTCTCGATGATGCGGCCCGCAATGCGGTACGGATCGCCCTGGGAATTCGGTCGCCGGTCTTCGAGATACCCTCGGTAGCCGTTGTTCACGAAGCTGTGGGGAACGCGAATCGACGCGCCGCGATCTGCGACGCCGTAGCTGAACGTGTCGATCGACTGCGTCTCGTGGAGACCCGTGAGGCGAAGGTGGTTGTCGGGTCCGTAGACGGCGATGTGATCCTCCTTGACCGCGTCGAACGCGTCCATGAGGGCCTCGAAGTACTCCTTGCCGCCGACCTCGCGCATCGCCTTCGTGGAGAAGTTCGTGTGCATGCCGGACCCGTTCCAGTCGACGTCTGCACCGAGCGGCTTGCAATGGAAGCTCACATCGACGCCGTAGCGCTCGCAGAGGCGGAGCAACAGGTACCGCGCGATCCAGACGTCGTCGGCTGCCTTCTTCGAGCCCTTGCCGAAGACCTGGAACTCCCACTGCCCCTTGGCGACCTCGGCGTTGATGCCCTCGTGGTTGATGCCCGCTTCGAGGCAGAGATCGAGGTGGGCGTCGACGATCTCGCGTGCGACGTCGCCGACATTCGCGTATCCAACGCCCGTGTAGTACTCGCCCTGCGGGGCGGGGAAGCCGCCGCCAACCGGGAAGCCGAGGGGCGCGCCGTCGCGGTAGAGGAAGTACTCCTGCTCGAACCCGAACCACGTATCCGGGTCGTCCGGGATGTCCGCCCGCGAATTGCTCGGGTGCGCTGTTCCGTCCGGGAGCATGACCTCGCACATGACGAGCGCCGCGTCCCGGCGGGCAGGATCGGGATAGATCGCGACGGGCTTGAGCATGCAGTCCGAGTTGCTGCCCTCGGCCTGGCGCGTCGAGCTGCCGTCGAAACCCCACGGCGGCAACTCGGCGAGCGTCGGGAAGCTCTCGAACGCCTCGACCTTGGTCTTACCCCGCAAGTTGGGCACCGGCTCGTATCCGTCGAGCCAGATGTATTCGAGCTTGAACTTCTTCATCGGTCACCTCATCTTCTTCGCCGACAACGATTGACGTCTGTCCGAGAACGAAAAAAGGCCCCAGGACTCGCGAGAGTCCTGAGGCCTCATTGCCTCGCGCTGCCCGTTGGCAGCGCTATCCCTCTTATAGCTCCGCCGCACCGCGGCCGTCAAGCAGGAAGCGTGGGGCGGCGGCGCCGGCTCCGATAGCATCGCACCATCTCCGGGGCCTGAGCCCCGGGCCGACTCGGCTGTCCGGCCGGCGACCGAAGGAGTGTGAGATGGCGAGACCACGGAACAGCGCGGCACCGACGCGGCGGCCGGCGCAGGTTCAGAGCAAGGACAGGGCGACCTCCAGCGTCGCCGCCCGGAGGGCGGTGCTGAAGCGCATCAAGGACGAGGGCGTCGAGCACGTCCTGTTCTGGTTCACGGATCTCGAAGGTCACCTCAAATCGTTCGCGATCACGCCGAGCGAGATGGAGGGCGCCCTCAACGACGGCATGGGCTTCGACGGCTCGTCGATCACCGGCTTCAACCGGATCGAGGAGTCCGACATGGTGGCGATCCCCGATCCGGCCACCTTCCAGCTCATGCCGCGGCCGATCGACGACCACGGCCACGCGCTCGGCTCCAAGGTCGGCCGGATGATCTGCGACGTCGTCAAGCCCGACGGCACCCCGTACGAAGGCGATCCGCGCTACATCCTCAAGCTGGCCGTCGAGCGGATGAAGAAGTTGGGCTTCGACACGTTCAACGTGGGGCCGGAGCTCGAGTACTTCCTGTTCGAGGACGACAAGGGAACGGAGACGATCGACGAAGGCGGCTACTTCGCGATGACCGTGCAGGATGCGGCGACCGAGGTGCGCAACGACACGATCACCGCGCTCGAGTCCGTCGGGATCCAGATCGAGTACCACCACCACGAGGTCGCCCCGTCGCAGCACGAGATCGACATGCGCTACGACGATGCTCTCGCGATGGCCGACAAGACGATGACCTATCGCATCGTCGTCAAGGAGGTCGCTGCGTGGCACGGCTACTACGCGACATTCATGCCGAAGCCGCTGTTCGGCGAGAACGGCTCGGGCATGCACACGCACATGTCGTTGTTCAAGGGAGGCCGCAACCAGTTCTTCGACGCCAAGGATCCCAACCACCTCTCGGACACGGCGAAGTCGTTCATTGCCGGCCTTCTCGTCCACGCGCGGGAGCTGTCCGCGGTTCTGGCGCAGTGGGTGAACTCCTACAAGCGGCTCGTGCCCGGCTACGAGGCGCCGGTCTACGTCGCCTGGTCCCAGCGCAACCGCTCGGCCCTGATCCGGATCCCGCTCTACAAGCCGGGCTCCGAGCAGGCGACGCGGGCGGAGATCCGCTGTCCCGACCCGGCCTGCAATCCCTACCTCGCATTCGCCGCGTTGCTGCATGCCGGCCTCGAGGGGATCGAGAAGGGCTACAAGCTGCCGGCCGAGATGACCACCAACCTCTATCGACTCTCCGACGAGGAGCGGGTGGAGCAGGGCGTCGAGGCGTTGCCCGGCTCGCTCGGTGAGGCGATCGAGGCATTTGCCGGCTCGGAGCTGCTGCGGAAGGCGCTCGGCGAGCACATCTTCCCGCGCTATGTCGAGCTCAAGCGCGCCGAATGGGACGAGTACCGCACCCAGGTCTCCCAGTGGGAGCTCGACCGCTACCTGGCCGCGTTGTAGCCGTAACTCTCCGCTAGCGCACGATCCCGCTCGCGCGGGATCGTGCCGTGGTTGTCCGCAAGGGCAGGATCCGCTCGCGCGGGATCCTGCCCGCGGGGGACCCGCCTGCGGCGGGGAGATCCCTGAAGCGGCCGCCTCTTTCCGCTAGCGCACGATCCCGCTAGCGCGGGATCCTGCCCGCGGGGTCCCGCCTGCGGCGGGGAAGATCCCTGAAGCGGCCGCCTCTTTCCGCTAGCGCACGATCCCGCTAGCGCGGGATCCTGCCCGCGGGGTCCCGCCTGCGGCGGGGAAGATCCCTGAAGCGGCCTACTTCGTGGCCGGAAGCAGCCGGCTTGCCTCCCGTGGCCTACCGCACTGGACATCGTCCGCCAAAGGGTGCATGATCGTGGCTGCAGGCTGAGCCGCAAGGCGAGCGGCGCGCCTGTGTCTGACGGCCGATCGCGGGTCCCCGGTGTGGGGCCCGTGGTCGTTGTGACGCGTCTTGCCGCTCCGCAGCCGCAGCAGGGGTCTCGGTGCGATCACGGCGACGATAGCCTGCACCCATGCTGACGGCCCTGCGCATCGTCCATCTGATGTCGGCGATGGTCTGGGTCGGAGGCACGATCGCACTGGTCTTCGTCGGCGTCCCGGCGATCCGGAAGCTCGAGGGCGAGGCGCGGGCGACGGCCATGCGGGCCCTCGGACGTCGCTGGCGTCCCCTCGGCTGGAGTGCGATGGCCGTCGCCATCCTCTCCGGGTTGTGGCTGACCGACCTGCACGGCGGCTTCGACTCGGCGGCCCGCTCGACCGACTTCGATCGCACGCTGATCCTCAAGTCCGTGCTCGTCGCGCTCCTCGTCGTCGGAGCCTTGATCCATGACTACGTGCTCGGCCCGCGATTGCAGGGTGAGCTCCGAGCCGGCGATCCCGCTGCGCCGGCGACCCGCCGCCGCCTCGTCTGGGTCGGTTGGTTCAACTTCTCCCTGACGCTCGCCGTGCCGATCCTCGGCGCCGTCGTCCTCACCTACCTGGATTAGAGGCCTGCAGAGCCGTGACCCCCGCTCCCGAGCCCTCCCCGAACGACACAGCCCGTCATCTCGCCCTCCTGACCCGGACGACCGAGGTCGTCAACTCGTCGCTCGACCTGCAGGAGGTGATGGAGGCGATTGCCCACGAGGTGGCCGCTGCGCTCGAGACCGACTCGGCCTACGTCTACCTCTACGACGAGCGCTCCGACGAGCTCGTGCTCCGCGCGACGCACGGCACGAGCGTCGAGGACGCCACAAGAGTGCCCCGGATGCGCCGAGGCGAAGGGATCACCGGTGCCGCTGCCGCCGAGCGCGCTCCGGTGATGATCGCCGCCGACGCCCACCTCGACCCGAGGTTCAAGGCGTTCCCGAACCTGCCGGAGGATCAGTACGCGTCGATCCTCGCAGTTCCGATCCTGGCGCGCGAGAAGCTCGAAGGCGCGCTCAACGTCCGCACGCGCGAGCCGCGGGCGTTCACGCAGGCGGAGATCGACCTCCTGATGACGATCGCCGGCCAGGTGGCGCAGTCGATCGAGCATGCCAAGCTCTATGCCCAGGCTCAGCGTCGCGTGCACGAGCTCGAGGCGCTGGCCCGGATCTCGGAAGCAGTCTCGGAGTCGTTGTACCTCGAGGAGTCGCTCGAGGCGATCGTGAAGACGACCGTGGAGTCCGTGCACGGGACGGGCGCTGCGATCGTGCTCGAGGACGGGCGCATCGCGTGGCCCGAGGGGCGGGCGGGTGCGCACGCGGCCAGGCTGCCGCTCCGGTGGCGCGGGCGGACGATCGGCGAGCTCGTCGTCGACCGCGACACGCCGTTCTCGGACGATGACCGGCAGCTGCTCGAGGCGATCGCGGCCCAGGCCGCCGTCGCGCTCGAGCACGGCCGGATGGCGTTGCGAGGGGTGCTCGCCCAGGAGATCCACCATCGAGTCAAGAACAACCTCCAGACCGTCGCCTCGCTCCTGCGCCTGCAGGCGCGTGCCGAGAACGTCGACCCGCAGAAGGCACTCGGCGACTCGGTCAACCGGATTCTCGCCATCGCGGCCGTGCACGAGGTGCTGACCGAGCATCGCGAGGACGACGTCGACCTCGACGAGCTGATCGACCGGCTGCGGGCGATGCTCGTCCAGGGGCTCGTCGTCGGCAGGGATGTCACGTCCCGGCTCGAGCCGGTGTCGCTCGCCGGCCAGCGGGCGACCTCTCTCGCGCTCGTCTTCAGCGAGCTGCTCGGTAACGCACTCGAGCACGGCGGGAAGACGATCTCGATTACGCTGTCGAGGTGCGACGGTGACGTCGTGCTCGTGATCGCCGACGACGGCGAGGGCATGCAGGCCGCTGCCGACGGCACGGGCCTCTCCATCGTCCGCGCCCTCGTTCGCGACGAGCTGGGGGGCGAGCTGGAGCTCGTCGAGGACCGGGGCCTGCGTGCCGAGGTCAGATTCCCGGCATCTTCGAGAAAGGACGACGTTGCGCATCCTCATCGCTGAAGACGAGACGATCATCAGGCTCGACCTGCGGGCCATGCTCGAGAAGGCAGGGTTCGACGTGTGTGCCGAGGCGAAGGACGGTGAGGAAGCCGTCACGCTCGCCCACACGGCGTCGCCCGACCTGGCGCTGCTCGACGTCAAGATGCCCAAGCTCGACGGGATCGACGCCGCGCGGCAGATCCTCGAGCTCCGCCCCATCCCGATCGTGATGGTGACCGCCTACGGCGAAGAGGAGCTCGTCTCGCGCGCGGTCGAGGCCGGAGTCTTCGGCTACCTCGTGAAGCCGTTCCGCGAGAGTGACCTGCTGCCCGCGATCGCAACCGCCAAGGCGCGCCACGAGGAGCTCGCGGCCGTCCGCGACGAAGCAGACTCGTTGGCCGAGGCTCTCGCCGCCCGCAAGGCGATCGAGAGGGCCAAGGGGTTGCTCATGGAGCGCGAGGGTCTGAGCGAGCAGGACGCCTTCGCCCGGCTGCGGAAGGCGAGCCAGATCTCGGGGCGCCCGCTCAAGGTCGTGGCGGATGCACTCATCGCGACCCTGGACGTGAAGGCCACGTAGGGGGCCGGGCGTGCCCGCCCTCCGCGAGGGCGAGGCGAGCACGCTTCGCCCCTACGGGATCGAGAGGAGCTGCTCGTCCTGGCGCCGCCGCAGCCCGCGCCGCACGAGCCAGGCGAGCAGGAGGATCAGGGCGAGCGGTCCCACGAGAACCAGCGTGTAGAGCACGACCATCGCTTCGAGCGTGAGAATCTCGACGGCCCGGTCGACGCCGCGATCGAAGCGCGAAGGGTTGGCCGGTACGACAGAGGACTGCCGCGTCTGGAGCCCCAGCTGGATCGTCGCGTACCGCGCTTCCGCATTCACCTGCGCCCGGGCGACCCTGACCTGCGCGAGCTCGCTGCGCGCCGCGTCCCGCCGCGCCTCGAGCGTCGCCCGCGTCTCCGCGTCGAGCTCGGATGAGGCAAGCCTCGCCGACAGCCGCGCAATCTGCTCACGTAGCGCCGTCTCGCGCTTCGTGAGCTCGTCGACCTGTCCCTGGAGATCGTCGATCTGCACCTGCTGCGAGACGATCTTGCCGAGGCCCGAGAGCCGTACGATCGCGTCCTGCACATTCGCAGTCGGCACCTTGAGCGTCAGAGACGACGTGCCGGTGTCGGACGTCGCATACGACGCGGTCACGAGGTAGCCGCCAAGATCGCGGGTGATCCGGAGCGCCTGCTGGGTGGCGTCCGAGAGCGCGTCGACGTCCTTCACCGACAGGGTCAACTGCGCCGAATAGCGCTGCGCCCGGCCCGCGGTGGGAGCCGGGGTCGCCGCGCTCGAGCCGCCGCACGTGCCCGCCTCTGCTCGAGGCCTCCGTTGCCCGAGACCTGGCGCGAGCGTCGAGTCGTCGGGGTTGTCGCGCCTGCAGGCGCCCGAGATCCTCTCTCGTGGCCGCGACGGACTGGGGTCGCGAGCCGGAGTCGACGAGCCCTGTCACGCCGGCGGCGCCGAGCAGCACGACTGCCGTCGCAGGGATGGCGACGAGCACGAACCGTCGTTGTCGGGTCGAGCGAGAGAGTCGTGCGAAGGGGGACGGCCGTCGAGCCGGCTCCGCGGCAATAGCGCGAACCCGGTCGCGCAGCGCTCCCTCGGCGACGGGCCGGGCGGCCTGCAGCTCTGTGATCAGCTCAGCGGGGGTCATCGTTCCTCACCTTCTCCTCGAGTTTGGTCAGCGCCCGGCTGAGCCGGGTGGATACGGCCGTTGGGCTGATGCCGAGGACGCGTGCCGTTTGCTCGCCGTCGAGCTCGATCACGATCCGGAGCGCGAGCACCTCACGCTCGCCTGCGCTCAGCGTGGCGAGCGCGACCTGCAAGACAGGAGACAGCCCTTCGACGAAGTTCGCTTCGTGCGACTCCGGCTCGGCGGCCGCCTCCTCGCGCCGCCGGCGCCGCGACTCGGCCCGGAACCAGTCGAGCGCCGTTGTCCGAGCGATTCCGAGCAGCCAGGTACGCGCGCTGGCGCGGCTGGGGTCGAAGCGGCCCCACTGGCGGAACGCCTTCTCGAACGTCGCGCCCGAGAGATCGTCCGCAAGCGCCCGGTCGCGCGTCAGGTAGAGCAGGTAACCGAAGACGTCGTCGAGATGTCGTTCGGCTGCGTCGGCGAACGTCTGCTGAGAGGCTGTGTGCGTCATCGGCCGGGTGAGTGTCATCGCATGCACGACCGTTGTACGTCGCCGGGTGGCTGTCGCGTCACATCGTCCGGCCGGGATCTGTACGAGTTGGTGCCCCTGGCTAAGGTTAGGTCGTGCTCCGGCGTGCCGTTCCAGCCGCTCTGATCGTCGCCTCGGCCGCGATGGCTGCCGTCCCGGCGCGCGTCGGCCTCCGCCCCCTCCGTGATCCGTCTCGTCTCGATCACGACGTCCTATCGAAGCGTCGACGTGCCGCCGCACAAGGCGAGCGCGGGCGATCGCCAGATGTTCGCGAGTCGATTGGTGAACGCGCAAGGCCAGTTGGGGAAGCCGAAGGGTGCGGTCGTCGGCTCCGATCGCGGCACGATGACGCTCGAAAGCGCGACGCGCGCCCGCCTCAAGACCGTCGCGACGCTGCCGGGCGGCACGCTCACCGCCAGCGGGCGTCTCGAGTCGGCGGGCAACGGCGCTGTGTCGATCCAGGTCGTGGGCGGGACGGGAGTCTTCGCCGGCGCCCACGGCACGCTCACCATCCTTGCGCCGACCGACCCGAAGACGGCCGTCAACGTCTATCGGCTCTCGTACGGGCCGATCGCCTGACGTCAGGCGCGTGCGAGGAGCCCTGCGCGGAGGGCAGGCAGCACGAGCACGGCCGTGAGCAGCAGGGCTGCGAGAGCAAGGGCAGGCGCGAGGCTCCGTTGCGACTCGACCAGACCGCTCTCGACGACCGGGCCCTCGTCCGAGGTATGAGCGGATCTCTGTCAATGAGTCGGCCGGCCTCGCTTTCCTCGAACGCGTGCCAGTGCGCGCGCCGAAGCGCAGCGACCGTGACCGTGCTCACGGAGGCGTACGCAAACGGGCGGCCGGAGCGGTCGAAGATCCGTTCCCCCGGGGCGGCCACGCGGACGAGGAACGGCTCGATCCGATGCGCTCGCAGGAGCCGCAGCGTCCCCTCGAGGCTGAAGAAGTCACTGTCGAGGTCACTGAAGACGACGAGCACGCGCTTCCGGGCACTCGGGTTGAAGTAACTGCGGTCCGCCGCAAGTCCCAGCGCCGCAAGGGAGCTGGCCCGAGCCGCCGTGAGACGCTCGGGCCTGGGCTGCATGATCCGGACCGACTGACCGATGACGGCGCCGACACCGCGAGCGTCACCCGTCGGGAAGAGGAGCGGCATCATCCGGTTCGTGAGCGTCGCGACGCCGGTCGGAACGTCGTCGAGCGAACGGTGGACATCCTTGCCGAGAGCGCGTGCGCGCTCCAACCGAGCGACGCCGCCCGGGGCGCTCGCCGCGAGCATCGAGCGGCTGACATCGAACGTGAGGAAGAGCTCAGCGTCCGAGCGGACGGGCGTGGAGTCGGTGTCCCGGATCGCGGGCTGGGCGGCGGTCGCGGCAACGAGCGCCGCCAGGGCCACGAGCCCGAGAGGCCGTGCGACCACGCGGGAGGCGCGTGGCCGCAGTAGCTCGAGGTTCGAGCGCACGCGCGAGTGGGCTCTCTCGCGGAGCGCAAGCGTGAGGAAGGGTACGACGAATGCGAGCCCGACGAGCGCGGCCCAAGGGGTGAGGAAGACGAGCTGTGCAAGGGGCAGCATCGGTCAGAATCCTTCTCCATCCGCAGTCGCCGGCGCCGTCGGGTTGCGGGGGTTCTCGTTGCTCTGCCGTCGTGGGCCGGCCGACCCCGAGGGACGGGGCTTGGCTCTTCGCTCGACGGCGCCGTCGCCTGCAGCAGGACCTCGAGGTCGAGCTTGGCGGTGGCGTTCGCCGGGTCCTCACGCACCGCCCGCGCGAACGCGGCGAGCGCGTTCCGAAGCTGTATCTCGCGTTGCGGCCCTGCGCTGCGAGCGGCGTCGGTCATGACGACACCGAGCACGACGTCGGCGCTCGCTCTGTCCCGGCCGCTTCGAAGTGACGCGCGGAGCCGTTCGAGGGTCTCGATCGCCTCGAATCGGGCTCGGGCCTGCGGGTAGGACGTTCCTTCGATCACATCGGCGAGGCCGGCCCGGTACGTCCCGTAGGCCCGCAGCACGTCGCTGCGGGCGGCGATTCCGAGCATCGTCTCGCCGGCGCGTTGTGCGACGCCGGGTGCGGCGGGCGGGACGGGCTCGAGCCCTCGCTGCCATTCCGCCTGGTGCCCGCGGAAGGCGTCCGCCGCGTCGACCGTGCCGCGCGCGAGGAACACGGCTCCGGCGGCGAGCGCGAGCAGCAGCAGCCCGAGCGCGACTCGCAAGGCAGGCCGCCGGCTCATCTCGCTCCTCGGCCGCCACGCCAACGCAGGGGCAGAAGCGGTTCGGCGACCGCGAGCAGCGCCGCGAGTGTGATGCCGAGCACGACGAGGGGCAGCGCGGACGGTCGGGACTGGAGGGCCGGCTCACGATCGGGGGCGTAGACCGAGTCGGCCGAGTCCATGATGAACGCAGAGCCGCCGATGTCCGAGAATTCCTTGGGATTGCGCGTGGCACGACCCACGGTGACGACCCTGAGCTCGATCCCGAGCTCGCGCATACGCGTGATCAGCACACCGACACGCGGAAGGTCCTCCGGTGCATCGCGAAGGTCGCTGACGAGGACGATCTGTCCGTGACTGGTGCCTGCCTCCCGCAACGCCTGGATCGCTCGCGCGAGGCCGGTCGACAACCGGGTACCGCCCGTGAAGACGCCGACCCACGGATAGTCGCCGGGGGCGGGGTTGGGCAGTGGCGTGCGGTCGAGCTTCGCCCGGGCGGCGAGCTTGTGATTCTGCTCGTTGATGTAGTCGATCATCCGCTGCCAGCCGCGCAGCGCCGAGCCTGGCGTCTCGGGCGGCAAAGCCATGTAGGCGCTTTGCGAGGCAAGAACCAGTCCTGCTCGCTGGGACGGGTCGTCTGCGAGCGTGAGGAGCGACTTCGCGATCATGCTCGAGAACCCGAGCGTGCTCGAGGAGACGTCGATCACGACCACCAGTCCGTCGCCGCCGCGGAGCGCCGCCGGGACGCCGGGTGGCCGGTTGGACGCCGGGACGAGCGCGACCGCGACCGCCAACGAGAGCAGTGCGAGCACGGTCAGCGCAACGCGCGTGCGGCGGGCGGCGGGCGCAAGCGCATGCGCGTCGACGCTCGGGATCGCCGGACGCCTGGAACGCCGAACGCGACCTATGCGCGAGGCGCCGAGGTCGACCATCAGGCTCGCGACGCCCCATTCAAGGTCGTCCGCACCTGCTCCGCCAGCAGGGTGAGCGTCTCCGGCTCGGGCGGGCTTTGCCCCCACGCGAGCGCCCGTGTCCGCGACTCGAGTGACGGCGAAGGGATATCGCCCAGGCGTGTTGCGAGGTCGTCGAGGGTTCGCCGTCGTACCGCCTCGTCGCCGCTCGTCGCCGCCTCCTCGACCTGCAGAAGTGAGCGTTCGAGCGGGGTGAGCCGCAGCCAACGGCGTTGGGCCAGGAACGACGGCGGCCAGAGGGCCGTGACGACGAGCGCAGCCCCCACGAGCCCGAGCACGGCCGCTGCCACGAGGAACAGCGTCCGCAGCAGCTCGGGTGAGCGCTCGAACCGCGGCTCGAGCGGCGGTGCGGTATCGACGACTCCCACGCCGGTGTCGCGGGGCAGTCGCGACGAGAGCTGCAGCGGTTCCCATGGTACGAGCACGCGTGCGTCCCGCTCTCCCGCGCGATAGGTGACCGCAAGCGGTGGGAACCGGATGAGACGTGTGCCGCCCTTCGGCGGTAGACAGTCGCGGGTCAGGCACTCGAGGGAGATCCGCGTACGGAGCAGCGTGACGTTGCCCTGGCTCGACCGGTCGACACGGGTCGCCGCGACACGGAAGGGCCCGAAGTCCGTCGAGACCCGAACCGAGCGAGCTGCGATGACCGCGTCGTTCGAATAGACGTCTATCTCGGCCTCGACGGGATCGCCGAACAGCACGGCAGACGTCGAGAGCGACCGCTTGACGACGACCGGGGCCGAGAGTGCGGCGGCAGTCGCGCCCGGCCGGCCGACGAGGCCGGCGGCGAGCACCGCGACGATCGCCGTGGCGAGCACGATGCCGATGGCAAGCAGCCGCATGGCCGGCGTGCCTGCCAGCGCGGCCGCCCTTGCCCGGGAGCCGGGTCCCTTCACCGATAGCCTCGCATCCGGCTTCGCCGCCGTTCGGCCCAGGCGAGAAACGCCCCGTGCACGGCACCTCGGTCACTCCTCGTGATCGTCACGGGATCGAGCCCGAGGTCCAGCAGCGCGTCGTCGAGGGCGGCGGCGCGCTGCTCGTTCGCCTCGCGTCGCGCAAGCGCCTCCTTCCGATTGAGTCGGACGAGCGACTGCGTGCCGTCGTCGGGATCGGCGAGCGGCAGCGTGACGCCTGGAACGTCGGGGAACGAGCGCTCCCAGACGGGGTCCTGGAGGACGACGGGGACGATGTCCCAGCCGGCCGCGAGTGCGCCGGTCAATCGGGCCGCACTCGGCGGCGGCAGGAAATCCGAAAGGACGAAGACGAATGTTCCGGGTGGCACGGTGCGGCCACTCCGGATGAGGAGCTCGAGCGCCCTCTCGAGACTGTCCGGTGGGCCGTCCGCCGCCATGGTCGCGAGCCGCTGCTCGATCGCCCGCCAATGTGCGTGGTCACGCCGGCAAGGAACGACCTGCGCATCGTGGGCTCCGGCCGCGGCGAAGCCGATCAGGGCGTTCGTCGCCCCACCGCTCGCAACGATCATGCAGCCCGCCTCGCGCACGGCACCACGCTTGTCGAGCCACGGGAGCCAGCCCGGGAAAAGCGCCATCGAGGGGCTCTGGTCGACGACGATGACGATTCTGACGGCATCCTCGGCGAAGTGGTCGCGGACGACGAACTCGTCCGTGCCACGGGCCGTCGACAGTCGAGCCGAGGCAGCCCAGTCGATGAGCCGGCGGGCGTCGCCGCGGCGGTATGGGCGCGAGCTCGCGATCTCTGCGCCGGAACCCCGCCGACGGCTGGGGCTGCCGGCGACGTCGAGTGCGCCGCCCTTGCGCGTCGGAAGGAGCGGAAAGACGAGGTCGCCCCTCCTGGTCATCGCCCGCGGGCCGGGTCGGCCGTGACCACCCCCGGTCGCGGCGCGCGCTCGAGGCAACGCTCGAGCAGGCCGGCCGGCTCGGCGGACGCCTCGCCGCCGAGGGCGTAGGCGTGGGTGAGCAGGAGACGGTGGGAGAGGACGGGCTCGACGAGCCGTTCGATGTCACCCGGCTCGACGTGATCGCGTCCGCGGAGCAGCGCCAACGCGCGGCCGCCCCGCTCGAGCGCCAGAGAGCCGCGAACGGACGACCCGGTGCGCACGCCCGGGAGCTCGCGCGTTGCGCGCACCAGGTCGATCACCCAGCGCTGGAGGAGCGGATCGATATAGACGTCCTCGACAGCGTGTTGGAGGCCCCGCAGGTCGTCGATCCCGATCACGGCCGTGAGCTTGTCGAGCGGGTGCCCGTGCCGTTGCGCCTGGACGACGCGGAGCTCCTCATCCGGCTTCGGATAGCCGAGCGCGACCTTGAGGAAGAAGCGGTCGAGCTGGGCCTCGGGGAGCGGGAAGACGCCCTCGTGATCGAGCGGGTTCTCCGTCGCGAGGACGAGAAATGGGCTCGGCAGCGCGGCGCGACTCGCCGTCGACAGTGATCTGCCTCTCCGCCATCGCCTCCAGCAGCGCGCTCTGGGTCCGCGGCATCGCCCGGTTGATCTCGTCGACGAGCAGAATGTTCGTGAACGCCGGTCCGGGCTGGAACTCGAAGCCTCGCGTCCGCTGGTCGTACACCGAGAGTCCCGTGACATCCGTCGGTTGCAGGTCGGGGGTGCACTGGATGCGGGCCGTCGTGGCGCCGTCGATCGAGCGCGTGATCGCCCTCGCGAGGACGGTCTTGGCGGTGCCGGGGACGTCGTCGAGCAACACGTGCCCTTCGCAGAGCAGAGCGCAGGTCACGAGCTCGATCTGATCGCGCTTGCCGAGCACGACGCGCTCGATGTTGTCGAGCAACGCCGTCAGGATGTCACTCGAGCGCACGTTGTCGTCGCCTCCACCGTCCCGGACTCCAGCGATCACCTCGTCGGGTCGGAGCGGCTCGGGGCTGTCCTTCAACGAGGGAGCGCCGCCGGCCATGTCGCCTGCGCCCCCTGTTCCCGGTCGACCGGCATGGAGGACAATCTACGTTGCCCGCGTCGCAGTTGCGAGCAGGGTGCCCGAATGACGGGGATCGACATCTCACGCCCCAGCAGGGACGCCCGAGGTCACATGAGCGATGTAGTCGCGGTACCAGTCGAAGCTCGACTTGGGGATCCGCTCCAGAGTCGGAAAGTCGACGTAGACGAGACCGAACCGTCTCCCGTATCCGTAAGCCCACTCGAAATTGTCGAGCAGAGTCCAGACGTAGTACCCCACGACGGGCACACCTGCGGCGATCGCCCTGCTCAGCGCATCGACGTGCGAGGCGAGGTACTCCTGCCGCTCCGGGTCGCGCACCGAACCGTCATGCGCCTGCGTGTCTCCGAACGCCGCGCCGTTCTCCGTCACGATGATCGCAGGAGGCGCATAGTCGTCGCGCAGGCGTCGCATCAGGTCGAAGAGACCGTTCGGGGACACCTCCCACCCCATGTCCGTGAAGGTAGCCCCGTCGTCGTGCACGAACCGCCAGCCACCGTCCGCCGCCCGCCCGACGACCCGGCGCTGGTAGTAGTTGACGCCGAGGTAGTCCAGCGGTGTCGCGATCACCTCCATGTCGCCCTCCCGAACGGGCGGTGCGTTCGGTGCGAGCCGGGCCTGCACGTCCGCCGGGTACGTCCCACGGAAGAGCGGGTCGAGGAACCAGCGGTTGCGCTCGCCGTCGAACTCCCGGCAGGCCGCGACGTCCTCGGGGTCGTCCGTAGCCGGGTAGGCCATCTCGAGGTCGAGCGTCACACCCACGCGAGAGCCCGGTGACTCGCGCCGCAGGATCTCGGTGGCGAGCCCATGCGAGAGCAGGACGTGATGCGCCGCCGCGATCGCGTCTGCTGCCGACGTTCGCCCCGGTGCGTGCACGCCGTAGCCGTAGCCGAGCCACGAGACGACCCACGGCTCGTTCTGGGTCAGCCAGAGCCCGACGCGATCACCGAGGCGGCGTCCCACGACCTCGGCGTACTCGCAGAACGCGTCGACGGTGCTCCGTTCCGGCCAGCCGCCCGCATCTTCGAGTGCGACGGGAAGGTCCCAGTGATAGAGCGTGACGAGGGGCTCGATGTGACTCGCGAGCAACTCGTCGATCACCCGGTCGTAGAAGTCGAGGCCTGCCTGATTGATCCGTCCGCGACCCTCCGGCAGGATCCGTGGCCAGGCGACGGACAGGCGAAAGGACGTCGCCCCGAGCTCGCGCAGGAGAGCGATGTCCTCGCGATACCGGTGATAGAAGTCGCACGCAACCGCTCCGCTCTCGCCGTTCCGGACCTTGCCCGGTGTCGCGCAGAACCGATCCCAGATGCTTGCTCCGCGACCCGTCGAGGTCGCTCGCGCCTTCGATCTGGTAGGCGGCGGTCCCCACGCCCCACAGGAACCCCGGGGGGAAGGAGCCGCCATCGCTGGGGAGCGCTCGTGGTCATCTGAACCGGATAAGCAAATCACACTTTCACGGTCGCTGCATGGTGAGGTGTCGGCACGGAAAGTGATAGTTTGAAGAACCGGTTCAGTTAGTCTGGACGGGTGGAGCGGCGCTTTCGCGACAACCGGAAGGACGAGAAGACGCGCATGGACGAGAAGGCAGGGCGGAGGACGACGATCAAGGACATCGCCGAGCAGGCAGGCGTGTCGAAGGGAGCCGTCTCGTACGCGCTCAACGGCCGACCGGGCGTCTCGGACGACACGCGCGACCGCATTCTCGCGATCGCCGACAGGCTCGGGTGGTACCCGAACCGTGCGGCGCGCGCTCTTTCGGCATCACGGGCGGATGCGTGCGGGCTCGTCCTGGCGCGGCCCGCGACCACGATCGCGCTCGAGCCGTTCTTCATGGAGTTCATCGCGGGAGTCGAGGCGGAGCTCTCGCCACGGGCGCTCGGTTTGACGCTGCAGCTCGTCAACTCCGTCGAGGAAGAGGTTGCCGTCTACCGGCGCTGGTTCGGCGAGCATCGCGTCGACGGGGTGTTCGTCGTCGACGTGCGCCACGACGATCCCCGCGTCGAGGCGCTCCATGAGATGGGCCTGCCGGCCGTCGTGATCGGCGGGCCGCTGACAGGGACGCCGCATCCCGGCCGTCTGGCACGACGAGGCCTCTGTCGTGGTCGAGGCTGTGCGCTACCTCGCGGCGCTCGGCCACCGTCGGATCGCGCGGGTCTCGGGCGTGGCCGAGTTCGTCCACACGCAGGAGCGAACGAGGGCATTCCGCGCTGCCACACGCGAGCTCGGTCTTCAGGCCGAGGTCGCCGCGACCGACTACACGCCCGAGAGCGGTGCCCGTGCGACCCGACGGCTGCTGTCGTCGCCGGTGCCGCCGACCGCGATCATCTTCGACAGCGACCTCCTCGCGGTCACCGGACTCGGCGTGGCCCAGCAGATGGGATTCACGGTCCCCGACGACCTCTCCCTGATCGGGTGGGACGACTCCCTGATCAGCCGTGTCGTGCATCCTCCTCTCACTGCGATCACCCGTGACATCGGCGCGTACGGCGCGACGGCGGCGGGCCACCTGCTTGCCGTGATCGAAGGCACGACACGCGCGGACGTGGAGGTCGCCAGGGGCGAGCTGACCCCACGCGGCAGCACCGCTCCTGCTCGTGCGGACGGTACCCGCGTCCCCCCGTTCGGCGTCGCGGGAGGACAGTCCGGGGCGTCTCGCAGCTCGCTCGGTGCGGGAATCCCGAACCTCCGATGTGTGAAAACCAGTTGACACTGAACCGGATAAGTGATCAACTGGTGCCGTCGCCCTAGACCGCGGGCGAAGGCACGACCGTCACGGCAGGGTCGATCGGGGTTCGACGGAGAGCCACGGCGCACAACCACGCCCTCTCTCCAGCAACCAGAGCGAGTTCTGCAGAGCGAGAGGAGTGGATGATCATGTTACGCCGCAGGAAATGGGTGACGGGCTTCGGCGTCATCGCCGTCGTCGCGATACTCGCATCTCTGACAACGGCAGGAGCGGGCGCGCAACAGCAGTCTGCGTTCGCCCTCCCGCGCAATGCGACGCTCTACACGTCGGGCACGGCGTGGGGGCCGTTCGCACAGTTCAACCCGCTGCGGAGCAGCGGCAACGCGACCGGTACGCTCGGGCTTCTCTACGAGACGCTGTTCCGGTACGACCCGCTCAAGGACAAGTACATTCCATGGCTCGCGACCGACGGCAAGTGGGTCGGCCGGACCTACGTCCTGCACGCTGCGGCCGGGCGTGAAGTGGAACGACGGCAAGCCGCTCACCGGCGCGGACGTGAAGTTCACGTTCGAGACCGGCAAGCTCGCGGGCTCGGAGCTCTCGACGATGTGGAAGACCGGTCTCTCGAACATCGTGGTGAAGGGCAACACCGTGAGCTTCGTCTTCACGGGCAAGCCGAACTACCTCGACTGGAACACGAACATCTACTCGTACGGAATCGTGCCGCAGCACCTCTGGAAGAACTACAGCGCGACCGAGATCACGACCGGCAACACCGACAAGTACATGGTCGGAACGGGCCCGTTCACGTATGGCGCCGGCAAGGGAACGTCCGGCACGCTGCAGTGGAACCGGCGCAGCAACTGGTGGGCGACGAAAGCGCTCGGGCTGAAGATGCCGATGCAGTATCTGGTCGACATCCACAACACCCAGAACACCGCATCGCTGCAGAACTTCCTCAAGGACGACATCGACATGAGCAACAACTTCTTCCCGGGGGTCGACAAGGTGCTCGGCGGGAAGGTGCAGACGTACTACCCGAAGGCGCCGTACATGCTGTCGGCCAACACCGCCTGGCTGGTGCCGAACACGACACACGCACCGCTCAACGACAAGGCGTTCCGGCGGGCACTCGCGATGTCGATCAACGTCGACCAGATCGTCCAGGCCGACTACGGCAACATCGTTGCGAAGGCGAACCCGACGGGCTTGCTTCCCACCTGGAACAAGTGGATCGACAAGGCCCAGGCGACGAAGCTCGGCTTCAAGTACAACATCGCGGGAGCGAAAGCACTGCTTGCCGCGAACGGCTACAAGGACACGAACGGTGACGGCTACGTCGAGAACAAGGCCGGTACAGTCCGTCAACCTGAGGCTCATCGTCCCGAACGGCTGGTCGGACTGGATGACCGCGATCCAGATCATCGCCGCCAGCGCGAAGGACGCGGGGATCAAGATCACGCCGGCGTACCCGGACTACAACGGGCTCGTCGACGAGCGGAACTCCGGCAAGTTCGACCTCGTGATCAACAACGACAAGCAGCTCGGCTCGTCCCCGTACCCCTACTACGACTACCTCTTCCACCTGCCGGTCGCCGACACCCAGACGTTCGCGAACTACTCGCGATTCACGTCTGCGGGGCCGAAGCCTTGGGCGCTCACTCTCGCGCTCAACAAGGTCAACCCCGCGAACGAGGCGGCGGCGAAGGTGATCCACTCGAAGATCCAGAAGTTCATCCTCGAGGATCTGCCTGCGATCCCGCTCTGGTACAACGGGATGTGGTCGCAGTACAACACGACCTACTGGAAGAACTTCCCCAAGTCCACCGGCACGGGGCTGCAGAACACCCCGACCGTGTGGAACGGCTACCTCAACATGACGGGCATCGACGCGCTCGCCAAGCTGAAGCCGAGCAAGTAACGCTATTCACGACCGTCCGCAACGGGCTGGGTGGTGCTTGCTGCACGGGAGCGCCACCCAGCCCGGCGGCGGCGTGACATGACCTCAGGCACGCTTCCGGAGACCTCGTGACCCGATACCTCGCCCGCAAGAGCCTTCTCTACCTGCTGACGTTCTTCGTCGCCGTCACGATCGACTGGGCCATCCCGCGGCTGATGCCCGGCAACCCGATCGACGGTCTGATCAGCCGGATCCAGGCGGACTCGACGGCGTCACAGGAGCTGCACGGGTACTTCACCGAGTCGTTCGGGTTCGACCAGCCGCTCTGGCGGCAGTACGTGAACTTCTGGTGGGGCCTCGCTCACGGGGACCTCGGGCCGAGCATCGCCTATGTCGGCTCGTCGGTCAGCGAGCTGATCTGGGCCGCGATCCCGTACACGCTCGCCCTGCTCGTGCCGGCGATCCTGCTCAGCTACTTCGCCGGAAACCGGGTCGGTGCGATGGCAGCGCGCCGCAAGGTGCTCGACAACACTGCTCTTCCCGTCGCGTACGTGCTCACGGCGACGCCCTACATGTGGCTCGCGCTCGTCCTGGCGTACTTCCTCGCGTTTCAGTGGGGGTTCTTCCCGGTCTCCGGCGCGTACGGGTTCTCGTTGCAGCCAGGGTGGACCTGGGAGTTCGCGGGGAGCTTTCTCAGCCACTGGTTTCTCCCCTTCCTGACGCTGTTCCTCGTGTCGTTCGGCGGCTGGGCGATCGGGATGCGGAACCTGATCATCTACGAGCTCGAGTCGGAGTACGCCAACTACCTCCAGGCCCTCGGGGCGCCGAACAAGCTCGTGCGCAAGTACGCCTACGGCAATGCAGTGCTGCCGCAGATGTCGGGTCTCGCGCTCGCGCTCGGCGCGGTCGTCGGTGGTGCGCTCGTGACCGAGATCGTGTTCGGGTACCCGGGGATCGGGACTCTGATCATCACCGCGCTCCAGAACCGGGACTACTTCCTGATGCAGGGACTGTTCCTCCTGATCATCATCGGCGTGCTGATCGCCAACTTCATCGTCGACATCGCCTACGTGATCGTCGATCCGCGCACGCGTGCCGGGATCCAGGGGTCGTAGATGGAGACCGTCGACTCCCGCCCCGACCTGGCCGCGACGCCGGAGCTCGCGGCGACCGGGGCAGGGGCCGCGGAAAGCGATCTGGGGCCCCGCGGGAAACGCTTCGAGGCGCTGCACTTCGCGTTCCACAACACGAAGCTGGTCATCGGGCTCACCGTGGTGCTGGCCTTCCTGCTGCTCGCGATCGTCGGCCCATGGCTCACCGACGGCGATCCTTTCGAGTTCGGCTATCCCCTCGGCCAGCCGCCGTCCATGGACTACTGGCTCGGCACCACGTCCTCGGGGCAGGACGTGTTCGCGCAGTTCGTCTACGGGCTGCGCTCGAGCTTCATCGTCGGGGCGATCGCAGCGCTCGTGGCAGGCACCCTCGGGATGGCAATCGGCTTTGTCGGTGGCTACCTCGGTGGCGTGATCGACGACGTCCTGAGCATGGTGACGAACATCGTGCTCGTGATCCCGACGCTTGCCGTCCTGATCATCGTTGCCGCCTATCTGAGCGTCGGCAGCCTGTGGGCGGAGGCGCTCCTGATCGGGCTCACGTCCTGGCCCTGGGCGGCTCGGGCGATCCGTGCCCAGACCTTCTCCCTCGCTTCGCGTGACTTCGTCAATCTCGCACGCCTGTCGGGCCGAGGGACGATCAGAGTGATCGTCAACGAGATCGCACCGAACATGAGCTCGTACCTCTTTCTGACCTTCATCCTGCTCTTCGGCGGCTCCGTCCTCACAGCCGCGACGCTCGACTTCCTCGGCCTCGGCCCCTCGCAGGTGATGTCGCTCGGGCTGATGATGAACACCGCCGTCTCGAATGCTGCGCTCCAGCTCGGGATGTGGTGGTGGTTCATCCCACCCGGGATCGCGATCACCGCGATCGTCGGCGGCCTCTACGTGATGAACGTGGGGCTCGACGAGGTCTTCAACCCCAGGCTGCGCCGAACATGACCCTCGTCGTCGACAACCTGCGCGTCTACTATCGCACCCTGAAGGGCGACGTCCGTGCGCTCGACGGTGCCAGTTTCACCGTCGCCGACGGCGAGATCATGGGCTTGGCGGGCGAGTCGGGCTGCGGCAAGACGACGCTCGGCAAGAGCCTCGTCCGGCTCGACGGGCGAATGCGGGTCGTCGAGGGGACCGTGCGGCTCGACGGGGTCGAGTTGCCGCTCAGTGACGACAACGCCATGAACAGGTTCCGCTACCGCGAGGTGTCGATCGTCCCGCAGTACGCGATGAGTGCGCTCAACCCGATCCGGAAGATCGGCCGGATGACCTCGGAGCTGCTTCACTCGCGGGACGTCTCGTACGACGAGACGCTGCCCGAGCTGAGTCGGCGTCTCGCGCTCGTCGGTCTGGACGACAGCATTCTCGATCGCTATCCGATCGAGCTGTCGGGCGGGATGAAGCAGCGGGTCGTGATGGTGCTGTCGACTCTCCTCAACCCGTCGCTCCTGATTGCGGACGAGCTCACCTCGGCCCTCGACGTGTCGACCCAGAAGGCGGTCGCGGAGATGCTCGTCGAGTTCCGCGACCGGAAGTTCGTCAAGAGCACGATCGTGATCACGCACGATCTCTCGATCCTGTATCAGATCGCCGACACGATCCTCGTCATGTATGCAGGCAAGCTCGTCGAGAAGGCGTCGGCCGGCAGCGATCACCGAGGATCCTCGGCATCCGTACACGCAGCTCCTGCTCGGATCCCTGCCGGAGGTCGGTGTGCGCTTCGCGGAAAGGCGACTGACGGGCATCCCGGGCAGGCCGCCGTCGCTTCTCGACCCTCCGACCGGGTGCCGCTTCCGAGCGCGCTGCCCTCTGGCGTTCGAGAAGTGCACGGAGGAGCCGCCGTTCGTCGAGATCGAGCCGGGTCGCTTCGCCGCCTGCTGGAAGGTCGGCACCTGATGCTCGAGGTCGACGGCGTCACGAAGGTCTTCAAGACCGGCATGTTCGGGAGAGGCGAGTTGACGGCAGTCTCCGATGTCAGCTTCACCGTCAGCCGGGTGAGGTCGTCTCCCTGATCGGTGAGAGCGGCAGCGGCAAGACGACGGTCGGCCGGATGATCCTCCGGTTGACCGGGGCGACGGCAGGCGCGATCACGTTCGACGGTCGCGACGTCGCGAGCCTTGGCCGCCGCGAGCTCCGGCACTACTACGCTCACGTCCAGGGCGTCTTCCAGGACCCGTTCAGTTCGTACAACCCTGTGTTCAAGGTCGATCGCGTTCTCGGCATGATCCGGTCGAGCTACCTCCCCGGCCTCAGCGCGGCCGACTGGAAAGCGAAGCTGCAGCGGTCGCTCGAAGCGGTGTCGCTCGAGCCGAGCGACGTGCTGGGCAAGTACCCGTACCAGCTGAGCGGAGGCCAGCTGCAGCGCCTGATGATTGCCCGGGCGTTGCTCCTCGAGATCAAGTTCCTCGTCGCCGACGAGATCATCAGCATGCTCGACGCGTCGACCCGAATCGACGTCCTGAACCTGCTCGGGGACCTGAAGGAGCGAGGCATGGGGATCCTCTTCATCACCCATGACCTCTCGCTCGGCAACTACATCTCCGACAAGACGCTGATCCTCCGCCACGGTCGCGTCGTCGAGATGGGCGCCACCGTCCAAAGGACACCGGGAACCCGGCGCACCCCTACACCCAGATGCTCCTCGCGTCGGTGCCGCACCTCACCGAGCGGTGGGACGTCGGCGCCCGCGTACCCGTGATTACCGACGAGACCGGCGACGCTCCGCTCGTCCGGCTCGGAAGACGACCATTTCGCAGCGATCCGAGGAGAGACATGAGCCACCCCTGGAGACCGATCTGCCACCACTGACCCTCTCGTTCATGGGGGCGAACTACGTCGCGAAGGAGCTGGGGTACGCGGCCCTGCAGAAGAAATCGGGCCCGTTCGACGTGGCGACGAACGCGGCTTTCGAGCCGATCGAGACCTTCAAGCCCGCTTCGAGGATCTGCTCACGGCGGTCGTGGGGGCCGGGTTCGGAGCCATGGACCTCTGGCTCGCGCACCTCAACTGGCGTTGGACGACGCCCGAGCACGTCGCCATCGCCCGCGACCTCCTCGACACCACGGCGTCCGGATCGTCAGCCTGGCCGGAAACTTCGGTGCGTCCACGACCCGACCTCGAGTCGGCCTGCAGGCTCGCCAACGCGCTGGAGGTCGACCTGCTCGGTGGTGCGTGACGTGCTTCGGCTCGACCGGCCGGGGGCAGAGTCGGTGTTGCGCGAGTACGGCGTCCGCTTCGGCTACGAGAACCACCCCGAGAGCAGCCCGCAGGAGGTGCTGGAGCTGATCGGCGATGCCGACGACGTGCTCGGGGCGGCCGTCGACACCGGCTGGTGGGCCACGCAGGGGTACGACCCGGTCCAGGCGATCCGACGACCTTCGGGGAGGTTGTTCCACGTCCACCTGAAGGACGTCGAGGCCGCGGACACCCATATCTCGTGCATGCATGGCGAGGGCGTCGCGCGGATCGCTGACTGCGTGCGACGAGCCCGTCGACGCGGGCTACCGCGGCGCACTGAGCGTCGAGCCCGAGCCGTTCGACCGCGATCCGACCGACGAAGTGATCAGGATGCGCAACCTGCTCGAAGCGCAGCTCGCAGCGAGGGTGGGAGATCGTGTCTAACCGCCCCGTTCGTTGTGCGATCGTCGGCTGCGGCAACATCTCCGGCCCCTACGGAGAGACGGCGAAGGCCTACCCAAGCGTCGAGATCGCCGGCGCGACGGACATCGACCGGACGCTCAGTGCGGCGTTCGTCGAGCGGTTCAGTGGGGTCGACTACCCTCACTCGAAGCAGTGCTCGCCGATCCAACGGTCGACGCCGTCGTCAACCTGACCGTCACGGCATCCACGCCGAGGTGACGGCTGCAGCGCTCGAAGCCGGCAAGCACGTGCACAGCGAGAAGCCCATGGCGAGCAACTACGCGGAGGCGCGTGGTCTCGTCAGCTCGCCGCCGCGAAGGGCGTACGGCTGTCCTGCTCGCCGATCACGTTCATGGGTGACGCACAGGAGGCCGCCTGGAGCCTGGTCGCCTCCGGCGCGATCGGAAACGTCCGCGTCGTCTACGCCGAGGTCGAATTGGGGCGGATCGAGACGTGGCATCCGCGGCCCGAGCCGTTCTACGGCATCGGACCGATGGCGGACGTCGGCGTCTACCCGCTCACGTTCCTGACCGCCATCTTCGGGCCGGCCCGAACAGTCACCGCACACGGCCAGATCGTCTACCCCGACCGCGTCACGAGCTCGGGCGAGCCTTTCACGGTCGGCGCGCCCGATTTCGGCGTCGCGCTGATCGAGCTCGCAGACGGCACCCTCGTGCGGTTGACGACGAGCTTCTACGTCGGCCAGCAGAGCAAGCAGTCGCGGAATCGAGTTCCACGGCGACACCGGATCGGTGTTCATCTCGAGCTGGCAGGACTTCGACGCGCAGGTCGAGCTGGCGCCGTTCGGCGGGGCCTACGAGCGGATGCCTGTGCCCGGAGCCTTCCATCGCGTCGACTGGGGCATGGCACTCGCGAGCCTCTCCGCGGCGATCACCGAGGAGCGCCCGCACCGCGCGACCGGAGCGCATGCAGCCCACGTCGTCGAGATCCTCGACGCGGTTGAGACGTCGGTGCGCGACGGGGAGGCGATCGACGTGACGTCGACGTTCGTCGCGCCTCCCGCCCCTGCCGGCGCGCGGCAAACGGTTCCGAGAGCGACGCTAACACCGCGAGGAACTCCACGGCCGCGTAGCGTCACTAAGGTCAGTCGATGAACACGAGCTCCGCACCATCCCGATGAAGGCGACCCACCCGATCCCCTGGGAGGACCGACCGCCCGGCAGAACGGGCGCGCTCTGGCGATCCGGTCGTAACCCGATCATCCGCCGCGACCACCTATCGCGCTCGAACAGCATCTTCAACTCGGCGGTCGTCCCTTTCGAAGGTGGCTTCGCGGGCGTCTTCCGGATCGACGACACGGCGCGCACGATGAACATCCACTCGCGGCCTCAGTGCGGACGGAGTCGACTGGCGGATCGACGAGCAGCCGATCGTCTTCGCTGCCGAAGACAGGCGTGTCGCGGAAATCCAAGAGACATTCGCTCACGCCTACGACCCTCGGGTGACGTGGCTCGACGACCGCTACTACGTGACCTGGTGCAACGGCTACCACGGGCCGACGATCGGCATCGCCTACACCTACGACTTCGTCACGTTCCACCAGCTCCGACAACGCCTATCTCCCGTTCAACCGCAACGGAGTCCTGTTCCCTCGTCGGATCGGGGGCCGCTACATGATGCTCAGCCGCCCGAGTGACAATGGCCACACGCCGTTTCGGGGACATCTTCTGCTCGGAAAGCCCCGACCTGATCCACTGGGGACGGCACCGGCACGTGATGGGGACGAGGCCCTTCAGCTGGGAGTCGACGAAGATCGGCGCCGGCCCGATCCCGATCGAGACCGACGAGGGCTGGCTCGTCATCTACCACGGCGTCCTCACCTCGTGCAACGGCTTCGTCTACTCGAT
>CAVZMA010000022.1:0-61318 GCA_963776305.1 uncultured Thermoleophilia bacterium | reverse complement strand
AACTGGGGCCGGCTCCGCTGGTTCATGAATCAGGATGAGCAGGCCGAACCCTTGCTCCTGTGCGGGTTGGCGATCCGCCAGGCCAGACTGGCCGCGGACCATCCCGACGTGGTCCAGAGCGTGACCAATCTCGCTTCCTTCTACGCCTCGGTCCAGCGCCGGGACGACGCCTTGCGGCTGGAAGACCAGGGCTTGCGCACCGTCCGCGGCTACCTGGACCGTCACTTGCCCACCATGTCCGAGGCGGAACAGCTGGCCTACCTGCGGGTGTCGTTCGAAGGCTACTTGCACCTGGCCCTGTCGATGGCGCGGGAACGGGCGGGCGTGGGGTGCAGCGATGAGCGGTCGGCCAGTCCGGGCGCCGAACTGCAAGGCGATCAGCAATCTGGTCCTGGCGGAGGCGGCGCTCTTGGCCCGCGAAAGCGGCAACCCGGCCATGGAAAAGCTGATCGCCCAGCACCAGGAGGTTCGCCGGCGGCTGGCGGGCTTGCTGCGGTGCGGTGCCGGTGGCCGGCCAGGAAGCGGCCCACCGTGACGAGCTGCAAGAGTTGACGTGCCAGGAACAAGAGCTGGCCGGCCGGGTGGCCCAGGGGATGGGTCGGCCCGGCGGCGGGAAATCCTGGGTGGAGCTGAGCGACGTTCGCCGTTCCCTGCCCGCCAACGCAGTCCTGATCGAGATCGTGCGGGCCCGCAGCCGCAACTTCCAGGTGCGGGCCATCGAGCTCTCCGAAAAAGCGTGGCAAGGTGTGCGCCTACCTGGCCTGGGTGATCCCGCCCGCCGACGGCGGTGACGTTCGCTTGATCGACTTGGGCGACGCGGAGGCCATCGAGGCCGCCGTCGCCAACCTGTGAATCTTCCTCGGAGTCCCCCGGCCGCCGTGCGGAAAAATGGCGAGGCGGATGCCGAACGGGAACTGGCCCCTGCGCCGACCGCCCGGTGGGCCAGCTGCTGCTCGACCCGCTCCGCAAGCACATCGATGCCTCAAGCGAATGGCTGATCAGCCCAGACGCCGACGCCTGGCTCGGCTCCCTGGGCCGCCCTGCCGCCGGCCGATGGCAAGTATGTAGTGGAGAAGCACACGATCCGCTACCTGGCCTCGGGTGCGAGCTGGTCAACCCAGTTCCCACGTTGACCGCCGGCCGGTGCGGGTCATTGCCGATCCGGACTTCGACCTGTGCGCTGGAGGCCTGCTTGCGCGAGCTGAGCCAGTCGGTCAACAAGAGCAAAACGGCGAGTGAGTTGCGGCCTACCACCGTCTCTACAGTTGCCCAAGGTGGCCCGTCTGCCGGGCACGCGGGCCGAGGTGGAAGCGATCAAGCCGAAGCTCGACCAGTACATCGGCCAGGAAACCTGGCTCTATCAGGACCGCCAGGCACTGGAAGGCGTCGTCAAGCGCATCTGCAACCCCAAAGTGCTGGTCCTCAGCACCCACGGCTATTTCCTGCCGGACCAGGAGGCGGCGGCGGCGGACTGCGCCTTTGTCGATCGCCGCCTGGCCCTGACCAAGGAAGGCAAGGCACTGGAGAATCCCCTGCTGCGCTGCGGCCTGCTGTTGGCCGGCTGCAACCGCCCGACGACGCAGGCGGCGACGAGGACGGCGTCCTCACGGGCCTGGAGATTGTCGGCATCGATTTACGTGGCACCGAGCTGGTCGTCCTCAGCGCCCTGCGAGACCGGCCGGGCCAGGTTCGCAACGGCGAAGGCGTGGCCGGCCTGCGGCAGGCCTTTCAGCTCGCCTGTGCCCGCTCGGTGCTGGCCACGCTCTGGCAGATCCCCGACATCCGACCCGCCTGGCTGATGTCCGACTTCTTCGGCCACCTGGCCGACAAGAAGGTACTGGCCTCTACGCGAAGCCCAGCTGGCGATGATCAAGGCCCGCCGCGAGCGAAATGGTGCCGCCCATCCGTTCTTCTGGGCTGCCTTCACGTTGACTGGACAGTAAATTGGTTGTCCGACGGAGACAGGGTCTGCGTTAACCTGGTACAGAGCGGAAACAAGAGGTGCTGATCATGCGAATCATCCTGGCGACAGTCGCGGCCTGTCTCTTCCTGGCCCATCCGGGACGGACGGCCGACCTGGAAAAGCAGCTCCTGAAAGAGGCCCCCGGCATCCTCAAGTATCTGAGGGAAAAGGGCTACAAGAACGTCGGCGTGCTCAAGTTCCGCAGCAAGATCGGCGATGAGCCGGTGAGCGACAATGCCGGCACCATCAACCTGAGCCTGGCCGACCGCCTGGAGATCGCCCTGCGCTGGCGAACAGCCCGCGCGGAGCCGATCGGCATCATCCAGCGCGCGAGTGCGCGGGTGGCCGCCGTCCGCGTGCCAACGACCTGACCCGTGGACGGGCGGAAAGCCCTGTTCGCCGATCGCTATGCCCTGGCATGGGGCGAGGAACAGGTCATGCCCGACGCCTTCCTCACCGGCGTCGTCATGCTCGACGCCGGACTGAAGCAGATGGACGTGGGCGTGTTGGCGTTCGACCAGAAGGGGGACAACCTGGCCAAAGTGGCCCAGTTCAAGGCGGCCGTCGAGGTGCAGGACCTGGTCGAAAGCGGCTCCAGCTTCCTCCTCCGCGGCGCCTTTGACGACGGCCAGGTGCAGCTCGCCCAGGCGGGGGCCGTGCAGGCGGCCGCCGGCGTCCACAGCCAGGGCGCGACCTTCCCCCTGAACGGCGCCGTGCGCTGGTCACGCTCGACATCTACTACGATGGCCAAAAAGTCCCGGTCAAGATCGAAGGCGGCAAGGCCTGGGTGGCCGAGCCCAGAGAGGGGCAAAAAGTCATGCCTGATGGTCCGCCGCCAGGACGCCTCCAAGCTGCAATACGGCGTGGTGCTGAAGGTCAACGGTGAAAACACGCTCTACAAGGACCGCCTGCCGGCC
The DNA here is from genome assembly GCA_963776305.1 of uncultured Thermoleophilia bacterium. Lineage (GTDB taxonomy): Bacteria > Actinomycetota > Thermoleophilia > Gaiellales > Gaiellaceae > Gaiella. The sequence continues at coordinate 58,438 of CAVZMA010000022.1, read as the reverse complement.
GAGCAAGGTCCACTGTGGGTCCTGGCTCCCAGCTCGGGACCGCTGGAGATTCGCGGCTACAAGGTCGGGGTCGATCGCGGCGAGGAGTTCCTGCATCCTGTCGCGGCAGGAATCCAAGCTCCAGGAGATGAACGACGGCATCGACGTGGGCACCATCACCTTGACCGCGTTCCGCGAGGGGAAAGCCAAGTCGAAACCGCCGGACATTTCTTACGAGGCGGAAGACCTGGCGGCGCCGAGCCGCAGCGTGTTTCCGACAGAACGGCCACGCAACCTGGGCGCCCTACAGGCCCAGCTTCGCGCCGATGCCCAGGTCGTCGTCGCGCGGCCTGATCGTCGGCGGCAAGGAGATCAAGATCGAGACCGAGAAGGTTGCCTTCGAAGTCTACCCGGTGCCCGTCTACAACGTCACGATTCACTACTACAAGCCGTAGCCAGCGGCCTCATTCCTTGCCGCCCCAGACGCGGACGGTCCGACGCTGCCGGAGATGAGCCGGCGGTCACGGCTGAAGGCCAGGCTCATGATGGCATCCTGGTGGCCGGTCAGGGTCAGGACTTCCTGGCCCGTGCGGTGGTGTCCCAGAGCTTGATGATGCTCATCCTGGTCCCAGCCCGCGGTGGCCAGCCGGCTGCCGTTGGGATGGAAGGCGGCGGTGACGGCCCGGCCGGCATGGCCGCGCAGCCGATGGCGGACCTGGCCCGTGGCGGCTTCCCAGATCAGGATCTCGCCCTCCTCCGGCCGTTCGGCATTGAAGCGGCCCCCTGGCGACGCCAGGCGTTTCTCCATCCGGCATGGACCGCCACGCACGACACAGGCCATTGATGTGCCGCGAACACCCGGACTGGCTGGCCCGATGCCACGTCCCAGATGCGGACGGTTCGATCGTGACTGGAAGTGGCCAGCCAGCGTCCATCGGGAGAAAAAGCCACGGCCGTCACCCGGCCAGTGTGGCCACGCAACTCGTGCCGGACCGTGCCGCCGCTCGCGCTCCCAGAGCAGCACCAGGCCGGGCCTTTCGCCGCCAAACGTGGCCGAGGCCAGCAATTTCCCCGCCGGATCAAATTCTCACAAGAGGCCGGGCCATCGTGCTTGCGGAAGGTGAGCGTTTGCTGGCCTGCCAGTCCCAGAGGATGACCTCGCCGGCATCGCCCGCCGAGGCCAGGGTCTGGCCGTAGGGAGAAAAGGCGACCCAGTTGACGGTGCCCGGATGGCCAACCAGCGTCTGGCCGGCTTTCCCCGTCCGGGCGTCCCAGAGACGAATGGCCTTGTCACTTCCGCACGAAGCTGATCCAGGCACTATCTGGACTGACGGCGACTCGGCTGATGAGCCCAGATGCCCGCCCAGATTCTGCACCGCCTCGCCCTGACAGCGCCGCTGGAAGGAGCGCCATTCCCAATCCCGCAACGCTTCGGGACAAAGGGCCAGGCTGGTCCTCGGCCCAGGGGACCTTGCCGGCCGCCAGCTCGCGATCCGCCAGCGTGATTCGGTTGAAATAGAGTTGCTGCTCGACCCGCTTGCGTTCCTGGGCTTCGGCACTCCAGGCCAGCTCGGCCCGCCGCCACTGATGCAAGACGCCGGCCAGTCCCAGCAGCGCCAGGCGACCACGGCGACGGCAGCCCAGGCGGCGGCCACGGCCGGGCGCCGCCGCGCCCACTTCAGCAGCCGCTCCAGCGCCTCCCACCGGCCGGGCCAGGATCGGCTCGCCGGCCAGGAACCGCCGCAGGTCGTCGGCCAGCGTCCTCGGCGCCGTGCGTAGCGCTCGCCGCGGCTCCTTCTGCAGGCACTTCAGGCAGATCGTCTCCAGGTCGCGCGGCACGCTGCGGCTGCAGCCGGCGACGGCGGCACCGGCTCGTCGCTGAGCACCTGCAGCAGCGTGTCCAGCGCGCGTCGCCGCCTTGAACGGCGGCCGGCCCGTCAGCAGCTCGTAGAGGATCGCGCCCAGGGCGTAGACGTCGGCGGCCGGGCCGATCTCCTTGCTCTTGCCCGCCGCCTGCTCCGGGGCCATGTAGCTCGGCGTGCCCATGATCGCGCCGCGTCTGCGTCTGGCCCGCGTCGTCGTCCAGCTGCTTGGCCAGGCCGAAGTCGGTGATCTTCGGCGTGCCGTCGGCGGTCAGCAGGACGTTGGCCGGCTTCAGGTCGCGGTGGACGATGCCGTGCTGGTGGGCGGCGTGCACGGCCGCGGGCCAGCGTCTCCGACCAGCGCGGCCGCCTGCCGCGGCGGCAGCGGCGTGCCGGCGAGCTTCTGCGGCCAGGCTGCCGCCGGCGACGAACTCCAGGCGAGAAGAAGGGCTGGCCGTCGTGCTCGCCGACCTCGTAGATCTGGACGATGTTGCGGGTGCTGCAGCCGGGCGACGGCCTCGGCCTCGGTGCGGAAGCGGGCCAGCTCGCTCGGCGCCGGCGTGGCCGCCGGCCAGGATCATCTTCAGGGCGACCAGGCGGTTGAGCCCCGGCTGCCTGGCCGGGCGTAGACGACGCCCATGCCGCCGCGGCCCAGTTCGCCCAGGATCTCGAACACGTCCGGCTTGTCGGCCTTGGCCGAGCCCGCCGCCGTGTCATCGCCAGTCTGGGAAACGATCCCGCGGTGGTAGAGGCTTCTTCGGCAATGGCCTGGTGCAAGGCAAACTGCCGCCGCAGGGCCACCTTGTGCCGGAAACCGCTTCAAGTAATCGTCGATGACGATGGTCTGGCCGGCCTGCTCGCGGAGCAGGACCTTGCCATAGATCAGGTCCACGACCCCGGCCGGGTTGGACTCCAGCCTGGGATAGCGGGCCAGCAAGGACTCCACCGGGCTCTGCTGGCCTGTGCTGCCAGCCTTGCCGCAGCTCGTCCAGCAGTCGCTGGACGAGGTCAGGATCGGTGTCGGGCGTGACGGAGCCGGGGAGGGAAGTCGTGTCATCGGCCATGACTCCAGAATCCATTGTCCAAGGGGGATCTGTCAAGAAATTGAGTCCGCCGGAGCGCTCGACGACGACCGTCTGGCCGCGATCATCGACGACGTCACGGCCGAGGTCGCCACGGCGGTCGAGTCCGCGCTCGCCGACGAGGATGCGAGCCCCGACGACCTGCTGGCGGCGGTCTTCAGCCCGCACCGGGAATACCCGCCGCCACCCGTGCTCACCGACCGAACGCTCGGGTTCATGCCCGCGATTCGTGAGGCGCTCGATCTCGAGCTCGCCGCCGATCCCGACGTGATCGTGCTCGGCGAGGACGTCGGCCGCGTCGGCGGCCTGTTTCGCGCTACCGAAGGGCTGTACGAACGCTACGGCGCCTCCCGGATTCGCGACACGCCGCTCACGGAGAGCGGCTTCGTGGGCTGCGGGATCGGAGCCGCGTTGACCGGTCTTCGCCCGGTCGTCGAGCTGCAGTTCTCCGACTTCGCGGGCGTCGCGTTCGACCAGATCCTGAATCAGGCTGCGAAGCTGCGATTCATGATGGGCGGGACGCCCGACCTGCCACTGGTGATCCGGATGGCGTCCGGAGGCGGCGTCCGGCTCGGCGCACAGCACTCGCAGAGCCTCGAAGCCCTCTTCGCCCATATCCCCGGCCTCATCGTCGTGATGCCGTCGACCCCGTTCGACGCCAAGGGCTTGCTTGCTGCGGCGATCCAGGACGACAACCCCGTCATCTTCCTCGAGCAGAAGCTCCTGTTCTTCGGCGATCCGGCTCCCGTGCCCGAGGAGCGCTACGCGATCGAGCTCGGGCGGGCTCGCATCGCCCGCGAGGGCGCCGACGTGACGGTCGTGGCGCTGGGCGCGATGGTGCCCCACGCACTCCGGGTCGCACGAGAGCTCGACGAGGAGGGTGTGAGTGTCGAGGTCGTCGACCCGCGGACGCTCGTCCCGCTCGACATGGAGACGATCGCCGGCTCGGTGGCGCGGACGCACCGCCTCGTCATCGCCCACGAGGCCGTGCAATTCGGCGGTCTCGGGGCGGAGATCGCGGCACAGGTCGCCGATCGCTGCTTCTGGGAGCTCGACGCGCCGATCGTCCGCGTCGGTGCTCCCTCACATCCGATCCCGTATCAGAAGGACCTCGAGCTCCAGACCCTTCCCGGCCCGGCCGAGATCGCCCACGCGGTGCGCTCGTTGCTGTAGGCCGGTCGCGTTCGGAGCGGGCTCAGCGCAGCGCGAGCAGCGCGATTCCCGCGACGACGATGAGTGAGCCGGCGATTCGCGCTCGACTCACGTGCTCGTGGAGCACGACCGCGGCGAACGCCGTTGCCATGACGACGCTCGTTTCCCGCACCGCTGCGACCGACGCGGCCGAGGCTCGCTCGAGCGCTGCGAGAACGAGGGCGTAGGCCGCGAACGAGGCGAGGCCCGCGAGCACGGCGGGGGCGCCCAGCTCGGCACGGACGCGCGCTCGACCCTTGACGGCAACCGTCGCAACCGCATAGCCGGCCGCCGCGGGGATCATGCTCAGCTCGAGGTACGTGATCGGGCTCGCGTGGGTGATCCCTCGCTTGTCGAGCAGCGTGTAGGAGGCGATCACACAGGCGATGCCGAGCGCGAACGCAAGCGCGTGCGTGTCCGCCGGCCTCCTCAGGCCGCGGACGAGCAGCACCCCGACACACACGAGCACGACCCCCGTCACCTGGGCAGGCGTCGTCGGGCGGCCGAACAGGGCGACCGAGGCGACGAGCACGATCACCGGCGCGACGCCGCGTGCGACCGGGTAGACGAACGACAGCTCGGCCTTGCGGTACGCGGTCGCGAGCAGGGCGAAATACACGAGCTGCAGCATCGAGGTGACGACGATGAACGGCCACACCGACCACTCCGCGTCGAAGCGGACGACCGTCACGGGAGCGAACACGACCACCGCCGCCACGAGCGCCACCGCCGTCGCGCTCTCCGGATCGCGGGCGCGTGCAAGGAGAAGGTTCCAGAACGCATGCAGCACGGCGGCGGCGAGGGCAAGCATGAACGCCACCGATGACATTGCGCCAGGTTAGGCTTGCGCCCCGGATGGGGACACCACGCGCGGTCATGTTCGACTTCAACGGGACGCTCTCGCACGACGAGCCGCTGCTCCTGGCGATCTACCAGGAGCTGTTCGCACGACACGGCCGCCCGATCACCGCGGAGGAGTACTTCGGCCGGCTCGCCGGGCTGTCCGAGGAGGCGATCGTCGGCGGCTGGCTCGGCATCGACGGCGCCGAGCTCGCGGCGCTCATCGCGGAGCGGATCGAGCGCTACGCGGCTCGAGCGGCCGACGGAACGACGGTGCCCGAGCCCGTCCGTGCCGCCGTTCGTCATGCCGCGGCGCGCGTCCCGGTCGCCATCGTCTCGGCGGCCTATCGGGCCGAGATCGAGCCGGTCGTCGTCGCTGCCGGGCTGGCCCCGCAGATCACGGCGATCATCTCCGCGGACGACGTCGACCACGAGAAGCCCGATCCCGAGTGCTACGTGACCGCTCTCGCCCGGCTCGGCGTCGGGGCGTCGGAAGCCCTGGCGTTCGAGGACACCGAGGCCGGGATCGCAGCGGCGAAGGCGGCGCAGATCCACTGCGTCGCAGTACGGGGAACGATGCCCGACGCACGGCTCGGGCAGGCCGACGAGATCATCGATGCGATCGACGCAGCGGTCATGGCGCGCCTCCTCGGCCGGAGCTGACGACCTCGTGCTCCTTGCCATCGACCAGGGGACCACGGGGACGACCTGCCTCGTGGTCGGCGACGACCTGCAGCCGTTGGGCCGCGGCTATCGCGAGCTCACGCAGCATTTCCCGGCGCCGGGCTGGGTGGAGCACGACCCCGACGAGATCTGGACGAGCGTCCTGCTCACAGCCGAAGCCGCGCTCGCCGACGCCTGTGTCAAGGCCACCGATCTGACCGCCGTGGGGATCACGAACCAGCGCGAGACGACCGTTGTGTGGGAACGACGCAACGGCCGCCCGGTGCACAACGCGATCGTCTGGCAGGACCGGCGCACTGCCTCGCGCTGCGCCGAGCTTCCGGCCGCCCTCGTCCGAGAGCGCACCGGGCTCGTGTGCGATCCGTACTTCTCGGCGACCAAGCTCGAGTGGATCCTGGCGCGGACCAGCCTCGCGCAGCGCGAGCTCGCCTTCGGGACGGTCGATACGTGGCTGATCTGGCAGCTGACCGGCGGAGCGGCTCATCTGACCGATGTCACGAATGCATCCCGGACGATGCTCTTCGACCTGTCCGCGGGCTCCTGGGACGAGACCCTGCTCGACCTGTTTGCAGTCGACCGATCGATGCTCCCGACCGTCGTGCCGTCGTCGGGTGTCGCGACCGAGGCCACGATGTTCGGCGCCACACTGCCGGTCGCAGGCATCGCCGGCGACCAGCAGGCGGCGCTGTTCGGCCAGGGGTGCGTTCTCGCCGGACAGGCAAAGGCGACCTACGGCACCGGCACGTTCGTGCTCGTGAACATCGGAGAGCAGCCGGAGGAGGTGGCAGAGGGCTTGCTCCGGACGGCGGCCGCGGTTGCTCCCGGTGCACCGGCGCAGTTCGCAGCGGAAGGAGGAGTGCTGGTCGGCGGCGCGGCGGTGCAATGGCTCCGTGACGGGCTCGGGATCATCGAGGACGCAGCCGAGAGCGAGCGGATCGCCCAGCAGGTGACCTCCACCGAGGGAGTCTTCTTCGTGCCCGCCTTGACGGGGCTCGGTTCGCCACACTGGGATGCACACGCCCGCGGACTGATAACCGGGTTGACCAGGGGAACGACCCGAGCACATCTCGTCCGGGCGGCGCTCGAGGGGATCGCTCACCAGGTCGCCGACATCCTCGACGTCCTGCCTGTCCGCGCAGACGTCCTGCGCGCAGACGGCGGCGCGACCGCCAATCGCTTTCTGATGCAACTGCAGGCCGACCTGGCGGGGGCAGCCGTCGAGGTGTCCGCCAACGTCGAGGCGACCGCACTCGGCGCCGCGGCACTTGCCGGTCTCGCGATCGGTGTCTGGCCGAACGTCGAGGCGTTGGCGGCGCTACGACCTCGTGGAACGCTGTACGAGCCGTCGTTGAGCCCGGACGAGCGAGCCGAACGGCGTCGAGACTGGGAGCAAGCGCTCCGCCTCACGCTGACGACGCCGTGACCTGGGTCATTGCCCACCGCGGCGCGTCTGCAGAACAAAAGGAGAACACCCTGCCCGCGTTCGAGCGGGCGATCGTACTCGGTGCCGACTACCTCGAGTTCGACGTCCAGGCGTCGAGCGACGGCGAGCCGGTGGTCTTCCACGACCTCAGGCTCGACCGGCTCACACCTGCGAAGGGCCTGCTCCGGAGCCGGAGCCTCGCGCGAGCTCCGCGAGCTCGGGATCCCGACGCTCGCGGAGGTCATCGAGCTCGCGGCGGGCGCATCGGCGTGATGGCGGAGCTGAAGAGCCCCTGGCTGTATCGCCGCCACGACATCGTCGATCGCACCTTGCAGCACCTCGGGCCGGAGGCGGTCGTCGTCTCGTTCTCACGCCGCGCGATCCTCGAGACACGGCGTCTTCGGCCGGCGTTGCGCACGGTGCAGCACGTCGGTTTCGGGACGTCGATCCGTGGCGCCGCGGACGTCGCCTGGGCGGCCGGGTTCGACGACTCCCGTGTCACGTCCCGCGGGATCGCACGGGCGCACAGCCTGGGGTTGAAAGCGCTCGTCTACACGGTCAACGATCGCGGCGCGGATGCGTGAGCTGCAGGAGCTCGGCGTCGACGGAATCTTCAGTGATCTTCCGGATCTAGCACTGGCAACTCTGGCTGGTCGGCCAGGCTGAGCAAGCGAGGGCCGTCGGCCGGGAAGCGCGCGACGACGCGTGTCCCGACCGTGAGCGGCTCCGCCCTCGCGGTCGAGAGGTCGGCAGTGAGCGATCTGATCGCCGCTCTCGTCGAGTACCCGAACCCGCGTCGTCGAGCCGAGGAACGTGTGAGAGATCACCTCGCCTGCAACCGCGCTCTCCGGGCACGGTGCCGTCTGCGGGCACGATCTCCACCGTCTCCGGTCGCACCAGGCAGAGCACGCGCTCGCCGCGCGGTAGGCCACGTGCAGCATCGACGCGCAACGACAACCCCGCGTAGTCGATCGTCCCCTCGTCCCCGACGGTCGCGATGAGCCGGTTCATCGTGCCGATGAATTCGGCCACGAACGGCGTCGCCGGGGTGCCGTACATCTCCGGCCGGCGAGCCGATCTGCTCGATCTTGCCGCCGTACATCACCGCCACCCGATCCGAGATCGAGAGCGCTTCCTCCTGGTCGTGGGTGACGTAGATCGTCGTGATTCCCGAGCTCGAGCTGGATGCGGCGGATCTCCTCGCGCAGCTGGACGCGCACCTTCGCATCGAGCGCCGAGAGTGGCTCGTCGAGCAGCAGCACACTGCGGCTCGATCGCGAGCGCCCGGGCGAGCGCGACACGCTGCTGCATGCCGCCCGAGAGCTGGTGCGGGTAGCGCTTGCCCGCGTCGGCGAGCCCGACGAGCTCGAGCAACTCGCCGCACCCGCGTGCGGCGGCCGGCCTTCGGCTTCTTGCGGATCTTGAGGCCGTACTCGACGTTCTGCTCGGCCGTCATGTTCGGGAACAGGCTGTAGGCCTGGAAGACCATGCCCATGTCGCGCCGGTTCGGCGACACACGCGTTACGTCCTTGCCGCCGACGAGGATGCTGCCTGCGTCGGGCTGGTCGAAGCCGGCGACGAGGCGCAGCGCGGTCGTCTTGCCGCAGCCGCTCGGCCCGAGCAGCGAGACGAACTCGCCCTCTCCGAGCGCGAGGTCGATGCCCTGGAGCGCGGTGACGTGGCCGAAGGAGCGCCACAGCCCCTGCAGCTCGACGTGGGCCGCAGCTGTCACCGGCCGATCCCCACGCGCACGGTGCGCTGTCCTCCACGCCGCCCGATCAGCGAGGATCGAGAGCATTGCGGCCCACGTGATCATGAAGCTCATCAGTGTCGCAGCCGCAGCCGGATAGGCCTTGCTCTGGTTGATCTGCTGCAGGTACGTCGGGAAGGTGTGGAACGCCGAGAGGCTCGCGATCGTGAACTCGCCCATCACGATCGCGAGCGTCAGGAAAGCTCCGCTCAGTGCGGCCACCCTGATGTTCGGCAGGATCACGCGTCCGAGCGTCGTTCGCCAGGAGGCGCCGAGGCCTCGCGACGCCTCGGTCAGCGTGTGCACGTCGATCGAGCGAAAGCCGGCGTCGAGGGAGAAGTAGATGTACGGGAAGGCGAGGATGACGTACGCGCCGGCGAGGAATAGGTCGGGCTTGCCGAGGAACCAGAACGGCGCATGGAGCGTGTCCTTGAAGAACTTGAGCAGTCCGACGACGAGGATGATCGGCGGAATCACGAACGGGACGAGGGCCATGAAGCCGACGACGGGTCGAAGCCGCGGCACCTTCAGGTGCACCCAGTAGATGGTTGGCACGAACAGCAGCAACCCCACCACGATCGTCTCCAGCGCGAGCCTGAACGAGATCTTGATCGTCGACCAGAACTGCGGGTCGTGCAGGATGTCGCCGTACGCGGAGAGGCTGCAGCACTTCCCGGTCTGCGCATCCCTGAGGCTGAAGAGGAGCGTCGCGATCAGCGGGATCAGGAAGTAGGTCGCGCCGACCACGAGCCACACCACGGCCGAGGGAGCGATTCTCGTCCGGTTCACTTCGCCCACCGCGACGCCCGCCGCTGCAGCGGGACGTAGAACAGCATCATCGCCGCCAGCACGACGAACATCCCGAACGCGAGCGCCTGACCCTCGTGCGGGTTCGAGAGGACATCGCCCGTGAGATCGTTGCCGATCAGGATCGGCACGAGTGGCAGGCCGGTCCCGCTCGTCAGCGAGTACGCCGTCGCGTAGGCCGCGAACGAGTTCCCGAAGAGCAGGATCACGGCGCCCAGAATCGAGGGCATCAGCACCGGAATGCCGATGTGGCGCCAGTACTGGAACCGGCTCGCACCGAGATTCGAGGACGCTTCGCTCCACTCGGCGCGAAGACCGTCGATCGCGGGCGAGATCACGAGGATCATCAGCGGGATCTGGAAGTAGAGGTAGGTCAGCTCGACGCCCGTCGCGACCAGATCGCGAACCCGTGCTGGTAGATGTTGATCGCCGAAGACGTCGTTGAGGAACTGGGTCACGATCCCGATCGTCCCGAGCGTGGCGATGAACGCGAAGGCGAGCGGGATGCCGCCGAAGTTCGCCGCCACGCCCGAGAACGTCCCGAACGCCGAGCGGATCCAGCCCGGCGTCCCCTTGCGGCTTGCCGCGTAGGCGATGAGAAGCCCGAGCAGGCCGCCGAGGAGCGCCGTCGTGAGGCTGATCCGGATGCTCTCCTCGAACGCCTTGCGAAGGTTCTGGGTCTGGACGATCGAGGTGACGTTGTCGACCGTGTAGCCGCCCTGGTCGCCCTTGAACGCGCCGATCATCACCGTTGCCGCCGGCAGGATCAGGAACACCGTCGCGTAGGCGAAGAACGGGACGACGCCGAGCCAGGCGAAGGACCGACGTCTCCGGCCGGGTCGTGGACCCGGCCGGAGACCGTCGTGAGGTACGGCGTGCGCTGCCAGCGGCTCTAGCTCGAGCCGACCTTGGCCGGCCACTGCGTGTTGATGACCGCCTTCGCGGCCGCCTGCTGGGCGAGGCTCGCGAACTTCGCCGTCGCGTTGAACCAGCCGGACGGGAACGTTGCCGTCAGTGCCTTCGGGAATCACCTTCCGCGCCGTCAGGTCGGCGAAGCGCGCGGGATGCGCATACCCCTTCAGGTAGAGGATCTGCCCCTGGTCGGAGTAGATGAACTCCTGCCAGAGCCGGGCCGCCCACGGGTGCGGTGCGGTCGCGTTGATCGCCTGGGCATAGTGGCCGCCGTACTGGCCGTCGGACGGGATCGTCACCTTCCAGTTCGCAGCCGGGAACTCCTTCACATAGGCGAAGTTGTTGTAGTCCCAGTCGATCGAGATCGGCGTCTGACCCGAGGCGACCGTCTGCGGGACGGTCTGCACCGGGATGAAGTTGCCGACCGACTTGCATTTCGCGAACCAGTCGACTCCCGGGGCGACGTTGCTGAGCGAGCCGCCGTTTGCGAGCGCTGCGGCGAAAACGCCGGCGATCGCAGAGCCGGACGTCAACGGGCTCCCGTTCAGGGCCACCTGGTTCTTGTACTCCGGCTTCAGCAGGTCGGCGAACGTCTTCGGCGGGTTCTTGACGAGATTCCCGTTGTAGCCGATCGTGACCGAGCCCCAGTAGTCACCCATCCAGAAGCCGCGCGTGTCCTTCATCGCCCGCGGGATCGTCGGGTAAGTCCTGGGGAAGTGCTTCGCGTACAGCCCCTGGGCTGTGCCGAGACCGCGAACGTCGGGTTGACATCGACGACGTCGGGAGCACGCGGATCGCCCTTGAGCGAGACAATCGCCTGGTTCTCCTGCGATGAACTGCCGTCCGGGTTGTCGCTCGTGATCGGGATGCCGTACTTCTTCGAGAACGTCGAGATGATCTCGCCGTAGTTCGCCCAGTCCGGCGGCAGCGCGATCACGTTCAGGCGGCCTTCCTTCTTTGCCTGCTGCACGGTCTCCTTGAGGTTGGCCAGCGTCCCGCGGACGGGCGGATCGGCGAGCACCTGCTTCCGCGCCGCCAGAGCCGCCGGGGAGAGCGACATGACGGTCAGACCTGCGCCCGCTACAAGACCCCTCTTCGGCGAGCGTCCGCCGGCCGACCCGTTCATCCTCGAGCCTGCGCAGGAACTCGTACTCCTGCTCCTGATAATCCTCCACGCTTCTCCTCCTTCTCGACCCGGCGGTTACCGGGAATCGTGGTGCGACGCGATCGTACGTTGAGACGGACAATGGTGCAATAGGTTGCGCGTCGGAGCGTGCAATTAGGGTGCACCAGACATGAACGGTCCCTGGCAGGCACCGGGAGCCTGGCTGCGCTGCGCGCTCCACGCCCATACGACGAACTCCGACGGCGAGCTGCGCCCCGCGCGCTCGTGAAGCACTACGAGCGCGCCGGGTACGACGTGCTCGCCGTCACCGATCACTGGGTCAGGAGCGACCCGCCCTCGACCGAGCGTCTGCTGGTGCTGCCGAGCGCCGAGCTCAACTGCCTCCTCCCCGGCGGCCGCGACGGTCACGTCCTCGCGCTCGGGATCGACGACGCGCTCGAGAGCCTCGAGGGCGAGCGGCTCGATCTCGCCGGAGACGGCGGCCTGGATCACGGCACACGGCGGCGTCGCGTACCTCGCCCACCCCTACTGGACCGGCGTCACGCCGGGCACACTCGAGCTGCCGGAGACCGTCTCGGGGATCGAGATCTTCAACGCCGGTTGCGAGCTCGAGATCGGCCGCGGCCTGTCGGCCGTGCACTGGGACGAGCTCCTCGAGGCCGGGCGCCGCTGCTTCGCCCTCGCGACCGACGACAGCCATCACCCGGGGTTCGACTCCGATCTCGCCTGGACGTGGGTTCGCTCGGAGCCGACCCTCGACGGTGTTCTCGACGCCTTGAGGACAGGTTGCTTCTACGCCTCCACCGGGCCCGCGCCTTTCGTCGGTCCGCGCCGGCGACGGCTCGATCGTGGTGGAGTGCGACCCGTGTCGCAGCGTCACCGTCGTCTTCGGAATCTCGAGCGGAGCATCCGTGCACGCGGGCCGGCTCGGGTACCGCTACGGCGGCGAGATCCTCGCCACGACTCCGGACGGATCGATCACGGCAGCGCGCCTGGATCTTCCGGAGACCGCTCGTTACGCACGGCTCCAGGTCACGGACGAACGCGGCGGGCGAGCCTGGACGAACCCCGTATGGCCGTAGCCGGTTGGCGCGCGGCCGCGCCGAGCAGAGCTCACCCGGGCGCCCTACGACCTGCTCGTCGTCGGTAGCGGCATCGTCGGCGCCGGGATCGCGAACGAAGCAGCTCGAGCCGGTCTCCGGGTCGCCCTCGTCGACCGGGCGGACTTCGGCGGCGCCACCTCGAGCGCGTCCTCGAAGCTCATCCACGGTGGCCTGCGCTACCTCCGGCTCGGCGACGTCAAGCTCGTCCGCGAAGCCCACACGGAGCGGCGCGCACTGCTGCGCGTCGTTGCTCCGCACCTCGTCCGGAAGATCCCGTTCCTGTTCCCTGTCTATCGCGGCGGTCCGTATCGACCTGCGACGATCCAGGCCGGGCTCTGGACCTACTCGACCCTTGCAGGGGAGAAGCTCGGCGGCCTCGTCAAGCCCGAACGGGCGCGGCGCAGCGTTCCACCGCTGCGGATGGAGGGCCTGAGGGGGTGCGGGGTGTATCAGGACGCATGGACCCACGACGGACGGTTGTGCCTCGCGAACGTGACCGCCGCGGCGGAGGCAGGCGCCACCGTGCTCAACTTTGCCGAGGTCGTCGAGCTGCGGCTCGTGGGCGGCCGGGTGCGCGGCGGAGCGGTCTGCGATCGCATCTCGGGCGAGACCGTGTCGGTCGAGGCGCGCGCAGTCGTCAATGCCACCGGGCCATGGCTCGACACGCTTCGCCGGCTCGAGGATCGAACGGTCGCCCCGTACGGACGGCTCTCGAAGGGAGTCCACGTGACGCTCCCGCTCGACGAGCCATGGTCGGCAGCTCTCACCATCCCGCACGACCAGGTGCGCGTGACGTTCGCCTACCCCTGGGAAGGGATGCTCCTCCTCGGTACCACCGACACGCTCTACGACGGCGACCCGCTCGACGTCGCCGCGACCGACGACGACATCGATCAGGTGCTGACCGAAGCGGCGGTCGCGGTCGATCCGGCCGTGCTGCGGAAGGAGAACGTCCTTGCGAGCTACGCCGGCCTCCGCGTGCTTCCGTCGAGCGACAGCTCCACCGTCGATGCGCGGCGCGAGACCGCGTTCCTGACGGGCAGAGGCGGCATGCTCACCGTCGCCGGCGGCAAGCTCACGACGTACAGGAGGATCGCCCTCGACGCTCTCGACCGCCTCTCCGGTGAGCTCGGATTGAGCAGCGTCGACCGTCGCCCGGTGCCGCTCCCGGGCGCCTCCGACGCAGGCAACGTCGCAGCACGCCTCGTCACGGGCTGGAGCCTCGAGCCCGACGTGGCCGCGCACCTGGCCCACTTCTACGGGGCCCGATCGGACCGGGTGATGAGGCTCGCCGCCGACAGACCGGAGCTGCTCGAACGGATCCACCCCGATGCGCCCGATCTCGCGGCGCAGGTGGTCTTCGCGGTGCAACAGGAATGGGCGACGAGCGCCGACGACGTCATCCGAAGGCGGACGACCCTGGCCGCTCGCGGCCTCTCGACGCCGGCGGTGACCGCACGCGTCGAGGGCCTCGTCGGCGCCTCCTAGAGGACACCGACGTCGCCGGCGGCCCGGCCCTCTCTGATTGGATAGGGCCACACACGATCCACGAAGGAGAGCCAACGGTGGCGACGGTCGAGGAACCCAGGACGTTCATCCGTCCGGACGGCAAGGAGAAGGTGACAGGCACCGGTCGCTACACGGCCGACATCGTGCTCGCCGGCCAGCTGATGGCCAAGTTCCGCTACGCCGACCACACGCATGCGCGGATCACCCGGATCGACGCGAGCAAGGCCCGGGCACTTCCGGGTGTCCTCGCGGTCGTGACCCACGAGGATGTGCCCGACGTTCTGTACGGCGGCATGGTTCAGGACCGCAGGCTGTTCGCGAGAGACACCGTCCGCTTCGAAGGCGACATCGTTGCCGGAGTCGCCGCCACGACCGCCGAGATCGCGGAGGCCGCTGCAGCCCTGATCGAAGTCGACTACGAGCCGCTGCCGGTCGTCACCGACTTCGAAGCGGCACTCGCGGACGACGCCACCCTCGTCCACCCGGCGTGGGAGTCGTACGAAGGCGAGGAGGCTCTCGGCCGGCATCACAACACGCTCGGGTACTCGACGATCGTGAAGGGAGACGCCGACGCCGCCATTCGCCGGTGCCGACGTCGTGGTCAAGGGACGGTACGTCACCGATCCCGTCCAGGGCGTCCCGATCGAGCCGCGCGCCGTCATCGCACAGTGGCAAGGCGACCGCGTGACCGTGTGGACGTCGACCCAGGTGCCCTATGCAGCCCGCGCCGGCGTCGCTCACACACTTCAGATCCCCGAGTCGAACGTCCGGATCATCGTGCCGCTGCTCGGCGGCGGCTTCGGGGCAAAGTGCGACTTTCACTTCGAGGGCCATGTCGCGGCCCTCGCCCGCGCAGCCCGGCGCCCGGTCAAGCTCGTCTTCTCGCGTCGCGAGGAGTTCTTCGCGGTGGGCCACCGCCGTGAGGGGATGGTGATCGAACTGGAGACCGGAGCCCGCGCCGACGGCACCCTGGTGGGGCGGAAAGCACGCCTCGTGCTCGACAAGGGCGCCTACTGCGGCGAAGGAGGCTTCTTCGCGCAGATGGCGGCCATGCACGCCCTCGGCCCGTACGAGATCGAGACCGCCCACATCGAGTCGTCGCTCGTCTACTCGAACAACCAACCGTCGTCGTCGATTCGCGCCCCGACGGCACCCCAGGTGTGCTGGGCGCTCGAGCAACACATGGACGAGCTCGCAGAGGCGCTCGGGCTGGACCCGGTCGAGCTCCGCCGTCGCACGCTGATCGAGAACGGCTCGGTCACCGCCACCGGACAGGTGCTCGAGCAGATCGCCATGAAGGAGACGCTCGAGAAGGCGGTCGAGCTGATCGGCTATGGGCAGGAGCTCCCTGACGACGAGGCGATCGGTGTCTCCGTCGGCTGGTGGCCGTGCTTCGCCTCGAAGAGCGGCGCCTACGTGAAGCTGAATCCGGACGGCACCGGGACGATCATCACCGGCGCGCAGGAGAACGGCACCGGCGCCGTGATGGCGATGCCCACCTACGTCGCCGAGCAGCTGGGCATGAAGCCGGAGGATTTCTCGCTCCTCTACCAGGACACCGATGCGGCGCCCTACGACATGGGCTCCTGCGGGTCGCAGACGACGTTCAACAGCGGTCGTGCCGTGATCGCTGCCGCCGTCGACCTCCGCGAGCAGCTGCTCGACGCTGCGGCCGAGCACCTCGAAGCGTCCCGCGACGACCTGGAGCTCGCCGACGGGGCCGTCCTCGTCAAGGGCTCACCCGACAAGGCAGTCACGATCGCGGAGCTGGCCGGCGGCGGCACGTTCCACGGCAAGGGTGCGGGGGAGCTCCCCTCGGGGCCAGAAGCTCCCGCCGAGGGCTGCGTCGGCCGCCTCGGCCTCGAGTCGTTCCACGCGCCGCAGCTGATCGCGCACGCCGCGCGCGTCAAGGTCGACCGCGGCACGGGGGTCGTGCGCGTCCTCCAGATTGCCGCCGCACACGACTGCGGAATGATCCTGAACAAGCTCGGTGCCGACGGTCAGGTCTACGGGGGCGTCGTGATGGGGATCGGGCAGGCGCTCTCCGAGGGGACACAGCTCGACGACGACGGCCGACACCGGAATGCCCACCTGACCGACTACAAGCTCGTGACGGCGTCGGACGCGCCGCAGATCGACATTGCGTGGATCGAGACCAACACGGCCAACGCAGGGCCGAAGGGCTCCAAGGGTGTGGGCGAACCTCCCTGCGTGCCGACGGCAGGAGCGATCGCAAATGCGATCGCGAAGGTGATCGGAGCGCGGGTGCATCGGCTCCCGATGACCCCCGAGCGCGTCTGGGAGGCGAGCCCCGTGAGCACGCTCACCTTCAGCACCGCCGTCACAGTCGACGACGCCGTCGCAGCGGTCGCGGCCGGCGCGCGGCCCGTCGCGGGCGGCACCGACCTCGTCGTCGGTGCCCGCTCCGGCAAGTCGCCGCTGCCCGACGCGATCGTGGCGATCCACCGCATCGCCGAGCTTCACGGCGTCCATGCGCTCGACGACGGTGGCGTTCGGCTCGGCGCCCTCGCGACCCACGCGGAGATCGCCGCGAACGAGACGGTACGTGAGCGACTCACCGGCCTGGCGGACGCCTGCGCCATCGTCGGCTCGCACGCCACACGCGCGCAGGGGACGATCGGCGGCAACCTGATGAACGCGTCGCCGGCGATGGAGACGGGAGGGCCGCTCGTCTGCTTCGGCGCCAGAGTGACGCTGCGCTCGCCGTCCGGCTCGAGAGAGCTCGCGGTCGAGGATCTCTGGGTCGGGCCCGGCAAGACGACGGCGGAAGCCGACGAGCTGCTCGTCGCGATCGACATTCCGGCACCGGCAACGGGCACCGGCAGCGCCTACCTCCGACTGGAATACCGCCGCCAGATGGAGATAGCGGTCGTCGGCGCCTCCGCAGTCGTGACCGTGGCCGACGGAGCAGTCACCCACGCCCGCGTGGCGATGACGGCGCTCTCGCCGACGATCAGGCGCGTTCCGGCTGCCGAGGAAGCCCTGCTCGGAAGCGACGGCGGCGCCGCGGCGATCGCGGCCGCCGGAGCAGCGGTTGCGACGGCGTCCGCCCCGATCTCCGACGTCCGTGGCTCGGCCGACTATCGCCGTGCGATGGCGGACGTCATCGCCCAGAGGGCGATCACGTCGGCGCTCGCGCGGGCCAGGAAGGAGGACGCATGAAAGCCGCTGCCACCCTCGTCGTCAACGGAATCGCGTATCCCGTCGACCTGGAGCCGGAGACGAGCCTCCTCACCGCCGTGCGCGACGTCATCGGGCTCACCGGCTCGAAGGAGGGCTGCGACGACTCCGAGTGCGGGGCCTGCATGATGCTGCTCGACGGCCGGCCCGTGAACGCGTGCTCCTACCTCGCACTCCAGGCCGAGGGGAGCGAGGTCACGACGGTCGAGGGGCTCGCGGACGGCGACACCCTCGCTCCGCTGCAAGCTGCGTTCCTCGACCTCGGCGGCGTGCAGTGTGGCTTCTGCACGCCCGGCATGCTCGTCTCGGCCACCGCCCTTCTCGCGGGCAACCCGTCCCCGACCGAGGACGAGGTGCGCATCGGGCTCTCGGGCAACCTCTGTCGCTGCACGGGCTACGACGGCATCGTCAAGGCCGTGTTGAGCGTCGCGGGCGGCTCGTGAGGTGTCGAATCGACCCTGGCCGGTCGGGACGATAGACGAATCGTACAAGCAGAGCTATCCTCTCTGAGAAAGAAAGGATAGCCGTATGACAAAGACATCGCTCTCGATCGATCGAGAGAAGGCTGACGCCGCCGCGGCGGTGCTCGGGACGAGCACCCTCACCGCGACGATCGACGCCGCCCTCACCGAGATCGTGAACATGGACAGGCGTCGGCGGCTCGTTGAACGGATGAAGAGGAGCGGACGGGGTATCGGGCCGACGGACGCTGAACTGCGGCGTCTCAGGACGCCGTGAGTGCCGAGTTCCTCGTCGACACGAGCGCCTGGAATCGCAGCACCGCAACGGCCGAGCTGACCGGGCGCTGGACGAACCTCGTCGCCTCGAACCGTGTCGCCCTCTGCCCTCCGGTGCGGCTGGAACTGCTCTTTTCCGCCCGCGGCCCTGCGGACTACAAGGCCTTCGCGGAGGAGCTCGACGGGCTGCCGTCGTGTCCGCTGAACCATCGAGTGACCAGCCGCGCGGAGGCCGTGCAGGCACTCCTGGCTAAGCGGAGCCAACATCGCGGCCCGAACACGGTCGACCTGCTCGTTGCCGCGATCGCGGAGACGAACGACATCACGCTCGTCCACTATGACCGCCACTTCGACGCCATCGCGAAGGTCACCGGCCAGCCGACGGAGTGGATCGCGCCTCGCGGGTCGATGGACTGAGGGTCAAAGCCCCGGCCATCGGTCGACGAACGTTCGGATCCCACGTCTGGCGTGAGGAGCGTCGCCTGGGCCAGTCTTCGGGAATGTCCACCCGAGCGCAGGTTGTTGGATCACGCTTGAGCTGGGACGAGATGGTGGGATGTCAAGGAATCGCGTTAGGCGTCGTTCCTGATCGGGTGTAGCCTTCGCTTTGTCGGCTCCGACGTCCGAGTCGAGTCACTCCGCACGGGTTCCCCGACGAAAGGTGCCAGCCATGAAAGCTCTCCTCATGGTTCTCTCGATCATGATTGCGGCCGGAGTCGCATCATCCGCGCTCGCAGCAGGCGAGCGGTCGGAGGGGATCGCGTTCTGCGGGAACGTCGTCGGCGCCAAGTGGGTCTTCCCTGGGACAGGGGGAAAGGTCACGGGAAACACGTACGGCGTCACCGCGAACGGCGTCAGCTGCGCGGTTGCGAAGCAATATGCGATCAAGCTTTCGAGCACGAAGCTCGCCGGGAAGGTTCCAGGTCACAGCTACCCGATCACAGGCGGGCCAAAGGGCTACACCTGTCACGCGAACCCGGACGCCAACGGGAAGCTGCTCGCCGGAAGCTGCCAGATCGGACCGCGCGGCACCGTGTCGAACCACGTCTTCAGCTGGGGCGGTCGGCCGGGCTGAGCGTCTTACTGAGCTAATCAGCCCGCATAGGCCAAGGTCAGCAGCCGACTGGCACGCGCGGGCGTGCGATCACTCGACGCGAGGGACGTGCCGGTAGAACCGCGTCCGGTCGGGCTCGAGCGCCGTGTTCCCGAGGATCAGGTCTGCTGCCTTCTCGGCCACCATCATCACCGGGGCGTAGATGTTGCCGTTGGTCACGTACGGGAAGACGGACGCATCGACGACACGCAGCCCCTCGACCCCACGAACCCGCATCGTCGCCGGGTCGACGACGGACATGTCGTCGACCCCCATCCGGCAGGTGCACGACGGATGCAGCGCCGTCTCTGCATCGCGTGCCACCCAGTCGAGGATCTCCTCGTCGGTCGTGACGGATGGGCCGGGTGAGAGCTCGCCCGCGTTGTACTCGTCGAACGCGGGCTGGGTCAGGATCGTCCGCGCGGCGTGGACGGCGTCGAGCCATTCGCGACGGTCCTGCTCGGTCGAGAGGTAGTTGAAGCGCAGAGCCGGATGGACGCGCGGATCCGTCGAGATGATCTTCACCGACCCGCGGGCGTCCGAGTACATGGGGCCGACGTGCACCTGGTACCCGTGCCCGCCCGCGGGTGAGCTGCCGTCGTACCGGATCGCCACGGGCAGGAAGTGGAACATCAGGTTCGGATACGCAACGTCGTCGTCGCCGCGGATGAACCCGCCCGCCTCGAAATGATTCGTCGCACCGGGCCCTGAGCGGAAGAAGAGCCACTTGAAGCCGACCCACGGCCGGTTGCGCCATTTCATCGCAGGCGCCACCGAGACGGGCTGCTTCGACCCGTACTGGATGTAGACCTCGAGGTGATCCTGCAGGTGCTCACCGACCCCCGGCAGGTCGTGCACGACGTCGACGCCGACGGCTTCGAGCTCCCGCGCGTTCCCGATCCCCGAGACCTGGAGCAGCTGCGGGGAGTTGATCGCCCCGCCGCAGAGGATCACCTCGCCCGCCTCGATCCGCTCCGGGCCGACGCGCCCCGCCACCTCGACCCCGACCGCACGCGTGACCGTCGAACACCACCCTGTTCACGAATGCGCGGCAGCGCACCTCCAGATTCGGCCGGTGCAGCACCGGATGCAGATAGGCGCGGGCAGCGCTGAGCCGGCGACCGCGATGGATGTTCCGGTCGAACGCCGCGAAGCCCTCCTGCCGATAGCCGTTGACGTCCTCGGTGAGCGGGTAACCGGCCTGTTGGACTGCCTCGAGAAACGCGGTGAACAGCGGGTTCGTCGCCGGTCCGCGCTCGAGGACGAGAGGCCCGTCCCCACCCCTGTACTCGTCGGCACCGGCGAGGCAGGTCTCCATCCGCTTGAAGTACGGGAGGCAGTGTGCAAAGTCCCACGTGCTCATGCCCGGATCCGCACCCCAGCGCTCGAAGTCGAGCGGATTGCCACGCTGGAAGATCATCCCGTTGATGCTCGACGAGCCGCCGAGCACCTTCCCACGCGCGTGGTAGATCCTCCTGTCGTTCATGCACGGCTCCGGCTCGGACTCGTACTTCCAGTCGTAGAACCGGTTCCCGATCGGCGTCGCGAGCCCGGCCGGCATGTGGATGAAGACGTCCCACTTGTAGTCGGGGCGCCCCGCCTCGAGGACGAGCACGCGCGTCGAGGGGTCCGCGCTCAACCGGTTCGCGAGCGCACACCCGGCCGAGCCGCCGCCGACGATCACGACGTCGTAGCGGTCACTCACCGGCAGCTCCACCGCACCGCATCGGACTCAGCCGCCGGCGAGCTTCTTCTGACGCCAGGCTTCGGTCTCCGCGAGATCGTTGAACGTGAAGATGTGGAACCCGGCCACCTTCGGCTCGGGGTCCGAGAGTGCGGGTGCGAGCCCCTTGATCAGCCGATCCGGGCTGAAGCCGCCCGGTTGCAGGAACCGCGTCACGAAGTTGCCGTGCTTGCGCAGGAAGCGGATCGACTCACCGATCCCGATGCGGGTGGAGACGCGCAACAGCTTCGCCCGCTGCACCGCGCCCGGGATCCCGACGTAAACGGGCAGCTGCACGCCGCGGCCCCACACGTCGGCGATCCACCGGGCCGTGACGCTCGAGTCGAAGCAGATCTGGGTCGCGATGTAGTTCGCGTACGGAGCCTTCTCGGCCATGGCCGCGGTGGCCGTCGCATCGTCGATCAGCGGGTGGGTCTCGGGATAGCCCGTGATCCCGATCTGCGCGAACGGGTGGCCGATCTCGTGCATGTCGCGCAGGAGCGGCGCCGCTCCCTCGTAGATCCCCGCTGGGGCGTCCGCATCACCGGCGACGACGAAGACGTCACGTGCGCCCATCTCGCCGAGCCGGGCGAGGCACTCTGCCAGGTGGCCACGGTCCTCGACGAGGCGTGCAGGAAGGTGCGGCACCACCGTGTATCCCGCGGCAGCGAACGCCCCGGCCAGCTCGAACGACGGTTCGAGCCCCTTGACCGGCGAGACGGTGACCGTGAGCGTGACGTCCTTCGGCACGTGCTCGAGCACCTTCTCCTCGGCTCCGGTGAGCGGGATCACCTCGTACCGCGAACGCGCAATCAGCTCGGGGAGCGTTGCTGCGGCCATCACGCGTTCGAGTCCGGGAACGATGCCTTCTTTCGCTCGATGAACTCGCGCAACTCCTCGTCGACGGCGTCGTCGATCGGCGGTGCCTCGTAGTCAGCGAGCATTTTCTTCCAGACCGCGTTCGCCCGTACGTTCGCGTCCTTGGCCCCGTCGAGATCCCATTGCTCGAAACTACCGTTATCGGCGTTCGAGGACCGCCAGAAGGCGCTCTCGAAGTTCGCCAGTGTGTGCGGGTGGCCGAGGAAGTGCACCCCCGGTTCGTTCGAGAGGATCGCGTCGAGCGCCTGGCCGTTCGGCGACATGTCGACGCCCCGCGCGAACGCATGCCACGCGGCCGCCTGGTCGACGTCCAGGATGAACTTTTCGTACCCCATCGCAAGCCCGCCCTCCAGCCAGCCGGCCGTGTGCAGGACGAAGTTGACGCCCCCGAGCACCGTCGGCTGCATCGTGTTGGCCGACTCGTAGGCCGCCTGGGCGTCGGCGATCTTGGAGGCGGTCAGGCCACCGCCCGAGCGGAACGGCACGCCGAGTCGGCGGGCCAGCGCGGCCATCACATAGAGCATCAGTGCCGGCTCGGGTGTGCCGAACGTCGGCGCGCCCGACTGCATCGACATCGAGGACGCGAACGAGCCGAAGATCACGGGCGCCCCGGGGCGCACGAGCTGGCAGAACGCCATCCCGGCCAGCGCCTCGGCGAGCGTTTGGGTGGCGGCCCCGACGACCGTGGCCGGGCTCATCGCTCCGGCGAGAATGAACGGTGTGATCAAGACCGCCTGGTTCGCCTCGGCGTAGGCGCGGGCGGCCCCCAGCATCGTCGAGTCCCAGACCATCGGCGAGTTCGCGTTCGCGAGTGAGACGAGCACCGTGTTCGTCTCGAGAAAGTCGGCACCGAAAAGGATCCGCGCCATCGCCACGGTGTCCTCTGCACGCGTCGGGTGGGTCACGGAGCCCATGAACGCCTTGTCGGAATAGCGCATGTGCGCGTACACCATGTCGTAGTGGCGCTTGTTGACGGGAAGGTCGACGGGCTCGCAGACCGTCCCGCCCGAGTGGTGGAGGAACGGCGTCATGTACGTCAACTTGACGAAGTTGCGGAAGTCCTCGATCGTCCCGTAGCGGCGGCCGTTGTCGAGATCGCGAACGAACGGCGAGCCGTACGCCGGAGCGAAGACGGTGCTGGTGCCGCCGATCTCGACGGTGTTCTCCGGGTTCCTCGCCACCTGCGTGAACGTCGCGGGGGCCGTTGCCTGCACGAGCCGCCGGGCCAGGCCACGGGGAAAGCGCACGCGCTCGCCGTCGATGTCGGCGCCGGCGTCCTTGAACAGCCGCAGCGCGTCCGGTGTGTCGCGAAAGTCGATCCCGACCTGCTCGAGCACGGTGTCGGCGTTCTCCTCGATCAGAGCGAGATGTTCCTCCGAGAGCACCTCGAACGGGGAGAGCTTCCTCGTGATGTACGGAACCCGAACTGCGTCCGAGACGGCTCGGGCCGCCTGCCTGGCTGCGCGGCCGCCGCTGCGGCGGCCGCCGGTTACCTCGGTCATGACTGTCTCTCCATCAGGCACGGCTCCTTTGGGCGGAATCGGTTTGGCTGCGGCGTCGGCGCTGCCGTCCTTCGGACGCATCGGCGACTCGGCGTGGCGGCAGGGTCACCGCTGCGCGTAGCCGCTCGTAGGGATCGGTGTCGTGCGGGATCGCCATCGCGCCGACGAAGAGCTCCTGGAACCGCGGCTCGACGGCCGTCTCGACCTTCTCGACCCGCCGCACGACCGCTTCGATCTCGGCCCGCGCGGAACCGTCGAGCAACGCGATGCGCGCGCCCGTTCCTGCAGCGTTCCCTGCCGAGGTGAGGCTTGCCGGATCGCAGTCCGGCACGAGCCCGAGGACGAGCGCGTAGACCGGGTCGATGTGGTTCCCGAAGGCACCTGCAAGCCGAATGCGGTCGACACGTTCGATCCCGTAGCGCTCGAGGAGGAGCGTGCAGCCCGCGTGGAGCGCAGCCTTGGCGAGCTGGATCTGACGGATGTCGTTCTGCGTGATCGTCAGCTCGGGCTCTCCGGCGGAGAGCACGTAGGAGAAGGTTCGGCCGTCCGCCACGATCGCGTGGCGACCGGGCAGCGAGCGCGCCGTCGATCGTCCCGTCTGTCGTGAGCACGCCGGAGAGATGGAGCTCTGCGACCGCCTCGATGATCCCGGAGCCGCACACGCCGGTCACGAGGGTGCCGGCGAATCCCGGGTCGTCCGACCAGACCTCGGTGCCGATCACCCGGAAACGCGGCTCGAGCGTGACGGGGTCGATCCGCACGCGTTCGATCGCACCCGGGGCGGCGCGCTGGCCGCAGCTGATCTGCGCCCCTTCGAAAGCCGGACCGGTGGGGCTCGAGGCAGCGAGCAGCCGCTCACGGTTGCCGAGAACGATCTCGGCGTTCGTGCCGACGTCGACGATCAGGTTCACCTGCTCCGCGAGATACGGAGCCTCGGAGAGGATCACCCCGGCGGCATCCGCCCCGACGTGCCCCGCGATACAGGGCAGCACGTACGCGCGTGCGCCCGGGTGAACGGGGAGGCCGAGCTCCGTCGCGGGACGCCGCACGGCCTCGTCGATGGTGAGCGCGAAGGGCGCGCCCCCGAGCTCCGTCGGGTCGAGCCCCAGCAACAGGTGATGCATGATCGGGTTGCCGACCAGGGTCACCTCGAGAATGTCGTCACGCGACACTCCCGCGGCTTTCGCGAGCTCGGCTGTGAGCTTCGCCAGGCAGCCGCGCACGACGCGGGTCAGCTCCTTCTCCGACCCGGGATTCATCATCACGTACGAGACCCGACTCATCAGGTCCTCGCCGAAGCGGATCTGAGGGTTCATCTCGCCTGCCGACGAGAGAACCTCGCCGCTCGTCAGGTCGCACAGGTGACCGGCGACGGTCGTCGAGCCGATATCGAAGGCGATCCCGAGCATCGTCTCGTGGAGCCCGGGCCAGACACCGGTGATCACCGCGCCGTCATGAACGGCGACGGTGACGCGCCAGCTCCCCGCCCGCAGCGTCTTCTGGAGGCCGGGAAGCACCTGGGCATCACATTGGAGGCCGGTGAGCTCCCACTCCCGCTCGAGTGCGTCGCGCAGGCGACCGAGGTCACTCGACGGCGAGGCCAGGTCGGGCCGCTCGACCTCGACGTAGTGGAGCCTGACGACCGGGTCGACCGAGATCGGATGGGCATCCGCTTCCTTGCGGACGACCTGGCGGTGGACCTGGCTCTCGGGAGGCACATCGATCACGAGCTCGCCCTCGACGCAGGCCGTGCACCCGAGCCGTCGCTCGCCGCGAAGCCCACGCTCGGAGGCGTACGCCCGCTCCACGGCGCCGACCGGCGAAAGGTTCGCAGCGAGCGACACGATCCCGTGCTTTGCGTGCTCGCCTTCGCTCACCTCGACCTGGCAACGCCCACAGATCCCACGTCCACCACAGACGGAGTCGATGTCGACCCCGAGCCTCCGAGCGGCGTCGAGCACCGTCGTGCCCGCTGCGAAACGGCCTCGCCGACCCGACGGGGTGAAGACGACGAGATGGTCGGTCACCGCGCCCTCACGCGGTCGCCGTCCTCCGCCGACCGTCCCGGCCGCCCCTGCGACCGGACTGGGCTGCCTCGCCGTTCTCGCTGGTGTGCGCGATCCAGGTGGCGCAGTTCTCGTCGTTTCCGTTCATCACGTCCGCGGCCAGGATCGCGTGACGAACCTCCTCGTGCAGCGGGCTCGTGATCGCGGAGGTCAGCCCCGAGGCGATTGCCATCGGCAGGAAGGCGGCGTTCAGGATCGGCCGGTTGGGCAGGCCGAAGCTCACGTTGGACGCCCCGCAGGTCGAGTTGACGCCGAGCTCCTCCTTCAGGCGGCGCACGAGCCGGAACACCTGACGACCCGCGGTACCCATCGCACCGATCGGCATCACGAGCGGATCGACGACGACGTCCTCCTTCGGGATCCCGTAGTCGGACGCGCGGGCGACGATCTTGCGGGCGACGGCGAACCGGACGTCGGGATCCTCCGAGATGCCGGTCTCGTCGTTCGAGATCGCGACGACCGCGGCGCCATGCTTGGCAACGAGAGGCAGCACCCGTTCCATCTGCTCCTCCTCGCCCGTGACGGAGTTGACGAGTGCCTTGCCCTGGTAGACGGAGAGGCCGGCCTCGAGCGCCTCGACGATCGAGGAGTCGATGGAGAGCGGCACGTCCGTGATCGACTGCACGAGCTGGATCGTCTGCCGAAGGATCGCCGGCTCGTCGGCGAGTGGAATCCCGGCGTTGACGTCGAGCATCTGCGCACCGGCCGCGACCTGCGCCAGCGTGTCCGCGATCACGGTCTCGAAGTTGCCCGCCTTCATCTCCTCGGCGAGCTTCTTGCGGCCCGTCGGATTGATCCGCTCGCCGATGATCACGAAGGGACGGTCGAATCCGATCACGACCTCCTTCGTCGCCGATGTGAGAACGGTCTCGGTCACCGGTAGGCACCGACGACGCGAAATCCTAGGGGGCGGAGCCTGCCTCGCCCTCGTGTGCAGATCAACCTGACTCCATTCCGCTCGCGCGGGCGAGCCGCTCGAGCCTCTCGTCGGTGTATTCGCCCTCGAGCGCGGCGGCGACCGCCGCGACCTCTGCCGCGAGGTCTTCACCACATGTCCTGGCCTCCCGGCGCCACTCCTCGAGATACGCATCGGTGCCGATCAGGCCCGCGCGCATGGCCGCAGAATCGATCGCCTCCTGAAACCGCTCCGACAGCTGCTGCCGGGCAGCCTGACGGCCCTTGCCGGCGGTGACCTGCGCCGGAATGTCGCGCCAGGAGATCACCGTCAGCTCAGGCATGCACGCTCCGCTCCACCCACTGGACGAGGGACGGTTGCAGCTCGCCGTAGCCGGTACGGCGCTGCTCGTACTCGAGGCCGAGGAAGGAGGCAGCGGCCCGCGCGCGCTCCCGCAGGTCGTCGTTGTCGGTCTGGGCGAGGAAGACGAGGCGCTTGTAGTTCCCGAACATCATCGGCAGGAGCTCAGGGTGGGCGTCGAGCTTCAACCCGCGGACGATCAACGCATCGAAGTGGCGGGCGAGAAAGTCGGTGAGGTAGAAGGTCGCCGGCTCGTCTTCCTGCATCGCATCCCACGCGTCGTTCCCGGCGAGAAACCCGTAGCAGTGGGCGCCGGGCAGCCGCTCGACGCCGTGCCGGTTCAACACGACGTCCAGCGCGCCCGCGGTGCCACAGTCGGCGTAGGCGACGAACACGCGCTCGTACCGGCCGGCGACCAGGGTCAGCTTCGCGTCCACTGCACCGGCGATCTTCTCGGGGGTCGAATGGAGCTTCGCCGGCAGGCACGTGACCTCGACGTGCGTCCAGCCGTTGAGGCGGATCACGGCCAGCACCTCGCGCGCAATCGCTCCACAGGCGAGGATGAGTACCTCGGGCCGCGTGCTCGCCTCGAACTCGACCTCCTCCTGCAGGAGATCCAAGCCACCGAGGCTCTGCTCGGCTGTCCCGTTGCCGGGGTGCGTGCTCAATTCGCCTTCGCAGCAGCGCGGCGGGCCAGGACGAGCGCCTGCGCTGTTTCGGCCGCGACGGCGGCATCACGGCAGTAGGCATCGGCGCCGATCGCGGCGCCGAACTCCTCGTTCAGCGGCGCCCCGCCGACCAGGACGATGTAATCGTCACGCAGGCCCTTCTCCTCCAGCGTGTCGATCACGACCTTCATGTACGGCATGGTCGTCGTCAGCAGCGCCGACAGGCCGAGGATCTCCGGCTGATGCTCCTCGAGTGCCTCGAGATACTGCTCCACGGGCGTGTTGATGCCGAGGTCGATCACCTCGAAGCCGGCTCCCTCGAGCATCATCGCGACGAGGTTCTTGCCGATGTCGTGGATGTCGCCCTTGACGGTGCCGATCACGACCTTCCCGATCCGCTCCACGCCGGTCTCGGCCAGGAGCGGTCGCAGAATCCCCATCCCGGACTTCATCGCGTTCGCGGCGAGCAGCACCTCGGGCACGAACAGGATGCCGTCTCGAAAGTCGATCCCGACGATCCGCATGCCGCCGACGAGAGCGTCGTTCAGCACCTTGTCGGGCGCCCAACCGCGCCCGAGCAGGATGTTGGTCCCCTCGGCGATCTCCGGCGCGAGGCCGTCGTAGAGATCGTCGTGCATCTGGGTCACGAGCTCGTCGTCTGGCAATGCGCTCAGGTCGATCTCGTCTTCGCTCATGCAGCACCTCGTTTCACGTCGTCATAGCTGATTCGGGTCGAGAGGTCTTCGGCCTCGGCGACGGCCAGCCTGCCGAGCTCGTCGAGAAGTCCGTCACGCAGCCGAGCGGTCGGCCCGGAGACGCTGAGCGCCGCGACCACGACGCCGTTCGCGTCGTGAACGGGTGCAGCCACGGCCCAGAGACCCTCCTCGAGCTCGTCGACGGCGGTCGCGTATCCTCGCGCTCGGGTGCGCTCGAGGTCGTGGCGCAACTTCTGGAGACCCGTGATCGTCCTCGGCGCAACCCGCTCGAGTGGCTCGACCGGTACGGGAACCACCCCTTCGGCAAGGAACACCTTCCCGACGGCAGACGTGTGATTCGGCACCTGACGGCCGACCCAGTTGGTCGAGCCGATGAAATGACGGCTGTCACGCTGGTCGAGCATCTCGGTCGCAGCGGCGGTCGCGATCCCGATGTTGACGGTCTCGCCGCTCGCGCGGGCCAGCCGGTCGAGGGCGTCACCCGCGAGCTCGACGAGATCGGGCGGGGGCGTCTCGCGGCGGGCATAGGCGCGAAACACCGGCCCGGGAACGAGCTCCCCACGCGTCCGGCCCCGCTGGACGAGCCCTTGTCGCTCGAGCGCCGACACCAGCCGCGACGTCGTGCTCTTGGGCAGGCCCGTGCGGTCGGAGAGCTCCCCGACCGTCGGCGGCGTCGTCGTCTCGACGACGTGCACGAGCAGAGCCGCAGCGCGGTCGATCGACTGGGTTCCGGGAGGGGGAGCGCTCGTGGCCATATTCATATGGTGGAACCGACGTTCCACCATATGAGTCTAGTCGAGTCGATCCCCGGACGTCAACGGCCGCGCCGTCAGCGCTGAACGCGGGCCGTCCCTCCGGCGACCAGCCGTTCGACCTCGGCGAGCGTCGCCGTCGACGTGTCCCCCGGGGTCGTCATCGCGAGCGCACCGTGAGCGACGCCGTAGGCGAGCGCCTGCTCGATGCCCAGATCGGCAAGGAGCGCGTAGAAGAGCCCGGCGGCGAACGAGTCACCGCCCCCGACCCGGTCGAGGATCTCGAGCGCCTCGAACCTCGGGCCGACGTGGAACCCGTCGCGCGAGCGACAGACCGCCGACCAGTCGTTGACCGGTCGCGCTGCGCACCTGCCTGAGCGTCGTCGCGACGACGGCCAGGCGCGGGTACGCGGCTGCCACCCGCTCGAGGAGGCGTGGCGAATGCCTCCAGGTCGAGCTCGAGCAGGTTCTCGTCGACACCTTCGATCTCGAACCCGAGAGCGGCCGAGAAGTCCTCCTCGTTGCCGAGCAGCACGTCGACCTGCTCGACGAGACCCCTGTTCACCTCCGCCGCCGCCGAGGCCCGCCGATCGACTTCCACAGCGACGGGCGGTAGTTGAGGTCGTACGAGACGACCGTGCCGTGGCGGCGCGCGGCCTCCATCGCCTCGAGGGCGACATCTGCGGTCGATCTCGGAGAGCGCGGCGAAGATGCCGCCGCAGTGGAACCAGCGCGCGCCGTCGGCGCCGAAGATCTGCTCCCAGTCGACATCGCCGCGGCGCAGCTGCGAGACGGCGGTGTGCCCGCGGTCGGAGACGCCGACGGCCGCCCGGACACCGAAACCGCGCTCGGTGAAGTTGAGCCCGTTGCGCACCTCGCGCCCGACGCCGTCGTAGGGCACCCACCCGAGATGTGCCCGCTCGACGCCGCCCTGGTAGATGAGATCGTCGACGAGCCGGCCGACCGGATTGTCGGCGAGCGCCGTCACGATCGCGGTGCGAAGACCGAAGCAGCGCTTGAGGCCGCGCGCGACGTTGTACTCGCCGCCTCCCTCCCACGCCGTGAACGATCGCGTCGTCTCGATCCGCTCGCTCGCCCGGGTCGAGGCGCAGCATGACCTCGCCGAGCGAGACGAGATCGAAGCGGCACTCGTCGGCCGGGCGCAGGGTCAGGAGCGGAGCTCATCGATCGCTCACCTCGCGGGCGAGGCGCTCGATCTCGTCGAACCGTCCCTCCCGGACGAGCTCGGGCCGCACGAGCCAGCTGCCGCCGCAGGCGACGACCGAGGGAACGGCGAGGTAGTCGGCCGACGTTCGCCGCGTCGACACCTCCGGTGGGGATGAAGCCGACGTCCGGATACGTGGCGGAGACGGCGCGCAGGAACGCGGGCCCGCCGACCTGCGCCGCCGGGAAACACCTTTACCACGCGACGCCCGAGGACGCGCGCCCGTTCGATCTCCGAAGCCGTCGCGACGCCGGGAAAGAACGGCAGCGCCAGCTCGCCACACGCCCGGACGACGTCCTCGTTCGTCCCCGGCGCGACGGCGAACGATGCGCCCGCGTCGTGCGGCGGCGCGGGCCTGCTCGGCCGTGAGCACCGTGCCGGCGCCGACGAGCAGCCCGTCGACCTCGCGCGCGCGGCGAATCGCCTCGCGCTGCGCCGGCATGGCGGAAGGTGATCTCGATGCAGCGCGATCCCGCCCGCGAGAAGGGCCGCTCCGACCTCGGGCGCGCGCGCCGGCTCCTCGAGCGTTGCAACCGGGACGACTCTCCGACGCGCAGCAACTCGACGACGCTGTCTTCGACCGACCGTTCGTTCCATCTCGGCCGGACCCTAGCGAGCGGCGGATGTGGTAGTCAGGCAGTGGCGTTCTACGAACCCCGGAACGGCCATGGGCTGCCGCACAATCCGTTCAACGCGATCGTCGTGCCGCGGCCCATCGGCTGGATCACGACGCTCGATCCGGACGGCGCCGTCAACCTGGCACCGTTCTCGTTCTTCAACGCAGTCGCCTACGTGCCCCCACAGGTGATGTTCGCGACGACCGGCCCGCACCCGCACGAGGCGGGCGCCGGTGGGCACAAGGACACGATGCGGAACGCGCTCGCGACGGGCGAGTTCGTCGCGAACCTCGCCACGTGGGAGCTGCGCGAGGCCGTCAACCTGTCGAGCGCCCCGGCGCCGCCGGGCGTCGACGAGCTCGCGCTAGCAGGGCTCACGGCCGCGCCCTCCAACGTCGTCGCGCCGCCACGGGTGGCGGAGAGCCCGGTCACCCTCGAGTGTCGCGTGACGACCCATGTCGACCTCCCCACCCCGGATCCGAGCGACCCGAACACCGTCGTCTTCGGTGAGGTCGTCGGGATCCACATCGCCGACGAGGCGATCGTCGGCGGGCTCGTCGACGTGACGCGGCTCGACCCGATCGCCCGCCTCGGTTACAGGGACTACGTCCGCGTTCGTGACGTGTTCACCATGATCCGCCCGGGCTGGCCGCTCCCGTAGCGCCTCCGTCCCGGGACGCCGATCAGCGCTCGCCGGCGGCCCACTCGACGATCTGCTCGGCCGAGATCGGCAGCGACGTCACCGTGACGCCGTACGGCGACAGCGCATCCTCGATCGCGGCGCTCATGATCGCCGGGGTCAGCATCCGCCCGCCCTCCCCGGCACCCTTGATCCCGTAGGCCGTGTAGGGCGACGGCGTCTCCTGGTGGCCGACCGTCATCGTCGGCACGTCCATCGACGACGGCAGGTGGTAGTGCTCGAAGCTCGCGTTCCGGACGCGGCCGAGCTCGTCGTAGAGGATCTCCTCGTACAGCGCCGTGCCGAGCCCCTGCACCGTGCCGCCGATCACCTGGCCGTCGAGCGTCCGCGGGTTGACGATCGTGCCCGCGTCGTGGACGGCGGCGTAGCGGAGGAACTCGAGCTTGCCGGTCTCGACGTCGACCTCGATCACCGCGATGTGCCAGGCGTGGCCGACGAAGGGATAGAAGATGCCGAGGTCGGAGCGGTCGGCGTTCGGCAGCGTCGTCAGCGGGTGGTCGTAGGTCGACTGCGCCGCGAGGCCGCTCGGCATGTCGGGCGGCAGGTCGAGCCGGAACATGTACGCGGTCAGCGCGATCTCGGCGAGCGTGAGATGACGGTCGGGCACGCCGACGACACCGACGCCGCCGTCGCGGAACTCGAGGTCGGCCTCGGCGACCTCGAGCTTGTCGCTCGCGATGCGCCGGATCTTGTCCTTCAGCTCCGACGCCGCACCGGCGACGGCGCCGGACACCATCACCGTGTAGCGCGAGCCGCCGGGCCCCGTGCCCGGGAGCGCGTTCTGCGAATCGGCGTAGTTGACGACGACCGACGCCGGATCGACGTCGAACTCCTCGGCGACGACCTGCGAGACCACCGTCTCGGGGCTGTTCCCCCACATCGACTGCGAGTGCAGCGTGACGATGATCTCGCCCGGTCGGGTCGATGCGGACGCTCGCGCTCTCGGGGCTCGACGTCGGCGTGAACTGCGGGTCGTCGAACCAGAACCAGAACTCGGTCGAGCTGAAGACGCTTCGCTCCTGCGAGGCGACGACGCCGATCCCGACGTGGCGGCCTTCGGCCCGCGCCTTCTCGCGATAGTCGACCCAGTGGTCGTAGTCGACCTCCTCGAGCACCTTGGCCAGCACGCCCTGGTAGTTGCCGCTGTCGTAGATGTTCCCGGTCGGCGTCCGGTACGGGAACGAGCCGGCGGGGATCAGGTTGCGCCGGCGGATCTCGACGCGGTCGAGGTCGAGGTCGCGCGCGGCCATGTCGACGAGCCGCTCGAGGATCCAGTTCGAGACCTCGGCGCCGAAGCCGCGGTAGGCGCCCTGCTGGTTCTTGTTCGTCAGCACGGCGGCCAGCGAGTACTCGACGTGCTGGATCCGGTACGGCCCGACGATCTGGGAGAGCGCGTTCCCGTGGGTGCCGGTGCCGAACTGGAGGTAGGCGCCGTAGTCGTCGATGCACGAGATCCGCAGCGCCTTGAACTCGCCGTCGTCGTCGAACGCGAGCGAGGCCTCGTAGCGGCGGTCGGAGCCGCAGTGGTCGTTGTTGACGATGTGCGTGCGGCGATCCTCGACGTACTTCACCGGCTTGCCGACGAGCATCGAGAGGAACCCGGCGAACGTCGGCACCTTGTGCATGAAGAACTTCGAGCCGAAGCTGCCGCCTGCGGCGACGGGCACGAGTCGGAGCTTGCTCGCCGGGATCTTCAGCGAGCCGGCGATCAGCCAGAGGAAGTACGTGAAGTTCATCGAGTTGGCGTGGATCGTGACGACGCCCGTGCCCGGGTCGTAGTCGCCGATCGCGCCGTTCGTGTCCATCGGCATCCCCGTCGAGCGCGGCCAGTAGAGCTCGGCGGTGACCGAGCGGTCGGCGTCGGTCGAACGCCTGGTCGACCTCGCCGAAGGAGAACGTGCGCTCGTAGGCGGTGTTCGTGCCGAGCGCGTCGTGCACGAGCGGCGAGCCGTCCTCGCGCGCCGCGACCGGGTCGAGCACGACCGGCAGCTGCTCGTAGACGACCTCGATCAGCTCGCAGGCGTCCTCGGCGATGTAGCGGTTCTCGGCGATCACGGCCGCGACGGTCTCGCCGTAGTGGCGCACCTTCTCGATCGCGATCATGTCCTGCACGATCGGGCCGGCGCCGAACGACGGCAGCGGCGCCGCGTGCTCGGCGACGTCCTTGCCGGTGACGACGCGGACGACGCCCGGGCAAGCGCCTCGGCCTTCGACGTGTCGATCGAGACGATCCTCGCGTGCGCATGCGGGCTGCCGAGCACGGCCGCGTGGAGCATCCCGGGCAGCTTGATGTCGTCGAGGTAGCGACCCTGGCCGCGGAGGAAGCGCGGATCCTCGACGCGGTTCAGGCTCTTGCCGAGCCAGCGGCGCGGCTTGTCGGTGCCGGCCGTCTCGCGGGCGACCTTGGCGGCGTTCGGATCCTGCTCGGCGATGCTCATGCCTCTCCCCCGGCCGCGGCGCGGATCGACTCGACGATGTGCTGATACCCGGTGCAGCGGCAGAGGACGCCGCTGATCGCATCGCGGATCTGCTCGTCGGTGCCGCCGTCCGGATGCGCCTCGAGGTACTCGTGCGCCGTCAGGAGCATCGCCGGCGTGCAGAAGCCGCACTGCAGGCCGTGGTTGTCGTGGAACGCCTGCTGCAGCCGGCCGAGCGTGCCGTCGGGCGCGGCGAGCCCCTCGACCGTCGTCAGCGACGCGGCCGTCGGCCTGGACCGCGAACATCAGGCACGCAGCGCACGGTCTCGCCGTCGAGCAGCACGTTGCAGTTGCCGCAGAACCCGTTCTCGCAGGCGACGTGGGTGCCCGTCGAGGTCGAGGTCCTCGCGGAGGAAGTCGGACGAGCGTCCGCCGCGGCTCGACGAGGCCGTCGCGCGAGCGTGCCGTTGACCTCGACCCGCACCGCCCGCTCTGTCGCTCATGCCGCTCGCTCTCGCCTGGTCGAGGGCGTCGCGCAAGCGCGCCGGCGCGAGCGTGACTGCGACGCGGTGGCGGTAGGCGCCGCTGACCTCGATGTCGTCGAGCGGGCTCGAGGTCGGCGAGCGAGTCCGCACCGCGGCTCGAGCGCGGCGGCGTCACCGACCGTGCCCGACGAGGTGGGAGACGTCGACGCGGTGCGGCGTCGGCGCGACGCGGAGCAGGACGAGCTCGGCGGCGGTGCACGTCCCCTCGCTCGTCGAGCGTGACCGTCGCCGCGGCCGCGACCTGGGCGAAGTCGCGATAGCGCGCGCTGACCTCGTGGAAGCCGACTCCGGTCCGCGGTGCGGCCGCCGGGATCTCGCACCGCGGTCAGCAGCTCGTCCGGCTCGAGCGCCGTCTCGTGCGGGCCGTGGAAGAAGACCGGGCCGGCGACGGTGCGCTCGCCCGCGGGTGGAGCGGATCTCGATCTGGGCGTCGAGCGCGACGACGGCGGCGGTCAGCTCGGCCCACGGAGCGGCGAAGGCGAGCGATCCGCCGACGGTGCCGCGGTGGCGGGTTGCGAGGTACCCGCGCGAACCGGCCGGCCGCGTGGAGGAGCGGCTGCGCGTCGCGTCGCGACCTCGTCTGTCGAGGAGTGCCTGCTGGCGGGTGAGCGCACCGATCCGCAGCGCCGCCGTCCGCCTCCTCGATCGCGTCGAGGCCCGGAACGCGGTTCACGTCGACGACGACCGTGGGCTTGACGACGCGGGCCTTCAGCAGCGGGACGAGGCTCTGGCCGCCGGCGAGCACCCGCGCGTCGTCGCCGCGCGCGAGCAGCGCGAGCGCCTCGTCGAGCGTCTCCGGAGCGTGGTAGTCGAACGGCGCGGCCTTCATGCCGCGGCCCGGACGTCGTCGAGGGGGAGCGGCGTCGTTCGCGCTCGCGAGGTACTCGATCGTCGTGAAGATCAGATCCTCGTCGCCGGCGTTCGCGAGGTCGTGGATCATCGACTCGCCCGGGCCGAACGAGAGCCGGCGCGTCTCGCCGACCTCGTAGGTGACGTCCAGCGTCTCGCCCGTCGCCCGTTGTGGCTGACCGCCGAGCCGCCGCTGACGCAGGTCCAGACGTAGTCGAGCACGTGCCGGTGGAAGCCGATTCGCTCGCCGGGCGCGAGGCGGATCTCCCAGTGGCGCGCGAACTCGTCCTCGAGCAGGAGCCGCGTGCCGACGGCGGGGTTCGGCGTTCGCGCTCGAGCTCGTCCCGGAGCTCTGGCGTCCATCCGCGAACGGCGTGCCGCGCGCGTCATGGGGACAACGTACGCCGTGCGATCGTGTTCGCCGCAATGACGTGTTTCCTTGACGAGCGATAGCCAATGCCTAACTCTTACTCGATGAACCTCCGCCAGCTCGAGTACTTCATCGCGATCGCGGACGAGGGATCGTTCCGCGCCGCCGCCGAGAAGGTTCGCGTGGCGCCGCCGTCGCTCTCGCAGCAGATCCGGGTGCTCGAGGCCGAGGTCGGCGGGCCGCTGTTCGAGCGCCTCGCACGTGGCTCGCGGCTGACGCCCGCCGGGCGGGCATTGCTCCCGGACGCACGCGCGGCCGTGACGTCGGCGCGGCGCGGCGGCCGCGCCGCGCGCGCCGCGCTCGCGCTCGAACAGGCCGAGCTCGAGGTGGCGACCGTGCTGTCGCTCGCGGTCGGACTCCTTCCCGGGGCGATCGAACGCCTCTGCCTCGCCTATCCCGGGATCGCCGTGCGGCTCCACGAGTACCTCCACCGCGACGAGCTCGTCCGCGCCGTCGACGACGGGATCGGCGATATCGCCGTCGGGCCGGCC
Organism: uncultured Thermoleophilia bacterium; assembly: GCA_963776305.1. Lineage (GTDB taxonomy): Bacteria > Actinomycetota > Thermoleophilia > Gaiellales > Gaiellaceae > Gaiella. The sequence continues at coordinate 22,304 of CAVZMA010000022.1, read as the reverse complement.
CCGCCCTCCCGCGAAGGCCCGGTCGTCGAGCTCGGCCACGAGAGCTTCGTCGCGATCGTGGGGCCGCGCCATCCGGCGTTCGCCTCGCCCGGAGCCGGTGCCAGATCGAGCGACCTCGCGGACGACGACTGGATCCTGTTCCCGGCCTGGCACGGCCTCCACGGCCTCGTCTCCGCGATCTGCGCCCATGCCGGCTTCGCTCCGCGTGACGCGATCACGCACCGCCCAGGTCGAGGCCGCCGTGCGACTCGCAGCCGGTGGCCTCGGCGTCGCGATCGTGCCGGCCAACATCGTGCCTCCTCCATCTCAGAGGCGCACGTTCGCGCGCTCGATCCGCCCGTGTTTCGCGTGCTCTACGCGTACGCGCGCGTCGGAGTGGTCGCCGCAGGCGAGAGCGCTGCTGACGGCGCTCGAGGAGGAGCCGTGGCCGTCGGTGCCGGTCGGCTCGCTCGTCCTCGACTGAGCACCGACGGCCGGACGCTCCACATGCTCAAGCCGGGCAAGAAGACCAGCCGGCTGACCTCCGCCGGGTAGCGTCAGCAGCGTGCACGATGCGATCGTCGTCGGTTCCGGGCCCAACGGCCTCGCGGCGGCGATCGCGATCGCGCGCGCCGGCCGGTCGGTGCTCGTCGCTCGAGGGGCGCGACACGATCGGCGGCGGGCTTGCGCACCGAGGAGCTGACGCTCCCCGGCTTCCGCCACGACACCTGCTCCGCGATCCATCCGCTCGGGATCGCGTCGCCGTTCATGCGCTCGGTGCCGCTCGCCGACCACGGCGTCGAGTGGATTCAGCCGCCCGCCCCGCTCGCGCACCCGCTCGACGACGGCACCGGCGGTGATGCTCGAGCGCTCGCTCGCGGAGACGGCGTCGGGCCTCGGCGACGGACGGCGGAGCGTGGCGGCGCCTGTTCGAGCCGCTCGTCGGTGCATCGGACGAGCTCGTCGCCGACACGCTCGCCGGGCCCGCGCCCGCCACGGCATCCGATTCACATGGCCCGCTTCGGGCTCTCAGCGCGCTCCGCTCGGCGTCCGGGCCTCGCACGGTCGCGCTTCGACGGCGAGCGCGCGCGCGCGCTCTTCGCCGGCAACGCCGCGCACGCGATGCTCCCGCTCGAGGCGACCGCCACCGCGTCGTTCGGGCTGATCCTCGCGATGCTCGGCCACTCGGTCGGCTGGCCGCTGCCCCGCGGCGGCTCGCAGTCGATCGCCGACGCGCTCGCGTCGTACCTCCGCTCGCTCGGCGGCGAGATCGAGACCGGCCGCCCGGTCGACGTCGCTCGACGAGGCTCGCGTCGAGTCAGCACCGGCTCGTGCTGCTCGACGTCACGCCGCGGCAGTTCCTCGCGCTCGCCGGCGACGAGGTCGCCGGCGCGCTACCGACGCGCGCTCGAGAAGTACCGCTACGGGCCCGGGCGTCGTCAAGGTCGACTACGCGCTCTCCGGCCCGGTGCCGTGGCGCGGCGCGGAGTGCTGCACGCGCCGCGACCGTCCATCTCGGCGGCACGCTCGACGAGATCGCCGCCGCCGAGGCCGCCGTCGCGGCCGGCCGGCACCCCGAGCGGCCGTACGTGCTCGTCGCGCAGCAGAGCCTCTTCGATCCCACCCGCGCGCCCGGCGGAAAGCACACGCTGTGGGCCTACACGCACGTCCCGAACGGCTCGACGCTGACCGACGCGACCGGTCGCGGCGATCGAGCGCCAGCTCGAGCGGTTCGCGCCCGGATTCCGCGATCTCGTCCTCGCGCGCAGCGTGCTCGACCCGGCCGCGCTCGAGGCCCGCAACCCGAACTACGTCGGCGGCGACATCAACGGCGGCAGCGCCGACCTGCGGCAGCTGTTCGCCCGGCCGGTCGCCCGTCCCGAACCCGTACAAGACGCCGATCGACGGCGTCTACCTCTGCTCGTCGTCGACGCCACCCGGCGGCGGCGTCCACGGGATGTGCGGCTACCACGCCGCGCGCGCCGCGCTCCGGCAGCGTAGGAGCGACGCCTCGCGGTCGGCGAGGCCTACGCCTGCGCCTACCGGTCGTCGAGCGCCTCGGCGAGCAGCGTCGCCACGTCGGCGACCCGCAGCTCCGAGCCGTTCTGCTTGACGCCGTCGTCGAGCATGATCGTGCAGAACGGGCAGGCGACGGCGAGCGTCGAGGCGCCGGTCGCCGCCGCCTCGCGCGCTCGCTCCTCGTTGATCTGGTTGCCGCGCTCCTCCATCCACATGTGCGCGCCGCCGGCGCCGCAGCAGAACGTGCGCTTGCCGCTGCGCGCCATCTCGAGCGGCTTGCCGACGCGCGAGACGATCTCGCGCGGCGCGCGAGATCACGTCGTTGTGCCGGGCCAGGTAGCAGGAGTCGTGGTAGGTGATCTCCTCCGTGCCGGCGACCGGGTCGAGCCGCCCCTCCTGCGAGCAGCTCGGCGAGCAGCTCGGTGTGGTGGACGACCTCGTAGTTGCCGCCGAAGTCGGGGTACTCGTTCGCGAGCGTGTTGAAGCAGTGCGGGCAGCTCGCGACGATCTTCGTCACGCCGCGCCTCGTTCATCGTCGTGACGTTCTGCTCGGCGAACGACTGGAACGTGTACTCGTTGCCCATCCGCCGCGCCGGGTCGCCGGTGCACGACTCGCGCGGGCCGAGGACGGCGAAGTCGACGCCGGCCGCCTGCAGCAGCTTCGCGGTCGAGCTGGGCGGTCGTGCGCGCGCGCTCGTCGAACGAGGCGGCGCAGCCGACCCAGTAGAGCACCTCGGGCGCCGGCTCGCCGGGCTGCAGCACCCGCACGTCGAGCCCCTCCGCCCAGTCGGCGCGCTCCGTCTGCGGCTTGCCCCACGGGTTCTGCGAGCGCTCGACGTCGCGCAGCATCGTCTCGCCGTCCGCCGGGAAGCGGCCCTCGACCATGACGAGGTGGCGGCGCAGGTCGACGATGTGGTCGACGTGCTCGATCGCCACCGGGCACTCCTGCACGCAGGCGCCGCAGGTGACGCAGTCCCAGACGACGTCGTCGCTGACCGCGTTCGGGACGAGGGCGGTCGGCTCGAACGCCTCGCCGCCTCGCTGCGCAGCGAGCAGGTTCGGCCCTTCGGCGAAGAGCTGGTCGCGGAGCCCCATGATCAGCAGCTTCGGCGACAGCTCCTTGCCGGTCGCGTACGCGGGGCAGACGTCCTGGCAGCGGCCGCACTCGGTGCACGACATCGTGTCGACCATCTGCTTCCACGTCATGTCGGCGATCGTGGCGGCGCCGAAGCGCATCGCGCTCTCGTCCTCGACCGTGAAGTCGAGCGGCTCGAGCCGACCGCGCCGGCGGGTGCGGCCGAACCAGACGTTGATCGCCGCCGTCGCGATGTGGAGGTGCTTGGAGTGCGGCAGGTAGGCGAGGAAGCCGACGACGAGCAGGACGTGTGCCCAGACGAACAGTCCGCTCGCGCACCTCGGCCCACGTGCCCTCGCCGAACACCTGCGCGATCGCGTTCGAGACGGGCGACCACCCGGCCGGCCACTCGTTGAGCCCGGTCGCGATCAGCGCCGCGTGCCAGAGCAGCAGCGTGAGCACGATCAGCGCGATCAGGCCGAGGATCAGATCGGCCTCGCCGAGGTGGCTGCCCTTGAACCGCTCGGGGCGTTGCACCTTGCGGATCCAGAACGCCGACGTGACCCCGACGAGCACGAGCACGACGAAGAGGTCGACGAGAAGCGCGAACCAGCCCTGGTGGCCGAGCCAGGGCAGCGTCTCACCCTTCGCAACCGCCGCGATCAGCGCCATCACGATCGTCGGGAACAGGACGAGGAAGCCCCAGAAGATGAACGCGTGGATCAGCCCGGGGCCGAGCCGCTGGAACAGCTTCTTCTGCCCGAGCACGACGACGGCCTCGTTGCGCACCCGCTGTGGCACGTCGTCGAACCGCTGCACCGGCTTGCCCAGCCGGACGAGCCGCGTCAGCAGCAGCGCCCGGCGGCCGAAGAGCACGCCCGCCGTCCCGAGGACGAGGAGGAGCGCGAGCGCGGAGACGGCGGTCACCATCAGGCGGCGGCGCGCGCGGGTCGCAGGCTCTCGCCTCGCCCGCTTCACGCTCCGCTCCGGCGCAGCTCGGCCGAGATCGCGGGCAGCACCTCGTGCAGGTCGCCGACGACCGCGTAGTCCGCGACCGACATGATCGGCGCCTCCGGGTCGGTGTTGACCGCGAGGATCCGCTTCGCACCCTTGCACCCGGCGATGTGCTGCGTCGCACCGGAGACGCCGCAGGCGATGTAGATCTCGGGCGCGATCTTGTTGCCCGTCTGCCCGACCTGGTCGGTGTGCGGGCGCCAGCCGGACATCGTCACCGCGCGCGAGCAGCCGACCGCTCCGCCGAGCAGCGCCGCGAGCTCCTCGACGACGCGAACCCCTCGGCCGAGCCGACACCGCGACCGCCCGTGACGACGACCTTCGCGTCGCGAGCGAGACGCCGCCGGCGGGAGGCGCGACACGGTCCCGCACGCGGACGACGAGGTCGCCATCGGCGAGCTCCGGCGTGAACGGCTCGACCGAGCCAGGGCTGCCGGGCTCAGCGGCGAGCGACGGCGTGAGGCGCAACCGTCAGCAGTGCCCGTCCTGCGTGGAGGCGCGCCTCCTCGAGCAGGCTGCCGCCCCAACGGATGCGGGTCAGGGGAAGCGGGTCGCCGGGGGTCACGGAGACGCAGTTCGCCGCGAGCGGCTCGCCGAGGCGAACGGCCGCGCGCGCCATCGCGTCGGTCGCGTGCCCGGACCCGGGCGCGACGATCGCCGTCGCGCCGATCCGCTCGGCAGTCGCGCAGACGATCGCCGCCCACGCATCGGGAGCGAACGCGTCGAGCGCGTCGTGCTCGGCGACGTGGGCGACGGCGACAGGGATACTCGCCGCCGCGTCGGCGCCGCCCGGGCCGATCACCAACGCGTGGGTATCTCCTCCGAGGCCGGCCGCGAGCGTGAGCGCCTGCAGCGAGACCTCCGTGGCGACGCCGTCGGCGTGCTCGACGAGAACGAGGTTCACGATGCCACCCCGATCTGCTCCAGGAGGTCGACGACCGCGACGGCTGCATCGGCGCCGTGCCCGAGGACCTCGGCCTGCTTCGACTCGCCTGCCGGAACCACGAGCAGAGCCCGCTCGAGCCGTGACGGCGGCCGCGTCGGGCGTCGACGCTCGAGCGGCTTGCGCCCGGCGCGCATCCGCCCCGGCACCGACGGATAGCGCGGCAGGTTGAGCCCCTCGAGCACGGTGACGACCGCCGGCAGCGGCAACTCGTAGACGTCACGGCCCCCACCCTCCTCCTGCTCGCAGCGGCGCGGTGCCGCCCTCGACGACGACGCTCTTGAGCCCGGTCGCGCAGGGCCGACCGAGTGCGTGTGCAGCGCGGAGCCCGACCTGGAAGCCGCCCGAATCGGCCGACTCGTTGCCGAAGAAGATCAGGTCGAACGGGCCGGAGGCGGCCTCGTCGGCGGTCACCGCCTCGACGATCGCAGCGGCCGTCGCCTCGGGATCCCACTCCTCGCCGTCGGTGACGAGGTGGATGCCGCGTTCGACGCCGATCGCCATCGCGTCGCGCAGCTGCTCCTCGGCGTCGGCGGGGCCGAGCGTCAGCACGACCGACTCGCCGCCGTACTGCTCCACGAGTCGCACGGCCTCCTCGACGCCGCACTCCTCGTGAGGGCTGATCGCGAAGCCGAGATGCTTCGTCTCGATCGCCTGCTCGTCGTCGGTCAGCACGATGCGACCGCCGGTCATCGGCACGCGCTTCACGCAGACGAGCGTCTTCACGACCGGATCCTCTCATTCTCGGGATCGAACGGCGCAGTCGCCCCGGCGACCGCCACGGTGACCGGGAAGCGCTCGTTCATGTACTCGACGGCGAGCGCGTCCGAGCCCTCGACCGCGTGCTCGGGCGGCAGGTAGGCCATGCAGGATGTACGTGCCGAGCGACGGCCCGGCGCCGGCGCTCGTGACGTACGAGCGACGGCCCTTGGCGTCGGTGAGCGGCGTGCCGTCGCGCAGCGTGATCGGCTCGCGGCCGAGCGGGTAGCGCTCGACGCCCGCGGCAGAGCGTGTGGTCGTCGACCGTGAGCGTGCAGAGGATCGCCGCCGGCTCCTCCTCCCGGTGGCGCAGGTGCGCCTCCTTGCCGACGAAGTCCTGCTCCTTCACCTTCGGTCGCTGCATGCCTGCCTCGACGACGTTGTACTCGGTCTCGAGCTCGGCGCCGTAGGCACGGTACGCCTTCTCGAGCCGCCCGGTCGTCCCGTAGACCCCGATTCCGCAGGCCGTCAGCGAGTGCGGCGCGCCGGCTTCCCAGAGCACGTCCCACAGCCGCCCGCCCTGCTCGATCGGCACGTAGAGCTCCCAGCCGAGGTCGCCGACATAGGAGATCCGCGACGCGAGCACGAGCTGCGAGCCGATCTCGATCGTGCGGCAGCGGCCGAACGGGAAGCCCTCGTGCGAGACGTCGTCGGAGGTGACGCTCGCGAGGATGTCCCGCGCCCGCGGCCCCCAGAGGCCGATCGTCGTCCACGCCGTCGTGACGTCGACGAGGCTCGCCGAGCCGTCCGGAGGGAGCGCGTCGACGAACAGCTTGCGGTCGGCCATGCCGTGCGCGCCGCCCGTCACGACGCGGAAATGCTCCTCACCGAGCCGCATGATCGTGAGGTCGGACTTGAAGCCGCCGCCTGGGCTGAGGACGGGCGTGTAGACGACACGCCCGACCGGCACGTCCATCTGGGCCATGACCGCGTGCTGGAGCGCGTCGAGCGCGCCTGCACCCTGCACGTCGAAGATCGCGAAGGCGGAGAGATCGAAGATGCCCGGCGTGCTCGCGCATCGCGAGATGCTCGGCGTTGATGATCGGCGACCACCAGCGGGCGTCCCACTCCGCCTGGCGCGCCTCGACGCCGTAGCGCTCGACGAGCGGTGCGTTCGCCTCGTACCACTGCGGGCGCTCCCACCCGACCGCCTCGTAGAAGACGGCGCCGAGCGCCTTCTCCTGCTCGTGCATCGGCGAGACGGCGGAGCCCACGCTCGCTCGCCCACTGCTCGGCCGGATGCACGATCCCGTAGGTCTTCGGGAACGCCTCGAACGTGCGGGCCTTCACGTGTGCGCGGGTCTTCTGATGATCGTGGAAGCGGCTCGCGTCGGAGGTGTGCAGGTCGATGTGCGACTCGCCGAGCACCATCCACTCGGCCAGCGACTTGCCGACGCCCGGCCCCTCCTTCACCCACACCGCCGCGGCCGACCAGAGCCCTTTCACCTCGGGCGTCTCACCGAGGATCGGCATCCCGTCGGGGGTCAGCGAGATGAGCCCGTTGATCGCGTACTTCACGCCCGACCGACTCGTTGCCGACGATCTCCGGCATCAGCTCGAGCGCGTGCTCCATCTGATCGGCCGAAGTCGGCCTGCGTGAACGGGAACTCCGTCGGGGACAGGGCGGCCTCCTCGATCGACGGGATCTCCTCCGGGTCGTGGAGGATCGAGCGGTGCGCGTACGAGCCGATCTCGAGCCCGACGCCGTCCTGCCGCTCGTACATGAACACGTCCATGTCACGCACGATCGGGAACTCGATCGCGCTCGACGACGCCTCGAAGCGCGGCACCGGGCCGACGTCGATCATCTGGTGGACGGCGGGAGTGAGCGGGATGTGCGCTCCCGCCATCGCCGCGAGCAGCGGGCTCCAGACACCGCACGCGATCACGACGACCTCCGCCTCGATCGTCCCGCGCGAGGTGTGCACGCGCTTGATGCGGCCGTGCTCGACGTCCATCCCGCTGACGTCGGTGTTGGCGAAGACCTGCAGGCCGCCGGAGTCGATTCCCCGCTCGCGCATGATCGTGCCGGCGCGCAGGGAGTCGACGACCGAGACGGTCGGACAGTAGAAGCCGCCGAGCAGGATCGTCTCGTCGATGTACGGCACGAGCTCCTTGATCTCGGCCGGGCGTGACGAGCCGCGCCGAGTCGACGCCCCACGACTTCGCCGACGCCATCCGGCGGCGGAATTCCTCCATCCGCTCCTCCGTGCGCGCGACCTCGATGCCGCCGCACTCCGTGTTGACGCCCATCTCGATGTACTGGCGCTGCGACTCGAGCGTCAGCTGCGTCATCTCCTTGGAGTGGTCGACCGGGAAGATGAAGTTGGAGGCGTGTCCGGTCGAGCCACCGGGATTCGGCAGAGGGCCCTTGTCGATCTGCACGACGTCCGTCCAGCCGAGCCGGGTGAGGTGGTACGACGAGGCTGTTGCCGACGATGCCGCAGCCGATCACGACGGCTCTGGCGCTCGTTGGAAAGTTGCTCATGGGTTCCACTGCTCCTGTGCTTCGGGTCGTGTCGTTGTCAGAGAACTGCGCGGATCGCCCGCTCGAAGCCCTCGATGTGGCGACGCATGACGTCCTCGGCCGCCGCGGCTCGCCGTCGCAGATCGCCGAGAGCAGCTCGCGGTGCTCGGTGACGGCGTCGTCGAGCCGGGCGACGCGATCGAGCGCGAGGAACCAGATGCGCAGGGTGAGGGTGTAGTACTCGTTCAGGGTCGACTCGACGAAGGGGTTGTGGGCGCAGCGGTAGACGTGGCGGTGGATGCGCTGATCGAGCTCGATCAGCGCGCGCTCGTCGTCGGCCGCGCCTCGCCGCGAGCTCGGCGAGAAGGGCGCGTGCGACGGTCCGATCCTCGGCATTCGCGCGCTCGGCCGCGCAGCGCGCGGCGAAGCTCTCGAGCGTGATGCGAGCCTCGGAGAGGGCGGCGAGGTCGCCGACCTCGACCGGTGAGACGACGATGCCGCGCCGCGGGTAGACCTCGACGAGCTTCTCCTGCGCGAGCGTGCGCAACGCCTCGCGGACGGGTGTGCGTCCGACACCGAGCCGCTCCATCAGCTCGCGTTCGCTGATCGGCGAGCCGGGAGCGAGCTCGAGCGTGACGATCAGCTCACGGATGCCGTTGCACGGCGCGGCTCGCTGAGCGAGAGCGACTCGCCGGGATCGAGCTGCAGAACGCTGGGGTGATAGAGAGGCCACAGCTGATATACGAGGTGTATATCAGACATCTGCGGATCGCAACCGCTCGACTCAGGCTAGCCCTGCCCGATTCGGGTGATCCCGGCCGAAGGGAGGGGTCACAGGGAACCGTAGGTTCCCGGCTTCAGGATCCGCGCGAAGCGCGGCAGAAAGCATGGAAGGAAGACCGGGCGGGGTCGCCGCGGTACGCTCTTCCACCGCGGCCACTCCCGACTTTACTTCGCCGAGCCAGGCGTTGACCTTGCCGGGGTTCGCCTTGACCCACTGCTCGGCCGCCTTCTCCGGCTTCATCTTCTTGCCGCCGATCAGGAACGCGACGGCTGTTCTGATCCTTGGCCGTCCACGTGAACCGCCGCACGACACCGACAGCCGGCGAGCCGCTCGTCGCGAACTTGCCGCTGATGATCTTGTCGAGCGGGTACGCCGGGTAGGCGCACGCGTACTGCTTCGGGTCGCCACCCTTCTTCTCGTCGTCCTTGCACTTCGCCGTGCGCGGCGGCAGCTTGACGTTGACGAGATCGTACGAGCCGTTCAGGTACTGCGGGTCATACCAGTAGAAGATGACCGGCTTCTTCTGCTTGTAGAGCTGGCTCCACCGCGCCACCTGCGCCGACTCGGCACCTGCGACGACATGCTTGAAGTTCGAGGCCGAGCCCCTTGATGATCGCGCGGTCCTTCTGGACGTAGGACGGGTCGCCGCCGAGGAACATTCCCTGCGAGCCCGACTCGGGCGACTTGAAGATGCTCTCCTTGCCCTTCAGGCCCTTCCACGTCGCGAACTGCGGATACTGCTTCAGCAGGTAGCGCGGGATGTACCAGCCGATCACGCCCGTGACGCCGTTCGTCCCGACCTTCACGAGCGAGCTTGTTCTTCGTGTACTGCGGGATACGAGGCGAGGTTCTGCCAGTCCTCGAGGATGACGTCGATCTTGCCGTCCGCCATCGCCTGGAAGTTCGGCTGGCCTTCCGTGATGTTCGTCACCTTCACCTTGCAGCCGAGCTTCTTCTCGAGCACGTACTTGACGACGTAGACGTTCGCCGTCGAGCCGGCCCACGCATTCTCGTTCAACGTCACGTCGCCGCACGCCGTCGCGCGCGCGCCGCCGCCGAGTGCGCTCGCCGCGAAGACGGCGAGAGCGGCCACCGCGACGACGCAAGCCCTGCGAGACGCGCGCTGCGACTGCCACCTCGACGATCTGCTCATTCGATCCTCCCTGTTGATATCCGATCTCTGCTGTCTTGAACGTCTTTCCTGCGTCGCTTGTTGGTCACGACGTCGTCTCGACGCGCGCCTGCCTCGACCCCTGCGTGACCCGATCGAGCGCGATCCCGAGCGCGAGGATCGCGACCGACGCAATTGTGCCCTGGCCGAACTGGCCCCGCACGAGTCCCTGCGCGACCTCGTAGCCGAGGCCTCCCGAGCCGACGAGACCGCCGATCACGACGACCGACAGCACCATGATCAGCCCCTGGTTGACGCCGAGCATGATCGCGTCGCCGGCGAGCGGGATCTTCACCTTGAGCAGAATCTGCAGGCGCGTGGCCCCGAACGCGCCGGCCGCCTCGACCGTCTCGGGCGCGACGTCCCCGAGCGCCGCGCTCGACGAGCCGGACGACGACCGGGAACGCGTAGAGGACGCCGGCGACGATGCCCGGCACGACGACACGGGCATCAGGTAGATGAACGGAATGATGTAGACGAGCTGCGGCATGGTCTGGAGGACGTCGTTGATCGGCCGCAGGATCTTCGACACCGTCCGGCTCTCGGCCGCGGCGACCCCGAGCGCGACGCCGATGATCACGGCGAACAGCGTCGCGACGAGCACCTGCGAGAGCGTGTCCATCGCGAGCGCCCAGACGCCGAGCACGCCGATCAGGACCAGCATCGAGAACGTCGTGAGCGCCGGGCGCCGAGCCGGAGATGACGTAGGCGATCAGCGTCAGGCCCGCCACGGTCGTGAACCAGGGCGACTCGACGAGGAAGCCCTGCATCGGCAGCAGCGAGCTCGGTGAGGATGGAGTTCCGCCGTCGGCTCGGTGATCCCGAAGACCCACGAGGTCGGATCCTGGACGAAGTCGAGCACGCCACTGGATCTTGTCGAGGAGCTACTCCTGGGCCGTCGCCGATCTGCTCGTTCGCGCCGATCGTGTCGGGGTAGATCGCGTCGACGCCGAGGAGCTTCGCAGGCCGACGACGACGACCGCGATCACGACGCGCCACAGCCGACGCTCTGGACGCCGGAGCCTGTGCTTCCCGGCCTCGTCGAGATGTCGCTTCGTCGGATCGGTGCGCTCCGCGATCTGCTCGGTCGCGCGGTCGAGCGTCATCGCCATGATCACGATCGCGACGCCTGCGAGGAGCGCGAGCGCCGGGTTCGTGTAGAGACCGCTGTCGACGACCGCTCCGAGGCCGCCGCCGCCGATCAGACCGGCGATCACGACCATCGAGAGCGCGAAGAGGATCGTCTGGTTGACGCCGAGGAGCAGCATGCGCCGTGCCAGCGGGCAGCTGCACCTTGCCGAGCATCTGGCGGCGCGTCGCGCCCATCGACGCCGAGGCCTCGACCGTGTTCGTCGCGACGCCGCGGATGCCGAGCGCGGTGATGCGCACGGCCGGTGGGATCGCGTAGATGATCGTCGAGACGACCGCCGCCGCGTAGCCGATCGAGAAGAGCAGCACGACCGGCATCAGGTACGCGAACGCAGGGACGATCTGCATCGCGTCGAGAACGGGGCTGATCGACTTGCTGGAACCGGTCGGAGCGCCCGGCCACGATCCCGATCGGCACCCCGATCACGAGCGCGAGTGCCGACCGACGCGATCATCAGCGCCAGGGTCTCCATGCTCGCCTCCCAGAGGCCGAGCAGCGCGAACGACGCGAAGGCGACCGAGCACGATCACCGCCGCGCGTCGTCCGCCGAAGCGCCAGGCGACGAGCGTGCCGGCGACCGTCGTCCCGACCCACGTCAGCCAGAGGATGAACTGGTTGAGCCAGCCGACGAGATTGTCGAGGAAGATCCGGAACCAGTTGAAGATCGTGAAGACGAGGCCGGTGTCCTCGGCCGTCCGTTGCGCGATCAGCCAGGCCTGGAACTCGTCGAGATGGGCGGAGAGCGACGTGAACGTGAGCGCTCCTCGGCCACGGATAGTCGAGCTTGAACCCGTGGTAGACGACCACCATCACGGCGACGATCGCGGCGACCTTGACGAGACGGCCCCGCCACCACGGCAGATGGGTGAGCGTCGGCGCAGCGACCGGCACGTCGGTCAGCGCGGACACGGTGCCTAGCCCCCTTCGCCGGCGATCGCCTTCAGCACGGCGACCCGGTCGACGACCCCGACGACGCGGCCGTCCCTCATCGCGCGCACCGGCTTCTCGGTCGCCGCGAGCACGGGCACGGCATCGCGGACGGTCGTCGTCACATCGAGCATCGGGCCGTCGCTCTCCTCCCCGGGCTCGGGCGCCCGCATGATCCAGCGAAGCGTGAGAACGTGGCTGCGGGGCACGTCGCGGACGAAGTTCTCGACGTAGTCGTCGGCCGGCGAGCCGACGAGCTCCTCGCCGCGTGCCGAGCTGCACGATCTCGCCGTCGCGCATGATCGCGATGCGCTCACCGAGTCGGAGCGCCTCGGGGAGGTCGTGCGTGATGAAGACCATCGTCTTCCCGGTCTCCTGCTGCAGCCGCATCACCTCGTCCTGCATGTCGCGACGGATCAGCGGGTCGAGCGCGCTGAACGGCTCGTCGTAGAGCATCACCGCCGGGTTGCCGACGAACGCCCGCGCAACACCGACGCGCTGCTGCATGCCGCCGGAGAGCTGGTCGGGGAACGAGTTCTCCACGTCCTCGAGCCCGACGACGCCGAGCATCTCGCGGGCCTGGCGAGGCGCTCGGACTTCGGAACGCCCCGGATCTCGAGGCCGAACGCGACGTTGTCGATCACGCGGCGGTGGGCGAGCAGCCCGAAGTGCTGGAAGATCATCGAGACGGAATGCCGGCGCAGCTCGCGAAGCTGCTGCGTCGATCGCGGCGATGACGTCCTGCCCAGCGATCTCGATCGAGCCGGCCGGTCGGCTCGATCAGCCGGATCAGCGTCCGCACGAGCGTCGACTTGCCCGGACCCGGAGAGACCCATCACGACGAACACCTCGCCGGGCCAGACGTCGAACGAGACGTCGCGCACGGCGGCGACGCAGCCGGTCTTGGCTCGCAGCTCGGAGCGTGAGAGCTCGGCGTCCGGCGTCCCGATGCACCTTGTCGGCGTTCGACCCGAAGATCTTCCAGACGTTGCTCGCCCGGATCACCGGCTCCGCCGCCGCGCCGGCTGCGGGACGGCGTGGTTGCGGCCGGGTGCGGTGGTCTCTGGCTCGACGGTCATGGCTGCCGCTGGATCATCTATCTCCGGGCGGCCCTGCGCAACCGACCACCGGCTAGCGACTGCCGGAGCGGCGCGAGAACCGACCGGCCGGCGAACGTCGCATCCGGGTGCTCGGCCTCGATCCGGAGTAGCCGATTCCACTTGGCGGTGCGCTCGGAACGCATCGTGGAACCGACCTTGAGCTGGCCAGCGCGCCAGCCGACGGCGAGGTCTGCGAGCCAACTGTCCTCGGTCTCGCCGGAGCGGGCCGAGAGAACGGTCGCATACCCCGCCTCGCGCGCGATCTCGATCACGCGCAGGGCGTCCGTCAGCGTCCCGACCTGGTTCGGCTTGACGAGCACCGCGTTGGCGACCCCGTCTCGGATCCCGGCACGCAACAACTCGGGCGAGGTGGCGAAGAGATCGTCGCCGACGAGCTGGATCCGCTCCGCGAGATGGCCGGTGATCAGGCCCCAACCCTCGCCGTCGTCTTCGCCCAGCGCATCCTCGATCGACACGATCGGGTACTCGTCGACCCACAGCGCGAGCTCCTCGACGAGCTCTGCCCCGCGCACCGTGCGTCGCTCGCTCGCGAGCCGGTAGCCGGTGTCGACGACGAGCTGAGTGGCAGCGACATCGACCGCGATCGCCGCATCGGTGCCGGGCTCGAGGCCGCTCTGCTCGATCCCCGTCGAGAAGCAGGTCGAGGGCGGCGCGGTTCGACTCGAGCGGGGCCGCCAGACCGCCCTCGTCGGCAACGAGGGACGCGGTGTGGCCGAGGCGGCGCACCTCGTCCGCTGTGGCAGCCCGGACTCGTGAGACCCACTCGAGCGCCTCGGCGAAGCTCGCCGCCCCGACGGGGACCACGAGGAAGTCCTGGACGTCGATCAACCCTCCTGCATGGGCGCCACCCGAGACGATGTTCACCATCGGGAGCGGCAAGAGCGGAGCCTCGTCGGGTGCGAGCCGGCGCCAGAGCGGGACGCCCGCCGACGCCGCATCCGCGACCGCGCACGCGACCGAGGCGGCGAGAATGCCGTTCGCGCCAAGCCTCGTGAGGTTCGGCGTCCCGTCGAGCTCACGAAGCATCGAGTCGATCGTCTGCTGGTCGGCGGCATCCCGGCCGACGAGCGCCGCGCCGATCTCGCCACGCAGAGCGGCGACGACGTCGAGGACGCCCTTGCCGGCGTATCGTTCGCCGCCGTCGCGCCGCTCGTGTGCCTCGTAGCTTCCGGTCGACGCCCCCGATGGGGCTGTCGCGTCACCCTGGCTCCCGTCGTCGAGCGTGACCGAGCAGGCAACCGTCGGCGTTCCCCGCGAGTCGAGCACCTCCCAGGCGTTGACGGCCGCGATCAGGAGCCACTGCCGGCTGCCCTTCGTACACGTCGACTCGAACATCGCCTCGGACGCTACCGATCGGCAGAATCGAACGATGCACGACCTCACTTTCGACCCCGACGGAACGGCTCGCTGCGGCTGGTGCGGGGACGACCCGCTCTACCGCGCCTACCACGACGACGAGTGGGGCCGCGAGAAGCGCGGCGACGACGCGCTGTTCGAGCTCCTCTCCCTCGAGGGCTTCCAGGCCGGGCTCTCGTGGCTGACGATCCTGCGCAAGCGCGAGGGCTTCCGGCAGGCGTTCGCGGGCTTCTCGATCGAACGCGTCGCCGGGTTCGACGAGCGCGACGTCGAGCGGCTGCTCGGCGACGCGGCGATCGTCCGGCATCGCGGCAAGATCGAGGCGACGATCGGGAACGCCGTGGCCGCACTCGAGCTTCCCGAAGGCCTGTCCGACTTCGTCTGGAGCTTCGCGCCGCCGCCGCGGGCCCGGCAGGCCGAGCGAGGATGGGTGATCTCCCGGCGGCGACGCCCGAGTCGACTGCGCTCTCGAAAGAGCTGAAGCGGCGCGGCTTCCGTTTCGTCGGCCCGACGACGGTCTACGCGTTCATGCAGTCTGCCGGAATGGTCGACGACCATCTCGACGGCTGCTTCGTCGCGGCGGGTCCATGACGACGGGCGAGAGTCCGATCGATCCGGGCGCGCTCGCGGTGCTCGGCGAGGCGCCGGCCGCCGTCATCTCCGACGCGCTCGACCGCATGGGACTGCGCGATCAGGTGCTCGACCTCGCGATCCGGCCGCTCTGGCCGGAGGCGCGGCTGGCAGGCGTCGCAGTGCCGGTGGTGATCGTCGCCGACACATCCGAGCCGGAGCTGCCGTACGACGGCGAGCTGACCGCGCTCGACGGGCTGCGCCCGGGCGACGTCCCGCTCTTCGCCGTCGAGGAGGGCGTTCGGTGCGCGTCGTGGGGCGAGCTCTTCTCCTGCGCCGCTCTCGGCCGCGGTGCGGCAGGGGTCGTGGTCGACGGGTACGTCCGTGACGCGGCCGAGATCAAGGCGCTCGGCTTCCCGACGTTCGCCCGCGGTCTCTCGCCGCTCGACACCTTCGCCCGCGCGGTCGTGACGGGCATCGACGTCGAGGCACGGGTCGGCGGAGTCGACGTGCGACCGGGAGACCTCGTCGTCGGAGACGTCGACGGGATCGTCGTGATCCCGCAGCAGCTGGCCGCGGACGTCGCGGAGGCAGTCGTCACGAAGCACCGACTCGAGGGCAATGCGCGCGAGGATCTGCTCGCCGGCATGAGCATTCGCGAGGTCTGGACGAAGTACGGCGTGCTCTAGCCTCGCGCGCAGGCGCAGATCCGGCACAGAGCCGACACGCTTCCGTGACGGCTTCCGCGTACGTTGTCTTCCATGAAGACAATCACGACACCCTGGGGCAAGGCGCGAACGGTCGAGCAGGTGAACGTCGCTCAGCGGGCCGGGGAGCGGCGGTTCGCGACGGTGGTGGAGCTGCTCGAGACGGACGGCGGCGAACGACTCGTGCGGTTCGCGTACACGACGGACGGCAGCGCCCGGCGGGGGCCGGTGACGCTGCGGGCGAAGGACCTGGCGACGGATGCAGAAGCTGCTCGAGCGGACGCCGGAGCTGCGCGAGGCTCTTGGAGGATGAGCGACGAAGGCGCAGTGAGGAGCCTGTTCCCTCGACTGCGGCAGCAATGACTTCTTGGTGGTATCTGAGTCTCCACTGCGATGGGGCCGAAGCAGGCCCCGGACAAGGAGGCCATGAGATGACGCGATATCTGATCTCGTTCGATGCCCACGCGATGGACCACATCGCGCGCGAGGACATGCCCGACGTGGTGAGGGCCTCGCACGAGGTCGTCCAGGAGGCCATGAACGCTGGTGTGTGGGTGTTCGGCGGCGGACTGGAGAACCGGAAGGCGAGCGTCGTGGCCACCGACGGGACGGTCACCGACGGCCCGTACCCGGAGGCTATAGGCGGGTTCTGGGTCGTCGACGTGCCCTCGCGCGAGGAGGCGCTCGGGTGGGCCGCCAGGACCGCCGCCGCTTGCCGCTGCGCGCAAGAGGTCCTGGAGTTCATGCCCGGTTCGGCCGTGGGGAACTGATCGGGCGCGTCCGCTTGGTCGCCTGCGCCAGTGTTCGGAAAGGTCACAGGTTAGTGTCGGCACGCGCGGATGCGGTACTACTGCGGTGGCAGTTCCAACCGCCACGCCGTCACGGAGGACATCCATGGCCGTTCGCCTCAACCCGTACCTGAGCTTCCGCGACAACGCCCGCGAGGCCATGGGGTTCTACCAATCGATCCTCGGCGGCGAGCTGACGATGGCGACCTTCGGCGAGTTCCAGGCGAGCGAGGACCCCGGTGAGCAGGACAAGATCATGCACTCCCAGCTCGAGACGGGGGACGGACTCGTTCTCATGGGCGCCGACACGCCGAATCACATGGAGTACCAGCCACAGGCCGGCGTTTCGGTGTCGCTGAGCGGCGACGACGAGCCGCGGCTGCGCGCCTACTTCGAGCGGCTCGGCGAGGGAGGCACCGTCGCCGTGCCCTTCGAGAAGGCGCCATGGGGCGACACGTTCGGGATGGTGGTGGACAAGTTCGGCACGACCTGGCTGGTGAACGCCGCCGGGCAGTGAGTGATTTTCGTATTGAATGTTCGCTGAGGCGGGATCCGTGTTCTAGGGCGGGGCGGGGTGCGCTGGGCGGAACGAAACGAATGGGTGGCTGCGAACGAAGTCCCTCACGGCTGTGTCGGAGTCGAGATCGCCCCAGCCGAGAATCAGGGCGGCGAGGCGTACGCGCCAGCGATGCCGGCGTCGGAACTCGACCACCACGGCGACGCTCTCGTCCTCGGAGAGGAAGCGTTGTTCGGGTGAGTACGCCTCCCGCCCGATCTGGATCTGCAGTGCCGGGTGGGCCCGAATGTTGCGGATCCAGTCGGCGTTTGGGCCCCAGCCCGAGAAGATGACGGTTTCGTGCGTTTGAGGGTCGTACGTCAACGCCATGGCGACCGTCTCGCGGCGCTTCCCCGTCTTCCGACCCGCGTGGGTCACCAGCAGGAAGGTGTGGCCGAGGAGCCAGCCCCATCCCCGCTGATACAGCGGGAGAGGCAGACGAAACACGGCCAGTGCGACACGTCCGGGCTGCCGGCGAACTCCCAGCAACGGTTTTGTCCTTCGATCGGTTGCTGGCGCAGGCGTCATGTCTTCGTCACGGGTGGAACGAAGATCTTCGACTCGTAGGCGTGCGATACGGCCGCGACGTGCTGCGAGACGTGCGCGACGAGCGAGCCGACGGGGTTCGCGGTGGCGAACGTCGGAATCGAGATCAGAACGTTCCCGAGCTCGGGGCGACTGAGGCCGTCCTGGCGGTACTGGGGGTAGCCCAGGTGGTAGGTCGCCGTAACGATGATCACGAGCGGCAGCATCAGCGCCGTGAACCGGAGCTTGCCTTTGAGGCCGCCGACGTGCCCATGTAGGAGCCGATAGGCGACGAGACAGGGAAAAACCGTCAGCAGGAGCGTGTCGACAAGCGCCGTAGCCCACCCCGCGCCAGAGCAGCTCGAAGCCGAAATAGGCGCCGTGCGGTCGTGCCGTCGCGCCTTCCGTGTTGAAGACGTTGAACACGAGGAAGACTGCGAGGACGAGCCCAAGGCCGAGGCTCCACCGCCAGCGGCAGCGGAAGACCGCCGCCACATCGACCTGCTCGGCCCGGACGTAGCTGGCAAGCAGCACGATCGTGACAGCGAAGTAGACCAGATAGAAAGCATCGTGCTGCATGCCGAGCACCGACACACCGAGATACGGGATGAGGAACGCAACGGCGCAGACGACGGCGAACCAGACGAGCTGCCGTACGGCCTGGGGCACGGCCCGCGACACGGGATGCGTATACGACGGACATCTCCCCTCCGAGATGAGCTACAGCAACCGTCCCCCGGCCGGAGCAGCCCGCATCGGGGAATCCCCCGCACTCCCGTTCCCGCTTCTACGGAAAGAGCTCTGAGGCCGTCGCCGCCTTCAGCAGGGCAGCGTCGCCTGCGCCGGCGTCATTGCACCTGAAACGTCGTCGGCTCCGTTCCCCCGGCTGAAATGGGAGCGAGAGCTGCGGTGAGCAGCCCTTCCAGCACGGCGATTCCGCCCGTAGGCCCGAGCAGAGCGTCGACCGCATGCTCCGGGTGAGGCATCAGGCCGAGTACGTTGCCCGCTTCGTTCGTGACGCCCGCTATCCGACCGACTGCACCGTTGACATCATCGACATAGCGAAACGCGATCTGGTCGCGCGCTTCGAGCTCGGCGACCAATGCGTCGTCGCCATACCAGTTGCCCTCACCGTGCTTGATCGGGATCACGAGCTCCTGCCCTACCTCCCAGGCGCCGGCGAACGCGCTCGTCCTGCTCTCGATCGTCACCGTCACGTCGGCGCAGATGAACTGCTGCTGACGGTTCAGCCGCAGGACGCCCGGCAGGAGGCCCGCCTCGCAAAGGATCTGGAAGCCGTTGCAGATGCCGAGCACCGGGCCGCCAGAGCGGGCGAAGGCGCTGACGGCCTCCATCACGGGGGCGAACCGGGCGATTGCGCCGCACCGGAGGTAATCGCCGTACGAGAACCCGCCCGGCAGCACGACCCCCGCGGTTCCCTCGGGAAGCGCGACCTCGGCATGCCAGACCCGAATCGGCTCGGCACCGAGAAGCTCCAGCGCGAGTGCCGCGTCGCCGTCATCGTTCGACCCCGGGAAGGTGACGACTGCGATCCGCGGGCCGTCGATCATACCCGCTCCGCCACCGGCACAGCCGGTAGCTCCGCTATCGACGAGCCTCCGTCAAGCCTACAGCTCATGCGCCGTCCTCCAACTCGATCGTGAACGACTCGATCAGCGGGTTCGCAAGGAGGTCGCGGGCCATTCGGTCGACCTCCGCCCGGGCATCGGCCGGGTCGGTGGCATCCAGCTCGACGTCGACGAGGCGACCGACACGGGCACCGGTGACGGCAAATCCGAGCTTTCGGAGCGATCCCTCCACCGCTTCCCCCTGGGGATCGAGGATGCCTTGCTTGGGACGGATCAGCACGGTTGCCTTCACAGGACCACCTTCGGGTCGGAGAGATAGCGGTCGAACGAAATTCCTGTCAGGCGCTCGAACGCGTCGACATACCGCGCCCGCGTCCCGGCGACGACGTCGTCGGGAATCGCCGGCCCCGGGTAGGTGCGGTCCCAACCGGTTGCGAGACAGAAGTCACGTACGTACTGCTTGTCGAACGACGCCTGCGGGCCGCCGGGGCTATACGAGTCGGCCGGCCAGAATCGGGACGAATCGGGCGTGAGCGCCTCGTCGCCGAGCGTGACGACGCCCTCCGGATCGAGTCCCAGCTCGAACTTCGTGTCGGCGAGCACGATCCCACACGCCTCCGCATGCTCTGCCGCGAACGTGTAGAGACGAAGCGCCGCCGTACGCGCTGTGTGGTAGTGCTCGGGCCCGCACAACGCCTCGGCCTCGGCCTCCGTGATGTTGAGGTCGTGGCCCGACTCCGCCTTCGTCGCCGGAGTCACGATCGGCTCGGGCAGTCGCGCGGACTCCAGCAGGCCGCCCGGGAGCGCCTGTCCGCAGACGGCACCAGCTGCCTGGTAGTCGACCCACGACGACCCCGCGAGATATCCACGGACGACGAGCTCCACCGGGAACATCTCGAGCCGCCGGCAGACGGTGGAACGGCCGTCGTCCCCGAGCTCGAGCAAGTGGTTGGGGACGATCTCGCGCGTGCGAGCGAACCAGAATGCAGACATCCCCGTCAGGACGCGGCCCTTGTCGGGAATCGGTGTCGGCAGGATCACGTCGAACGTGGAGATCCGATCCGACGCGACGAGGAGCAGCCGTTCGTCGTCGAGCGCGTAGATCTCGCGCACCTTCCCGCTCGCGAGATGCACCGCTTCAGACACGGACGCCCTCCCGGCGTGCGGCGACCAGCGCCCGCAGACGCTCGAACACCACGTCGACGTGGGTCGTGAACGCAGTCAGATCGAAGACCTCGGACAGATCGACGCGCGCCGCAATGTCGTTGTCCGCCTGGACGAGCTCCCGGAAGTCGACGCCCTCGTCCCAGGCACGCATGGCATTTCGCTGCACGAGGCGATAGGCCTCGTCCCGGGTCAGACCCGACCCGACGAGCGCAAGCAGGAGGCGCTGGCTGAAGAACAGCCCGTGGCTCGACTCGACGTTCTCGCGCATCCGCTCGTCGCGAACGACCAGCCCCTCGACCAGCCACGCGAAGCGGTCGAGCATGTAGTCCACGGCCAGAAACGAGTCGGGCAGGACGATCCGCTCCGCAGAGGAGTGCGAGATATCGCGCTCGTGCCAGAGCGCGACGTTCTCGAGCCCGACCGTCGCGTTGGCCCGGACCACGCGGGCGATCCCACAGATCCGCTCGGCGGTGATCGGGTTGCGCTTGTGGGGCATCGCCGAGGAGCCCTTCTGACCGCGCCCGAACGGCTCCTCGACCTCGCGCACCTCCGTGCGGGCGAGATGTCTGATCTCCGTTGCGAACCGGTCGAGCGACGACGCGAGGAGCGCCAAGGCCGAGAGGAGCTCGGCGTGCCGGTCGCGCTGCAGGATCTGCGTCGAGCTCGGAGCGGGCTCGAGGCCGAGTCGCTCGCACGCAACCCGCTCGACCTCGGGCTCGGCCGCGGCATAGGTGCCGACGGCGCCCGAGAGCTTCCCGACCCGCATCCCCTCGATCGCGCGGGCGAGCCGGTCCCGGTCGCGATCGAGCGCAAAGGCCCAGCCGGCGAGCTTGAGCCCGAACGTGGTCGGCTCGGCGTGGACACCGTGGGTGCGACCCATGCAGATCGTCTGCCGATGCTCCTCGGCACGCGTGACGACGGCGACGAACGCACGCTCGAGGCCTTCGAGGACGAGCGCCCCCGCATCCTGCACCGCGAGGGACAGCGCCGTGTCGAGCACGTCGGACGACGTCAGCCCGTAGTGGAACCAGCGACCCTCCTCGCCGAATCCGGCAGAGACCGCATCGACGAACGCGGCAACGTCGTGGTTCGTCTCGCGCTCGATCTCGGCGACGCGCTCGGGGCTCGGCACGACCGCCCGGCGCCGGATCTCGTCGACCGCATCGCGCGGCACGAGCCCGACCTCGGCCCACCCGTCGAGCGCCGCGAGCTCGACGTCGAGCCATCGCTGCAGCTTCTCCTCCTCCGACCAGATCAGGCTCATGGCCGGGCGGGAGTAGCGAGCGATCACGAGCGTCATTCTAGAGCGTGGCCCGGCGCGGCCCGTCCGACCCCGGCTCTGCGTTGGCGGCTCCACCCTGGAGACAGGCTGAAGCATGTCACCGTCCCGTTTTCACCGCCGCGAGAGCGATGTCGTCCCGGCGCCGGATGCCAACCCACGAGATCAGGTCCGCTGCGGCGTAGGCGGCGTCGCGCGCGGCCGACAGTCCGGCGCCGGTCCCCGTGACGTTGAGAATGCGGCCGCCGTTCGTGACCACTGCGCCGTCCCGCAGAGCGGTGCCCGCCTGGAACACGAGCGCTCCGATCGCCTCGGCCGCTTCGATCCCGGCGATCGGGAACCGCGATCGCCGCTCGCG
>CAVZMA010000021.1:0-101342 GCA_963776305.1 uncultured Thermoleophilia bacterium | reverse complement strand
CGTGTGGTTCGGGAGGGTGATCTGAGTGTCGTTCGCCTGGCCGGTCGTCCTTCTCACACTGCTGATCCCCCTCGCGCTCCTCGCGATCTACTGGTGGATGCTGCGTCGCCGCCGCAAGCAGGCGATTCGCTACCCGAGCGTGGCACTCCTTCGGACAGTGCTTCCTCGCAGGCGCCGGTGGCAGCGGCACCTTCCCGTCGCCCTGCTGCTCCTGAGCCTCGTGGTGCTGGCGCTGGCCGCAGCTCGACCCCAGATGGAGCGCAACGTTCCCTACGCCAGGACGTCGGTCATTCTCGCGCTCGACGTCTCGGGCTCGATGTGCTCCACGGACGTGGAGCCCAACCGCCTCGCGGTCGCCCAGGCGGCAGCGCGCGATTTCGTCGAGAACCAACCCAAGGGGCTGCGAATGGGCCTCGTGGTCTTCTCGGGCTTCGCGGAGCTGACCGTCCCACCGACGACCGATCGCAAGGCTCTCGTCGCCGCAATCGACTCGCTCACGACCGGGCGCGGCACCGCGATCGGCGCGGCGATGCTCAAGGGCCTCGACGCGATCGCCGGCGTCAACCCGAACGTCGTTGCCGTCGGCGATGCGCCGGAGTCGAGCCCTCCGCCGGGCGCTGCCGTGCCGGGTGCCACAGGCTACGTACCCGACATCGTCGTCCTGTTGACCGACGGCGCGAGCAACCGCGGGATCGAGCCGCTCGACGCGGTTCCGTACGCCGTCGAGCGTCGGGTTCGCGTCTATACGATCGGGTTCGGAACGTCCAAGTTCGCGCCGCTTTCCTGCACGCGCGCGCAACTCGGTGGCCGGGACTTCGATCCCGGTGGCTTTGGTGGAGGACGCGGAAACGGGTTCGGAGGAGGCGGAGGCGGCTTCGGAGGAGGCGGCGGCTTCGGGCGGGCGCTCATCGCCGACGTGCCCACGCTGAAGGCCGTAGCTGCCCAGACCGGGGGGACATACCGCGCGCGCTGAAGATGCAGATGAGCTGCGCAAGGTGTTCGGCGACCTCCCGAAGGAGGTCGCGCGGCAGAAGCAGCGCACGGAGATCACCTGGATCCTCGCCGCTCTCGGCGCCATCCTCGCCACAGCGGCCGTCGCGGCGTCGACGCGGTGGAGCACGTACCCGTAAGCCCTCGAGCGGATCAGCTGGGTGGGGCGAACAGGCCTGTCTGATACGCGAGCACGACCGCCTGCACGCGGTCCCGCAAATCGAGCTTCTGGAGGATGTGCGTCACGTGCGTCTTGACGGTGGTCTCGCTGATGTAGAGCTCCTGCGCGATCTCGGCGTTGGAGAGACCACGGGCGATCAGTCGCAGAACGTCGAGCTCACGCGGGCTCAGCTCGTCGAGCTCCGCCGGAGGTGTGGGGCGGGGGATGCGGGTGAACTGCTCGATCACGCGGGTGGTGACCGTGGGGGAGAGCAGCGCGTCACCGGCCGCGACGGTGCGAATTGCGGCGATCAGCTGCTCGGGTGGATCGTCCTTGAGCACGAACCCGCTGGCGCCCGCCTTCAGCGCCTCGTAGATGTACTCGTCGAGGTCGAAGGTCGTCAGAATCAGAACTCGAGCCGCGCCGTCGGCCGCGAGGATGCGACGGGTCGCCTCGAGGCCGTCGAGCTCGGGCATGCGGATGTCCATGAGGACGACGTTGGGATGGAACCGTTCCGCCTTGTCGACGGCCTCCAGCCCGTTGCTTGCCTCGGCCACGACCTCGATGTCCGGCTCCCCGGTGAGGAGCATGCGGAAGCCGGCTCGGACCATCGATTGGTCGTCGGCGACGAGGACCCGGATCGTCATCGTCGATCCTTGCCGAGCGGCAGCCGGGTGCTGAGGGCGAAACCACCGCCTGCTGCCGGTCCTGTGGTCAGCTCGCCCCCGTAGATCTTGACGCGTTCGCGGATGCCGACGAGCCCGTGCCCGAGGCCGTCGCCCGTCGAGGCGCCCTTGCCGTCGTCCGTGACGTCGATCCGCAGCTCGCCGGGCGCATACCGGAGGGTCACGTCTGCGTGGTCGGCGTGCGCGTGCTTCAACGCGTTGGTCAGACCTTCCTGGACGATGCGGTAGGCCGAGAGGTCGATCGCCGGTGGGAGTGGAAAGGGCGTACCCTCGACCTGCACGCGGACGGCGAGGCCGGCGCGGCCGACCTCCTCGGCCAGCGCGTCGAGATGCTCGACACCCGGTTGCGGCGTCAGCTCGATGCCGTCGCCCTCGCGGCGCATCGCCCCGAGCAGGCGACGCATCTCCGCCAGGGCGGCGCGTCCGGTTTCCTCGACGTTTCGGAGTGCGGCGATATCGTCTGGGAGCGTTTCGGGAAGCTTGTGACGGACGGCACCGACCTGAAGCACCATGACGCTGACGGAATGGGCGACGATGTCGTGGAGCTCGCGGGCAATCCGTGCGCGTTCCTCTGCCACGGCGACCCGCGCCATCGCATCTCGCTCACGTTCAGCCTGTTCGGCGCGCTGTTCCGCCGCCTCGGCTTCCTCGGCGCGCTCTCGGACGGTGAAACCGCCCAGCCACCCGATCGCGAACAGGAGCGGGGTGAAGACGAGCTCCCCGGGCGTGTGGGTCGGGTTGTTGAAGACCACGATCGCAGCGCCGCCGATCACAATTGCCAGACCGACCCGCACGAGCACGGGGTCGCGCAGGTTGCCGAGCAGGAACGACGCGGCCATACCGGCGACGAACGTGCTGACGGTGAAGACGATCAGCCGCCCGTCGACGAACGAGAGCGCCATGGCGAGCATCCAGACCGTCGCCGGGGCGGCGAAGGGGAAGCGCCGGCGGGCGAGCAGCGGCAGCACGATAACGGCGACGGCCGGAGCGGCGAACCACGCAGTCGTGGTCGGCGCGCCGGGGGCGTCCTGCCTCAGCACGACTTCGACCGCGCCCTCGACCGCCGCCAGAACGATCAGCGCGTCGAGGCCATGCCGCCGTACGAGAACCCAGAGCCGTCTCACATCGTGAACGTACTGCACGCCTCTTGCCTGCGCCTCCTCCCTGAGGACGAATCGGAGATCGTCGGCCGGTACGAGCTCGGCTCGGTCTCCGAGACGACCTTGATGACGCACACGCGCGGGCGTCGCGGGGTACAGTGCCGCGCTTCGCCGAGGGAACACCGAGATCGAAGCCGCAAGCTAGGATGGGCGCGTCGCGGGGCGTGGCGCAGCCTGGTTAGCGCGCTAGTCTGGGGGACTAGAGGGTCCCGAGTTCGAATCTCGGCGCCCCGATCGAGTGTTCATGCGGGATTGCGGCACACAGGCTGCAATCCCGTATCGGCTCGCCACGCTGAATAATCCCGGGCTTTGATCGTTGGCCGGTGGCGGAGAAGTGCGATTCGGGCTTCTGGTAGTCAGCGGTAAGACTTGAAGCGGGCGCAAGTGGCTGACACGGCCCTCTTCGTTGACGTCTGGTCGTGTGGCCAGTCGCTCTGCCCGGGGTGCCGGCAGCGGGAGTTCGGTAGTTCCGAGCAGCCGCGATCAGCGGCGGCGCGGATGTGTGGCGCGGGCCGGCAGGGGATGATGGTTGCCGAGAGGAGGTGATCCTCGTGACAGCCATTGTCAAGTGGGATCCGTTCCGTGAGTTGGACATGATGGAGCGAAGCATGCGACGCTTTGGCATGCCGGTGATGCCTATCACTGCGCTTCCGGCAGCCGACATCTACGAGACCGAGGACGAGTACGTCGTCGAGCTCGAGGTGCCCGGCTACGCCGAGACGGAGCTGACGATCGAGGTCTTCGACCACATGCTCACGGTCAAGGGCGAGCATGAGGCGGCCACCGAGAGGAAGGAGAAGACCTATCGTCTGCACGAGCGGCTGGAGCAGGAGTTCCAGCGCCGGTTCGAGCTTCCGACGGTGGTCGACACGGAGAAGCTGACTGCCACCTTCAAGAAGGGCGTGCTCGAGTTGCACGCACCGAAGATCGAGGCGGCCGTTCCGAAGAAGATCCCGGTCAACGTCTAGTCCACTACCTGCTCACCGGAACAGACTGTGGGCGCCAACGCGCCCACAGTCGTCCTGTCGGATAACGAACCCATCCCCCGGAACGTCGGGGGCGAGAGGCAAGAAGACCGGCCGGCAGCACGCTGCCCCGTGGGCGCTGCGGCGCGGCACCTGATCCCCTGGGAGGGTCAGGTTGTTGCAAGGACTCCCGGCAAGACGCTGGTAAGGAACAGGCGTCCGCTGGTGTCGGCTCCTGTCACCTGAGGCTCGCCCTCCACGGGGGAGGCAAGCGGACGGTTCTCACCTGTCGATTCACTGATTCGGGGCGATTGCGTGTCCCGGCACGGTTGCCGATTGCGGTTACACGCATGACGCCGGCGATTCCGCTTGCGAACGAACCACGCACAAAGCCACGAGGCGCGTTTCTCCTCGCGTGCGAAGCAACGAAGGACGGCGAGCGGGTTCTGCTTCTCGAAGCGTTCGGCGAACGCGACGGGCATGTGACGGTCGTCGCGGAGACGTGGTCTGTCAAGTCACGCGTTCGGCTCGATCCCGTCCGCTCCGCCTACCGGTTTCGGACCGAGGCTGAGGCGACGAAGTTCGTCGATGAGGCGATGATCGCGCTGGAGTATCTCGGTTGCACAGTGACGATGCACAGCGACGATCACCCTGGCGCCCACGGGCCACCGCCAGGCCTTCCTCCCGTCGCTCTCTGAGGACAGCGAGCCACCGTCGCGGATCCGGCACTCGGCGTTAGCCGGCTGGTTGGATGGTGCAGTTGAACACCGCCGGTGTGGCGACGAACTTCGCCAGGTCGAGTTGGCGTGCTCGTTCGATTCGGGCCACAGAGGTGAGCGGCTTCATTCCCGTGTCGAGGTTCGCCGCGTAAAGACGCGGCCGTTGTCCGAGTGGGGTCATCGGTCTGGCGGATGAGGACGTTGGTTCCGACCTTGGCGCGTGCTCCTGGGAGCGTGAGCGTGACTTTGCAGACTGTCTTGAATGAAGCATTTGGAGTTGGGTCGGCGACGACGTGGTCGTGCGCCCCGAAGCCTTTCGTCCTTGCGGACACAAGCGGGTGAAGTGGATCCGAGGGGTGGACCGGGGCCATGGCATAGAGCGGGGTTGGTGGCTTCCCGGGCGTGGCGGGAACGGTGGCTGAGAAGCGATGGATGGTGCCGTCGACCCAGACTCCGTCGACCTCGGCGGCAGGTGCACCAATCGCAGCGACCGCGACCACGAGCGTCGCGCTCAAGGCGGCAATCGCTGTTCCACAAGTGAGCAAGAACATGCGCATCGGTGCCTCCCTCGATGCGAGCAAGAATGCGTTTGCCCGCTAGTTTCATCCGGCACGAATCTCGCACGCTACAGCACTGCGCGCGGTGTTTCTACTCCGCCGTCGCGCCGACCTGTGTGCTTCATTCAGCAGAGCTCGCAACGGATCTGGTCCGTTCATGGCGCCCGGCATACCCCTGGCCTCTCTGCGTACTAGTATCGACGCGTGCCCCAGCTCGCGGACGATCTCGCGCAGGTTCCGCTCTTCAGCGATCTCAACAAGAGACAGCTGCGGAAGCTCGCAGGCGGATTCAGGGAAAAGCACTTCGCGCCGGGGAGAACTGTCGTCCGCGAAGGCCACATGGACGGAGTCGGATTCTTCGTCATTGCCGAGGGCACCGCGGCCGTCAGCATCTCGGGGTCGAACGTCGCGACCGTCGGCCCGGGCGACTATTTCGGAGAGCTCGCGATGCTCACCGAGGAGGCCCGCGCGGCGACGGTGACTGCGGAAACGCCCCTTCGCTGCCTGATGATGGCGTTCTGGGACTTTCGTCGCTTTGCCAAGGACAACCCCGATGTCTCGTGGAAGCTCCTCCAGCATCTCGCGACCATGTTGACCGAGGACCGCGCCCGGCACGCACAGGCATCGACGAAGGCCGGCTGACGCACCGCATTCCGGTCGATGAGCTGCCGCGGACAGCGCAATCCACGGCGGCTGGCCGATGACGACCTCGCCTGCGCCATGTGCGGAGTACTCTCCCCGAATGGATCCTGATCGCATCCGGCATACGGTCGCGTTCACGCTGATCCATCCCGCCGGGTCGGACGACGAGAGCAGCTTCCTCGCTGCGGCGGAACGGCTCGCCTCGATTCCGGGCGTCGAGGTATTCGAGCTATTGGCCGAAGTCAGCCCGAAGAACGACTACCGCTTCGGGATCTCGATGGAGTTCGCAGATCGGGGCGCGTACGAGCGCTACAACGAGCACCCGGATCATGTCCGGTTCGTGCAGGAGCGCTGGCTCTCCGAGGTGGCGGACTTCCTCGAGCTCGACTACGCCGCACGGTAGGCGACAGGCGTCTCCGGCGGCAGGCAAATCGCGACGCCTACGGGTGGGACGTGCGGGCACGCGTGCGGAACGCTGCGCATCGAAGTCCCTGCTCGCACCGCGATTTCAGCTTGGCAACCGGGAGAGGACGGTTACAGTTCGACGCGAAGAGGATCGCACCGACTGAGGCAAGGGACGCGTCACACATGACCCGACGAAGGTGTGCACGAACGTTCGGCCAATTGCTCGTCGTCGCCTGCACACTCGTGTGCGTGCCACTGGCTGTCGCGGGCGCACCGGCGCCCGATCCCGCACCGGAGGCGCAGCCCAAGCCGGCGCCCACATCGACGCATTCGACCGCGTCGGGGGGCGGTACCGCCTCGTCCTCGTCCTCGTGCACTCGCGTCCCAGCTCCAGTCGCTCGTCCTCGAACGGTGCGTCGTCGAGCTTCGTCGGCAGGTCAAGCCGGTGACCAAGACGGCCGCAAAGCCGGTCGTGAAGCGGAAGGTGACGAAGAAAGCGGCCGCGAAGAACGCCACGCACGCGTCGGCGACGCCGAAGACACCCCGTGGGGTCGACACCCCGGCGGCGGCCGTCTCCGGAGGCGGGAGCAACGGCTCGCGCCGGATCCTGGTCCCGGCGTTGCTCGCCGTTGCGGTCGGGGCGATCATGCTCGCTCTCTGGCGGACGGTGCGCAAACGTCGCGGGAATCCCCGGACGACTTCACGCTCGAGCCAGACGGCGGCCTACACCGATACGACGACCACGGGCTGGATGACACGGGAGGAGCAATGGCTCCTCGACGGGAAGCACGCATATCTGGCCGCGGCCGACGCCGCTGGAGTGAGCGCCTTCGAGCAGTTCCTCGAGAGTCACGGCGTTCCGTTCCTCGTCGACCGCCGCGGCGACGCGGTCGTCTTCTCCGCCCAGCAAACGTAGGCTTGCCGGCTCGGTCGGAGCGACCCGGGCAGGACAACACGCGAATCCCTCGAATGGTGGACCCGGCGGCCGTGCCGGGACTCACGTCCTCGATCGCGCTTGCCGATGACACGTGATGCACGCGAAAAGCCAATGCCAGAGGGAGCCCCGTCGTGAGTGAACTCAGTGTCGAGATGACGCGAACCGAGCTCGTCGCGCTCCGCGAGACGATCGAGCTGACCCCGGTGTTCGCGGGCCGCACGGAGGTTCGAGACGCGATCCAGGACGCGCTCCGAGAGCGACACCCTCAGCCACTGTGCATCGACGAGAGCCTCGTCGCCGACCTCGCACGACGAATCGTCCCGATCGATCTCCTGACCGCGGCACTTCGGTCGAAGCTGAAGCGCGCGCTCGACCTCGAATTCGAGCGTCTTGCGCGGGCCGAGCAGGACCGCATCGGTCTCGCCACCCAGGCCTAGACAGCACCCACCGGCCTCCTCGAGCGACACGCGTGGCGACGACACGTCCGCCACGACACCAGGAACCCGCCGGCCACCCGGCCCTACGAGGCTGGGCCGATCCCTCGCGCGTTCAGGGTTGACTTGCGGAGCCGATCAACGTTGAATTGCGCGATCCCGCGGTGCCATCGGCCGAATCGCGCGGGCCTTCTGACCACCCACGAGGGGAGCCACCTGTGAGCGCGATTTCCAGTCCGAGCGAGTTCGTCGAACAGACCACCGCGATGGCGCTCGAGGAGAAGGCCAAGCTCCAGAAGCATTTCACGCGATTCGACATCTACTTCTTCCTGATCTGCACGATCGTCGGCGTCGACACGCTCGGTGCTCGTCGCCTCCGAGGGTGCTCAGGGGTTCACGTGGCTGATCTTCCTCGCGCGTGTTCGTTCTTCGTCCCGTACGCCTTGCTGACGGCAGAGCTCGGCGTCTGCATTCCCCGAGGAGGGCGGCGCGTACGTCTGGACGCGGCTGTCCTGGGGGCGCCTCGTCGCGGCCGTCAACGCGATCTTCTACTGGTTCAGCAACCCGATCTGGATCGGGGCGACCCTTGCGCTGCTGACGATCGCGACCGTTGACGAGCTTCTTCTTCTCGATCGGCGACAACTCCTGGCTGTTCTACGTCGTCGGCCTCGCGTACATCTGGTTCTCGGTCTACTCCGCCATTCTCTCGTTCGGCATCGGCAAGTGGATCCCGACCCTCGGCGCCTGGTGCCGGATCGGCGTGCTCGGCCTCTTCGTCGTCAGCACGATCATCTATGCGATCAAGAACGGGCTCAGCTTCCCGTCCGGCGGCGAGTTCAAGCCCACCTACGCGCTCTTCATCGCGCTCGTTCCCGTCCTGTTCTTCAACTACGTCGGCTTCGAGCTGCCGAGTGCGGCCGGCGACGAGATGAAGGACCCGCAGAAGGACGTGCCGTTCACCGTGCTGCGGGCAGCGATCACGGCGATCCTGCTCTACGGGCTGCCGATCCTTGCCGTCATCGCGGTGCTGCCGAAGGACGAGATCACCGGCGTCGACGGCTTCATGACGGCGGTTGCGGTCGGTGTTCACCGTCTACGGCGGAGCCTCCGACGTGATGACCAAGATCGCCGCGTTCGGATTCATCCTCGCCCTCGATCTCCAGCGCCTGCACGTGGCTGATGGGCTCG
The DNA here is from genome assembly GCA_963776305.1 of uncultured Thermoleophilia bacterium. Taxonomy (GTDB): domain Bacteria; phylum Actinomycetota; class Thermoleophilia; order Gaiellales; family Gaiellaceae; genus Gaiella. Next base: position 92,499 of record CAVZMA010000021.1, on the reverse strand, counting down.
GACCGCAGCCAGGCCGTCGCGTGTTACGACGGCGCCGGGCCGCGCGTGCTCGGCCGCTTCTCGGCGAAGCTCGGCACACCCGTGAACGTCAACTTCCTCTCCGGCGTGATCTCGACGATCGTCTTCGTCGCGGCGGCACAGATCGCCAACGGCAGCGCCTCGGCGACATTCGACGTGATGATCGGGATCGTGCTGACCTTCACGACGCTCTCGTACATCGTGATCTTCCCGACGCTGATCAAGCTGCGCTACAGCCACCCGCACGTCAACCGCCCGTACAAGGTCCCCGGCGGAATGGCGGGCGTCTGGATCTGTGGGGTGCTCTGCACCTTCTGGGCGGTCTTCGCCTCGCTCGTCGCGATCTTCCCCGGCTTCCTCGACGGGAAGCTCCTGAACGACGCCGACCTGCCCGAGGACGTCTCACGTGCCAAATACACGACGATCGCGGCAGTCGCGATCGGGCTGGCGTTCGTGGCGGGCTTCCTCTTCTACTGGATCGGCGGACGGACACGCGAGCACATGGTCGAGGTTCCGCTCGAGGGAAACGAGGAGCTCGCAGCGAACCCGGCGCTCGCCACGACGTAGCTCGGACAACGGAGCGATCGACCCCGGTACGCCGTCACCGCGTGCGGGGTCGATCGCCGACGCCGCAGGCCCGACAGTCGGCCCTACACTTCCTCCGTGCGCCGCTATCACCTGACCACGTTCGGCTGCCAGATGAACAATCACGACTCCGAGCGGATCAAGGGAATGCTCGAGTCGCTCGGGTTGGGCGAGGCGACCTCCAAGGACGACGCCGACGTCGTCATCTTCAACACCTGCACGATTCGGGAGAAGCCCGACACCAAGCTGTCCGCCTATCTCGGTGACGCGGGTGCCCGGAAGCGCGAGAGCCCCGATCTCGTGATCGCCGTCGGCGGCTGCTACGCGGAGGCGCAGCGAGAACGCATCTTCGAGCTCTACCCGCAGGTGGATGTCGCATTCGGGCCTGGTTCGATCCCGCATCTGGGTGAGTGGATCGGAGCCGGGGGAGAGGGAGTGTCTCGCGGCCGGTTCGGAACGCATGAGCACTTCGCAGGCGATCTCCCACAACACCGCGAGCGGCAGGCGCACGCCTGGGTGCAGGTCTCGATGGGCTGCAACTCGTCCTGCTCCTACTGCATCGTGCCCGCGGTGCGTGGCCGCGAGCAGAGCCGCCGGCCGGGTGACATCGTCGCCGAGGTGACACGGCTCGCGCGCGGAAGGCGTCCGCGAGATCACGCTTCTCGGCCAGAATGTCAACTCCTGGGGCCGTGATCTGGCCCCCGACATCCACACCGAGTTCGGCGAGTTGCTTCGCGCCTGCGATGCCGTCGAGGGCACTCGAGCGCATCCGCTTCACGAGCCCTCACCCCAAGGACTTCCGCGAGCCGGTGATCGCCGCGATGTCGGAGTGCGACGCGGTCTGCGAGCACATCCACCTGCCGCTCCAGTCCGGCTCGACGCGGATTCTCAAGGCGATGAGGCGCACGTACTCCCGCGAGCGCTATCTCGCTCTCGCCGAGCGGCTCCGGGACGCCATTCCCGACCTCGCACTCGGCACGGACATCATCGTCGGGTTTCCGGGCGAGACCGAGATCGATTTCGCGGAAACCCTCGCCGTCGTCGAGGAGGTGCGGTACGACACCGCCTTCACGTTCATCTACTCCCCCCGCCAGGGAACGTCGGCAGCTGCGATGACGGATCAGGTACCGGAAGCCGTCAAGCACGATCGTCTCGAGCGGCTCGTCGACGTCGTGCAGCGGATTGCCGCCGAGCGGAACGCCGAGCGCGTGGGCCGGATCGAAGAGGTCATGGTCGAGGGCCCGAGCAGGACCGACCCGGCGTTGTTGCGCGGGCGGACGCGGCGAAACACGATGGTGAATTTCGTCGGAACCGGAGCGCCCGGCGACCTCGTCGACGTCGTCATCGAGGGATCGACCTCGACCACGCTTCGCGGCCGCAGCGCTTCACGCGTTCCTGCCTGAGCAGCCCACGCGATGGTCGACGGTGATCGCCGTTTTCGGCCCGACCGCGTCAGGGAAGACCTCCGTCGCCGAGGCGATCGCCGATCGCCTGGCGACGGAGGTCGTCTCCTGCGACGCCCTGCAGGTGTACCGCGGGCTTGCCCTCCTGACGAACCAACCGCTCCGCCCGACGAAACTCGTCGGGATCTGCGCCGCCGACGAGGAGATGTCCGTCGGGGAGTATGCAGCACGTGCCCATAGCACCATCGACGAGCTGATCGCACGCACCGGCACCGCAGTCGTGTGTGGAGGAACCGGGTTGTACCTCCGCGCGGCGCTCGCCGACCTCGCGGTCCCGCCGCCGCCCCGACCAGGAGTGCGCGAGCGTATCGAGGCGGAGGTCCAACGCGACCCACAGGCAGCGTACGACCGGCTGCGGAGTCTCGACCCACGAGCTGCCACTGCGATCCACGTGAACGACCACCGGCGAGTGGTGCGCGCCCTCGAGCTGGCGGATGCCGGCGAGTCGCTGGCTCCCGCCGAGGATCGCCTCTGGGCGAGCTCCACGCGACATTCGACACTCATCGTCGGACTCGACGTGCCTGTGGCAGTGCTCGAACGGCGCATCGTCGAGCGCACGAACGCGATGTTCGACAAGGGCGTTGTCGCGGAAGTCCAGGCAGCGCTCCGCGCAGGTGTATCCCGTACGGCTGCGAAGGCACTCGGTCTCGACGAGATCGCGACGCTGCCCGAACCGGAGGCGCGCGAACGGGTTGCGATCCGCACCCGCAGCTATGCGGCATATCAGCGAAAATGGATGCGACGGATCCCCGGCCTCGTTGGCGTGGACGGCACTCTGACCCCGGAGGAGGTGGCGGATGCGGTTCTCGAAATGGCACGCGCTCGGCAATAGCTACCTCGTGGTCGAACAGCCGGATGCCGGGCCTGATCGACGTCAGGCCGCGCCGAGCGGCTCTGCGATCCGCGTCGAGGGATCGGCTCGGACGGCCTGCTCGAGGTCGTCGGGCGATCAATCGACCGGATCGACGTGGTGATCTGGAATCCGGACGGGTCGGTCGCAGAGATGTCGGGCAACGGCGTCCGGATTGCAGGCTGCTGGCTGGCAGCCGAGACGGGGACGGCCGAGATCACGGTGACGGCCTCCGGTCGCGAGATCCGGGTCAACCTCGACGGGGAGGGGCGAGCCCGCGCGGATCATGGGCCTGTCGAGATTGGACGCCCCGAATCGCTCGACGTCTCCGGGGAGGCCGTCGAGCTCGTGGCGGTGTCCGTCGGCAATCCTCATGCCGTGGTGCGGATGACGCAGCCGAGCCGCGACGACCTGCTCCGGCTGGGGCCGCTCCTCGAGACGCATCCCCGCTTCCCGGACCGGACGAACGTGCAGCTCGTTCGTGTCGAGGGGCAGCACGACGTGGATGTGCTCGTCTGGGAACGCGGAGCCGGCGAGACATCGTCGTCGGGCTCGTCGTCGATCGCGGCCGCCTCTGCAGCGATCGCCACCGGCTGGTGCTCGAGCCCTGTGACCGTGCATCTCCCGGGTGGTGACCTGATCGTCGAGGTCGAGAATGGTCGCGCCTCGCTCACGGGACCGGCAGCCGAAATCTGCCGCGGCACGACCGATCTCTGACTCGAACGGCCGGTCGGCACATCTTGTCGGTGGCTGACTTCCGCCGCGAGTGGTAGCTTCCGGCATTCCGATGTTCGCGCTACCGACACGTCGCCTCAACACCTCGTACTCGCGTCGTAGCGTCGTCATCGCCATCACAGCCGTCAGCCCTCGGATCGCCCCGGTCTCCGCGACGAATGCCTACGCGTCGCGGCGCCTCCGATTCGGGGCGGCGTGGTGGTTGTAGACCGACTCGTCGACCCGCGCGCACTCGGCGCCTCGTTCGTAGCTGCCGTCTACATCGTCGTTCTCGTCACCCTCGGAGGCCCTGTCTCCCCGGCACTTGCAGCCTCGAGCGCGTGTGGCGCTCCTGGCGCCGATGGGCCGCAACCCGCTTTGGGTGGGACCGTCAACACGTACTTCCCAGGCACCTCGTCGTCCGTCGCCGTCGGCGGGACATCACTCACGGTCGGAGCGAGCATCGGCGCCTCGACACCGATCGCCCCTGGCGACAAGCTGCTGATCCTCCAGATGCAGAGCGCTGTCGTGGACTCGACCAACACCGACGCGTACGGCGACGGCGTCGTCGGCGAGCCGCCGACCGGGGCAACCAGCTGGGCGTCTGCGGGGACCTACGAGCTTGCGACCGCAGCCAATAGCGTCAGCACGACAGGCGGCACGCTCCAGCTGTCGGCCGGAGTCCTCAACGCATATTCCAGCTCCGCCGCCACGGCAACCATGGGCCAGCAGACCTTCCAGGTCGTCCGCGTACCCCGATACTCGAGCGCAACCCTGGGCAGCAACGTCACGGCGACACCATGGAATGGGGCGGCGGGCGGGATCGTTGCGTTCGATGTCACGGGCACGCTCGACCTCAACGGCTTCCGGATCGACGTCAGCGCCAGCGGCTTCCGAGGCGGAGCCGCGAGGCAACTCGGTGGGGGCGCCGGAGGTGCGAGCACCGATGTCAGGACGCCTGCGTCGAACGCATTCAACGGCGGCAAGGCCGAAGGAGCAGCAGGGACGCCACGATACGTCTTCGACGGTGCGGCAGTCGTCGACACGGGCGTCGAGGGCTATCCGAACGGCAGCTCTGCCCGGGGTGCACCGGCAAACGCGGGCGGTGGCGGTACCGACGGAAATCCGGCCGCGAACGACCAGAACTCGGGAGGAGGGGGCGGCGGAAACGGCGGGGCCGGCGGCCAGGGCGGCAACACCTGGTCGTCGAACTTGGCGAGCGGCGGGGCCGGCGGCGCTGCCGTCCCTGCGCCGAGCACCACGCGCCTCGTCCTGGGCGGGGGTGGGGGCGGCGGGACTCGGAACAATGCCGGCCCGTCGAGTGGCGGCCGCGGCGCCGGGCTGGTGCTTCTCGACGTTGGATCGCTGGCCGGAACCGGCGAGATCCGGGCGAACGGCGCCGACGGCGAGACGGCAGCGAACGACGGAGGCGGCGGCGGGGGGAGCGGCGGCACCGTCGTCGTGACGTCGGCCGGCGGGGCCTTGTCCGGGCTGACCGTGAACGCGAACGGAGGCAAGGGGGGCGACGCGTGGCCGACCCAGCCTCCAGGTGGGTTCCCCGGCGAACGGCACGGGCCCGGCGGAGGCGGCGGCGGCGGCGTCGTTCTCGTCTCTGCAACCGGAGCAACGACGAGCACGAGCGGCGGCGCCCACGGGAACACGACCACCGCCAACGACGCCTACAACGCGACAGACGGCTCCGGTGGGTCGGCGAGTACGTTCACCGGGCCGCTTCCGGGTGCCGGAAGTGGCTCGAGCTGCCCCGCGCCTCAACCGCCGGCTGCGCCCCGCGCAGACCTCTCGCTCACGAAGACGGCGGCGCTCGGCGACCGCCAAGAGCGGCGACCAGATCAGCTACACCCTCGCCGTCCGCAACGACGGCCCCGATACGGCCCAACACGTGACCCTCACCGACACGTTGCCGACCGGGCTCACGTTCGTGTCCGCGGCGGGAGACGGCTGGACATGCAGCAACGTCGGCACCGTGATCACGTGCACCCGTGCACAGCTCGTGTCGGGCGCAACCTCGACCGTGACGCTGGTCGTCACCGCGGCACAAACCGGCGCGACTCACGAACAGTGCGACCGTCGGAGCGGCACGAACGATCCGAACACCGCAAACGGTGTCGCATCGGCCGTCGTCCAGGTAGCCGACAAGAGCGCGCCGACCAATCCGACCAATCCGATCACACCGCCTCACCGGCCGGCCGTTCTCAGGGTCGGAGTGAGACCCGCTCTCTCGACGGTGTCGTCCGGCCAAGCGACACGCTTCGTGGTCAGGACGGCCAACATCGGCAAGTTCGCCGCCAACGGCGTGATCACATGCATCACGATCCCTCCGGGTGCAAGCGCAGTCAAGGCGCGCGGCGGCGGAGTCAGCCGACGGCCGCTACTGCTGGCGTGCGGCGACCCTCGCGCCGGGACGTTCGGTGAGCCACGTCGTCTGGATGACCGCCGACCGACGCCAGGCCCAGCGCCTGACACTGGTCGCGAGCGCCCGCGCGCGAAACGCTCCGGCGACCTTCGCGCCGCGCCCTCGTGAACGTGCGGGCCGCTACAACGACGACGACCGGCGGCTATACGGGATGATTCGACGGGCGCTGCTCGTTGCAATCGCAGCCTGCAGCGTCGTCACTCCATCGAGTCCGGCCGATCACGCCGAACGACCCGAGCCCGGCAGTCACGATCGCGCGCCTGCTGGTCACGACACCCGTGCGCCGCGAGCCACGCGCGGCGAGCCCGTTGCTGACGACGGTGTCGGCCGTACGGCCGTTGACCCGCCAGCAGACCGCGCTTCCCGTCACCGCGGAGCGCCTCGACGAGCACGGCGCACGATGGCTACGGGTGCGCCTTCCCGGCCGTCCCAATGGACAGCAGCCGGGTGGATCCGAGCCACCTCTGTGAGGCTCGTTCGCTCGCCGTGGAGGCTGGTGGTCAGCCGAGCGCAGCGCCAGGCACGGCTCCTCGACGGCGGCCGGCTCGTCGAAGTGATACCGGTTGTCGTCGGAGCCCCTTCGACGCCGACGCCTCGTGGCCAGTTCTTCGTCGCCGAGCACGTTCGGCAAACCGTGGCTCGTCGCTCGGGCAGTGGGCGCTCGCGACGAGCGCCCACTCGAACGTTCTCCAGGAATTCGACGGTGGGCCGGGACAGATCGCCCTCCACGGGCGGCGTGGGCCGCTCGCGATCGCCCCGCTGGGATCGGCAGCGTCGCACGGCTGCGTCCGGTTCGACAACGACGTAATCGCCCGCCTGGCGCGCGTCCTCCCGAACGGGACGCCCATAGAGATCCGCTAGTGCAGGCGGCGTCGAACGTTCTGAGATGCCGCACTACACAGCGATCTCGAACTCGCGCAACACGTCGTTGAGCGACGTCTTCAGATCGGTCGAGGCGCTCCGCTCGCCCACGATGAGGGCGCACTGGAGCCCGTACGAACCAGCCGGGAACTCCTTCTGGCGGACTCCCGGCAGCACGACCTTCCGGGCCGGAACCTCACCTCGGAACTCGACGGGCTCCGCCCCGGTCACGTCGATGATCGGAATCGAAGCCGAGAGAACGACGTTCGGCGCGATGACGGCGCCGGCACCGATGCGGACACCCTCGACGATGACGGCTCTGGAGCCGATGAAGGCGCCGTCTTCGACGATGACCGGCGCCGCCTGAGGCGGTTCGAGCACTCCGCCGATTCCGACACCGCCCGCCAGGTGGACGTCGGCGCCGATCTGGGCACACGAGCCGACGGTCGCCCAGGTGTCCACCATCGTCCGCGGCCCGACCCACGCGCCGATGTTCACGTACCCCGGCATGAGGACACACCCTTCGGAGAGAAACGCGCCGTAGCGCGCGACGCCTGGGGGCACGACCCGCACGCCACGGTCGGCGTAATCCGACTTCACCGGGATCTTGTCGAGGAACTGGAGCCCGCCGACCTGCATCGGCTCGACCTTGCGAATCCGGAAGTAGAGGAGAATCGCCATCTTCACCCAGTCGTTGACGCGCCAGCCGTCGGCCGTGGGCTCGGCGACGCGGATCGTGCCTGCGTCGAGCAGGGCGATCGCCTTCTCGATCGCGACAGGGTCGAGAGCACCGCCCTCCCACATCTCCTCGATCTGTGTCGCGAGCTCCATCACGGCTGATTCAACCGGATCGGCAAGAACGCCGTCGACGGGACCTCACACCGGACCGATCCAACGCTCGCGCCCGGCTCAGATCACGCGTTCCAGGATCTCGACGGCGCGGGAGCACTCGGCCTCGGTGGGCACGAGCGCGAACCGGACGTAGCCCTCGCCCGAGGTCCCGAGGAACGATCCCGGGGCGACGAGAATGCCGTGGTCGAGCAGCCGGGTCGCGAACGCCTCGGACGTGGTCCCATCCGGGACCGCGACCCACATGTACATGGTCGTCGGCCCGCCGGCGTCGCGCATCCCGACGCGCGCGAACAGGTCGAGGAAGAGCGCGCGTTTGCGTCCGTACGACGCTCGGGCCCGCTCGACGTGCTCCTCGTCGCCCCAGGCGACCACAGACGCGCGCTGGACGAACTCCTGGGGCGCTGTGCCGACATTGGGTCGGAACTGCTTCAGCGCCGCGATCAGCGTCGCATCGCCGGCCACGAACCCGGACCGGTATCCGGTCATCGAGGATCGCTTCGACAGGGTGTTGAAGACCGCCACGTTCGTCCAGTCCGCGAGGTTGCAGCGCCGACACGGGCGGCTCGTCGAACCAGAGCTCCGAGTAGGCCTCGTCCGAGGCGAGGACGAAATCGTACTCTCGCGCCAGAGCGGCGAGCCGATCGTAGAACCCCGTCGTCGCTGTGGCTCCCGTCGGGTTGTTGGGATAGTTGACCCAGAAGAGCGCCGTTCGCCGCCACGTCTCGGCCGGGACCGCGGCGAGATCCGGCAGATACCCGTGCTCCTCGAGCAGCGGCAGCTCGACCACGCGGGCACCCGCGAACTGGGCGCCGCGGACACCCACCGGGTAGCCGGGCTCGGTCACGACGACCGTGTCACGGCCACCGGCGAGGTCGAGGGTGACCTGCGCGAACGAGAAGATCGCCTCCTTGGAGCCGAGCGTCGGGATCACGTCCGTGTCCGGGTCGAGGTCGACGTGGAAACGGCGCCCGCACCAGGCCGCGACGGCGTCACGCAGCTCCGGCAAGCCCACTGCTGCCGGATAGCCCATCCTCTCGCGGACGCCGTTGCGCAGCGCTTCGATGATCCTCGGATCGGTGGGCTCGCGAGGGTCGCCCATGCCGAAATCGATCACGTCGAGGCCTTCGGCCCGCCGGGCCGCGGCTGCCTGGTTGAGCCGCACGAACGGGTACGTCGCCTGGCCGCGAAGGATGGGGGAGACCGGCATCGCGTCAGGGACGGAGAAAGCGCAGGAGGGTCTCGAACGCGGAGGCCAGCGAGGCGATTTCGACGAGCTCGTCGCGGCGGTGCGCGTACCGGGTGGCGCCCGGGCCGAAGTTGATCGCGTCGATCCCGCGCATCGTGAAGTCCGCCACATTCGTCCAGGCCTGCTTCGGCTCGAGCTCGAGCTCACCGGCGTCACGCAGGGCGCGCACGAGCGGGCTGTCCGTGACGACCGCGGCCGGGGGCGAATCGCCGGTGAGCTCGAGCTCGGCGCCCTCCGGCGCGAGCGCGTGGAGGTAGGCCGCGGCGCTCTCCGGCGTGCGATCCGGCGCGTAGCGGAAGTTCAGGTGCGCGACGGCCCGGTCGGGGATGACGTTGTCGGCGATTCCCGCCTCGATGCGGGTGATCGACACGACCTCGTAGAACGGCAGCCCACCCACGACTGCCTCTCGCCGGTCGAGCGCCGCGATGGGGGCAAGGCCCTCGATCGCCTTCTCGATCGCGTTCTCCGCCGTCCAGGGCCGCGCCGAATGCCCGCTCGTGCCTTTGAAGGTGAGACGGGCGTTCAGGTTGCCGAGGCACCCGGCCTGGATCGTGAGGTCGGTGGGCTCGAGGAGAATCGCGAGATCCGCTTCGGCCACGAGCCGCGACCGTTCGAAGAGGTCCGGGAGTGGGCTGAACTGGGCCGGAAGCTCCTCCTTGCCGAACAGGAGCAACGCGACGTCAACCGGCCCCGGTTCGCTCGCCGCGAGCTCGCGAACGAGCTCGACCGCGACCGCAACACCCCCCTTCATGTCTGTCGCCCCACAGCCGTGCACTGCGCCGGCCTCGATCCGTCCCGGGACGTTGTCCTGCGCCGGCACTGTGTCGTAGTGCCCGACGAGAAGGACGAGCGGGACGCCGGGGCGTCGCGCCCGGGCGAACACGAACGCGTCCTCGGCCGCGTACTCGGCCTCGAATGCGGCCGGCACGAGCGAGAGGAGATGCGCCCGGACCGCCGCTTCGTGCCGGCTTTCCGACGGAATATCGACGAGCTCGAGCGTCCGTCGCGCGAGGCGCTCCTCGAGGGGTGTCATCGGACGAGCGTACCGGCATACTGCTCGGTATCACCCGCCGATCCGACCCCCCGGCAGGCCTCGAGCCCGAGAAGGGGCTCCTGCTCGCCGTGCTCCCGAAAGGAGCCGACGCCGAGGACGAGCTCGGAGAGTTGCGCGAGCTCAGCAGAACCGCACTCGTCGACCCGGTCGAGGCGCTCGTCCAGCAGCGCAACCGCCCCGATCAGCGAACCTACGTCGGGAAAGGGAAGCTCGAGGAGCTCAAGTCGCTCTACGCCGAGTGTGCCGCCGACGTCCTGATCGTCGACGACGAGCTCGACCCCACCCAGCAGCGAACGCTCGAGGATGCCCTCTCGACGAGGGTCGTCGATCGAACGCAGCTGATCCTCGACATCTTCGCCCAGCACGCCGTGAGCGCCGAAGGCAAGCTCCAGGTCGAGCTCGCCCAGCTCGAGTACAACCTGCCGCGGATGCGCGGCATGTGGAAACACCTCGAGCGCCTCGGCGGCGGCGTCGGGACGCGCGGCCCAGGCGAGTCGCAGCTCGAGAGCGACCGCCGGATGGCCCGCCGCCGGATCACGCAGCTCCGGGCACGACTGAAGGGCCTCCAGGCGCAGCGCGGTGTCCGGCGCAAGGAGCGGAGCAGGGCGGAGGTGCCCACGGTCGCCCTCGCGGGATACACCAACGTCGGCAAGTCGACCCTGCTCAATGCCCTGACCGGCTCGGAGGTCTCGGTCGAGAATCGCCTGTTCGAGACGCTCGATCCCACCACTCGTGGGTTCGACTACGACGGCAAGAGATACCTCGTCACAGACACCGTGGGTTTCATCCGCCGCCTCCCGACCCAACTCGTGCAGGGCTTTGCGTCGACGCTCGAGGAGACACTCGTCGCCGACCTCATCCTCCACGTCGCCGACGCGTCGCTCCCGGACGACCGGCTGCGAGAGCAGATCGCGGCGGTCGACGCCGTCCTCACCGAGATCGGAGGCTCCGAGCTGCCGATGACGCTCGTCTTCAACAAGCTCGACCGGCTCGACCCCCTGGGACGTCGTCGGCTGGCGAGTTGGTTCCCTGACGCACTGCAGGTCTCGGCTGTCACCGGGGAGGGTCTCGAGGCGCTGAGGGAACACGTGGCAGGTCTGTTCGCCGACCGCTACGAGGACGTTCGGCTGCTGGTCCCGTACGACGAAGGGCATGCCCTGTCCGCGCTCTATGCACTCGGTGCCCCCATTGACGAGCGGCGTGACACCGGTGAAGGTGTTCAGATCCGGGCTCGCCTGTCCCATCGCGATACTCGGCGGTTCGCCCGCTACCTCGTCGCCGGCGACGAGCTGGAGTCCGCGGCAACGCCAACGTGATCGAGCTGCAGGTCACACGAATCCGCGACAACGCGGTGTTGCCGTCGCGGGCGCACGACGGGGACGCAGGGCTCGACCTGGCTGCGTGCGAGACGATCACGATCGGCGCCGGCGAGCGGGCGGCGGTTGCGACGGGGATCGCGGTCGAGATCCCCGAGGGCCATGCGGGCCTGGTCGTCCCGCGTTCGGGGCTCGCACTCCGGCACGGCCTCTCGACCGTGAACGCACCAGGTGTGATCGACGCCGGCTACCGCGGCGAGATCCACGTCATCCTTCTCAACACAGACCGGGAGCGCGCGTTCACCGTCGAGCCCGGGATGCGCATCGCCCAGCTCCTCATCGTGCCGGTCGTGCTCGCAGAGGTCGTCGAAGCAGCCGTCCTCACCGAGACGGCGCGCGGTGACGGCGGCTTCGGATCGTCGGGGATTCGATGAGACCCGAGCCACGTGTGCGCGTCTCGGCGCTCCTTCGCTGGCACGGCCGGATCCTGCTGTGCCGGCACGAAAAACGGGGCGCCGAGCATTGGCTGCTTCCGGGTGGCGGCGTGAGGGGCGGCGAGAGCCTCACCCAGGCACTCCAGCGGGAGCTTGCGGAAGAGACAGGGCTGATCGGTGACGGAGACGAGATCCCGGTCGAGGGCCCGATCGCGATCGTCGACTCGATCTCGCCCGAGCGAAGCCTCTGGTCGAAGCATGTGGTCCACATCGTGTTCTCCGGGGATCTCGGTGGATCGCTCGCCGATGTCGCCTCGACGGACGAGGCCGTCCGTGGCCATCGCCTCTTCGAGCTCGACGAGCTCGAAGGGCTGGCCCTGCATCCACCGATCGCCCATTTCCTGCGACGCTTCGAGCCCGGCGACCCCTGTATCTACCTCGGCGCCCTATGGGCACCGTGACCGTGTCAGCGACCGCGGGCGCGGGCGCGTCCAGCCGCGACTGCGTGGGCGAGTCGCTCGAGCTCGTCGCTGAGCGGTGCGAGGTTCCCTTCGCCACCCGCATGCTCGAGCGCACGGGCGAGGAGCCAGTCTGCGAGCACGGGATTCCGCGGCAGGAGCGGTCCGTGAAGGTACGTCCCCACGGCTGAGCCGACCCTGCACCCCTCGAATCCGGATGCACCATCGTTCCCGTGACCGGCGACGACGCGTCCGAGAGGAGCTGCTCCGGGATCCAGCAACGTCCTCCCGGCGTGGTTCTCGAAGCCGGCGACCGTTGTCGTGACGCCGTCGAGCTCGACGTCCAGCAGAACGTTCCCGATCAATCGCTTGTCGCCGGCGACCGTTTCGAGCGGGAAGAGGCCCGCACCCGGAAGCCATGAACCGTCGCGCCCGCGGTAGCCGCGACCGAGCAGCTGATAGCCCCCGCACACCGCCAGCAACGCCACACCGCTCTCGACGGCGGCGATGAGCGAGCCGCCACGTCCTGCGAGGTCGGGTGCGATCAGTGCCTGTTCGCGATCCTGCCCGCCGCCGATGTAGACGAGGTCGAACGCCGATGCGTCCAGCGCTTCGCCGGGCCCGAACGAGGTCAGCTCGAGTGCGTGGCCTCGCAGAGCCGCGCGCCGCTCCAGAACCGCGATGTTGCCACGATCCGCATAGATGTTCAGGTAGTCCGGGTAGAGGTGCGCGCAGCGGATGTTCATCCGGGGCTTTCCCAGTACGGTCGCACGAGCCCGCGAGCCGCCACGACCGAGCGCAGCTCCAGCATGGCCGTGTAGGTGGGGAGGACACCCAGCTCCTCGCCGTCCGCGACGAGGGCGAGGCCGCGGTCCAGCGCCTCGCGCAGGTCGGGGACGATCTCCAGCTGCTCCCGGGGGAAACCCGCATACGTGAACCGGAGGGCGAGCTCCGCGGCGCGCTCGCCGCTTGCGACGATCGTCGTTGCACGCTCGAGCAGCGGCTCGAAGTCGACATCCCAGATCCATGAGACGTCGCGGCCGTCTGCGACCCGGTCGTTGAGCGCGACCACGAGCACGTTGGGCACGCCGCCCTCCTCGAGGGTGCGGATCGCCTCGTTCGCTCCCGCGGGATTCTTGATCAGGAGCATCAGAATCCGCCGGCGGCCGACATCGATTCGCTCGAAGCGCCCGAAAGCAGCGGTGAACGAGCCGAGGCCCGCTGCGATCTCGTCGAGTGTCGCGTCGAGCGCCAGCGCCACTGCGGCCGCCGCCAGGGCGTTGTAGACGTTGTAGAGACCGGGGAGGGGGAGCGTGACGCGGGCCACGCCTGCGGGGGTGACGAGGTCGAACTCGGATGCGTCGAGCGCCTGGAGGTCGATCGAGCGGGCGACGACGTCGAGTGGCGGTCGGGCGTGGCCACAGGCCGGGCAGCGGTAGTCGCCGAGGTGGCCGACATAGGCGGCTGCGTACTCGTAGGGAGCTCCACAGCGGACGCAGTACTTCGAGTCGGCTGCATGTTGAAGCGCGGGGCGGGCGAGTCGCGGATCGTCGACCCCGAAGCGCAGCGCTCGAGCATGTGCGTCCGCAAGATCGGCGAGCAACGGGTCATCGGCGTTGACGACCAACGTCGACTCGGGTGGAAGCACGGCCACGGCTGCTCTCCATCGTTCGGCGATGTGCTCCAGCTCGCCGTACCGGTCGAGCTGGTCCCGGAACAGATTCCCGAGCGAGACGGCCCGAGGGTTGACGCGGCGCATGATCTCGGGGAGCGCGAATTCGTCGACCTCGAGAAGCCCGAGCTCTGCGTCGGGTGCGGCGAGCAGCGTGGAAGCGACACCCGACGCCAGGTTGGCGCCGGCCCTGTTCCAAGCGAGCCTGTACCGGCCACCGAGAATCCGGGCCAACATGGCGCACGTCGTCGTCTTGCCGTTGGTGGCCGAGACGATCGCCGAGCCGGCCACCAGTCGAGCCGCGAGCGCGTCGAGCGCGCCCGGATCGACCTTCCAGAGCAGCTTTCCGGGCAGGGTGGTACCGCCACCGCGGCCGGCGGCTCGCGAGATCCGACCCACCAGTCGGGCGGCCGACGTCTCGACCGTGAGGCGCGCTCCCATGCGTCCGAGCCTACCCGGCCGGCAAGGCCCGGCCGCGTTCTGGCCCTCTTGCACATCTGCACAAAATGATCTAGAGTTATTGCATATGGGCAGGCCCCGTCGCCGGCACCCGGCTATCGCCGGGATCGACGAGGCAGCGCTCGCGGAGTTTCGCGCAGGGATCAGACGGCGCTACACCGACGAGCAGATCCTCGAGGAGTTACGCGCGAGCGCGGAGCGACTCGGCCGCTCTCCGACGATGCGCGAGTTCGCCGCAGACCCCGAGGCGGGGATGCATCCGCAGACGGTGATCGAGCACTATGGAACGTGGAACGCGGCCAAGCGGGCGGCCGGTTTGACGCCGAGGCGCTTCATCAGCCGCGACGAGCTCCTCGATCAGCTGCGGCGACTCGGCGCAGAGCTCGGGCGGACGCCGACGGCCAGAGACCTCGACGCCAATCGCCGGAAGGTGGCCTCGAAATCCTTGATCTGGCACACCTTCGGGTCGCTCACTGCTGCGCTGAAGGAGGCCGGCTTCGACGTCCCCGTCGGTGACGAGAAGCTGGAACGAGCGGTCGAGCAGGGAGCGGTGCTCGCGCGGTCGCTCGGTCGGCTTCCGCGCATGGTCGACTGGAAGGAAGCGCGCCGACGCGATTCGACCTTGCTGTCGGAGTGGCAGGTCTACCGGCTCGTCGACATCGACGTCGGCCCGTGGGCCGCGTTTCAGTTCCTCGTGCGCGAGCGACTACGCGAGGAAGGCGTCACGGTCCGAGCCGACGGCTCGCTCTAACAGGCTTCAGGCGGTGAGCGAGGCGAGCTTGGCGAGGCAGGCGACACCTTCATGGGGCGCCCGGACGGCGGGGAGCACGCGCGTCTCGCGATAGCTGCGATCGGCCTTGAATCGTGATTCGGACTGGACTCGACCCCGTTCCAGATGCAACAGCCGGCCCTCGGAGACCTCCTGCTTGCGGAGCGTGAGCCGCAGCGCGTGCTCGACGACCTCGAGAGCAGCCTTGGTCGAGGCGAAGAAGAGCTCGCGCCTGGCCCGTCCGAGCCAGAGAGGGCGGCCGATGCCGCGAGCGAGATAGAGGATCGTCGGTGTGCGCTCGTCCAGCCACGCGGTCGCCATCGTTCCGCGAAGTTCTTCGAGCACCCTGTCGCCGGCTGGTGCGGGTATTGACGAGGGCGAAAATCGCCTCGGAATCGACGGTCATCTCCGGCTCGGCTCGACAGAGGTCATAGCGATCGAAGATCTCTTCGTCGTTCGCGATGATCCCGTTGTGAATCCCGACCACCGATCCGTGCCGGATGGGGTGGTTGTTGGCGAGGATCGTCGGATGCCCCTTGGTGTAGTCGCGCACGTGGACGAGCGCGTCGGTCGTCGTCGTGGGGAGGAGAACGTCCTCGAGCAGCGCTGTCGCCCCGGAGCGACGCTTGTGAATCGACACGTCGGGCCCTGAACCACGGTGCGCGTAGCCGACTGCGTCCGCACCTCGCTCGGCGATCCCTGCGAGCAGCGCCTGGGCGGCCAGTGTGCGATCGACGCCGGAGTCGGCGTCGAGGCTATATCCCGCGATCCCGCACATCAGCGGATTCGATCACCTCGACTGTTCATGGTTTCACTGAAGGTATCGGCAGTAGATGAAGGATCTGTACGCACCGCGTTCGGCAATTCCTGCAGGACGCTTCCTGCAGCTCGTGTGTCCTCTCACACCGAGACTGGCAAAGGCGCGCTGCCGCGCGCTTCAGGAGCACGGGGTCGATCTGCTCGCGGCAGATCGATCCCCTGTGCAACAAGCATCGGTGCGGCGCCCCGGAACGTCCGGTTACCGGTCGAACGTGGACTCCGTCGAAATGCCTCAAGTGGGGGAGGCGCGCCGCCGATACGTCCTGCGTGGATGGCAATGTCGCAGAGCCCCTGTTCGATCCAATCCCCGACGACGAGGGCGACTCGACGCCTGCGGAAGCGGCTGCGGCAACCCAGGACCCGCTGAAGCTCTACGTCCGGCAGATCGGCGACGGCCCGTTGCTGACGCCGGCCGAGGAGCGCGAGCTCGCGCGACGCAAGGACGAGGGCGACGAGGACGCCAAGCGGCGGTTGATCGAATGCAACCTCCGCCTCGTGATGTCGATCACGCGCCACTACACCCGCGCAGGGGTTCCGCTCCTCGATCTGATCCAGGAAGGAAACCTCGGACTGATCCGCGCCGTGGAGAAGTTCGACTATTCCCTGGGCTACAAGCTTTCGACCTATGCCACCTGGTGGATCAGGCAGGCCGTCTCACGTGCCCTAGCCGAGCAGGGACGGACGATCCGGCTCCCGGTTCACGTCGCCGACCAGGTTCGTCGCGTCACCCGCGCCCGCCGCACGCTCGGCCAGAAGCTGAATCGTGACCCGACGGTCGAGGAGATCGCCGTCGAGGCGGATTTCACGCCGGCCAAGGTCGAGATGCTCCTCGAGCTGGTGCAGGATCACGTCTCGCTCGATACGCCGGTGGGCGACGGCGAGAGCGTGATGAGCGATCTGATCGAAGATGTGAACGCTCTCGCGCCCGAGGCCGAGACCTCCGAGAAGCTCCGCTCCGTGGAGCTCGCAGCAGCAATGCTTCGCCTCAATCCGCGCCAGCAGCGCGTGTTGACGGAGAGGTTCGGCCTCGACGGCGGCCGCCCGAAGACGCTCGAGGAGGTCGGTACGATTCTCGGAATCACGAGGGAGCGCGTCCGACAGCTCGAGACGCGGGCGCTTCGTGAGCTCCGCTCGGTCGCTCCGTCTCTCGAGAACTACCTCCGGGACCTGACACCGATCCGTTGGTCAGGATCGTCAGTCGCCGTCAGGAATGGACGGCTTGCATCTCGCGTTGATCGGCGAGGCGCCTGAGGGCGTCGAGCTCGATCTGGCGGACGCGCTCCCGCGTCAGTCCTAGGCGGCGGCCGATCTCCTCGAGCGTGCTCGCTTCGGTGCCGCCGAGGCCGTACCGCAGTGTCACGACCTCGCGCTCCCGCTCGGGCAGCGAGCACAACGCGGCGTGAAGAGCCTGGCTCCGCAGTACGAGCTCGACCGTCTCCTCGGGCAGCGGTTCGTGGCCCGCCACGAAGTCGCCGAGTACCGCATCGTCGGTGTCGCCGACCGGCGCATCGAGGCTCGTCGAGGCCCTCGCAGCGGCCCGGACCTCGACCGCTTGCTGGAGGGTCAGGTTCGCCTCCTCGGCGATCTCCTCGAGGGTCGGCTCGCGCCCGAGCGCCGTCCACAACGTGCGCTCGGCGCGGTTCATCTTCTGGAGCCGCTCGACGATGTGCACGGGCATCCGAATCGTCCGGGCCTTGTCGGCGAGCGCTCGAGCGACCGCCTGGCGGATCCACCACGTCGCGTACGTCGAGAACTTGAAGCCTCGGCGCCAATCGAACTTCTCGACAGCGCGAATCAGGCCCAGCGTCCCTTCCTGAATCAAGTCGAGGAAGGGCAGGCCCTGGTTGCGGTAGTTCTTCGCGATCGAGATCACGAGGCGGAGATTCGACTGGATCATCGCCTGTTTCGCGACGGGGTCTCCGCGCTCGACCCGCTTGGCGAGGGCGACCTCCTGTGCAGCTGTCAGGAGCGCGTGGCGACCCGCCTCGCGGAGAAACAGCTGCAGCGCATCCGTCGTCGACTCGGCGGCATGGACCGGGGCCGGGTCGGGCACTGACGGCGGAGTCGCCGACCCGAGCTCGAGGATCTCGATGCCTCGCTTGTCGAGCTCGCCGAGCAGCGCGTCATGCTCGAGCGGCGCGAGATCGTGGCTCTCGACGAGCTCGGCCAGCTCGCGCGCGCGCATCGTCCCAGCCTGCTCACTTGCGTCGAGAAGGGCCCGAACGTCGTCCTGCGCCAGCAGGGTGTCGATGTCGACAGTGGTCATCGGCGAACGCTGTTTGTACCCGCGTTGTGCACTTTCCCACCACCAGCGGCCCCTGTCCAGCCCCCGTTCGAGTCAACGCACGATAACCGGCGTTATGTCGAGTTGGGAATTACGAGGGTGAACCACGCCCTTCCCCACCATCCACGCAGCCGATTGCAAGCCGATTTCAGGCGAGACCGTCGACTGAAGGAGTCTCGCCATGCCGTCCGCTGCCGCACGCTCGACCAGTTCGAGCTCGTGCATTCAGGGACAGACCCTCGCGCCGCGCCTCCTAACCGCCCGCGCCTCCGGTTCGGCGGCGCCTGACGAAGTACACGACACCCGCCGCGACGAGGCCGATGATGACGGCGTACAGCAAGAGCCAAGGCCACCAGCCGTGAGTAGCGAGGAACACGTCGACCTCCGTGGTTGGGTCAGGCCCGGAAGCGGAGCGGCCAGACGTTCCATCATGGACCTACCGTCGCGAAAAGAACAGCCGTGTCCCTCCGGATCGGCGAGGACGACCGCTCAGAACGTTGCGTCGCGGATGCCCGTGACGATCAGCAGCACGATGAACGCCGCCACGCACAGCCGGTAGATCACGAACACCGTGTAGTTGTGGCCGCGGACGTAGCCGAGCAGCCAGTTGATCGCGAGCAACCCCGCCCCCGCGGATGCGATCGTGCCGACGACGAACGGCCCCACCCAACCGGCGGGTAGCTCGCCCTTGATGACGTCCGAATAGCCCTTCAGCAGGACCGCGCCGAGCGTGATCGGGACGAGCAGGAGGAACGACAGGCGCGCGGCCGCATCGCGCGTGAGGCCGAGGAAACGGCCGGCGCTGATCGTCACGCCCGACCGCGAAACGCCTGGCGCGAGCGCGAGGCTCTGGGCCAGGCCGACGAGCAGCCCCTGCTTGACGCCGACACCCGCGAGCTCCTTCTTCTCGGGGCGACGATCGGCCCAGTACAGGATCAGCGCAAAGACGGCGATCAGAATCGCGATCTGCCACGGCTTCCCCAACCTGTCCTCGATCTGGGTCTGGAAGACGGCCCCGATCAGCGCTGCAGGGATCGTCGCCACGACGATGACCCAAGAAATCCGTTCGTCGTCGGTCTCGATCGAGCGACGGGCGACACTCCGACACCAGGCAACCGCATATTCGATCAGGTCGTGCCAGAAATACGCAACGACTGCGACCAGTGTGCCGAGGTGCAGCGCGACGTCGAACGTCTTGTTGAACGCTTCGTGCTCCCTCAGGTACGTCCAGTCACCGAGCCAGGGGACGAGGATCAGGTGGCCGGAGGACGAGATCGGCAGAAGCTCCGTGAACCCCTGGACGAGGCCGAGCACGAGGGCCTGCCAATCCGGCAGCTTCGAAGGCTCGTCGCTCCACCCGATCAGCGTCAGGATCACGGCGATGCCGAGAAGCACCGCCGCCGTGGGATAGACGAGCGATCGGCGCATCGGGCCATCGTAGGCGAACGTTGCAGGGCGCCTGCGAGCCTCCGGTCGTCCCCACGCCCATGGCTGCTCCGTCGACCTCCCCCCTCTGCCAACGCGAGGCGGATTCGTGCGGAAATTGCACCATTCTCGTGACGGACGTACTTGACCCGCGAACGGGCAATCCATAGGTTGGCGCTTGCACCGAGCACGGAGCGCGAGTAGGTCGAAGCTCGAGCACGGAGGCCGTACGCGGAAGCGGAAGGTCAACGGGTTGGGTGGACGAAAGCGCCACCGGCTCGGTGAATTTTTTTGGTCCGACGGCCCTTCGGGAATGCCGCCGCCCGGGTCGCTATTCTCTCCCGATGCACCTGCGCATGCCGAGCACCGACCGCGGCGTCCACGCGTTTCTGTGGGCCTTCGTCTTCTTTCTCGTCATGTACTTCGGCATGGTCGCGGTCGCAGTCCACAAAGGGACGGCCTTCCTCGTCTCGCTCGTCCTGGCCTTCGTGATCTTCCTCTTCGTCCGCACCCGCGGCACGTAGGCGGCCCGGACTTCCTCCGAGCGGGGGTGCCGCGCGGTTCCTAGCGGCGGCTGCGCGCCGTCAGACTGGCGATCAACCTCGAGGCGAGGTCAGGCCCGAGCGCCTGCTCGAGGCGGATGCGGGCGGGTACGCGCCCCGCAGACGTCCCAAGGGAGAGGCAATGGCGAAGCAGCAGCTCCGTCCGCTCGACGTGTCTCGACTTGGCGGCGATGATTGCGTCCACGTCCCTCTTCATCGACCAACCTCCATGTGCTCGATGATCCCTCCACCCAGGGAACCAGGGGCCGCAGTGCACATCCAGTGATACTCCATCGCCCGGATGGCAGAGTCAACGAGTTACGCGAGACAGCCGGTGGTGCGTCAGCTGTAGTCGATCAGCGCGTGCACGTCCGTGTCGCCGATCCGCCGGCGACCGTTCAGGAACGAGAGCTCGATCACGAACAGCGCTCCGACCACGACCCCTCCCAACCGCTCCACCAGGTCGATCTTCGCCCGTGCCGTCCCGCCCGTCGCGAGCACGTCGTCGAGCACGATCACCCGGGCTCCGGGCGTCACCGAGTCGGCGTGAATCTGGAGCGCATCCGTGCCGTACTCGAGGTCGTAGCGCGCTTCGACGGTCTCCCAGGGCAGCTTTCCCGGCTTGCGGGCCGCGACGAAGCCGCATCCCAGCGCGTATGCGAGAGCCCCTCCGAAGATGAATCCTCGCGCCTCGGCACCGAGGATCACGTCGGGAGCCCGCGGGCCTGCCCACGCCGCGAGCCGGTCGATCGTCTCCCTGAATGCGGCGGGATCGGCGATCAGCGGCATCACGTCCTTGAACAGGATCCCTTCGGTCGGAAAATCCGGGACGTCACGGATGAGTGTCGTCAGGTCGAGGTCCGTCATCGGTCGGCAACCTCGCGCAGGTCGCGCGTCAGAAGCAGCTGGGCGAGCTCCTGCGCGACGCCCGCGAGCGTCTCGAGATCCTCCAGCGCTGCCGCACGCCGCTCGAGGTTCCGCGAGCGAAGCGCCGGTGCGACGATTTGCTCGAGGAGCGCTGACTGGCGCCCTGCCGCCGTCCGGAAGGCCCGGAGATGACGTGCATCGATGCCGTGCCGGGCGATGCGGGCGCACGCCAGGGCGATGTCGGCTTCGCTCTCCCGGTACAGGCGCTCGCCGCCCTCGATGCGAGGTGCCAGCAGGCTGAAGTCCTCGAGCTGGCGGGCGAACTCCGCCGAGATCCCAGCCCGGTCGCAGAGCTGGGTCATGTCGATCTCCTCCTCCGGGCCCCGCAAGCCCGCCGCACGACGCTTTGCGCGGTCGGCGGTCGGAGCGCGAAGCTCGTCGCGGATCACCCGAAGCGGGAGGAACTCGTCCCGCTGAAGGCGGAGGATCGTGACCAGACGCTCGACGTCGGCCTCGGAGAACAAACGGTAGCCGCCCCTCGTCCGGCTCGGCTGGAGGAGCCCTTGATCCTCGAGGTACCGGATCTTCGAGATCGAGATGTCGGGGAACTCGTCGCGGAGACGTTCACAGACCGCCCCGATCGTATGGAGGTGTGCGGTCGGGCTCGTTTCGGAGGTCGTCGTCATCGCAGGAGGAAGGTCATCCGGTACTTGCCGACCTGGACCTCGTCGTCGTCCTCGAGCGACGCGCTCTCGATACGCCGGCGGTTGACGAAGGTCCCGTTCAGGCTGCCGAGGTCGCGAATCGTGTAGCCACCGTCTTCGCGCACGAGCTCGGCATGACGTCGCGACACGGTGACGTCGTCGAGGAACACATCGCACTCCGGCGAGCGGCCGATGAGAGCGCGCTCGCCGATCGCCTCGAAGCTCTCCCCCGCCCTGCCACCGCCGCTGCGGACGACGAGTGCCGGCCCGGCGATATGCGACAGCCCCTGCTCGACGTCCTCCGGTCCCAGGCTGAGAGTCGTCTCGCCGACGGATTCGCGGACGAGGAGCGCCCCGCAACGCGAGCAGTAGCTCGCAGCCTCCGGGCTCTGGAAGCCGCACTCCGGGCAGTAGATATGGCTCATTTGCCTCCGCCGAGGATCGGCCCGAGATCGTCGGTGTCGACGTGCGCTCCCCCACCCCCACGCGACCGCTTGGCACGTTCGGCCCTGACGATGTCGATCTGCGCATGCAGGACGCGTCGGCTGAGCGAGATATCGTCCTCCTCCTGCTCGAGTCGACGGATCTCGGCCCACAGTTCGTCGTCGTCGAGACTCTCGAGGTCCGGAAGCGGGTCGAGCTCCTCCTCCGCCGGCATCTCGCCGGTGCCCGAGTACAGCGGCCGCTCGAGCGAGGTGACAGGGGCTGCCTCGAAGTTGCCCGCCGCGACACTGGCTTTCAGCCGGGCTGTCCGCTCTGCGCGAAGAATGTCGATCCGACCGTGCAGGAGCCGGCGCCGACGCGAGATCGCGTCCTCCCCGTCCTCCAGCTGCGCCAGCAGCGTCGACAGCTCGTCATCGGAGAGCGGCATCAGATCGGGGAGCGTTTCCACGGGCGCCTTTCCGGTCGGCAGGTCTCGGTCGTCCATTGCAGCGTAGCGAAGGGGTCAACCTCAGGTTGAGGCTTTGGCCCAAGGAACGAATTCGCCCTGTGGCTCCCGCTCCCTGCTTTCGGGCCGCTCGGCGGCGGTCACGGCTCGCCGACCGGCGCCGGGCCCGACTCACGCGCGCACTTCGCGTCGCGCCTTGAGCACGTATTGCGCCGCCGCAACCACGGCGAGCGCCAGGCTGATCCAGAAACAGGCAAGGGGCCACCACGTCCCCTCTGCCGTCACGAGGACGAGGCCGATCGATGCGTACAACCCCCAGGTAGCGATCTTCCCCAACCGCGATACCTCGAAGTCGTACCCCCGCGGGACCACGAGCTTGTAGCCACCGACGAGCAGCAGGTCGCGGGCAAGGATGACGAGTGCAACCCACGGCAATCGATCCAGCGCCACCAAGATCACGACGGCCGTGTCGATCATCAGCCTGTCTGCGAGCGGATCGGCGACCTTGCCGAACTGCGATTCGACGCGCCACCGCCGCGCGAGGTACCCGTCGAGCTGATCGGTGATCGCGGCGAGCGCAAAGACGATGCCTGCCGGCCAACTCGGGCCGCTGCGCTCGTCGAGGAGCAGCCAGACGAAGAGCGGGATCGCCGCGAACCGCAGGAGCGTCAGTGCGTTGGGAATCTGCCTCAGAGGCGCGGACGCAGTGCTCATTCTCCTGCAAGAGTAGTGGTGGTAGCGTCGGGGTCGTGGCCACCTCGCTGACGCTCCCCGGCTTCGTCAACAGCCACAGTCACGCATTCCAGCGGGCGCTGCGGGGACGTGCCGCCGGCACCGACTTCTGGACGTGGCGCGACGGGATGCTCGAGGAGGCAGACCGTGCGACATCCGCGTCGATCAGGGATGACTATGCGCGGGTGTACCGAGAGATGCTCGCTGCCGGCTATACCGCGGTCGGGGAGTTCCACTATCTCGGCGTCAACGAGGCCCGGGCGGCGGCGGACGCAGCGCGGGATGCCGGAATCGGGATGGTCCTGCTGCATGCCGCCTACGAGCGCGGCGGGCTCGACCGCATGCGTCAGCCCTCTGTCGCCGCCTACCTGCACGAGGTCGAGTCGCTCCGCGAAGCGGGGATCGCCGTCGGCCTTGCGCCCCACTCCGTGCGCGCGTGCTCACGTGGCTGGCTCGAGGAGATCGGCAGGTATTCCGAACGGGAGCAGCTGCCTCTGCACATCCACGCCGACGAGCAGCCGCGGGAGATCGACGAATGCGTGTCGGAGCACGGTCGCCGGCCGATCGAGCTCCTCGACCTCGCCGGCTGTCTCAGCGAGCGCACGACGATCGTTCACGCCACCCACGCCAACGACGACGAGCTCGATCTTCTGTCGGCCGCAGGGGCGCGAATCTGCGTCTGCCCCACGACCGAGTCGGACCTCGGCGACGGGTTCCTCCGTGTGACGGCTGTTCGCGAGCGCGGCATCCCGCTGTGCATAGGGTCTGATTCGAACATGCGAATCGACCCATTCGAGGAGCTCCGCGAGCTGGAAGGGATTGCGCGTCGTCAGACAGGACGTCGAGGGATCATCTCCACCGACGACCTCCTCGCAATCGGAACCGACGAGGGAGCCCGCGCACTGCGGCTGACGAGCTGGGCGTCGATCGGGGTCGACGTAGGTCATCGCTCTCTGGCCGGGGTCGCACCCGAGCACGTGCGCGCTGCCCTGATCGCCGGCTGCGCCGCGGACGTCGTCTCCGGGAGCGACCGGTGATGGCGACCGACGCGACCGATACCACGTTCGACAGCGACGTCGTCGCCCGATCATCGGAGCGTGCCGTCGTCGTCGACTTCTGGGCCGAGTGGTGTGGCCCGTGTCACGCCCTGGCGCCCGTTCTCGAGGCAGCGATCGAGGAGCGCGGCGATGCAGTCGAGCTCGTCAAGGTCGACGTCGATGCACAACAGGCTCTGTCGGACCGATTCGGGATCAGCGGGATTCCCGCTGTGAAAGCCTTCCGAAACGGCAGGGTCGTGGCCGAGTTCACCGGCGTCCGATCACGACCGGCTGTGGAGGCGTTTCTCGACGAGCTTCTCGCTCCGCCGCTCGCGGACGCGCTGATCGACGAGCTGCGTGCTTCGGGCGAGCTGGCGGGCGTCGTGGCGGCGGTCGACGCCGGTGACGCCGAAGGTGCGCTCCGCACGATCGTGGAGGCGGTGCCGGCGGCAACGGCGGACGAGCGGGATCGCCTGCGTCAGGTTGCGGTCGCGTTGTTCGAGCTGTACGAAGCCGACGAGGAGCTCGTCGGCACGTATCGGCGCCGACTTGCCGCTGCTCTGTACTAGCGTCCAGCTCCTGCGGCTACGTTCGACCGAGGCGTCGCATCGGGTTGCTGCACGCTCGGATGCCGTGGGCTCTCCCTGTACCGGGCCGCCCACTCGGAGGTTCGCACCAGGTATGCCGTCTCGGCAGGGCGCCCAACAAGGCCGTACGCGCCGTCGTAGGAGCGGTACGGGGCTCCCATCGCCTTCGCGGGCTCGATCTGCGTGCCCTCGTGCCACTCGTTGTAGCTCGTGATCGTGACGATGTCGGCATCTGCCCGAACTGCACACCGCCACATCCGATCGTACGTCTCGCCGTCCTTGCGCCCGCGCACCCGCGGGTCGCCCGTGGCGCGGGTGGCGTCATAGCCGGGTCCGACAGACGGAGCGCAGAGCAACCCGAGAGCGCGCGCGGAGGCGCAGGTCCGCCGGAACGACGTGCCGTCGAACATCAGCACGTCGTAGGTGTACATGCCGGCGAACCGCCCCTCGGCCGCCTTCCCCGGCAGGCCCGTATTGGCGAAGAGTCGAACGTCGCTGAGGCCGGTGTTCAACGCGCGCCAGTCGGCATCCGCATCGGCGCTCGAGGCATAGATGTAGAAGTCCGTGATCCCGTCGGCGGCGAACGCCCGGATCTCGCCTTCGAGGCCCGCGGGTGTCCGCCCGGGGTACGGCTCGACGTGCAACGCGACCCGCAGGCCTTCCTTTCGTGCCGCGCGCATCACGGTGGGAAGCCGCACAGCCTCACTGGATCCGGGACCCCACCACGAGACGATGACCGTGTCGACTCCTGCCGAGGCGATCTCGCGCATCTGGTCTCGCAGCACGCGGGAACTGGACGACGAGTACGGTCCCCGCGCCGGAAACCAGTTCGACGCGAGGTCGAACGGCGGCGCATGCCCGTGCTGCTGCCAGTGCTCCCACGCACCGTCTCTCGCCTCCGTGCCGTACCACGGGTAGTAGAAGATCGCCACCTCACGACCCTCTGTTGCCTCCCGCACGTTCTGCCCATCCGGATGCGAAGCTGCTCCGCTCACGAGGAGGGCTGCCAACAGGAATACCGCCGTCAGGGAACCTACGATTCTCAGCACCGCGGGCGGCACTCTATCCTGGTCCGACGACGGACGGAAGCCTGCGCACGGCGAAGCTCGACTCGTGGCCGAAATCCTCCCCGAACGACGTGCTACACGACCGCGCCCAACCCCAGGGTCACTCGGGGTTCCGCTCGTACTCCCGTAGCTTCCGCTTGTCGAAGACGTACGCGACGCCGATCAGGACGGCGGCGACGACGACGAGCGCGCCGATGGCCCCGAATCGGTAGATGAGCCGATTGAAAACCAGGAACAGCACCAGCACGCCGACCGCGAGCGCGATGCAGATTCCGATCAACTTCAGCCAGAACCCTCTCCCTAGCCCGTCCTCCACGTTCGCTCCCTCCGCTCGGCAGTGTGCACCTCGGCAGTGTGACGCGTGCGGGTCACGGCTGCAGGACTGACGGTCACTGCGCAACCCGCATGTAGCGCGCGCGGCCGACCGCAGTCAGGCGCGTCGGCTCGTCCCAGGGGCTGATCTCGACGTCCGCCGTCGCGAGCGTCCGCCCTGCGACCAGGCACCGCCCGACGACGCGATGCACAACCGGGTCTGCAAGTCGCAGGAAGTCGCACCGGAGATCGACTGCGATCCAGGCACCCTCGCTCGCGCTGGTCACGGCGTACCATCCGGCCGTATCGACGCACGTGGCGAGTGCTCCGCCGTGGAGGAAGGGGCGAGGTTGCTCCCCGCCGACGAGCTAGCGCCGGTGGATCGAGCCGGAGGATCGCTGCCTCCGTGGTGAGCTCGACGGCGACGAGGCCGATGGCTGCGTCGAGCGGTGAGGGCGGCTCGGAGAGGAGGTCTGCCACGCTTGCGGGCCGCCGACCTACTTCGCGATCTCGATCGAGCGGCTCTCGCGGATCACGATCACTTTCACCTGACCGGGATACTCGAGCTGATCCTCGATCTCACGTGCGATCTCGTGCGAGAGCAGAGCCGCCTCGTCGTCGTCGACTTCGGTGGGCTCGACGATGACACGGATCTCGCGCCCTGCCTGCAGCGCATACGCCTTTGCCACACCAGGCTTGACCGACGCGAGATCCTCGAGGGCGCTGAGGCGCTTGATGTAGTGCTCGAGACTCTCGCCCCGTGCCCCTGGGCGCGACGCAGAGATCGCGTCGGCCGCGATCAGCAGCACTGCCTCCACCGTCTGCGGCTGAACCTCGTAGTGGTGCGCCTCGACTGCGTGCACGACGCCTTCCGCCTCGCCGTATCGACGGGCCATCTGCGCGGACAGTGCGGCGTGCGTGCCCTCGACCTCGTGCGTCATCGCCTTCCCGATGTCGTGAAGGAGGGCGGCGCGACGAGCCGTCTTCACAGAGGCGCCGAGCTCGGCCGCCATGATGCCGGCGAGATGGACGACCTCGAGTGTGTGCTTGAGCACGTTCTGCCCGTAGCTCGTGCGGTACCGAAGCCTTCCCGAGCACCTTGACGAGCTCCTCGTGGAACTCGCCACAGTTGGCCTCGAAGACCGCCTGCTCTCCCGCGAGCCGAACATGATCCTCGAGCTCCGCCTTGGAGATGTAGTACATCTCCTCGATGCGCGCCGGATGGATTCGGCCGTCCTCGATCAGTTTCTCGAGCGTCATCCGCGCGACCTCACGCCGAAGCCCGTCGAACGACGAGAGCACGACAGCGTGTGGTGTGTCGTCGATGATGAAGTCGACCCCGGTGAGATGCTCGAGGGCCCTGATGTTTCGACCCTCGCGCCCGATGATCCGGCCCTTCATGTCGTCCGAGGCCAGCTCGACCACACTCACCGTCGTCTCGGCCGTGTGGCTTGCTGCGACGCGCTGCAGTGCATCGGCGATGAGTGCGCGAGCTCGACGCTTGGCGTCGGCCCGGGCTTCCTCGTCGAGCTGTCGCACTGTCCGTGCGAGCTCGTGCCGGACGAGATCCTCTGACCGCTCGAGGAGCTGCTTCCGGGCCTCGACGAGGGTCAGGCCGCTGACCCGTTCGAGCTCGCGGAGCATCTCGTCGTTACCGGCTTTGAGCTCTTCCTGGAGCTGCTTCGTGTGGATCTCGCGGTCGTTGACGCCCTGTTCTCGGCGGACGACGGCTTCCGTCCTGGCGTCGAGCTCCCCATCGCGCTGCTCGAGACGTTCCTCCGTCTTCGCCATCTGCAGGCGGCTCTGTTGAAGCTCGGTCTCGAGCTGGGTTCGCACGACGATGGCCTGCTCGCGCGCCTCGATCTGCGCCTCACGGCGTGTGGTCTCGGCCTCCCTCTCGGCCTCGGCCAGCAACGACCGGCGCTGGTCTTCGGCGAGGCGCAGCCGCGACGAGCTCGCGGTCCGCAGCCAGATCCAGAGCGCCGCCGCGCCGACTGCGATTCCGAGCAATGCCGCAATGACCGTGAGCATGGACGCTCCCTCTGGGGGTTGTCCCGCGGCGTCAGCCGCGGTTGCTCACATCCGGCCTCCGCCTGCACGGGCGGCTTTCCGGTCACCGGGTCGTGCGAACGAGTCCTACCCTGATCGGCGGGCCCTCCGGGGCGATGCCATCCGGTCGCTGATCATCGTTCCTGGCAGATGCGGATCGTCAGAGATGCAGATCGTCATTGTGGTCCGGTTTCGGGAAAGCGCTGTGTGCAGGTCAAATGTCGGATGAAGCTTTCTCATCCTACTCCGTCGGGCATCAGCTCCGCAACGAGTGGCTCGAGGGTCGCCTCCGAGAACCCTCTGGACGCCAGATAGCGGGCCGTCCGCGGGGTCGCTCCGCGTGCGGCCACGAGCACGGCGGCGCGTTCCGCCTCCGGTGCAAGCCCCTCCAGGGCGCGTCGCACGACATCGCCGGGTACGCCCTGGCGCTCGAGATCGTCCGCGATCAGGAGGTCGCCGGCGCCCCGATCTGCGAGGAGCGCGGCGCGACCGCCGGCGAACCTCTCGTCGTCGACGAGACCGGCTCGTTGCACCGACTCGAGAGCCTGGCGTCGCGCGTCGGGCCGAATCCCGCGCGCGGCGAGCCTCCGCTCGAGAGAGGCAGCCGTGTGATCGCGCGCGTCGAGCGCGCGCAGCGCCACTCCCTGGGCTGCAAGGCGCCGGAGCTCGCGTCCGAGCGCTCGCGCCCGCTCGCGGTCGATCTCCGTCCCGACGGCGAGCCCCGAGCCGAGCAGCGCTGCCGTCGGAACGACACGCCAGGGACGACCGTCGAGATCGATCTCGACGCGGTCGAGTCCCTGGGCGGCGCCACGCGCTCGGAGCGCTGTAACGACGGGTCGCGTCATCCACTCGTCTTTCGAGCACGTGGTATCCACACACCACCCTTCACGTCGAAACGAGACTCGTCACGCCGAACCTAGGCCTCGACCGCCACCTCGACTTCCACGATGGCCTCGTCTTCGATGGGCGTGACCTCGAGCTCCGCGATCCCGTCGGCCTTCGGTAGCAATCGTGCCGAGACGATCTGCTCGGTGGGAGCGTCCGCCTGGATCCTGCCCAGGATCTGCTGCACGAGGTCGGGATGCTCGATGAGGAAGTTCGTCGCGTTCTGACGGCCCTGGCCGAGACGTTCGTCGCCGAAGCTGAAGTACGAGCCGGCCTTCTGTACGACCTTCCGCTCGATGCCGACGTCGAGCACCGTTCCCTCCCAGGAGATACCCGAGCCGTAGATGATGTCGAACTCCGCCTGCTTGAACGGCGGTGCCACCTTGTTCTTGACCACCTTGACGCGCACGCGGTTCCCGTACGCCTCAGCACCGTCCTTCAGGGTCTCGATGCGGCGGATGTCGAGTCGCACCGACGCGTAGAACTTCATCGCACGACCGCCCGGGGTCGTCTCGGGCGATCCGAACATGACGCCGATCTTCTCGCGGAGCTGGTTGGTGAAGAGGCAGATCGTGTCGGTGCGGTTGAGCGTGCCCGCGAGCTTGCGCAGAGCCTGGCTCATCAGGCGCGCCTGGAGACCGACATGGCTATCGCCCATCTCGCCCTCGATCTCTGCCTTCGGAACGAGCGCCGCAACGGAGTCCACGGCGACGACGTCGACCGCCCCCGAGCGCACCAGCAACTCGCAGATCTCGAGTGCCTGCTCCCCCGTATCGGGCTGCGAGACGAGGAGATCGTCGATGTTGACGCCGATGTTCCGGGCGTACTGGGGATCCATCGCATGCTCTGCGTCGATGAACGCACAGATGCCGCCCCGCCGCTGCGCCTCCGCGATCACGTGATAGACGAGCGTCGTCTTCCCCGACGACTCCGGACCGAAGATCTCCACCACCCGGCCACGCGGCAGGCCGCCGATGCCGAGAGCCATGTCGAGCGAGAGCGAGCCGGTCGACACCGCCCCGATCGAGACCTGGGCCTGGTCGCTCATGCGCATGACCGAGCCCTTACCGAACTGTCGCTCGATCTGGCCGAGCGCGACGTCGAGCGCTTCCTCGCGATTCATCCTCGTCACTCCTTCTCGTTCATCCCGTGGTCTGCGTCCGTGAAGATAAGCAGGTCCGTCGGACGTAATGCAAACATACGTTCGGGTCGGACGGAGGTGTTCCTGCTTCACCGGACGCTACTCCGCGAACCGTGCCGAGCGACGACCGGCTCTGCGCCGGCTTCGTCACGAGCAGTGGCTCTCAGGCCGCGGGAGCGAGCAGCCGCCGGACGAGATGGAGCGCCGCCACAGCAGCCCGGGCGCGGATCCACTCGCGTTCGCCCGGGATCGTGAACGTCAGAGAGAGGTCGCCCATCGGGCCGGCAGCGTGGAAGAAGACGAGGCCGACCGGCTTCTCGGCCGATCCTCCACCGGGGCCGGCGATCCCGGTGACGGACACGGCGATGTCGACCCCGAGGCGCTCACGAGCGCCGCTCGTCATGGCTGCAGCGACTTCGGCCGACACGGCACCGTGCGCCTCGAGCAGCCCAGCAGGCACGCTCAGCACCTGCTTCTTGATCGCATCGTCGTAGGCGACGACACCACCGAGGAAGACGTCGCTCGAGCCGGGAACCGACGTGAGTCGGCCGGCTACGAGCCCGCCCGTGCACGACTCGGCCGTACCCAACGTGAGCCCGAGCTCGCGGCAACGATCGAGCACGATCTCCTGCACCGAACGCTCGTCGCGGCTGAAGAGGTACGACTCGAGCGGGCCCATGAACGACTGCTCCAGGGCATCGGCGCGATCGGCCGCTCCGGGCTCGACGATCAGGTCGACGTGAATCTCGAAGTCGCGGGCGCAGATCGTCACCTCCACCCCGTCGCCGTCACCACCTGCATCGGCGAGGGCCTTGGCGACGGCCGACTCGCTGGCTCCGTAGAGGCGTAGGACTCGTCGCTCGGGCTCCGTCGTGTGGGCCAGCACGCGCTGCAAGGGCTCGGAGGCGATCGCTCGGGGCCAGAGGCGTTGCAGCTCGCCCGGCGGCCCCGGTAGCACGACGACGACACAGCTCCCCGTGTCGAGCACGACGCCCGGAGCGGTCCCCGCGATCCCGAGCGACACCGCCCCTTCGGGGAGCGTCGCCTGCTTCCGGACACCCGCCGCGAAGTCGGCATACGGGCGCCGCATTCGCTCGGCGAAAGCGCGCGAGATCTGCTCGATCTCGGACTCGAGGCCGCCGTCGACCACGAGCGGCCGTCCGGCAACACGTGCGACGAGCTCGATCGTCCGATCGTCGTGGGTCGGTCCGAGCCCTCCCGAGACGAGGCAGACGTCGGCCTCGAAGCCGTCGCGCAGCGCCGCCTCGAGCTCGGCGGGATCGTCGCCGACGATCGCAATGCGCGTGGGCTGCAGACCGAGCAGCAGCGCCTCGCGCGCATAGAACGGCCCATTCAGGTCGGAGCGCTCGCCGCGCACGAGCTCACTGCCGGTGACGACGACTGCCGCGCGAGGCCGCGTCAAGACCGGGGCGAGATCGTCAAGTGGCCGCTCGGCGGCAACTGGACCCGCTCGCCACCCACCCGCACGACGACGTTCCCGGGTGATGCGATCGAGAGCAGCAGTCGTCGCGACGTGAAGCGCTTGGTTTGCCCGCGTTCCAGGGTGCCGCGATACAGCGGCGTACCGACGCCTCCGCCCGTACGCACCTCCATGAACGACGCCCCGCGGCTGGCCGTTATCGAGACGGCCGACCTGGCAACCGACGTTACGGGGGCGCCGGCGGCCGGCGCATTGACTCCAGCGACCTTCGGGTCGGGCGAGCCCCCGAACTTCCACGCGGCGATCACGAGCGCCGTCACGATCACGATCGCGATCACCGCGACCATGACGAACCGCGACTCACGGTTGCGTTGTGGCCGCCGTGCCTGCGTCGGGACGCGGTGGGTACGGAGCGGTGCCTCGTCCTCGCCGGTTACGAACCGCGAGTTGTACTCGTCAACATAGAGCTGGCCGTCCATGCCGAGAGCGTCCGCGTAGGTGCGCAGGAAGCCCTTGATGTAGGTGTGGCCCGGGAGCTGGTCGAACTGCTCCGCTTCGAGCGCTCGCAGGTACTTCGCCCGAACCTTGGTCCGGAATTCCATCTCGTTGAAGTCGAGGCCCTGACGCGTGCGGGCCTCGCGGAGGCTTGAGCCGATCTCGAACACGAGAGAGGCAGTGTAGCGGCGGTGTGATCGAGGGCGCCCGGGCCGCGTCCCGGCCGCTAGTCCATCGCGATCAGCACCCCGTAGACCGCCAGCGAGATCGTCGCCGACGCGGCGAGGCAGAGGCCGATGATCCCGAGGATCCGGCCGGCCCTGGCGGCCTTCCGCCCGCCGGAGCGGCCGAGCGTCGCCCGATCGAGGTCGATCGCACGCCGCGCGAGCACGACGGCTGCAATCCCGAGCGCTGCCGCCACCGGGACGGCGAAACCGGCGTGGAGCAGATCGTACGAGTCGGAGTAGCGTGTCGCTCCGACGGCGACCGGCAGAGTCAGGGTCGCCAGCACACCGAGAGCCGCAGACCAGGCTGCGCGACTGTTTCCGGTCACGACTTCCTGTATGGGCGACCGACAGCCGCAGGCGGGATCGAACGCCCGATCACCCCGGCGACGGCGATCAGGGTCAACACGTAGGGGAGCGCCTGG
Source organism: uncultured Thermoleophilia bacterium (assembly GCA_963776305.1). Taxonomy (GTDB): domain Bacteria; phylum Actinomycetota; class Thermoleophilia; order Gaiellales; family Gaiellaceae; genus Gaiella. The sequence continues at coordinate 59,389 of CAVZMA010000021.1, read as the reverse complement.
AAGAGGACGGCTGCGGACTCCGAGTACTCGGGCAACCGTTGCGCCAGGGCGCTCGAGAAGCCGAACAGGAGGCAGGCGGCAGCCGCTCCGAACGGGCGCCAGTTCCCGAAGATCACGGCGGCGAGGGCGATGAACCCTCGACCGGCGGTCATGTTCTCGTTGAACGAGTCGAGAAAGCCGATCGAGAGGTACGCGCCGCCGGCCGCGGCCAGCATGCCCGACAGGATGACCGCCCCGTAGCGGATGCCGTAGACCGAGATCCCGACCGTGTCGGCCGCCTTCGGGTGCTCGCCGACCGCCCGGATCCGTAGCCCGAGAGGCGTCTTGAACAGCACCGCCCACGACACCGGGATCAGGATCAGCGCGAACCAGATCATCAGGTTCATGTCCCCGAAAACGGCGCCGAAGAACGGGATTCCCTCGAGGAAGCCGAGGTTGACCGACGGGATGCCCGAGACATCCGTCGGTGTCCCCTCCTGGCCGTAGATGTCGATGTACAGGTAGCCGGTGAGCCCGAGCGCGAGGAAGTTGATCGCCGTGCCGCCGATGATCTGGTCGGCGCGCAGGTGGATCGACAGCACGGCGTGGAGCAGCGCCATCGCTCGCTCCGGCCGCGATCGCGACCAGGAGGCCGAGGTACCACGTGCCGAGCTTGTCCGCGCCGAGGATGCCGAAGAACGCGCCGATCAGCATCATCCCTTCGAGCCCGATGTTCGTGACGCCGGAGCGTTCGCTGAACATGCCGCCGATCGCCGCGAAGACGAGCGGAGTCGCGAAGCGGAGCATCGAGGCGAACAGCGCCGACCAGACGACGACGGTCTCGAGCTTCCCGAGGCCGGAGAGCGTCGCGAGAAAGGCGAGTGTGAAGCCGAGAATGCCGGACGCGATCGCGAAGCCGCCGAAGCGACGCTCGCCCCGGATGAGCACACCGGTGCCGAGCAGGACGGCGACGAGGCAGATGACGAGGCTCCAGACCCACGAGCGGGCCGAGATCGGCGGCAGCGCGATCCACGCCCCGAGGAGGCCGAGAGCGATCCCGATCCAGGCCACCGTGCGGAGGCCGTTCGGGCGCGCGCGTGGAGGTCGGAAGCGCGACGGACGTCATGCGGGCTTGCTCCTGCGCAGGCGGGCCATCAGCCACAGCACGATCACGTCGGCGCCGACGAACAGGACCACGAGCCCCTGGATCAGCAGCGTCAGGTTGGACGCCAGCTCGGGCTTGAAGACCTCGGGATCGAGGTTGCGGGTCGAGGTGCCGGTCAGCAGGCCCGCGAAGAGGAGCGCCGCCAGCGCGACGCCGACGGCGGTGTTGCGGCCGAGCAGCGCGACGGCGATGCCGACGAAGGCGATCGTCGAGCCCTGAATGTCGCCCGTCGAGAGGCGGAACTGCCAGCCGAGGATGTCGACCGCGCCCGCGAGGCCGGCGAAGGCGCCCGAGATCGCCATCGCCAGGAAGTAGTTGCGCGGAGACGCTGATGCCGCCGTAGCGCGCCGCCTCCGGGTTGAACCCGACCGCCTTGACGCCGTAGCCGAGCGTCGTCCGGTTCAGGATCAGCCAGTAGACGACGAGCGCACCGATCGCCACGAAGAAGCCGACGTGAAGGCCCTGGAGCACCGGGTCGCCCCAGAAGACGGGGAGCTTCGCGCCGTCGACGACGTCGTTCGAGATCGGCACGAACTCCTGCCGGTCGTTCTGCAGCGGCCCGCCGAGGCCGAACAGGAAGACACCGATCCAGATCGCGATCCAGTTGAGCATGATCGTCGAGATCACCTCGTGCGCGCCCGACGGTCGCCTTGAGGAAGCCGGCGATTCCCGCCCAGAGCGCACCGCAGAAGCGCACCGGCTGCGACGGCGAAGAGGATGTGGAGCAGCGGATTCAGGTTCTCGAACGACGAGCCGATCCAGACGGCGAAGATCGCGCCGACGATGTACTGGCCCTGGCCGCCGATGTTGAAGAGCCCGCAGCGGAACGCGAACGCGACGGCGAGGCCGGTGAGGATCAGCGTCGTCGTGACGATCAGCGTCTGCTGCATGTTCAGCGCCGCCAGGTCACGCTCGTCGCCCGTCACCCAGGGGAAGAACCAGTTGAAGCCGGCGCCGTCGAAGATCGCCCGATACGTCGTGAGCGGGTTCTTGCCCGTCGTCACGAGGACGACGAGGCCGCCGACGAGGAACGCGAGGAGCGCCGTCAGCACCGGCGCGAGCAGGCCCCCCGCCTTCTGGGCGACGTCGTAGCGCCCGAGCAGCGACTGCTTCACCTCCGGCCCGAGCCCCGAGGGATCGACAGGAGCGCCCTCCGGCGGGAGCTCCTGGTCTCGCTCGCTCACGCGACTGCCTCCCGGCCGCGGCCGCCGCCCGTCATCGCGACGCCGAGCTCCTCCTCGCTCGCCGACGGCGGGAACTCGCCGACGATCTCGCCCTCGTAGATGACGAGGATCCGGTCGGAGAGCGAGAGGATCTCCTCGAGCTCGAGCGAGACGAGCAGGATCGCCGCGGCCCTCGTCGCGCTCCTCGACGAGGCGCCGGTGGACGAACTCGATCGCGCCGACGTCGAGCCCGCGCGTCGGCTGCGCAGCGATCAGGACGCGCGGGTTGCGGTCGATCTCGCGGGCGAGCACGACCTTCTGCTGGTTGCCGCCCGAGAGGCCGCCAGCGCGGGTCTGCGGGCCGCCGCCGCGGACGTCGTACTCCTTGATCAGCGCGCGCCGCGCTCGACCAGCCGGCCGGGGAAGAGCCAGCCGAACCTCGAGTCCGGCGCACGTCGGAAGTCGTGCAGCGCGATGTTCTCGGCGATCGAGAACTCGAGCACGAGCCCTCGGCGCTGCCGATCCTCGGGAATGTGGCCGAGCCCCGCGTCGAAGTGGTCGAGGACGCGCTCGCCGGGTGACGTCCTCGTCCGTCGACCGTCACGCGTTCCGGCACGCGACCTTGCGGAGCCCCGTCATCGCGTCGATCAGCTCGGTCTGCCCGTTGCCGTCGATGCCGGCGAGCCCGACGATCTCGCCGGCCCGGACCTCGAGCGACAGGCCACGCACCTTCTCGATGCCGCGGTCGTCGAACACCTGCAGGTCCTCGACCTCGAGCAGCGTCTCGGTCGGGCGTGCGAGCGCCCTTGTCGACGCGCAGCAGCACCTCGCGTCCGACCATCAGGCGCGCGAGGCTCTCCTCGGTCGCGCCCGCGGCCGGGAGCGTCTCGATCTTCTTGCCGCGGCGCAGCACGGTGATCCGGTCCGCGACCTCGGTGCACCTCGTTCAGCTTGTGGCTGATGAAGATGATCGACTTCCCCTGGGCGGTGAGGCCACGGATGATCTCGAAGAGCTCCCTCGCCTCCTGCGGCGTGAGCACCGCCGTCGGCTCGTCGAGCACGAGGATGTCGGCGTTGCGGTAGAGCGCCTTCAGGATCTCGACCCGCTGCTGCTGGCCGACGGTGATGTCCTCGACCCGCGCCTTCGGGTCGACGGCGAGGCCGAACCGCTCCGAGATGTCGCGCACGCGATCGTTCGCCTCGCCGAGGTCGAGAGAACGCCGCCGTGGGTCGGCTCGTCCGCGAGCACGATGTTCTCGGCCACGGTCATCACCGGGATCAGCATGAAGTGCTGGTGCACCATCCCGACCCCGGCGTCGATCGCGGCGCTCGGCGAGCCGAGCTGCACGGGCTTGCCGCCGATCCGGATCTCGCCCTCGTCGGGGTGGTAGAGCCCGTAGAGGATGTTCATCAGCGTCGACTTGCCGGCGCCGTTCTCGCCGAGCAGGGCGTGAACCTCGCCCTCGCGGAGGTCGAAGTCGACGTCGTCGTTGGCGACGATGCCCGGGAAGCGCTTCGTGATGTGGCGCATCTCGAGCACCGTGTCGGGCGCCGAGCCGTCGACCACCGTGTCAGGGGCCGCAGCCATCGAGACGAGATTCTACGGTTCGTGACGACGGCGCGAACGGGTCACCGACGACCTCGCCCGAGGAAGACGGAGCGCTGTGAAAACGAGGAAGGGCAGGCCTTGCGGCCTGCCCTTCCTTCGCGCGACGGCTCGAGCTCGCCTAGGTGGCGGAGACCGTCGTCGGGATGCCCTTGACCTTGCCGGTTGCGATCTTCTTCTCGAGCACCTTCGCCTGCGCGATGAGCGCCGCAGGAACCTTGGCCGAGACCTTGCCGAGGCCGACGCCGCCGGTCTTGACGTTGAAGATCCTGTCGCCGTACGCCCTTGAACGTGCCGTCCTTGGCCTGCTTGATCGTGCGAACCACGCCCGCGTCGACCCGCTTCATCGCGCTCGTCAGCATGTGGCGCGCCGAGGTACCCCTGATCGGCGTCGACGCCGATGCCCCAGAGGCCCTTGTCCTTGGCCGCGGAGAGCGCGCCGAGGCCGCACGAGCCGGCGACCTCGAACTCGACCTGCGAGCCCTGTGCGATCTGGTTCAGCGAGAGCTCCTTGCACTTGTCCTGAGCGGTGAAGCTCCTGCGAGTAGCCGTTGAGCACCTTCGCCTTCGGGTTGGCTGCCTTCGCGCCCGCGATGTAGCCGGCGATGTACCGGTCGACCGGCGGGATCTTGAGGCCGCCGACGGCACCGAGACGAGCGGCTTCTTCTGCGCAGCCAGCTCCTTGATCGCAAGCCAGCCGGCCAGGTACCCGGCCTCCTGCTCGCGGAAGAGGATGCCGCGCGTGTTCGTCGGCTTGCCGGGCAGGTCGCGACGAGTAGTCGATGATCGCGAACTTCCTGTTCGGGAACTTCACCGCGACGGTGTTGAGCGCATCCGCCATCAGGAAGCCGACGCCGATCGTCAGGTCGGCCCCACCCTGGACGCAGGAGAGAGGTTCGGGATGTAGTCGGCAGCGCTCGACGAGGTGAACACGCGGCCCTTGACCCCGAGGTCCTTGACCGCCTTCTGAGGCCGGCGTTTGCGAGCTGGTTGAAGCTCTTGTCGTTGAGGCCGCCGACGTCCGTGACGAGGCACGTGTCGCCTGCTGCTGCCTTCTTGCCGGAAGCTGCGAACCCGGCGCTCGCAAGCGCCGAGACGACCAGCGCTGCAGTACATACGGCGAGGATCGCCGTCGTCGTTCTCTTCCTCACTTCACCCTCCTGGTTGTGTGTGAATCGCGTCGCTCGAGATCGGTTGCACTAGCTGAGACGAGCGATCGTAACCAGAAGTTGCGGGAATGTCAGTTGGAACGCGATCCGAATGCACGCGCGTGCCGCTGGAATGCGGCCCGGCGACGGACGTCCGTCCTGGCTCGAGCTCTCAGTCGGCCGTCACCCGGTGCAGATCGGACTCCTCGATCAGCACCCGACGCGGCTTCGAGCCTTCGTAGCCGGAGATGATGCCGCGGCGCTCGAGCATGTCGATCAGGCGGCCCGCGCGCGTGTAACCGACCCGCAGCCGCCGCTGGATGAGCGAGACGGAAGCCGTCTGCGTCTGCACCACGATCTCGATCGCCTTGTCGAGCAACGGGTCCTCGTCGGGGTCGAAATCGCCGTCGCCACCGTCGGACATCTCGTCGGCGTAGCTCTCGGGCGCCTCGAGAAGGCTCTCGTCGAGCACCTGGCCGCGCTGCCGGCGGCATTGCTCGACGATCATCGCCACCTCTTCCTCGGCGACGTACGCGCCCTGGACGCGCTGCATGCGCGAGGTGCCGAGCGGCTTGAACAGCATGTCGCCCTGGCCGAGCAGGCTCTCGGCGCCCGACGTGTCGAGGATCACCCGCGAGTCCGTCTGGCTCGAGACCGCGAAGGCGATCCGCGACGGGACGTTCGCCTTGATCATCCCGGTGATCACGTCGACCGACGGGCGCTGGGTCGCGAGGACGAGGTGGATCCCGACCGCGCGCGACTTCTGCGCGAGCCGGATGATCGCGTCCTCGACCGCCTGCGGCGAGACCATCATCAGGTCGGCGAGCTCGTCGATGACGACGAGCAGGTACGGCAGCGGCTCCTCCCCACGCGCCTTGAACGCGCGGTTCGCCTCCGGCAGGTTGCGGGCGCGGATGATCGAGAGGCGCTCGTAGCGGCGCTCCATCTCGGCGACGACGTTCTGCAGCACCGCCGACGCCTCCTTCGGGTTCGAGACGACCGGCGTGAGCAGATGCGGGATCGACTCGTAGTAGTTGAGCTCGATCCGCTTCGGGTCGATCAGGATCATCCGCACCTCGTCCGGCGTCGAGCGCAGCAGGATCGACGTGAGCAGGGTGTTGATACAGCCCGACTTGCCCGAGCCGGTGGTGCCGGCGATCAGCAGATGCGGCATCCGGGCGAGATCGGTCCAGACGGCGTTGCCGGAGATGTCCTTGCCGAGCCACACCGAGAGCGGGCTCGCCTGGCCCGGCATGTCGCCGAAGATGTCGCCGAGCGTGACGAGCTTCGGCGAGAGGTTCGGCACCTCGACGCCGACCGCCTGCTTGCCGGGAATCGGGGCCAGGATCCGGATCTCCGTCGTCGCGAGCGCGTACGAGAGGTCGTCCTTCAGACCCGCGACCTTCGAGACCTTCGTGCCCGGCGCGAGCTGGAGCTCGTAGCGGACGACGCGCGGGCCGGCGATCTGTCCGACGATCGTCGCGTCGACTCCGAAGTGCGAGAGCGTCTGCACGAGCTGCTCGGCGATGCGGGCACTGGCGACGCCGTTGTCACCCTGCACCGGCGGCGACGCCTTCAGGAGTGAGCGCTCGGGCAGGCGGTACTCCGCCTGCGGGGGCTGCGTCGAAGTCGATCGGCTCGTCGCCGTCGACGGTCAGTGCGTCGGGCCCGTCGTCGATCTCCCTGGGCAGCACGAGCGGCGGTGGCTCTGTCGACGCGACCGCCGCTGAGGGCGCAAGGACATCCGGATAGCTGGCGACGCCGTCGACGGGCGGCTTCCTCCGGCCTGGTGCATCTGCCTCGCCGGCGGAGGGGCGTCCGCGCTCGGCGAGCTCGAGCCCGTCGAACGAGCGACGCGCGGCTCCTCCCGCCTTCCGCACGGCCGTGCCCGAGCGGCGGAGCAGGGAGCCGGCAGACGCACCCGTGAAGAGCAGCGTGCCGGCGATGAACAGGCCGACGCCGACGATGAGGGCGCCGGTTTCGCCGATCACGTGCGCGAGCCCGCCGCCGATGGCGCCGCCGATCGCACCACCCTCGTCTCGCCCGAGGGCGATCATGAGGCCGAACGCGCCGACGACGAGGCCCGTGCGGAACGGCTTCAGGTCGACGAGCTTGCTGCGGACGAGCATGAGCGCGCCGACGACGATCAGGACGAGCGGGAGACGCGTAGGCTGCGGCGCCGAGGGCGCCGTCGAGCGCCCGCGCGATCGACTCACCGACCGTGCCGCCGTCCCAGCCGAACCAGAGCAGCGTCGCGAGAAAGAACCCGACCGCGACCATCCCGAGTCCCCAGAGCTCGGGATGGTGGTGCGATCGAGTTCTGGCGCGGCCGCTGCTTGACGCGGGCCGGAGTGCGCGGCTTCGGAGCCCGCTTGACGGGCTTCTTCTTCGTGACTGCCATAGGCCTTGCTGCTTCTCCGGCGAACTCCCGTATCCTCCGCACCGTGCCGGTTCTCATCGGGATCGCGATCGCGGGAGCGTTCGGAGCCGTCGCGCGCTATGGCGTCGACGAGCTCGTCGGCCGGCGAACCGGATCCTTCCCGTGGGGCATCTTCGTGGTCAACGTCACCGGCGCGTTCCTGATCGGAGTCGCCGTCGAGTCGCTCGAGCCGCGGTTCGAGGACTCGTGGGTGCGCGCGGCGGTCGTGACGGGGTTTCTCGGCGCCTACACGACGTTCTCGACGTTCTCGCTGGACACGTATCGACTGCTCGACGCCGGGCAGACCGGCCAGGCCGCGCTGAACGCGTTCGGCACCCTGGCGGCGGGGCTCGTGGCCGTCTGGCTCGGGCCTCAAAGTCGGGCAGGCAATGTAGGGGCGAGGCGTAGCCTCACCCCCGTCCTTGCCTTCACTCACACGGCGCGGGTGCGTGCCTCCTCGATGATCAGCTCGGCATCGGTTCGGTTGCCGAAACCTCTCGTCTCGGTCTTGCCTTCCTCGAGATCCTTGTAGACCTGGAAGAAGTGCTCGATCTCGTCGCGGAACTCGGGCGGGATGTCATGGATGTCGCTCACCCGCATCCAGGCCGGGTCCTTCAGCGGCACACAGATCACCTTCTCGTCTGGCCCCTTCTCGTCCGTCATGTGGAAGACACCCACGACGCGAACTCGGATGCGACATCCGGGAAACGTCGGCTCGCCGACGAGAACGAGGGCGTCCAGGGGGTCGCCGTCCTCCCCCATCGTCCCTTCGATGAAGCCGTAGTCGGCCGGATAGCTCATCGAGGTGAACAACCGCCGGTCGAGGACGATGCCACCGAGCTCCGGATCCAGCTCGTACTTGTTGCGGGAGCCGGACGGCACCTCGACGAAGACGACCACGTCTCCCATCAACCGAGCCGCCCGATCCGCTCGACGAGGAGGTCGAAGAACGCCGCCGTGTCGAGCTCGACGCCGACCCGGGCGTTCGCCGGGCGATCCGTCCGCCGCCAGCGGTCGACGACCGTCCGTCCGCGGCAGAGATCCGACTCGAGCTCTACCTCGACGTTGCGCTCGATGGTGGTGACGAGATCCGGGCGGATCACGTGGGCCACCGCGACAGCATCGTGGATCGGAGCGCCGTCCCAGCCATACGTCTCACGATGGTAGACCGCGAAGAAGTCGACGAGGTCGGCGACGAAGGCACCGGTCGTGCCCGTTGCCCGCAGCCGCTCCTGGATCGCCGGAGTCGTGAGTGCACGGTGGGTGACGTCCAACCCGATCATCGTCGTCTCGATGCCGGAGTGGAAGACGGCCTGCGCAGCTTCCGGGTCGGCCCAGATGTTGAACTCCGCCGCCGGCGTCATGTTGCCCTCCGCGATCGCACCCCCCATCAGCACGATGCGCGCGATGTTGGCGCCGCCGGTGTGGTCGAGCAGCATCGCGATGTTCGTGAGCGGCCCGGTCGGCACGAGCGTGACGGGAGCGGCGCTCGCCGCGATCGTCCGCGTCATGAACGCGACGGCATGCTCGCCGAGTGGACCGCGAGCGGCAGGGGGCAGCGAAGGCCCGTCGAGGCCACTGTCGCCGTGGACGTGGGACGCCACGGTCAGCTCCCGCTCGAGCGGGCTCTCCGCGCCGGCCGCGACTGGAATGTCGTCTCGCCCGACGAGATCGAGCACCCGGAGCGCGTTCGCGGTGGTCTTCTCGAGCGTCTGGTTCCCGTGCACCGTCGTGACGCCGAGCACGTCGAGCTCCGGGCTCGCGAGCGCGAGAAGCAAGGCGATCGCGTCGTCGTGGCCGGGATCGCAGTCGAGGATGACGGGCGTGCTCACCGGCGCAGTATTACGACAACGCGCCAGGGGACTTCATGGTCGCCACCGTGCACGCTAGCCCACAAGGATCGCGTCGATCTCGGCGGTGGTCGGCAACGACGGTTGGGCCCCGAGCCGCGATGCAGCCAGCGCGCCCGCCGCGCACGCCCGCACGAGGGCCTCGTCCCGTTCCCTTCCCTCGAGCAGCGACACGAGCAGGCACGCGGTGAAGGCGTCGCCGGCGGCCGTTCCGTCGACGACGTCGACCGACGGCGGGGCGGCGCGCGCGACTTCGATGCCGTCCTCGAGGAGGATGGCGCCCTCGGCTCCGAGGGTCAACGCGACCAGGCCGTCGGTGCGGGCAAGGGACTCGAGCTCGAATCGGTTGACGACCGCGAGGTCCGGATCGACGCCGACCCTCCGCGCGGGCGCGGCATTGAGGCAGAACAGACCCGATGTCTGCTCCCAGGCCGACACGATGGCGTCGTCGGAGATCTCCTGCTGACAGAGGACGGCATCCGAAGGCGGCAGAGCGACCACTTCGACGAAGGCGTTCGCCCCCGGAGCGACGACGATCGTCGTCTCGCCCGCTGCGTCGACGGTGATCAGAGCGATTCCGGTCGGCTGCTCGACCCTGGTCACGTCGACCTCGACGCCCGCTCCTCGGAGACCGGCGAGCGCTTCGTCTGCGAAGCCGTCGCGGCCGACTGCGCCGACCATGCGGACCTCCGCCCCGAGCCGTGCGCACGCAACCGCCTGATTGGCCCCCTTCCCTCCCGGGAACCGTTCGAGCGTCGCTCCGGTGAGCGTCTCACCGGGGCGGGGCAGCACCTCGCAGCGAGCCACGAGGTCGAGATTGATCGAGCCGACGACCGTGATCCGAGGGCCGGGCACTGCCGCAGGTCAGGCGGCGAGGGCTCGAAGATCGTCGACCGTGACACCGAGCAGCGTGTCCCGGAGATCGAAGAGGCCGGCCCAGAGCGACGACCGATCGGGGGCCGAATCGAGGCGCGCGGCGTCGGCGAGCCCCTCGAGTGCCCGCACGAGGACGGCGAGCTCGAGATAGGCCGAGGCAACACGGTTCGGGCACGCATGCACCCCGGCGCGCGCGAGCACCGGTCGCCACTCGACCAGCTCCCCGGCGCCGGGCCCGCCGTACCACGATCGGCCCTCTGCGCGCTCTGGCTCGAGCTCGAGCAGGTAGCGCGAGAGCGGCGTCTCCAGCCCTGCGAGTGCGGTCTCGACCCGGTCGGCCGCGTGCCGGAGAGCGGCCTCCCGCGCACCGGCGGTGGCCGGCACCGCGTCCCCGCGGTTCCAGCGCTCGAGCAACCGGCAGAACGCGAGTGCGGACGCCTCGCAGGCACGCAGTTGCTCGGTCAGGCGACGCGCGCTCAGCTCCGAGACGGCATAGCCGCGGATCACGTCGCCCCATCCGGGCTGCGGCGCGGGCGGTCTCAAACCTCGATCACCACCGGCAGAATCATCGGCCGCCGGCGGGTGCGGGCGTAGACGAGCTTCGCGATGGCGTCGTGCATGTGCTCCTGCAGGAGCTTGATCTCGCTGATGCCGTCCTCCGCGAGCTCGTCGGCGATCCGATCCGCCTCCTCGCGCAACTCCTCGAGCAGCTCCTCGTTGTCGCCGAATCCCCGTGCGATCAGTTCCGGCGGCGCGATCTCGCCGCCGTCCGAGAGGGCCACCGTCGTGACGATGATGAGGACACCGTCCTCCGACAGACGGCGGCGATCGCGGAGCGCGATGTCCTGGACGTCGCCGACGCCCAACCCGTCGACGAACGTGACGCCGGCCGCGATCCTGTCCACGATGCCGACGCCTCGAGGTGTCAGCTCGACGACGCTGCCGTTTTCCGCGATCACGATCCCGTCGGCCGGAATCCCGGCATCACGACCCAACTTCGCGTGGGCGGCGAGCATCCGGTACTCCCCGTGAATCGGCATCAGGGCCTTCGGCCGGACGAGCGAGAGCAGGTCCTCAGCTCCTCCGAGCAGGCGTGCCCGGAGACATGAACGGGCGCGATCTCCTCGTGGAGCACTTCCGCGCCGAGACGCGACAACCTGTTGATCGAGTCGTGAACCCGAAGCTCGTTCCCGGGAACGGGCTTTGCCGAGATGATCACCGTGTCGCCACGCTCGACGTCGACGTTCTGGTGGTCGCCGTACGCGATGCGCGTGAGGGCCGACATGGGCTCTCCCTGGCTTCCCGTGCAGAGGATCATGACCCGCCCGGGTGGAAGGTCCATCGCCTCCTTGGGCGAGACGAGAGCATCCTCGGGAAGCTCGACGTAGCCCAACGTCCGCGCGATGTTCATGTTCTTGCGCAACGACCGTCCGACCAGGGCGACCTTGCGATCGTTCGCGATCGCGACTTCGGCAGCCTGCTGCATGCGGTGAATGTTCGACGCGAAGCTCGCGACCAGAATCCGTCCCTTGCGCGACGGGATGAGCTGCCGGAATGTCTCACCGACAAGGCGCTCGGAGCCGGTCATGCCCGGGCGCTCGGCATTGGTGGAGTCGCCGAGCATCAGGTCGACGCCCCGGTTTCCCATTTCCGCAAGCTTGCCGACGTCGGTCTTGAGGCCGTCCACGGGCGTGTGGTCGAGCTTCCAGTCGCCGGTGTGCAAGACGCGCCCGGCGGGCGTCTCGATCACGATCGCGACGCAGTCCGGGATCGAATGTGCCATCCGGACGAACTCGAGCTTGAAGGGACCGAGCTGAATGCCGTCACCGTCGGGGTCGGCCTCGCGTAACCTCGTCGACGCGCCGAGCTTGTGCTCGTCGAGCTTCGACTTCACCATCGCGAGCGTCAACTTGGTGCCGATCACCTCTGTCGTCTCGACCTCGCGCAGCACGTAGGGCAACGCTCCGACGTGATCCTCGTGACCGTGAGTGAGGACGATCGCGAGCAGCGGACGATCCTCCAGATACGAGAAGTCGGGCAGGACGAGGTCGACGCCAAGATGCTCGTCACGCGGGAACGCAAGCCCGGCGTCGATCAGCATCCGCTGACCGTCGAACTCGTACAGGGTCATGTTCTTGCCGACCTCGCCGAGGCCGCCGAGCGGGATGATGCGGAGCGTGTCGCTCACGGCAGGAACTGGACGTCGTCGGTCATCGGCTCGCAGTGTACGGGCGCCGGCCGCTCGCCCGCGACAGCCGCCCCGGAACGGGAACGCGGCCTACGCGGCGGCGCGCTGCAGGAGGCCGAGCCGTTCGAGGCACTCGCGTACAGCGGACTCCTCCTCGAGCGTCGCGTCGACGAGTGGCAATCGGAAGCCGCCTGCCTCGTGTCCGAGCAGGTTGAGCGCGGTCTTGATCGCAATCGGATTCGTCTGCACGCGCAGGAGATCGATCGCCGGGCGCAGTTCCAGCTCGATCTCCCGCGCGCCGTCGGTATCTCCGGCCCGGTAGCAGGTGATCAGCTGCTTCAGGCGCGGCCCGACCACGTGCGCAACGACCGAGATCACGCCGGTGCCGCCGACCTCGAGGAAGGGCAACGTCAGGTCGTCATCCCCCGCATAGAGGTCGAGGCCGCAGGCGATCACATGGCGCGCGGCATCGAGCGACGGCTTCGATTGCTTCACGGCACGCACGTTCGTGATCTCGGCCAGCGCCGAGATCGTGGCAGGCTCCGCGTCGACCACAACCCTGCTCGGGATGTCGTAGAAGACGATCGGGCGGTCGGTGGCGGCGGCGATCGCGGCGGTGTGCGCCACGATGCCGCGCTGCGGAGGCTTGTTGTAGTACGGCGTGACGACGAGGAACGCATCGGCGCCGATCTCGTGCGCGCGCCTCGTGAGGTGTACCGAATGGGCCGTCGCATACGTCCCGGTTCCGGCAATCACCGTGTGATCGCCGCCGAGCTCGTCGACGGCGACCTCGTAGAGCGCAAACCGCTCGTCGTCGGACAGCGTCGGCGCCTCGCCCGTCGTCCCGGTCACGACGACGCCGTCGGACCCGTTCTCGACCAGATACCGGCAGAGCGCGCGGAAGCGCTCGAGATCGACACTGCCGTCGCTGCCGAACGGAGTGACGACCGCGGTCAGGACCTCACCGAGCATGGCGGGATTGTAACCGTGTGGCCGACGCGCTATGGATTGTGCCCAGCGCACCGCACCGCGACCGGGAGGCGGCACATGCTCAAGGAGTTCAAGGACTTCCTGATGAAGGGCAACATCGTCGACCTCGCGGTCGCGTTCGTCATCGGCGTCGCATTCGCGGCCGTGGTCAACTCGTTCGTGAACGACCTGATCATGCCCATCATCGCGATGGTGATCGGCAAGCCGGACTTCAGCGACCTCACGTTCACGATCAACGATGCCGTGTTCCGCTACGGATCGTTCCTCACCGCAGTGATCACGTTCGTCGCGATCGCAGCTGCTGTCTTCTTCTTCGTCGTCAAGCCGATGGATGCGATGAAGAAGCGACTCGCGAAGGAGGAGGCCGAGACCGTCTCCGACGAGGAGCGGCGCCACCAGGAACTGCTCGCCGCACTCAGGGCACGTCCGTAATCCACCACACCCGTAAGCCCGGCCGGGCACGCCCGGCCCCTACAGGAGCGCGTCGAGACCGATCGTGAGGCCGTGTGGCAGGCCGCGCACCCGTTCGAGCGCGAGGAGCACACCGGGCACGAACGCTTCGCGTGAGGTCGTATCGTGGCGGATCGTCAGCGTTTCGCCCGGGCCGCCGAAGATGACCTCCTGATGGGCGACCAAGCCCGGCAGCCGCACCGAGTGCACCGGCACCTCGCCCTCCATCATGGCCGCGGTCGCCTTGGCAGTTCCCGACGGGGCGTCGAGCTTCGTGTCGGCATGGAGCTCGATGATCTCCGCGTGCGGGAACGATCGGGAGGCCTCGGCTGCGAAGCGCATCATCAGGACGGCGCCGAGCGCGAAGTTCGCCGCCACGAAGCACGCGACCCCGTTTTCGCGGCCGAGCTCGTCGAGCCGGTCGAGCCCTTCGTCGGTGATGCCTGTGGTACCGATCACGCAGGGCACGCCGGCGCTCAGGGCGGCCGTCGCGTTGGCGAGCACCGCTGAGGGCATGGTGAAGTCGACAGCTGCATCGTGGCCCGTTGCCGCGACAGGCTCGCCGGCTTCGATGCCGGTCACCTCGTGGCCGGCCGAACGGAGAGCCGATCCGAGGACGGCCCCGACCTTTCCGTCTCGCCCGAACAGCAGGACCTTCATGCGGCACGCGGCGCGAGCGCCGGATTGAGTGTCTGCACCGCGGTCCGGAACCGCCTCTCGCTCGGCCCGATCCCGGCAGCCGAGAGGCGCCCCGGCGCGAACAGCTCGTTCGCGAGCGCCGTTACGTCCGCCGGCGTGACCGCATCGATCCGTCGCACGATCTCGTCGATCGGCACGATCGGCGTGTCGGTGACGAGTGCCTTGCCGAGCCTGATCATCCGCGCCGACGTCGACTCGAGCGACAGGAGCAGTCGTCCCTTCATGTTTTCCTTCGCGCGCTCGAGCTCGCCCGGCCGCAGGTGCCCCGCGCCGACATCCTCGAGCTCCGTGCCGATGACGGCAAGGCAGTCGCGAAGGTTCTCCTCGCGTGTCCCGAAGTAGATGCCGACCTGGCCGGCATCGGCGCACTGAGCCCCGTAGGTGTAGATGGAGTACGCCATCCCTCGCTTCTCGCGCACCTCCTGGAACAGGCGCGAGGAGGCCGAGCCGCCGAGGATCGCGTCGAGTGCGGCAGCGGCGTACCGCCGCGGATCGTCGCGTCGTAGACCAGGGCCGGAGAGGCAGACGTGGTATTGCTCGGTCCGCTTGCGCCGGAAGCAGCTCGACGGAGACGGCATCCTCCGGAAAGGCACCCGTCGCAGCGGGGCGGGAGCCACGGCCCCCGCACGATGCCGCGCCAGCGCCTTCACGATGCGCTTGTGATCGACGTTGCCCGCCGCAGCGAGGACCACGTTCGGCGCGCGGTAGGCCGCTCCGTGGAAGCTGCGGATGGCGCGCGGTGAGACGGTCGAGATCACCTCGGCCGTTCCGATCACCGGGCGACCCAGCGGGTGCTCGCCGAACTGGACCTCCGCCGCGAGATCGTGCACGAGATCCTGCGGGTTGTCCTCGACCATCGCAATCTCCTCGAGGACGACCTCGCGCTCCGAGTCGATGTCGTGGAAGGTCGGGGCAAAGACCATGTCGATCATCACCTCGAGCGCCACGTCGACGTGGTCTTCGGGCACCCGGGTGAACACGGCTGTCGTCTCGCGGGAGGTCGACGCGTTCAGCTCGCCTCCCATCGCGTCGAAGAGCTCCGCGATCTCGAGGGCGTCGTAGCGGTCGGTGCCGCGGAACAGCAGGTGCTCGATGAAATGCGAGACGCCGGCCCTCGCGCGCGTCTCGTCGCGGGACCCGGTGCCGATCCAGAGCCCGAGCGACGCCGACCTGACGCCGTCGATCCGTTCGCTGATCACCCGCTCGCCGCCGGGCAGCGCTGTCAATCGGTGTCTCTCCACGAGTCCGATGGTAGTGGCGCTGCTGGTCGGAGGGCGGAAAGGTGGGAGACAGGCTGGAGGCCATCACCGGCAGGACGCCGGGTGACAGCCTCGCAGCCTGTCTCCGCGGTCTGCGCTAGTCCCGCCGCCGGCCGCGGTCGCGGCCGCCACGGTCATCGCGCGGTGGGCGCGGTTCACGTGGTGGGGCGTCCTTGGCCCGCTCGATCAGGACGTCCGGCATCACGAGACCGCCGTCCTCGTGCTTGGCGACGAGCTTGAGGCCGATCCGGCCACGCTCCTTGTCGACCTCCTGGACGACGACGTCGACGACGTCGCCGCGCGTCATCACGTCCTCGATGTGCGCGACCCGGCCGGGGCCGACGTTCGACACGTGCAGCAGGCCGTCGGTGCCCTTCTTGAGCTCGACGAATGCCCCGAACTCGGTCGTCTTGACGACCTTGCCGGTGTAGGTGTCCCCCACCTCCGGCGACTTCGTGAGCGCTGTGATAGCGGCGACCGCTGCGTCACCCTTGGTGCCCTCCGTCGCGTAGACGAGGATCGTGCCGTCTTCCTCGATGTCGATCTGCACGTCGTAGTCGGCCTCGAGGCCACGGATCGTCTCGCCGCCCTTGCCGATCACCATGCCGATGAACTCGGGGTTGATCTGCACGGTCGAGATGCGAGGGGCGTGGTCTGCGAGCTCCGCACGCGGCTCGGAGATCGCCTCGGCCATCTTGGCGAGGATCTCCGTCCTGGCCCGCTTCGCCTGCTCCAGCGCGTCCCTCATGATCTCCTGGGTCACGCCCGTGATCTTGATGTCCATCTGGAGCGCGGTGATTCCGGCTTCGGTACCTGCGACCTTGAAGTCCATGTCACCGAGGTGGTCCTCGGCGCCCTGGATGTCGGTGAGGATGACGTAGTCGTCGCCCTCCTTGACGAGGCCCATCGCGATGCCCGAGACCGGGGCCTTGATCGGCACACCGGCATCCATCATCGACATCGTCGAGCCACAGACGGATCCCATGGACGACGAGCCGTTCGACTCGAGCGTCTCGGAGACGAGCCTGATCGTGTACGGGAAGTCCTCCACGCTCGGGATCACGGCCTCGAGTGCCCGCTGTGCCAGAGCACCATGGCCGATGTCGCGCCGCTTCGGCCCTCGCATGAATCCCGTCTCGCCGACGGAGAACGGCGGGAAGTTGTAGTGGTGCATGTAACGGCGATCCTGCTCGAGCGAGAGGTCGTCGATCCGCTGGCCTTCCTTGGCCGTCCCGAGCGTGCAGAGCGTCAGGATCTGCGTCTCGCCGCGGGTGAACAGGCCGGAGCCGTGCGTCCGCGGCGCGAAGCTGACCTCGACGCTGATCGGGCGGATCTCCTCGGTGCCCCGCCCGTCGGGGCGGCGCTTGTCGACGGCGATCTTCTTGCGCACGAGGTCCTTGTAGACCGCGTCGGCCGCCTTCTTCAGCCACGACTTCGTCGTCGCGTCCTTCTCCTCCGACTCACCGTCGGTCGACGGGAAGGACAGCTGGACGCCGTCGAGGATGCGGTCGTAGAGGATGCCCCGCTTCCGCGACTTGAGATCCTTCGAGTCCTGCTCGGCATCGGTCAGCTCGCGGAGCTCGCTCTCGAACTGCTCCCGCACCGGCCCCTCGACTGCGACGAGACGCTGGCGATCGAGAATCAGGGCCAGTCCTGCTCGAACCTGCTTCTCCTTGACCATGTCGTCCTCGGTCGAGTCGAGGGTGATGTCGGGACAGACGTCCGCGACGATCTCGTCGACGATCGAGCCGGCCGCCTTGAGGCCCTGCTCCTGGATCCGACGCCAGATCGCGTCGCCGTGGCTCGCTTCGAGCTCGGCGGTGAGCGCCGGGTCGATCCACTTCGGCTTGCCGACCTGCGTCCGCAACTCGTCGATCGCGTCGCAGATGCGCTTGATCTCCATGTGAGCGAGCTCGAAGGCGAGCAGCATCACGTCCTCCGGCACCTGATCCGCACCGGCCTCGATCATCGTGAGCGCGTCACGGGTTCCGACGACGATCAGGTCGAGATCCGATTCCTCGTCTGCCTCCTGGAGGGTCGGGTTGACGACGAGCTCGCCGTCGATCCGGGCGACGCGAACGGCTCCCACCGGCCCGAGAAACGGCAGCGACGAGATCGCAAGCGCCGCGGAGGCACCGTTGATGCAGAGCACGTCGTGCCCGTGGACCATGTCTGCCGAGAGGACGGTGCAGATGACCTGCACCTCGTTCCTGAAGCCCTTCGGCCAGAGCGGCCGGATCGGGCGGTCGATCATGCGGGCCGTGAGGGTCGCCCGTTCGGACGCTTTCCCTTCCCGCTTGAAGAAGCCGCCCGGAATCTTTCCGGCGGCGTACATCTTCTCCTCGACGTCGATCGTCAGCGGGAAGAAGTCCGCATCGGGGCGGGCCTCCTGCCGGCCGACGGCCGTGGCGAGGATCATCGTGTCGCCGGAGCGGACGACGACTGCGCCGTCGGCCTGCTTGGCGAGCTTGCCGGTCTCGAACGTGATCTCGCGACCACCGATCTCGAGCGACACCGAGGCTTGGCGCCCGGTTGCGATGCTCATATGTGTGTTCCCTTCACTCTTCTTGATTCGGAAGGTGGAGGTTTGAGCCAGCCGTGCGCCCGACGCGCGGCTCGATCAAACACCCACCTTCCGCCGGTGGGACGTGCGCTACGGCGTTGAATCCATCAGCGGCGCAGGCCCAGTTCCTTGATGAGGGCGCGATAGCCCTCGAGGTCGTTCTTCTGCATGTACGTCAGGAAGCGGCGGCGTCGGCCGACGAGCTTCAGCAGACCGCGCCTCGAATGGTGATCCTTCGAGTGGGTCCGCAGGTGCTCGGTGAGATCGTTGATGCGACGCGTCAGCATCGCGATCTGCACCTCGGGCGAACCCGTGTCGGTCGCCGCTCGACCATGTTTGCCGATCAGCTCCTGTTTGACTTCCTTGGTGAGAGGCATGTGTCCTCCTTGCTCGATGTCTCCGCACTCTCAGCGCGGCGTGAAGGAAGAACACGGCCGGCCGGGAGAGGGTCGCGCGGAATCGTAGCACCCATGCGGGATCGCGGCCGTGCGGCGCCCCGAAACCGTTTCTCGGAAACCGCACGTTCGCCGGGCGCCGCACCGATGCTTCCTGCACGAAGCGACCGCTATCGTCGCGGAATGCGCGTGGTCGTCATGGAGGACTACCAGCAGGCGGTCGAACGGCTGTCGTGCTTCGCCCGCCTGGCGAACCACGACGTCGTGGTTCGATCGCGACGGCCCACGGACACCGCGGATCGGGCCGCACAGATCGGCGATGCCGAGGCTCTCGTCTTGATCCGCGAGCGAACCCCGATCGACGGGCCGCTCCTCGACCTCCTCCCCCACCTCAGGCTCATCTGCCAGACCGGACGCGGCACGCCGCACATCGACATCGACGAGTGCACGCGCCGCGGGATCGTCGTCTGCAACGGCTCCGGCACTCCGTACGCGCCGGCGGAGCTCACGCTCGCCCTGATCCTCGGCTCGGCCCGGCGCCTCGTCGACGATGTCGTCGCGCTTCGGGCCGGGATCTGGCAGACGACGATCGGTGTCGAGCTGCACGGCAAGACACTGGGCATCGTCGGGTACGGCGGGATCGGAGCGCTCGTGGCCCGGTATGGAACGGCGCTCGGAATGCACGTGGTGGCCTGGGGCCGTGCGGGCTCGCTCGAGCGCGCGGCCGCCGACGGGCACGAAGCGGAGCCGGATCTCCACGCACTCCTCGCGCGCTCGGACGTTGCGAGCCTGCATCTCAAGCTCGCGCCCGAGACGCGTGGCATCCTCACAGCGGCGCATCTGGCGGTGATGAAGCCGGACGCGCTCCTCGTCAACACCGCCCGGGCCGGGCTCATCGAGCGTGGGGCGCTCGAGCATGCCCTCGCCGCCGGGCGGCCGGGTCGCTTCGCGATCGACGTTTTCGACGAGGAGCCGCTGACGTCGGGCCCGCTTCTGGAAAGCGCGGACGTGCTCGCGACGCCGCACCTCGGGTACGTCACCTGGGAGACCTACGAGAGCTACTTCAGCGAGGCGTTCGCCCAGGTGGACGCGTTCGCCGCCGGGGCGCCGGTCGGCGTCCTCAATCCCGAGGCGCTCGCTCGTGCGGGCCGCTTGACCGCGATCGTACGTTCCGAAATGCCGCACCGACGCTTCTGCAGGAGATCGCGTGACCAGCCGGCTACGCGGGCGCTCGGCCCGTCGTGTCGCCTCGACATCGAGACCGATCTGTGTGACGAGCTCCTCCTCGGTCGCGAAGGTCGCCTCGTCGCGGAGTCGCTCCCACAGCTCGACCACGAGCCGCTTCCCGTAGAGATCGCCCTCGAAGTCGAGCAGGAAGGGCTCGATCCTGCGTTCGGTGCCTCCGTAGTGGGGGTTGGTGCCGATCGAGACGGCGGCGCGGTGCTCGAGGGCTGCGCCGGCGTAGATGCCGTAGCGCGGACAGGCGAGGTGCGGCTCGAGCGCGAGGTTCGCCGTTGGATAGCCGAGCGTGCCGCCCCGCTGGTCGCCTGCAACCACGAGGCCGTCGAGCTCGTAGGGCCGGCCGAGCATCGCCGCGGCGGCGCCGGGATCACCGGCCTGCAATGCCCGCCTGATCCCGGAGGACGAGACGTCGGGCACCATCTCGACTTCCAGCACGTCGAACCCCAGCCGATCGAGGAGCTCGAGATCGCCGCGGCGGCGGGAACCGAACCGGAAATCCGCGCCAGCGGCGACTGCCTCGGCGCCGATGGCCCGTAGGTAGCGCTCCGCGAAGACCTCCGGCTCGAGTGACATCAGCTCGGTCGTGAACGACGCGACGAGCGCTGCCTCTGCCCCGACGTCGGCGAACAATTCGAGTCGGCGCTCGAGCGTGCAGATCAACTCGACATGGTTACCGAGCGCGATCCGAGGGTGCGGATCGAACGTGATCACGGTCGGGGAGAGCCCGGAGTCGATCGCCGCGCGAATCACGCTCCGATGCCCACGGTGGACGCCGTCGAACGTGCCGATCGCGACCGCACGCGGCTGCCGCTCGAGTTGGGAGGGTGAATGGGCGATCTTCACGGCTGCGGCGCCTCAACCCGAAGGTCGTGTTGTTCGGCTCTCGCCTGCCGTTCCCGATCGTGGTCGGCCTTCGCGCGTCGGGCCGCGTCGGCCTCCGCAACGGTGAGCCCGATGCGGCTGAGCGCCTCGTCCAGCTCGATCACGCGCTCCGGATCGGCCTCCGCGACCGCGAAAGGGCCGACCTCCAGGCGCCGCAGCGAGACACAGTGGCCCCCTAGAGCGTCGGCGATCGAGCGCACGTAGGTCCCCGAGCTGACGCGGAGGTCGAGTGTGGCGATTGGGTCGGCGTAAGCGATGAGGCGGAGCTCGTCGACGTTGGAGCGCCGGAGAGGCATCTCGACACTGACGCCACGGCGATGGAGGCTGTAGGCCCGCTCGCCGCCGATCTTGACGGCGGACGCCGCCGGGATCGGCAGCTCGATCTGCCCTCGGAGGCCACGGAGTGCGCCTTCGAGCTCCTCGGGTGCCGGCGGTCGTCGCCGTTCGAGCACCTCCCCTTCCGGATCCCCCGTCGTCGTCCGCGAGGAGAGATCGATCTCCGTCAGATATCGCTTCGGCAGCCCCACGAAGCACGATGCCGTCCGCGTCGCCCTGCCGGACAGCAGCAGGAGCAGGCCCGTCGCGAACGGATCGAGCGTGCCGGCGTGCCCGGTCTTCGCCCCCGTCCGCGACCGCACGCCCGCCAGCACCGCGAACGACGACGGGCCGGCCGGCTTGTCGACGAGGATCACCCCCGTCGGCTCGAGACCCTTGGGTATCGCCATTTCCCTCGCGCGCTCCGTTCAGGCGTCCGCGGCACCGACGGCAGCGAACTCGGCCACGATGAACGCCGTGATCTCCTCGATCGTGAGCTCACTCGAAAACCCAGCCGCCTGCCGGTGACCACCGCCTCCGGACTTGCGAGCGATCGCAGAGACATCGACGCGATCGGTCGAGGAGCGCAACGAGATCTTCCGGGCCGGACCGCCCTCGCGCGGGGGCTCGCGGATCAACGCGGCCAGCTCGGCCCCGTCGACGGCGCGCAAGACATCGATGATGCCCTCGGAGTACGGCTCCACCGCGCCGACCTCGGCGAAGTCGGTCCGGACGAGGTAGGAGACAACGACCTGCCCCCCCTCGTAGAGGGCTGCGCGGTCCAGAGCTCGAGCCAGGAGCTTGAGCTTGGCGAACTCCATCGATTCGTAGACGCCCTCGAACACCCGCTGGAGATCGGCGCCTGCTTCGAGCAACGTCGCCGCCAGCCGCAACGCCGCAGGGGTCGTGTTCGCGTACTGGAACCGTCCGGTATCGGTCACGAGGCCGGTGTACAGCGCCTCGGCGATCGGTGGTGTGAGAACGATCCGAAGCTCGGAGAAGACCTCCGCGAGCACCTCGGCCGTCGACGACGCCTCGGCGACGACGAGGTTCACGGATCCGAACCGCGAGTTGTCGTGATGGTGGTCGATGTTGACGATCACCTGTGCGGTCAGGAGCCGTTCGTCGGTCAGTCTCGACTCCTGGGCGCAATCCACGGCGACGAGCACCCGATCGGACGCGTCGCTCGGAATCGCGCGCAGAAGCCCCTGGTCGGAGGCCCGCAGGAACGAGTACTCGGCGGGAAGCGGCACCTCGCTCGCCAGAACCATGACACTGTCCTTGCCGAGCTCGAGGAGGGCGAGCTGCATCGCGATCAGCGACCCGAGCGCGTCGCCGTCAGGGTTCTCGTGCGAGGTGACGAGAAAGCGATCGTGCGCCTCGATGACCTCCACGACTGCGGCGGTATCAGTCGTCCTGGTCATCGTCCTCTTTGTCGGCGGCGACGTCGGGATCGGGCTCTGGGCCGGGGTCGAGCTCGTCGATCAGCTTCGTCATCCGGACACCGTGCTCGACCGACTGATCGTATGCGAACACGAGCTGCGGAGTCCGGCGCAACCGAAGCTCGCGGTTGATGCGCGACTGGAGGATCCCGCCTGCCCCTTCGAGCGCTGTCAGGGTGGCCTGGCGCTGCTTCTCGGATCCGTACACGCTCAGCCACACGGTGGCCTGTGCGAGGTCAGAGGTCGTGACGACGCCGGTCACGGTCACGAAGCCGATCCGCGGATCCTTCAGCGTCGGGATCGTCTCGGAAACGACAGCCTTGATCGACTCGTCGACACGACGCATGCGAGGGGAACGCGTTGGGCTGGTGCCGCGTCTCAAAACGTTCTGCCCGAAACCGTACGTCTTGAGACGCCGCACCCTCTGCTTGCTGCGTGCGGCTCCTTCGGAGCCGCACGATCCTGAAGAGGCGCGCTTCGCGCGCCTCTTTCAGCTGGAAGGGCATGAGACGGAGCACTAGTCATCGAGGCTCACGATGCCGCGCTCGCTGCTCAGCATCTCGTACCCCTGGCTCACGAGCCAGCGATCGGCGGTATCGAGGAGCCGGTCCGCCTCGCTCGCCTGGCGCGTGACGCAGGCGATCGTCAGGCGGGAGCGTTGCCACGTGTCGTGATGGTCGACCTCCGCGATCGAGCAACCGAGCCGATTCACGAGCTGCGCCTTGACAGAACGGAGGGCCATACGCTTCTCCTTCAGCGAGTGGCTTCCGGGGAAATGCAGCTCGAACGTGTAGATGCCGACGTATCCGGTTGCCACGACGCTATTGAAGCGGTCGCGGCGGTCGTTTGGATTCTGTTTCGGCTCGAGGAAGCCAGGCTCCGACGGGCGCTACGGTAGGGCAATGGCTCGTTGGACGGCCTTGTCGCTCGCCGCGGCCGCGCTGGCGCTGGCCGCGGCGCTTCCCGTCGATGCATCGTCCGGTGAGCCGCGGACCGTGTTCCACTACGGAGACTCGTTGACGGTCGGAACCGCCTTGTATCTCTCGCGGTTCCTCCCCGGGTGGACGATCCGCGAAAGCGCGAGCATCAGCCGGCACGTGGACGAAGGTCCGACCGCGGTGCGGGCGCTGGGGCCCGCGCTGCCACGCGTCCTCGTGATCAGCCTGGGTGCGAACGACAACCCGGCCGCCGTGTCGCAGTTCGTCACCGACGTCCGCCGCGTGGCAGCCGCAGCCGGGAGCCAGAGGTGCGTGATCTGGTCGACCGTCGTCCGACCGCCGTACAACGGCGTGTCGTACAACGGCTACAACAACGCGCTCAGGCGCGAGGCGAAGAGGCTCCCGAATCTGATCGTCTTCGACTGGCAGGCGCTCGCAAAGGCGCATCCCGGGTGGTTCGGCAGCGACGGCGTCCATCCCACGGCGACGGGCTACCGGGCGCGGGCTGCCGCGGTGGCCAAGCTCGTCAAGTCCTGCTGAGTGGCTGACGGCCCGTGCGGCCGGGTGGCTCACTCGTCGCTGTCGACTGCAGCAGGCGCGGCTTCGACGACCGGCGGCGGCGCCACCTCGTCGAGGTCGGTGCGCTCGACCTGGCGGGTCTCGTAGGCCTCGAGCACGTCGCCTTCCTTGAGGTCGTTGTACCCCTCGAGCAGGATCCCGCACTCGAAACCCTCGCTCACTTCCCGCGCGTCGTCCTTGAAGCGCTTGAGCTGTGAGATCGACGTGTCGTAGATGACGGTGCCGTCGCGGACCACCCTCACCTGCGCGTTGCGGCGCACGACGCCACTCGTGACCATGCAGCCGGCGATCGTCCCCAGGCGCGAGACCTTGAACAGCGCGCGCACCTCCGCCTCGCCCATCGTCTCCTCGGTTTGAACCGGCGAGAGCATCCCGACCAGAGCCTGCTGGATCTCGTCGGTGAGCTGGTAGATGACGCGGTACGTCCTGATGTCGACGCCTTCACGCTCGGCAAGGGCACGCGCCTCGGCGCTCGGTCGCACGTTGAAGCCGATCACCAGGGCATTCGAGGCGGAGGCGAGGTTGACATCGTTCTCCGTGATCCCGCCGACACCCGTGTGGATGACGTTGACGCGGACCTCCGAGTGCTGAATCTTGCCGAGCTCTCCGAGCAGCGCCTCGACCGACCCCTGAACGTCGCCCTTGAGGACGATGTTGAGGTCCTGGACGACTCCCTCCTGGAGCTGTGAGAAGAGGCTTTCGAGGGATACGCCGCGCTTCGAGCGCTGGGCGAGCTGCTCGCGGCGGAGCCGCTCGGCGCGCTTCTGGGCGAGATCCTTCGCCTGCCGCTCGTGCTCGACGACGCGCGCCAGCTCACCCGCCGGCGGCGGCCGGTCGAATCCGAGGACCTCGACGGGCTCACCCGGACGGGCCTCCTTCACCTTCTCGCCGAGGTAGTTGTAGAGCGCCCGCACCTTGCCGGACGCGTCACCGGCGACGATCGCGTCGCCCACGCGCAATGTGCCGCGATGGACGAGCATCGTGGCGACGGGCCCACGGCCGACGTCGAGGCGTGACTCGATGATCGGGCCGGATGCCTCGGCCGACGGATTCGCACGCAGGTCGAGCTCCGCGTCGGCGACGAGCAGCAGCTTGTCGAGCAGCTCGTCCAGATTCAGTTTCTGCTTGGCGGACACCTCCGCGAACTGGGTCGTGCCGCCCCATTCCTCCGGCTGCAGCCCTTCCGACGCGAGCTCCGATCGAACCCGGTCGAGATTTGCGTTCGGGACGTCGATCTTGTTCACCGCGACGACGATCGGCACTCCCGCCGCTCTCGCGTGCGAGATCGACTCGCGGGTCTGCGGCATCACTCCGTCGTCTGCAGCGACGACGAGGATCGCGATGTCCGTGACCTTTGCACCGCGGGCGCGCATCGCCGTGAAGGCCTCGTGGCCGGGCGTGTCGAGGAACGTGATCTTGCGCCCGTCCGCGACGGCCTGATAGGCGCCGATGTGCTGCGTGATCCCTCCGGCCTCGGTCTCGACGACCGACGTCTCGCGGATCGCGTCGAGCAAGGTGGTCTTGCCGTGGTCGACGTGACCCATGATCGTCACGACCGGCGGACGCGCGGCCAGATCGGACTCGCTGTCCTCGAACACCTCGGGCTCGGTGTCGTCGTCGGCCGCATGCTTGATCTCGACCTCACGCTCGACCTCGGTCGCGATCAGCTCGACCGACTCGTCGCTCAGCGATTGCGTGATCGTGACCATCTCGCCGAGCCCCATCATGATCTTGATGATCTGCGCGACCGTGATCCCGAGCGCGGCGGAGAGATCCTTGACGCTGACGCCCGACTGCACCGTGACCGGCCCGGTCGGCGCCGCTACGACCTGCTGCCGCGGCTGAGCGCCGGTCGTGGCTCCTCGGTCACGCGCCTGGCGACCGTCGCGGCCACGCGTATTGCCGCCTTCGATGACGACCCGACGCTTGCGCCCCGAGGGGCCTCCGCGGGGGCGAATCGGGCGATTCGGCTTGTTGGGCTCGTCTGCCATCAGCTGTCAGTGTAGTGGCGCGCGAGATCCGGCTCGATCCGCACCGTCTGCCGTAGGACACGGTTGAAGCCGCGTGAGGCGACGGCTCGCTCGAAGCAGACGAGCCGCGGGCACGTGTACACCCCTCGTCCGGGCACCCTCCGGCCGAGCGTCAACACGCCGTCCACGGCACCGAACCGCACGAGATCGACCTGCGGCGCCTTGCGCCCACAGCCCGCGCAGCTCCGCTCCGGGCGCCGACGTCATGCGCCAGGGGACTCGGCCTCCCCGGTCTCGGTCACGACGTCGGCGACCATCTTCTGCGCGACGTCGACGGCCACTTCGGCGATCACCGCCTCGAGCTCGACTGCCTCCTCGACGGTGATCTCCCCTGCGACGACGGCGTCCTCGACGATCTCGTCCAGCTCGGCCTCGGCCTCCGCGACCTGCGCCACGATCTCGACGATCTCCTCGATCTCCTCGATCTCCGCGTCGTCCGCGCCGTCGTCGGCCAGCGCCGAGGGAGGCTCGGTGCCGTTGAGCGCCTGGTGGGCGGGCACACCGCAGTAGTGCGAGCCGGGCAGCGCGGCGTTCGGGCACCGCTTCCCGTTCGTCAGCATCGCGGAGCAACGGCCCGAGAACTCCTGGGTGTCGTCTTCACCGGCGTAGGCGGCCTCGGCCTCTGCCTGCGCGAACTCGGTATCGGACTGAATGTCGACCTTCCACCCGGTCAGGCGAGCGGCGAGCCGCGCGTTCAGGCCCTCCTTGCCGATCGCGAGCGCCAGCTGGTCGTCGGGGACGACGACTGTCGCCTCGCGCGTATCGTCGTCGATGTACACCTCGCGCACCCGCGCCGGCGACAACGCCTTGGCGACGAAGCGCGCCGGCTCCGTGTTCCACGGAATGATGTCGATCTTCTCGCCGCGCAACTCCGATACGACCATGCGGACGCGGGAGCCGCGCGGGCCGACGCACGCACCGACCGGGTCGACGCCCTGGGTATGCGATTCGACCGCGATCTTCGAGCGGTAGCCAGGCTCACGCGCGACGCCGCGAATCTCGACGAGGCCGTCCGCGATCTCGGGCACCTCGAGCTCGAAGAGCGTCTTGATCAGCTCGGGGTCGCGACGCGACAGGATCACCTGTGGGCCCTTCGTACCCGAACGCACCTCGGTGATGACCGCCTTGATCCGCGATCCCTGCTCGTAGCGCTCGCCGTCGACCTGCTCCGACCGGGGCAGGAGCGCCTCGACACGACCGAGATCGACGAGGACGTTGTTGCGGTCGCCTGCCTGCTGCACGATGCCGGTCACGACCTCGCCCTGCCGGTCGATGTACTCGTCGTACATCATCGCGCGCTCTGCTTCCCGGATCCGCTGCTGAATGACCTGCTTTGCGGTCATCGCGGCGATCCGTCCGAAGCCGTCCGGGGTCGCATCGGCTCGCACCATCAGATCCTCGGGCACCTGTGACCAGTCGAGCTCCAGGTCGTTGTCGTTGACGAGAGTGTGCTGCCGCTCGCCCGTCTCCTCCTCGATGCGCTCGAGCTCGTCGATCGCAGCTTCGCGCGCCTCCTCCACGAGACGCTCCTCGAGGTCGGAGGGAATCTCGATCGAATACACGCGGAACTCGCCCTCGTCGTCGAGGATCACCTCGGCATGACGGGACGCGCCCGGGGTCTTCTTGTACGCGGCGAGGAGCGCATCCTCGAGTGCGGCGACGAGCGTTCCCGACTCGATGCCCTTTTCACGCTCGATCGTGCGGATGCCCTCCATGATCTCCTGGCTCATGACCTCACCTATCCCTCGTCGATCAGGTTGCCCCGGACGATCTGGTCGTACGGGATGTCGAGCTCCTGGTCGCCAACGGCGATGCGGAGGCTCCGTTCCGATGCGGCAATCACGGTGCCGCGAAAGCGCTTGGTCCCACTGATCTCGCCTGCGGTTCGAATCTGGACGTCACGGCCGATCGCGGCGCGGAAGTGTGCGGCTGTCCGAAGTGGCCGGTCGCTGCCCGGGGAAGACACGTCGATCGTGTACGACGCCCGATAGTCGTCCAGGATCCCGGTGACGCGTTCGCAGAGGGCGTGGTCGACACCCTCGGCGTGGTCGACATAGACGCAGAAGCGGCTGGGTGAAAGCAGTTCGACAGCGAGAACCTCGACGCCCGGGACCGCGCGCTCGACCGCCGGAACGATGTTCCGGGCGAGCGTTCGTTCGGTCACGAGCATGTCGGGCAACGGTGTCCTCCTGCGTCCTCTCAACAAAAATGGGCGCCTGGCGCCCATTTCGTCAAGCCGTGAAATGCGGTGCTGCAAGGATAGCACCGGTCGGCGGCCTGATCGGCTCTACCGCCTCCGTGCAATGGAGGTGGGAATCAGTCGAGAACGATCGTGACCGGCCCGTCGTTCACGAGCTCGATCTGCATCGTGGCGCCGAACGTTCCGGTCGCAACCGGCACACCCTGCGCGGACAGCGTGTCGCAGAAGCGCAGGTACAGCGGTTCTGCGTGCTCGGGGCGGGCGGCAGCCGAGAAACCCGGCCGGTTTCCCTTCGCGGTGTCGGCAAGCAACGTGAACTGACTGACGACGAGCGCCTCACCGCCCATGTCCACCACCGACAGGTCGAGTCGTCCCTCGTCGCTTTGGAAGATCCTGAGCCGCGACACCTTCGTCGCGAGCCGGTCGGCGTCGTCGAGGTCGTCGTCCGTCGCGACCCCCAGGAGGATCATCAGGCCCGGACCACAGGCTCCCACGCAATCCCCTGCGACCGTGACCCGAGCTCGGCTGACCCGCTGCACGACTGCCCGCATGCGCACAGTCTCACGTCTCCGATGGTTCGGGCGTCGAATATCCCTCAACCAGGGGAGCCTTACTGCCGATACGCGAACCATGGAAGCCGCCAGGAATCCTTGGCCCGCGCTCGGGACGCTCCTCGTGCGCGACGGCGCCGTGTCGCCCGAGCAGCTCGAGCTCGCGCTGGTCGAGAAGCGCCTGAAGCCGGATGTGCGGCTCGGCGAGATCCTGGTCGAGAACGGGTATGCCACACGAGCAGCGGTCTCGCGGGTGCTGGCGGAGCAGCACGAGCTCGAGTTCGTCGAGCTCGACATCCCGTCGATCGAGATCGAAGCCGCAGGCCTGCTGCCGGAGAACCTGGCGCGCCGATACCGCGCTCTCCCGATCCGGTTCCTCGAGGACGGCACGGTGCTCGTCGCAGTTGCCGACCCGACGAACGTCATGTTCTCGGACGAGCTCCGCCTCGCCCTCGGGATGCCGGTGCGTGTCTGCGTCGCCACACCCGAAGCGATCGAGCTCGCCATCACCAAGACGAACGACGACGCGACCGTCTCGATCGAGGAGGTCGTCACGGATGCCGCCGAGTCGGAGGACGACGCGACGGTCCTCGACCTCGACCACGACACGCCTGCGGTGGTCTTCATCAACCGGGCGATCTCCAAGGCGCTGGACCTCGGGGCGTCGGACATCCACTTCACTCCGCAGCAGCGACGCCTGTTCGTCCGGGTGCGCGTCGACGGCGTCATGCGCGAGCTGACCTCGATCGCCGGCACACAGGGGGCCGCTGTCTCGAGTCGCCTCAAGATCATGGGCGGTCTCGACATCGCAGAGCGACGCGCGCCGCAGGACGGCCGTGTGTCGATCAAGCGAGGCAAGGACGCGATCGACGTCCGAATCGCAGTGCTTCCGACGACGCACGGCGAGAAGGTGACGTTGCGCATTCTCTCCCAGGGCGAGGCGCCCGACTCCCTCGATGCGCTCGGGATGTGGCCGCGCAGCCGCGCGGCCCTCGAGCGAGCAATCGCCCAACCGTTCGGCGCGGTCGTCGTCGTCGGACCGACCGGATCGGGAAAGACGACGACCCTCTACACCTGCCTTCAGGTTCTCGACACACCCGACCGTCAGCTGACGACGATCGAGGACCCGGTCGAGTACCGGGCGGCGGGGCTCGACCAGGTCGAAGTGAACCCGCGCGCCGGGCTTTCCTTCGCGAACGGGCTCCGAACGGTGCTGCGCTCGGACCCGGACGTGCTGCTCGTCGGTGAGGTGCGCGACGAAGAAACCGCGCAGATCGCGTTCCGGGCTGCGATGACGGGGCACCTCGTCCTCACGACCCTGCATGCCCAGACCGCGGCCTCGGCGATCCAGCGGCTGACGGACATGAACATCGAGCGAAGCATTCTCGCCACGTCGATCAACTGCATCATCGGCCAGCGGCTCGCCCGCCGGGTGTGCCAGGCCTGCTGCGAGCCCGTGACCCCCGACCCCGGGCTGCTGCGGGCACTCCGCGTCCCCGACACCTACGGCGAGCTGAACTTCTACCAGGCGGTCGGATGCCCGGAATGCGGCGACACCGGGTATCGC
This sequence comes from uncultured Thermoleophilia bacterium, assembly GCA_963776305.1. Lineage (GTDB taxonomy): Bacteria > Actinomycetota > Thermoleophilia > Gaiellales > Gaiellaceae > Gaiella. The sequence continues at coordinate 28,893 of CAVZMA010000021.1, read as the reverse complement.
GGCCGCGTGCCGCTCTTCGAGGTGCTGACCATGACCGACGAGATCGCCCTTCTCGTCGGCGCGCCGACCCGAGAGATCGAGGCAATGGCGATCTCGCAGGGCATGTTCACATTGCGCGAGGACGGCGTCCGGCTCGCAGTCGCTGGGGTGACAACGCTCGAGGAAGTCCGGCGCGTCGCCGGCGACGCCGTCGGTTAGCGAGGTAGAAGCTCGCACGTAGGCTTGAGCGGCCCATGGCCGTCGTCGAGCTGAGTGCGAAGGACGAGATCGCGTCGTTTTTCCGGCGCGACGCACGCGCCCACGCCTACGAGCTCGGCGACCTCGACGACTTCGACTGGCCCTATACCCGGTGGTTCGGCTGGCGGTCGGGCGACCGACTGGAGCAGGTGGCCCTCCTGTACTCGCAGCCGGCCGTCCCCGTGCTCATCGCAATCGCAGAGGAGCCCACGCAGTCGATGGTCTCACTCGTGCGGTCGCTCCTCGACGACCTTCCGACGACGCTCTACGTCCACGCCACCGCCTCGCTGGTCGACGTCCTCGCAGAGCGTTATGACGTCACGGGAGCCGAACCCCACCTCAAGCTCGCTCTCGAAAGCCCCGACGCTCTCCCGGCACCGGTTGCCGACGTCGTGCGCCTCGGTCCCGGCGATCGGGCCGAGGTCGAGGAGTTCTACAGTCGTGCGTACCCGGGCACGTGGTTCACGTCGCGCATGCTCGCGACCGGGCGCTACGTAGGGATCCGTCGCGACGATGTTCTTGCGTGCGTCGCGGGCGTCCACGTCTTCTCGCCGACGTGGCGCGTGGCGGCCCTCGGCAATGTCGCGACGCTCCCCGAGCTCCGCCGCCACGGCCTGGCTCAGCGTGCGTGCGCCACCCTCTGCCACCTCCTGTTCGACGACGGTGTCGAGACGATCGCGCTCAACGTCCGGGTGGACAACAGCGCGGCCATCGCCGCCTACGAGCGACTCGGGTTCGAGCGGTCGGCGACGTACACGGAGGCAAGCCTCGTCGTTCGGGGCAACCACCCTCCATCCGATGTGCAACACCCGACGTAGCCTGGCGTCACGCGCGATCCGTTCGCCTTCGAGGTCAGCGGTGCCCGAAGTGATGCGCCCGCGGGAGCGCGGCACCGAGATCGAGCTCGGAGACGCGACGGGCGAGCGCCGCAAGGGTCTCGATCGACGTGACCAGGATGTTCCGGTTCGCGCCCACGCGCTCGTACCGGCCATGTGCGAGGAGCAGCGGCTCGTTCCTGACGATCGCGCGATGGTGCTCGTACACCTTCTTCGGCACGATCAGGTTCACCTGGCCGTACTCGTCCTCGAGCAACATGAACACGATCCCATTCGCCGTCGAGGGCCGCTGTCTCGCGATCGCGAGACCCGCGTACGCCGCCTTCGATTCGTGCGGAAGCCGGTGCAACTCCTCGCTCGAGAGCGTCCCCACCGGGAGATGCGGACGCAGCAACAGAAGTGGATGGGTCCCGACCGAGAGACCCGTGATGCGATAGTCGGCCGCCATCCTCTCCCAGCGCGTCAGATCGCGGAGAGCAGGCGTTGCCGCGGTGGGATCGAGCGAGAGCGTGAGCTGCTTCGCGGCACCCTTCGTCCCCGGAACCGAGGTCGGGCGGGCCGCAAGCCCGAGCTCCCAGAGGAGATCGCGGCGCCTTGGTGTCGCGTGCGCCGGGCCGAGCCCGTCGCACGCTCCTCCCTCGACGAGCGCCACGAGACCGTCCTGCGAGAGCGGCACACGCCGCGCCAGGTCTCCCACGTCCCGGTAGACCCCGTTCGTGACACGTTCCGACACGAGCGCCGCAGCATCGTCCTCTCCCACCGACTGCACGTATGCGAGCCCGATGCGGACGGCCTGGCGTGCGAACGGACCTCGTGGCTCCGAGCCACTAGCGTTCTTCAGTGGCTCGGAGCCACTAGCGCTGTCAGGGCTATCGCCCGTGTTGTCAGGGCTATCGCCCGTGGCGACGAGCGCACACCGGGCCTCGCTCAGGTTCACATCGGGAGAGAGCACCTCCACTCCGCGACGTTGAGCGTCCCGGATGAGGCTCGCCGGCGGATAGAACCCCATCGGCTGGGCGTTCAGCAGGGAGCAGAGGAACTCGGCCGGATAGTGGTGCCGGAGCCACTGTGACTGGTAGGCCAGGAGCCCGAAGGCGGCGGCATGGGACTTCGGGAAGCCGAACCCGGAAAAGCCGACGAGCTTGTCGTAGACCGTGTCCGCCACCTTCTCGTCGACGCTGTTTTCTACGCAACCCTCGATGAACCGCATCCGATGGGACTCGAGGGCAGCACGACTGCGCTTGCGGCTCATCGCGCGACGCAGGCCCTCCGCCTCACCCACCGTGAAGCCTGCGAGCGCGATCGCCACATCGAGCACCTGATCCTGAAAGACGACGACGCCGAGCGTCGAGCGGAGTGGCTCGCGCAGCGCCTCGTGATCGACCGGATAGACGAACGTCGGATCCTCACGCAGCCGCCGCCGGTGCTCGATGTAGGGGTGCACCGCCTTCCCCTGGATCGGGCCGGGCCGGACGAGCGCGACCTGCACCGTGAGGTCGTCGATCGTCTCGGGTCTCGTGCGCAGCAGGCTCTGCATCTGCGCCCGGCTCTCGATCTGGAACGTGCCGACCGTGTCCGCCCGCTGGATCTCGGCGAACACGTCTCGATCGTCGAGCGGAATGCGAGAGAGGTCGATCGGGTCGCCGTAGATCTCGGCGATCTTCTCCACGCAATCCTCGACGGCGGAGAGCATCCCCAGTCCGAGGAGGTCGATCTTGAGGAACCCGGCATCTGCACAGGAGTCCTTGTCCCACTGGCAGAGCTGCCGACCTGCCATCGCAGCAGGCTGGACCGGGACGAGGTCGATCAACGGCCGCGAGGAGATCACCATGCCACCGGGGTGCTGGGAGATGTGTCGCGGCAGGCCGGCGATCTCGGTCGTGAGAAACTGGAATGCCCGCCACCGCTTCGAGACGAGCTTGCGTTCGGCGTCCGGCAGGCCCGCCACCTCTTCGGAGATGCGGGAGGCGTCCCAGCCGTCCGTGAGCCGGGAAAGGCGCTCCAGCTCGGCCTGCGGGAGCCCGAGCGCCTTGCCGACGTCGCGGATCGCGCCACGCGACCGGTAGGTGGCGAAGCTCGCAACGAGGGCTGCGTGCTCATTGCCGTACCTCTCCGTGACCGCGACGATCAGCTTCTCGCGAATGTCCCGTGGAAAGTCGAGGTCGATATCCGGGGTCGAGGCCAGCTCGTGGTTGAGGAAGCGGCCGAGAGAGAGATCGTTCGCGACGGGATCGACGTGCGAGAGGCCGGTGAGGTAACAGACGATCGAGCCGACCGAGCTGCCTCGCCCTCGGCCGGGTGGCAGAAAACGGCGAGGCGAATCGCGGCCACGTACCTGCAAGGCGCACTCCCGTGCGAGCTCGAGCACCTCCCAGTGGAGCAGGAAGAACCCGGCGAGCCCGAGCTCGTCGATGAGCGCCAGCTCGGACTCGAGGCGTGCACGCGCCTGGGCGAGCAGAGCCTTGCGACGGGGTGGATAGCGGTCGGCGAACGCGTCGTTGCAGATCTCCGCGAGTTGCCGGATCGCCGGTTCGACCTTGTCGGAGAAGTCGGGATAGCGGTAACCCAGCTCCTTGGTGAGGTCGAACTGCAACCGGTCTGCGATCTCGACGGTCCGGGCGACGGCCGCGGGATCGATCCCAGCGAAGCGCTCGGCGACGTCCGCCGGTGCGCGCAGCACTCCTTCGCGGTTGCCACGCCGCTCCTGCTCACACCCGTCGAGGGAGGTGCGGCAACGAATCGCGACGAGCACGTCCTGTAGGAGCGTGCGCCTCGGCGCGTGGGCATGGACGTTGCCGGTGGCGACGGTCGCGACGCCGAGGTGCTCGGCGAGGTCGCGGAGGGCCGCGTTACGCCGCACGTCACCACGCTCGTACGGGCGCTGCAACTCGACGAAGAAGCGCTCCTGTCCGAAGGCGCGCGCGAGCCGGGCGGCGGCGTTCGGGTCCTGCACCGCGAGGCCGTTCCGGGCACACCCCGAGAGGCAGACGAGACCGTCGGCGTGGTCCTCCACGAATTGCCGGGCAACCGTGGGAGCAAGCGGCTCACGATCCTCCCGCCCCGGCTGTCGTGTGCCTGCATGCGACTCGGTGAGGATCCGGCAGAGGCCCGCGTAGCCCTTGCTCGACTCGACGAGCAGCGTCACGTGAGCGCCGCCCTCGAGCGTCACCTCGGCGCCGGTGATCGGCCGGACACCGAGGTCCTTTGCGGCATGGGCGAACTCGAGCGACCCATAGACCCCCTCGTGGTCCGTGAGGGCGAGTGCCGGATAGCCGAGCTCGGCTGCGCGAGCGGCGAGCTCCTCCGGCAGCGAAGCACCGTCGAGAAACGAGTACGACGAGTGGCAGTGCAGCTCGACGTACGTCATGGGCGCAGCACGTCACGCCGTATCGTTGACGCATGGACGACCGCGACCGCGAGCGCTTCGAGGACATCGTCGACGCGATCTGCGCCTGGCACGACGAGGCACGCGCCTCGAAGGTGTTCTCGATGCCATGCGTGAAGCGCTCCGGGAAGGTCGTGTTCGGCCTCTCCCGCACGGGGATGGTGTTCAAGTTGACCGACCCGGCCGTGCATCGGCGTGCCCTGGCGCTGCCCGGAGCGCACCTCTTCGACCCGTCGGGACGCGGCGAGGCATTTCGGCAGTGGGTGGTGGTGCCGCCGGCGCGGGCCGGTGACTGGGAGGCGCTCGCCTACGAGGCGCTCGGCCAGGATCATTCGGTGCCGCCGGAGGCGCTCGAGGCCAAGGAAGGCTGATCGCCGCGATCGTCGGGGAGAGCGAGGGCGGGTGAGAGCGGGCAACAGGCGCGGGCGACGCTTCGCATCGCCCCTACGAGTCTGACGGCCACGGTCATCCCCTCTGCGTGAACCAGCAGCCACGCTCGCGGTCGCGGTAGACGCACAGGTTCTGACCCGATTCGAGCACGACCTCGTAGTAGCGGCGATCGATCGGCTCTTCCGTCCACCAGCGGTCGACGACGAGCCACTCCTCACGGACGAATGCGACGAGCTGGCGGTTGACCACTGCAGGGGTGCCGTCGACACCAGCCTCGACGAGCGCCTGCCGCGGAGTGTTCAGGCGACCGGCACTCGTGCGTGTCAGCGTGTGCGGACGACTGGCCCAGGAGCCGCCGGCGGCGCTCACGGCCGATGCTCCGCCTCGCCGGACGCAACCCGACGCCGCGGCCGGCCGGGCGAGGCTTTGCCTCGCCCCTACAGGAGCGTGCACCGCGCCCTCGAATGCTCACATGTCGCGAGGCACGACGAGCGCGCGCGTTTCCGGAATCCGCGACCACGGCGCCACCTCCACCACGGCGCACACCGAGCCCGAGCCGGTGCTGGCCCGCACCTGCCTCAACCCCTCGCGCAGCCGTCCGTCCATCTCCACTCCTTCCGGCGGAACGAGTGCCAGCTGATTCCCGACATGGTCCGCGAGCTCCACCGCTTCCAGCCTCAACTCGGTCACCGGAGCCGGGATCTCGAGCAACTTGGGCCCGAGTGCCGCCCGCAACCGTCCCCGATCGGCCGTCGCCTCGCGCAGGGTCGTCGCCCGGCGCCACGAGCCGCCGCCGACGAGCCGGGCCGACACCGCTACCTTGCGGAGCGGGCGGCCCGCCCGCTCCGGCCGCGCGAGCAGCCGTTCGAGCAAGGCCCCGAAGGCCCGTCGCAAGGTCAGCTCGTTCGCGACCGCCTCGGGGAAAGAGAGGGCCTCCGCCAGCTCTGCCGCAGGCGATCGCCCACGCACGCGCGTTTGTCGAGCGGTGTTCCGCTCCCCGCCTGCGAGGCTCCACGCCCGCTTCCCCTCCGGCCCCAACCGCTCCTCGACTGCGCCGCCGGGAAGCGACGCCAGCTCGCCGAGCCGACGTACCCCGAGCCCTTCGAGCTCGGCGTACCGGTTCGACGGGAGCGGCAGGAGCGAGAGCGGGAGCGGTTCCAGGAAGCCCTGCTCCTCCTTCCCCTCGACGATCACCGCCTGTCCGGGACGGGCGACACTCGCCGCCGCCAGGGCGACGAAGCGACGCCCACCCGCGCCGGCACGCGGATCCCAGGCAGATCCGACGGAGGCGAGCGCCTTCGCGAGCGCCGCCTCCACACCACCGTAGAGCCGTTCGACGCCGTCGGTCTGGAATGTGACGAGACCCGGCTCGGTCGATTCCACCGCGAAGCCGGCATCCTCGAGTCGGCGCAGCACCCCCTCCCACTCCTGCTCGACCGCGGCCGGATCCTGCTCGACCAGGACGAGATCGGGGCAGGTTGCGAGCGCCTCCCCCATCCGCATGCCGGCCTGGACGCCTGCAGCCTCGGCGGCCGTCGTGACAGCCCCGACGAGCGGCTCCTTCCCGGGTCCGGGGCGAGTGCCGCCGGCACGAGCGCCAGCCTCGGCCGGGAGCGCAATGCAGCCCGTAGCGCGAATCCCGGGATGAGAAGGCAGGCGATCACTGAACTTGGTGTTCTACACGAACATATGTTCGTGTGTCAAGATGGCCGCACGATCGTACTGGATCTTCGGTCAACCGTTCAGGGCGCCGCACTAGAGGCGCGTCATGCGAAAGCACTCGGTCAGGTACGGCAGCTCGACTCGCCGTTCCGTTCGTGCTGCGCGAAGATCTGCTCGACACGCTCGAGCACCGGCCGTCGCTCGGCCGGACTGAGCACGGCGCAGTAGCTGCGAGAGAGCACGAGATCGAGGAGCGTGGCGAGATCGAGTTTCTGGGTCAGTGCGAACGTCGCGTGCTCGACGCGGCCGTACAGGCCACTTTCGGCCACGATCGCCTCCACCTCGTACGCCTCGATGCCCTCGCGTCCGGTCGCGGCCTCGCTCAGCTCCGCCACCCACGGCTCGGTGTCGTCGCGCATGTTCCAGACGAGGCCGAACGTGCCACCGGGACGGAGCACGCGGGCAATCTCGACGAGCGCGGCCGACTGGTCGAACCAGTGGAAGGCCTGCGCCACCGTGACGACATCGGCGCCGCGGCGTCGAGAGGGATCGCCTCCGCCCCGCCCTCGGCAACGACTGGGACGCCGGGAACAGCGTGCGCGAGGTGGCCCGCATCTCGGGCAGCGGCTCGACCGCGACCACGCGGTGGCCGGCAGCGACGAGCGAGCCGCGTCAGCTTGCCCGTACCGGCGCCGAGGTCGACGACGTCGCAGGGGCTCGGCCCGCGAGCCAGGCAACCGCGTCCGTCGGATACCCGGGACGCGCCCGCTCGTAGGCGTCGGCGACGGGGCCGAACGAGCGCGCGCGCTCGACCCGATGATCGGCTTCACTCCATCGGTCGAGTCCTACGGCCCGCCTCCGGCTCCGGCAGAGTACGGATCCGGAGCACGGGTGACGGGAGCAGCCACAGGACGCCGGTGAGCGCCCCGATCGTTGCGATCCAGAGCGTCGGCTGGAGACCGATGCTGGCTCCGAGCCAACCTCCGACGAGAGACCCGATCACCCGGACGCCGTAGTTCACGAACATGTACGCGCCGGAGACGCTCGAGCGAAGCTCGGGCGGGATGACCGCGGCGAAGATGGTGCCCGCGCTGATGTCGAGCAGCATGACCCCGAAGCCCGAGCCGAACTCGGCGAGGAAGAGCAGCGCGAGGATCGTGCGCTCCGATCCGGACGCGAGCGGAACGAGCAGAAGCGGTGCGGGAAAGACGACGCAGCCGAGCGCGAGGCACGGCCCGAGGCCGATCGCGCGGGAGACCCGACCCGCGACGACGGAGCCGACGAGGCCGCCCACCGCGCCGGCGCCGAGCACGAGCCCGAGCGCCCCGGCACCGACGCCGAGCGTGCGCGTCGCGTAGAGCACGAACAGCGCCCAGAAGACGAAGTTGAAGAAGTTGATCGTCGCGGTCGCGAGCAGGGCGGGACGGACGAGCGGCGAGCCGTCGACGAAGCGAATGCCGCTGCGGATCCCGCCGCCGTCCGTGTCCGGCGGCGCCTCCTGCGGCGCGATCCTGCCGAGCAGCGCAGCCGAGCCGAGGAACGTGAGCGCGTCCGCAACGCAGCGCGACGGGCGCCGACAGCGCCCGCACGAGCAAGCCGGCGACGCTCGGACCGGCCACGTACGAGAACGCCCGGCTGCCGTTGAGGAGCGAGCTGCCCTCGACGAAGCCGCTCGCGCGGGACGACCGAGACGAACAGGGACGCATCGGAGACGTTGAAGAGCACGCTCAGTGCTCCCACCGCGAACGCGACGACGACGCAGCTGGACGTAGGTGAGGCTTCCGATCGCGTACGCGAGCGGCACCGACGCGAGCAGGAGCGCCCGGCCGATGTCGGCGGCGATCATCACCTGCCGACGGCGGCCGTGCCGGTCGACCCAGGCTCCCGCGTGAAGCGCGAGCAGCAGGTTCGGCGCGAGCGCGGCAGCGGTCAGGTACCCCATCTGGGCCGCGCTCGCATCGAGCGTCAGCACCGCCACGAGCGGCAGGGCGAGCATGCGGATCTGATCGCCGAAGAGCGAGATCGTGTGAGCGCCCCAGTAGCGACGAACGACCGGGCTCTCGCGAAGGAGCGGCGGGACGGCGCGCCGCACGCGTCCGTCCTCCGCGACCGCCTGACTCGTTCGTCCACGCACAGACTTACAAGCCTCGCCGTTCCCGGAACCGTTCGACGGCTTTGTCATGGTCCACGATCGGCCGCGGATATGCGGGTGCGAGCCGGCCGGGCTCGGCGATGCCTCCGGGCCGGGACGCCCGCGAGCTCCGGCACGTACCGCCTCACGTATGCACCCTCGGGATCGAGCTTCCGCAACTGCGCCGTCGGGTTGTAGACCCGGTTCGGCCGGCGTATCGACGCCGGTGCCCGCGATCCACTGCCAGTTGCCGACGTTCTGTGCGACATCGCCGTCGAGCGAGGTGGTCGAAGAAATGGCGCGCGCCTTCGCGCCAGTCGATCGCCGAGGTGCTTGACGAGGAACGAGGCCGCGACCATGCGCGCCCGGTTGTGCATCCAGCCCTCCCGCCGAAGCTGACGCATGCCGGCATCGACGAGCGGGTAGCCCGTCAGGCCCTCCTTCCAGGCCTCGAAGCGCGTCCGGTGCGTCGAGCCAGCGATCGCCGCGGGGTCGCATGTCGTCCACCTGCGTCCGCGGCCTGGCATGGAGAAGCTGGGCGTAGAAGTCGCGCCAGCAGAGCTGCCGCACGAACGCCTCCCCGCCCCGCTCCCGGGCCCGAGCCGCGAGCGCACGCGAGGAGACGCAGCCGAAGTGCAGGTAGGGCGAGAGCCTCGACGTCGCGTCGGCCGCGATCGCATCGTGGCCGCCCGAGCCGTAATCGTCGAGGCGCTCCCGGAGCCAGGCGTCGGCCCGCGCCATGCCTGCGCGACTCGCCGCCGTCCGAGAAGCTGCCGGCCGCTGCGACGACAGGCTCGTTCTCGATGCGGGCGAGGACGTCCGCGACCGGAGTCGGATCGATGCCGGCGGGCATGCGGATCGCCTGTGGCGCGGCGACGGGTGCGCCCCACGCCGTCTCTGACCAGGCGCGGTGGTAGGGAGAGAAGACCTGGTAGTGATCGTTGCCCGCCGGGGACACCTCACCCGGCGGAACGACGAAGTTGGCATCGACGAGCTGCAGGTCGAGCACCGCAGCGAGGCCGTTCTGGCGCTCGCCGTGCGTAGGCGCTCACATCGACGCTCGCAAAGACCGCCGTCGTTCCTACTTCCCGCGCTGCACGCACGGTCTCGGCGACGATCCGGCCCTGCCGGACCTCGAGCGCAGCGCCGAGACGCCGGAGCGACGCATCGAGATCGACCAGAGACTGATGCAGAAACCGTCGGCGGTTTGGCGCAGCGCCGTAGCGCGTGTCGCCGATGCCCGGATCGAGCACGAACAGGGGCAACACCGTCTCGGCAGCCTCGACCGCCGCCGCGAGCGTGGGGTTGTCCGTGATCCGGAGGTCGCGCGTGAAGAGGACGATCGCGGCCCGCACAACGGCTAGCGCGGCGCTCCGGCGTTGCCCGAGAACGCCCCGCCTCGCACATCCGGTTCGGGTCGGGATGTCGCGGGAGGACGCACTAGATGCGGATCTCGGCGGCGACGCCGTGCATCCCGGTGAGGCGCGGGACGACGTCGAGCGTGCTCTCACGCGCGCAGTACGGGATGTCTGCTTCGAGCTCCGGCCCGTGGTTGATCAGGTTGCGACCGCTGCGCGACGCACGAAACGCCTCCTCGGCCGTCCCGTAGGACGCTGCGAGCCGTACCGCCGCCTCGGCAGCGTCACTGCGGTCGCCGCCGAGCCGCTCGGCGATGCGCCCCGCGACGTAGCTGTCGTCGAGGGCGAACGACCCCTTGACGCCCGCGCAGAAGATCGCGACGTCGTCGCCATGGGATCCTGCCGCCGCCACCACCGCGTCGAGGTTGAGCAGCGAGGCGATCAGCACCCGGTCGCACCGCTCGGCGGCCACGACGATCGCCCGCGTCCCGTTCGTCGTCGACATCGCAAGTGTGGGTGTGCGGGCGCTGAGGTACTCGCGCGGCGAGTTCCCGAGGTCGAACCCGTCGATCAGCACACCCAGGCGCTCCCCACCGAGGGTGACCTCAGGCGAGCCCAGAGCGCGAGCATCCTCCACCTCGGCCGCGCACCAGATCCGCTCGTAACCGGACGCGAGCGCCTGGCAGATGGTGGAAGTGGCGCGAATCACGTCGATCACGACGCCCGTCGGTGCCGCTGCCGACTCGCCGGGAGTGAAGGCGACGTGAACATGCACGCCGCTACGCTAGCCGTCGATGTCCGATACGCCGCACTGCTACCGCCATCCCGATCGCGAAACACTCGTCTCGTGCTCGGAGTGCGGCCGCCCCATCTGCGAGGAGTGCATGACGTTCGCACCGGTCGGCATTCGCTGCCCCGACCACGCGAACGCCGGTGGGACCGCCCCGCGCCCGGCGGCGACGGTCCGCTCGGTCAGGCGTCAGGCAGGCGCGCTCGACAATCCGGTCACCGTCGTCCTGATCCTGCTCAACGCGCTCGTCTACGTGATCACGGTGGCGCAGGGAAGCGGGATCTCCAGCCCCGGCGGAGCCCTCTTCCAGAACATGTGGCTGACGGGGATCCAGGTCGGCGACGGCGACTGGTACCGGCTCGTGACGGCGATGTTCCTGCACGCGAGCATCCTCCACATCGCGTTCAACATGCTCGCCCTGTGGTGGTTCGGAACCGTCGGTCGAGGAGGCGCTCGGACCGTGGCGCTACATCGTGATCTACTTCGTCTCGGGCATCGTCGGCTCGGTCGGAGCGTTGCTGTTCAGCTCACCCCTCGCCGTCACGGTCGGTGCGTCGGGGGCGATCTTCGGGGTCATGGGCGCGCTGCTGATCCTCCAGTACCGCGCGACCGGGACGCTCGCAGGGCCGGTGCTCACCGTGATCGTGCTCAACCTCGCGTTCACCTTCGCGATCCCGGGCATCTCGAAGGGCGGGCACCTCGGAGGGCTCGTCGGAGGCATCCTCACGACGCTCGCGTTCGACGTCGCGCGGCGGCGGCGGACGCCGGCCCTCGGCCTCGTCCTCGCCGTGGCGATCGCAGCGGGCAGCATCGTGGTCGCCTATCTGCGCGTCAACACGGCGACGCTGTGACCGCACCCGGCTGACGTCGGGCGAAGAACCGGCGGCGAGATCTCAGCCGCCGATCGCAAGGGCGGTGACGCCGCCCTCTGCGAGTGCCGCCTGCGCCGCGGCCAGGCGCGCGAGCGGCACCCGGTAGGGCGAGCAGCTGACGTAGTCGAGCCCGAGGCGATGGCAGAACGCCACCGAGCGCGGCTCGCCGCCGTGCTCGCCGCAGATGCCCAGCTTGAGCTCGGGCTTGCGGCTTCTGCCCCGCTCGACGGCGATGCGCATCAGGTCGCCGACCCCGTCCTGGTCGAGCACCTCGAACGGGTTGCGCTCGAGGATGCCGTGCTCCAGGTAGTAGGTGAGGAACTTCCCTTCGGCGTCGTCGCGCGAGAAGCCGAGTGCGGTCTGGGTCAGGTCGTTCGTGCCGAACGAGCAGAAGTCGGCGACCTCTGCGATCTCGTCGGCCCTGACGCACGCACGCGGCAGCTCGATCATCGTTCCGCACAGGTAGGCGACGGAGGGCTCCTCCGCGGCGACGCGCTCGGTCAGCTCTCGCAGCCGCGCGAGCTCTTCGCGGAAGCCGACCGAGCGGATGCATGATCTCGACGAGAGGAGCTTCGCCGGTGCGCGCCTCCACCGCCGCCGCTGCGCGGACGATCGCGCGGACCTGCATCTCGTAGATCTCCGGCCACTGCAGTCCGAGCCTGCAGCCGCGCGTGCCGAGCATGGGGTTCGCTTCGTGGAGCTCCTCGATCCGGTTCCGCATCTCGTCCGACGTCGCTTCCTCGAGCGTCGGCAGGAACTCGTGCAACGGTGGGTCGAGCAGCCGGATCGTGACCGGGAACCCGGCCATCGCCTCGAAGATGCCCTCGAAGTCTTCCTGCTGGACAGGGAGCAGCTTCTCCAGTGCGATCCGGCGGGTCGCCTCGTCGCGCGCCAGGATCATGGCCTGCACGATCGGCAGCCGGTCGACCGCCATGAACATGTGCTCGGTGCGGCACAGGCCGATGCCCTCGGCTCCGAACTCTCGTGCCTTGGAGGCGTCCTCAGGAGTGTCGGCGTTGGCGCGCACACGCAGCCGGCGGAACGCGTCGGCCCAGCCGAGGATCGTGCCGAAGTTCTCGTCGATCGCGGGTGGCACGAGCCTGACCGGCCCGACGATCACCCGGCCCGTGCCGCCGTCGATGGTGATCGTGTCCCCGACGTTCAGCGTGTGCTCGCCGATCGTCACGGTGCCGGCCCTGGCGTCGATCGAAAGCCCCTCGCAGCCCGCAACGCACGGCTTGCCCATGCCTCGGGCCACCACTGCCGCATGCGAGGTCATGCCTCCGTGGGCCGTCAGCACGCCGCGCGCCTGGATGAGGCCGTGGATGTCGTCGGGCGTCGTCTCCCAGCGGACGAGGATCACGTCGTCGCCGGCCTTGCCCCGCTCTGCAGCGGTGTCGGCGTCGAGCACGATTTCCCCCGACGCCGCGCCGGGCGACGCATTCAGGCCCTTGGCGGCCACGACGACCTCGACCGTCGGGTCGAGCATCGGGTGCAGCAGCTGATCGAGTTGCCCGGGGTCGATCCGGGCGACAGCCTCCTCCCGTGAGATCAGCCCCCCCTCCGCCATCTCGACCGCGATCCGGAGCGCAGCCGCAGCCGTCCGCTTCCCGGTGCGCGTCTGGAGGAGGAAGAGCTTGCCCTCCTCGACGGTGAACTCGATGTCCTGCATGTCCCGGTAGTGGGCCTCGAGCCGATCGAGCGTCTCCGTCAGCTGCGCGTAGGCCTCCGGCAGCTGGTCGCGCATCGTCGAAATCGGCTCCGGCGTGCGGATCCCGGCCACCACGTCCTCACCCTGCGCGTTGATCAGATACTCGCCGTAGAGGCCCGTCTCTCCCGTCGACGGGTCGCGGGTGAAGCAGACTCCTGTTCCCGACCGCGCGCCGCGGTTGCCGAACACCATCTGCATCACGTTGACGGCTGTGCCGATGTCGTCGGGGATCTCGTAGGTGCGGCGGTAGACGCGGGCACGTGGTGAATCCCACGAGTCGAACACCGCCCGGTAGGCGCGGCGCAGTTGCTCCCGCGGGTCCTGAGGGAACTCTGCGCCGACCTCCTCCTCGTAGATGCGCTGAAATGCTCCGATCAACTCGCGCAGGTCGTCCGCACCGAGATCGAGATCGTTGCCGACGCCGCGGGCGGTCTTGAGCTCTGCAATCGCGCTCTCGAAGCGATGCCCGTCGACGCCGTCCACGACCTCGCCGTACATCTGGATCAGGCGGCGGTAGGAGTCGTACGCGAAGCGTGGGTTCTCGGTCGCGGCAGCCTGGCCCTCGACGGAGACATCGTTGAGGCCCAGGTTCAGGATCGTGTCCATCATCCCCGGCATGGACACCGCCGCACCGGACCGAACGGAGACGAGCAACGGATCGGACGGATCGCCGAATCCCTTCCCAGCCCGCTGTTCGAGCGCCGCGATGTGCGCTCCGACCTCGTCGTCGAGACCCTCAGGGACCTCCTTGCCGCTCGCCATGTAGGCGCGACACGCATCCGTGGTGATCGTGAACCCGGCAGGTACGGGGACACCGAACGCCGTCATCTCGGCGAGACCGACGCCCTTGCCCCCGAGGAGCTCACGGCCGCCAGGAGCGTCTTCCTCGTAGCCGTAGACGTAGCGCACGGGCAGATCCTCGCACAAGCACCGCGATCCGCGGTGCGCTACCCACCCGTCTCTGTCTCCCGGTGCCGCCCAGCACGGGCATGCAACAATCGGCGCGATGGCAGGAGCTGCGGTGCGCAAGATCTCCGTCACGGCGTCGGCGAGTGGGAGCGGCAAGACGACCGTCGGCCGGGAGCTGGCGCGAAGGCTCGGCGTCCAGTTCGTCGAGCTGGACGCGCTGGTGCACGGCCCCGGCTGGACCGAGACGCCCGACGACGAGCTCCGCCGCCGGCTCGCTCCGGTCCTCGCCCTGGACGGATGGGTGATCGACGGTGGCTACCGGCGGAAGCTCGGCGACCTCGTGCTTTCACAGGCCGACATCGTCGTGTGGCTGGACCTGCCGATTCGGGTCTGGCTTCCGCGCCTCGTCGGGCGCACGGTGCGACGCCTGAGAGGGAGCGAGGAGATCTTCAACGGCAACACGGAGTCGATTCGGACGGCCGTCTGGGGACGGGAGGCGCTGATTCCCTATGCGCTCCGAGCGCACTTCTCACGGCGCAGGCGCTACCCGAGGGAGCTCGCCGGTTACCCCGTCGTTCGGCTCCGCACGCAGGCAGACGTCGAGCGGTTCGTCAGCGCCGCCGGCGCGCCTTGAACTCCGCGAACCAGGCGAGCGCCCGGAGTCCGATCCAGAGAGGCGTCAGCACCACGTAGTACAGCGTCACGCCTCCGGCCAGGCCGACGAACCAGAGCAGCCAGTACCGAGGCGGCGCCCATCCCTTGTCGTCGATCGAGCGGCCTTCGGCGCGCCACACGCTGCGTCCGGTCATCGCTTCACGGAATCCCGCTCGCGTTGCCGGTCCGCCACGAGCTTGATCACGCGCATCGCCGTCTCCTCGACGGAGAGGTCCGAGACGTCGAGCACGGGACAGCCGAGCCGGCGGTGGACGGCCGTCGCCAGGTCCAGCTCCTCGTAGACGTCGAGCAGGCCCGCATAGCGCTGCTTCGGCCCACCCATCGTGGCGACCCGGTTCGACCGGATCTCCGACAACCGTTCCGCGTCGATCGTCAAGCCGACGATCTTCAACGGGTCGATCTCGAAGAGCGCCACCGGTGGCTCGATCCCCTTGACGATCGGGACATTGGCCGCCTTGTGTCCGAGGTAGCCGAGGTAGATCGACAGAGGCGTCTTGGACGTGCGCGAAACGCCGACGAGCACGACGTCGGCCTCGTCGAGCCCGCTGCCGACGCCGTCGTCGTACTTGACCGCGAACTCGATCGCCTCGATCCGCTTGAAGTACGTCTGGTCGAGCGGAGGCCGAGCGCCCGGGGTCATGCGGGCGGCGACACCCGACACCCGCGCGATGGAGTCGATCGGGTGACCGAGGAGGTCGCAGTAGTGCACGCGGGCCCGGCGGCAGAGCTGGCGCATCGCCTCGCGCAGACCCGGCTCGACGAGCGTGTAGACCATCACCGCCGGGCGGCCGCGTGCGGTCGCGACGGCGAGCTGGAGGTCGTCGACGGACTCGACGCGCGGATGCCGCACCTCGGCGAACGCCTGCTCCGGGAACTGTGCCTCGAGCGCGAGTACGAGACGCGCCGCGGTTTCGCCCGTGGAGTCGGAGACGATGTGCAGCTCGACCGGGGTCTCTTCGGTGGTCACCGGCAGGAGGGTATCCGGGCCACGATGGCTGGCGCGCAAGTACGATCGCCGGATGACCTGCCCGCACGCTTCCCGTCTCGGTCGAGGACGTCGAGGCAGCGGCGGCGAGGCTCTCGGGGATCGCCGTACGGACGCCGTTGCTCAGGTTGCCGCTGGACGCCGAGGTCTACGTGAAGCCCGAGAGTCTCCAGCGCACCGGCTCGTTCAAGTTTCGCGGCGCCTACAACGCGTTGTCGGCGACACCCGTTGCCGCGATCGAGCGCGGCGTGGTGGCCGATTCGAGCGGCAACCACGCGCAAGGCGTCGCCGCAGCAGCAGCGCTTCTCGGGGTGCCGGCGACGATCGTGATGCCCGAGAACGCTGCCTCCGTCAAGGTCGCAAGGACTGCCGCCTGGGGCGCAGAGATCGTCCGCTGCGCCAACTCGAGCGACGAGCGTCAGCGCGTTGCAGCCGCCATTCGCGACGAGCGGAAGCTCGAGTACATCGCCCCTTTCGACGATGTCCGGATCATCGCGGGCCAGGGCACGGTCGGCCTCGAGGTCGCGACCGACCTGCCGTCGGTCCAGACCGTCGTCGTGTGCATCGGCGGCGGCGGGCTCATCTCGGGCGTCGCAACCGCGATCCGCGCGCTCTGTCCTTCGGCGCGCATCGTCGGCGTCGAGCCCGAGCTCGCCGCCGATGCGCAACAGTCGCTCCGCGAGGGTCGGATCGTGAGCTGGCCGGCGGCCGAGGTGACGCGGACGATCTGCGACGGTGTCCGCACGCAGGCAGTCGGAGAGCTCACCTTTCGCGTCATCTCTGCGCTCGTCGACGAGATCGTCACCGTGCCGGACGACGCCGTGCTCGACGCCATGCGCTGGCTCGCTCTCGAAGCGAAGCTCGTGGTCGAGCCGACAGGGGCGCTGACGCTCGCGGCGCTGCAGACGGGCGCGGTAACGATCGAAGGGCCGACCGTGCTCGTGGTCTCGGGCGGCAACGTCGACCCGGCGCTGGCGGCGGCCGTTCTCTCCGCCGACCCGAGCGAATCGACAGCCTGATAGCTTCGCCGTGATGCAGATCGGCAAGCCGAGCCGCCCCGTCACCCGCATCAGCGAGGCCTCGCCGGATCGGATCGAGGTGCGCGGTCGCGACCTCTGCGGCGATCTCCTGGGCCGGGTGAGCTTCACCGAGTACTTCCACCTGCTCCTGACCGGTGACGAGCCGACCGAGGATCAGCGGTTCTTCCTCGACGCGCTCCTCGTTGCGATCGCCGAGCACGGGTTGATGCCGACCAACATCGCGGCGCGGATGACACTTGCGGCCGACCCGAACGCGCTCCAGGGCGCCGTCGCCGCCGGGATTCTCGGCGCCGGCACGGTCGTGCTCGGCTCCTCGGAGGAATGTGCGCGCCTGCTCGTCCGCCTGCAGGCCGAGGTCCAGGCGGGAGTGACGCCCGACGACGCTGCGACCGAGGCCGCGCGCTCGATGCGCGCCGCCGGCGAGAAGCTGCCCGGCTTCGGACACCCGCTCCACCGCCCCGTCGACCCGCGGGCTGAGCGGATCCTCCAGCTCGCCGGCGAGCGCGGCGTGAGCGGCCCGCACGTACTGCTCGCCTGCTCCCTGCGGGACGCCGCCGCCGATGCCTGGGGCAAGCCGTTGCCGATGAACGTCTCGATGCCGATCGCCGCCGTATTGCTCGATCTCGGCTTCCCCTGGACGATGGTGAAGGCCGTGCCGATTCTCGCCCGTACGGCAAGCCTGCTCGCGCACCTCGCCGAGGAGCGCGAGCTGCCGATCGGGTTCCTGATGGCAGCGCGGGCCGAGGAGGCGATCGCCTACGAGGCCGTCGACGCGGACGATGCCGGCGACTGACATCGAGAGACGACCGTGGGCCGAGCAGCTCGCGGACGACGACGCTGCCTACCGCACGCAGCTCACGTACCTGCTCGACCGGTCCGCGTTCTACCGCGAGAAGCTCGCCACGGCGGGCATCGCCTCGGCGACCGACGCCGGCGGGCTCGACGGGATTGCCGACCTCCCGTTGACCGAGAAGGACGAGCTCAGGGCGACCTGCACGCCGACGCAGCCGATCGGCGCCCACCTCTGCGTGGGCGCAGGCGAGATCGTGCGCATCTATTCGACGAGCGGGACGACGGGCACTCCGAGCTACATCCCGCTGACGACGAGCGACCTCGACAACTGGATCACCGGCTCGGCGCGCAGCTACGCCTCCTCGGGCGTCGCCGGCAGGCGAGCGGTTCGTCTCGACGTACAACGCCGGGCCGTTCGCGGCCGGAGCGGCGCTCGCATCGTTCGACCGCATCGGGCTCTGCCACATTCCCGTCGGCACGGGCAACACGGAGCGGCTCGTGCGAGCGATCGAGCTCTTGCGACCGGATGCCGCCGCATTGACGCCGTCCTACGCCTCCTACCTCGTCGAGTGGTGCGTCGAGCGCGGCTTCGACCTCGCGGGATCGTCCGTCCGCAGAGTGCTCGTCGCAGGCGAGCCCGGTGGCGGCGAGCCGACGTTCAGGGCGATGCTCGAAGCCGGCTGGGGAGCGAAAGTGACCGAGGCGATGGGCATCGGCGACATCGGTGTCTCGTTGTTCGGGGAATGCGAGGAGCAGGACGGCATGCACCTCGGAGCGCGAGGCTACGTGCATGCGGGAGCTGATCGACCCGGGCTCCGGTGATGCCGTCCCTCTGGGGGACGGTGCCACCGGCGAGCTCGTCCTGACCCACCTGCGCCACCGTGCAGCCCCCTCCTCCGCTTCCGGACGCGAGACCATGTCGCCGTTCGAACCGATGCCTGCCCGTGCGGTCGAACCGGGCCACGCATCCGGTGTCTCGGCCGCACCGACGACATGCTCATCGTCCGCGGCGTCAACGTCTTCCCGTCGGCGATTCGCGAGGTGGTCGGCGGCTTCGCGCCCCGCGTCTCCGGAGCGATCCTCGTCCGGCCGCAGGGTCCCGGGGTGAAGCAGGAACCGCCGCTCCCGATCAGCGTCGAGCTGGCGGCGGGCGTCGAGCGGGATGAGCCGCTGTCCGAGTCGATCCGCGAACGGCTGCGTGCCGTCCTCGTCGTGCAGACGCGCATCGAGCTCGTTCCCTTCGGGACACTCGCACGGAGCGAGTACAAGTCGAAGCTGGTCGAGCGCTAGTGTGAGAGCGATGCGCAAGATCCAGAGCCAGGGCGTCCATCACATCACCATCGTGGGCGCCGACCGGAAGACGTCGCATCGACTTCTGGGAAGGACTGCTCGGGATGCCGTTCGTGTTCGAGCAGCCGAACCTCGACAACGCCGGCGAGAGTCATCTCTACTTCGATCCCGGCGACGGCCGGTTGATCACGGTCTTCACGGACGAGGGCCGCGCCCCCGATCCGACGAGGACCCCGACCGACCCGGGCTGCGTCCACCACGTCGCGCTCTCGATCTCACAGGCGACGTTCGCTCAGGTGGTGGAGCGCCTCGACGAGCGGGGCATCCGGCACAGCGGCGTCAAGGACCGCGGCTTCATGGACTCGATCTACTTCGACGATCCGCTCGGGCTGACGATCGAGCTCGCCTCGTACCGTTTCGAGCCGCCCGCCGGGGTCAGCCACGGCGAAGTGCTGCTCGAGGCACACCGGCTTCGAGTCGAGCGGAACGACCATCACATCGACACCGTTCACGTCGCAGATGCGATCGAACGGCTCGTGGCGCGCTCGCGCGACTCGCTCTCGGCCGAGCGCGGCCCCGCCAACCCCTACTGACGAGTCCCGAGAGGAGGACGGTATGGCCACGAACACGCTCAGCATCCTGAAGCCGAGTGTCAACAACCTGACGACGCGGATCTTCGTTCGTGCCGCAGGGCTCGACTTCGCCGAGGAAGACATGTGGGGCAAGAAGGGAACGCCGGACTTCCTGCAGCGCGATCCCGCCGACCTGACGCCGCTGCTGGAAGAGGACGGCCTCCCGAAGGGCTCGCTGTGGGAGAGCTGCGCGATCATGCAGTACCTCTGCAACAAGCACGGGCTCGAGCGCTTCTACCCGACCGAGCCGGGTCGCCGGGCCATGGTCGACAGCGCGATGTTCTACCTCATCGGCACGCTCTATCCGCTCGTCGCCCGCGCAACGTACCCGGCGCTGTCGTTCCCGCAGTACCCCGGCGAGGTCGGCTGCTCCGAGGCGGACGACGCGATGAAGGCGAGGGCACAGCAGGACGCCACGGCAGCCGTCGCGGGGCCGCTCGAGGTCTACCGCACGTTCTTCCTCGACGGCAGCGCGTTCATCGGCGGCGACGAGCCGTCGATCGCCGACATCCGCCTCGCCGCCACGCTCGAGTTCCTGCGCGTGATCGACTACGACTTCCCGTCCTGGACGAACGAGTACATGTCGAGGCTGGAGGCAACGCTCGGCGAGGCGTACACCGAGCCCGCACAGGACGTGCGCGACTACGTCGCCTACGTCACGTCGCCTGCCGCCTGAGCGGCCGAGCCTCGCCCCCCGTGAGCGCGAGGAGATCGCCGGGTGCGAGCTCGATCTCGAGCCCGCGCCGGCCGGCGCTGACGTGGATCGTCGTCGAAGGCCAGCGCCGAGTCGTCGACGCAGCGTCGGCAGCGGCTTGCGCTGGCCGAGCGGGCTGATCCCGCCGGCGACGTAGCCGGTCGTCCGCTCCGCGAGCTTCGGGTCCGCCATCGTCACCCGCTTGCCGAGCGCCTTCAGGTCGAGCTGCGCCGCGACGGGCACGACAGCGACGGTCGAGCGTGCCGTCGACGTCGGCGACGAGCGTCTTGAACACCCGCGCCGGGTCGACGCCGAGCTTCTCGGCCGCCTCGAGCCCGTACGAGGCCGCCTTCGGGTCGTGCGCGTACTCGTGCACGGTGAACGAGATGCCCGCGCGCTCGGCCGCGACGATCGCCGGCGTCCCCTTCCCGGCCACCGGCGCCTAGCGAAGAGCGTCGAGCGCGGTGCGCGCGAACACGGCGATCCCGTCGCGCAGAGCGGCCTCGTCGATGTCGAAGCGCGGATGGTGGTGCGGGAACGTCGTGCCGAGCTCCTCGTTCGCCGTCCCGACCCAGAAGAAGACCGCCGGCGCGACCGCACCGTAGGCCGAGAAGTCCTCGCCGCCCATCACCGGCGGAAACCTCGACGAGCGCCTCCTCCCCGAGCTCGGCGACGATCGCCTCGCTGCACCGCGCCGCCGCCGCGTCACGGTCGTTGACGACCGGGTCGTAGCCGACCTCGAAGTCGAAGCGGTACGTCGGCGCGATGCGCTGAAGTCACGCCGGCGATCACGCGCTCCATCGCGTCACGCACCTCGGCGCGCCGTGCGACCGAGAGCGTTCGCACGGTCCCGCCGATGCGTGGCGACGCCGGGAATCACGTTGCGGGCGCGTCCCCGCCGCGAGCGTGGTCACGGACACGACGACGGAGTCGAACGGATCCGTCTCGCGGGACGACGATCTGCTGCAGGTTCGTGATCACCTGCGCCGCCACTGCGACCGGGTCGACGGTCTCGTGCGGGTTCGCGCCGTGGCCTCCCGCGCCGACGATCTCGAGCGTGAACAGGTCGGCAGCCGCCATGACCGCGCCCGGACCGGCGACGAGACGTGCCCTGTCTCGAGCCCCGAGAGCAGGTGCACGCCGGCGACGAGGTCGGCGCCCTCGAGGACACCTGCCGCGACGACATCGCCGCGCCCCGCCGGGCGGCAGCTCCTCGGCGTGCTGGAAGACGAACCGCACCTCGCCCGCGAGCTCGTCACGACGCTCGACGAGGATCTGGGCCGCGCCGAGCAGCATCGCCGTGTGGCCGTCGTGGCCGCAGGCGTGCATCACGCCGGGCCGCGTCGACGCGTACGGCAGGTCGTTCTCCTCCAGGATCGGCAGCGCGTCGATGTCGGCGCGGAGAACGACGACCTTCCCCGGCCGGGCGCCGTGGAGCCGCGCCACGACGGACGTGCCCGCCGGCCGCTCGATCTCGAGGCCGCCGAACGAGCGTGAGCGTCTCCTCGACGAACGCGGACGTCTCGTGCTCCTCGAACGAGAGCTCGGGGTTGGCGTGGAGATGGCGCCGCCAGGCGATCGCGCGCGCCTCGAGGTCGTCCGAGACGAGGCGTGAGCGCGGATTCGGTGGCCGTCATGCCAACTGACGCTACCGAGAACATCGGCGGTACCGTCCAGTGGGGCGTCGATCAGACCGGCCGCCGTGATCACCGACGCTCGGCGGGCCGAAGCACCGGCGCGAAACAGCGGATCCCGGTTAAGGTCACGCCATGGCCGACGCCGTCACGATGGACAAGATCGTCTCGCTCTGCAAGCGCCGCGGATTCGTCTTTCCCGTCGTCCGAGATCTACGGCGGGCTCGGCTCGTCGTACGACTACGGCCACTACGGCGTGCTGCTGAAGGACAACATCAAGCAGCGGTGGCTCTCGGCGATGGTGCAGGAGCGCGACGACATCGTCGCGCTCGACTCGTCGATCATCCTGCACCCTCAGGTCTGGGAGGCGTCGGGTCACGTGGGCGGCTTCAGCGATCCACTCGTCGACTGCAAGTTCTGCAAGAAGCGGTTCCGCGCCGATCACCTCGAGGACGCGCAGTGCGGACAGCGGCCGAGCAAGCACCCCGGCGAGACCTCCGATTGCGACCTCACCGAGGCGCGCCAGTTCAACCTGATGTTCGAGACCCGCGTCGGCGCGCTCGAGGAGACCGGGGTTCCGGTCTACCTCCGCCCGGAGACGGCCCAGGGCATCTTCATCAACTTCAAGAACGTGGCCCAGATCGCCCGGCGGAAGCCGCCCTTCGGCATCGCCCAGGTCGGAAAGTCGTTTCGCAACGAGATCACCCCCGGCAACTTCATCTTCCGGACGCTCGAGTTCGAGCAGATGGAGATGGAGTTCTTCGTCCCTCCCGCGGAGGCGCAGGAGTGGTATCGCTACTGGGTCGACGAGCGCTACGCCTGGCACCGGCGCTACGGGATCCGGGAGAGCCATCTGCGCGTGCGTCCGCACGAGGCCGATGAGCTCTCCCACTACTCGAGCGGGACGAGCGACATCGAGTATCTCTTCCCGATCGGTTGGTCGGAGCTCGAAGGGGTCGCGAACCGCGGCGACTTCGATTTGACGGCGCACACGAACGCGTCCGGAACGAAGCTCGAGTGGGTCGAGCAGGACGGCAGTCGCTACACACCTCACGTGATCGAGCCGGCGCTCGGCGTGAACCGCTCGATGCTCGCGTTCCTCGTCGACGCCTACGACGAGGAGGTCGTCGCCGACCGCGAGCGCACGGTCCTCCGGCTGCATCCTCAGCTGGCGCCGGTCAAGGCTGCCGTGCTGCCGCTGATCGGGAAGAACGACGACATGGTGGGGGTCGCCCGCAAGCTCACGGAGGAACTGCGGCATGTGCTCTCGGTGGAGTACGACGACGGCGGTCAGATCGGTCGCCGCTACCGCCGGCAGGACGAGATCGGCACGCCCTACGCGCTGACGGTCGACGAGCAGACGCTCGAGGACGGCACGATCACGATCCGGGAGCGAGACTCGCTCGCGCAGGAGCGGATCTCGGTCGCACGGGCCCGTGAGCACCTGCTCGACCGGCTGTCGGAGGCCGTGGGTCTCGCCGAAGGCCCTCTGAGAACGACGTGCGACTGCTGCTGCGCCGTCCTAGCGGGTCGCCCGAGCTTCCTGACGCCCGCGTTCCATCGTCCTCTCGTCCGGGCTGACAAAGCCGAGCTTGGCGTAGAGCCGGTGCATGTCGCGCGTGCGTAGAAGCCAGAACGTCGAGCCCAGCGAGCCGCCGTCCACGGCGAAGCGAACGAGCGCGACGCCGAGCCCACGGCCTCGGAACTCCTCCAGAACGTAGACATCTGCGAGATACGACACGGTGTGCAGGTCGGAGACGACACGGGCGAAGCCGACCTGGCGCTCCTCCTCGTCGTAGAGCCCGACGACGCGGGCGGCCGTCGCGATGAGCTCGTCCATCACCGCGCGCTCGCGACCGAGGGCCCAGTAGCTCCGCGTCAGGAACCGCGTGGACGGCCGCCCGGTCGACCCGATCCCGGTCGTCGTCGAGGGTGAACCCGTCTGCCAGCGCAACCTCCACGGGCGCATCCTGCCCACTTCGGCGGCCGGATGCTCAGGTACCGTCGACCGCGTGAGCCGTCTCGGAATCATGCTCGGAATCGCCGTCCCGCTGGCCGCCGCCGATCTCCTCGTGAAGGCGAACGCGCCGACAGACGCCTGGGCCTACCACGAGCGGTCGTACGGTTGGCTCGTACTCTCCGCGATCCTCGCTCCTCGCTCTGGCCGTTGTCACCCGCATTCCGTCGCTCGTCGTGGCGTCGGCCGCGGGCGTCCTCGCGGGCGGCCTCCTCGGCAACAGCCTCTCCGCGGCGTGGAACGACATGTCGGTTCCCAACCCGCTCGTGATCGCAGGAGACCGCAGCGCGATCGCCTTCAACCTCGCGGACATCTGGGCGCTCGTCGGCATCCTGCTCCTCGTTCTGACGATCGGCTCCTGGCTGATCCGCAACCGGGATCTGCATCCCCTCCGCGACCGACGTCCGCGCGTCCGGCGGCCGGGCGTTCGGCCGCCTGTTCGATTGACAGTCCGCGTACTTGGACATTTGCTCGACATCAGCGGGGAAGGTTCGAGTACCATGGCATTCCATGTCGTTGAGCACCGAGCCGTTGTTCATTCCCGCACTGGGCTCGCTCGACGATCTCGTCCCGCACGACGGGCTCCTGTCGCCGGCCGAGCTCGAGGACGTGGCCCACGGCCTGGCGGGTCGCGGCGAATTGTGGGAGCCGCTCGTGCACAGCGATCCCGACCAGCGGCGCTACGAGCTGGTCTACGAGGACGACCGCATGGACGCCTGGATCCTCTCCTGGATGCCCGGCCAGGGAACAGGCTTCCACGATCACTACATCTCAGGAGTCGGTCTCTGCGTCGCTAGCGGAACCGTGTGCGAGGACATCATGGTCTACGGGGGCGAGCCACAGTCCCGGCACCTCGACGCCGGCGACACCCGCCAGGGGGGCCCGGGCTACATTCACCGGGTCAGCCATGCCGACGGCCTGCCGGCCGTCACCGTGCACGTCTACTCGCCGCGACTCGACTGGGTCGGCCAGTACCGCCTGGCGGCCGACGGCGTCATGCAGCGCGAAGTGCGGCCCGGGCGGAACGAGCTGACGGAACAGCTCGTCGCCGACGGCGCATTGCAGAAGGTGCTCGAGCGCTTCTAGCTGGTTATCCCGCAGATCGGAAATCCGCTCGCACGGATTTCCGACCGCGACGATCCCTGAAGCCGGAACCTACGGTTCCTGTGACCTCCCTTGAGGACACACGCGGCTGCGTTTCGGGCCTGCGTTCGGGACGCCAGCTCCCGCCCGATCAGGACGCCAGCGTCTTGAGCCGGAAGCCGCCGTGATGCTCGTACGACGCGGTCACGACGGCGAGCGTGTCACGCTGCGCGCGTTCACCGAGACCCGCACCCGAGGCGGCGGCGATCGGCGAGTGCAGCAGCAGCCTCATGGCGTGGACCCCCTCGGGCGAGAGAGGGATCCCGCCCGGATCGCAGGCGGCGCACGCTCCCCCTCCTGCCGCCGGCAGGAACCCGGTGAGCTGTTCGCTACAGCCGCATTCCACGCACGCCTCGAGATGAGGCATGTACCCCGAGACCCAGAGCAGCTTGAGCTGGAACGAGAGCACGATCGGATCGAGCGCCGCCCTGGAGCCGCGCTGCAGCGGCGCCTCGTCGAGCGCGTCGAGGAAGCGGGTCAGGGCCGTGAACGCCTTCTCGTTCGCCTCCTGCTCGGTGAACAGCCTCAACATCGCCTCGAGGCCGATCATTCCGACCTGGAGCCTGTAGGGCTCGGAGCGGATGCGATCGTGCGAGCGGCGCAGCGACGCGCCGGTGACCGTGGCGAGCTCACCGCGGCCCTGATGGAGAACGAGCTCGACGTGGGAGAACGGCTCCAGGCGGCCACCGAATCGCGACTTCGTCTTCCGCACGCCCTTCGCGACAGCGCCGACTCGTCCCCGGTCGTCGGTGTAGAGGTGGAGGATGCGGTCGGCTTCGCCGAGCCGGAAAGAGCGGAGCACCACCGCCTCGGTCGTCGCCGATCGGGCCATGACTGCAGTGTACGAGGGGAGATGGCTGGCGCCGGCGAGCCGTCGGGTCGGGCGACGGCGGAATACCGGGGGCTGAGCAGGCGTTTATGGGCCTGGTGCCCAGGATCCGTCTCTATACGACCGAGTGGTGCGGCTACTGCATTCGCGCCAAGGCGCTGCTCGAGGCGCGCGGGCTGGCCTACGACGAGGTCTCGCTCGACGCGGATCCGGCCTTCCGCCAGCGCGTCCACGATCTCGGCGGCCGGTGGACGGTGCCGCTGGTGACGATCGACGACGAGCCGATCGGCGGCTACGAGGAGCTCGCTCTCCTCGACCGTTCCGGCCGGCTGGCCGAGCACCTCGCCGCCTGAGGACCCGCCGCGCCGCACTACGCGGACTGGCAGGCGGGGCAGAACGTCGTCGTCCGTCCGCCGACGACGATGCGCACGAGCGGCGTGCCGCAACGGTCGCAGGGCTCGCCCTCGCGCCCGTAGGCCTTGAACTCGTGCTGCATCGAACCGTAGGCACCGTCCGGCTGCGCGTAGTCGCGGAGTGTGGAGCCTTGGCGCTCGACTGCCATCCTCAGCACCTTCCTGATCGCCCGATGGAGCCGTGCCCCGTCGTCATGCCCGAGCCCTCCGGCGACCCTCAAGGGATGGAGTCGGCTGTGCCACAGCGCCTCGTCGACGTAGATGTTCCCGAGCCCCGCGATCGTGCGTTGATCGAGGAGGGCGGACTTCAACGGGGCCCGCCGCCCTTCGAGCCGCCGACGGAGGTCGGCCGCCGAGAGGGCGCCAAGGGGCTCGGGCCCGAGGCGCGCCTCCAGGTACGGCGCGAGCTCGCCGCGTTCGAGCAACTCCCAGGTGCCGAACCGGCGGACGTCACGGTAGGCGACGTCTGACCCGTTGTCCAATCCGAGAACGGCACGAGTGTGGGGATCGTCCACCAACGCCCCGCGCGCGGCATATCGCAGCGACCCCGTCATCCGGAGGTGGATCAACAGCGACCGGCCGGAATCGAAGCGAACGATCAGGTACTTGCCCCGGCGATCCACCTCGGCCACTCGCTCGCCGACGAGCTCGCCTGCCACGATCACGGGGTCGAACGGCCGCACCAGACGCGCGTCGCGAATGTCGACCCGCTCCAGTCGTGCGCCCTCGAGCACCGGGGCGATCACCCGGCGGACGGTCTCGACCTCGGGCAACTCCGGCACGATCCCAGTCTAGGCCCGCGTGTCAGTCGGCGGTGCGACCTCGCGGGTCAACGGGCCGCGCGAAACGGCGTCCGGGCACGGCTACGAGATGACCTCGAGGACGATGCCCCGGGTCGCCGGTGCGCCTTCGGCAATCGTGTACGCGGCGAGCACCGCCTCGGCGGCGGCTGCGGCCGAGGCTGTCGCGGGCGTGGACCTCGGCCAGATCGTCGCCCTGCGAGCACCGTATCCCCACGCTGGCGAAACAGACGACGCCGACGGCATGATCGATCGGGTCCGACTTGGTTCGACGGCCGGCGCCGAGCTCGAGTGCCGCGACGCCGACCGCGAGGGCGCCGAGACGGCGGACGACGCCGTCTGCGGCGCCGCGACCGCGCGGCCGGACGGGGGCCTCGGGAGCGCCTGCGCGGATCGGATAACCACCCTGCGCGCGGATCCACCGCTGTAGGTCGTCGAACGGGTTCCGTCCGCGACGGCTGCCTCGGCGCGCCGCCGGCCCTCGGCCGTCGATCCCGAGGTCGGAGTACGCCAGCAGGCGGGCGCAGGCGTCGAGCACGAGCTCGGTGAAGTCGTTGGCACCTTCGCCGCGTACCGTGTCGAGCGCCTCGCGGATCTCGAGTGCGTTCCCGACGGCGCGACCGAGCGGCTGGTCCATGTCGGTGAGGAGGCACGTCACCTCCTTGCCCGCACGCCGGCCGAGCGCGAGCATCTCCTCCGCGAGCACCCGGGCATCGCCAGGGTCTTCATGAAGGCGCCGTCGCCGACCTTCACGTCGAGAACGATCGCGTCTGCGCCTGCCGCGAGCTTCTTCGACATGATCGACGCGGCGATCAGCGGCACGATGTCGACCGTCGCCGTGACGTCGCGGAGGGCATAGAGCTTCTTGTCGGCCGGGCACCAGGCGGTCGCTCTGGCCGATGATCGCCACCCCACCTCCCGCAGCTGAGCGACATCGCTCGGTCGAGAGCTCGACGCGGAAGCCCGGGATCGCCTCGAGCTTGTCGAGCGTGCCGCCGGTGTGGCCGAGCCCGCGGCCGCTGATCTTCCCGAGCGGGACGCCGCAGGCCGCGACGATCGGGCCCGACACGATCGACGTCTTGTCGCCGACGCCGCCGGTCGAGTGCTTGTCCACGACCTTGCGACCATCGCCCCGCCGATGTCGAGCGTGTCGCCCGAGCGAATCATCGCGTCCGTGAGGCGAACGTCTCTGCGCCCGTCATGCCCTGGAAGTAGACGGCGATGCACCACGCGGTCATCTGGTAGTCCGGGACCCCGTCGCGCGCGTAACGAGATGAGGTCCGCGATCTCGTCGCGCGGCGAGCCCGCGCCTCGCGCCTGCCCCCGATCAGGTCGGCGGGCCGACGCACTCGCTGCGGTCATCCCCGCGCTGCCTCACGGCCGACGATCGGCGAGCCCGGCGCACCCTTCCCCGGGTGCTCTGCTCCGAGCCACGCGCAGACCGTGGGCTCGACGTCGGCGAAATCGCGATCCACGTGGACGCGCCCGGCCGCATTCCGCCCCGCCGCGTACGCGAGCAGCAACGCGTGCTCGCGCGAATGATCACTCGACGGCGTCGTCGGATCGCAGCCGCTGTCCGAGGTGATG
This sequence comes from uncultured Thermoleophilia bacterium, assembly GCA_963776305.1. Classification (GTDB taxonomy): domain Bacteria; phylum Actinomycetota; class Thermoleophilia; order Gaiellales; family Gaiellaceae; genus Gaiella. Next base: position 81 of record CAVZMA010000021.1, on the reverse strand, counting down.
ATCAGCAGGTCTCCCTCCCGCAACGCCTCCAGAATGTCGGGCAGCCGCCGGTCGAAGTCCTGCAAGCAGCGGTGGAAGTTG
>CAVZMA010000020.1:0-204030 GCA_963776305.1 uncultured Thermoleophilia bacterium | reverse complement strand
CAGACAGGCTTGCAGAGCGAGTCCGACGCGTACGTTTCGCGCTGGGTCTCGGCGAGCTGCCGGTCCGCGGTCTCGTCATATGCACCGGGGGAGGTGCCTTGCCACATCACGTCGGGCGTGACGCCAGGGCCGATGATCGTGGCGCGGTACTTCTCGCCGTGGCCCGAGGGGCGGCTCCCGTGGGGGTAGAAGCCGTAGCAGAACGTGCCGGTGTTCTTGTGCATCAGGAAGCTGTTCTCGCGCTTCCACCCGACGCCGTAGGCCGAGTTGAACGTGTCGACGTACAGGTTGCGGCCGAACGAGTCGAGCGGGTTGCCGCCGGCCGTCGACTTGAAACCGTGCACGGGCGCCCCGTCGTAGAGGAAGTTCCCGAAGAGATGGTCGAACTTCCGATAGGCCCAGTTGGTGTTCACGGTGAGGGCGGGGAGATCACCGGTCCAGTGTGAGAGCCGGAGCTCCCAGACGGCCTGCTTGGGGCTCGGCGTGAGCCCGTAGTTCGGCAGCATGCGCTGCCACGCCTGCAGCGCCCAGTGACTTCCGTCCTTCGCCGTGCAGCTCGTGACCCGCCACGCCAGGGCGGGGCCGGTGTACGCACCACACGTGTTGGGGAAGGTCTTCCAGATGTCCTTCTTGTACGTGCCCCAGCCGCCCGAATAGTCGAGCTTGAAGTCGACCTGTTTCGTACCGGGAGTGGGGGGCAGTGCGTTGACGGCGTTCCACGCGAGCACGTTCCAGCGCTTGCCGCGCGCCGTGTACGAAACCAGCGCTTGGCCTTTGGCGTCGACCTTCAACGTGACGCCGCTCGCGTTCCGGTCGATCATCGTCGAGGCGTTCGCGCCCGCCGGGATCAGGAGAGCCGCAAGGGTGGTGAGGGTGACGAAGTGCCGCACGCGCATCGCACACCCATGGTGTGTCGCGCCGGCGGGTGCTGCCATTCCCGTTCCGGGGGAACCATTCGAGGGATCGGATCCCTCGATCGAGGATTAGATGCGCCGGATCAGGGTGATCCCGTCGCGGACCGTGAGCAGGACCTGCGACGTTCGAGAATCCGCGGCGACGTGCTCGTTGAACGCAGCGATCGGGTCGCCCGGCTCGAGCACCTGCCCGCCGTGCAGCGTGTTGTCGGCGACGATGAGCCCGTGGTCGGAGAGGCGAGGGACGACCGCCTCGTAGTAGGCGATGTAGCCGGTCTTGTCCGCGTCCATGAACACGAAATCGAACAGGCCCGGTAGGCGCTCGATCGTCTGTCCTGCAGGCCCGAGGTGGATCGTAATCTGCGCCCGCCACGGGCTTCGATCGATGTACGCCTGGGCAACGGCGGCGTGCTCGGCGTTGAGCTCGCACGTGTCGATGTGCCCGTCGGACGGTAAGGCGGCCGCCATCGACAGCGTCGCATGGCCGCTGAAGGTGCCGATCTCGAGCACTCGGCGTGGCCTCGTCGCCCAGACGAGCACCTCGAGGAAGTGGCCCGCGACAGGCCCCGTGAGCATCATCGCCGACCCGAGTGAGCGCTCGGTCCCGGCAGAAAGGTCCGCGAGCAGCGGGCTCGGGGGCGACGAGACGCTTTCGGCGTACTCATGCAGCCTCGTGTCGATGTCCATCGTCGTACCGTATCCCGCTCGGGTACCGACGCGCCTCGGGCCTCGATCTCGTCCTTGATCGATGCGAGTGGCGCGGGCCGGCCGCCGCAGATCACCACCGACGCTCCCGTGCGTGCCAGCTCGCGTGCGGTCGCAGCGCCGATCCCAGTGCGCCGCCGCCCGTTACGAGCGCAACCGTTCCCGCGTTCGCGTCGGGCGTGAGAACCGGGCGGTGCCCTCGCGGGCCTTCAGGGTGGAGCGTGCCGCGGACGAATCCCGGGACCGTCGTCAGCCCGGCGCCGTTACGCCGACGCGCCGAGCTGCGACGGTCTGGACCGGGGTGTTAGTGGCCGTCGAAGTAGCCGCCGCCGAGCGCAGCGAGCGAGGCGAGTGCGGCGAGCGAGACGATGAGACGGAGAAGCGTGCCCTTGGTGATCATGACCGCAGTCCTTTCGGGAGACGTCTGCCCGCGATCGGGACCGCGGGCCGGGTGGTACTCCCTGCTTTTTCGACGGTCAGAGGCATGGTGTCGTCCCCCAAACGGGGGTTCGCACGTCGCTCGAAAGAGGTCGCGTCGACCGGCTAGAGGCCGCTGTCGAGCGGTTGGAGCGCCGTTGCGGCCTGTCGGTACAGGCGGGCGGCCTCCTCGTCGTTCTCGCGGAGGAGCTCGAGTTCGCCGCGCGCCATCCACGAGCGTGCCTGATGGCTGATCGACGCGGTGGCGGCGTAACTCTCGTCGGCGGCAGCGAGGAGATCCTCGGCCCGGTCGAGCTCCCCGCGTGCGAGATAGGTGCGCGCGAGGACGAGTTGAGCGGTGCCCGTCTCCTGCACGTGGTCGACCCGATCGCCGAGGCGTTCGAGTGCCTGGCGGGCGGCGATGCCTGCCTCATCGAGATCCCCTCGATTGCGATGGATCTCGGCGAGCGAGCTCAGGACGTAACCCGCCTCCGCCTCGAGCTGCGCGTCGACGAAGATCACGAACGCCTGTCGGAGCTGCTCGATCGCGGCCTCGTCGTTCTCGAGTGAATGGTTGAGGCCGGCGAGGTTGTTGAGGACACGACCGACGGTGACTCGGTCGCCGACCGCCTCGAACTGATCGCGTGCGTCGGCGGCATACCGTCGGGCGAGAATCCATCGTCCCTGGCGCTCGGCGACGAGCGATGCCTGGAAATTCACCTCGGCGCGCCGACGGAGGTCGTCGCGGGCTTCGCACAGCTCGAGCGCCAACTCGATGTCCTCGCGGGCAGCTTCGAAGTCGCGCTGCCGCCGGTAGCAGCGCGAGCGCCATTGGTGGATGTCGGACCGGAGGGCGTCACTCGGCTCGTCCGATCGTGTCGAGGTGGCGGAGCGCCTCCTCGAATGCCTGGTGTGCAGTCGGGAGATCCGCCGACATGTAGCTGCAGACTGCCGTCAGGTACGCACGTTCGGCCTGCTCCACTGACGATCCGCCGTCTCCGGCCTGGCGTTCGGACGCCTCGGCGAGGACGGCTGCAGCATCGACGAGGCGTCCGAGGCGGATGAGCGCCCACACCTCCCCGCGCATGACGCCGTGGTAGGCCCACTCCGGCGCTTCGGGGACGAGGGCCCAGCGCTGGGCCGTGAACTGCTCGAGCGCCTCCTGGTAGCGATGCTCGTCGATCAGCTGTTGTCCCTTCGCCAGCGCCTCGCGCGTTCGGTCGCGGTCGGCGGAGCTGAAACCGGTGTCCAGGAGCTCTCGATCGACCCCGAGCCGGTCGGCCAGCCACGAGACGAGCTCCTCGGAGGGAGGCGTCTCGCCTCGTTCGATCTGACTGACGTACTGCTTCGAGAACCGGCCGTCTGCGAGCTCGACCTGCGTCATCCCCGCCGCACGGCGGAGCGTGCGGACGCGCTGACCGAGCGCGATCGCCGGTTTCTCGTTGGTGGTCCTGCTCATTCCGGGTTCACCGCGGATCTCTCCTCACCACAGCCGGACGCCTGGTGTGAAGTATGGACTATTGGACGAGTTTTCCGCGATTTCCAGCTGAATTGCTTCGCTGTCGCGTTCGGTCGTGGTGGGGCTTTGGTCGCCGAAACGCTCCCTGTCGCGGAGGTGTTAACGTCGCAGTGTCGACGGAAAACAGAGGAGCGATCCATGAGCGCCTTCATCATCACCAGGATCAAGACACCCGACTACGACACCTGGCGCGGCATGTTCGACCAGGACCAACCGGGTGCGCGCGAGAGAGCAACAGCGACGAGGGTCTTCCGAAGCACCGACGACGGGAATCACGTGTTCATTCTCCTCGAGTTCGCGTCGGTCGAGGACGCTGAGGAGGCACGGCAGCGCCTGGTGACGTCGGGCGTGCTCGACCGTTTCGAGGACAAGCACGGGCCGAACGTCGTCCAAGAAGCCCCTGCCTGACGGCGCGTGACCGAGGGCCGCAGTCGAGGCAACGACTGCGCACGGTGTTGCTGATTCAACGCCGCGCGCGTGTCAGATCGCCTCGGCCGAGCGCGCTGCGGCGCGACCTCGTGCGATCTCCAGCGACAGCAGGACCACGGTGCCCTCGTCGGGTGCGGTCTGGATCGTCATCGTGCCTCCGACGAGCGCGACCCGTTCGCGCATCCCGACGAGCCCGAACCCGCCAGAGGCCTGGTTCGCGTCGAATCCGATTCCGTCATCGCGTACGGCGACCTCGACCGTCTCAGCAGTTTCGCGCACGGTGATCTGGGCAGTCGACGCTTGCGCGTGCTTGGCGACATTCGACAGGCACTCCTGGACAAGCCTGTAGACGGTCTCCTCGAGATCCCGATCGAGACGGACGGCCTCCCGGCCGGCCTCGTAGGCGAAGTCCACGTCCACCTCGACCGTCAGACCGCTCGCCTGCCGCACGCGGTCTGCGAGGGCTTCGAGAGCTGCGCCGAGCCCGAGGTCGTCGAGAGCGGCCGGCCGGAGGTCGGTGATGAGCCCGCGCAGGCTGCGGACTGCGAAGTCGATTCGCTTGCTCGCCTCGGCGAGAACCGCCTGCCGTTCTTCTGGGTCGTCGGAGCGGCGAACGGCCGCGAGCATCAGCTTCAGCCCTGCAAGCTCCTGCAGCGTGTCGTCATGGAGCTCTCGTGCCCACCGTGCTCGTTCGGTCTCGGCTGCTGCGATGCTGCGGCGTCCGGTCTGCTCTGCGACGTCTTGCGCCGTTGCGATGGCCGCGGCAGCGCTAGCGGCGAACCCGGTCAGGACGTGCTCGTCCGACGGCGTTGAAGACGGCGGTGTCGCCCAGGCGATCGAGGGCTGCCAGGACGCCGAGGACTCGACCCCGGAATCGCAACGGCACAAAGAGGCCCGTGTTGGCCGCCGTCTGCTTCTCGAATGCGCCGTGGAGCCGGCTCGCAGCATCGTCGAGCCGTTCGGCCGTGCCCGTGCGAAACACTCGGCCGCTGACGCTTCCCTCGAGCGGGATGCGCTCGCCGAGCAGATCGTGGTCGAGCCCACCCGTGAGAGCGGCCACAACGAGCTCGCCTCCGCGTGGCAGGAACGCGACCATCGCCCGCGCGTCCGCAAGTGCCCGCCCCCGCTTGACGATCAATTCGAGGACACTGTCGAGGTCGGTCTCGCCCGCGAGGATATGAGCGATGGCCGTCGTCGCCTCGAGGCCTCGAACGGCCCGCTCGAGCTCGACGCGGCGGCTCTGGGCCGACGAATAGGCCCGGGCGTTGTCGATCGCCACCGCCGCCCATTCGGCAAGCACGACAACGACTTCCTCGTCGTCGGCGTCGAAAGAGCCGTCGCGCTTCTCGGTCAGGTAGAGGTTGCCGTACACCTGACCGCGCACGACGATCGGAACGCCGAGGAATGAGCTCATCGGGGGATGGCCGGGTGGAAAGCCAAAGGATTGCGGGTGTCGTCCCACGTCGCCGACGCGCAACGGTCGCGGGTCGGTGATCAGGACTCCGAGAACGCCGCGGCCGCTCGGGAGATCCCCGATTGCACGATGGGTCTCGTCGTCGATGCCGAGGGTGATGAACCGTTCGAGGGCGGTTCGTTGCTCGTCCAGAACACCGATCGCCGCGTACCGAGCGCCTGTCAGGTCTCTTCCGGCTTCGAGAACCCGCTCCAGAACGGCGTCCACTTCGAGCTCGGCCACGAGGGAGCGACCCACCTCGAGCAGGCGACCGAGACGACGCTCTCGTTCCGCGGCCTGGCGGTCACCAGGGCCGAGATCGCCCGCGGCCGTCACGATCGCCCCGCCCGCGTTCTCCACGACCACCGATGATCGTGCGCTCGAGACACGGCGAGGTCAGTGTGGGAGGAGCCGTACTTCACCGCAACTCGATCCGTTGCCATGCGGACGCGCAAACAGGCCGGCGCCGAAACACTATGACAGATGATGAGCGCACCTCAGTTGAGCACGTCCGTGGGCGGCGACGTCGATCTCGCATCGAGAACGGTCAAAGACGCCATGCCGCCGGGGTTCGTTCACTGCTCTCCTCGACTCCCGCTCAGAGCCGTAGCGAGGCTCATGACCGAGCAGCGCTTGCACTCGGTCGTCGTGATGGACGACCTCGATCCGGCGTCGCCCGTTTGGGGTGTTATCTCGGACCTCGATCTCGTTGCGGCGGCACGTGTGCGCAGCCTCGACGATCAGATGGCGGCGGGGTCGGCCGTTAAACCGGCGGTGACGATCGCACCCGGCGAGACGCTCCGGCGCGCTGTGCAACTGATGGTCGAACAGAGGGTCACGCACCTGATCGTGATGGAGCCGCGCATCCAGGCATCCCATCGGCGTGCTTTCCACGCTTGATCTGCTCGCTGAACTCCGCCGTCTTGGCGCCGGCGTCGCCGGGGTGATCAGTCGGCGATGAGTTTGTTGTCGAGCGCATAGCGCACCAGATCCGCGCGTGACCGGAGGCCGAGCTTTTGCATGATGTGCGCGCGGTGCGTTTCAGCCGTGCGCACGGAGATGAACAGCATGGACGCCAGCTCCTGATTGGTGTGCCCGAGCGCGAGGAGTCGCAGCACCTCACGCTCGCGCTCGGACAGCGGGTCCATCTCGGCTCGCCGGCGCTCGGCCACATCGGCCGACAACGAGCTTGGCGCCCAGCGTCGGGTGGACGTATTGCTCCCCGCGGGCCACCGCGCGTACCGCCTCCACCACGTCGGTGTCGGCGGCGTCCTTGAGGGCGTAGCCGCTCGCCCCGGCTTCGAATGCCTGGCGCACGTAGCGAGGTTCGTCCTGCATCGAGAGCACCAGTACCCTCGTCGCGGGTACGGCCTGAAGAACCGACGGAATCGCCTCGATCCCCGAGATACCCGGCATCTGAACGTCCATCACGACGACGTCCGGCCGGTTTGCGAGCGCCTCGAACACGGCGCGCTCGCCGTTCTCCGCCTCACCGACGACCTCGATGTCGGCCTCGTTGGCGAGGACGAGCCGAAGTCCGGAGCGCACGATGGCGTGGTCATCGACGAGCACGACGCGAATCATCGTTCGTTCGCCGGGGTTGCCTGCGCCGTCATGACGGCCATCTTCGCACGGAGTGCACCGCCCGCGAGGTAGCGAGCGGACGACGTGGCTGGCGGCTCCCGGATCGCTCATGAGGGAAAGCCGCACGGATCTCAGTGCCTTTGCCGACGTCGCCCACGCAACGCCGTGCGAATCTGATCTCCCATCGATAGAGGAGGCACGGCGTGTCAACCGCGTCGAGCGCTCGGTGCTCGGTCTTCGATCGAACCGTGGTCGCAGTGGACGGCTGGCCCGGCTCGCTGGAAGCTGCCAGGCAGGCTGATGCCCTGCGGCATGCCCTGGGCATGATCGAGCTGATCGGGGTCTACACGATTCCGACCGGGATGCTCTCGGCGGACGCCGCAGCGTTGATGATCGCGGATGCCGAGCGGACGTTTGCCGAACGCTTCGACAAGGGTCGGGCGGTCTGCCCGACCGCCCATGCGGAGATCCTTCATGGGCCCTCTGGTGGGTCGGCTGCTCGAGCGCCTCACCGAGTCGCACGCGACCCTCGTAGCAGTCGGCGCTTCCGCGCATAGTCGGCCCGTCGGCGTTCTCCTGGGTAGCGTGCCGACTGCGATGCTGCACCGCGCACCTTGCTCGGTGCTCGTCGCCAGGCGCTCCTGGATCGAGGTCTCCCGGCCGCGATCGATCGTTGTCGGATACGACGGCTCCTCTGGGGCCGGCATGGCGCTGGCTGCTGGGCGCGACCTCGTCACCCGGTTCGACGCCACGATGCGCGTCGTGCTCGCCGCCGACGCTGCGTCGATCGAGTCGGACGAGCTCGAGGGCTTGGCCGTCGATCGAGACGAGCGCGATGCCGTCGACGTCCTCATCGGGGCATCCGGCGGCGTGGACCTGTTGCTCGTGGGCAGTCGCGGCCTGCGTGGCGTCAAGGCGATCGGCAGCGTCAGCGAGAGGCTCGGTCATCGGGCTCCGTGTTCGGTGCTGATCGTGCGCGAAGCACCAGGACGGTAGGCGACGCGCGCGGGCGGTATCCGACTTCGTGCTCGCCCGTAATCGACGGGAAAGTACGGAGCGAGAACAGGGTGCTCCGCGATGCCGGGCTCGTCGCGCTGGGACGAGGATCGGTGCATGTTCCAGATCCGCATCCACGGGCGCGGCGGCCAGGGCGTCGTCACGGCCGCCGAGCTTCTCTCGGTTGCCGCCTTCGAGGAAGGACGCTTCGCCCAGGCGTTTCCCACCTTCGGATCGGAGCGCACCGGTGCTCCCGTCGTCTCGTACTGCCGGATCGACGACCGTGAGATCCGCGTCCGCGAGCCGATCGGCGAGCCGGACGCGCTCATCGTCCAGGACCCGACGCTGCTCCACCAGGTCGATGTCTTCAGCGGTGTCGCGCCCGACGCATACGTCCTGATCAACACGACCGGGCACGGTCGCGACCCTGGGCATCGAGGACTACGCGCAGCGGTTCTCGGCCGGGCACATCCTGACCGTTCCCGCCACCGAGCTCGCGCGGAAGCACCTCGGGCGGCCGCTCCCCAACGCCGCCTTGCTCGGCGGTTTCGCGGCGATGACCGGGGTCGTGTCGCTGGCGGGCGTCGCCGCGGCGATTCGCGAGCGCTTTCCGGCCGCGATCGCCGACGGCAACATCGCCGCCGCCGACGGCGGCGCACGCGTTCGTCGCCGAGCTCGTCGGAGCTGTCAATGCGTAGCCAGATCGAAGGGTCGCAGGCGGTTGCCCGGGCCGTGGCGCTCTGCCGGCCCGAGGTGATCTCCGCCTACCCGATCTCGCCGCAGACGCATATCGTCGAGGCGCTCTCCGACCTGGTTCGCTCCGGCGAGCTCGCCCCGTGCGAGTACCTGATGGTGGAGTCGGAGTTCTCCGCGATGTCGGCTGCGATCGGTGCCTCGGCGACGGGTGCGCGCGCCTACACCGCCACCGCGAGCCAGGGCCTCCTCTACATGGCCGAGGCGCTGTACAACGCCTCCGGTCTTGGGCTTCCGATCGTGATGACGGTCGCCAATCGCGCGATCGGCGCTCCGATCAACATCTGGAACGACCATTCGGACGCGATGTCGCAGCGCGATTGCGGCTGGATCCAGCTCTACGCGGATTCGAACCAGGAGGCGCTCGATCTCCACATCCAGGCGTTCAAGCTGGCGGAGGAGCTCTCCGTGCCCGTGATGGTGTGCATGGACGGCTTCATTCTCACCCACGCGTTCGAGCCCGTCGACGTTCCGACGCAGGAGCAGGTCGACGCCTTTCTCCCCCGTACGAGCCGCGCCAGGTCCTCGACGCAGACGAGCCGCTGACGATCGGCGCGATGGTCGGTCCAGAGGCGTACACCGAGGTGCGCTACCTCGCACACGCGATGCAGATGCAGGCGCTCGATCTGATCCCGGAGATCGCCGGCGAGTTCGCAGCCTCGTTCGGTCGCGCCTCCGGCGGGCTCGTCCACCCCTACCGCTCCGAGGACGCCGACACGGTCGTCGTCGCGCTCGGATCGGTGATCGGGACGATCCAGGATGTCGTCGACGAGCTCCGCGACGCGGACGTGAGCGTCGGCGCTGTCGGAATCGGCTGCTTCCGCCCCTGGCCGGCAGAAGAGATCCGAAGCGCGCTCGCGAACGCCAAGCGGGTGATCGTCGTCGAGAAGGCGTTCGCGGTCGGGGCAGGCGGCATCGTGGGCCAGAACGTGCGCCTCGCACTCTCCGGCCTGCCCGTGCCCGTGTACGACGTCGTCGCCGGACTGGGCGGCCGGGCGATCACGAAGCGCTCGCTCCACACGCTCGTCGGCGATGTGCTCGAGGGCCGGATCGAGCCGAATCGGCTCACATTCCTCGATCTGGATCACGGCCTCGATCGAGCGCGAGCTGCAGCCGCCAGAAGTACCAGCGACGGTCCGGGCCGCACGCCGAGAACCTCCTCCGAGACCTCGGCGTCGTGCGCGCCGGAGCCCACTGAGGAGCGAGGAGATGGCCTACCAGCCGATCAAGTTCTTCCAGGTCGGGAGCTTCGCTGCCGGCAACCGCCTGCTCGAGCCGGACGCGCGCACCGTGCAGGCACGCGACGGGCGTTCCAACACGCTGACGTTCGGCCACCGCGCCTGCCAGGGATGCGGCGAGGCGCTGGGCGCGCGATACGCGCTCGACGCTGCGATGCGGGCAACGAACGGACGCCTGATCGCCGCGAACGCGACCGGCTGCCTCGAGGTCTTCTCGACCCCGTATCCGGAGTCGTCCTGGCAGCTCCCGTGGATCCACTCGCTGTTCGCGAACGCACCCGCCGTCGCCACCGGCATCGCGGCGGCGCTCAAGGTCAAGGGACGCGACGAGCGCGTCGTCGCTCAGGGCGGTGACGGCGCCACCGTCGACATCGGCTTCGGCGCCCTCTCCGGGATGTTCGAGCGCGGCGACGACGTGCTCTACATCTGTTACGACAACGAGGCCTACATGAACACGGGCGTCCAACGCTCGGGCGCGACGCCCCCGGGGCGAGAACCGCCAACACGAAGCCCACGGACGATGATCCCGGCAACGAATTCGGCCAGGGCAAGAGCGTCCCGCTGATCGCGATGGCCCACGAGATTCCGTACGTCGCGACCGCGACCGTTGCCGACCTGCACGACCTCGAGGCAAAGGTCGAGCACGCCATGACGCCTGCACGGCCCTCGCTACCTCCACATCCTCGTCCCGTGCCCGCTCGGCTGGGGAGCGAACTCGGCGGACACGATCCTGCTGGCCCGGCTCGCAAAGGAGTCCGGCCTCTTCCCCGTCTTCGAGGCGGAGCACGGCGAGATCACCGCCGTCTCGAAGATCCGCCGGCAGGTGCCGGTCGAGGAGTACCTCCGACCCCAACGCCGGTTCGCCCACCTGTTCGGCGACCACGCCCCGACCGGACATCGTGGAACGCCTGCAGGCGATCGCCGACCGCAACATCCGACGCTTCGGGCTTCTGCCCACGGAGGAGACGCCATGATGAACAAGCCGTTCGCGATCACGCTCGAGGTCGGCTCCAGCCGCGCCAACAAGACGGGCACCTGGCGCACCGAGCGCCCCGTCTACGTCGACCGGATGCCGCCCTGCAACACAGCCTGCCCCGCCGGCGAGAACATCCAGTCCTGGCTGTACGAGGCCGAGGAGGGCGGCGACGGCTACGAGCGGGCGTGGCGCCGGATCATGGAGGAGAACCCCTTCCCCGCGATCATGGGACGGGTCTGTTACCACCCGTGTGAGACCGCCTGCAATCGAGCGACGCTCGACGAGGCCGTCGGAATCAACGAGGTCGAGCGCTTTCTCGGCGACCTCGCGATCGAGAAGGGCTGGAAGGTCTCGGTCGAGGCCGCGTCGAGCGGGAAGCGCGTGCTCGTCGTCGGCGCCGGCCCGTGCGGTCTCTCGGCCGCCTATCACCTGGCACGCCTCGGCCACGAGGTGACAGTCCGCGACGCCGGCCCCAGGGCCGGCGGGATGATGAGATTCGGGATCCCGCGCTACCGGCTTCCGCGCGAGATCCTCGATGCCGAGATCGCCCGGATCGAGGCGCTCGGTGTTCGGATCGAGCTCGAGACCTCACGTGACCGACGTCCTCGGCGCGATGCGCGACGACGGCTTCGATGCCGTCTTCGTCGCCGTCGGCGCCCAGATCGGCAAGCGCGCCTACGTGCCCGGCCGGCGAGGCAGCACACATCGTCGACGCCGTCACCCTCCTGCGCAGCATGGAAGGCGAGGAGCGCCCCACACTGGGTCGCCGCGTCGCGGTGTACGGCGGCGGCAACACCGCGATGGACGCCGCTCGCACCGCGCGGCGCCTCGGCGCCGAGGAAGCGATCGTGATCTACCGTCGTACCCGCGACCGGATGCCCGCTCACGACTTCGAGGTCGAGGAAGCAGAGGCCGAGGGAATCCAGATGAAGTGGCTCTCGACCGTCAAGCACGCCGACGGCGGCAAGCTCGTGCTCGAGCGGATGGAGCTCGACGAGGCCGGCTTCCCGCAACCGACCGGCGAGCTCGAAGAGCTCGAGGCGGACTCGCTCGTTCTCGCTCTCGGCCAGGAATCCGACCTTTCGCTGCTCGACGGCGTCCCGGGCGTCGTGATCGACGACCGCGTCGTCCAGGTCGGACGCCGGTTTCATGACGGGCCATCCCGGGGTCTTCGCCGGCGGCGACATCGTTCCGCGCCGAGCGCACCGTGACGGTCGGCGTCGGACACGGCAAGATGGCCGCACGCTCGATCGACGCCTGGCTCCGCGAGCAGGTCGCCGATCCGGAGCCCGCCGGACGTCCCGGCGACCTTCGAGCACCTCAACACCTGGTACTACGCGGATGCACCACGGGCGATGCAGCCGCTCCTCGAGCTGGCGCGGCGACGGTCGACGTTCGAGGAGGTCGTCGGCGGTCTCGACGAGCACGACCGCGCTCCTCGAGGCGCGTCGCTGCATGTCGTGCGGCAACTGCTTCCAGTGCGACAACTGCCTCGCGGTCTGCCCCGACAACGCCGTGCTCAAGGTCGACGACGCGAAGCAGGGCCTACGCGATCGACTACGACTACTGCAAGGGCTGCGGGATCTGCGCCGCCGAATGCCCGTGCGGCGCGATCGAGATGGTCCCGGAGGACGTCTAGCTCGTGCGGATCGTCGCTGCGACTCGTCGGCCTGCGCCGCGACGACGACCCAGCCTGCGGACGGTAGGCTCGCGTTCCGTAACGGTCGTCGTACGCGAATGCGAGCCGTCCATTTCACCGGCGTCGGCGCTCCTCTCCACGAGGTCGAGCTGAGGCGGCCAGAGCCTGGCCCCAACGAGGTGTCGGTCGCGGTCAACGCGTGTGGCGTTTGCCGAACGGATCTGCACATCGTCGACGGCGAGCTCGCAGGCCCTCGACTTCCGCTCGTCCTCGGGCATCAGATCGTGGGGACGATCCGGGAAGTCGGCGAGCGCGTGACCAGGTTCCGAGCCGGCGAGCGCGTCGGCGTGCCATGGCTCGGGTGGACATGCGACACGTGCGCGTACTGTCGCTCCGGACGCGAGAACCTCTGTGATCACGCACGCTTCACCGGGTATACCCGCGACGGCGGCTTCGCCGAGGCGACGATCGCGGACGAGCGCTTCTGTTTTCCGATCCCACCCGGGTATCCGGATCTCGAGGCGGCGCCCCTGCTCTGCGCCGGGCTCATCGGCTACAGGGCGCTCCGGCTCACGGGCGACGGCGAGCGCCTCGGCCTCTACGGTTTCGGCGCGGCAGCGCACATCATCTGTCAGGTGGCCGTCCACCTCGGCCGTCGTGTCTTCGCGCTCACGCGTCCCGGAGACACCGAGAGCCAGCGGTTCGCACTCTCCCTCGGCGCGGAGTGGGCGGGATCGTCGTCCGACCGCCCGCCGGAAGAACTCGACGCAGCGATCATCTTCGCGCCGGTCGGCGGGCTCGTTCCCGCCGCACTCGATGCCGTCGCCAAGGGAGGAACCGTCGTGTGCGCCGGGATCCACATGAGCGATATCCCGACGTTCCCGTACGAGCTCCTGTGGGGAGAGCGGATTCTCAGGTCAGTCGCGAATCTCACGCGGCGCGACGGCGAAGAATTCATGGCCCTCGCCCCGCAGGTGCCGGTCCACACGAATGTGACTCCGTTCCGGCTTGCACAGGTACAGGACGCCCTCGACGCGCTGCGCGCGGGATCCGTTCAAGGCGCCGTCGCGATCCAGGTCACGCCGTAGAGCGAGCCGTGCTCGTGGCCGCGGCGGTGCTCGCCGTGTGCCGATGTCGGGAGTGAAGCGAGGCTCCGACTCAGGCGGTGGCGACTCTCCACAGGTGTCGATGATCGGGCCGGCAGTCGGCCGACACCTCGAGCCACGCTGCGACTCGATCTTGTCGGCCAACTGCCGGCGACCGCCGCGCTCTCCCTGGTGAGAGCCCAGACTGCCTGGCTCTCGCGCGCTCGTGCGATACAGGGGCGGCCTCCTGCAGCGCAAATGTTCGTAGGACCTTGTTGTCCTCGACGGGTGACCGTCATCGGGTCGGGCACCGACGTAGTGCACGATGCAGCTGCCGCCGCCGGCTGCCGTGCGCCACCGGCTTCGAACGATGCAGCCGGGGGACGGAGGACGAAGTGGAGTCCGTGGGTTTCCTCGAGAGACATGCTGGAGCCCGATCCCGCAGCGACGTCGAGGACGAGCGCCGGGCTGTTCCAGCGCTCGTACTGCTCAGCGTCGATGTGGAACGAGCAACCGTCGACGGTGCCGAGCAGAAGATCGTTCGGGCCGAGCAAGAGCTCACCGTCTGCGAAGCACATCGGGGAGCTGCCGTCGCAGCAGCCCCCCGACTGGAAGAACATCAGTCGACCGTGCTCGTCTCTCAGGCGCCTGACCTCCGCGATCGCGGCGTCGGTGGCGACGATCCTGGGAGCACGATCAGCTTCCATCGCCTAGAAGAACCCGAGAGGCTTCGGGTCGTAGGAGACGAGCATGCACTTCGTCTGGGTGTAGTGGTCGAGCATCATCTTGTGGTTCTCGCGCCCGACGCCGGAGCTCTTGTAGCCTCCGAATGCAGCGCCTGCGGGGTAGAGGTGGTAGCAGTTGGTCCACACGCGCCCGGCCTTGATGCCCCGGCCCATCCGGAACGCCTTGCTCGTGTCCCGTGTCCACACGCCGGCGCCGAGGCCGTAGAGCGTGTCGTTCGCGATCTGGAGCGCCTCCTGCTCCGTCTTGAATGTCGCGACCGAGAGGACGGGCCCGAAGATCTCCTCCTGGAAGATCCGCATGTCGTTCGTGCCCTTGAAGACGGTCGGCTCGTAGTAGAAGCCGCCCTCCAGTTCACCACCGAGATGGGCGCGCTGACCGCCGATCAGGAGCTCGGCTCCCTCGCTCTTGCCGATCTCGACGTAGCTCTCGATCTTCTCGAGTTGTGCGGTCGAGACCTGGGCGCCGATCTGGGTTGCAGGATCGAGCGGATGACCTTGTCGAATCGCGGCGATTCGCTCGAGGCAGCGGTCCATGAACTCGTCGTAGATGGACTCCTCGACGAGTGCCCGGGAAGGACACGTGCAGACTTCGCCCTTGTTGAAGGCGTAGAGAACCAGCCCTTCGATGGCCTTGTCGAGGAAGTCGTCCTCGTGCGCCATGACGTCGGCGAAGAAGATGTTGGGCGACTTGCCACCGAGCTCGGTCGTCGACGGGATGATGTTCTGCGCGGCGTACTGCATGATCAGCCGCCCGGTCACCGTCTCGCCGGTGAACGCGATCTTCGAGATCCTCTTGCTGGTCGCAAGGGCCTTGCCGATCTCCGCACCTGGGCCGTTGACGACGTTGATGACGCCGTCCGGCACGATCCCGTCGAGCACCTCCATCAGCTTGAGGATCGACCACGGCGTGGGACTCGCCGGCTTCAGAACGACGGCGTTGCCCGCCGCGAGTGCCGGGGCCAGCTTCCAGGCCGCCATGAGGATCGGGAAGTTGAACGGGATGATCTGACCGACGACTCCGAGCGGCTCCTTGAAGTGATACGCGACGGTGTCCTTGTCGATCTCCGAGATCGATCCCTCCTCGCCGCGGATGACCGAGGCGAAGTATCGGAAGTGATCGGCGGCAAGCGGAATGTCGGCCGCCAGTGTCTCTCGGACGGGCTTGCCGTTCTCCCAGCTCTCTGCCACCGCGAGCATCTCGAGGTTCTCCTCGATTGCGTCGGCGACCTTGTTCAGCACACGCGAGCGCTCGGCTGCTGACGCTTCGCCCCACGCATCCTTTGCCGCGTGGGCTGCATCGAGCGCCAGGTCCACATCCTCGCTCGTCGAGCGCGGGACCTGCGTAAACGGCTCGCCCGTAGCGGGAGTGACGTTCTCCGCGTACTCGCCGTGCGTGGGCGGAACCCAATGGCCACCGATGAAGTTCTCGTAGCGCGGCTTCAACTCGACCGGGCTATCGACCTCCCCTGGTGCCGTGATGGCCGCGACATGTTCGATGGTTGCCATGTCCGTACCTCCTTCTGTGAGCTGACTTGGCTTCCGTCCTCAACCGTCGCAGCCGCCGTGGAGGAGCGCATCGGGGACGAGACTGGCCCTGATAGGGGGAAACCCGTATCCCCTCGGCTGGACGAGCTGGCTGCCGCTCGAACAGCGTCGGTACCCTATTACCAGTCGGGATTGGAAGCGGAGCGGGAGGGATTCGAACCCCCGGGCCCGCGTTGAGCGAGCCGGCTGCTTTCAAGGCAGCTGCATTAAACCGGACTCTGCCACCGCTCCGAGCGCGTCTGTCTCACGAAGCGTCACAGAACGCCGCCCGGCGAGACATTCGCATATCAGGTACTCCTTGTTTCTACCATCCATGACGTAGAGCCAGTCGTAGCGATCCTTCAGCCGTGGGTTTGACGACATATCCCGACGAGTTCGAGTGAATCTGTCTGAGATCAACTTGGCGCCGTGGGTTAGCTGGTGAACTTGCACTGAACACGCGCTAACCGTTCGCCGTCATCGACGATCAGGTCATAGGCTGCGGACTCGGTCAAGGGAATCGAAACGTCGTAGCCCAGAGCCGTGAAGCTCGCAATCGCCCGTGATGTAGCGATGTCCCCCTTGCGCTGCGTAGTTCGCACGAGACAGAGCATAGCGGTATGGGAAACCGCCAACAATGAATGGAACCTGCACCATCACTTGCTCCGAGCACCTCAAGCTAGGCTCGAAGGGCGATGCGCTCGTCACATGCCGTCAGCCAGATCGACGATCGAGAGGTACCGTCCCCTTTTCGCGCTGCGTTCGATCGGGCGCGCACCGAGGCGCACGCTGCCGTCGGGCCGTCGCACGAGCCTCTCGATGACGCAGCGCGCCGGCCGGCGTTCGAGTATCGCCTCGAGCGCCGCAGCGGCAAGCGGTCGGCCGACGAGGCGGATTGGAACACGCTCGGCCGTGTCGGCTGGGAGCTCGTGGGTGTGACCGGCAAGCACGCTGCGTTCAAGCGAGCGCTGTAGCCGCGCCCCTCGCCGGTCGGCTGTCCGCTACCGGCCGGACTGCACCACGACGGGTGTGCGGACAGCCGCACCGACACAGGCGACCGTCTCACCTACCGTCGGAGTCGTCGTTCCGATCCAGAGAGGGGAAGCCGATGTACCACGACCAGCTGCGCCCCCGGCCCGCCGTCGCCTCGCGTCCTCATGTCCAACGAGTTGCTCGCCCCACCGTTCCTCGCCGTCCGCAACCCGACAGCGACGCCGGCGAGGCTGGGACCAGGAAGGCGTCCTAGCCGGATACGCGTGCCGGCGCTCCGTATGCAGCAAGCACGTCGGGCACCTCGCCCTGGAAGTTCTCCAGGATCGCGAGGAGGGCCCGATCCGTGACGACGGTGCCGTTGAGCGTGTGGGGCGTTTCGAGCCCAGCCTCGCTGCGAACGCGAATCCCTAGCCTTCGTGCCTGGAAGTCGGTCGTGTTCGAGCACGAGGTCACTTCGCGGTAGCGCTGCTGCGTCGGAAACCACGCCTCGATGTCGATCTTCTTGGCAGCCGGGGCACCGAGGTCCCCGGCCGCGACGTTGACGACCCGATACGGGAGGCCGAGCTGCGAGAGCAGGCTCTCCTCCAACGCGACCATTCGCTCGTGCTCGGCCCACGCGTCGGCCGCAGTCGTGAAGACGAACATCTCGACCTTGTTGAACTGGTGCACACGGAACATCCCGCGCGTGTCCTTGCCTGCAGCGCCGGCTTCGCGGCGAAAGCAGGTCGAGAACCCGGCGTAACGGAGCGGGAGAGCGTCGCCCTCGAGGATCTCGGTCATGTGCAGTGCCGCCAGCGCGACCTCGGACGTGCCGGTGAGGAAGAGCCCGTCCTGCTCGAGCTCGTAGATGTTCGACTTCTCGGTAGGGAAGAAGCCCGTCCCGATCATCGCTTCCTCGCGGACGAGCACGGGCGGGAGGACGGGCGTGAATCCCGCCACGGCCACGTGCTCGAGCGCGAAACGGTACAGCGCCAGGGCCAGGAGCGCGGTGTCGCCGACCAGGTAGCCGAAGCGCGATCCCGAGAGCCGTGCCGCCCGCTCGAGCTCGAACCGCCCGACCTCGCTCGCTTCCTTCGCGTCGGGGAGAGCGGCCGGGTCGCCGAAGCGGCGGAGCTCTTCCGCGTCGTCCTCTGTGTCGCCGTCCGGCGCAGAGGGATCGGGCGGATTCGGCACCTGCGCGAGCGCCTCGTCGCGGGCGGCTTCCGCCGTGGCGAGACGCTCCTCGGCACGCCGCAGCTCGTCCTTCAGCCGCTGGAGCTCGCCGAGTTGCTCGGGTGTCGGCTTCCCCTTGAGCTTCGTCCGGCTGCGAAGATCGTCGACCTGGGGGACGAGCGAGCGCCAGCGCTCGTCGGCATCGAGCAGAGCGTCGAACGCCTCGGCTGCCCCCTTGCGGGCGAGGGCCGTACGCCAGGCGTCTGGATCGGCTCTGGCGGCCTTGAGGTCGATCATGCGCGTGATTCTAGGTAGGTGTCGATCACCGTGGCGACCCCCTCGACGTCCGCGCTCGGGCAGATCCAGTCGGCGTGGTCGAGCAGCAGTGGGTTGGCGTCCTCCACCGCGATCCCGAAGCCCACCTCGTCGATCAGTTCGATGTCGTTCTCGCCGTCGCCGAACGAGACGATGTGGTCGAGTGAGAGGCCGAGCCGCTCGGCGACGAAGGCGATACCGGTTCCCTTCGAGACGGTGGGGTTCCCGAGCTCCAGAAGGTAGGGCAACGAGGTCGTCAGGAAGAGCGCCGGTCGCCGAACGCGCCAACGAGCGCGGACCGGAGTTCGGGGATGCTCGGCGGATCGGCCACGGCGACGAGCTTGGTGGGAGGCCGCTGGAGCCATTGCGCGAGGTCGCCGACCTCCTCGACGGGGAGGTGCTGGAACTCGGCGTACATCCGCGAGTACTCGGTGTGCTCTGCGACATAGAGCCGGTCGTCGACGTAGCAGTTCGGCGAATAGCCGAGGCTGGTCATCAGCTCGACGGCCGGGATCGCGGTAGCGAGTGGGATCGGCTCATGAAGCAGAAACTCGCCGCTTCGCGGGTCGACGACTGCGGCGCCCTGGTAGCAGACCACAGGCTCCGTGATCCCTGCCTCCTCGAGGTACGGGTGCACGGAGCGAAACATCCGCCCGGTAGCAACGATCACCGGGATGCCCGCCGCCTGCGAGCGTGCAATTGCAGCACGCGTCCGCGGACGAAGGAGCCCGTCACGACCGACGAGTGTGCGGTCGAAATCGCACGCGAATGCGTGCACCTTCGCCGGAAAGGAGGGTGGAAGGATCAGCCGCCGGTCGACTGGACGACGTACGCTGCGACGTCGGCGATCTGCTGTGCCGTGAGCGAGTCGCCGAAGGGGGGCATCGCACCCTGGCCCTTGGTGACGCGGGTGACGACGAGCTCTGTCGGCGGCTTCGCATCGTCGAGGTTGGGACCGACGGTGCCGGTCGACCCGGCTGCTTCGAGCGTATGACAGCCCGTGCACCCGGCGCTGGAGAAGACCGCCTCACCCGCTTTCGCATCGCCTGTCAGCTTCAGCGCCGGCAGGTCCGCAGCGGGCGCTGCCTCGGGCAGAGCTCCGACGACGGTCTCGGGGGTCGGTGTGGTCTCCGTGCCGTTGAGACAGCCTGCGGTCAGCAGGCCGAGGGCGAGTACGAGCAGGCCAGCGAGCAGGTGGGTCCGGCGCATCGGGCGATTCTAACCAGGCCCGTCGAGATGTGCGTAAGGTAGCCCCATGATCGTCGGTAGGTCGATGGAAACGAGCTGGCTGTCGAACGCGTACGTGGTCGGCGACGCGACCGGGGGCGTACGCGCTGTTCGTCGACAGTGGCGCGCCAACCAGGCCGCTGCTCGAGCTCGTGGAGCGCGAGCACTTGACCCCGACTCATCTTCTCCGCACCCACGCGCATCCCGACCACGTCGAACACGAGGACGAGCTCTGCGAGCAGTTCGGGATCACGGTGGTCACGGGAGATCTGATCAGCGGTGGATTGAACGTGCGTGCGATCCCGTTGCCGGGTCACTCGGACGACGGAGTTGCGTTCGTCGTCAACGACGAGGTGTGTTTCAGCGGCGATGTCCTGTTCAAGGATGCGGTCGGTGGCGGCCCGGCTGACGTCGTGCAGCGGTCGGTCATGGACGGCTTGATGGTTCTTCCTCCGGAGATGCGGGTGCTCCCGGGACACACCGACGAGACGACGATCGGACGTGAGTGGGAGAGCAACCCGTTCGTCACCTACTGGCGTGGAGCTGCGCCCTCGCTCGGTGAGGCGGTGCGCGTGGCCGGTGCCGAGGCGGAGCTCGTCGTCTGGTCGCCGGACTACGACGGCAACGGTAAGGCGCTCGTGCGGTTTGCCGACGGTCGCGAGGCGATCGTCGGCGGTTCGCGCGTCGAGCGCGGCTGACGCGGCCTGTCCCAAGCCATGTCCTGCGAGGACGGTACGTTTGGGCGATGCGCCTGATCGTCGCCCGTTGCGAGGTCGTCTACTCGGGTCGGTTGAACGCCGTCCTCCCCGAAGCCGTCCGGCTCCTGATGCTCAAGGCGGACGGCTCCTTCCTCGTCCACGCCGACACGGGCGGATTCAAGCCGCAGAACTGGATGACGCCGCCGACGGTGATCGAGCACGACGGCGACCCGCTCGAACAGATCGTCGTCCGCAAGCGCGCTGGGAAGACCGAGGACCGGCTGGACATCCGGATCGTCGAGATCCTGAGCGATGTCGAGCACGACATGGGGGAGGCGGCAGCACTCGCGAAGGACGGCGTCGAGCGCGATCTGCAGCTCGAGCTCGCCGGGCGGCCGGACGTGCTCGCCGACGGTCTTCATCTCGTCGAGCGCGAATGGCAGACCGACATCGGCCCGGTCGACCTGATGTGCCGCGACCGGGACGGAGCCTGGGTCGCAGTCGAGATCAAGCGCGTCGCGACCATCGAGGCCGTCGAGCAGCTGAGCAGGTATCTCGAGCGGATCCAGACCCTGCCCGGTATGGCGGCGTGCCGGGGGATTCTTGCGGGCCAGCGAGTGGTCAAGCAGGCCCGCACGCTGGCCGAATCACGAGGGCTCGGCTGGGTCGAGGTCGATCTCGCGTCACTGCGCGGAGAGAAGGAGCCCGAGCTCACGCTGTTCTCCGCCTAGGCCGGGATATCGGTTCAGGGCCGCCTAGCCCGCGACGACGACCGCCGCCTTGAGGTAGTCGCGGGGTGGATCGCCGAGCAGGCCGGCGACCCCTTCGAGCCCGACCTGATGCGTGATCAACCGTTCGAACGGGTAGGCACCGCTACCGAGGAACGCGAGCGCCGCCCGGACGTGCCGCGGTGTGTGGTGGAAAGCGCCGCGCAGCGTCACTTCGTCGTAGTGGATGCGGTACGGATCGATCTCGACGCGCTCGTCGCGCGGAAGCCCGCCGAACGCAATGACCGTCCCGCCGGGACGCACCAGCTCGACTGCGCTCCGCCAAGCGTCCCCCGAGCCCACCGCCTCGATCACGACGTCCGCGCCCGCTCCGGTGCCCAACTCGGCTCCGAAGACCGGTGCGAGCGCTTGCCTCTCCGGCCGCGAGCCGACGCCGATCGGCCATCCGCCTGCGTCGGCGACGCAGGCGCAGAGCATGAGGCCGATCGGCCCGAGCCCGAGCACCGCAACGGTGTCACCGGAACCGACTCCTGCGACCTCGACGCCGTGGAGGCAGCAGGCAAGGGGCTCCACCATCGCCGCGAGCTCGGGAGGCATCCCGGGCGGTACGGGGTGGAGGTTCGTCCGCGCGACCCGCTCTGGGACGAGAACGAACTCGGCATAGGCGCCGTTGAGAAGCGGGAGCAGGTTCTCGCACAGGTTCTCCTGCTCACGGCGGCAGGCGCCGCAGGCGCCGCAGGGAGCGGAGTTCGCAGCGACGACCCGCCGCCCGGTCGCAACGTCGACGCCACAGAACTCGTGCCCGAAGGGGCTCGGCGGCGGACCGAGAAGGACGGGGTGGCCTCGCTTGAACGCCTTCAGGTCGGTGCCGTCGGTGAGCGCCACCTCGACCTGCACGACGACGTCGCCCGTTGCGCGCGGCTCGGGTCGAGGGACGTCCTCGAGGCGGAGATCCCCCGGCCCATGGAAGATGAGCGCTTTCACGGTGTGAAGACGACCTTGAGCGCGTCACGCCGCCGGAAGAGATCGAGACCCTCGCTGAACCGCTCGAGCGGCAGGACGGTAGCGTGCGGCAACCGAAGTGAGGGGAGGAGCTCGACCGCCTCGTGCATGACCGTCGGCGCCGCCGAGCGGATCCCGACGACCGTGAGCTCGCCGCGATAGACGCGGTCCGCCGGGATCGGCCCGGCGTCGGCGAAGACGAGGATGGTGCCGCCGGGCCGCACCGCGGCGAGGGCCGTGTCGACCCCGCCGCCTCCCGAGAGGATCGCAGCGTCGACCGGGTCGCTCGGCTCGGGGCCGCTTCGGCGGGGGTCGAGGTCGATCGCGAAGACCTCGTCGCCTCGGTGCTCCAGCACCGCCGAGAAGAGGTGGCCGATGAATCCGTTCCCCACCACGAGGACGCGCCCTCGAGGGACATGCCGGACACCACGGAGGACGCACGCGAGCGGTTCGATCATCGGTGCCGGCGGCGTCGCTCATTGCCGGTGTGAGCTCGACGACTCCCTGTGCCCGGACTCGTTCCGCAAAGCCGCCGGGCCGAATCGTCGGAGCGGCGAACTCGAGACACAGCGACTCGTGCCCGGCCAGGCACTGGAGGCACTCGCCACAGGCGGCGTGGTGGACCAGGGCGACGCGGCGTCCGTCGGCCGTCTCGCCGACGACCTCGTGCCCGAGCACGGTTCCCTCGGCGGCGCGTCCGATCTTCTCGACGTCAGAGCCGCACAACCCACAGGCGAGCACGCGCACGAGCTCGCCCGGCCCATCCGGCTCGGCTATGTCCGAAAGGGAAGGCTCTCCGTCGGGGCCCAGGACGACAGCGCGCACGGGCGTATCGTAGGCGCGCCACCACCGACCGGCCGGGGTGAAGGACGGGCCGTGGCCTAGACGCGATCCCGCTGCATCGCCGCGTCGAAAGCAACGGACGACGGTGCGAAATCGGTCCGGCGGACGAAAGCGAGCGCGTCCTGCGCGCCCCACTCGCGGTCCATGCCGGAGTCCTCCCACTCGATCGAGAGTGGGCCGTCGTAGCCGATGCGGTTGAGAGCCCGGAAGAAGGTCTCGAAGTCGACGTCGCCGTGACCAGGGGAGACGAAGTCCCAGCCGCGCTGCGGCTCACCGAAGTTGAGATGCCCGCCGAGGATCGAGCTGCGACCATCGAGGTAGCGCTTCGAATCCTTGACGTGCACGTGGTAGATGCGATCGGAGAATTCGATGGCGAACGCAGCGGTGTCGAGGAACTGGTGTGCGAAGTGGCTCGGGTCGAGGTTGATCCCGAACCCTGGGCGGCGGTCGACGGCGGCAAGCGTCTTCGCCGTCGTGACGAAGTCGTAGGCGATCTCGGTGGGGTGCACCTCGAGCGCGAACCGGACTCCCTCGGCTTCGAAGACGTCGATGATCGGGCCCCAGCGCTCTGCGAACTCCTGATAGCCGCGCTCGATCGCCTCGAAGTCGTTCGGCGGAAACGAGTAGAGCAGGTGCCAGACGGGGGAGCCGGTGAAGCCGTTGACGACCTCGACGCCGAAGGCAGCCGCGGCGCGCGCCGTGTCCTTCATTCGCTCCGCTGCCCGACGGCGCACCCCTTCGGGGTCGCCGTCGCCCCATACCTCGGGCGGCACGATGGCCTGATGGCGGGCGTCGATCGGGTCTGCGACCGCCTGCCCGACCAGGTGTGCCCCGATCGCCGAGCAGCTGAGGCCACGGTCGTCGAGGAGGGCGCGGACCTCGGTGACGTACGTCGGGTCGGAGACGGCGCGGTCGACCTCGAAGTGGTCGCCCCAGCACGCGAGCTCCACGCCGTCGAAGCCCCACACCGCGAGCTTCGCGGTGAGATCCCCGATGGGAAGGTCGGCCCACTGGCCGGTGAACAGGGTCACGGGTCGTGCCATCGCCACTGCCTCCCTCGTCGACGTCGAACGGCGTTCACGCGATCCTAGACGCGTTGCGCGATCCGATCGGTTCCGCACCGTCCTAGGCGTCGGAGGCGAGGGCGCTCCGGATCTGCTCGATCGCGGCGGTTTCGGTCGGCTTCACACCTCCCTTGGCCTCGGCCACGGCCTCGCTCACGTCCAGGACGAGCGCTTTGTAGGCCTCGAGGTCGTCGGGGGCCTTCGCCTGGAGCGTCGCAACCGAGGAGCGGAGACTCGCAAGAGTCTCGGTCTCGACCTCCTGGGGTGAGGCGGTGACGCCGAAGCCCGTCCCGTGGATGTTTGCCAGCTCCCGCACGAATGGGCTCGTGGTCGACTCGCGCTGCGCGCCGAGAGCCTTCGCCAGGGCGCTGGCCTCGCCGAAGCTGTCGGTGAAGTCGCGGTCGCTCACCGACACCAGCATGCCAGCGCCGGTCACGCCCTTTTGCATCGCCTTCCACTCCTCGTCGCTGAAATCCGCCTTCGTCGCCATCGTGTCTCCTCACTGCTCGGGTTGGATCGACGCCATTATCGCGCGTGAGGCGCACGCGGGCTCCCGTGAGCCACGCGGGGTGCCGTCGGCCGAGGGGAATCCGGCAGCCCCAGGCGTCAGACTGACCCGATGCTCGACACCCACATCCCCCGCCCCGTCGGCGCGCGTTCGTTCGTGGCGCAGCGGCGTCTGCGCCTCTCCGACCGGGACCAGACGGGGAGAACGAGATTGGACTCGATTGCCCGCCTCCTCCAGGACGCCGCAATCGATGACGTCGAAGAGACCGGCTGGGGCGTTCCCGACCATCTCTGGGTTCTGCGGAGCATTCGCATGGACGTCGTCGCCCCATTGGTGCTCGACCGGCGCGTCGAGGTCGTCACGTGGTGCAGCGGCGTGGCGGCCATCGCGGCCGGGCGGCGCTGGAGCGTGACGGGAGATCGTGGTGGGCGCGTCGAGATCGACAGCGCCTGGATCCATCTCGACGCCGCGCAACGTCCCTCGCGGGTGGGGGGCTTCGAGCCCTACACTGCGTCCGCAGCCGGACGATCCGTCTCGACGAAGCTCCTGCTGCCCGATCCACCTGCGTCCGCGCCACGTCGGCCGTGGTCGCTTCGCTCCACCGACGTCGATGCCAACGAGCACGTCAACAACGCGATCTTCTGGCAGGCGATCGAAGACAGGCTGGTCGCCGCCGACGTCGATCTTGCGCGACCGTTGCGAGCGTCTCTCGATCACAGGTCGCCGCTCGAGCTCCGCGACGCTGTCGAGATCACCGAGGTCGACCGGGGCGAGGGTGAGCGGCTATTCGCGTTCATGGTCGGTGATCGCGTCGCTGCGGTGGCGCTGATCGAGTGCGGCGGCCCGTAACCGCCTCGCCCCTACGGCTCGCGGGCGATGACGCCGCGAACCTGACGGAGCGCGACGGTGATCACCGCGAGGTCGCTCGTTCCCTCCGGAAGGAACTGCTCGATCAGGCGTTCGAGCCGTGCCACGGCCTCCGTCCGTGCGGTGAGGAACAGGTTCAGCGCCCCGACTGGGTCGACCCCGGGCCGCTCGACGATCGCCTTGTGGACGGCTTCGCGCCGTAGGAGAAGCAGATCGTCGAGGATCGCGTCGAGCGCGAACTGCTCCCAGCTGGACTCGGCAGCGAATCCGAGCACCTGGGTCTCGATCCAGTCGAGGTGCAGCGTCTGCCCGGCGGCGAAGAACGCGCGAGCCACCGCCGTCGGAGCCAACCCGGTCGCCCTCGCGACGACGAGGACATCAGGGGCGTGAGCGAGCGCCGGCATGTAGACGTGGCCGATCGCCAGCGCTTCGGGAGCACCGCGGGCGATCAGGGACGCCGCCGTCTCGCCCCGTGCCTCGCGTGACGCCTCGGGAACGAGCTCGGGCAGCGCCGCATCGAGCTCCGCGAAACCGGCCGCGTTCGCCTCGATCGTCTCGGCGATGTCGGCCCCCGGCGCGTTCTGGAGGAACCACCGTCCCGTGAGCCCGACGACCCAGTCGACGGACGACATGAGCTCGTTCTGGACGACGGGGTCGATGATCCCGTCGAGTGCTTCGAGGGCTGCCCAGCGGGCCGGCGCACCGGTCACCTCTCGCGCGATTCGATGGGCGCGGGCTACGTCCGCCGGCTCGGCGCCCGTCTCGGCGGTCGAGCGGGAGACGAACGTCACGCCTTCGGAATCGACCACGTCTTTCGCCACGATCGTCGCAATCAGCTCCCGACGCAGCGGGTGGTCGACCAGGAGATGACCGAACCGCTCGACGACGACCGCAGGGAAGTAGCGGCGCAGATCGAGCTCGAGGTAGGGGTCGTCGGGCAGGTTCGAGTCGAGAATCGCGGTCTTCAAACTGAGCTTGGCGTACGAGAGAAGCACGGCCAGCTCGGGACGTGCCATCCCAACCCCTGTGCGGGCCCGCTCGCTCATCTCCTCGCTCGTCGGCAACTCCTCGATCGCCCTGTCGAGCATCCCTTCGGCCTCGAGCGCCGCCATGAGCTCCTCGTACGCGCGGATCCGCGTCGCGGATGCGGCTGCCTCCTGGGAAAGGATCTGGGCCTGCAGGTAGTTGTCGTAGAGGACGTGTCGAACGACGTCGTCACCGACCTCGGCCAGTAGCTCGTCCCGCTGCTTGCGCGTCAGGTCGCCGCGCGCTTCCGCGATCCCGAGCAGGATCTTGAGGTTGACCTCGTGGTCGGAGCAGTCGACGCCCCCCGAGTTGTCGATGAAGTCGGTGTTGATCCGGCCTCCGGCCCGCGCGTACTCGATCCGGCCGCGCTGCGTGAACCCGAGGTTGCCCCCTTCGCCGACGACCAGGGCGCGTACCTCGCCCCCGGTGACGCGCAGGGCGTCGTTGGCCCGGTCTCCCGCATCGGCGTCGCTTTCGTCGGACGCACGAACGTAGGTCCCGATCCCGCCGTTCCAGAACAGGTCGACCGGGGCGCGGAGGATGGCTCGGATCAGCTCGGTCGGTGTGATCGGTCCGGGCTCGATTCCGAGGACCGACGCGGCATCCGGTGTGATCTCGATGCTCTTTGCGCTGCGGGGCCAGACACCGCCACCCGGTGAGATGAGCGATCGGTCGTACGCATCCCACGAGGACCCCGGCAGGTCGTAGAGGCGCCGGCGCTCTGCGAAGCCGGCCGCCGCGTCGGGCGAAGGATCGAGGAAGACGTGGCGGTGATCGAACGCCGCCACGAGCCGTGTCTGAGGGCTGTAGAGCATCCCGTTCCCGAAGACGTCCCCCGACATGTCGCCGACCCCGACCGCCGTGAACGGCTCCTTGAGCACGTCCCGGCCGAGCTCTCGAAAGTGACGCTTGACGGACTCCCAGGCCCCGCGCGCCGTGATCGCGAGTGCCTTGTGGTCGTACCCTGCCGAGCCGCCCGAGGCAAACGCGTCACCCAGCCAGAAGCCCATCTCCTCCGAGACGCCGTTCGCCGTGTCCGAGAACGCCGCCGTGCCCTTGTCGGCTGCGACGACGAGATAGGGATCGTCGTCGTCGAGCACGCGCACGCCCGGCGGGTGGACGACCGTGCCGCCGACGAGATTGTCGGTCACGTCGAGCAGCCCGCGGATCGACGTCACGTATTGCCGACGTACTTCGTCACGGAGCTCCTCGGGCGGGACCGTGCGTCGAACGACGAATCCTCCCTTCGATCCGGTCGGCACGATGACGGCATTCTTGGTGGTCTGTGTCTTCATCAGGCCGAGAACCTCGGTGCGGTAGTCCTCCATCCGGTCCGACCAACGAATGCCGCCGCGCGCGACCTTCCCGGCGCGGAGGTGGATGCCCTCCATTTCCGTCGAGCGGACGAAGATCTCGAACAGCGGGATGGGCCGTGGCATGTCGGGCACCGCTTCCGAGCGGATCTTGAAGCTGAGGAACGTGCGGTCGCGAACGAACGCGTTCGTACGGACGATCGCGTCGATGAGATGGAGGTACGAGCGGAGGATCCGGTCCTGGTCGAGCGACGGGACCGCATCGAGCTTCGTCAGCACCGCGAGGAACAGCTCGGCTTCCGCTAGCTCGTCGCGTGGCCGTGCCGGATCGTGCCGCAGCTCGAAATACCGCACGAGGTCTCTCGCGATCTCCGGGTTCGCTGCGAAGGCCTCGTTCTGGTAGTCGACGGTGAACCCGGAGCTGACGCGCAGCAGGTATGTCCGCATTGCGCGGAGCCACGAAACCTCGCGCCACGTCAGGCCCGCGAGCACGATGAGGCGGTCGAGGCCGTCCGACTCGGTGCGGCCGTGCCAGACGGCTGCGACGGCGTCGGCAACGCGGTCGCCGACGGCGGCGACGTCGAGCACGTTCCCGTCGGCGTCGAGAACACCGAAGTCGTGGATGAAGATGTCGTCGTCCGCGCCCCCTGCAACACGGACGGGTACCTCCTCCACGACCGTCACCCCGAGCGCCTCGAGAACCGGCATCAGCTCCGAGAGGTTGGCGCGCCCGCCGGTCTTGTAGAGCACGACTCGCGTGAGCGGATCGGAGCCGCTGCGCTCGTTCTGGAGCGTGACGAGGAGGCTCGTGTCGTCGTCGAGCTGCTCGAGCTGACCGACATCGAGCACGGCGCGCGTGATTCCGGTCGAGGACTTGTAGTACTCCGGCAGCCGCCCCTCCCAGCGTGCCGACAGAGCCCGCCCGCGTTCCTCGCCGTACTGGGCGACGAGCCGCTCGAGGAGCCTGTCCTCCCACGTGCGGGCGAGCGCGATCACGTCCTGCTCGAGCTCCGCGAAAGCAACGTCGGGGATCGGACCCTCGGCGACGTGGATGCGGAAGTGGATCTGAGCCGGATCGGTTTCTCCCAGGGCGAGGTGGTAGTCGACGCTCGAGCCGTGGAAGCGCTCCATGAACAGGTCCTGGAGATGTTGGCGCAGCTCCGCGTTGAAGTGGTCACGTGGAAGGGCGACGAGCAGCGAGACGCTCCGCTCGAAGATGTCACGGTGGGCAAACAGCCGGACCTTGCGCTGCTCCTGGAGATCCAGCAGCTGCACGACGGTCGTCCGGAGCGTGTCGGTCGTGGCCGACAGCAATTCGTCGAGCGGGAAGTTCTCGATGAGAGCGACCGTGACCTTGTAGTCGTGTGATCCCGGCACGAGATCCTCGGCGGCGAGAACCTGATGCAGCTTCCGCCGGGCGATCGGCACGGCGTCCACGGGCTCCATGTAGGCCTTGGAGGTGAAGAGGCCGAGAATCCGCATTTCACCGACGACAACGCCCTCCGGTGAGACACGCTTGAGGCCGATGTAGTCCATCCGCGCATTGCGATGCACGGGCGAGACCCGATTCGTCTTCGAGACGATCAGGAGATCACCGGCCTCGATCCGCTGGCGTACCGCCGGCTCGACTGCCTCGAGGCGGACGCCGCCTGCGAAACCCGACGATGCCTCGTCACGAAGAATGCCGAGGCCGGAGCCCTCGACGACGTCGATCGACGGCCCGTCGGGCCGGCCTTCGATCGCGTACTCGCGGTAGCCGAGAAAGACGAGGTTGTCCTCGCCGATCCAGGTCAGGAAGGCGATTGCCTCCTCGACCTCCTCCGGGTCGTAGCGGGCCGCTGCCTCGCGGGCGACCTCGATCATGCCCTCGAGGCGTACGAGCATCGTCGGAAAGTCCGAAACCGCGCTCTGGACATCGGCGAGAACGCGTCGAAGATCGTCCGCGAGGAGCTCGAGAGCATTGGCATCGAGCCGACGCTCGAGCTCGAAATGCATCACGGACTCGGTGGCCGCGGCGTCGGTGACGGGCTTCACGGCAACGATCCGTCCCTCGTCGTCGCGTTCGATCCCGACGACGGGGTGGACGACGAGGCGGATCGCGAGCCCGTGCGCCGCGATCGCCTCGGTGACGGAGTCGACGAGGAACGGCGAGTCGGGCGTGTTCGTCTCGATCACGGAGCCCACGGTCGTGTACCCGTCGGCGGCGAGCGTCGGGGTGAGCGCCCGAACTGCGATCGGTTCACGACCTCTGGCCGCGGCGAGCTCGAACGCTCCCATCACCTGCCCGAAGAGCTCCTCGCCGCCGCTCACCTCGGCCTCACTCGCCGGGAAGCGCCGCACGTAGGCGCGAGCGAACGGCGAAACGAGATCTGCGCGGTCGCGGGGCAATTGCGCCGCAACCTGGTCGAGCAACTCGCGGAGGAGCCGCTCCTTGACCGGGGTTGCTCCGGCGGTGCTCATCGTCGAGCTCTGGCGAGGAAACTGCCGGCCATTGGGCGGAGCCTACATCGAATCCGGCGGAGCCGACCTCGAGGCGCGGGCCACCGGAACGATCTCAGCGACCGTTGCCCGAGACCTACGAGCCGTCGGTCAGGCTGCGGACGTCGAGCCGTTCGGCGGCGACGAGCGCCTTGTCCGCCTGCTTCGCAGTGTTGCGGCCGAACGTGCCGCTCAGCAGCCACTTCCGCGTCAGCCGGACGAAGCGAGGACGATCGCGAGCCGGATCGGGCGGTCGCTTGGGATCGAGGTAGAGATCGACCGCGACACGTCGGACGAGTGCCGCGTCTGCCGGCGCTCCCGAGGTCGCCTCGAGGCGGTACGCCACGAGCGCCGCGAGCACCTGGAGCTCGCGGACGCCGGTGCGGACGGCGATTCCCATGGAGACGACCGTCGAGGCGACCATGACCCACGGCACGCGTGTGAACCGTGCCCCGCGCGCGAGCGTTCGTGCGACCGGCACCGCCAAGACGACGACTCGCTGGATGTTGTCGGCAAGCGCTTCGGTCTCCTCGGACGCCAGCCAACAGCCGCCGGCCCTCCGCCGCCGAGGAGACTCGTTCACCGGTGAGGAGCACGCGATCGACCGCCGCAGTGACGAGCCCGGCCACGGCCTCGACGAGTGCGTCGACCGACGTGCGTGCGTGCGCACCGGCATCACGGCCGACCGCTGGGATGCGGTATCGCATCTTCCTAGGCCCCTCTCGCCAAGGCGATCAGCGGGGCGACGCGCGCGTGTGCCATCAGCCCGGGCAGGATATCCGTCGCGCGTGCGCCGAGGCGGACATCGAGGAAGATCGACGTCGAGCGTTGCCGGCGTGATTGAATCGAGCCATGGCAGAGAGGCCCAGCGTCCGGATCGAGTACTGCGTCCCCTGAAGTGCGCGGCCCAACGCCGCCAGTCTGGCCGCGCGGATTCTCGAGGAGTGGGAGGGGGCGATCGGGCTGCTGGAGCTCGTACCCGGCAGAGGGGGAATCTTCGACGTCCACGTCGACGGTGAGCTCGTCTTCACGAAGAAGATGCTCGGGCGCTACCCGAACCCCGACGACGTTCTGCCGCTCTTGCGCGAGCGGCTCGAACCGGCCTGAATGCGCGACCCGGTCGGGCGAGCTACCAATCGGTCGGTTTGTAGTCCTTGAGGAACTTGCCCCAGACGTGAACCCCGGTGTTCGTACCGTCGATGATCGGGTCGACGATTCGCGCTGCGCCGTCGACGATGTCGAGCGGCGGCCGGAAGCGGTGCTCGGCGGTCTTCTGCTCGGCGACGTGGAGTGGATCCTCGTCGGTCACCCAGCCCGTGTCGACGCTGTTCATGTGGATCCCGTCGGCGTGATAGTCGGTCGCCGATGTTCGCGTCATCATGTTCAACGCCGCTTTCGCCATGTTCGTATGTGGATGCCGCGTCGTCTTGAAGCGCCGGTAGAACTGCCCCTCGACGGCCGAGACGTTGACGATGTGCTTGTCGCGTTCCGTCGTGCGCTGGAGCAGCGGCTTCAGTCGTGCATTGAGCACGAAGGGCGCGACGGCGTTGACGAGCTGGGTCTCGAGCAGTTCGACGGTCGAGACCTCGTCGAGGAGAAAGCGCCATGAATTGCGACCGCGGAGATCGATCTGCTGGAGATCCTGGTCGAGCCGACCCTCCGGGAAGAGGTGGCCCTGATCGTGCTCCTCTCTCCGGAAGGAGGCGCACCTGCGAGAGCGCCGCGGCTGCGGTCGGCTCCAGGACGGCGAGCGTCGATTCGGCGAGGACGGGAGCGTCCGTCTCGAGCATGTCGTACCGTCTCAGCCCCGTGTAGTCGCCGAGCAGCCGTTGCACTTCGGGAGGCAGTGCGCCCTCGGAGGCGAGCTCTGCATCCATCATGTGCCGATAGAAGTCGGGCGGGCGGCGAACGGTCTGGCAGGCGTTGTTGACGATGTAGTCGAGACGGTCGTGCGTCGACGACAGGTGATGGCAGAACGCCTCGACGCTCGGCGTGTGACGGAGATCGAGGCCGTAGACCTCGAGCCGGTCACACCAGTCGTCGAAGTCGGCTTCGCGGGCATAGCGCGCGGCGGAGTCGCGGGGGAACCGCGTCGTCACGATCACGCGAGCCCCTGCGCGAAGCAGCTTGATGCCCGCCTGGTACCCGATCTTCACCCGCCCGCCCGTCAACACCGCGACGCGACCTTCGAGATCCGCCGACTCCGACCGCTTGGCGAAGTTGAATGCGGCACACGGTGGGCAGAGCTGGTCGTAGAACCGGTGGAGCTCGCGGTAGGGCTGCTTGCAGACGTAGCAGTGTTGCGCCTCCGATGTCAGCCGTGGCTCTGGCGCGGCGGCGCGTCGCCGGCGTCGAAATCCTTCGGGGGGTAGACGTTCGGCGTGGTGAAGACCGGCTTCTCGCGCAGGACGCGAATCCCCGTGTCTGCCAGCAAGGACTCGTCGGCGCGGATACTCGCGTCACGCTCCTGCTTGCGCTTCGCCTTCGTGAACCTGCGCCGCTGCACGACGTCCGGGTCGAACACGTCTGCGGCGGCAGTCAGCAGTCGCGTGCGCTCCTCGACCGTCAGCGCGCCGAGCAACCCGCGATCGTGCGCGACGGTTTCGAGCAACTCCGTCGCCGCCCGCAGCTTTGCGGCCGTCTCGTCGGGGTCGGGGGCGTGGTCGTCGCGGGCCGTCGGCGTCATCGTCCGGCAGGGTAACTGGCCCCGCTACTCTGCCCGGGAGCGATGGCGGCAGACCTCACCGATAGCGATCCCATCGAGACGCGGGAATGGCTCGATTCGGTCGATGCGGTGGTCGATTCGGACGGGCGCGACCGGATGGGCTACCTCCTCGACCGGACGATCGATCACGCACAGGACTACGGGGTCAAGGTGTCGGCGGGCCTGAGCACGCCGTACGTCAACACCATTCCCGTCGACGAGGAGCCGCCCCTTCCCGGGGATCACGAGCTGGAACGGCTCGCCACGGCTCTCGTGCGCTGGAACGCGATTGCGATCGTGCTGCAGGCCAACGCCGAGTCGACCGAGCTCGGCGGTCACATCGCGAGCTATCAATCCGCCGAGACGCTCTACGAGGTCGGGTTCAACCATTTCTGGCGAGCGCGCTCGGAGCAGCACGGGGGAGACCTCGTCTACATGCAGGGTCACTCCTCACCCGGGATCTACGCGCGCGCCTATCTGGAGGGCCGCCTCAGCGAGGACCAGCTCCGCCGATTTCGCCAGGAGGTCGACGGCGGTGGGCTCTCGTCGTATCCGCACCCCTGGCTGATGCCCGACTTCTGGCAGTTCCCGACGGTTTCGATGGGCCTGGGGCCGCTGATGGCGATCTACCAGGCGCGGTTCCTGAAGTACCTGGCCGCCCGCGGCATCGTCGATCCGGGCGACCGCAAGGTCTGGGCGTTCATGGGCGACGGCGAGATGGACGAGCCGGAGTCGATGGGAGCCATCTCGCTGGCGGGGCGCGAGAAGCTCGACAACCTCGTCTTCGTGATCAACTGCAACCTCCAGCGCCTCGACGGTCCCGTTCGCGGGAACGGGAAGATCATCCAGGAGCTCGAGACCAACTTCCGGGGTGCCGGCTGGAACGTCCTCAAGGTCATCTGGGGCTCGGGTTGGGATCCGCTGCTCGAGGCCGACACGGAGGGCTGGCTTCACTTCCGGATGGAGGAGGCGGTCGACGGCGAGTACCAGACCTTCAAGGCGAAGGACGGCGCATACGTCCGGGAGCACTTCTTCGGCAAGTATCCCGAGACCCGCGCGATGGTTGCGGACTGGTCGGACCAGCAGATCTGGGAGCTTCGTCGCGGCGGCCACGACCCACAGAAGGTGTACGCCGCCTACGCGGCAGCGATGGCGAACACGGGGAGTCCGACGGTCATCCTCGCGAAGACGATCAAGGGCTACGGCATGGGGGAGGCCGGCGAGGGCCGGAACATCACGCACCAGCAGAAATCGATGAACGACGAGGCTCGCCTCGCGATTCGTGATCGCCTCGGCCTTCCGCTCACCGACGAGCAGGCGACCGGCGCATTCTTCCATCGGCCGGCCGCGGACAGCCCCGAGCTGAAGTACCTCCTCGAGCGCCGGGCCGCGCTGGGGGGCAGCCTGCCGGCGCGCCACACCGACGCGGAGCCGCTCCCCACACCGGCCCCGTTCACGACCGTGCTCGAGGGCAGCGGCGATCGCGAGAACTCGACGACGATGGCGTTCGTCCGCATTCTCAACTCACTCGTGCGCGACCCGGAAATGGGGGAGCGGATCGTGCCGATCGTGCCCGACGAGTCGCGGACGTTCGGGATGGAGGGGATGTTCCGTCAGCTCGGGATCTACTCCCAGGTGGGCCAGCTCTACCAGCCCGAGGACTCCGAGGACTTCATGTTCTACCGCGAGGACGAGCACGGCCAGATCCTCCAGGAGGGCATCAACGAGCCCGGTGCGTTTTCGTCGTGGATCGCGGCGGCGACCTCGTACGCGAATCACGGCGTCGCAATGGTCCCGTTCTACGTCTTCTATTCGATGTTCGGTTTCCAGCGCGTCGGCGATCTCGCCTGGGCGGCCGGAGACAGCCGCGCGCGCGGCTTCCTGATCGGTGCGACCGCGGGCCGCACGACGCTGAACGGAGAAGGGCTCCAGCACGAGGACGGTCACTCCCATCTCCTCGCGGCGGTGGTACCGAACTGCCGCGCCTACGACCCGACGTATGCCTACGAGCTTGCCGTGATCGTGAGGGACGGTCTCCGTCGCATGTGCGAGGAGCAGGAAGACGTCTTCTACTACCTGACGGTGATGAACGAGAACTATGTCCAGCCGGCGATGCCCGAGGGCGTCGAGGAGGGCATCCTGCGCGGCCTCTACCGGTTGCGTGAGGGAGCGGGCGAAGGGCCGCGGGTGCAACTACTCGGGTCGGGTGTGATCCTGCGCGAGGTGCTGGCCGGAGCCGACCTGCTGGCAGCCGATTTCGGAATCGAGAGCGACGTCTGGAGCGTCACGAGCTTCACGGAGCTGCGGCGGGAGGGGCTCGAGGTGGAGCGATGGAACCGCCTCCATCCGACCGAGGAGCAGCGCCTCTCCCATGTCCAGGCCGCCTTCGCGGGCACCGGCGGCCCTTTCGTCGCGGCGACCGATTACATGCGCGCGTTCGCCGATCAGATCCGCCCGTTCGTTCCGGGTCCCTACACGGTGCTCGGCACGGACGGCTTCGGCCGGAGCGACTATCGGGTCAAGCTGCGCGAGTTCTTCGAGGTCGATCGGTACCACGTTGCCGTGGCGGCGCTCAAGGCGCTCGCCGACACGGGCACCGTCGATGCGACCGTTGTTCAGGATGCGATCGACCGCTATGGCATCGACGCCTCGCTCGACCCTCCCTGGAGGCGCTGAGCCCCGGCGTTCGCAGCGGTCGGCTGGTACGCGTCCGTTCGGCGGACACGTAGCGGAACTGCGACAACCCGTCCACACCACCGCATGAATGCGGTCATCGAGGCCGCCCCGTCCACAACGGACACTGGGCGTACCTGCGCCCGGGCGCTACCTCTGTCGGTCTTCCCCAACCGAAGGAGGACTCGTGAACCGACAGACGATCGCGCTCGCCGGCGCTGCCGCGTTCGGTGCTCGTCGGCGCGGCTGCAATCGCAACGGCGGCGGACGAAAGCGTCTCGAAGATCAACGCCTGCCGCAATCTCCGGCACGGACTCGTGCGCATCGTGGTGAGCGACAGCGCCTGCAAGCGCAACGAGGCGAAGCTCTCGTGGAACACGGAGGGGCCTGCCGGTCCTGCCGGCGCGGCAGGAGCGAAAGGAGACGCCGGGGCGCCCGGTCCGGCCGGGCCTGCTGGACCTGTGGGGCCCCAGGGGCCGAAGGGCGATCCCGGTGCCGCGCTCACCTCGGTGGCCGGGCTTGCGGGCACCTCGTGCACGACGTTCGAGGGTGATCCGGGTCACGTCGAGGTCGGCTCCACCGCGACCGACCTGATCACGCTCACCTGCGAGACAGGCGGCGCACCGCCCCCGCCTCCCCCGACCGGTGCCAAGCTGGTGATCAACGAGGTCGACTACGACCAGGTCGGTGCGGACACGGGCGGGTTCGTGGAGATCGCGAACACGGGTGAGGCCGCTGCGGCACTCGACGGGATCGCGCTCGTGCTCGTCAACGGTGGCGACGGCGCCGAGTATGGACGCAAGCCGCTGTCCGGCACCCTTGCCCCCGGAGCGAAGGTGGTCGTCGATGTCGATCCGCAGAACGGCGCTCCCGACGGCCTGGCGCTCGTCGACACCGGCAGCGCGACTCTCCTCGATGCGCTGAGCTACGAAGGTGCGATCACGACTGCCACGATCGGCACGAACGTGTTCGACCTGGTCGAGGGAACGGTCCTACCGGCTGACGTCGCCGATTCGAACACGGTCGACGGCACGCTGGCCCGCATCCCGGACGGCACCGACACGGACAACGCTGCGGCCGACTGGGTCTTCACGACGACCCCGACGCCCGGAGCGGCGAACGTCTGAGCACAGCCGCGGGGTGTCTCCCTGCCTGTGGGAGACACCCCGCGACCGTTCTCCGTCGGATCGTTCCGGGAATGAGACGGTTCGTCGGGCCCGGTCTACCGCCTTCCCTTGAGCCGCATGTTCTCACGCCCCTCCTGACCCAACGCTTTCCACTTCTTCCGTGCCTCGGAGGCGGCCCGCTTGTCGAGCTTGCGCTCGAGGTGCTCGAGCTCCGCCTGCAGCTTCAGATAGCTGTCCCACCGCTCGGCGGGCAACGATCCGTCGTCGAGGGCGGCTCGAACGGCACAGCCGGGCTCGGTGTCGTGGGCGCAGTTGGAGAACCGACACTGGGTGAACAGGTCGGTGACGTCCTCGAAGGCCTCGTCGATCCCTTCGTCGGCGGTCCACAGCTGGAGCTCCCGGATACCCGGCGTATCGATCACGAGTGCACCCGTCGGCAACTGGATCAGCTCGCGTCGCGTCGTCGTGTGACGCCCCTTGCCGTCGTCGCGGATCTCCTGGGTGGCGAGCAGTTCCTCGCCGGCGAGAGTGTTGACCAGGGTGGACTTGCCGACGCCGGACGATCCGAGCAGCACCGCCGTGAGCCCTGGCGCGAGCAGCGCAGTCACATCGGTGAGACCCTCGCCCGTCTTGCTCGAGATCGCGTGGATGGGGACGCCGCCGGCGATCGCCGTCACGTCGGCAACGACGGTCTCGGGTGCGGCGTGCAGATCGGCCTTCGTCAGCACGATCACGGGTCGGGCCCCGCTCTCCCACGCCAGGATCAGATACCTCTCAAGGCGCCGAAGGCTGAGATCCTCGTTCATCGAGGCCACGAGCAGGGCGATGTCGATGTTCGCGGCGAGGACCTGCTCCTCCGCCGCTTGCCACGCGGTCTTGCGGGAGAACTTCGTGAGTCGAGGCAGGACGCTCGTGATCGTCCCCGACCCGTCGTCGGGGCGCGGGCTGACGACGACCCAGTCGCCGACGACGGGAAGGTCAGCCGACGTGGCGGCCTCGTGAACGAGTCGCCGCGGGACCTCGCATCGGAGCTCGCCGTGCTCGGTGAGCACGTCGTACGCCCCGCGGTGTTGGATCGAGACCCGCCCGGCGACGACATCGTCTCCGGCGAAGGGCTCGTACAGATTGCTCAGCCGGTCGGTCCAACCGAGCGATTCGAGTTCGGGCAAGCGGAATCTCCCTTTCGTCCTCGGGTACATGAAAGCGGCGCGCGGGTCGGCGCGCCAGTCGGCGAGGTCCGGGCGGGAGGTAGAGCTGGAGGTCTGGCTAGCCGACGGACCGCGCGACGCGCGAGATGGAGAATGCTCTGGCAGTCATCGAAACACCCTCCTTCGTCGGGGACAGCCAACAGTATGCCGGACGAGCGGGATGGATGTCAGCCCGCGTCCGCGAGAACTGCCTCCGCGGCGCGGCGCCCGGACGCGAGCGCTCCGTTGAGCGACGGATGTTCCCGGTGGTCCCCGCAGGCATACAGGCCCGGCGCGAGGCGCGCAGGCTGTCCGAACCGGGCTCCGACGGGGTACCGCGGCAACGCGCGCGGAATCCGGTACGACCGCAGGTGCCGCCAATCCGTCGCCGCGGTCCCGAACCACGCTCGGAGCTGGCGTCCGACGGCATCGAGGTCGGGTGGATCCGACCCGAGGATCGTCACGGAGACGAGCGAGCGGCCGGCGGGTGCGTAGGCCGGAACCGCCTCGCTCGGCACGCAGAGGTTGTTGATCGGGCCACCCTCGCCGTTGACGACGAGCCAGGGTCCGGGAATCGGCGGCTCCGGGGCATCGAAGTAGACGCAGTTGACGCCGTTCCAGCCGTGCGCGGCATCGTCGACGAGGCCTGCGGTTGCCACGACGACCGCCTCGGCCCTCATCTGCTCGCCCGTCTCGAGCGAAACGGCGTGTGGACCGACCGTCGCGACGGCCGTGCCGGTACGGAGCTGGATGCCTTCTGCGAGTTGCGCCGCGACGGCGCCCATCCCGTCGCGTGGGAGCGCAGCGGCTCCCTCCGAGAATGTCCGCAGGACGAACTCGAGAAAGCGGCTCGAGGTCGTCATGCTCTCCTCGAGGAAGACGCCGCGCAGGAAGGGAATGAAGAACCTCTCGCTCGTGGCTCGCGACACGCCGGCGCTCTTCAGCGCCTCCGCCGCCGTCGTCTCGTCGTCGGAGCCGCGAAGAAGCCGGACGATCGCCGCGCTGTCGCGGAGCCCGACAACACCTCCGGCGAGGGCGCGGAGACTGCGGACCGGGGCATGCCGGGGATCCGCGAGCCGCCGGAATCGTCCTTCGGCCCGAACGATCGCGCCACGTTCGAACGTCGCGGGGCGCAACCGATCCAGATCGAGCATGGCGCGCACCTCCGGGTAGGCGAGGGGCAACACCTGAAACCCGTGGTCGAGTTGGAACCCGTCCACGACATCCGTCCGAACGCGGCCGCCGACGCGGCTCGCCTGCTCGAGCACGAGAGGTACGCGACCGCTCGCCGCGAGCGTCCGTGCGCATGCGAGGCCAGCCGTGCCGCCGCCGACGACGATCACGTCGTGTTGCTCGCTCATCAGCGCGAGCGTACAGCGTGGCGTTTCGGGCCGAGCCGGCACGATCCCTTCGCGTGCAGGTATCGATCAGTCGGCGAGAGCGCGCTCGAGCCCGGCGTCGATGTCCGGCTGCCCGAAGCCGAACCCCGCAGCGAGGAGCTTCGACGGGGTGACGCGCTGCCCGCCCAACAGCATCTCCTCGCCCATCTGGCCGAACGCGGCCCTGACGGCGAAGCCAGGCAGGGGAACCGACGTCGGGCGGTGAAGGGCCCGGCCCAGCGCCTTGGTCAGCTGGAGGTTCGTCACCGCCCCCGGGGCGGTGACGTTCACAGGCCCGTCGAGGGGCTGCGAGAGGGCGAACAGGTAGGCGGCAACCGCATCGTCGAGGGAGACCCAGCTCCACCACTGCCTGCCGCTGCCGACTCTGCCTCCGGCGCCGAGCTTGAACGGTGGGAGCAGGCGCGCGAGCGCTCCTCCGCGCTTCGAGAGGACGATCCCTTGCCGCAGGTGGACGGTGCGAAGGCCGGCGGCGCGTGCGGGCTCGGCTGCAGCTTCCCATGCGGCGACGACGTCCGCCAGAAAGCCCGTGCCGCGCTCGGAGCCCTCGTCCAGTTCCTCGTCGCCCCGGTCGCCGTAGTACCCGACGGCCGAGGCGCAGACGAGGACGGGTCGTCCGGGCAGCCGCGCGGCGGTCGCCGCGATCAGCGCGGTGCCCTCGACGCGAGACTCGAGCACGCGCCGTTTCGTCTCGTCGGTCCAGCGTTGGCCGATGCTCTCGCCCGCGAGGTGGACGATCGCTCCGATCTCCTCGAGCGCTGCCGTGTCGATCGTGCCGGCGGCGAGGTCCCAGTGGCTCTCGTCCGAGCTCGTCGGCAGGCCACGGACGAGGCGGATCACATCGTGGCCGGCGTCAGCGAGGGCGACGACGAGGGCCGTGCCTATGAGCCCCGAGGCTCCGGTGACGGCGATCTTCATGGACAAAACATAGTCAAACCGATCGTCGGCGATGTCTCGGGCGAACGTGAGAAGATCGGATCGTGGACATCGAGGCCGTTATCGCGCGTATCTGGCCGGGCGAGAATGCGCAGTTCGAGCTTCTCGGGGGCGGCAGTACCCAGCACAACTTCAAGGTCACGGTGGCTGATGGTGTCTACGTCCTGCGCACGGCGACCTCGGCGGCTGCGCTGCTCGATCTCGACCGGCCTGTCGAGCACGAGGCGACACTCGCTGCGGCAGCAGTGGGGGTCGGGCCAGAAGTGGTGTCGTTCATCGAGCCCGAGGGCTATCTGGTGACGCGGTTCATCGAGGGTGATGTCGTGCCGCTCGAACGCATGCGCGAGCCCGAGTCGATCGTGCGTGTCGCGCGCTCGCTCCGAGCGGTGCACCGCGGCCCGTCGTTGCCGGCCAGGTTCAGCTCGTTCCGGATCGTCGAGGATTACCGCACGACCGCCTTTGCACTCGGCGCGGAGGTGCCGCCGAGCTACGCATGGGCGCGTCAGATCGCCCGTCGGGTCGAACGCGCCCGCGGCCCCTTCCCCGAGCGCCCCTGCCACAACGATCTCGTCAACGCCAACTTCATCGACGACGGTACGCGCATCCGCATCGTCGACTGGGAATTCGCCGGCATGGGAGACGTGTTCTTCGACCTGGCCAGCTTTTCGCTCAACAACGATCTCGACCGCGACGGCAGACGACAGCTGCTCGAGGCGTACGTCGGCTCCGTTCGACGGGCCGACGAGCGGGCGCTCGCCCTGATGCTCTTCATGGCGGATTTCCGTGACGCCATGTGGGCGCTCGTGCAGGGCGCGGTGGCGACGACTGGTTTCGACTTCGCGTCGCTCGTCGCTCGTCACTTCGCTCGGATGGAGGCCACCGCCGCCGACGCGGAGTTCGTCGCCGCGCTCGGCTGAGGCTTCTCGGGACCGGCGGATCATCCACCGGCGAACGGTCTAGACAATAGGTCGAATCCGGCTTACGCTGCCCGGGTGGATCCGTACGTCGAGCTCTCCGTCGACCGCGATGCCGGACCGCTGCACGTGGCGATCGCCGAACAGCTCGGGGCTGCAATAGCGTCGGGGCGACTTGCCGTCGGGGAGCGGTTGCCCCCCGAGCGGCGACTCGCCGAATCGCTCGGGGTCAGCCGGATGACCGTGCGCCAGGCGCTCGGCGAGCTCGAGCGCGCCGGGCTGGTGCGCCGCGTGGTCGGCCGGACAGGTGGCACGTTCGTTCGCGATCCGGCCGAGGGGCGCGTCACGGAGGCGATCGCACTCTCGGCCAGCCTCCGACACGAGGGGCGCGTCTCGGGCATCGAGATGGTCTCGGCCACGGTCGAGCCCGCGCGTCGACGAACGGCGTCTGCCCTCGGGCTCGCGCGGAACGAACCGGTCGTCGTGATCGTGCGACTGCTCCTCGCGAAGGGGAAGCCGCTCGCCGTCGAGCGGACATCGCTTCCGTCCCGACTCTTTCCCGACATCGAGGAGATGGATCTGAGCGGCACGTTGAGCGAGCTGATGGGAGGTCGGCTTCGGCCTGGCGCCGAT
The DNA here is from genome assembly GCA_963776305.1 of uncultured Thermoleophilia bacterium. Classification (GTDB taxonomy): domain Bacteria; phylum Actinomycetota; class Thermoleophilia; order Gaiellales; family Gaiellaceae; genus Gaiella. The sequence continues at coordinate 162,267 of CAVZMA010000020.1, read as the reverse complement.
TCGGTCGATCGAGAGCGTGGAAGCCAGCGAGGCCCGCCGTTCCGACGCGAGAATCCTTGGTGTCCGGCGCGGCTCCCCGATGCTCATCGTCGAGCGCCTCGGGTTCTCGGCCGACGGCACGGCCGTCTCGTTCGGGCGCGACCGGTTCCGCGGTGACCGAACCCGAATCGTCGGCTCGGGAGCGTCGGCCGTCTGACGAAGCGCGAGCCGTGTCACCCGGCGGGCGCGGCTGATCCCGGTTGGCTGCCCGAGTCCGGAGGCCGTAGTGCCGCGAACGGGTCGGTGATCTCGAGCACCTGCTCGGTGAAGGCAAACTCCTCCGCCGGTCGTCCGCCGGCCCTTCCGGAGTCACGGCGCCCGCCGGTCGCCGTGAGAGCCCCGCGCCGGAGCAGCACGCGCTTCAGGTTGGTGGCCGATACGTCGTAGCCGAGCGCCGCTGCATACACGGCCCGAAGCTCGTTCAGCGTGAACGTGGCGGGAGCAAGGGCGAAGCCGATGTTCGAGTACGAGAGCTTGCCGCGGAGACGGTCCCTGGCGGCATGGACGATCGGCCCGTGGTCGAACGCCGTCGCAGGAAGGCGGTCGACCGGATGCCAGCGCGTGTCGTCCGGCATCGAGGGATCGAGACCGAGGGGCACGAGCCCGAGATATGCGGTGGCGATCTCCCAGTCGACGGGGTTCCGGCCGGGCGCGCTGTAGGTCGCGACCTGCTCGAGGTGGCCGACTTCGGAGATGTCGACCTTTGTCGCGAGGTGCCGCCTGATCGACGACTCGAGCGTCTCGTCGTGCGCGAGGACACCGCCGGGCAAGGCCCATGCGCCTGCGAAAGGTGGGAGGCCACGCTGCCACAGCAGCACCTGAAGCGTGCCGTCACGGACCTGGAGCACCGCGGCAAGGGTGACCTGTGTCGGTCTGGTAGACTCGTCGAGAGGTTTACGACTCATAGTCAAAAACTAGCGAAAGGCGCGAACGATGACAAAGCGCGCGGCCCTGACGGTGGCGGTCGTAGGGCTCATGGGAATGGTCGCACTTCTTGCCGCGGGCTGTGGTGGTGGGGACGACGAGGCCGTCACGACGGAGACGACCGCAGCGAGCGGGATCAAGGTCGGGCTGATCACGGACCTCGGGCAGCTGAACGACAACGGCTTCAACGAGCTCGCCTACAACGGCCTCAAGCGGGCCGAGCAAGAGCTCGGTGTCCAGGGGCGCGTGGTCGAGTCCAAGTCTGCAGCGGACTACGTCCCGAACATGACGGCGCTTGCGCGGCAGGGTTACGACCTGATCATCGGTGTCGGCTTCGCCCAGGGCGATGCGATCGCGGCGGTCGCGAAGAAGTACCCGGACATCGACTTCGCGATCGTCGACGTCGACCAGACCGGCCTCAAGGGCGCGCCACCGAATGTGCGTGGCCTTCTGTTCCGAGAGGAGCAGGTCGGGTACCTCGCCGGCTATCTCGCGGCCCTCGAGGCCAAGCGAGCCGGTGGCAAGGAGGTGAGCGCGGTCGGAGGCTTCAAGGAGCCTCCCGTCGATCGCTTCATCGCAGGGTACAAGGCCGGAGCGACTGCCGCCGTGCCCGGGATCGCGGTCAAGTGGGCCTACTCACAGGACTGGGACGACCAGGCGAAATGCAAGGAGCTCGCGCTGACCCAGATCGGGGCGGGATCCAAGGCCGTCTTCCAGGTGGCGGGAGGGTGTGGCCTCGGGGCGCTCCTGGCTGCGAAGGAGAAAAAGGTGTGGGGGATCGGCGTCGACGGTGACCAGTCGTTCCTCGGGCCGCACGTTCTCACGAGCGCGCTCAAGGGCGTCGACAACGCTGTCTTCCTGACGATCCAGGCAGTCAAGGACGGGACCTTCGCCGGCGGGAACGGCGACGTTCGGTCTCGATCAGGACGGCGTCGGGCTCGGCACGTTCAGTCCCAAGGCCGACAGCGCCGACATCGATGCCACCAAGAAGGTCGAGAAGGAGATCGCGGACGGGACGATCACGAACATCCCGACGACGGTCAGCTAGTGGTGGGCCGACGCCCGGGCGGCTCTCGTCGGCCGCCCGGGCGTCGTTCAGCTCGTGCTGTGATCAGGCCGTGCGGACCGAGTGGACGGGAGGGAGATGCTCCGCGACCGTCGCCCACGAAGCACCCGCGTCGGCCGAGCCGAAGACGTCTCCCGAGGTGGCCCCGAAGTAGAGCTCGAGACCGCTGCCTGCGCCCGCCGTGTCGAACGCCTCACGGAGCACGGTGAGATAGGCGTCACGGGAGGGTAGTCCGTTGCCGCGCGGCTTCCAGTTCGCGCCGGCGTCGCGGGTCTCCCAGACGCGCACGGCGCCGTCCGGGGTCGTCCTGTCCTCGGCGCCGACGTGGGGGATCACGAAGGCGCTGTCGGGATCGTCCGGGTCGACGACGATCGGGAAGCCGAAATCGGAGGGCAGGTCGGTCCCGTCGCCGACGTCGATCCAGCTGGCACCCGCGTCGTCCGAGCGGTAGACGCCGCCGTGGAATTGCATGAACAGTCGCTCCGGGCGCCCGCCCGCCCGCCGGACGTTGTGCACACAGCGCCCGAGCGGCGACTCGGGTGCCTCCTCCGGCAGATACTCGGGCACGATGCCGCTGTTGGAGTGTCTCCACGAAGCGCCGCCGTCGTCGGACAGCCAGACGCCGACGGCGGAGATCGCAACCATGAGCCGCTCGGGGTCTCCGGGCCAGGGAACGATCGTATGGAGGCAGAGACCACCGCCGCCCGGGGTCCACTCCGGGCGGGTCGGGTGGTCCCAGAGGCCGCGGTTGAGCTCCCACGTGAGTCCGCCGTCGTGGCTCTCGAACAGGCAGCCGGGATCGCCGCCGGCGTAGAGCACCCCATCCGCCTCTCCCGGAGCGATCACCCAGATCTTCGCCAGCGATGCATCCCCGTCCTCCGGTAGCGCCGTTCCCTCTGCTTCCTGCCATTCCCCGGCCGGGTCATCCGCGACCCAGATCCGACCTCCGTAGAACCACGACGTGACGGAGGCGAGGTAGCGTCCGGAACGCGGGTCGCGCATCGCGTACTCGACCGACTGGCCCGGAAACGCACGCGCCGTCACGTCGAAGCCGGAATCGACGTCACCGTCGAGCACGAACAACCCCTTCTTCGTCCCGACCAAGACCTCCGTCATCTCACCCTCCCGTGATCGCCGGGAGCACGTGGATCCGGTCGGTGGCGTCCACCGGCTCCTCGCCCCCGGCCAGCTGACCGTTGACATAGATGTTCACGTGCTGGCGGATCGTCCGACGCTCGTCCAGCACCCAGCCGGCCACAGCCGGGCGCTCCTGTTCGAGCCTCACGAGCACCTCCCGCACCGTGCCACCCGAGATCTCGAGCTCGCGATCGCCTGCGAGCTCCGAGAGCGGTGCACGAAGAAGAACCAGCGGCACGGCGCGATCCTACTTTTTCGAGCGCAGCCGCGGTGTGGGGTTGCTGCTGCTCACGGGGTGAGCTCGAGCACGCCGTGCGGCGAGCCGAAGGCCGCCAGCTTGTCGAGAAACGGTTGCGCGGGAACGCCTCGGGGCCGAGCGACCCCGACGCCGGACCAGGCGCCCTCGGCGAGCAGCTCGAGCGCGACGACCGGGTTGATCGCCGTCTGCCAGACGACGGCCTGCGAACCGTACTCACGCATCGACCACTCGTTGTCGACGACGTGGTAGAGGTAGGTCTTCCGAGGCGCTGCCGTCCTTGCCGAGCCCGGTGACGAGCGTGCCGGCGCAGGTCTTGCCGACTCATCCGGTCGCCGAGGGTCGCAGGGTCGGGAAGCGTCGCAGCGACGACGTCGCGCGGCGCCACCTCGACGTCACGCACGCGCACCTTCGTCGTCGAGTCGAGGCCGAGCTTGTGCAGCGTCTTGAGAACGTCGATGAACTCGTCTCCGAGCCCGTACTTGAACGTGACGCGCTTGCACTCGACCCAACGCGGCACCGAGCAGCACCTCCTCGTGCTCGACGTTCACGCACTCGACGGGCCCGATCCCCTCGGGGAAGTCGAAGACCTCGGGCTCCGAGAACGGCGGCGTCGTGAACCAGCCGCGGCCCTTCTCCCAGATCACGGGCGGGTTGAGGCACTCCTCGATCGTCGTCCAGATCGAGAACGTCGGGGCGAAGTCGTAGCCCTCGACGACGAGGTTGGCGCCGTCACGGATCCCGACCTCGTCGATCTCCGAGAACAGCTCGTCGGCCGCGTGACGCGCGAACACGTCGGCGGCACCCGGCTCGATGCCGATCCCGACCAGCGCGAGCTGGCCCTCCTGCACCCAGTTCTCGTGCTCGGCGAACTGGTAGTCGCCGAGCTTCACGTGCGGTCTCGGAGTACGGGTGCTCGGGATGTGGCTGCGAGAGCGTCGCCGCCATGTCGAGGTACGTCACGCCGCGCCCGGAGGCAGGCGTCGAAGATCTGGCGGGTTGAAGCGCGGGTCGGTGGCGTTGAGGACGGCGTCGGCCTTGACGTCCCGGATCAGCGCCGACGATCGAGTCCTCGCTCGAGGCGTCGACGCTGGCAGCGTTGAAGCGGTCGTGCTCACCGAGCCGGTCGACGACCGACTGCGGCCGTGACGGGTCGAGATCTGCGAGCGTGATGCGGTCGAAGAACGAGCGGCGCTGCGCGATCGCGGCGAAGGCAGAGCCGACGCCGCCGGTGCCGACACGAGGATTCTCATACGCGGGTTCTACCTGATCGCACGGTCGGGACGAAGCACGTCGGTGCCGACCCGGTGGCCGGAGTGCCGAACCTCGAGGGCGTCCGGCCCCTAGACTGATGCTGCTCGGCGTGGGGCCGGGCGACGATCCAACGGAGGACGAACGTGAGCGAGTACGCAGTGACCAATCCGGCGACGGGCGAGCGCGTCGAGGAGTACCCGACGATCAGCGACGCGGCACTCGCGGACGCCATCGCGACCGCTGACCGTGCCCACCGCGAGTGGTCGCGTGCGACGACGGTCGAGGAGCGTGCGGCGCTCGTTCGGCGCGTCGGCGAGCTGCACACGGAGCGCCGCGATGAGCTGGCGGACGATCATCGTCCGGGAGATGGGGAAGCCCGTCGAGCAGGCGCTCGGCGAAGTGGACTTCTGCGCTTCGATCTACGAGTACTACGCGACGGAGGCGACGAGCCTGCTCGCCGACGAGCCGATCACGCTGTCGGACGGCGAGGGGTCGGCGTTCGTCCGTCGGAGCTCCGTCGGCGTCCTGCTCGGGATCATGCCCTGGAACTACCCGTACTACCAGGTGGCGCGGTTCGCCGGACCGAACCTCGTCGTCGGCAACACGATCCTGCTGAAGCACGCGCCCCAGTGCCCGGAATCGGCGGCGGCGATCCAGCGGATCTTCGACGACGCAGGCTTCCCTGTCGGCGCGTACACGAACATCTACGCCACCAACGACCAGGTCGCGGACGTCATCGCCGACCCCCGCGTACAGGGCGTGTCGGTCACCGGTTCGGAGCGTGCGGGCGCGGCCGTGGCCGAGGTCGCGGGGCGGAACCTGAAGAAGGTCGTCCTCGAGCTCGGCGGCTCGGACCCGTTCATCCTGCTGAGCACAGACGACCTCGACAGTGTCGTCGAATCCGCCGTGGCAGCGCGCCTCGAGAACGCCGGCCAGGCGTGCAACGCCGCCAAGCGCTTCGTCGTCGCCTCCGACCTCTACGACCCGTTCGTCGACAAGCTGACGGCGGCGTTGACCGCGGTCGAGCCCACAGATCCCTCGTCGCCGGACGCCGCGATGGGCCCGCTCTCGTCGGCGACGGCGGCCGACCGCCTCGACGACCAGCTCCGGCGGGCGGTAGCGGGCGGCGCGACGCTCGTCGGCGGCACGCGTCGTGAGCAACTTCGTGTCGCCTGGAGTGCTGACGGACGTGACGCCGGGCAACGACGCATACCGCGAGGAGCTGTTCGGCCCGGTAGCGATCGTCTATCGCGTCGAGTCCGAGGACGAGGCCGTCGAGGTCGCGAACGACACGCCGTACGGCCTCGGCTCGTACGTGTTCACGACCGATCCCGACCAGGCGCTGCGCGTCGCCGACCGGATCGAGGCCGGGATGGTCTTCGTCAACATCGTCGGTGCGGACGCCGCGGAGCTTCCGTTCGGCGGCGTCAAGCGCTCCGGCTTCGGGCGGGAGCTCGGTCGCTACGCAACCGAGGAGTTCGTCAACCGGAAGATGATCCGCGTGGGCGCCTGAGCGGGGGCAGTCGTCCCGCGGACTCTACGACTGGGGAGCTCGCGTGCACGAGCCGACCGCGAAGGAGGAGTTATGAGCGGATCGTCGAGGAAGGCGCTCTGATGGCGGCGGTCGAGCCGACCCTGCGGGCCGATTCCGGGATCGCAGACAAGGGACTGAAGAGTGGAGCGCTCGGTCTACTCTCGAGCGTCGTCATCGGCGTCGCCTCGACGGCTCCCGGCTACAGCCTCGCCGCCTCGCTCGGGATCGTCGTCGCCGCCGTCGGTCTCTACGCCCCGGCCGTGCTCTGGGTGACGTTCATCCCGATGCTCTTCATCGCGGCCGGCTTCTACTACATGAACAAGGCCGACCCCGACTGCGGCACGACGTTCTCGTGGACGACGAAGGCGTTCGGGCCGTGGGCGGGCTGGCTCGGCGGCTGGGCGGCGCTGATCGCCCAGATCATCGTGATCGCCAACCTGTCGCAGATCGCCGGCGAGTACAGCTTCCTGCTCGTCGGGGCCGACAGCCTCGCAGCGAGCACGTTCTGGGTCACCGTGGTCGGCGTGACCTGGATCATCGTGATGAGCTGGATCTGTTACGTCGGGATCGAGGCGTCGGCGAAGACCCAGTACTTCCTGCTCGCTGCCGAGATCATCACGCTGTTCCTGTTCGCCGTCGTGGCGTTGTGGAAGGTGTACAGCTCCGACCCGGTGGGCTCGATCCACCCGTCCCTGAGCTGGCTCAACCCGCTCAACATCTCGTCGAGCAGCGCTCTCGTGGCGGGGGTGCTCGCCGCGATCTTCATCTACTGGGGCTGGGACTCGACGGTGAGCGTCAACGAGGAGACAGAGGACTCGACCCGCACCCCGGGGGTGGCGGCGATCCTGAGCACGATCATCCTCGTCGGGATCTACGTCGTCGTGGCAATCGCAGCCATCGCCTTCCACGGGCCGAAGTTCCTCGAGGACAACCAGCTCGACGTCCTGGCCGCTCTCGGAGGGGACGTGTTCGGCTCGCCCCTCGACAAGCTGCTGATCATCGCGGTGCTGACCTCGGCATCGGCCTCGACCCAGACGACGATCCTACCGTCGACCCGAACCGCGTTGTCGATGGCCGTCCAGGGCGCGTTCCCGAAGAGATTCGCAAGCGTCCACCCGAAGCACATGACCCCGGGCGTCGCCACGATCTGGATGGCCGTCCTCTCGATCATCTGGTACGTCGGCCTGACGCTCGTGAGCCAGAACGCGCTCTACGACTCGATCCTCTCGATCGGGATCTTCATCCTTCTCTACTACGGCATGACCGGGCTTGCCTGCGTCGTCTACTTCAGGCGCGAGCTGACGAAGAGCGTGAGGTCATTCCTGCTCGTCGGCGTCGTGCCGCTCATCGGGGCGATCGTGATGGGGTACATCCTCGTCAAGTCGATCATCGACCTCTCGAAGCCGGAGAACTCGGAATCGGGCGAGTCGTGGTTCGGGCTCGGACCACCACTCGTGATCGCTATCGGATTCATGATCCTGGGGGTGATCCTGATGTTGTGGCGTTGGTTCAACCATCGCGAGTTCTTCCAGCGGAAGCTCGAGGTCGCGGATCCGGCGGTGCTCGATGCTTAAGACGATCGTGCTCGGCTACGACGGCTCACCCTCGGCGAACGCCGCGCTCGCCGAGACGATCCGCCGGGCGCCGCTGCTCGGGGCGGAGGTGTGCGTCGTGTTCGGCTACTACATGAGCGTCTTCGGCGGCCCCGCGGTCGAGGGAGAATCGGCGGACTTCAGGGGTCAGCTCGAGAAGATCGGCGCGCACGCGGTCGCCCGGGCCGTCGATGACCTCGAGGCAGCCGGCATCCGGGCGACCGCTCGCGTCGAGGAAGGGAAGCCTGCCGACGTCCTGATGGCCGTGGCCGAGGAGCTCGACGCGAGCACCATCGTCGTCGGCACCGTCGGTGAGAACCCGATCAGCGGCGCCATCCTCGGCTCGGTCGTGCTCAAGCTCGTCCAGCGCGCGTCGCGACCGCTGCTGATCGTGCCGACCCGAGAAGGTTGAGCACGTGACGGGGCCCGATCTCCAGCGGCTGGCGCGCGACCACCTGTGGATGCATTTCACCCGGATGGGCGGCTTCGGCGAGGGTCAGGACGTCCCGATCATCGTCCGGGGCGACGGCTGTTACCTCGAGGACTCGAACGGCAAGCGCTACCTCGACGCGCTCGCCGGTCTCTTCTCGGTCAACATCGGCTACGGATACGGCGAGGAGATCGGACAGGCGGCGCTCGAGCAGATGCGCGAGCTGCCGTTCTACACCAACTGGTCGTACGCGCATCCGAAGGCGATCGAGCTCGCCGCCGAGCTCGCATCGCTCGCACCAGGTGATCTCAACCGCGTCTTCTTCGTCTCGGGCGGATCCGAGGCGGTCGAGGCGGCGTGGAAGCTCGCCCGGCAGTACTACGTCGCCCGTGGCGAGAAGCAGCTCCGGACGGCCGCTCGCGCGAGCCCGAGACGAGGCACGACTCGATCGTCGCGGCGGGCCGGCGGGGGCCGCACCGGTACAAGGCGATCGCGCGTCACATCGCGTATCACGGCACGACGATGGGGGCGCTCTCGATCAACGGGATCCCAGCGCTACGGGCGACGTTCGAGCCGCTCGTGCCCGAGGTGCGCCACGTCCACAACACGAACCGCTACCACCGTCCCGACTCCGAGACCGAGCAGGACTTCACCCGGTTCCTCCTCGACGACCTCGAGCAGGCGATCCTCGCGATGGGCCCCGAGACGGTCTGCCTCGTCCACATGGAGCCCGTGCAGAACGCCGGCGGCTGCTTCACGCCTCCCGACGGCTACTGGCGGGGAGTCCGGGCGATCTGCGACGAGTACGACATCCTGCTCTCGGCGGACGAGGTGATCACCGGCTTCGGTCGACTCGGCCACTGGTTCGGATCGGAGCGCTACGACATCCGGCCGGACCTGATCACGTGCGCAAAGGGCCTCTCCTCGTCCTACGGCCCGATTGGCGCCGTGATCGCGCGCGACGAGGTGATGGAGCCGTTCCTCGACGCCACCTCGATCTACTCGCACGGAATCACCTTCGGAGGACACCCGGTGATGTGCGCGATCGCGCTCAAGAACATCGAGATCATGAAGCGCGAGGGAATCGTCGAGCACGTGCGCGACACGCAGGACGTCTTCCGCGCCAAGCTCGAGACACTGCTCGACGTCCCGATCGTCGGCGACGTCCGCGGGACGGGGTTCTTCTACGCGATCGAGCTCGTGAAGGACCGCGAGACGAAAGCGACCTTCGACGACGACGAATGCGAGTCGCTGCTGCGCGGCTTCCTCTCGCCGGCGTTGTTCGACGCGGGCCTGATCTGTCGCCAGGACGACCGCGGCGACCCGGTGGTGCAGATCTCGCCGCCGCTCGTCGCGGGTGAGGCCGAGATGGACGAGATCGTCGGAATCCTCGGCGATGTGCTCGGCGAGAGCGCCAGGCGGATGCTCGGAAACCGGTAGCGCCGGTGCGGTCGGGGTGGCTTGGAGTCGATCTCGGCGGGACGGGTACGGTTACCCGTATCGCATTCGAGTCGCGGCCTCGCGAGGGTGCGTGGCATGGAACCGACGAGGAGGCAATGACGTGACAGAGACGGAGTCAGTGGTCACCCAGGTTCGGGAGAACGGCCCCGTCGTCGTCGCAACCGACGTGACGCGGCGCTACGGCGCCGGAGACACTGCCGTCGACGCGCTACGTGGCGTCTCGGTCGAGTGTTCCAAACGGCGCAGCTGACCGCCGTCATGGGCCCGTCGGGCTCGGGGAAGTCGACGCTTGATGCACATCCTCGCCGGCCTCGACCAGCCGACGTCAGGCAGCGTGAAGATCGCCGGGACGGAGATCACCGACGCTCGGGGACACCGACCTGACCAGGCTCCGTCGCGAGCACATCGGGTTCGTCTTCCAGTTCTTCAACCTCCTGCCGATGCTGTACGGCCGAGGAGAACATCCTGCTGCCGCTCTCGATCGCCGGCGAGAAGCCCGATCCCGATTGGTACCAGGGCCTCATTCGGTCGGTCGGGCTCGGTGACCGGCTTCACCACCGGCCCGCCGAGCTCTCGGGCGGCCAGCAGCAGCGAGTCGCTATCGCACGAGCGCTCGTCTCGCGCCCGTCCGTCATCTTCGCCGACGAGCCGACCGGCAACCTCGACTCGAAGACGAGCGGCGAGATCCTCGAGCTGCTACGCCACTCGGTACGCGACCTCGGCCAGACGATGGTGATGGTCACGCACGACGCGCACGCGGCGCAGATCGCCGACGGCATCCTGTTCCTCGCCGACGGCGTCATCGTCAAGGAGTCGTCCGGCGCGAGCGCGCCGGAGATTCTCGCCTCGATGGAGGAGCTCGGCGACCGAGTGACGCGCTTCGCGCTCAAGGGAATCCTCGGGCGCAAGCTCCGCACCGTCCTAACAGCCCTCGCAATCGTCCTCGGCGTCGCGATGGTGAGCGGCACGTTCGTGCTCACGGACTCGATCGACGACGCGTTCAACACGATCTTCACGGACGTCTACCGCGGGACCGATGCGACGATCACCGGCAAGACCGCCTTCGATCTCGGCGACAACGGCAGCGTGGCGCCGCCGTTCGACGAGTCCCTGCTGCCCGAGGTGAGGGCGCTCCCGGACACCGGCGCCGCCGTCGGTGGCGTCGGCGGCGACGCGCAGCTGATCGGTGCAGATGGGAAGGCGATCACCTTCGGCGGCGCGCCGAACCTCGGCTTCAGCATCGATCCGGACACAGCCGTCGCTGAACAGCCTCTCGCTCGTGGACGGGCGCTGGCCCAACGACGGCGAGGTCGTGATCGATCGATCGACGGCAGAGAAGAAGGATCTGAAGATCGGGCAGGAGATCGGCGTTCAGGCCGAGGGGCCGACGGAGCAGCTTCGCATCTCGGGCTTCGTCAAATTCGGCTCGGTGTCCTCGATCGGCGGCGCGACGCTCGCGGGGTTCACTCTGCCGACCGCGCAGAAGCTCTTCGCGAAGCCTGGCAAGCTCGACCAGATTCGGGTCGCGGCGAAGGACGGTGTCCCACCCGAGGCTCTCGTCGCGGAGATCCAGAAGATCCTCCCTGAGGGGACACAGGTGCGGACAGGGGAAGCGCAGGCGCAGGAAGACGCATCGGACACCAATGCGTTCATCTCGTTCCTGCGCACATTCCTGCTCGTCTTCGGTGGCATCGCGCTCTTTGTCGGGGCCTTCGTGATCGCCAACTCGCTCTCGATCACGATCGCCCAGCGGACGCGCGAGTTCGCCACGCTCCGAACGCTCGGTGCTTCACGTCAGCAGATCATGATCTCCGTGACGATCGAGGCCTTCGTCGTCGGTCTCGTCGCCTCGATCGTCGGGCCTCATGCTCGGCCTCGGGCTCGCCAAGGGGCTCTTTGCCCTCTTCGACGCCGTCGGGTTCACGCTGCCGAACAGCGGTCTCCTCTTCCAGGGTCACACGATCCTCTATTCACTTCTCGTCGGCGTCGGCGTCACCGTCCTCGCCGGCATGTACCCGGCGCTGCTCGCGACAGGCGTTCCGCCAATCGCCGCGGTGCGCGAGGGTGCCGTCCTACCGTCCGATCCGTTCGACCCACTCCGGGGCACGCCACAGGCGATTGTCGTAACCGGCATCGGGATCGCGATTGCCGCCGTCGGGATCGTCGCGCGCCCGTGGACGACGCTCTTCGCGATCCTGCTGGCGGTGATCGGGCTCGTGCTGGTGCTGTTCGGCAACTCGCTGTTCCGGTCGCGCGTCGTTGGGGCGGTCGTCACGATCGCTCTCGGGGCGCTTGCGCTCTTGTACGGGCTCTTCGTGCACGGGCTCGGCACCTCGCAGGTGCTGCTCTGGCTCGGCGTCGGCGTCCTGCTGCTCTTCGCCGGTGTCGCCCGCGTCACGACCAGGCTCGTACCGCCGCTCTCGAAGGTGCTCTCGCCGGTTGCGCGCTGGGCGATGCTGGTCCTGATGATCGTGGCGTTGCCGATCTGGCTCCCGGTCTGGGGCTTCTACTGGCTCTACCGTTACGCCGCCTTCACCCCGGGCTGGGGCGTCGCGCGCATCCTTGCGCTGATCGTCTTCGTCGTCACGATCCTGAATCCGATCGCCTGGATCGTTGCGCTCATGTGGATTCGGAAGGCGCTCCTCGGCTGGCAGCCCGAATGGCCCGTGCAGTTCCCGCGCTTCCTGCCCGAGCGCGAGAGCACGCAGCTCGGCGGCGAGAACAGCCGGCGCAACCCGCAGCGCACCGCCTCGACCGCGGCCGCACTGATGATCGGCCTCGCGCTCGTCACCCTCGTCGCAACGCTCGCGGCCGGCATCGTTCAGTCGTTCACGGGCGCCGTGAACGACATCTTCACCGGCGACTATTCGATCACAGCACAGAACAACTTCGATCCGATTCCGATCTCGGCGGCCGAGGCCGCGGCAACGGCGCCCGGTGTGACGGCGGTCGGCAGCGTTCGCACGGGCGATGCCCTCGTCTTCAACAAGACGATCTTCGCGACGGCGGTCGATCCCGGGGCGAGCCAGGTGATTGCGCTCGACTGGGTGGACGGTTCGCAGGAAACGTTGTCGAACCTGGGCCAGGGCGGTGCCTTCGTCGATAAGGACTACGCGAAGCGCCACGACCTCGAGATGGGCTCTCCTGTCGACGTCACCTTCGTCAACGGCGTCACCGAGCGGTTCCAGATCGAGGGCATCTTCGACCCGCCACCGGGCGGCACGCCGTTCGGGCCTGTCACGATCTCCGCCGCCACGTGGGATGCGAACAACTCCGACCCTCAGAACCTCTATTCGTTCGTGAAGATGGAGGGTGGGGAGACCGACGCGAACCTCGCCGCGCTCGACAAGGCACTCGAGCCGTACCCGAACGCCAAGGCCCAGATCGCGCCAGGACTTCATCGACAGCCAGATCTCCGGACTCAGCTCGATCCTGAACATCCTGTACGTCCTGCTCGCACTCTCGGTCCTCATCAGCCTCTTCGGGATCGTGAACACGCTGGTGCTCACGGTTTTCGAGCGCACGCGCGAGATCGGAATGCTGCGCGCTATCGGCATGACGCGTCGCCAGGTGCGGCGCATGATCCGGCACGAAAGCGTGATCACCGCTCTCATCGGGGCGGTGTTCGGCATCGCGCTCGGGCTCGTGCTCGCTGCCCTTCTGATCGCGCGAATCGACTTCCTCGTGTTCGCGTTCCCGACGACGCAGGTGATCGTGTTCGCGGTCGCGGCGATCCTCGTCGGGATCGTCGCCGCGATCTTCCCTGCGCGCCGCGCCGCGAGGCTCGACCCGCTCGAAGCGCTCCATTACGAGTAACAGAGCCCTCGCGCGGCGATCGGGCTCACCCGCGCATGCGCCGAGCGACGCCGTCGCGCTCGGCCGCCTCTGCCACGGCCGCCGCCACGCGCGCCGTCACCTCCCGGTTGAACACGCTCGGGATGACGTACTCCGGCCCGAGCTCGTCGGCCGAGATCACGGATGCGAGCGCGTGTCCTGCGGCCACCTTCATTCCCTCGGTGATGGTGCTGGCGCGGACGTCGAGTGCGCCGCGGAACACCCCGGGAAACGCGAGGACGTTGTTGATCTGGTTCGGGTAATCGGAGCGGCCGGTGGCCACGACAGCGACCTTCCCCGGCGGGAGCTCCTCGGGCGCGATCTCGGGAGTCGGGTTGGCCATTGCGAACACGATCGCGCGGTCCGCCATCCGCGCGATACCGGCCGGCGACACCGCCCCCGGGACGGAGAGGCCGAGGTAGACGTCTGCGCCCTCGAGCAGTTCGTCGGCCGAACCCGCCCGACGTTCCGGGTTCGTGCGCTCGGCGTACGCCTGCTTGATCGAGTTGAGCCCTGACCGTCCGTCGTAGATCGCACCGGCATGGTCGCAGCCGATCAGGGTCCGCACCCCGGCGTTGAGCAGGATGTCGGTGACGGCGACCCCCGCCGCACCGACGCCCGTCGTCACCACCTTGATGTCGCCGATCTCCTTCTCGACGACGCGCAAGGCGTTCAGGAGTGCGGCCAACACCACGATCGCGGTGCCGTGCTGGTCGTCGTGGAACACGGGGATGTCGAGCTCGGCGCGCAGTCGCGTCTCGATCTCGAAGCACCGGGGCGCTGAGATGTCCTCGAGATTGATCCCACCGAAGCCGGGTGCAATGGCCCGTACGGCGGCGATGATCTCCTCCGTGTCCTTGGTCGCGAGGCAGATCGGCCACGCATCGACGCCCCCGAACTCCTTGAAGAGCAACGCCTTGCCCTCCATCACCGGCATCGCGGCCTCAGGGCCGATGTCTCCGAGGCCGAGCACGGCAGTCCCGTCCGACACGACCGCGACGGTGTTCTGCTTGATCGTCAGGTTCCAGGCCGACTCGCGGTCGGCGGCGATCGCCTCGCAGATTCGGGCCACCCCGGGCGTGTAGGCCATCGACAGATCGTCCCGGGTCTTGACGGGAACCTTCGATCGCATCTCGATCTTGCCTCCGAGGTGCATCAGGAACGTGCGATCGGAGACCCGCTCGACCTCGACCCCCTCGGTGGCGCGAACGCTCTCGACGATCCGGTCGAGGTGGTCGGCGTCGGCTGCATCGACGGTGACGTCGCGCACCTTGGTGTCCTTCTCGACCCGAACGAGATCGATCGCGCCCAACGATCCTCCGGCGTCCCCGATTGCGCTTGCGAGCCGGCCGAACGCCCCCGGGGCATCCGAGATGCGCACGCGGATCGTGGCGCTGAACGACGCAGATACGTGGCTCATCTCCTGATCACTCCCTCTGCGGCAAGGGCCGCAATCTCGTCGGGCTCGTAGCCTGCCGCACCCAGTATCTCGTCTGTGTGCGCTCCAAGCGCCGGAGGAGCCGACCGGTGCAGCGCCCGCTCGCCGTCGAACGAAAGTGGCAGGGCGGTGAGCCGCAGGTCGGGGATCGATGGATGGTCGAGAGATTGGATGATGCCCAGCGCCTCGGTCTGCGGGGCGAGCGCCACGTCGGCGACGTCGGCGACGGGCGCCGCCGGGACGCCCGCGGCGGTGAGGTGCTCGTGCCAGTGCTCCGTGTCGTGCTCTGCGAGCGCCCGTCCCAGGAGGGCGGCGAGCTCGTCTCGGTTGCGCACCCGATCGGGATTCGTGCGGAAGCGGGGATCGTCGACGAGCAACGGCAACCCGACGACGGCGCAGATGGAAGCGAACAGCCGGTCGTTGCCGCCGGCGATCATCAGCTCGCCGTCCCGCGTCGGGAACACCTGATACGGCGCCACCATCGGGAAGCGCGTGCCTTGGCCGTGCGGGACGGTCCCGTCGGCCAGGAAGCCCACGAGGTGGTAGCCGATGTATCCGAGCGCCGTCTCGTAGAGCGAGACATCGACCTCGCAGCCCTCGCCGGTCTGGCCGCGCTCGAGCAAGGCCGCAAGGATCCCGAGCGCGGCCCAGGTCCCCGTACCCTGGTCGATCAACGACGACCCGACCCGGACGCCTGGGCGCCCCGGCTCTCCGGTGATCGAAATCAGCCCGCCGGCTGCCTGCATCAGCGCGTCGTAGCCGGGCTCGTGGCGCAGCGGTCCCACATGACCGTAAGCCCCGACGGAGCAGTACACGAGCCCCGGCCTGCGGGCTCGCAACGTCTCTGCGTCGAGGCCGAGATCTGCGGCGAGCCCCGGCCGGAGGCTCTGCAGGAAGACGTCGGCTTCGTCGACGAGTCGAAGCAGCGCTGCCAGGCCCCGCGGGTCGCGGAGCGAGAGCGCGAGCGAGCGCTTGCCGGCGTTCGCCGAGAGGAACATCGTTCCTTCGCCGTTCCAGAACGGCGGCCCCCAGGCGCGGCCGTCGTCGCCGGTGTCGGGCCGCTCGACCTTGACCACGTCGGCGCCGAGCGCGGCGAGGATCTGGGCGCAGTAGGGCCCGGCGATCGAGGTGGTGACGTCGAGGACGCGAACGCCGTCGAGGGGGGTAAGCGCCATCACGCCATCATCGCGGTTCCGGTCTCTGCGAGGATGCACCCGTGTTCCAGCAGATGGTCGATTGGGTCTCGGGCTCGAACTGGAGCTACGTCGCCATCCTTGCCGTCGCGGTGCTCGACGCATTCTTCCCTCTCGTGCCGAGCGAATCGATGGTGATCGTCGCCGGTGCCCTGGCCGGCGCGGGAGATCTCAACGTCGTCCTCGTGATCCTCGCCGCCTGGACGGGGGCGGTGATCGGCGACAACATCTCGTACGGGATCGGCAAGTGGGCCGGAGAGAGGACGGTGAAGCGCGTGTTTCGGCACGAGAAGGCGCACCGCGGCTTCGACTGGGCCGAACAGCAGCTCGAGCAGCGCGGGAGCTACATCATCCTGATCGCCCGGTTCATCCCGTTCGGACGAACCGCTGTCACGTTCACGGCCGGGTACACGCGAGGGCTGCCGTGGCATCGCTTCTTCCGCTACGACGTGGTGGCCGCCGGGCTCTGGGCGACGTATGCGACGTTGCTCGGGTACGTCGGCGGCAAGCAGTTCGAGGAGCAACCGTGGAAGGGTGTGCTGCTCGGGCTCGGAATCGCGTTCAGCGTCGCGTTCCTGATCGAGTGGATTCGGAATCGCCGTTCGAAGAAATCCGACGTCGTTCCGGATTGAACGGTCGCCCGGCGATGAACAGGCTGGCCGCCGAGACGAGCCCGTATCTCCTCCAGCACGCCGACAACCCGGTCGACTGGTACCCGTGGGGGGCGGAGGCGCTCGAGCGGGCGCGGCGGGAGGATCGGCCGATCCTGCTCTCGGTGGGCTACAGCGCCTGTCACTGGTGCCACGTGATGGCGCACGAGTCGTTCGAGAGCCCGGCAACCGCTGCCCTGATGAACGACCACTTCGTCAATGTCAAGGTCGATCGGGAGGAGCGTCCGGATATCGACGCGCTCTACATGGAGGCGACCGTCTCGATGACGGGTCAAGGCGGGTGGCCGATGACCGTCTTCCTGACGCCGAAGGGAGAGCCGTTCTATGCCGGGACCTATTTCCCACCCGAGCCGCGCCACGGGCTGCCGTCGTTCTCTCAGCTCCTGGTCGCCGTCGCCGACGCGTGGCGTGAGCAGCACGAGGACATCGGCACCCAGGCGCGGCGGCTCGTCGAAGCTGTCGGCCGGTCGGCCAGGATCGAGCCGTCGTCCGAGCCGTTGACGGCGTCGTTGCTGGACGAGGCGGAGAGGGTGATTGCGGCAGGGTTCGATCCGGTCCACGGCGGATTCGGGAGGGCCCCGAAGTTCCCGCCGGCATCGACGCTCGAGTTTCTCCTCCGGCGCGGCTCGCCCCGGGCGCTGCGAGATGGTGACGACGACGCTCGACGGCATGGCAGCAGGGGGCATGTTCGACCTCGTCGGAGGCGGCTTCCACCGCTACTCGGTCGACAACCGCTGGCTCGTGCCCCATTTCGAGAAGATGCTGTACGACAACGCGTTGCTCGCCTCGGCGTACCTCCACGCCTTCGCCGTCACCGGGGCGGAGCGGTACGGGAGAGTCGTGGAGGAGACGCTCGACTACGTCGTGCGTGAGCTTCGCCTCCCGGCGGGGGGTCTCGCGTCGGCGCAGGACGCCGACACGAACGGCGTCGAGGGCTTGACCTTCACGTGGACGGAGGAGGAGGGCGTGCCTGCCGACCTGCTGCAGCCGTTCGAGCACGGTCGCTCGATCATCAGGGGCGAGGTTCCGGCGGAGCTTCGGCGCAGGCTGTTCGAGGAGCGGTCGAGCAGACCACAACCGGGTCTCGACGACAAGGTGCTGGCATCGTGGAACGGACTCGCGCTCGCGGCGCTGGCCGAAGGAGCGCGACGGTTCGAGCGGCAGGACTGGCTCGAGGCTGCGCGCGGTGTGGGCGAGTTCCTGCTCGGACCTCTCTCGCGCGGCGACGGCCTGCTCTCGCGCTCGTGGCGCGAGGGACAGGTCAGTGGCGAGGGCTTTCTCGACGACTACGCCAATGCAGCGCATGGGCTGCTCGAGCTCCACGTCGCAACCGGCGAGGTGCGCTGGCTGCACGAGGCCCGTCGGCTCGCGCTCCTCGCGGTCGAGCTCTTCGGCGATCGGCGAGAACGGCGGCTTCTTCCTCGCTCCGACCGGCGGCGAGGAGCTCGTGGCCCGCACGAAGGATCTCGACGACAACCCGATCCCGTCTGGCAACTCGATGCTCGCCCATGTGCTCCTACGCCTGGCGCGGATCTGGGGCGATGACGAGCTCGAGCGCCTGGCAGTGTCGGTGCTGCGCCTCGTGCAACCCATGCTCGGTCGTGCGCCCGGTGCCTTCGGCTGGGCGCTGTGCGCGCTCGACCTCTGGCTGGCGCCGCCGCGCGAGCTCGCGATCGTCGGTCAGGTCGAGAGCCCTGTGGCTCGCGCCGCGCTCGCTCCGTTCAGGCCCAACACGGTCGTCGCGGTCGGGCCCGCGGAGGGCGTTCCGTTGCTTCGCGGGAAGACGCTGGTCGACGGCAAGCCGGCCGTCTACCTCTGTGAGCGATTCTCCTGCCGTGCGCCCGTGACCGACCCGAACGACCTCGGCCCAACCGACCTCGAGTCGCGGTCGATCCTCTAGTCTGCGCCTCATGACAACTATCGAGCAGACCGGCGCCGAAGACGTCGCGTGGGACCTCTCCGGCCTCTATGCCTCCACCGACGATCCCCGGATCGAAGCCGACATCGCCGAGGCCGAGACCGCCTCCGCTGCGTTCCGGGACCGCTACTACGGCAAGGTCGCAAGCCTCTCCGCCGCCGAGCTCGCTGACGCGATCGCCGAGCGTGAGCGAATCGAGGCGATCGCGACCCGCGCCCTCTACTACGCGCACATGCTCTTCTCGACCAACATGGCCGACACGGCCCGCGGCGCGCTCGTCGCGAAGCTCGGCGAGAAGGCCGCCGGCCTCGAGACACAGCTCCTGTTCTTCGGGCTCGAATGGGCAGCGATCGAGGACGGTGCGGCCGACGAGCTGCTGTCGGATCCGGCACTCGATCACTGGCGCCACTGGCTCTCGTCGCAGCGCGTCTTCCGCCCGTACCTCCTCACCGAGCCGGAGGAGAAGATCATCACGGAGAAGGCGGTCTCCGGCATCTCGGCGTGGTCGCGCCTGTACGAGGAGGTGCTCGGCGCTATGAGGGTCGACCTCCCGGACGCGGACGAGCCCGTGTCGCTCGAGACGGCGATGGCGAAGCTCTACTCATCCGACCGGGACGAGCGGAAGGGCGCAGCCGAGGCCGTCGAAGCCGCGCTGGAGCCGGGTCTGCGCACCCGCACGTCCATCTTCAACACGATCCTGGTCGACAAGTGGATCGACGATCGGCTCCGCGGCTACCCGACGTGGATCTCGGCCCGCAACCTCTCGAACGAGACGACCGACGACGCCGTCCAGGCTCTGATCGACGCCGCGACGTCGCGCTACGACGTGCCGCAACGCTACTACCGGCTCAAGGCGAAGCTCCTCGGGCTCGAACGGCTCGAGTACTACGACCGGTTCGCTCCGATCGCCGAGGACTCCTCGAAGACGTCGTGGGACGAGGCGCGCCGCGTGGTCGTCGAGGCATACACGGACTTCGCCCCCGAGGCGGGCGCCGCGGTCGAGCAGTTCTTCGACGACGGTTGGATCGATGCTCCGGTGCGTCCGGACAAGCGTCACGGCGCCTACTGCGCCACCAATGTGCCGGGCGTCCATCCCTACGTGTTCATGAACTACACGGGCGACCGTCGCTCGATCCTGACGCTGGCGCACGAGCTCGGGCACGCGCTGCACGGGTCGATGGCCCAGCCTCTCGGGCTCTTCAACGCCTCGACCCCGTTGACGACCGCCGAGACGGCCTCGGTCTTCGGCGAGGCGCTCACGTTCAAGCGCTTGCTCGCATCCGAGGACGACCCGCGCAAGCGTCTCGACCTCCTCTCCGGCCAGCTCGAGGACGCGATTGCGACGACGTTCCGGCAGATCGCCATGAACCGCTTCGAGCATGCCACCCACACCGAGCGCCGCGAGCACGGCGAGCTCTCGGCGGACAGGCTCAACGAGTTGTGGCTCGAATGCCAGACGGCATTGTTCGGTGACTCGGTCGGCGTGGACGGGTACGCCACCTGGTGGAGCTACATCCCGCACTTCACGAACTCACCCGGATACGTGTACGCCTACGCGTACGGCTATCTCTTCGCGCTGTCGATCTTCCGCGCGTACGAGCGTGAGGGCGATGCGATGGTGGCGCCGTACCTCGACCTGCTGCGCGCGGGTGGCTCGAAGTCTCCGGAAGAGCTCGCCCGGATGGTCGACCTCGACCTCACCGACCCGTCGATCTGGGCGAGACGGGATCGAGGCGCTCTCGGACGACCTGGACGAGGCAGAGGCACTAGCCCAGGAGATCGGCCTCGGCTGAGACCCCTTCGCCCCGCCGGGAATGCGCGGGTGAGCAACAAATCGGCGGCACTAGCGTCTTGAGAATTGGGCGGTTATGGTCGCCCAGTCACGTTGTGCCTCGATGTCGAGGACAAACTCACAAAGGAGTGTCAATGCGCAGAATCATGATCGTCGCACTCGCGCTCGTCGCAGCGCTCGGAGTCACTGCGTCGAGTGCGACCAGCGCGACCACCGAGACCGGTGTCACCGCGACATCGGTCAAGATCGGCGGCACGTTCCCGCTCTCCGGGCCCGCGTCGCTCTACGCGACGATCCCCGTCGGCGATGAAGGCGTACTTCTCGTACATCAACGCCCGCACGAGGGCCGGACGGGAAGCGCGGCGTCTACGGTCGCCAGATCGTCTTCAAGGACTACGACGACCAGTACTCGCCGCCGCACAGCGGTACAGCTGACGCGTGAGCTCGTCGAGCAGGACAACGTGTTCGCGGTCGTCGGCTCGCTCGGCACCGAGGTGAACCTCGCGATCCGCCCGTACCTGAACTCGAAGAAGGTTCCGCACATGCTCGTCTCGACGGGCGCGACGACGTGGGGCGCGGACTGGAAGCAGTACCCGTGGACGACCGGCTGGCAGCCGAACTACCAGTTCGAGGGCAAGATCTACGGCCAGGCGATCGCGCGGAACAGCCCGAACGCGAAGATCGCGCGTCCTCTACCAGAACGACGACTACGGCAAGGACCTACTCGCCGGCCTCGAGGAGGGCCTCGGAGCCAAGACGTCCAACATCGTCGGCAAGGAGCCGTTCGAGGTCACCGCGACCGAGCGTCGGCGTCGCAGATCGCGAAGCTGAAGGCGATCGGGCGCGACGGTCTTCGTGATCATCGCGACGCCGACGAAGACGATCCAGGCCTACGCGACCGCAGGCGCGCTCAAGTGGTCGCCGGCCGTCGATCTACACGAACGCCGTCTCCGCGACCGACACGTTCCTGACGCTCGCGAAGGCGAACGGCGGCGGCGATCTCGTCAACAAGACCTTCACGACGCAGTACGCGAAGGATCCGGCGAACCCGAAGTGGGACAACGACGCCGCGATGAAGCTCTACAAGCAGGTGATGGCGAAGTACTACCCGAAGGGCCGTGTCACCGACGCGCTCAACCTCTACGGCGTCGCGACCGCCCACGCGTTCGCGCAGCTGCTGTACAAGCGCGGGCACCAACCCGACCCGCGCCTCGCTGATGAAGGCGTTCCGGAACTGGAACGAGGCGAACCCGTTCCTGCTGCCCGGGAGTCAAGCAGAAGACCGGCGCAACGAGCCAGTTCCCGATCAAGTGCGAGCAGATGGTGAAGTTCACGGACGGGACGTTCGCTCCCGTCTCCGCGATCAAGTGCCAGTAGGCGCCTGACACACCCGTCTAGCGATGGGCCGACGGGGCCGGTCTCACCGGCCCCGTCGCCGTTTCCGGGGCCTGATTCAGTCCGGTTCGAGCGCCTGGTAACCGCTCCCAGTAGCCCTCCATCGTCGTCATGCGCGTCGCGCGGTGCGTGAGGTCGAGACGGGCTCACGTTCACGGCCCGGACGATCCAGCCGACGTCGCCGACGTCGAGGACGTTGACGCACCCCGGCGCCTGTTCGAACTGGCCGAGGAACATGCGCTGCCCGGTGAGCGCGCGCGAGAGAATCGCCCGGTTGACGGCACCGTGCAGGACGAGCAGCACCGTGTCCCAGCTTCTCGTCGGCGAGCAGTCGATCGACCGCCGGGATGACGCGATCGAACAGCTCGCCGATCGTCTCGCCGCCGAGGAACCGCTTCTCGTTCGGCACGACTCCCCGGAAGGCGTGGACGAACTCGTTCTCGAGCTCGTCGGCGGGAATCGCCGAGAGGCGCTCGCCGCGGATCTCGTCGAGCTCCGGCCACGCCTCCGGCTCCCGGCCGGGCGCGACGATCGACGCCGTTTCGATGGTCCTCGGAAGGCCGCTGGCGATCACGCGGTCGAACGCGATCGGCTCGAGCAGGTCACGGGCTGCCTCGGCCTGGGCGCGTCCTTCGGTCGTCAGCGACACTGCCTCGGGATCGACGGGCGCTCCGTCGTCGTCGAAGTACGAGACTGCTCCGTGCCGCATGAGATAGATCCTGCGGCGCACCTAGTGCAGCGCCCCTGATCGTTTGACCGGAAACCGTACGTTCCGCGGAGCCGCGGGATCCTGAAGGGCCCCGCTTCGCGGGCCCGATTTCAGGCCGGACGTTCTGAGCGGCCGCACTAGTCCGGCCGGTAGCGATCGAGGTACTTCGGGCTCGCCACGAGGAGCTTCGACTCGACCTCCGCCTTCAGCCGGGCGAGATCGCCGGCGCGAACATCGCCGGCACGGATCCTGCGAGCCGTCGCCCAGTCGGAGGGACCCGGCTCAGGTGCCTCGCGAGCGACGATGGAGAGCGCGTTCATGGCCACGAGCGTGCGAAAGCGCAGTCTCTGGTCGTCGAGGATCGGCAGGATCTCGCTCTCGAGGAACTCCTGCACCGCGGTTGCGAGCTCGGCGGCGGTCGGCCGGTCGGTCGGCGCTGGGGTCACGCCGCTCTCTCGATCAGATCGAGGACCTCGTACTCCATCTCCGCGGCGAGTCGTCCGAGGATCGCGAGCTCCACGCTCCGTTCCTCTCCCCGAAGGTGCCGACGCGCCTGCATCAGCGCTCCGATCGCCCACTTGCAGTTCCCGAGGACCTCCCAGGCCAGCAACTCGTCGGACGGGACGACGATGCCCGTCAGCTGCGAATAGCGGTCGAGGTACGGCTCGACGTCGCCGATGCCGCCGAGGCGGAGGGCATCGCTGCCAAAGCGCCAGGCGCGAACCAGCGGCCAGGCAAGATCTTCTGCCGGGTCGGCGATGTGCGAGAACTCCCAGTCGAGCACGGCGACGATGCCGTTCTCGTCGACCATGATGTTTCCGATTCTGAAGTCGCCGTGTCCGACGACCCGGGGGCGTTCGCGCGGGAGGCGCTCGCGACACCAGGCGATTCCGAGCTCGATGGCAGGGTGCGGCTCGTCGATCGAGTCCAGCTCCTCGTACAACCGCTGCCACAGGTCGGGGTCGGGAAGGAACGGCAGTGACTCGCGCGGGATTGCGTGGATCTTCGCGAGCTCCTCGGCCAGCTGGACGTCGAGTGCGGCCGGCGGCGCCTTGACGATGCGGCGGCCGATCGTCTCGCCCTTGACGCGCGTCATCACGTACGCCTCACGTCCGTCCACCTCGCCGAGGTAGGCGATCGGCTCCGGGACGCGCACCCCGGCGGTACGCGCGGCCACGAGGACGTCGTACTCAGCGCGCAAGGACAGCGTGTCGAGATGGATGACACCACCGCCCGCCCTCCGGACGACGAGGTCGCGGCCGTCCGCGGTCGTCACCGCCCACGCCTCCTTCGATGCTCCACCCGCGAGGCGCGTCACCCCGGCGATCGACGTGCCGAGCGCCTCGGCGAGAGCCTCCTCGATTCCGCTCACCCGATGAGCTCTGCCAGTGCCTGGAGCGCCTCTGGTTGTCGCGCCTGCAGGACGAGCGTCGTGGCGCCGCTCTCGCGCCACGCCGCGAGCCGGTCGCCGATCCGACTGCGGTCGCCGACGAGCGCGATCTCGTCGACGAGCGCGTCCGGCACTGCTGCAGCAGCCTCCTGCTTCCGGCCGGCGAGGTAGTGATCCTGGATCGTGATCGCCTCGGCCTCGTAGCCGTAACGCTGTGCCAGGCGGGTGTAGAAATTCTGGCCGCGTGCGCCCATGCCGCCGACGTAGAGGGCGAGCATCGGCTTGAGAAAGTCCCGACACGCCTGGACGTCGTCCGCCATGACCACCGGGACGAGCGGTGCCAGATCCCAGTCGTCGGGGCGCCCACCGCGGAGCGCGAAGCCTTCGGCGAGCATCGGGCCGTGTACCGCTCCTGCCCGCTCCGGCGAGAAGAAGATCGGTAGCCATCCGTCTGCGATCTCGGCCGTCAGGGCGACGTTCCTCGGGCCGATGGCGGCCAGATAGATCGGGACCTCGCTGCGGACGGGATGGACGATGATCTTCAGCGGCTTGCCGAGACCCGTCGCTCCCGCACCGCTGTACGGGATGTCGTAGTGCTCGCCGTGATGCTCGAGGGGCTCCTCGCGGCGGAGGATCGCGCGCACGATCTCGATGTACTCGCGGGTGCGCGTGAGCGGCTTGCCCCAGGGCTGGCCGTGCCAGCCTTCGGCGACCTGGGGGCCGGAGGTACCGAGGCCGAGCAGGACGCGCCCTCCCGAGAGGATGTCCAGCGTGGCGACGGTCGTCGCCGTCGCGGCCGGAGAGCGCGCGGGCATCTGCATGATCGCGCTTCCGACGGCGATGCGCTCAGTGGTCGCCGCGATCCATGCCATCGGGCTGACGGCATCCGTGCCGTACGCCTCCGACGTCCAGACCGAATGGAATCCGAGACGCTCTGCCTCCTGCGCCAGGGCGATGCCGCCGACCGGGTCGTCGTACCCGAGTTGCAGACCGAGGCGCATGTGGTGGATCCTAGTCGGGTGAGCGCCGCCCTCTTTCCGACGCACTACCGCGAGCATCGGTCGCGGTACCGCGCATTCATGGACGAGCACGTCTTCCCGAACGAGCGGGCCCTCGACCAGGAGGACGACGCTGCGCAGGAGCTGATCGCGGCGTTGCAGGCCGAGGCTCGAGCGGCGGGGCTCTGGGCGCCGCACATGCCGGAGGACGCAGGGGGGACCGGGGAGGGCTTTCTCTACTACGCCTGCATGAACGAGGAGATCGGGCGCTCCTCCTGGGCTCAGCTCGTGTTCGGATGCCAGGCACCCGACGCCGGCAACGCCGAGATCCTGCACCAGTACGGCACAACGGAGCAGAAGACGCTCGTTCCTCGAGCCGCTCGTCGCCGGACGCGCACGGTCGTTCTTCTCGATGACCGAGCCGGACGTCGCCGGCTCGGATCCGACATTGCTCCAGACCCGGGCGGTGGTCGACGGAGACGACTGGGTGATCGACGGCCTGAAGTGGTTCTCGAGCGGTGCCGACGGGTCGACGTTCGGGATCGTGTTCGCGATCACCGACCCGGAGGCCGCCACGTACGAACGCGGCACGATGATCCTCGTTCCCACCGATACACCGGGGCTCGAGGTCGTGCGCCCGATCTCGGTCCTCGGGCATACCGGGCGAGGGTGGAACACGCATTGCGAGGTGCGCTACACGGCCGTCCGGGCGCCGCTCTCGAACACGCTCGGCGAGCGTGGCGATGCCTTCCGGATCGCCCAGAAACGGCTCGGGCCCGGCCGCATCCACCACGTCATGCGGTGGCTCGGCCAGATGCAGCGGGCCTTCGATCTGATGTGCTCCTACGCACTCGAACGGGAGGCTTTCGGCGGCCCGCTCGCCGACAAGCAGACGGTGCAGAACTGGATCGCGGACTCGGCGGCGGGCATCCAGGCCTGCCGGCTGCTCACGGTCGACGCGGCGCGGAAGATCGACGAAGGCTCCGAGGCGCGGGTCGAGGTGTCGCTGCTCAAGTTCTACGCGGCCGGGGTTCTCAACGACGTCATCGACCGCGCCATCCAGGTGCACGGGGCGCGGGGCCTCACCGACGCGACGCCGCTCGCGCAGATGGCGCTCCAGGCCCGAGGGGGCCGGATCTACGACGGTCCCGACGAGGTGCACCGGATGGTCGTCGCACGTCGGATCCTGAAGCGCTACGCCGCCGGCGAGGGATGGCAGTTCGAGTAGGACGGGACGCGAGGTGCTTCGCGGGTCCTAGACGTCGGCGAGAGGTGGGGGAGTGACCGAGGCGCCCGAGGCTGTCCTCGGGCCGGGAACGTTCGCGAACCTGAAATCGAGCGGGGGCCGGCCGGGTTGCACGACCCACGCGTGGCCCGTGAGCTGCGAGCTGAGCGCCAACCAGGCGGCTTCGGCGACGTCGGCCGCGGAAATCAGCGGAAATGCTGCCGTCTCGAGGCGTTCACGGGCGGTGTCGGAGAGCATCGGGGTGTCCGCGATCCCCGGGCAGATCGCGTTGATCGTGATGCCGCGGACGGCGAGGGCCGGAGCAGCCGAGCGGACGAAACCGACCACTGCGTGCTTGGTCGCTGCGTACACAGGATCATCCGGCATTGCCGTCAGCCCTGCGAGTGAGGCGGTGACGACGATGCGCCCACCGCTCGGCATCACCTGCGCGAGCCGACGGACCCCGAGCACGACGCCGTCGACGTTGACTCTCATCGCCTGGCGGTAGCGCTCCAGAGAGACGACGGAGGGGTCCGCGACACCGCCGAGGACCCGGCGTTGAGGCACGCGACGTCGACCGCCCCGACTGCCTCCCAGTGATCTGCCTCGCCGACGTCGAAGCCGTGCCGGAGGTCGAGAACCTCGACGTCGACGTTCTCGGCACGCAGGCGCGCAACGATCGCGGCGCCGATGCCCGACGCGCCGCCGGTGACGATGGCCTTCACCGGCCGGTGAAGTTCGGGTCGCGCTTCTCCACGAACGCTGCCACGCCCTCGCGGCCGTCCTCGCTGACGAGGCAGCGACGAAACGCATCGGCCTCGCGACGTAATCCCTCCTCGAGCGAGAGGTCTCGCGTGGTGCGCGCGAGCTCGCGGAGCACCGCCACCGCGTGGGGCGAGCGGGCCGCGAAGGAGTCCGCAACCGCGTTCACCGCGTCGAGCAGCCGGTCGGCGGCGACGACCTGCTCGACGAGCCCCCACTCGTACGCGGTCGCCGCGTCGATGAACTCGCCGCCGAGGTTGAGAAGGTTCGCCCGTCCGACCCCGACGAGCCGTGGCAGGCGCTGCGTCCCGCCCCCGCCGGGGATCAGGCCGAGCTTGATCTCCGGTTGACCGAGCTTCGCGTCGTCGGCGCAGATCCTGACGTCGCAGCACATCGCGAGCTCCAACCCGCCTCCCAGGCAGTAGCCCTTGATCGCGGCGATGAACGGGGTGCGGGCAGCGTCCATGCGGTGGCCGAGTGTGTGGAGGCCGCGCGCAGCACCTCCCTCGGCGCCGCCGGCTTCGCGAAGGGCAGGAAACTCCTTGATGTCCGCACCGGCCACGAACGCTCGATCTCCCGCTCCCTGGATCACGATCGCCCGGATCCCGTCATCGGTGTCGAGGCGGTCGATCTCCGCCTCAACTCCTCCAGCAACGCCGCCGACAGCGCGTTCATCGGTGGATTGTCGATCGTGACGTGCGCGACGGGACCTCGTTGCTCGGTCGAGATGAACGTTGCCATGATCTCCTCTCGCGTGACGGAGGGCGAGACGGGTCTCGCCCCCTACGGCGTGCCTGCGCCTGCGAACCGCTCGCGCAATGCCGTCTTGCGAAACTTGCCGACGGCGGTCTTCGGAATCTCGTCCACGATCTCGAACCGATCGGGCAGACACCATTTCGCGAAGTCGGGAGCGAGGAACGCACGGAGCTCGTCGTCGTCGGCGGTCTGACCTTCTCGGAAGACGACCACCGCCAGTGGACGCTCCGACCATTTCTCGTCGGGAACGGCGATCACGGCCGCCTCGAGGACGGCCGGATGGCCCATCAGCGCGTTCTCGAGCGCGACCGTCGAGATCCACTCGCCGCCGGACTTCACGAGGTCCTTCGAACGATCCTGGATCTCGACGTAGCCGTCGGGATGGATGGTGACGATGTCACCGGTCCGGAACCAGCCGTCGGCCGTCCAACGGTCGGAGCTGTCGGGGGCGTCGTAGTACGACGACGAGATCGACGGCCCGCGTACCTCGAGCTCGCCCATCGCCGAGCCGTCCCACGCAACGAGGCCGGCATCACCCCGGGCGCGGATCTCGACGAACGGGATCGGTGGGCCTTGCAGCGCTCGCTTGTCGTAGGCCTCCTGCTTCGAGAGGCCGGTCTCCTGGCCGGGGGCCCCGGAGATCGTCCCGATGGGGCACATCTCGGTCATGCCCCAGCCGTGCGTGATGTGAATCCCGTGCCGGTCGCCGAACGCCTCGATCATCGCGCGCGGCGGGGCGGCGCCGCCGACGGTCATCGTCCGCATCGCGGAAAGATCCCACCCGCCCGGGATCGGCGTCGAGCGCCTGCAGGATCCCCATCCAGATCGTCGGCACGCCTGCGCTGAGGGTCACCCGCTCGCTCTCGAAGCTCGTCGAGCAGCGATACGGGATCGAGGTGAGGGCCTGGATAGACGTGCTTGACGCCGGCCATGATCGACGAGAACGGAAAGCACCAGGCGTTCGCGTGGAACATCGGCACGACGGGCAGGCAGACGTCGTCGCTGTTCAGCGCCGAGGAGCCCGATCACCGTGAGCGCGTGGATCGCGATCGCGCGATGGGAGTAGACGACCCCCTTCGGATTGCCGGTCGTGCCGCTCGTGTAGCACATGGCCGCCGCGGCTCTTTCGTCCACCTCGCGATCGGGCCAGCGTACCGCGTCCTGTGACGCGAGCAGCTCCTCGAAATCGATCGCACCCGGAGGCGTCTCGCCTGCGCCGACCGCGATCACGTGCTCGAACCCGACCCGATCCTTGAACGCCTCGACGAGCGGCCACAGCGTCTTGTCCGCGATGAGCACCCGATCTCCGCCGTGCGTCGCGATGTACGTCGAGATCGTCGGGATGCAAGCCTGAGGTTGAGCGTGTGCGTCACGAACCCGCCGATCGGGGCGCCGATGTACGTCTCCAGGTGCTCGTGGTGGTTCCATGCGAACGTTCCGACGCGATCACCGTCGACCAGGCCGAGCTCGTTGCGAAGCGCGAGCGCGAGCTGCTTCGTCCTGCGGACGAAGTCGGTGTAGGTGTAGCGATGCCAGGTCTTGTCGGGGAGGCGACTGGCGATCTCCTTGTGACCGAACAGCTCCTCTCCCCGCCGCAGGATCGCACCGACGTTGAGCTGGTAGTCCATCATCAATCCGTCCATCAGGCTCCTCCTCCCCGTGGGGCTTGCTCCAACGTTCGTCCCGAAATGATCGTTGCAGCAAGCCCCACTTGATGCTCGCTGCACGCCCTGGCGGGCGTGATCCTGAAGGGGCGCGCTCCGCGCGCCCGGGCTTCGGGCACAACCTTCACGCGCGTCCCGCGAGCAGGTGGTCAGCGATCTCGGCCCGGAGCTGCGCGCTCGATGCCTCCCAGGACTGGATCCCGAGTGCACGCTTGTAGAGCCGGTGCAGGACGTGCTCCCACGTGAAGCCGATTCCCCCGTGTACCTGGATCGACCTCTCGCAGGCGGCGACGGCCGCTTCCGCGCAGTGCGCCTTCGCCGCTGCCGCTGCGATCGGAGCGCGCGCGTCGTTCTCGGCGATGCACCACGCAGCGTGGAACGCGAGCGAGCGCCCCAGCTCGAGCTCCATCAACGTCGATGCGAGCGGGTGCGAGACCGCCTGGTAGACCCCGATCGGCTTGCCGAACTGATGGCGTTCGCGCGCGTAGGCGACCGCCAGCTCGAGCGCCCGTGCACCCGACCCCGCACGCTTCGAGGGCGAGAGCCGTGAGCGAGCGGGCGCGGAGGTGCGGCAGCAGCTCGGAGCTTGCGAGCCGGCGCCCCGGGCTTCCGCCTGAGATGACCCCCAGCGGGCGCGTCTCATCGTTCGTCGCCAGCACCTCTCGGTCCGCTCCTCGAGCTCCCAGATCGAATCGCCTCCGATGACCGCCACCCGCGTCGACCGAGTCGAGATCGGGGACGAGCGGCCCGGTTGCAAGAGCCCAGCTCGCCTCGCCACGTGCCACCTCTCCCTGGAGGTCCGGCGGGCAGGGCCGGCAGGACGACCGCCACGGTCGACCAGAACGGCGCCTGGGTCAGCGCGAACCCCATCTCCTCGAAGAGGATCGCCTCCTCGACGAACGAGAGGCCGGCGCCGCCGTCGGCCTCGGCAACCGACACTCCGGTCCAGCCGAGCCCGGCCAGCTCGTCCCACGCGGGTTTGGGATTCGCTGCGAGGTACGAGCGGGCCTGGGCTCGGAGCTCGTCCTGCTCCGGCGTGAACGAGAAATCCATTAGCGCGACCTCGGCAGGCCGAGCACGCGCTCCGCGACGATGTTGCGCAGGATCTCCGACGTGCCGGCCTCGATCGTGTTCCCCCTGCTCCGCAGCTGCCAGTGCTGCCAGTAGCCGCCGTACGGAGCATTGCCGGCGAGCAGCTGGGCGTCGGCGCCGAGGAGCTCGAGCGCGAGCTTCGTCACGCGTTGATTCGCCTCCGACCATTGGAGCTTGAGGATCGAGCCTTCAGGACCCGGGACGCCGGTCTTCATCAGCGTCGACAGTGAGCGGTAGGCCGTGTAGCGAAGCCCCTGGAGCTCGATCCATTCGCGCGCGATCGCGTTGCGCTGCACGGGCGTCGCGCCGCGATCGCGCGCGAGCTCGATCAGCTTGCCGACGGTCACCTCGAGCGCGGCCGTGAGCGCGAACCCCAGGGTTCCGCGCTCGTGAAGCAGCGTCGTCATTGCAACCTGCCAGCCGCCGCCGATGTCTCCGAGGACGTTCTCAACGGGAACGTGCACCTCGGCGAAGAAGATCTCGTTGAACTCTGCCTCGCCGGTGATCTGCCGCAGCGGTCGCACTTCGACCCCGGGAGACTTCATGTCCACGATCAGATAGGTGAGCCCGGCGTGACGCTCCGATGCCGGATCGCTCCGCGTCACGAGGATGCACCAGTCGGCGATGTGCGCGTACGACGACCACACCTTCTGGCCGTCGACGACGAAGTGTCCGCCGTCGAGCCTCGCCGTCGTTCGTACGGCTGAGAGGTCGGATCCTGCATCCGGCTCCGAGAACCCCTGGCACCAGATCTCCCGA
Source organism: uncultured Thermoleophilia bacterium (assembly GCA_963776305.1). GTDB lineage: Bacteria > Actinomycetota > Thermoleophilia > Gaiellales > Gaiellaceae > Gaiella. Next base: position 130,978 of record CAVZMA010000020.1, on the reverse strand, counting down.
CCGGACAGGATGGGCTGGAGGTACCGCGCCTTGTGCGCTTCGGTGCCGTGGGCGATGATCGTGGGCCCGGCCATCCCGAGCCCGATCACACCGAGATGCTGTGGCGCCTCGGCCCGCGCAACCTCCTCGAGGAAGATCGCCTGGTGGCTGTACGGCGCGCCACCGCCTCCGTAGTCCTTCGGCCAGGTCAGCCCGGCGTACCCTCCTTCGTAGAGGGTGTTGCTCCACGCTCGTGCCGCCTCGATCGAACGGCCGGCGCCCGTCAGCGGGCCGTCGGTCTCGTCGGGAACGTTCGCCTCGAGCCAGCCACGGAGCTCGGCCCGAAAGCGTTCCTCCTCGGGACCGTCGCGGAGATCCACGGCGCGATCCTAGACGGTTGGTTCGCGCCGCGGGTGCTCAGGGCGCCGCGAACCGTGCTTAACCGTGGATTCACTCGCTCGGGCAGCGCCCCTGTCTACTCTCCGTCGGAGCACCCATCCGCGAGCACACGCCCCGTCGCCCGTCGCCGACGGCCAAGGAGGAGCACATGTCAGTCCCTGAAGACCCACCCGTCGCAGCCGTCGAGGATCTGCCGGCGCCGTCCCCTGCCGACTATCGCGGCCGGTTGGAGGAGGCGCTCGTCGAGGTCAAGAGAGTGATCGCCGGCCAGGACGCGATGTTGGAACGCGTTCTCGTGTGCCTCGTGGCGGGCGGCCACCTCCTGATCGAGGGTGTTCCGGGCCTTGCGAAGACCCTGACGATCAAGACCACCGCCGCAGTACTGGGCGGAACGTTCCGCCGTGTCCAGTTCACGCCCGACCTCGTGCCCAGCGATCTCGTCGGCACGCGGATCTACCGGCCCGACACGGGTGGTTTCGACACCGAGGAGGGGCCGGTGTTCTGCAACTTCCTGCTCGCCGACGAGATCAACCGTGCTCCTGCCAAGGTGCAGTCGGCGCTGCTCGAGGTCATGCAGGAGCGCCAGGTGACGATCGGACACGAAACCCACGCCGTCCCCGACCCGTTCCTCGTCATGGCGACCCAGAACCCGATCGAGTCCGAGGGCACCTACCCGCTCCCCGAAGCGCAGGTCGACCGGTTCATGCTCAAGGTCGTCGTCGGCTATCCGACGCGTGACGAGGAGCTCACGGTGGTGCAGCGTTCGCTCGCGAGCCCCGTCGCCGTCCGGCGGGTGCTCGAGCTGGAATCGCTCAGGGAGCTGCAACAGGCCGCATTGCGCATCTACGTCGACCCGTCCCTCGTGGCGTACGCCGTCTCGCTCGCCGAGGCGACCCGCAACCCGACCGCGGTTGGCCTGGGTGGGCTCGAAGGGTACATCGAGTACGGGGCCAGCCCACGCGGGCCGATCTCGCTCGTGCAGAGCGCGCGGGCACTGGCGTTGATCCACGGTCGGGACTTCGTGGTCGGCACCGACGTGCTGGCCCTTGCCAAAGACGCGCTGAGGCATCGGATCGTCCTGACCTACCGGGCGCTTGCCGAGCAACGGACGGCCGACGACGTCCTCGATGCCGTGTTGGCGAGCGTTGCCGCTCCGCCCCTCGACTTCGGCCGGCCGGTCGCAGCGTGACGCGGGGCGCCGGAGTGTCGGCTCTGCCGGTGCCGGGATGAGCCGTCTACGGGCGTTCGGTGTCCTCGAGACGCCGGAGCGTCCCGGCCCGGGACCGATGCCCGAGCCGCTGTTGCGGGCGCTCGAGCTGTCCATCGGACGCCGGGTCGACGGGCTTCTCGCCGGCGATCACCGGTCGAGCCTGCTCGGCCGGGGAAGCGAGCTCGCACAGGTCCGCCCGTACGTGCCGGGAGACGACGTCCGGCAGATCGACTGGAACGTGACGGCGCGCACGCAGGAGCCCCATGTTCGGGTGCAGCTCGCGGAACGGGTGCTCGTGACGTGGATCGTGCTCGACCGAACCGGCTCGATGGGCTTCGGGACAGCGGATCGTCGTAAGGCGGATGTCGCCCTCGGCGTTGCGCTCGCGCTCGGCCATGCCGCGAGCGTCCGGGGTAACCGCGTCGGACTCGTGTCGTTCGGAGGCGGGCCGGCGGCGCCGCTTCCTCCGCGGCAGGGTCGCGCCGGCCTCGTTTCGCTCCTGCTCGCACTCGGCGAGGACCAGCCCGGCGGCGGGTCGGCGCCGGAACTCGCTCCGGCGCTCTCGCTCCTCGGAGCCGTCGCCCGTCAGCGGGCGCTCATCGCGGTGGTATCCGATTTTCGCGGGGACCGTGACTGGCGTCCACAGCTCGTCGATCTCGCCGGTCACCACGAGGTTCTCGCCGTCGAAATTCGCGACCCGAGAGAAGAAGCGCTCGTCGATGTCGGCGAGGTCTGGTTCTCCGACCCGGAGAGCGGCCAGCGCCTTCGGGTCGATACGAGCGACGCCGGGCTTCGCGCACGGTTCGCAGACGCGGCCGCGCATGAGCGGCGCGAGGTCGCGGACGAGCTCGCAACGGCACGTGCGTCCCACGTCGTGCTCTCGACCGGCGGTGACTGGCTTCGCGACCTCGCCTCCCACCTGGCGCGGCGACGGTGAGCTTCGGAACCCCCATTGCGCTTCTCGGCCTGCTCGCCGTGCCGATCGTCATCGCCTTGCTGATGATCGGTGAGCGCCGACGTAGATCACAGAGCGCGCGATTCGGGACGCCGGCGCTCGTCGCGTCTCTGGTGCCGGCGCCCCGCCGCATCCGGCGCTGGTTGCCCTTTGCCCTCGCACTCGTCGCGCTCTCGGCGCTCATCGTCGGCGTTGCACGACCACGTGCGACGCTGTCCGTTCCCGGAAAACAGGCGACGGTCGTGCTGGCGATCGACACGTCGCGTTCGATGTCTGCCACCGACGTGACCCCGTCGCGCCTCGCTGCCGCCCTCGCGGCCGCACGGGCGTTCCTGGACGCCGCTCCGTCGAGCTACTCCGTCGGCCTCGTCTCGTTCTCGTCGTCAGCGGCGGTCGTCCTGCCGCCGACGACGGATCGCGACCAGGCACGTGCCGTGCTCGAGCAGCTCAGGCTCGGCGCCGGCACGGCGCTCGGCGATGGGATCGACGCGTCGGTGGAACTGGCGCGTCCGGCGAGTCAGCAGCGGCCGGACAAGGGCGACGAGATCCCGGCGATGGTGGTTCTCCTCTCCGACGGCGAACAGACGACCGGACAGCGACAGCCGGTGGCCGCCGCGAACGCGGCCGCAAGACGGGGAGTGACCGTGAACACCGTCGCGCTCGGAACGCAGTCGGCGGTCGTCGAGGTGCCGCTCCCCGGTGGGCTCAAGGAACGCGTCACCGTGACGCCCGACACGAAGACGCTCAGAGAGGTGGCCCGCATCACCGGCGGGCGCGCACTGGAAGCGACCACCGCCAAGCGGCTCGAGGAGATCTACCGCAACCTCGGCAGCAAGATCGCCCGGAAGCGAGAGAAACGCGAGGTAACGGCGGCGTTCGCCGGTTTCGGAGCGGTGCTCCTCCTCGTTGCCTCGGGACTGTCGCTCGCCTGGACGCGGAGACCACTGTGAGACTGCCGCCTGCGATCCTCGCGGGTCTGGCGGTGCTGGTCGTCGCCGGTGTCTCGGCTCTTCCCGCCCAGGCAGCGGACGAGTGCGCCGGCCTCCGCGTGTGCCTTCCCGTGACAGGCCCCTGGGTCGTCGTTCCCGGCGGCGGCGTCGAGTACGAGTTGAGCTGTCCGCTCCCGGGATACATCGTCGCCGGAACGGACGCCCGGGTCGCGACCGCAGACGTCGATGTCACGTTCCGGGCCGAGGTCGGAAGCCCGGTCGGTCCCGGTGTGACGACGAGCCGGAGCGTCGTCTTCCGCGCGGCGCGCACTGCCTCTGTGGCGACCCCTTCGAGCTTCCGTCCGTTCATCGGCTGCATCCCGACCCGCGGCGGAGGCGGCCGGGCCCTCACGTCCGTCGCGGCAAGCATTCGGCCGACGCGGCCAACCCGGAGCGCGGTCGTCTCTGTCCCCATCCGACGCGGCAGCCAGGTCGTCCGGGTCGCGTGCCCCAGCGGGTCGCGGCTCGTCGCCTCGACCCACGCTGTTGCGTTCAGGCGGGTCGCCCCGCCATCCGCGGCCCTGACGAGCGGCGTCACGGTTGTGCGCAGCGTCTCCGGCGGGGCTGTGGTCGCGCGCGTCACCGCGTCCGCCGAAGCGATCGGTGCCAAGGCCGAGGTGCAGCTACGCGCCGTCTGTGCGAGGGATCGATGACCTTCGGCTCGCCATATCTTCTCGCTGCGCTGCTCGTGCCCCTGCTGGCTCTCGGCGGGTACCTGTGGATCGAGAGGCGCCCTGCTCGTCGAGGGAATCGTGTTCCCGAACCTCTCCGTTCTCGCGACGGTTGCGGGACGCTCGGCGTGGAAGCGCCACCTGGTCGCGGGGCTCCTGCTCGCCACCCTGACGCTGTTGTGCATCGCAGCCGCCCGCCCTCGCGTGCCGCTCCCGGCAGCGGCAGATCGCGCCACCGTCGTGCTCGTGGTGGACGTCTCCATCTCGATGAACGCCCAGGACGTGGCGCCGACGCGACTCGAAGCGGCGCGAACGGCGATCCGCTCGTTCGTCGACCGGGTCCCGTCGGGGGTCAAGGTGGGTCTCATCGCATTCTCGGACGACGCGAAGGTGCTGACGGTCCCGACGACCGACCGAGACGCGCTCCGTGCCGGGATTGCGTCCCTTCGGCCCGGGATGGGAACCGCGATCGGCGACGCGGTGGCACGAGGCGTCGAGCTGGTCCGGGCGTCGATCGGCGCACCGGCTGGTTCCGCGGCTCCGCCGGGGGGAGCCGCGGGCAAGAAGGGCGCCCCTGTGGGAGCGGTCGTCCTGCTCTCCGACGGTGCCCAGACGCAGGGCGCACTGCTCCCCGAGGAGGGCGCCCAGCTGGCCCAGCGAGCCGGGATTCCCGTGTACACGATCGCGCTCGGCACCGACGCCGGCACGGTGACCGTGAATCGACTGGGTAGCCCGATCGAGGTCCTCGTCCCGCCCGATCGCCTGACACTCGCTCGGATCGCGGAAACGACCGGCGGGTCGACGTTCGAGGCCAAGGACTCGAAGCGCCTCCGCTCCGTCTATTCGAAGCTCGGCAGCGATGTAGCGCGGACGACCAAGCCCCGCGAGGTGTCGTCGGCCTTCGTCGCGGTCGCCGCCGCGCTCCTCGCCGCCGGGATCGGTCTCGCGGGACTCTGGGCTCCGCGGCTCCCCTGAGGCCGCGCCGCGACGGCCGTGGCTCGTTCGCCCGCGCGGAGAGATAGGCTCGCTCCTGCACATGGCGACGCTGCTTGCCGTTGACGACATCACCTTGCGTTTCGGGGGCATCGTCGCCCTCGATGGAGTCTCGTTCGAGGTCGAGTCGGGACAGATCTCCGGTCTGATCGGGCCGAACGGCGCCGGCAAGACGACGGCGTTCAACGTGATCACCCGTCTCTACAAGCCGGACGGGGGCCGACTCGAGCTCGACGGACGATCGCTGCTTCAGACCCCCGCGCACCAGATCGTCGAGCACGGGATCGCCCGCACCTTCCAGAACATCAACCTCTTCAAATCGATGTCCGTCCTCGAGAACGTCCTGGTCGGTGCCCACTCCCACGGACGCTCGTTCGGCGAGGAGCAGGCCCGCGCGACGTTGGACTACGTCGGCCTTGCAGCCCGGGCGGGTGACCGTGCTGCTGCCCTGCCCTACGGGCTCCAGAAACGCGTCGAGATCGCCAGAGCGCTGGCCGCGAAGCCGCGACTCCTTCTCCTCGATGAACCGGCGGGCGGGCTCAACCACGAGGAGGTCGAGGAGCTCGGGGACTTCGTCTTGCGACTACGTGAGGATCACGAGCTGACGGTGCTGCTCGTCGAGCACCACATGAGCCTCGTGATGCGAATCTCCGACCACGTCAACGTGCTCAGCTTCGGGCGGAAGATCGCCGACGGGACACCCGCCGAGGTGCGCGAGAACCCCGACGTGATCGAGGCCTACCTCGGAAGCGACGACGCGCACGCGTGAGCGCCCTCCTGCAGCTGGAGGATGTCGCGGCGCGCTACGGCGCGGTTCAGGCGCTGCGGGGAATCTCCCTGGAGGTGCCGGAAGGGACGGTCGTCGCCGTCCTCGGCGCGAACGGCGCGGGCAAGACGACAACGCTCCGCGCCGTTTCCGGCACGGTGCGGCGCGAAGGCGCTGTCCTCTTCAACGGAAAGCCGCTTCGCGCGAGCCCCGAGGCGGCAGCGAAAGCGGGCATTGCGCACGTACCGGAGGGGCGCGGCACGTTCACCGAGCTTTCGGTCGTCGAGAATCTGCGCCTCGGCGCCTACACCCGGCGGGATCGCGGGGTGAAAGCCGACATCGAGCGGATGGCCGGATACTTTCCCTGGATTCGCGACCGCGGCGAGCAAAGCGCCGGGACGCTCTCCGGCGGTGAGCAGCAGATGCTCGCCCTCGCCCGGGCGTTGATGGGCCGCCCGCGCCTGCTGATGCTGGACGAGCCGTCGCTCGGGCTGGCGCCGTTGATCGTCCGAGAGATCTTCAGGATCGTGCGCGAGCTGAACGAGAAGGAGGGGCTCACCGTGCTCCTCGTCGAGCAGGACGCGCGGATCGCCCTCGATCTCGCCACAACGGCGTACGTGCTCGAGGTGGGGAGCGTGGCGCTCTCCGGGCCCAGCGCGCCAGTTGCGGGACGACGAGTCGGTGCGTCGGAGCTACCTCGGCTACTAGGCATGGGCGGCTTCTTCCAACAGGTCGTGTCGGGCCTCGCCTCCGGTGGGATCTACGGCTCGCTGGCGCTCGCGATCGTGCTGATCCACCGGGCGACCGGGGTGATCAACTTCGCACAGGGTGAGATGGCGACGTTCTCGACCTACATCCTCTGGACGCTGACCACGAACCACGGGCTCTCGTACTGGCCGGCGTTCGTCGCGACGTTGGCCGTATCGTTCCTCGGCGGTGTCGCGATTCACCAGGTCGTGATCCGTCCGGTCGAACGAGGGTCACAGATCCGGGTCGTGATCATCACGATCGGGCTCCTCTTGCTTCTCAACGGGCTGATGACGTGGATCTGGACGGGTGAGGTGAGAGCGGTCCCGAGCCCGTTCCCGACCCGCACGATCGACGTCGGCGGGGTCGCGATCTCGGTCCAGGACATCGGGACGATCATCGTCTGTCTCGTCACGGTCGTGATCCTGTGGGCGTTCTTCCAGTTCACCAAGGTCGGTCTCGCCCTGCGGGCTGCTGCCGTCAACCCGGCAGAGGCGCGCCTCATCGGGATCAGGGTTCCCTGGATGTTGGGCCTCGGCTGGGGCCTCGCGGCGGTCCTGGGTGCGATCGCGGGAATGCTGACGGCGCCGAGCGTGTTCCTCGACCCCAACATGATGCAGGCCGTCCTGATCTACGCCTTCGCGGCGGCGGTGCTCGGTGGAATCGACTCCCCGATCGGCGCCATCGTCGGCGGGCTGATCCTCGGTGTAGGCCTCAACCTGCTCGGCACCTACGTCGACTTCATCGGCTCGGAGCTACAGCTTCCCGCCGCACTGCTCGTCATTCTCGTCGTGCTTCTCGTCCGGCCGACCGGCCTGTTCGGGAAGCCGAAGGTGAAGAAGGTCTGATGAGCAGAGCCACCCTTCGCGCGCTCGTGAGCTTCGTCGTGCTCGCCGTGGTCGTCGTCGCCCTGCCCGCGTTCGTCAACGACTTTCGCGCCCAGCAGTTCTCGTACGTCGGGATCTACCTCGTGGCGCTCATCGGGCTGAACGTCCTGACCGGGTACACCGGTCAGATCTCGCTCGGGCACGGCGCATTCATGGCCATCGGCGGCTACACGACCGCGATTCTGATGATCGACCACCACGTCAAGGACATCGCCACGATCCCGGTTGCGATCGTCGTTGCCGGGGCCGCCGGCGTGCTCGTCGGACTGCCTGCCGCCCGCCTTTCGGGGCTCTATCTCGCGCTTGCGACGTTCGCGATCGCGGTCGCGACGCCGGGGCTGATCAAGAGGTTCGAGTCGTTCACGGGAGGTGGCTCCGGGATCAACCTGTTCGGAACCCCGGAGCTGACTGCGTCACTCACGCCCGTCCGGGTCGCGGGTTTCGAGCTCACGTTCAACAACTGGCTCTACTACCTCGCCTGGTCGATCGCCCTCGTCGGCTACGTGATCGCCTGGCTGATCCTGCGCGGTCGCACGGGCCGAGCGTTCCGCGCCGTCCGCGACAGCGAGACGGCTGCGGTGTCGTCGGGTGTCGACCTGACCCGCACAAAGGTGCTGGCGTTCGGGATCAGTGCTGCCTATGCAGGAGCGGCGGGCGCCCTGTTCGCGATCGCCACGACGTTCGTCAACCCTGACACGTTTCCGGTCGCGCTCTCGATCTTCCTGCTCGTCGGCGTCGCCGTCGCGGGTCTCGGCTCGTTGACGGGGCTGATCGTGGGAGCCGTGTTCATCCAGTTCCTCCCGCTCTGGGCGCAGAGCGTGACGAAGTCTCCCGGCGCCCCGGCGGTCGTCTACGGCGTGATCCTGATCCTCGTCGTCCTCGCGCTTCCGGGCGGCGCAGCAGGGCTCATTTCACGTCTCGGGCAGGTCGCGCGTCGTCCGCGAGACTTTCAGAAGCCCTAACACTCGGGGGCTACCATCGTTCGACGAGGTCGGGACGACCGCCCGATCCGCCCGAGGAGACCGCCACGGATGAACCCCAAGCTGACGATCATGTGCGCCGCTGTCGGCGTTTCGCTCGCGCTCGGTGCGACGGCTGCGCTGGCCGGAACGGCGCGTCTCAGGGCGGAGCCAGGCGTCACAGGCGACTCGATCACGCTCGGGGGCACGGCACCGCTGTCCGGGCCTGCGTCGCAATACGCGGCGGTTGCCCGCGGTGCGGACGCGTACTTCAAATACGTCAACGCGAGCGGAGGAGTCAACGGGCGAAAGATCCTCTACAAGGTCCTCGACGACGGTTACAACCCTGCGCAGACGGTTCCGCTGACCCGGCAACTCGTCGAACAGGACAAGGTCTTCGCCATCTTCAACTCCGTCGGCACCGCCACCAATGCCGCCGTCCGTCCCTATCTGAACTCGCTGAAAGTACCGCAGATGTTCGTCGCGTCGGGCGCCACGACGTGGGGGAGTGACTACGACGAGTATCCGACAACGAGCGGTTTCCAGCCGAGCTACCAGGCCGAGGGCTGGGTCTACGGCAAGTACCTCGCTCGGACTGCCGCCGGCGCGACCGTCGCCGTGCTGTTCCAGAAAGACGAGTACGGGAAGGATCTGCTCGGAGGGCTCAAGCGCGGGCTCCAGCGCTCCAGGGTGAAGGTCATCGCGGCCGAGCCCTACGAGGTGAGTGCCGTCGACGTTTCCTCCCAGATCGCCAAGCTGAAGGCGTCGGGCGCCGACACGCTGGCCATCTTCGCGACGCCGACGTTCGCCCTCCAGGCCTACCAGGCGGCCGGCAAGCTCGGCTGGAAGCCGAAGCGGGTCGTGCTCAACTCGGTCGCCTCCTCGTCGGCGACCATGCAGGCGGCGGCGAGCGCTCAGAGCCGGATCGTCAACGGAACCATCTCGATCGCGTTCCTGAAGGACCCGACCGATCCGACGCGGCGGGGCGAAACGGGAATCAAGCTGTATCGCCGGATCATGAGCCAGTACGCCCCCGGGGCGAACGCCGACGATCCGCTGCACGTCTACGGCATGGCCGCAGCCTGGACCGCCGTGGAGGCTCTGAAGCGCGCGGGGAAGAACCCAACGCGAGAATCGCTGCTCGGGGTCCTCGGCTCGTTCACCGCGGTTGCGAACCCGTTCCTGCTGCCGGGGATCGCGATCAAGACGAGCGGGAAGGATCATTTCCCGATCGAGCAGATGGTGTTGCAGCGATGGCAGAAGGACGCGTGGAGCGTCTTCGGCGGGCTCTGGAGCTACCGGGCGACGTAGGGGCGAGGCGTGCCTCGCCGTCGCCGTGCGACACAACCTTCCACCTCGGTCGAGCATCCGCTCGCTCCCATCGAGACGTAACCACCTCTCGCATTCGTCTATGCTGGTCGTTCCGGCGCGAGGAGACCGCCCCGGCGAGAACCCGAACCGCCGATGGCACACCTCGTCTCCGAGATACTCGCCGCATCCCTCGACGATCTGATGGCCGAGGCCCGTGCGCTCCGGCAGCGGCGCCTCGTGACGTACTCGCCGAAGGTGTTCATCCCGCTGACGACGCTCTGCCGGGACGTCTGTGGGTACTGCACGTTTGCGCGCCCTCCGCGGCGAGGTGAGCGCGCGTATCTCCCGATCGACGAGGTCCTGGCGATCGCCAGGGCAGGCGCGGAGGCCGGATGCACCGAGGCGCTCTTCACCCTCGGCGACAAACCGGAGCGCCGCTACCGGGTCGCGCGCGACGAGCCGCGGCACTCGGCTGCGCCAGCACGATCGAGTATCTGGCGCAGTGCGCACGGATCGTGCTCGGCGAGACGGGGTTGCTGCCGCATCTGAACCCGGGGGTGATGACCCGCGAGGAGCTCGACCTCCTTCGCCCTGTGCGGCCTCGATGGGAATCATGCTCGAGACCGTCGCCGATCGGCTGTCGGAGAAGGGAGGCCCCCACTGGGCGTCCCCCGACAAAGTGCCGGCGGCCCGCCTCGAGACGATCCGCCTCGCCGGCGAGGCGGCGATACCGTTCACGAGCGGCATCCTGGTCGGCATCGGCGAGACGCGTGCCGAGCGGCTCGACGCATTGCTCGCCCTCAGGTCGCTCGGGGATCGCGTACGGGCATCTCGGCGAGGTGATCATCGCAGAACTTCCGGGCCAAGCCCGGTACCAGGATGGCGGGCCACGCCGACGCTCCGTTCGAGGAGCAGCTGTGGACGGTTGCGGCGGCGCGCGTCCTCCTCGGGGGAGACTGGCATGTCCAGGCGCGCCGAACCTCGCCTACGACGAGTTCCCGCGGCTCCTCGACGCCGGAATCGACGACTGGGGCGGTGTTCGCCCGTCACCGTCGACCACGTCAATCCCGAGGCCCCTTGGCCCCTGATCGAGCGGTTGCGAGAGGTCACGGCTTCCGCGGGCTGACGCTCGCCCCTCGGTTGCCGTTGTACCCGAGCACGCCGCGAACCTCGAGCGTTGGGCCGACCCCGCAGTTCGTCCCGCAATTCTCCGCGCATCGGACGCACTCGGCTTGGCGCGCGAGGACAGGTGGGCGCCTGGGGCGCCGGTCGAGGTCCCGTTCGTCGTTTCCCGCGATGCGATTCCGCTCGAGGTGAAGAGCGAGGATCTCGGCCCGCAGGAGATCGAGCGCCTGTTCGCAGCGAGGGGCGCCGAACGCGAGCAGGTCTTCGCCGCTGCCGATCGTCTCCGCCGGGAGGTCTGCGGAGACGAGGTGACGTACGTCGTCACACGCAACATCCAGTACACGAACGTCTGTTACTTCAGGTGCGGCTTCTGCGCGTTTTCGAAGGGGAAGCTGGCAGAGAACCTCCGCGGGCCGGCGTTCCTCGTTCCGATGGACGAGATCGTGCGGCGGTCCGTCGAGGCGTGGGAGCGTGGCGCGACCGAGGTCTGCCTCCAGGGTGGCATTCACCCGTCGTTCACGGGCGACTACTACGCCGAGGTGGTCTCCTCGATTCGCGCGGCAGTGCCGGGCCTCCACGTGCATGCCTTCTCCGCGCTCGAGGTCTGGCAAGGCGCCGCGACACTCGGTCTCTCCCTCGATGCGTACCTGGCACGTCTGCGCGATCTCGGGCTCGGCTCGTTGCCCGGTACGGCCGCCGAGATCCTCGACGACGAGGTCCGGGCGGTGATCTGCCCGGACAAGGTCTCGACCGACCAGTGGCTCGAAGTGCATGGCGCGGCACATCGGGCCGGCTTGCGGTCGAACGTGACGATGATGATGGGACACGTCGAGCGGCCGCGCCATTGGGCGGCGCATCTGATCCGGGCGCGCGAGCAGCAGCAGCGAACCGGTGGGTTCACGGAGTTCGTTCCGCTGCCGTTCGTGCCGATGGAGGCGCCGATGTTCCTCAAGGGGAAGGCTCGGCGTGGCCCGACCTTCGGTGAGTCGTTGCTCGTCCATTCCGTGGCACGGCTCGTGCTGCATCCGCTGATCACGAACATCCAGGTCTCGTGGGTCAAGATCGGGCCGCAGGGTGTTCGACAGGCGCTCGCCGCCGGCGTCAACGACCTCGGTGGGACGTTGATGAACGAGTCGATCTCCCGCGCCGCAGGCTCGGCGTGGGGGCAGGAGTTGCCTCCGGAGCAGATGGAGGCCGTGATCCGATCCGCGGGAAGGGTGCCACGCCAGCGGACGACCACCTATGGCCAGCCACCGGAGGACCAGGTGCGACGCTCGTTCGGCGCCGCCCCGTTGGCCGAACCGCTGAATCCGCCTGTGCGCGATGCGGGTCTCGAACGTCCGGTGCGGCTCGTCCGTCCGGGCCTGGTGGGAGTGGCAACGTAGCCGGTCAGGCTTTCTCGTCTCCCGTTACGACGAGCGCGTTCGCCACGCGCGCAGCGGCAGGGCTGCGCCCCACCTGAGAATCGACCATCGAGACCGCGAGAGCGCCTTGCGTACCGCGGCAGCTGTTTCCGGCCCATGGAGCCCTACCCCGTGTCCGACGAGGAGGTGCTCGGGATCGAAGTCGCCGAGCATCCGGGGCGGGGTCGGTTTGAGGAGGCCGTGGACGCCCACGCGATCGGCTCCGACCCGGAAGAACGCGTTGGTACCGAGTCCCTCGGCAACAACGAGCGTCCGCCGCTGCGCCCACCAGAGGGCGACCTCCTGCCAGTGGCGCGAGCGCCTGATCTCGACGATCGCGAACGGCGTCCCAGGCAGCGACCGAGGCACCACCAGCGTCGGCACACCAAGGCGCTCCGCGACCGCGGCCGAATCCCGGTTGTGACGATCGAGCAGCTGGATCACGCCCGCCGGCCGCCCGAGCGACTGCGCCCGCGCGACCGCCTCGGGCCAATCCACCGGGTCGACGAGCCAGACAACGCCTCCGGCGGCCAGGGCATGCGACGTGCGCGTCATCGGCTCCTCGACGATCCAGGAGAACCCGTCGGAGCCTCGATCGTCGCAGAAGCGGAACGTCACCCTCAATCACCGTATCGGCGTCGGCATCCGCCCGGAGGATCATGCTGTCGGCATGCGCTGGATCTTCCGCCTGTTTCTGCTCGGTCTCATCGTCCTCGCTGCGATCCAGTTCGTCCCCTACGGACGCGACCACAACAACCCACGAACGGTCCAGGAGGTGCGGTGGGATTCGGTCCAGACGCGCGCGCTCGCGCAGGGTGCGTGCATGGACTGCCATTCGAATCTGACCGAGTGGCCGTGGTACACGAGCATTGCGCCGATCTCCTGGCTCACGACCCGCGACGTCGAGGATGGCCGGGCGAAGCTCAACTTCTCCGAATGGCAGCGGCCGCAGGAGGCCGATCTCGACGAGGTGCTCTCGGCGATCCGTGAGAAGGAGATGCCGCCGGTGCAGTACCGGTTGGTGCATTCCGCGGCGCGGCTGTCGGACGCCGAGCGGCAACAACTCGCCGACGGCCTTGCGAAGACCTGGGCGGCCGATCCGCCCGGGTAGGGCGAGGCGTGCCTCGCCCTCGATGCCGGCACACCCGTCCGGGTCAGTCGAGGCGTGCGAGGGCTTCCGCCAGGGTGAACCGGCCCGTCAGAAGCGCGCTACCGGCGACTGCGCCCTCGCACCCGATCTCCCGGACGGCGAGGAGGTCCTCGATCGAAGCGATGCCGCCCGCCGCTATCACGGGGACGCCTTTCGGAACGATCGACCGAAGCAGCTCCAGATCGGGACCCGCCAGCGAGCCGTCGCGCGCGGTGCTCGTGACGAGGAAACGTGAAACGCCGGCCGACGCGCAGTCGTCGGCAAGCAGCGCCGGCGTCGTACCCGAGCGGCGGGTCCAGCCGTCGACCGCGACCTCGCCGTCGCGGACGTCGATCGCGATCACCAGGCGCTCACCGAACCGTTGGACGGCATCGGTGAGGAAACCGGGCGAGAGCGCGGCGGTTCCAACCATCACGCGGTCCGCACCGGCCGCGACGGCAGCCTCGATCGCGTCGACCGAGCGGTAGCCGCCGCCGACCTGAAGCGGGAGGCCTCCTGCGTCGGCGATACGCTCGACGAGCCCTGGCGTGGGCACGCCGTTGAACGCGCCGTCGAGATCCACCATGTGAAGCCGTCGCGCGCCGCTCTCCCGGAAACGCCGGGCGAGCTCGACAGGGTCTCCACCCTCGATCGTCACCGCCTCGCGCCGGCCTTGCGAGAGGCGAACGACACGCCCTTCGAGCACGTCGATCGCCGGGATCACGTCGAATTGTTGTGCTAGCACGTTAGCATGCTATCATGAGAAGATGGCACGCACGCGAGTACAGGAGCGCACCACCCAGACGCCCGAGATCGCCCCCGACTCGTCGCGCATAGCCGGCCTCGACGACCTCGCGATCGCGATCCGCACACTGCGGACGAGCGAGGAAGTGATCAGCTTCCTTCGCGATCTCTGCACCCGCGCGGAGCTCGAGGCACTGGCGCACCGGTGGCAAACGGCGCTCCTCGTCGAGGAGGGCGTTCCCTATGTCGAAATCGCCGAGCGGGTGCCGACCTCGACGGCCACGGTCACCCGCGTGGCCCAGTGGGTAAAGCACGGAACAGGCGGATACCGGATCGCGCTCGGCACGGGTGCGGCGATGAGCGCTTTCACACGGGCGGGGGAGAACGGCAGGCTGACGCTCGCCGTGCCTGCGAAAGGGCGCATGGCCGAAACGACGCTACGGCTGTGTGCCGACGCGGGGCTCTCGTTCGAGACGACCGAGCGATCACTCGTCGTGCCTTGCGCGAATGCCCCCGTCGACCTCCTGCTCGTGCGACCGAGCGACATCCCGGAATACGTCCAGGACGGTGTCGTGCACCTCGGCGTGACGGGCGCGAACCTCGTCGTCGAGGCGCAGGCTGACGTGCTCACGCTTGCAGAGCTCGGGTTTGCGCGTTGCACCCTGCAGGCGGCCGTTCCCAACGACGCCCCGATCAGCGACATCGACGAGCTGGGTGGCCTCCGGGTCGCGACGGCGTATCCGACCACGACGCGCCTGCTGCTGGCGGAGCGCGGCATCGAAGTGGAGCTCGTGCCCGTTTCCGGGTCGGTCGAGGCGACGCCGCGACTCGGCCTCGCCGACGCGATCGTCGACCTCGTCTCCACCGGGTCGACGGCGAGCGCGAACGGGTTGCGCCTGATCGGAACGCTCCTCTCGTCGGAGGCGGTCCTGATCGGGGCCCGTGCTGCGGTTGCAGAGCAGCACGATCTCGTCGAGCGCCTCGAGCTCATGCTCTCGGGCGTCGTCGCGGCGCGCCGGCGCCGGTACGTGATGATGAACGCGACGTCGGAGACACTGCCGGCGATCCGCGCCGTTCTCCCCAGCATGGGCGCGCCGACGGTGCTCGCACTGGCCGATGCGGGTGAGATCGCAGTTCACGCTGCCGTCGCGGCCGACGACGTGTGGTCGCTGCTCCCGGCGCTGCGCGACGCGGGTGCAACGTCAATCCTCGTCCTGCCGATCGAGCGGCTCGTTCCGTGAGAGCTGCCCTGCTCGACGACGCGATCGCAGTCGCCGCGCCCATCGTCGCCGACGTGCGAGCACGCGGCGACGCGGCGCTGCTCGAGTGGACGGAGCGATTCGACGGCGACCGCCCACACGGCTTTCGCGTACCGGTGGAGAGCATCGCCGGCGCCGTCGTCGAGGACGATGTTCTTGTGGCGCTGCGGGCGATGATCGGCGCGGTGCGGGCGTTCAACGAAGCGCAACGGCCTCTCGACTCCGTGGTCGAAGCGGCGCCGGGTGTCGTCTCGGAGCGCCGCTGGCTGCCGTTGGGTGCCGTGGGAATCTGCGTTCCGAGCGGGCGCTTCCCGCTTCCGTCGTCGCTCGTCATGGCTGCGGTGCCCGCGCTCGTCGCCGGGGTCGACCGCATCGCAGTGGTCACGCCCCGGCCGGTCGCCGCCACGCTCGTCGTCGCCCGCGAGCTCGGGCTGACCGAGGTCTACGCGATCGGCGGCGCGCAGGCGGTTGCCGCGCTCGCGTACGGGACGGAGACGATCGCTCCGGTCGATCGCATCGTCGGTCCCGGTAATGCGTACGTCACCGCGGCGAAGCTCCTCGTCTCCAGCCACGTGGGCATCGACCTTCCGGCGGGGCCGAGTGAGGTCGTGATCGTCGCCGACGATTCAGCCGATCCTGGCGCCTGCGCTGCCGACCTGCTGGCGCAGGCGGAGCACGGTCCCGACAGCGAGGCGCTTCTGCTCAGCACGGACGCCGGTCTGTCCGAGGCGGTTGCCAGACTCGTTGCTCAACATGACAACATCGCGGTGGAAACGGTTGCTTCTCTCGACGAGGCCCTTGCTCGATCCGAGTCCTTTGCGCCCGAGCACCTCGAGTTGCATGTCCGCCGTCCGGACGAGGTCCTCGCGGGGGTGCGGAATGCCGGGTCCGTCTTCATCGGCGGCTCCGCGGTCATCGGCGACTACGCGGCAGGTGCGACGCACGTCCTTCCCACGGGCGGCCTCGCGCGGTCCTCCGGCGGTCTCGGGCTCGAGATGTTCATGAAGCCGCTCCAGGTCGTGCGTGCGACAAAGGCGGGTGCTGCCGCAGCAGCTCGTGTGATCGGCCCGCTCGCCCGTGTCGAAGGGCTGCCGCTGCACGCGGCCGCGGGCGAACGTGTCCTGGAGGCATCGTGACGGATGTCGGCGCCCTGCGCGCCGGGCCGAGCTCCCCCGGCCCGGATGCGCTTCCGCTCCCTGACGCCTTCCGGCCCTACACCTGGGCCGCCACGGTCGCGGAAGTTGCGGCGCGCCACGGCCTCGACCCCGTCCAGGTCCTCAAGTTCGACCAGAACACGCCGGCGTTGCCGGGAGTCCCCCAGGTTCCGCTCGCCGAGAGCTTCGGGTCGTTGAATCTCTACCCCGACGGCCTCTATCGAGACCTGCGCGAGGCCGCCGCCGGCTATGTCGGTCGCGAAACCGGGGGCATCAGCTGGGAGCAGATCGTGATCGGCGCCGGGGCCGACGACCTCATCCTGCTCTGTGCGCGCACCTACCTCGCGCCGGGGAGGACAGCCGCGATCGTCGCGCCGACGTACGGCATGTACCGCATCGCAACGCTGCTGAACGGCGCAGACACGGTCGGCGATCCGACCGCTGCGAGCGTGATCTGGCGCTGCAACCCCAGCAATCCGACGGGAGAGGTGACGCCGGCGGCCGCGCTCGTCGAGCTGGCGCACGCTCATCCCACGGCCGCCGTGGTCGTGGACGAGGCGTACATCGAGTACGGCGGCGAAACGGTCGTCCCGTGGCTCGACGAGTGCCCGAACCTGATCGTTCTTCGCACGATGTCGAAGGCGTTCGGCTTCGCCGCGCTACGTGTCGGGTACGCAGTCGCTGCACCCGAGACGGCTGCCGTCCTCGAGGCGCGTCGCGCACCGGCTCCGATCTCGGCTCCGTCGGCCCGGATCGCTGCCGCAGCCCTGCGCGACCCGCGAATCGACGTTGCGGCCGACGTCGCCGAGCGCGAGCGGGTTCGCTCTGCGCTCGCCGACGTGGGCTTCGACATCCCCGACGGTCGGGGCAACTTCCTCTGGATCGACGACGACGGCGATCTCGGCGAACGGCTCGAGGCCCGTGGGATCGTGGTGCGGCGCTTCCCCCAGGGGATCCGCATCACGATGCGCCGACCCTCCGAGAACGACGTGCTCCTTCGGGCGCTCGGTGCCGAGCCGGGCCCGGTACCTGGACGGGACGCGACCCTGATCAGGACGAGCACGGAGACCGCCCTTCGGATCACACTCGATCTCGACGGAAGCGGCCGCTCGAGAGTCGTGACGGGAATCGGATTCCTCGACCATCTGCTGACGCTGCTCGCGTTCCACGCCGGGTTCGATCTCGAGTGCCTAGCGGGTGGAGACCTCGAGGTCGACGAGCACCACACGGTCGAGGACGTCCTCGCAGCGTTCGGGAGCGCCCTGCAGCAGGCCCTCGGGAACCGGGAGGGAGTCGCGCGCTACGGCTCGGCTGTCGTGCCGATGGACGAGGCGCGTGCGACCGCCGCTGTCGACCTCGTCAGGCGGCCGCACGCCGAGATCGAGCTCGCCTTCACTGGTGACCGGGTCGGCGGGCTCGCGATCTCGCTGCTCCCACACGCGCTGGAGCGATTCACGATGGAGGCCGGTTGCACCGTTCACGTCGAGTCGCGCGGCGTGGACGACCACCACGTTGCCGAAGCTGCCTTCAAGGCCCTCGGCCAGGCCTTGCGGCAGGCTGTCGCCGCGGGCGACGGTGGAATCCGGTCGACGAAGGGCATCGCGTGAGCAGCGGCCCGCCGTTGGGTGTCGTTCTGGCCGACTACGGCGCCGGGCAATCTCCGCTCGCTCACGTGCGCCCTGCAGCGCGCGGGTGCGGAGCCCGAAATCACGGTCGACCCGGATGTGGTGGAGAACGCTCCGCTCGCCGTAATCGCCGGAGTCGGTCACGTGGAGAGCGCGGCGCGGGGGCTCGCGACGAGTGGGCTCGACGAGGCGCTCCGGAACCGCGCGACAGCCGGACGGCCCGTCCTCGGAATCTGCGTCGGCCTCCAGCTCCTCTTCGGGGAGAGCGAGGAGGGCGGTACCGGTCTCGAGCTGCTTCCCGGCCCGGTGAGACGGGTGCGGGCG
Source organism: uncultured Thermoleophilia bacterium (assembly GCA_963776305.1). Classification (GTDB taxonomy): domain Bacteria; phylum Actinomycetota; class Thermoleophilia; order Gaiellales; family Gaiellaceae; genus Gaiella. The sequence continues at coordinate 112,349 of CAVZMA010000020.1, read as the reverse complement.
CGCCGCGTGCCGCACATGGGCTGGAACGCGCTGTCGCTGACGCGCGAGTCAGAGCTGATGCGAGGGCTCGACGGAGAGGACGTCTACTTTGCGCACAGCTTCGCGGTCGAGACCGACGACCCCGAGGTCGTCGCCGCTACCACCGATCACGACGGACCGCTCGTCGCCGCAGTCGAGTGCGGCGCGGTCGCAGGGGTCCAGTTTCACCCCGAACGGAGCGCACGCGCGGGAGCGCAGATGCTCGAGAACGCTTTGGCATGGTCAAGAAGCGTGTGATCCCCTGCCTCGACGTCGCCGGCGGGCGCGTCGTGAAAGGCGTCAACTTCGTCGATCTGCGGGAGATGGGCGAGCCGATCGAGCTCGCGACCCGCTACTCGGAGCTCGGCGCCGACGAGCTGGTCTTCCTCGACATCACCGCCACCCTGGAGGGACGTGGCCCGATTCTCGGCCTGATCGAGCGCGCGGCTGCCGAGCTGACGATTCCCTTCACCGTCGGCGGTGGCGTCACAGGCCTCGACGATGCGCGCTCGCTTCTGCGGGCTGGGGCGGACAAGGTCGCCGTGAACCGCGCTGCCTTCGACGATCCCTCGATCCTCACCGCACTCGCCGACGAGTTCGGTTCGCAGGCGGTCGTGTGCGCGATCGACGCCCGTGACGGCGAGGTCGTCACGCACGCCGGTCGAACGCCTCGAGGACGGAACGCGGTCGACTGGGCCCGTGAGGCCGTCGAGCGCGGTGCCGGCGAGCTGCTCGTCACCTCGATCGATGCAGACGGGACGCGCGCAGGGTACGACTTGCCGTTGACAGAAGCGGTCGCGACAGCCGTCGAGGTACCGGTCATCGCCTCGGGGGGTGCCGGCGACGCCGCCCATCTCGGGGCGGCGTTCGGTGTGGGGGCGGAGGCGGCGATCGTCGCCTCGATCGTGCACGAGCGGCCGGAGCGGCTGCCCGAGTTGAAGGCAGAGCTGAGGGAGGCGGGATGGAACATCAGGATCTGATGCCGGCGATCGTCCAGGATGCGGCGACCGGCCGCGTGCTGATGCTTGCCTGGATGGACGAGGAGGCGCTCCGCCGAACCCGTGATTCGGGCGAGGCCTGGTTCTGGAGCCGATCCCGTCAGGAGTACTGGCACAAGGGCGCGACCTCGGGGAACACAATGGCGGTCGTCGAGATCCGCGACGACTGTGACGGCGACGCGATCCTCCTTCGGGTCGATCCCGCCGGCCCTGCATGTCATACCGGCGCCGAGTCGTGCTTCGCGCCCTGGCTGTGGCGTGTCGTCGCAGAGCGAGCCGCGATGCGGCCCGAAGGCTCGTACGTCACGGCGCTGCTTGGCCGCGGGACCGCAGCGGTAGCGCAGAAGGTCGGAGAGGAGGGAGTCGAAGCGGCGCTCGCCGCCGTCGCCGACACGGACGATCGCCTCGTCGAGGAGGTCGCCGACCTGTGGTTTCACAGCTACGTGCTCCTCGCCGCCCGCGGGCTCGACCCCGCGAGGGTCGAGGAGGAGCTTCTGCGCCGGCACGCCGACTGAGCGCCGCGTGCGACGAGCACCCTGGCCTCCGAGCCATCCGGCGCGAGCCGGGGATTCAGTCGAAGTGCTCGGCGTCTTCGGGCACGGCCACCCACGGATGCCGTCGGATCTCGTAGACCGACACCTTCGGCGGAGGGAAGGCCGGATCGGCGAACGCGCCGACCGGAACGGCGATCGTGTCCGCCGAGTCTCCAGTCGTGTAGTAGACCGTTGCGCCGCAAGCCGGGCAAAAGCGGAACGTCCGCCGCTCCCCGTCCTCATCCGAGGTGCGTACGAACTCGGTGCGGCGACCGATGATGCTGACGTTCTCGGCCGCGAAGCGCGCCTGCGGCGCCGAAAGGGCTTCCCGTCCGTCGTTGACAGGCGAGGCAATGACACATCGAGATCCTGATCGGATCACCGGTCGCCTGCAGGCGCAGCTGGCCGCAGCTGCAGGTGGCGTTCCGGCTCGGCATCTCTCGTCATCGTACGCTGTGCGTCGCGCGGCGGCCCGAGCGCTGAAGCGCCCTCAGCCGCTCTCCGCCCGATCGAGCGCGAGCAGCAGGCCGGCGACGGAAGCAGCGCCCCGGATCGTGCCGCGAGCGATGAGCCCGCGGATGTCGGCAAGCGCAACGAGGACGACGTCGGGGCTCTCCATCTCGTGCCGCTCCGGCTCGTGCCGCCGTTCGGCGTCCCGCGCGTGGAACACGTGCCCCTGATTCGCAGCCTTCGATGCGTCGACGTCGAGCGAGGCCAGGAGGTCGAACACGGGCGCGACGAAGCCCGTCTCCTCTCGGAGCTCGCGAGCCGCCGCAGCGACGGGCATCTCGCCCTGGTCGATCACGCCACCTGGCAGCTCCAGTGTGATGCGCCTCACACCCTGCTTCCACTGACGTACGAGCACGACCTCTCGATGGGCCGTAACCGCAACGACGACCGAGTAGTCGGCGAGCTCACCGACGAGGTAGTCGTTCACCACGCGGCCGGTCGGCAACCGGACGGTGTCGCGTCGAACGCCATAGTGGGGATGCTCGAACGCCGACTCGGAGCCCAGCTGTTCCCATTCCTCCGCCGGCATGGGCAGATGCTAGTGCCCTCGCCCGTGTTTGTGCCGCGGAACGAGAGGCGCGGACCGCGCCCTTGCGACCAAGTTTGCGGCCGAACGTGGCCGCAAACCCTACGAGGCGGCGGCGTTCAAACGGCCCATTCCCCGGCCAGCAGCCTTGGGACGAGTCCGTCGAGCAGCCGCAGCGTCATCCCCCAGAGGACGTGGCCTTCGATCAGGATGCCGTTCACGTGAAGCGGCTCGGGGAAGTGACTCGACGTGAACGGATAGCGCTGACGCCCGACGGGATCCGCGAGGTCGGCGATCGCAGGAGTGAGAATGCGGGCCACCTCGTCCGGTGCAGGACTCCAGGCGACATCTCCTGGCACGCGGCCCAGAAACGGGTAGACGCGAAAGCCTGTCGCCATCGTGTCGAGCGGCTCGAGCGCGGCAAGGATCTCGACCAGGTCGGGGGCGAGGCCGACCTCCTCCTCCGCCTCGCGAAGGGCGGTGGCGAGGAAGTCGCGGTCGCCCGGCTCGGGCCTGCCGCCCGGGAGGCCGAGCTGGCCTCCGTGAATGCCGCGGTCGGTCCGGAGCAGGAGGAGGATGCGCAGCACGCCGTCTGCGTCGCGAAAGACCGGCGCGAGGACCGCCGCCTCCTCGAGCTCACGCGCCGTTGTCACGCCTCCGAGCGCAGCAGGTCGTCGGGCGTCTCCCGCCGGCGAATCAGCGTCGCTGTTCCGTCGGAGACGAGGACCGCTGCCGGCCGGGTGACGCCGTTGTAGTTCGAGGCCATCGCAAGGGTGTAGGCGCCGGTCGCGGGCACGGCCAGAAGGTCTCCGCGACGGGGCGGGGGCAAGACGGCGTCGTCGATCAGCACGTCGCCCGACTCGCAGTGCATCCCGGCGATGCTCACACGCTCGGTCGCCTGCTCATCGGCGCGGTCGGCAGCGAGTGCCGTGTACACCGCATCGTAGAGTTGGGGACGCGGATTGTCGGACATGCCGCCGTCGATCGCAACCCACGTTCGCTCGGGGAGCCGCTTCACGGCGCCGACCCGGTAGAGCGTGACGCCGGCGGGGCCGACGAGCGAGCGACCTGGCTCGAGCCAGACCTGGGGTGCGGGGAGGCCCGCCTCGAGAAATGCCGTCTCAGCCGTCTCGGCAGCGGTGGTCGCCAGGTCGGCTGCATCAGGGGACCGTTCGTCGGGGTGGTGGCGGATCCCGAAGCCTCCACCGAGGTCCGCTACGCGGGCCGTCCAGCCGAGCTCGTCGCGACACGATGCGGCGAACGACGCGAGCCGGACGATCGTCTCCGCCTGCGCGTCGAAGTCGGCGAGCTGCGACCCGACGTGGACGTGGAGTCCCACCACGTCGAGGCCGCGAGCAATCGCATCCCGGATCAGCGCTCGTGCCTGCACGGGCGGGAGGCCGAATTTCGAGCCGTGATGGCCTGTCCGGATCGCCTCGTGCGTGTCGGCATCGACGCCGAGCGTGACGCGTACGAGCACGGAGCGCACGCCGGCAGACGCCGCCAGCTCCGCTTCGTCGGGAGCATCGAGCACCACTGTCGCTCCCTCGGCGGCCGCCTCCCGCAGGAACGCCTCTCCCTTGTTGTTGCCGTGGACCACGATCTCGGCGCCGCGAAACCCGGCTGCGCGCGCAAATGCGAGCTCTCCGCTGGAGGCGACATCCGCGCCGACTCCCTCGGAGCGAAGAAGTCGCATCACCGCCACGTTGGCGAATGCCTTCGTTCCGAAGGCGACGTGGCCGCCTGCGGTCGCGGACGTCAACGCGCGCGCCCTCGCGCGGAGCGTGGCCTCGCAATAGACGACGAGCGGGGTCTCGAAGCGCTCCGCCAGCTCTGAGGCGGTCACCCCACCGAGAACCAGATCGGAGCCGACGACGCGCGCCGAGTCGGGGAACACACCGAGCACGTCGTCCACTCAGGTCGTCGCAGGGTCGGCCGGCGTAGCCCTCACGCATCTCCTCGAGCGAGAGCGGCTCGTAGTCGCCGGCGTGACCTGCCTGGCCGAAGTCGCGCATTCTGGTTGGCGATCAGCTCCTGCATCGCCGCGCGTGCGGGCTTGAGGTAGTCCCGGGGATCGAACTTCTCGGGCGACTCCGCGAACACCTTCCGGATCGCTCCGGTCACCGCGAGCCGAGAGTCGGTATCGACGTTGATCTTGCGGACGCCGTGGCGGATCCCGAGCTGGATCTCCTCGACCGGCACGCCCCACGCGGGCTTGAGTGTGCCGCCGTAGCGGTTGACCTGCTCGACGAGCTCCGGGGGAACGCTCGACGATCCGTGCATCACGAGGTGCGTCTCAGGGAGACGTCGATGGATCTCCTCGATCAGGTCCATCTTGAGGACGTCACCGTCGGGCGCCTGGGCGAACTTGTACGCCCCGTGCGAGGTTCCGATCGCGACCGCCAAGGCGTCGATCCCGGTCGAGGCGACGAACTCGACCGCCTCGTCCGGGTCGGTCAGGTGCACCTCGCCGGAGCCGTGACCGTCCTCGATCCCACCGAGCGTGCCGAGCTCGCCTTCGACCGTCACGCCTCTCGCGTGCGCGTAGGCGACGACCTCCCGCGTCACCTCGACGTTGTAGTCGAACGATGCCGGCGTCTTGCCGTCGGCCTCGAGCGACCCGTCCATCATCACGCTCGTGAAGCCGAGATCGATCGCCGAGATGCACGTGTCGGGTGCGTTGCCGTGGTCGAGATGGAGCGCGACGGGGATCTCGGGGTACAGCTCGACAGCCGCCTGCATCAGGTGCCACAGAAAGCGGTCGTTCGTATAGGCCCGCGCCCCGCGCGAAGCCTGGATGATCACGGGCGACGACGTCTCACGGGCCGCCTCCATGATCGCCTGGATCTGTTCCATGTTGTTGACGTTGAAGGCTCCGACGCCGTAGCCGCCTCGGGCGGCCTCGTCGAGGAGCTGGCGCATCGAGACGAGTGGCATTCCTTCTCCCTCCACTTCGCGGTTGTCTCCAGCCAGCGTACTCACCGCTCGATCACAGCGGTTGCGGGAACGGGGTGTACCACTGCGGAGAGCGGTGGTACGATCACCACAATGGTTCTGCTGCTTCCATGACGCAGGGAGAGTGCGGCGACGCCGCGACGTTCTCCCCTGAAGCCTCTCTCGCGAGAGGCTTTTTTGTACCCGAGAACGAATGAGACGGAGACGATGGAGCGCTACGACCCACAGTCGATCGAGGCGAAATGGCAGAAGGTCTGGGCCGACCAGCGGTCGTTCCACGTCCCGAATCCGGATCCCGACGAGCTCGGCGGCGATCGTGAGACGTCGTACGTCGTCGAAATGCTCCCGTACCCCTCGGGCGATCTCCACATGGGGCACACCCTCAACTACACGATCGGCGATGTCGTCACGCATCTCCGACGCCGCAAGGGGATGCAGGTTCTGCGGCCGATGGGCTACGACGCGTTCGGGCTCCCCGCCGAGAACGCGGCGATCAAAGAAGGCGGCCACCCGCGCACGGTGACCGAGCGGAACATCGTCGCGATTCGCGAGCAGATGCACCGGATGGGATGGGCGATCGATTGGGGTCGCGAGATCTCGACCCACGAGCCGTCGTACTACCGATGGACGCAATGGCTGTTCCTCCGGTTCTACGAGCGAGGCCTCGCGTATCGGAAGGAGGCGCCCGTCAAGTGGTGCCCGAACGACCAGACGGTGCTCGCCAACGAGCAGGTCGTCGACGGGCGCTGCGAGCGGTGCGGCGCCGAGGTCGAGGCAAAGAGCCTCACGCAGTGGTTTTTCCGGATCACCGACTATGCAGACCAGTTGCTCGACGAGATGGAGCTGCTGGAGGAGTGGCCCGAGCGGGTGCTGACGATGCAGCGCAACTGGATCGGTCGCTCACACGGTGCCCGCGTCGTCTTCAGCGTCGCGGAGAGCGGGGAGGAGTTGCCCGTCTTCACGACCCGGCCGGACACGCTGTTCGGTGCCACGTTCTTCGTCCTCGCGCCGGAGAACCCGTTGGTGACGCAGCTCGTCGCGGGCTCCGAGCACGAGGCAGCAGTGCTCGACTACGTGCGGCGAACGGCCGCGCGCTCCGAGGTGGAGCGGGAGGAGAAGGAGAAGGACGGGGTCTTCACAGGGCGCTTCGCGGTCAACCCGGTCAACGGTGAGTCGATCCCGATCTGGGTTGCCGACTACGTGTTGATGGGATACGGCACGGGCGCGATCATGGCCGTGCCGGCGCACGACGAGCGCGACCACGCATTCGCAGAGCGCTACGGGATCGAGGTGCGTACGGTCGTCGCGCCGGCCGACGGGGAGCTACCGGAGACGGGGGCCTACTCGGCCCACACCGCGGACGAGGTGCTCGTCAACTCCGGGGCGTTCGACGGCCTTTCGAGCCCGGAGGCGAAGGAGCGCATCGTCGCCTGGCTGGCGGAGCGAAGCCTGGGCGAGGCGACGATCGGGTACCGGTTGCGTGACTGGCTGTTCTCGCGACAGCGCTACTGGGGGTGCCCGATCCCGATCGTTCACTGTCCCGCGTGCGGTGAAGTGGCTGTCCCGGACGACCAGCTCCCCGTCGTGCTGCCGGATATCACCGAAGTCGCGCCGAAAGGGCGCTCGCCGCTCGCAGCTGCCGACGAGTGGGTCAACACGACGTGCCCGGGGTGTGGGGGTCCTGCTCTCCGCGAGACGGACACGATGGACACGTTCGTCGACTCGTCGTGGTATTTCATCCGCTACACCGATCCGACGAACGACGAGGAGCCGTTCGCTCGCGGGATCGCCGACTACTGGCTTCCGGTCGACCAGTACATCGGCGGCATCGAGCACGCCGTCCTGCATCTGCTCTACGCCCGCTTCTTCACGAAGGTGATGAACGAGCTGGGTCTGTGCTCCTTCCGCGAGCCGTTCGCACGGCTCTTCAACCAGGGGATGATCACAGCGTCGGGTCACAAGATGTCCAAGTCGAAGGGAAACGTCGTCAACCCGCTCGACTACGCCGACCGCTACGGCGCGGACACGGTTCGCTTGTACACGCTCTTCATGGGCCCGGCCGATGAGGACATGGATTGGCAGGACAACGGTCTGGAGGGAATCTGGCGGTTCCTCAACCGCCTCTGGCGCATCGCGCACGAGCAGGCAGCTGCGCCCGCCGGTGATCCCGGCGACACGCCGCTCGTCCGGAGGACACACAGGACGATCGCGAAAGTGACCGACGACATCGATCGCCGGTTCTCGTTCCATACGCCGATCGCGGCGGTGATGGAGCTCGTCAACGAGATCCAGCGGCACCCCGACGATCCGGGAGCCCGATTCGCGACCGAGACTGCGGTCTCGCTGATCCAGCCGTATGCGCCGCATGTGACGGAGGAGCTGTGGGGCGTTCTTGGCGAAGGGAGGTTGTGGGAGCGTGCCTGGCCGGTGGCCGATCCCGCGCTTCTCGTCGAAGCCGAGGTCGAAATCGTCGTGCAGGTGAACGGCAAGGTCCGTGACCGGCTCCACGTCGCCGCGACCGCGAGCGAGGACGAGTTGCTCGCGCTGGCGCTGGCCTCCGATCGCGTGCGGGCGCACGTCGACGGCAAGGAGCTACGAAAGACGGTCGTCGTGCCGGGCAAGCTCGTGTCGCTCGTGGTGTAAACGACGGGCGAGCGGCGCCGAAGCGTCGCGCAGCGAGCGCTTAGGGGAGCGATCGGCGGTGGCCCGCAGTGCCCGGTGTGCGAGGCCCGGTGCCGCGTTCCAGAGGCGACGCAGAGATGGTCGAGTGGCGGCACACCTCTGTTGTCATTCTTGAAGACAGCATGTTCGAGAGACTTCCTCGCCGTGAGACGGCGATCCTGCTCGTCGTCTGCGTCGTCGTGCTTGCCCTGCTGGGACGGCGCCTCGCCGCGGCCGGGACGACCCACCCGGCTCCGCAGGCCGCCTCGCTCGTCGCCGGAGCCGACCCCGCGGGTGCTTCGTCCCACGCGCCGCGCCTGGTCGTCTACGTCGTCGGTGCCGTGCGCCGCGCCGGTCTCGTCCGGCTGGCCGAAGGATCGCGCGTGGCCGATGCGCTGGAGCGCGCCGGTGGCCCCACCCGGCACGCGGACCTCGCCCTCGTCAACCTCGCCGCCCCGGTCGCCGACGGTCAGCAGATCGTCGTTCCCGCTCGCGTGTCGCAGACCGGGAGCGCTGTGGGCGCAGCGCCAGCTGGCGGCGGCCAAGGTAAGCCTCGCGAGCGCGACGCTCGAGCAACTCGACGCGCTGCCGGGCATCGGTCCCGTCACAGCCCAGAAGATCCTCGACTGGCGCCAGAGCCACGGGCCGCTGCGTTCTGTCGACGATCTCGATGCGATTCCCGGAATCGGCCCTGCCCGCGTCGAGCAGCTCCGCGACCTCGTGACACCGTGAGCGGGCTGCGAAACGCGCTCGAACGGGGATGGCCGGCGTGTCTCCTCGGTTGCCTTGCCGTGGGTCTTTCCCTCGCGAACTGGCTCGTTGCTCCACGGGCCGGTGCAATCGTGGCGGTGGTTGCAGCGGCAACCGCGTCGTTTCGCGTTCCGCCGCAATTGCGCTTGGCGCTGGCGGCGGTGGCCCTCGGAGCCGTCGGCCTGTGGTGGGGTGGCATCCGAGTGCAGGAGCTCGACCGGAGCTTTCTCGTCGGCCACATCGACCGACCCGCGGCGGCACGAGCGATCGTCACGGGTCCGGTGAGCCGATCGCCGTTCGCGCTCAGGGCGGCGGCCACCGTGACGCAGTTCAACGGCATCGACATTCGGGAGCGCGTGCTTCTGGAGCTGCCTGCCGGTCGCGCGCCTCCACAGGGATCCGTGCTCGATCTCCGGGCGCGCCCGGTCGCCCCGCGTGGGCCCGAGACCGGCTTCGACGAACGGGGATGGCTCGCGCGACGCGGGATTCACGTCGTACTCCACGCGAGCGGTCCGTGGCGTGTCGTCGGCCGGCGGGGCGGGATCGGAGGCGTCGGCGACCGGCTGCGCGCGTCGATCGCGAGCTCGCTCGCGCTTGGCACGACGGGCGAGCGCCGCTCGCTGCTCGTCGGTGTCGTGCTCGGCGCGGACGAGGGGATCGATCCGGAGCTGCGCAAGGACTTCAAGGCGTCGGGCCTCTATCACCTCCTCGCCGTATCCGGGCCAGAACATCGTCCTGATCGGATTCGGTGTGCTGGGTCTCGCCTACGTCGTCGGGCTCCACCGTGCCGTGGGTCACGCCCTCGCGATCGCTGCGATCCTCGCGTACGCCCTCGCGGTCGGCTGGCAGCCTTCCGTCGTTCGGGCGGCAGTGGCCGGTTGCCTCGCCTCGCTTGCGTGGCTGTTGTCGCGGCCCAGCGATCGCTGGCACACGATGGCTGTGGGAGCGGTCGTGCTGCTGGCGTGGACACCGAGGTCGCTCCTCGAGCCCGGATTCCAGCTCTCGTTCACGGCCGTTGCGGCCATCTTCCTGACGGTCCCGCGCCTGCGGCGGATCCACGAGGGATATCCCGTTCCACGCTTCATCGTCGAGGTCGTCGGCGTCTCGGTCGCGTGCGGCCTCGTCACCGCACCGATCCTGTGGCTCCAGTTCGGTGCCATCCCACTCTGGACCGTGCCCGCGAACGTGCTGGCGGAGCCGGCGATGCCGGTGTTGCTCGGGTTCGGTCTCGCCGCGGCGGTGCTCGCGCCGGTCATCCCTGCGGCCGCGGTCGGAGCGTCGTACGTCGCCGGGATCGCCGCTGCGTGGATCGCGTTCTCGGCGCGGCTCATCGCCTCGCTTCCGTCTGCGCAGACGACGTCGCGACCCGTCGTCCTCGGGCTCGCGCTCGTCGCCGGCGGAGCGGCGGTACTCCGCCTCGCACCCCCGTACCGGCGATGGCCGATCGTCGCGTCGGTCGTGCTGCTCGCACCTGTTCTCGCGGTCGGATGGTGGGCCCTTCATCCACCCCCGACCTGGCGCCCTCCGCCAGGCCTTCGGATCACGTTCCTCGACGTCGGCCAGGGCGATGGGATCCTCCTCGAGACACCGGCGGGAGCGATGCTCGTCGACGCCGGTCCTCCCGAAGCGCACGTCGACCGACAGTTGAGACGGATGGGGCTGCACACCCTCGCCGCCCTGGTCGTGTCCCACGCACATCGCGATCACGTCGGAGGTGGCGTCGACGTGCTGCGTCACCTGCGCGTCGGAGCGGTGCTCGATGCGTTGCAGCCGTTCCCGGCGGCGCCGAACGCCGCCGTCGACGAGAGGCGGCTGCGGGCCGAAGCGCGCAGGCGCGCCGTCCCGCTCGTCGCCGCGCGCGTCGGGCATCGGTATCGCCTCGGTCGTCTGAGCGTCCGGGTGCTCTGGCCGGACCATGCCGGGTCTCCCGACGAAAACCCGCATCTCCACGGGGTGGTGCTGCTCGCGAGCTACGGAGCGCTCGACGTCCTTCTCACGGGGGACTCCGAGTCGGCCGTGACGCGGTTGTTGCCGTTGCGGCCGGTCGACGTGCTCAAGGTCGCCCATCACGGTTCCTCGGACGAGGGTCTCGCCGACGAGTTACGCGTGCTTCGGCCACGGGTTGCGGTGATCTCCGTCGGATCGGGCAACGACTATGGGCACCCTCGGGAGGACACGCTCGAGGCGCTTCGGCGAGCCCGACCCCTTCGGGTCTACCGCACGGACGAGAACGGACGCATCGTGCTCGAATCGGACGGACGCTCCCTGATCGTGCGTACGGAGCGTGGAGTACCGTAGGCCGTGTGAGTGAGCGCCCTCCACTCAAGCCGGTCTATCTCATCTCTGGCAGCGATCGCCCCAAGGTCGAGCTCGCGCTCAGGCGCCTCCGTGCCCGTTTCGAAGCGGATTCCGTCGAGGTCGTCTCCGCTCTCGAACTGGCCGGCCCGGACGTCGTCGCGCTGTGCAACGTCGGCAGTCTGCTGAGTGACACGAGGCTCGTCGTCGTCACCGACGTCGACGGGAGCAAGAAGGACGAGTCGCGGCCGCCGACCGGCGGCTGGAAGGCAGCGGATGTCGAAGCGGTCGCTGCCTACCTCACGGCTCCGAGCCCGGGAACCGTGCTCGCCGTCGTCGGACTCGAGGTGAAGAAGGACGCCGCACTTGCCAAGGTGTGCTCCAGGGTCGGCGACCTGCTCCTGTTCGACGTCGGCAAGAATCGGGGCGCCCGCATCGCCTGGGTGGCGGACCGGTTCCAGCAGGCAGGCGTGCGGGCGGAGCCAGATGCGTGTGCCCTGCTGATCGAGCTCGTCGGCGAGAAGGATCTCCATGGGCTCGCCAACGAGATCACGAAGATCGCGACGTGGGCGCAGGGCGAGCCCGTGGGGGTCGCCGAAGTGGAGCAGCTCGTCTCAGCCGTGGCCGATGTGCCGCCGTTCGACCTCACCGACGCGTGGGCTACGCATCAACCCGGCGCCGTGCTGGACGTGTCCGAGCGGATCTTCGACAGGTCGGACAAACCCCGCCGAGACACCGCTCCACGGCTCGCCGCCACGCTCGGCGGTCACCTCACGCGCCTGCGCCAGCTCAAGCGACTTTCCGAGGAAGGCATTCCGGCCCGTGAAGCGGCGACCTCCTTGAAGATGCACCCGTTCTACGGCGAGAAGCTCTATCGCCAGGCCGAGGGGTTCTCCGAGGAGGAGCTCGAGAGCGCAACGATCCGGTTTGCCGAGCTCGACCTCGCACTCAAGGGAGGAAGCCGCCTCGCTCCGGATCTCGAGCTCCAACGAGCGCTCATCGACGTGAGCGGAGATCAGGGCCGCCCGTAGAGACCGCGGGGGTTGGCTACGCGACCGGTCGCGGAAACGAGGCGCGCTGCCTGGGCCTTCTTGCGCCCGGCGGTGTTCTTGTGGATCGCACCGTTCGAAGCAGCCTTGTCGACCATCCGAACGAAAGAGCGATGCTCCGCGGCAACCGTGTCGGCATCGCCGGCGGCCACAGCCGCCTCGAGGCGCTTCGTCAGGGTCTTGATCGTCGAGCGGTAGCGAAGGTTCTCGTCGCGTTGACGAGATGCGATCAGGACACGCTTCTTCTGTTGCTGGATGTTCGGCATCGGCCCTCGAGCGTAGGAATGCCCGCGACCCGCGGGCGGGTGGATGGTAGCAGAGCGAGGTGTGACGCTTGCTGCGCGAAGAGGGCGCAAGCGCGTCTTCGTTTCACGTCCAGCGTTGTGAGAAGCCGCACCAGGCGCTCGGCGGGGCGCCGGAAGCCGACGTTCGTGCGAAGGTGGATGGCGTGCCCGCGCCGAACTCGACCGGCATGACCGACGGTGACACGCCCTCCGGGGAGTCGGCCGGCCCCGCGGCGGCACCCGGCTCGGCCCATCGCAGGCGTCTCGCCCGCTCGACCCTGATCTTCTCGATCGCGACCGGCCTGTCCCGCGTGCTCGGCCTCGTGCGCGAGATGGTCGCTGCGTACTACTTCGGCATCAACGGGAAGATCAACGCGTTCACGGTCGCGTTCCAGATCCCGAACCTCGTTCGCGCCTTGCTCGCCGACGCGGCTCTCTCCGGGGCCTTCGTCCCCGTCTTCAGCGACCTGCTCGAAAAGGGCGATCGCAAGCGCGCCTGGCGGGTCGCATCGACGATCTTCTGGCTCGTCCTCCTCGTGCTCGGCGGGCTCACCGCACTCCTGATCCTGATCGCCCCGCTGCTGCTGAGGCCGTTCGGTCTCCCTGCCGACGATTTCGAGCTCGCCGTCGGCCTGTCGCGTGTGCTCTTTCCGATCGTCGTGCTTCTCGGATTGAGCGGAGTGATCGTCGGCATCCTGAACACCTACGACCACTTCACCGTCCCGGCGCTGACCCCGGTGTTCTGGAATCTCGCGATCATCGTCGGTCTCGTGATCGGCGTGCCTCGCGTCGAGAGCGAGAGCGCCCAGCTGTACGTGTACGCCGGCGCAATCCTCGTCGGGACGCTGATCCAGCTGCTCCTCCCGGTGCCGTGGCTGCGAGGTCTCGACGGCCGGCTCCAGCTCGTGCTCGACTGGCGCGATCCCGCGGTGCGCCGGTTCTTCACCTTGATGCTCCCGGTGACGTTGACGCTGGGCCTGATCAACGTGAACGCCGTGATCGACACGCTGTTCGCGTCGAGGCTGATCGATCCCAACCTCGCGCCGGCGGCGATCAACGCAGCATTTCGGCTCTACATGCTGCCGCAGGGGATGTTCTCCGTCGCCGTCGCGACGGTCCTCTTCCCGGCGCTCGCGCGCTTCGCGGCCCGGGACGACCTCGACGGGTTCCGCGCCACCGTCAGCACCGGCCTGCGTCAGATCGGCTTCCTCCTCATCCCGGCATCGGTCGTCTCCGCCGTCCTCGCCGGGCCGATCGTCCGGCTCGTCTATCAGCGAGGCGCCTTCACCGAGGCGGATGTCACGATCGTGGCGGAATGCCTCGCGGCCTTCTCGCTCGGGCTCGTGTTCAACGGTTGGATGCTGATGCTGACGAGGGGCTTCTACGGCTTGCAGTCGAACTGGCTTCCGACGGTGATCGGGGTCGGCACGCTCGGTCTGAACGCCGTTCTCGACCTTGCGCTGTACCGCGTCGGCGTCTGGGGCATTCCTCTGGCGACCTCGTTGGTGAACATCGTCGGGGTCGGGCTTCCTCCTCTACTTCCTGCGGCGTCGCGTCGGGGGTGTCGACCTCGTGCGCGTCGGGGACGCGATCGGGCGCATCACCGTGGCGTCCTTGCTCCTCGGCGCCTGTTCATTCGGTGTCTGGTACCCACTCGACCAGGTGCTCGGCCGGTCGACGGCGGCACAGATCGTCTCCCTCGGCTTCGCGCTCGCGATCGGTGCCGTTGTCTATTTCGCCGTGTGCCGCCTCCTTCGCGTCCGTGAGCTGCGCGTGCTGCGTGACACGGTCACCCGCCGGTCGATCTGATAGACCACGCGAGTCCGTCGTTCGCACGATGTCGCCACGATGATCCTGCCAGCCTCCGTTGTCGATGCCGTCGGCGCAGCCGCTCTGCTCTCGGCCGCCTACGACGACCGCCTTGCCACCGCCGGCGGCGTGCGCCATCGGCTTTCCACCACCAGGCCGGAGGATCGCGCCAGGTGGTGGAAGGCCGAGCGCTCCGGCATGTTGGTCGGTTGGGCCTTCGCCGGGCTCGACGCGTTCTCCCCTCTTCGGACTGCCGCGTACGCCGGGGTCGTCACGCACCCGTCGTGGCGTGGCCAAGGCGTGGGAACAGCGCTCTGGGACGAGGTCGCCGCACACCTGGGGGAGATCGGAGCCACGCGAATCGTGGCCCACAGCACGGCCGACGCGGAGTCGGCGGCGTTTGCCGAGGCGCGATCGTTCACGCTCGAAGGGACGTACACCAGTTCGGCGTGCGATCCCCGAGCCGTCGGCGCGATCCCACCGCAGCCACCCCCGGGAACCGAGATCCTTCCAGCCTCTGCGCTCGCCCACGACCTCGAGACGATCTTTGCAGCCGACAGCGAGAGTGCGCTCGACGAACCAGGGCCACACGACTTCTCGGGCATGACCTTCGAGACCTGGCGCCGGTTCCACTGGGACAATCCCGAGTGTGATCACGAGCTCAGTGCCGTGGCAGTCGCAGACGACGGCGTCGTCGGCACGAGCTTCCTCTTCTCGGACCGAGGCGGAAGGCTCGCCGCGAACGGTGGCACCGGGGTGATGAGGGCGTACCGAGGCAAGGGGCTCGGGCTTCTGATGAAGCAACACTCGCTCGCCTGGGCGGCGTCCGCCGGAATCACCCGCGTCATGACCCAGAACGACACGACGAACGCGCCGATGCTGGCGATCAACGCACGTCTCGGGTATCAGCCCTTCTCGGTCGGCCACGACTGGGTGCTCGAGCGCTGAGCGAGCAGCCGCGAGAGCTCAGCAGAGTACGCCGCACAGCATTGCGAGCTGGTCTCGCTTGATGCTGTAGTAAACCCAGTTCCCGCGCTGCTCTCGCTCGATGAGGCCGGCGTCGTGCAGAACCTTGAGGTGGTGACTCACCGTCGGCTGGCTGAGTCCGAGTGGGTCGGTCAGGTTGCACTGGCACGCCTCACCGCCGGGCTGCGCCTGGATCAGGCTCAGCAACCGGAGACGCGTGGGATCCGCAATCACTTTGAGGCCGGCCGCGAGACGCTCGGCTTCGTCTGCGTCGATTGCGTTCTGCAGGATCGGCGTACAGGAGGCTGCAGCCGCAATGGTGGCGATCGTCTTCATCGAATTCATCGTGGCACGCATTCTATATTGACAGACGTCTATGTCGACATGCACACTCTCGTATAGACGACTGTCTATGCGGAGGTTGCACGATGAGTCAGGCGCTTGATCCCGTCACCCAGAGCCACGTCGACAAGGCAGCCGCTGCGCTGGCCGAGGAATTCGCGGGCGTTTTCTCCGAGGAGACGATCGCCCGGTACATCGGAGAGTCAGTCGACCTACTCGGCGGCTCGTCGGTCAGCGTGTTCGTGCCGGTTCTCGCGCATCGGTTCGCTCGGGAGCGTCTTCAGGCGCTGGCCCAGGCAGAAGGCGTCCTCGTGAAGGCCCAGCCCGAAGTTCTCTTCGTCTGCGTCCACAACGCCGGTCGCAGCCAGATGGCTGCCGGTCTCGTCAAGCTGCGATCGAACGGGCGAGTCCACGTGCGCTCGGCCGGCAGTGCTCCAGCGCGAGAGATCAACCCCGCCGTGGTCGAGGCGATGGCCGAGGTGGGGGTGGACATGAGCGAGGAGTTCCCGAAGCCGCTCACGGACGAGGTCGTCAAGGCTGCCGACGTCGTGATCACGATGGGCTGCGGCGATGCGTGCCCGATCTACCCTGGTAAGCGATACGAGGACTGGGTGCTCGACGATCCCGCCGACCAGGGTCTTCCCGCGGTTCGTGTGATCCGCGACGACATCGACGCGCGCGTCCGGAAGCTCGTCGCTGATCTTCTTGCCTAGGCCGGGGCTCGCGCGCCGTGCTCTGACCGAGGGCGTGGCGACGTTCGCACTCGTGTTCGCCGGCTGCGGTGCGATCGTCGTCAACGCAGAGCGTGACCAGGCGCTCGGTACGGTCGGGATCGCCGCCGTCTTCGGTCTGATCATCCTCGCGATGATCTACGCCACTGGTCACCTCTCGGGCGCCCACATCAACCCTGCGGTCACCGTCGCCTTCGCCGCGACGCGCCACTTCCCGATCCGAGACGCCGCCGTCTACGTCCCCGCCCAGTTGCTCGGGGCCGTTGCCGGGGCGGTGGTCCTCCGGCTGACCTGGGATGGGACGCCGGCCGATCTCGGAGCAACCGTCCCGACGGTCGACGCGGGGTCGGCGTTCACGTACGAGCTTCTCCTGACGGCTTTTCTGATGTTCGTGATCATGGCCGTCGCGACCGACACGCGGGCCGTCGGCGCTGCAGCCGCCATCGCGATCGGAGCGACCGTCGGGCCTCGACGCACTCTTCGGTGGCCCCGTCACCGGCGCGTCCATGAACCCCGCCCGCTCCTTCGGCCCTGCCCTCGTTGCCAATCAATGGACCGAGTTCTGGATCTACATCGTCGGCCCGATCGCGGGGGCGCTCCTCGGCGGACTCGCCTACCAGGTCATCCGCGGCGGAACCACGCTGGAACCCGGGCCTGACGCGAGCTGAGAAAGGAGGCGAGATGCACCTCGACTGTTGCGACGACTGCTGCGGCGGCGACGACTGCTGTTAGCCCTGTCACCGAAGCCCAGGGTCTCGCGCGCACGTCGCGCCACCGCGTGCGAGACCCCTGCGGCGTTTCTGGCCACGGCCCTGGCCGCACCCACGTCGCCCGAATCAAGGGAAAACCGCATGACAGCTAGCATCCGAGCCTGATTCCCATGGACCAGAGCCGGATCCGCAACTTCTCCATCATCGCGCACATCGACCACGGAAAGTCGACACTCGCGGATCGGATCCTCCAGCTCACCGACACCGTCGCCGACCGCGACATGCGGGAACAGCTGCTCGATTCGATGGAGCTCGAGCGCGAACGAGGGATCACGATCAAGGCGCAGGCGGTGAGGGTTGCCTGGAAGGGCCACCAGCTGAACCTGATCGACACTCCCGGGCACGTGGACTTCACCTATGAGGTCTCGCGTTCGCTGCAGGCGTGTGAGGGGGCCGTGCTCGTCGTCGATGCGGCTCAGGGCATCGAGGCCCAGACGCTCGCGAACGCCTACCTCGCGATCGAGAACGAGCTCGAGATCGTCCCGGTCGTGAACAAGATCGACCTCCCTTCGGCCGATCCGGACGGGGCCGCCCGCGAGGTCACGCAACTCCTCGGCGGCGAGCCTGCCGACGTCGTGCGGATCTCCGCCAAGACCGGCGTCAACGTCGACCAGGTGCTCGACGCGATCGTCGAGCGCATCGCGGCGCCCGTTGGTGACCCGGTCGCGCCGGCGCGCGCTCTGATCTTCGATTCCTCCTACGACCAGTACCGCGGCGTGATCGCCTTCGTCCGTGTCGTCGACGGGAGCTTCGAGACCGGTGCCGGCCTTCGGGCCATGGCGCTCCGGACCGAGTTCGACGCGGAGGAGCTCGGCTTCATGTCTCCGTCTCGAATGCCCGTGAAGGCCCTCGTGGCCGGCGAGGTCGGCTACGTGATCACCGGCCTCAAGGACGTCTCGGCGCTGCGCGTCGGCGACACCCTGACGACCCGGAAGGGGGCCGCCACGGAGCCGCTGCCCGGCTACAAGGACGTCAAGCCGATGGTCTTCGCCGGCCTCTTCCCGAGTGACTCCGACGAGTACCCGGAGTTGCGTGATGCGCTCGAGCGTCTCAAGCTGAACGACGCGGCGCTCTTCTACGAGCCGGAGACGTCCCAGGCGCTCGGGTTCGGCTTCCGCTGCGGCTTCCTCGGCTTGCTCCACATGGAGATCGTCCGGGAGCGGCTGGAGCGGGAGTTCGACCTCGATCTGATCGTCACCGCCCCGAACGTGGCCTATCGCGTGCTCGAGCGCAACGGCGACTGGCGCGAGGTCCACAACCCGTCGGAGATGCCGGCCGAGCTGGAGGAGGTCGAGGAGCCGTACATCCGCGCCTCGATCATCGTTCCGAAGGAGTACGTCGGCACGGTGATGGAGCTGAACAACGACCGGCGCGGGCGCTTCGACCATCTCGAGTATCTCTCCCCCGAGCGGGTGCACCTGATCTACGAGCTGCCGCTGGCCGAGATCGTGCTCGACTACTACGACCAGCTCAAGTCCCGGACGCGCGGATACGCGAGCTTCGACTACGACCTCTCGGGATTCCAGAGCGGCAAGCTCGTCCGGGTCGACGTCCTCGTCGGCGGCGAGCCGGTCGACGCGCTCTCGTTGATCATTCACCGCGAGTTCGCCTACGACCGAGGCCGCCTCCTCGTCGAGAAGCTGCGCGAGGAGATCCCACGCCAGATGTTCGATGTCCCGATTCAGGCCGCGATCGGCTCCCGGGTGATCGCCCGCGAGACCGTCAAGGCGCGGCGCAAGGACGTGCTCGCGAAGTGCTACGGCGGCGACATCTCCCGCAAGCGCAAGCTCCTCGAGAAGCAGAAGAAGGGAAAGAAGCGGATGAAGCAGGTCGGCGGCGTCGAGGTGCCACAGGAGGCCTTCCTCGCGGTTCTCAACCTCGACGGGGACAAGAAGAAGTAGCGCGTGGCGCGCGAGGCGGAGTCGCCCGTCGTCTGGATCAACGGTGCCTTCGGCGTCGGCAAGACATCCGTCGCGGAAGAGCTCGTGCACCTGCTCCCGAATGCGCTCCTGTTCGATCCGGAGCTGCTCGGGCCGATGTTGCGCGGGGTCATTCCGGCCGCCGAGCAGTCCGATGACTTCCAGGACCTCACCGCGTGGCGCGAGCTCACGCGCGATGCCGTGGCATCGATCGCGCGTGCGCGCTCGGGTGCCGTCGTCGTACCGATGACGCTGGTCGACGACCGGTACTTCGAGCAGGTCATCGGCGGGATCGGCGAGCTCGGTGTGCGCGTTGATGCACTTCTCGCTCGTTGCCCCTGCCGAGATCGTTGCCCAACGGCTCCGCGCCCGCGGTTCGGACGAGGTCTGGGGTCTCGCTCGAGTTGCGCGTTGTGTCGAGGCGCTCCGCGCCGAACGGTTCGCAGTGCACCTGGACGCATCGACCGCCGGTCCGAGCGATCTCGCCGTGCGGATCGCACTCGCTCGTCGGCGAGCCTGTCGTTCCCGCACGGGCAGGAGCGTGAGATGAGCGACTCACGCGTCCGTCACCTCTACGTTCATCTGCCGTTCTGCGCCCATCGCTGCGGCTACTGCGACTTCGTCACCGTGGTCGGCCGCAACGGACGGCACGGCGACTACGTCGACGCGCTGCTGCTGGAGCTCGAGCGCGAGCGTGACGTGCTAGCCGACCCTGTCGAGACCGTCTACGTCGGCGGTGGGACACCGACGTTCACCGAGCCAGAGGCGCTGCGCCGCGTGCTCGCTGCCCTCCCTTCCGGCAGCCGAGGTGACCGTCGAGGCCAATCCCGAGACCGTGACGCCCGGCGCTCGCCGCCCTGCTGCAGGACGGCGGTGTGACGCGCGTCTCGCTCGGCGCGCAGACGTTCGCGCCACGGCTGCTCGAGGTGCTCGAACGCGTTGCCGGTCCGGACGACGTCCGACGCGCGGTCCATACTCTCCGTGATGCCTCTTTCGACAACATTTCGCTCGACCTCATCTACGGGATCCCGGGCCAGGAGCCCTCCGACCTCGTCCGCGATCTCGCGGAGGCCCTGGCGCTCGCGCCCGAGCACCTCTCCCTCTACGAGCTCGAAGCGAAGCCGGGCACGCGGTTCACCCACGCCTGCGGCGACGAGCTCGTACGCCAGTCGGAGGCGATGGAGGGGTACTTCGAGGGGGTCGTCGAGACGCTGACGACGGCCGGCTACCGCTGGTACGAGACGGCGAACTTCTGCCTCGACGGGCGACGGCGAACGGGCGGGATCTCCGCGCCCACCACAACCTCGGCTACTGGCGCGGGAGCGACTACCTCGGTGTCGGGATCGGGGCGGTATCGACCCTCGGGGGCTGCGACGTCGAAACAGCCTTCGCTCGGACGCTATCTCACTGCGCTTGCGGCGGGTGACGAGCCGCCACGGGACATCGAGCGGCTCGATGGCCGCACGAAGGCGCTGGAGCGCGTCATGCTCGGTCTTCGACTCGATGAGCCGTTGTCGCTCACCGGGCTCGGAGGCGATGATCGATGAGCGCGCGCTCGAGCGTATGGTGCACGGCGGGCTCGTCGTCGTGGGCTCCGGACCGCAGGGGGAGCGAACCCTCACGCCACGACCCGCGGACGCTCTTCTCGGCGGAGGCGTGACTGCCGAGCTCCTCGTCTGAGTCCTCGGCTCGTGCTCGAGTCCCGCGGTGCGGTCAGTCGCAACCGGCGCCTCGGGTGTCTCGGCGTATTCCACCAGCCCGCCGGGAAGCGACCCCGGGGCCGCAGGAGACCCGCTGGGCGGGTGCACGAGGACGATGCCCGAATCGACCTCGACGACAACGAGGACGCCGATCGGGTTCGTCGGATAGTACGTCCAACCACAACGCTCGCAGACCGGGCGGATCCGCGTGTTGGTATCGGCGGCTTCATGGCGCAGCGTTCCGGCGCACCTTGGGCAGTAGGTGTAGATCGCGTTGTCGGGAGCGACGGTCCGGTAGTCGAGGAGGTTCAGTGCTTCCTCGGTCACGATCGATCATCCTCTCTGCCGGTGTCGCAGTGGCGCAGGATACAGGCGAAACTGGGGTGTAGGCTCCGGGGACGAGCGTCCCGCGGGGCTGCATTGCGGCGCACGGCCTCATAGGCATTTCACGTTTCGGACGTGTTGAACAAGTCCGTCCGCCCGAGGCGCCCGCACGTCGCTCTCCCGTCCGCCGGCCCGGTACGATCGACGGACCATGGAACAGCTCTCCTCCCGCAGGCGCGAGATCCTGCGGCGGGTGGTCGAGGAACACGTTGTCACCGGCCAGCCCGTCGGGTCGAAGTCACTCGTGGAACGAGCGGGCATGGACGTGTCGTCGTCGACGGTGCGAAGCGAGCTCGCCGAGCTCGAGGCGCTCGGCCTGCTCACGCACCCTCACACCTCTGCGGGCCGCGTCCCGACCGAGAACGGGTATCGGGTGTACGCGGAGCAGCTCGTCGAGGCGATCGACGGCCGCCCGGAGGGCGTGACCGTGGACGTCGCGACCGTGCGCAGCGAGCTCGAGGAGGCGCTACGGTCGACCACCGAGACGCTCTCGCAGGCAACCCGCCTGCTCGCGCTCGTCTCTGCGCCGGCGCTGGAATCGGCCTCCGTACGTCACGTCGACGTACTCCAGCTGCAGCCGCGGGCGGTCATCGTCGTCGTGATCACCTCGACCGGCGGCGTCACGAAGCGGGTGCTTGAGCTCGACCGGCCCGTCGATCCGGGCCTCGTCGACTGGGCCCGCACCTACCTCGAAGAACAGGTCATCGGGTTGCGACTCGGCTCCACGACGCTGCGCCGTCGCCTGGAGGATCCGGCGTTGCCACAGCACGAGCGAGCCTTCCTCGGTCGGCTGCGTACCGCATTCGTCGACGCGGTCGCCGACGACGGCCCGCAGCTCTACGTCGGCGGTGCGGCAGGGCTCCTCGGCGATGCCCGCGGGGCCGAGCTGGAAGCGTGTCAGCATCTTCTCGCCGTGCTCGAGCGGCGTGCAGCCGTGCTCGAGCTCCTGTCGGACGCCCTCGACCCTCGGCGGACAGTCGTCAGGGTCGGCCCGGAGGTCGACGGGGGTCAGCTGCGCGACGTCTCGTACGTCGGTGCGACCTATGGCCTCGCAAGCCGTTCGCTCGGGTCGGTTGCACTTCTCGGTCCGCTCCGGATGGACTACGACAAGGCGATCCGCGCCGTCCGGACAGCGGCGTACGAGCTCTCGCGGGTCGTCGAGGACGTCTACGAGGACGAGTAGGGGCACGAACGACCGTGATCCTGAAGCGGCGCGCAAGCGCGCCGTATCTCGGGTCGGACGTCGTACGTGGCGGCATGCCCACGGCGCCGATCCGAGGCTGCCGCCTCGACCGGGTCTGTCGGTACCCTCGACACTCTGATGGCGACGGCCGAGCGGGACTATTACGAGATTCTCGGGGTCGAGCGCGGCGCTCCGGAAGCGGAAATCAAGCGCGCTTTTCGCAAGCTCGCCCGTGAGCTCCACCCGGATGTCTCCGAGGCTCCCGATGCGGAGGAGCGCTTCCGCGAGGCTGCGGAGGCGTACGAGGTTCTCTCCGATCCGGAACGGCGGGCGACCTACGACCGGTACGGCCGCGAGGGCCTCAGGGGCGGCGGCTTCACGCCGGCCGACTTCGACCTCGGGAACCTCTCGGACATCTTCGGCGCGTTCTTCGGCGAGTCGCTGTTCGGTCAGGCCGCCCGCCCCGGAGGACCGGCCCGCGGCGGTGATGTCGGGGCGAGCGTCGAGATCTCCCTCGCAGAAGCCTTCACGGGGATCTCCGTCAGCGTCCCGGTGCGGGTCGCGCAGTCGTGCGAGACATGTGGTGGCAACGGGGCAGCGCCCGGGACGGAGCCCGTCACCTGCCCTGTCTGTGACGGCGCAGGGCGCGTCCAGCAGGTGTCTCAGAGCGTCTTCGGGCAGTTCGTCCGCACGGGCGCGTGCCCCCGCTGCGACGGTCTCGGCCGCGTCGTCGAGACGCCGTGTGAGACATGCGAAGGCATCGGGCGGATGCTCGTCGACCGTGAGGTGGACATCGACATCCCGGCGGGGATCGACGACCGTCAGCGGATTCGCGTCCGTGGGCAAGGGCACGCCGGTTCTCTGGCGGGCCCGCCCGGAGACCTCTTCGTCGAGGTGCATGTTCGCCCGGAACCGGGAATCGAGCGGGACGGACACGACCTTCACACGGCGATCGAGCTCACGATGACCGAAGCTGCGCTCGGCACCACCGTCCGGGTTCCCGGGCCGGTGCACGAGATCGAGGTCGACATCGCACCGGGCACGCAACCGGGGCACGTGCATACGCCTCCGCTTCCAGGGGATGCCCTCCGTCGACGACCGTCGCAGCGGTCACTTCCACGTGCACGTACGCGTCCGCGTGCCCCGGCACCTCGACGAGGCCCAGCGAGCCCAGGTCGAGCAGCTCGCCGACGCTCTCGGCGAGGACGCATACCGCGACGACGAGGACGACGGCGGCTTCTTCGGGCGCATCAAGAACGCCTTCCGGTGACCGATCACGCCGTTCCCGCGTCCGAACGCCGGACGGGGCTGCTCGTTCGCGTTCCGGCGGACGCTCTCGTCAGCAGCTTCCGGCAGCGCCATCATGCAGCGTCTCTCGCGCGGCGAATGCCGCCGCACATCACCATCCTGTTCCCGTTCGCGCGCTCGAGCTCTGTTGACGAGACGCTTCTGGCAGACCTCGAGGAGCATTTCTCGAAGCTGACGGGCTTCCGTGCGTCACTGACACGCGTCGGCCGGTTCGACGACTTCGTCTGGTTGGCGCCCGAGCCGCGGAGCCGGTTCGTCGACCTGATCACCGCCACGTGTGCGCGCTTTCCGGAATTCCCGCCGTACGAGGGCGAGGCGGGCGAGCCGATTCCGCACCTCACGATCGCCACCGTCGAGGGTGACGCACGAGCCGACGAGCTCGCGGCGCTGGCAGACGATGAGCTCCGCCCGTCGCTTCCGTTCGCCTTTTCCGTCACACATGTCTCGCTCTTCGAGGAGCTCGGCGACGGCACCTGGCAGGAGTCGCGCCGGTTCCCACTCGGATGAGCGTCCGCTACGTCCGCGCCACCGTGCGTGTGCCGGCGTCGGCCGGCGAAAGCGCACGCGCAGTCGCGCTCGAGCTGGTACCCGAGGGCTTCGAGGAATCAGAGGACGATGGCGGGTTGACGATCGCGTTCTACGTCGACGAAGGTGCCGTCGAGCCGATCCGGGCTGCGTTCCACGACGTCAGCGTCACCCCCGTCGAGCCGGGGTGGGAAGACGCATGGCGCGCCTTCCATCACCCTGTGCGTGTCGGTGGCCTGTGGATCGGCCCGCCGTGGGAGGATCCCGACCCCGGTCTGGAGACCGTCGTGATCGATCCGGGCCGCGCCTTCGGTACCGGTGCCCATCCCACGACACGCCTCTGCGTCGAGCTCCTTGCGGACGCTGCGCGTGGCTCGCTCCTCGATGTCGGTTGTGGGTCCGGCGTGCTGTCGATCGCAGCCGTCGCGGCTCGGGTACGGCCCGGTGACAGCCGTCGACAACGACCCGGTCGCCGTCGAGACCACGATTGCGAACGCAGCCGCAAACGGGGTCGAGGTCGAGGCGCGAATTCTCGACGGCGAACTGGACGGACTTCCGTCTGCCGAGGTCACGGTCGCCAACGTGCTGCTGGCGCCCGTCGAGCGGATCCTCGCCCGCCTCGAGGGCGGGATCGCGATCACATCGGGGTATCTCGTGGGCGAGCGCCCTGCCGTCCCCGGCTGGGTTCCATGCGACCGTGTCGAGGCAGACGGGTGGGCTGCCGACCGGTTCGTGCGTGCCAAGGATCGTTGACATGGCGTGGTTCCGCCGCGCGGAATCGCCTGCCTGCCACCTCGTCACACGCGGCAGCCTCTAATCTCAGGCCCATGGCGACGTTCACGACACGATTCCTCGGCTGCAAGGTCTCCTTTGCGGATCAGCAGGCGATTCGTGAGCGCCTGCTCGCAGACGGCCACTCGGAGGTCGAGCGGGACGGAGAGGTGGCCGTCGTGACGACGTGCTGCGTCACCCACGAAGCCGTTTCGAAGTCGCGCAAGGAGGTATCCCGGGCGGCGCGGACCGCCCGGACCGTGTACGTCACCGGCTGCGCCTCGAACCTCGGCGACGCGTTCGCCGGCATGCCGCGCAACGTCGTCGTCACCCACAGCACGGGCGAGAATGCGGCGGACGCCGTGGCGGACGGTGTCGGCGCGATCGGTTGCGTCCAGGCCGATCACCGCCTCGAACGAGTCCGCGCATTCGTCAAGATCCAGGATGGTTGCTCGTTCTCGTGCAGCTTCTGTGTGATCCCGCTCGTGCGTGGAGCGACGCGCAGTCGGAGCGCCGACGCCGTGCTCGCCGACGTGCGTCGACGCGTCAGCCAGGGCCACCGGGAGATCGTCCTCACCGGCGTCAATCTCGGCTGCTTCCGGGACCGCGGGGCGCGCCTGTCGCTCGCCGGGCTCGTGCGCGCCGCAGGCTCGGTCCCGGGCGTGGAGCGGCTGCGACTCTCCTCGATCGAGATCAACCACGTCGACGACGCGTTGGTCGCGGCCTTGCGCGAGACGCCGGCCGTGTCGCGTCACCTCCACGTGCCGCTGCAGTCGGGCGACGATCGCGTTCTCGGAGACATGCGGCGCCGCTATTCGGTGTCGCAGTACCTGGCGAAGCTCGCGCCGCTTCGCGACTTCAACCTCACGACGGACGTCATCGTCGGCTTTCCGAGCGAGGACGAAGCAGCGTTCGCAGCCACCCTCCGCACCGTCGAGGCGGCCGGGATCAGCAAGGTGCACGTCTTCCCGTATTCACCGCGGCCCGGCACGACGACGGCCGAGGCGGACCCCGTTCCCGCTGCGGTCAAACGCGATCGGAGCGCCCGCCTTCGCGCGTATTCCGACGCCGCCTGCCGAACGCGCTGGCGTCGCCGGGTCGGAGACACCGACTCGGTCCTCGTCGACCGTGAGGGCCTCGGCTACGCGGACGACTACACGCCGTGGCTCGTCGACGCGCCGGTCGGGGCGATGGTGCGCGCGCGCGCCGTCGGCGTCGCCGACGAGGGGGTGCTTGCCGTTGTCGCCTGACGACTGCCTCTTCTGCCGGCTCGTCGCGAGCGGTGATCGTCTCCACGAAGCCGACGGGTTCGTCGCGATCCGTGACATAGCTCCGGTCGCGGACACCCACATCCTCGTCCTGCCCGAGCGGCACGTCGACACGTTTCGGGACATCGGTGCATTTCCGGACGAAGAGGCGGGGAGGATGCTGCGGTTCATCGCAGCTGTCGCCGCCGCCGAGGGCCTGGAGGACTACCGCGTGATCGTCAACGTCGGCCCTGGTGGAGGGCAAACGGTCTTCCACCTCCACTGGCATCTCCTCGGCGGGAATCACTGCCCGGGTTCCACTGAGAGCGAATTGAGGGCAGACTGTCACCGTGTACCTCATCTCCACCATCGAAGGCGAGCTCAAGGAGGCGCGGCTGGCGCGTGACGACGACCGTCGCGACGCCCTCACCCTGATCCTCGCGAGCCTCCGCTCGGCCGAGAAGGAGCTGCAGCGCCCGCTGTCGGACGACGAGGAGCTGCAGGTGCTCCAGCGAGAGCGCAAGAAGCGGGTCGAAGCCTTCGCGGCCTTCGAGGCGGCCGGCCGCGAGGAGCAGGCCGACAAGGAGGACTTCGAGCTGGAGGTGCTCGAGGAGTTCATGCCGGAGCAGCTGTCCGAGGACGAGCTCGACGAGATCGTCGACGACGTCATAGCCGAGGTCGGGGCGACGTCACTGCGTGACATCGGTCGCGTGATGGCCGATGTGATGCCCCGTGTCTCGGGGAAGGCGGACGGCTCCGCCGTCAGCCAGATCGTCCGCGAGAAGCTCGCGTAACGGAAGCCGCGATGGAAGAGCGTATCGCGGCTTCCGCTACGCGTCTGTTTGCTGCCGCGCTTCGCGCGGATCCTGAAGCCGGGAACCGTACCGGTTCCCTCGGGTACCCTCCCTGCGGGACCGAGGTGGGTTGTCGTCCCGCGGTGTTCGCTCGGGGGTACCCTTTCCGCAGATGTCGCTGGAACGCCCGCAGATCGACAAGCCCGAGGGAGACATCCCGTTCGACCTCGGTATCGAGGACATCGTCGTGGGCGACGGTGACGAGGCGGTGAGTGGCCGCAAGGTGACGGTGCACTACGCCGGCGTCGCGTTCTCGACGGGAGACGAGTTCGACGCCTCGTGGAACCGCGGTCAGCCGTTCGAGTTCAAGCTGGGCAAGGGCCAGGTGATCCCGGGCTGGGACGCCGGGCGTGCCGGGGATGAAGGTCGGCGGGCGCCGCAGATTGACGATCCCTTCCGCGATGGCCTACGGCGCCCGCGGTGCAGGTGGCGTCATCGCCCCGCACGAGCCGCTCGTGTTCGTCGTCGACCTGCTGTCGGTGGAGTAGAAGATGCACGGGAGAAGCTTCAGCCTCCCGGAGCCCTCGCGGTGCCTCCGCCCTGTGCCCTACGCCGCCTGGACGAGCCTGATCTGATTCCCCGACGGATCGCGGAATCCGGCGTCGACCCCGTACGGCCGCTCCATCGGTTCCTGCGTGAACTCGACGCCGCGTGCCTTCAGCTCCTCGCAGGTCGCCGCGGCAGTCGTCGGTCGGGAAGAAGAGGCCGCCGGTGGCGCCCTTCGCGACAGCGCCTCGAGCTGCGCGCCGTCTCCGTCCTCGAACACGGGCGGGCCGGGGACAGCCATCAGGACGACCGCGATGTCCGGCTGGCCGACCGGGCCGACCGTGAGCCACCGGAAGTTGCCCATCTCGGGCACCGTCACGTCGTCGCGGAGCTCCAGCCCGAGCTTCTCGGTGTAGAACTCGAGGGCCTCGTCCTGGTCGTGAACCCACTGGTTGACGTGAGCGAGCTGCATCTTCATGGTCAGCCTCCGAAGTCGATTGGGCGGTCGTCGACCACGCTAGCCGGGCGCCATCTTCGCTGTCTTCTCCAAACCTGCTCGACTGCGGCCGCGCCCAGGCGAGCAGCATGCACGTCGGGATCCGAGCGCGGTCGGCCGCCGGTGGATGGGCGGCGCGGTAGGCGAGGGGCGAGCAGCCGTACGCCCTTCCGAAGCTCGTCGTGAACGAGCCGACGCTCCTGAGCCCGACGTCGAAGCAGATCTCCGAGACCGTGCGATCCGTTCGTCCGGAGCAGCGCCGCCGCGCGTTCCAGCCTGCGTGTGAGCAGGTACTGATGCGGCGTCTCACCGAAGGCGCGGCGGAACTCGCGGCTGAAATGGGCCGGCGAGAGGTACGCCGCCCGCGGCGAGCGCGGGAACGTCGAGCGGCTCCCGGTAGCGCGCGTCGATCAGATCCTTGGCGCGAAGCAGGTGCCGTGCCGGAGGGTGGATCCTGGCGGCGACGATCACGCCATGGATCGTAGTTCGCGCGGCGCTGGCCGCACCCGCTCGCGGTGCGTCGTCCGGCGATACCCATGGACGCCGATGAGTGCCGTTGCCTGCGACCCCTACACTGGGCGGCATGCAAGACGTGATCATCGTTCCGAACGAGGTCGCGGCGGAGCTCGCCGGGGTCACCGACGGGGTGCTCGACTCGTTGCGCGAGCGCCTCGGCTGCTCGATCTCGCTGCGCGGGAACAAGCTGACCCTCGACGGCGAGGGCGAGAGAGTTGCCGAGGCGCGCGCGGTGGTCGACGAGCTCGTCGAGCTCGTCGAGAGCGGCCACACGATCGGGCCCGACACCGTCGGCGCCGTCGCCATGGCCCTCGACCAGGCTGCCGACATCCGCGATGTCTTCGAGGACGTGGTCTGGCGCCACCGCGGCAAGAAGATCGCGCCGAAGACCGTCGCCCAGAAACGCTACGTCGACGCGATCCGCGCGAGCACGGTGACGTTCGGGATCGGCCCTGCCGGCACCGGCAAGACGTACCTCGCGATCGCCCTCGCCGTTGCGGCGCTCGGTGAGAAGCAGGTCGGCCGCGTGATCCTCACTCGCCCCGCCGTCGAGGCAGGCGAACGCCTCGGCTTCCTCCCGGGCGACATGCTGGCCAAGGTCGACCCGTACATGAGGCCGCTGTTCGACGCGCTCTACGACACGATGGACCCCGACCGCCTGACCGCGTACATGGACCGCGGCACGATCGAGGTCGCGCCGCTCGCCTTCATGCGTGGCCGCACGCTCAACGACTCGTTCATCATTCTCGACGAGGCCCAGAACACGACGCCGGAGCAGATGCAGATGTTCCTCACGCGCCTCGGCTTCGGCTCGAAGATGGTCGTCACCGGCGACATCACCCAGATCGACCTTCCGCGCGAACAGGCATCCGGTCTGATCCAGGTGCGCGACATCCTGCGTGAGGTCGATGGGATCGGGATCGTCGAATTCGGGCATGAGGACGTCGTCCGGCACAAGCTCGTGCAGCGGATCGTCGAGGCGTACAAGCGGCACGCCGAAGAGACCGGCTCCGCCCGCAAGAAGTGATCGAGGTCGAGACCGAGAACCGCAGCGGCGTCGAGGTCGACGAGGTCAGAGCGGTGGCGGTTGCGCGACATGCGCTCGCGGAACAGGCGGTCGACGAGGCCGAGCTCGGGATCATCTTCGTGGCGCCGACCGAGATCAAGGCGCTGAAGGCAGAACATCTCGGGATCGACGAGGAAACCGACGTTCTCTCGTTCCCGATCGACGGTCTCGACGAGCTGCCGGCCGGCGTGCCCCGTGCGCTCGGTGACGTCGTGCTCTGCCCCCAGGTGGTCGGCGAGGAGTGGCGGTGGCCGCTCGTGCACGGGATCCTCCACCTGCTGGGCTTCGATCACGGCGAGGAGATGGAGCAGCGCGAGAGCGAGATCCTCGGGACGGCGCCATGAGCCCCGCGCCGGGACGGCGGCCGCCCTCGATCCTCGAGAGCTTCAACGTTGCCTTCGAAGGCATCATCCACGTGCTCCGCACGCAACGCAACATGAGGATCCATTTCCTCATCGCCCTCGCCGTCCTCGTCGCTGCCCTTGCCGTCGACGTCTCCAAGATCGAGCTGATCGTCCTGTTGCTCTCGATCGCGTTCGTGCTCATCACCGAGATGGTCAACACCGCGGTCGAGGCTGCGGTGGACATCGCATCCACGTCGTTCGACCCGATGGCGAAGCTCGCCAAGGACATCGCTGCCGGCGCCGTGCTGATCGCAGCCGTCAATGCCGTGGCGGTCGGCTATCTCGTCTTCTCCGGCCAGGTGGCGGACAGCTCGAACGACTTCCTCGACCGTCTCTCGAAGACGCCGGCCGAGCTGACCCTCGTCGCCCTCGTCATCGTCGTCGCGCTCGTGATCTCGATGAAGGCGCTCTCGGGGCGCGGGACCCCGTTGCGCGGTGGCTGGCCCTCCGGCCACGCAGCCGTGGCGTTCGGCGGCTGGATGGCGATCACGCTCACGCTCGACGGCTCACAACACCGGTTCATCGTCTCGTCGCTGGCGTTCCTCCTCGCATTGCTCGTCGCCCAGACGCGCGTCGAGTCGGGTGTCCATTCCTCCCTCGAGGTCGTCACCGGCGCTACGCTCGGCGCCATCGTGGTTCTCGTCATCTTCCAGGTGTTCTCGGCATGACCGACGAAGAGCTCCTCGCGCGGGCGGACGCCATCGCGTCCCGTGCGTACGTGCCGTACTCCCGATTCCACGTCGGCTGTGCGGTGCTGACCCGGGACGGCTCGGTCGTCGAGGGGGTCAACGTCGAGAACGCGGCGTACCCGCTCGGCGTCTGCGCCGAGCGGACGACGTTCTCCCGCGCCATCGTCGAAGGCTTCGTCCCGGGTGACTTCACCGTCGCGGCGATCACCGCGTCTCCGTGTGGGGGGTGCAGGCAGTGGCTCGCCGAGATGCAGGTCGAGCGGGTCGTGTTCCGCAACGGCGGCCGGATCGTGCGAATGACCGTCGACGAGCTGCTGCCCGAGCAATTCGACGCGAGCGAGCTGACGTGAGCAGCGCGCCGTGCATCCGGCCCCGTAGGGGCGAGGCGTCAGCCTCGCCCTCGCCCTCGTTTTGGCTCGACGGGCGATGGTCGGCCCGTGCGACCGCAGCTGCCGGCGAACGCCCGTGAGATCGGGCATCGTCGCCGTTGCCGGGCGACCGAATGTCGGCAAGTCGACTCTGGTCAACGCCCTGTGCGGGGACAAGGTGGCGATCACCTCCAACGTCCCGAACACGACCCGCCGTCGGATCTTCGGTGTCGCGAACGGACCGGACTGGCAGCTCGTGCTGGCTGACCTACCCGGTTTCCAGCGTCCGATGGATGCACTGACGGAGCGCATGCAACACACCGTCGATACGTCGTTCGAGGAGATCGACCTCGTCCTCCTCGTCGTCTCTGCCCGCGACCGGATCGGCGCCGGAGATCGGTTCGTCGCCCGTCGCGTCTTCTCGCTCGGCCTGCCCGTGATCATCGCGCTCAACAAGATCGATCGCCTCAAGCAGGGCCACGTGATCACGCAGATGAAGACCGCGGCCGGGCTCGGTGACTTTCACGCGCTGCATCCGGTGAGTGCCGTGACGAAGGACGGTGTCGGTGCGTTGCGCGACGATCTCGTCCACCTCCTGCCCGAGGGCCCGCAGTACTTCCCGTTGAACCAGTCGACGGATCTCACGACGGAGGATCGGGTCGCCGAGGTGATCCGCGAGAAGGCGCTCCACCTGACGCGTGACGAGGTTCCCCATGCGATCTCCGTCGTGGTCGAGGAGATGGGCGAGAAGGTGCTTCGGGCCGTCCTGCTCGTCGAGACGGAGTCCCAGAAGGGGATCCTCGTCGGCAAGAAGGGCGCGATGGTGCGCGAGATCGGGTCGAGGGCGCGGCCCGAGGTCGAGCGCCTCGTCGGGCATCCGGTCTTCCTCGAGCTCGTCGTGAAGGTGCGATCCAAGTGGCGGCGCGACCCGCGGATGGTCGAGCAGCTCGGGCTCTAGCGGACGTGCTGAACGTCGGGCGCAATTCTGAGGATCACGCGCTCCGACTGGATGTTGCTCGCGTCGTATTCCCGCCCGCGGTACTTCTGTGACAGTGCATCGATGTGAGCTCGCGCTGCAGGGCCACCCGTGGTCTCGACGACGTGTCCCCGCACCTCCGCGTACGTATACGGGTCGTCGAGTTGCCAGATCATCACCGTCGCCCGTGGATTGCGCTCGATCGCTTTGAACTTGGCACGGTGGATCTCGGTATTGATCAGCAGATGGTCGTCGTCGGCGTCGACCCACATGACGTGCGTCATGGCTGCGCCCGAGGGGAGCTGAACCGTGAGAGCGGCGAAGTTGGCCGCCTGCGCGAGGTCGCGCACGCGCGGATCGACGGCTCCCACGCCTAGACGGGGTTTCCGAGGTCGTCGTTCCCGAGGCGCTCCGCGAGAGCCCTCGTGACCTTGAGCCAGATCTCGGTGTTCCGCTCGAGCAGATCGCGAAATGCCCGGTCGGTGATCACCAACACGTCCAAAGGCGTCGTGGCGGTGACAGTCGCGCTCCGGGGTGCCTTCGAGAGCAGGGCCATCTCGCCGACGAACCCACCGGGTCCCAGGGTCGCGATCTTCCGGCCCTTCCGGCGCACGTCGACCTCGCCGCTGACGATCACGAAGAACTCGCGACCGCGTTCGCCTTCCCGGATCAGTTCCTTGCCCTCGCGCAGATCGATTTCGTCCGCGATCTGAGCGATGTGTTGCAACTCGCTCTTCGAGCAGTGCTCGAAGAGCGGCACGCCCTTGATCAGGTCCAGTTTCTTGTTCTTGCCGAGCGCCATGGCGGCACTCTACAACGACAGGGGGTGCCTGCTGGCTCCCGTGAATTCCCGGACTAGACTCTGCACCATGGCGCAGGCTCAGCTTCTCCCGCGTGGCCTCGAGCTTCCCTCCGACTTCCGCCTGCCGCACATCGGCTCGGTCGACGCCGTCGCACTCGAGTCGCGGGCCGGCGAGCTCGCGAAGCGGTCGATCAAGAAGGCATCGAAGCTCGCTGCGCTTGGACCTGTCGATCCGGATGATGGACCTGACGACGTTCGAGGGTGCGGACACACCCGGCAAGGTCTCGGCGCTCTGTGCGAAGGCGATGCGACCGGACGCGAGTGACGCCTCGATTCCCTCGGTCGCGGCCGTCTGTGTCTACCCGAACCTCGTTGCCGTGGCCAAGCGGCGCCTCGCTGGCTCGACGGTCAGGGTGGCCTCGGTGGCAACGGCTTTTCCATCGGGGCAGTCGCCGACCGACGTCAAGCTCGCCGACGTTCGAGATGCGGTCGAGCTCGGGGCCGACGAGATCGACATGGTGATCGACCGAGGCGCCTTCCTCTCCGGCCGCTACGCCAAGGTCGTCGACGAGATCGTCCGCGTCAAGGAAGCATGCGGCGATGCGCACCTCAAGGTCATTCTCGAGACCGGCGAGCTCGGCACCTACGACAACGTTCGCCGCGCATCCCTGCTCGCGATCGCCGCGGGCGCCGACTTCATCAAGACCTCGACCGGAAAGGTGAGCCCGGCGGCCACGCTTCCCGTGACCCTGTGCATGCTCGAGGTGATCAGAGACGTGCACGACGAGACCGGGCGCCTCGTCGGGCATGAAACCGGCCGGCGGGATCCGCACCGCCAAGCAGGCGATCCAGTACCTCTGCGTGCTGAACGAGACCCTCGGGACCGCCTGGATGACGCCAGAGCTCTTCCGCTTCGGCGCCTCGTCGCTTCTGAACGACGTGCTGATGCAGATCCGCAAGCAACGAAGCGGCGCCTATCAGTCCGGCGACTACTTCACGATCGACTGAGCGGATGGCGATCGTCGAGCCCCCGGCCCGCGAGCGACTCTTGTGCCTCAGAGCCACGAGCTGTGCCTTTCGGCGGCACAGGCGGCTCGGAGCCACAAGGGCCGGCATCCGGTCGTCGTGAGGCGGTCGGCATGACCGAGCTGCGTCGCCGGCGGGCTGGGGCGCAACGAGCGGTCGTCGCGTCACCGCTCGAGTGGGAATACGCGCCCGCGCCCGAAGCGCGCGACATCGTCTCGTTGCAGGAACGCTACGGGCTCTTCATCGGCGGCGAGCAGGTCGCGCCGCGGTCGCGGAAGTGGTTCGCCACGACCTCTCCTTCGACCGAGGAGCACCTCGCGGACGTCGCGCTCGCCGGCGCCCGCGACGTCGATCTGGCGGTGCAGTCGGCGCGTGGCGCGTTCGAGGACGGTTGGTCGTCGCTGCGGCCGGCGGAGCGGGCGAAGTACCTCTTCCGGATCGCACGTCTGATCCAGGAGCGCTCGCGCGAGCTCGCGGTCGCCGAGTCGCTCGACGGCGGCAAGCCGATCAAGGAGTCGCGCGACGTCGACATCCCGCTTGCCGCCGCGCATTTCTTCTACTACGCGGGCTGGGCCGACAAGCTCGAATACGCGTTCCCGAACCGTCGGCCGCGCCCGCTCGGCGTTGCCGGTCAGATCATCCCGTGGAACTTCCCGCTGCTGATGCTGGCCTGGAAGATCGCTCCCGCGCTCGCCTGCGGCAACACCGTCGTGCTGAAGCCGGCCGAGACGACACCGCTGACGGCGCTGATCTTCACCGACATCTGCCGTCAGGCGCAGCTGCCGCGAGGCGTCGTGAACATCATCACCGGCGACGGCTCGACCGGGGCGCATCTCGTCAAGCACCCCGGGCTCGACAAGGTCGCGTTCACGGGCTCGACCGAGGTGGGCAAGGCGATTCAGCGCGAGCTCGCCGGCACGGGCGTCAAGCTCACGCTCGAGCTCGGCGGCAAGGCCGCGAACATCGTCTTCGACGACTGCGCGCTCGACCAGGCAGTCGAGGGGATCGTCAACGGCATCTACTTCAACCAGGGCCACGTCTGCTGTGCCGGCTCGCGCCTGCTCGTGCAGGAGTCGATCCACGAGCCGCTCGTCGCCAAGCTGAAGCGGCGGCTGCGGACGATCCGCGTCGGCGACCCGCTGGACAAGAACACCGACCTCGGCGCGATCAACTCGCGCATGCAGCTCGACCGCATCCGTGAGCTCGTCGCGAGTGGGGAGGAGGATGGGGCCGAGATGTACCAGCCGCCGTGTCGCCTGCCGGAGAAGGGGTACTGGTTCGCGCCGACCGTGTTCACGAACGTCGCCCAGAGCTCGCGGATCGCCCAGGAGGAGATCTTCGGGCCGGTCCTCTCCGTGCTCACCTTTCGCACGCCCGAGGAGGCGGTCGAGAAGGCGAACAACACGCCGTACGGCCTCTCCGCGGGCGTGTGGACGGAGAAGGGCTCGCGCATCCTCTGGATGGCGGAGCGCCTCCGGGCCGGCGTCGTCTGGGCGAACACCTTCAACCGCTTCGACCCGACCTCGCCGTTCGGCGGCTACAAGGAGTCGGGCTTCGGGCGAGAGGGCGGCCTGCACGGCCTCGAGCCGTACCTGAGGTTCGATCGATGAGCCGGATCGCCGTCCAGCAAGACGTACAAGCTCTACATCGGCGGTGCGTTCCCGCGCTCGGAGTCCGGGCGCACCTTCGAGGCCGACGGCCAGAACGTCGCCCGGGCCTCCCGCAAGGACGCGCGTGACGCCGTCACGCGCAGCGCGAGGGGCGTTCCCGAAATGGGCCGGTGCGACGCCCTACAACCGCGGCCAGGTGCTCTACCGACTCGCCGAGATGATGGAGGCGCGAGCATCCGACCTGGCCCGCGTCTGCTCCGGCCGCCGAGAGGTCGAGCGCGCCGATCGATCGCGTCGTCTGGTACGCGGGCTGGGCCGACAAGCTGCCGCAGGTGCTCGGGGAGCTCGAACCCGGTCGCAGGGCCGTACTTCAACTTCACCGTGCCCGAGCCGACCGGTGTCGTCGCGATTCTTGCTCCGGACGCGCCTGCCCTCGACGGCCTCGTCTCCCGGATCGCTCCGGTGATCGTCGGCGGCAACACCGCCGTCGTCGTCGCATCGGAGACGTTCCCGATCGCGGCGCTCGAGCTCGCCGAGGCGATCGCGACCTCCGACCTGCCCGGCGGCGTCGTCAACCTTCTGACCGGCTTCCGCGCCGAGCTCGCACCGGTGCTCGCAGCGCACATGGACGTGAACGCGATCGACCTCACGGGCGCGGGTGACGAGACGCGAGAGCTCGAGGTGCTCGCCGCCGACAACGTCAAGCGTGTCGTGCGCGCCAGAGGCGAGCAGAGCCCCTGGGAGATCTCCGCCTTCCTCGAGCTGAAGACCGTCTGGCACCCGGTCGGCACGTGAGGCGCGCTACGCGCGGATCCTGAAGAGGCCCGCCGCGGGCCCGTCCGGGCGACTGCGACACTTCTCCGCCGTCGGCGATCGACGCCGCCACCTGCGAGGCGGGGTCATCATTCCGGCAACGCGACGTTCAGGAGCCGGTCGACCGCGACGACGGCGTCCCGCAACCGCGTCTCGTGCGATCCCTCGACCAGCAGCCACGGCGCGCCGCTCGCCTGCGACCCGCTCGAGGTAGCGCTCGTGCATCCACGCGCCGCTGCTCGTCGAACTCCCTGATCCCGTCGTGCCGCCACGGGACGTCGAGCCCGCAGACGAGGTACAGGTCGTAGCGCCGCTCGACGAGGTCGTCGAACGCGTGCGTCGGCGCGCCGAGATAGACCTCGTGGAACAGCGCCGTCGTGAACGCGTCGGTGTCGCAGAAGAGCAGCGCGGCGCGCCGAGCCCGCGAGGCAGTCCTCGTACCAGCACTGGATCCTCGCGATGTGCGTGAACTCGGCGCTCGTCCACGGGGCGTCAGGGTCGCGGCCGATCTCGGTGTAGGGACGGCCGTACTCCGGGTTCCAGACCGTGCCGTACGCGTCGGCGAGAGCGCGCGGCGAGCGTCGTCTTCCCGGTCGACTCGGCGCCGAGCAGGCAGACGCGCTTGACGGCCTCGGCCACCGGCGCAGCCTACGGAAACTGCGACCGGTCGTCCGCGGCGACCGCGATCCGAGTAGCATCACGATCCGTGACGGGTGCACGGCGGCTGAGCCAGGCGATCGCAGAGGGCGACGGCATCTCCGTGCTCGTCGAGGTCGCCGACGGCGCGGGCGCGCGGCGCGCGCAGGAGCAGGGCGCCGAAGGCCTCGTCGTGCGCGCGGAGCTGCAGGCA
Organism: uncultured Thermoleophilia bacterium; assembly: GCA_963776305.1. Classification (GTDB taxonomy): domain Bacteria; phylum Actinomycetota; class Thermoleophilia; order Gaiellales; family Gaiellaceae; genus Gaiella. Next base: position 75,159 of record CAVZMA010000020.1, on the reverse strand, counting down.
CGATCCGCGGAGAGCAGCGACCTGCCGCTGCTCGCGTTCGGGCGCCGGACGAGGTCGGAGACGTCGACGCGCTCGTCGTCGACGTCGCCGAGCACGGGCGACGCGCTCGGCGACGTCGTCGAGGCGGCGCACGGACGCGGGCTCGAGTGCGTCCTCCGCGTGCGCGACGAGGACGAGCTCGAAGAGGTGCTGGAGCTCGTCGACCCCGAGATCCTGCTGCTCTCGGCCGAGGACGCCGACGACGGCCAGGATCACCTCGAGCGCCTCCTCGAGCTGCTGCCCGACATCCCGGCGGGCAAGCTCGCGATCGCCGAGCTCGCGGGCGCGAGCCGCTGACGACGTGCTCGAGCTCGAGCGGGCCGGGCGTCGACGCGGTGATCGTCTCCGGCAGCGACGTGGGGTCGCTCGTCGGTGACACGCTTCCGGACGTCTGAGCCCGAGGATCGCCCTCGTGGCGATCCTCGTGCTCGCAGCCGCGCTCCGGCTCGTCGGCATCCGCTACGGGCTGCCGCTCGCCGTCCTCAACCCGGACGAGTCGAACATCGTCCCGCGCGCCTGGCGGATGGGGCACGGTCACCTCGACCCCGGCTGGTACGACTACCCGTCGCTCCTGATGGCGCGTGCTCGCGCCGGTGCAGGCGTTCTTCGGCGCGCCGGCGCTCGGTGCCGCGCGGGTCGTCGCCGTCGCGATCGGCGCTCGGCGGCGTCGGCGCCGCGTGGTGGCTCGGTCGGCGCGCCTACGGCACCGGCGCGGCGATCGTCGGCGCAGCGGCCGTCGCCGTCGCGACGACGCACGTCGCGTACTCGCGGATGGCGGTCACCGACGTGCTGCTGACGCTCGCGATCACGTGCGTGCTCGCGCTCGCGGTCGAGGGACGGCTCGAGTGGGCCGGGCTCGCGGTCGGCCTCGCTGCGTCGGCGAAGTATCCCGGGGCGCTCGCCGCCGTGCCGGTCGTCGTCGCGGGCTGGGGGAGATGGCGGGCGCTCGGTCGCGCTGCGGCTGCTCGCCGTTGCCGGCTTCGCGCTCACGAGCCCGTTCGTCCTCATCCACGCCGGCGCCGCCTGGGACGACATCTCGCGCGTGCAGCGGCTCGCCCGCGACGGCTGGCTCGGCTTCGAGAACGACCCGATCACGCCGGTCGCCTACCTCGATCGGCTCTGGGAGGCGATCGGCCCGCTCCTGCTCGTCGCGCTCGTCGGGCTCGTCGCGGCGCTCGTGCGTCGTACGCGCACCGACCTCGTCCTGCTCTCGTTCGTCGGCGTCTACTGGCTGACGCTGATGCCGCAGCAGGCGCACTTCGACCGCTACGTCCTGCCGCTCGTGCCCGGTCCTCGCCGTCCTCGCCGGCAGCGTCCGCGGCGCTCGTTCCCGTCGCCCTCGTCGCGCTCGTCGTTCCGCTCGTCTGGAGCGTCGCGGACGCGCGCGAGCTGACGCGCACCGACACGCGCCTGCGGGCCGACGCCTGGGTGGCGGCCAACGTCCCCCGCGGCGATCGGATCGCGGCCGACCCGTCGACGCTGCCCCTGCCCGGCAGGCCGGTCGTCCGGCTCGAGCTGCCCGGCCCGGGCCGCCCGTTCGACCCGGAGCGAGATCTCGAGCGGCTTCGCGGGCAGGGCGTGAAGTGGGTCGATCGTCTCCGGCGCCGTCACCGACCGTGTGCTCGCGGCGCCCGACCGCTACCCGCGCGAGGCCGCGTTCTACGAGCGGCTCGGCCACGGCCGGCCAGCCCGCCTTCGTCGTCTTGCCCGACGAGCCCGGCCTCGCCGGGCCCTGGGTCCGGATCTACCGTCTGCTAGCCTGCCGGGATGAGCCGCGAGCGCCGCACCGCCGTCGCGATCGGGGTCGCGGTCTTCCTCTCGGGCGCCGTCCTGCTCGGGGTCGAGATCGCCGCGAGCCGCGTGCTCGCGCCGACCTTCGGCAGCTCGCTCTACGTCTGGGGCTCGCTGATCGGGATCGTCCTGACGGGCCTCGCGGTCGGCTACTGGGTCGGCGGGGTCGTCGCCGACCGGATGCCGACGCCCGTACCTGCTCGTCTCCGTGCTCACGCTCGGCGCCGTGCTCGTCGCGCTCGTGCCCGTGATCGACGAGACGGTGCTCGACTGGATCGTCGAGTGGGATCCCGGCCCGCGGCTCGATCCGCTGCTCGCGGCGGCGATCCTCTTCGGGCCGCTCAGCGTCGTGCTCGCCTCGGCCTCGCCGATCGCCGTCCGGCTCGCGGCCAGCTCGCTCGAGCGCCTCGGCCGCACCGCCGGGCGCCTGTTCTCGATCTCGACGGCGGGAAGCATCTTCGGCACGTTCGTGACGGCGTTCTGGCTCGTGCCCGAGCTCGGCACCGATCAGGTGCTCGCGGTCGGGGCCGTGACGCTCGTCGCGGCGGCGCTCGTCGTCGCGCTCGCCGTGCGGCTCGTCCCCGCCGTCGCTCGTTCTCGCGGGCGCCGCTCGTCGGGGCGGTCGCGCTCGACCGTCGTCCCTCGCGCCCGAGCAGCAGGGCGAGCTCGGGGGCGTCGCGGCCCAGAACTGGTCGCCGCTCTACCGCCAGCGCGAGGAGCGGACGCCGGGGCCGCTCGATCCGGCCGTCGATCGGCGCGCTCGGCGAGCAGTTCACGGTCCGCGCCGCGCGCGACACGCGGTACCACCGGATGGTCGTCGTCGACGACTCCGACTCGCGCTACCTCCGCTTCGACAGCTCGTTCCAGAGCGGCATGTGGCTCGCCGACCCGTACCGGACGCGGTTCCTCTACACCGACTACCTCGATCTCGGCATCGCGCACCGGCCCGTCCGCGCAGGACGTGCTCTTCATCGGCCTCGGCGGCGGCTCGGCGCCGAAGCGGATCTGGCGCGACTTCCCGCGAGCTCCGGCTGCAGGTCGTCGAGCTCGACCCCGACGTCGTCGACGCCGCCTATCGCTGGTTCGAGCTGCCGCGCGATCCGCGCCTCGCGGTCGACGTCGACGACGGCCGCCGCTGGCTCACGCGCCACGACGAGCGCTGGGACGTGATCGTGATCGACGCGTTCTACGCCGACTCGATCCCGTTCCACCTGGCGACCCGCGAGTTCCTCCAGCTCGTCCGCGACGCGGCTCGCGCCGGGCGGTGTCGTCGTCGTGAACGTGATCGGCGCGCTCACGCGGCGACGAGTCGAAGCTGCTGCGCTCGCTGACGAAGACCTACCGGTCGTCGTTCCCGACGGTGCTGCTCTACCCGGTCTACGACACGCGTCGGCGACCGCAATCCCGACGTACACCCGGCAACGTGATCCTCGTCGCGACCGACTCCGCCGCGCCGTCGACGGCGTTCCTGCGCGAGCGCTGGCGGGACGATCCAGGAAGGCGCCCCGACGGCGCCCGATCTCGATCGCGCGATCGCGGACCGCTGGGAGCGGCCGGTTCGCTTCGACGACGTGCCCGTGCTGACGGACGACTACGCGCCGACGGACGCGCTCCTGACCGAGTGAGTCGAGTCGTTCGAGGACGATCGCAACGCCGTCGTCGTCGTTCGACGCGCGTCACCTCGTCCGCGACCGTCGAGCACTGCCGGGTGAGCGTTCGCGACCGCGACGCCGCTGCCCCGCCCACTGCGATCATCGCCGCGTCGGTGAGGTGGTCGCCGAACGCCATCACGTCGGCCGCTGTCGAGCCCAGGTCGGCCGCGAGCGCCGGCCAGCGCGATCTCCTTGCCGACACCCGCGTGCGGCGAGCTCGACGAACGCGTCGCCGGCGAGCGTCGCCGACGCGTCCGTGCCGGCGAGCTCGGTTGCGACGGCCAGGACGTGCTCGAGATCGGCGTCGGGCAGCCGCGCGAGAAGCTTCGTCATCGGAAGCGTCCACTCGAGCGGCATCGCACGGCGGGTACGAGCCCTCCGGCCGCGGCCACCAGTTCGGATCGCGTCTGCGCCTCGTAGGCAGGCTCGCTGCCGAAGCGGAGCTCGTGCTCCCAGCCGAACACGATCCCCGGGCAGGCGCGCGCGGAGCTCGCGGACGAGGCGGTGTGCCGTTCGCGGCAGCGAGCGGCGTGTGCGCGACGATTCGAGTCGCGCGTCGAGGTCGTAGACGATCGCCCCGTTGGCGCAGATCGCCAGGCCGCCGATGCCGGCGTCCTGCGCCGAGCCCGACGGCGCTGCGCGGCGAGCGGGCCGTCGCCACGACGACGTCGATGCCGGCGTCCCGCGCGCTGCCGCGATCGCCGCGCGCGATCGGTCGGAGACGGTGTTGTCGGACCGCAGCAGCGTGCCGTCGAGGTCGATCGCGACGAGCCTGGAAGCGTGCCATCGCCGCAGCTATCCGAAGAACGTGCGGGCGACGTCGAGCAGCGCCGGATCGACGCCGCGCACCTCTGCGCACGCCTCCGCGAGCGGGACGCCGACGACCTGCGCTCGCCGCGGAGCGCCGCCATCTCGCCGAAGCGGCCCGCCGCGCGAGATCGACCGCGGCGACGCCGAAGCGCGTCGCGAGCACGCGGTCGAACGCGGTGGGGGTGCCGCCGCGCTGCAGATGCCCGAGCACCGTCACGCGCGTCTCGAAGCCGGTCAGCCGCTCGAGCTCGGCGCCGAACGCGTAGCCGACGCCCCCGAGTCGCTCGAACCCGAACGCGTCGATGCCGGCGCTGACCGGCGAGCCCGCCGGGAGCGGGTGCACCCCTCCGCGACGACGACGATCGAGTACGTGCGGCCGCGCCGATGGCGCGCGCGGATCGTCTCGGCGACCGCCTCCAGGTCGGTCTCGACCTCGGGCACGAGGATCGCGTCGGCGCCGGCGGCGATGCCGGCGTAGGTCGCGATCCAACCCTTCGTGCGTCCCATCACCTCGACGACCATGATCCGGTTGTGCGCCTCGGCCGTCGTCGAGATGCGGTCGAGCGCCTCGGTCGCGATCGAGACGGCCGTGTCGAACCCGAACGTCATGTCGGTGCCGGCGATGTCGTTGTCGATCGTCTTCGGGACGCCGACCACTGGCAGGCCCTCCTCCTGCAGCGCGAGCGCCGTCCGCAGCGTGCCGTCGCCGCCGATCACGATCACCGCGTCGATGCCGTTCGCCTCGACCGTGCGTCGGCACGCTCGCGTAGCCGTCTCCGTGCACGTACGGATCGCGGCGCGAGGTGCCGAGGATCGTGCCGCCGCGCTGCAGGATGCCGCGCACGTCGTCGCGCTCGAGCGGGCGCACGTGGCCCTCCATCAGGCCGTCCCAGCCGTTCTGGATCGCCGACGACCTCCATGCCGTGCGTGACGACCGCGCGGCTCACGACGGCGCGGATGACGGCGTTGAGCCCGGGGCAGTCGCCGCCGGCGGTGAGGACGCCTATGACCACGAACGAACTCAATACAGGAACATCGGCTTGCCGGCCACGTGGCGCACCTTCGGCCGGTACTGCTCGACGTCGTAGAGCTCGTCGACGTCGACGCGCCGCACGCCCTCCCGCGTGGCGCTGATCGGCACCGCCGTGTACGTGCCGCTGCGCAGCGCCACCATGCGCCCGGTCGCGCCCTCGAGCGCGAGGTCGGCGGCCATCACGGCGTAGTTCGTCGCGACCATCAGGTCGAGCGAGTCCGGGCTGCCCGAGCGCATCAGGTAGCCGAGCTGCTGGTAGATGATGTCCTCGCCCGTGCGCTCCTTGATCAGCGCGCTCGTCAGCTCGCCGATGCCGCCGAGCTTGCGGTGCCCGTAGGCGTCCTCCTCGCCCGACAGGACCATCTCGCCGCCCGGCGAGCGTCGCACCCTCCGAGACCGTCACCATCGCGTAGTTCGACGGGTTCGCGTGCTTGTCGGCGACCAGGAGCCGCCCGAGCTTGTCGACGTCGAAGGGGATCTCCGAGATGACGGCGCGGTCGACGCCGGCGAGGTAGGCGGTGATCAGCGACGTCTCGCCGCTGTAGCGGCCGAACAGCTCGACGACCGCGATGCGCTCGTGCGAGCCGGTGCGCGTGCGCAGGTTGTGGATGAACTGCACGCCCCGCGTGATCGCGGTCGAGAAGCCGATGCAGTAGTCGGTGCCGTGGACGTCGTTGTCCATCGTCTTCGGGATCGCGATCACCGGGCACGCCCTCGTCGTGCATCCGCAGCGCGTACGAGAGCGTGTCGTCGCCGCCGATCGGGATCAGCACGTCGATGCCCAGGGACTCGATCACGCGCAAGCGCATGGTCGGTGAAGTCGAACGGGCCGTCGCCGTCGATGCGGTGCGCGAGGTGCGCAGGGACATCGCTCGGCCGCACCCGGCTCGGGTTCGTGCGCGAGGTGTGCAGGAACGTGCCGCCGGTGCGGTCGATCGTGCGGACGACGTTCGCGTCGAGCGGCGATGAACCAGTCGCTCGCGCGAGCCGGGATCGTCGGGGTCGTGCTCGAGCAGCGCGGCCCAGCCGCGCCGCAGCCCGACCACCTCGTGGCCCTCGTGGACGACGCGGTTGACGACGGCCTTGATGCACGGGTTCAGCCCCGGCACGTCGCCGCCTCCCGTCAGGATCCCGATCCGCATCGATTCCTCTCCTCCGCTCAGTTTTGTTCGATGCCGATACTAATTCCTCGGCGGCCGCGGATGCGCGCGGTTGGCCGCCAAACGCCGCAGCTACACTCGGCCGCATGCGAATCGTCCGTCGTCGGGCGTCCTCTGCGCGGCGCTGCTCGCCGCCGCGACTGCGGCCGTCGCCGACGGTGAATCGACGCTCGCGCGCCGTGCGCGGCGCCGCCCCGACCTGCGCGCAGCTCGGCGGCTGGCAGCGGCTGGCGAACCGGATCGACGCGCCGGTCTACTGCCCGAGCTGGCTGCCCGATCCCCTCGTGCCGCAGATCGGCAACCGCTGGAACAACATCGACTCCGTCGACCGTGACCGCAGCTACCTCGAGAGCTGGGCCTGGCAGGAGGCGATGCCGGGCTCAACACCCAGGAGATCCACGTCAACCTGCGCGGGTACCCGGGGCAGACGGCGATCCCGAGGACCTGCCAGGACGTGACGACCGTCAACGGGAAGACGTACCGCAAGAAGATCGCGTGCTTCGAGGACCCGCGCGGCACGTGGCGGTCGGACGCAACGGGCATCACCGCGACGATGTACACGGTCAACCACGGTGCCGACTCGTGGCACGTTCTCTTCGCCTGGCGGCGGACGGCTCGCTCTACACGGTCAGCGAGCACGTCGCGCCGCCGCTCTCGTTCGCGAAGGTCGTCGCCAACCTGAAGCGCATGCGTCGACGGGCTCGTGCTCGTTCGACCCGCATCGCCTGATGGGCCTGACGCGACGCCAGGCGCTCGCTGGCACTGCCGGTGCGATCGCCGGCGCGGCAGGCATCTACGCGCTCGTCGAGCGGCCTCGGACGCGCCGACGCGCCCGCCGGCGCCGTCGGCGCTCCCGCCCGAGCAGCACCTGCTCGACGGCGTCCAGGTCGTCACCGACAACGGCGTCGAGGTGCTCGTGCCGCCGCTCCACCACGCCGTCGTGACGGCGACCGTGGCGGCGGACCGACCTCGCCGACCGCCCGGCGCGATCTCGAGGAGGCGCTGGCGGAGCTCGAGTCGGCGATACCCGGCGACTCCGGCCGGCCTCGGGATCACGGTCGCGTGGGGCCTGCCGTACTTCCGGCGCTACGTCCGCGCCCAGTGGGAGCGGCTGCAGCCGGTCGACGTCCGTGCGCGGACGCCGGCACTGCTCGACGCGATCCGGTTCTCGAGTGACCCTGCGGACACCGAGCTCGAGGCAGAACGACGTCGCCGTGCTCCTGCGCAGCGACAGCGAGGACGCGATCGCGGCGGCCGAGAAGGTGCTCTTCGACGATCTCGACGTCTTCGCGAAGACGACCGTGCGGCGGGGCTTCGCGGGAGGTGGGCTGCCGACGGAAGCTCGCGATGGCCGCCGGCGTGCCCGGGGCCGACCTCATCCCGCCGGACGCCGAGCTCTTCCTCGGCTTCACCTCGACGCTCAAGGAGAACCTCGGTCCGTCGCGGATCGCGAACCTCGAGACGCTCGGGCTCGCGCGCATCCCGCAGGGGTACTTCACGCACGGGACGCACATGCACCTCTCGCACATCCACGAGAACCTCGAGGCCTGGTACGTCAACACGGCCCACGCCGACCGCGTCGCAGACGATGTTCCGGCCCGGGCTCGAGGTTCCCGTCGGGACGCTCACGGTGCCGCAGGGCGCAGGAGGAGGTGTCGACCGCGGCCGACGGTGCGCCGCGGGTATCGCGTGCACGGAGCGATCGGTCACAGCGGCGCGCTCCAGACGGCCTCGCGGCTTCGCGCGCCGCCACGTCGGGCCCGACGGAACGGTCTACCCGGCAGGCGTCGCGATCCCGCAGCGCGCCGACTTCAACACGCTCGACAACCCGTTCCACTGGAGCGCCGACGGCGACGACGTCGTCCGACCCCGCGGCCGGCGTCCACTTCGTCGTCTTCAACCCGACGAGCGACGACTTCAACCGGGTCCGCCACGCGATGGACGGCATCCTTCCCGACGGGACGACGCTCCCCTTCGATCCACGCGCAGCGGGCCAGGGCTTCAACAGCATCCTGCGGACGACCCGGCGCCAGAACTTCCTCGTTCCGCCCGCGTGCCCACCGCTCGTTCCCGCTCGCAGAGCTTCGCGCCTGACCGGCCAGCGAGCTGCGGTACGATCCGCGCCGAGCCGAAGTGGCGGAACTGGTAGACGCACCGGACTCAAAATCCGGCGCCTGAAAGGGCGTGGGGGTTCGATTCCCCCCTTCGGCATCGCTCGCGGCGTTGCGCACGGCGACGTCCGACCGCGCGGGCGGGCCGTCGACTTCTGGACAGACGTACGGTTGCTGGCTTGAAATCTGGCGCGATTGGCCTAGACTTGCGCACACTCGTGAACGGAGGATCGGCCCGCACCTCGGTGCGGGCCGGCGTCGGTCAACCAAGGAGGAGGAAGAGTTTGTCGCTCAAGAAGAAGAGGCTTGTTCCTCGTCGGCCTGCTGATTGCCGTGGCTCGCGCTCGTCGCGGCCGGCTGCGGCGGGAGCGACGGGGGCGGCGCACCGGAGGCGCTGCCGTCATCGTCGTGCACGGCGATCGAGTACGAGGGCGACGGGGATCCGGACTACCTGATCGTCTCCGACCTGCCGCTGCAGGGCGCCTCGCGCACCCAGACGGTGCAGATCGTCGAACGCGATCCGCTACGAGTTGAAGCAGGCGAACTTCAAGGCCGGCGACTACAACATCGGCTTCCAGTCGTGTGACGACGCGACCGCCCAGGCCGGCAAGTGGGACTCGGGCAAGTGCAGCCAGAACGCCAACGCCTACGCCGCGAACGACAAGGTGATCGGCATCATCGGCACCTTCAACTCGGGCTGCGCCGGCATCATCATCCCGGTCGTCAACCAGGCGCCGGACGGCGGCATCGCGATGATCTCGCCGGCGAACACGTACGTCTGCCTGACGCAGGGCGGGCCCGGGCTGCGACAAGACCGAGCCGGACAAGTACTACCCGTCCGGGACGCGCAACTACGCCCGCGTCGTCGCGAACGACGCCTACCAGGGTGCGGCGAACGCCGAGTTCGCGCAGTCGCATCGGCGTCAAGAACGTCTTCATCCTCAACGACAAGGAGGCGTACGGCCTCGGCGTCGCGACGAACTTCCAGAACGCTGCGAAGTCGCTCGGGATCAAGATCGCCGGCTTCGACGGCCTTCGACCCGAAGGCGTCGTCGTACGAGGCGCTGTTCAAGAACATCCAGGCGACCGGCGCCGACGCCGTCTTCATCGGCGGTCTCATCTGCGAGAACGGCGCCCAGCTGATCAAGGACAAGGTCGCCGTGCTCGGGCCGAACGACGGCGACGTCAAGCTGCTCACGCCGGACGGCTTCGCGACTGCAGGAGACGATCGACGACGCAGGCTCGGCGTCGGCCGGCATGTACATGTCGGTCGCCGGTCAGCCGATCGACAAGTTCCAGGGTGTCGCCGAGGAGTTCGCCGACGAACTTCTCGAAGGAGTTCCTGGGCGGCAAGACGATCGACCCGTACGCGATCTACGGCGCCCAGGCGGCGACCGTGATGCTCGACGCGATCGGCGGCATCCGACGGATCGCGCAGCGACGTGATCTCGAAGATGTTCGCCACCAAGGTCGACAACGGCCTGCTCGGCTCGTTCACGTTCAACGAGAACGGCGACCCGGCGCAGGCGAGCGGTGCCGTCGTCGCGATCACGATCTACAAGGCGACGGACAAGCTCGAGACGGCTGACGGTCATCTCGCCGAAGCAGGTCGACGGTCGACGCAGCGCTCGGCCAGTAGCGACGGTCGACCGAGGCGCAACGCGCTCGATGAGGGACGGGAGGGCATTGCCCTCCCGCCCCATTATCTGTTTAGAGTCGCCCGGCGATGGCGCGCATCTCGCCAAGCTTCGCGGCGCGAGCGTCACCGACCTGATCGGGCTCTCGCTCGTCGGGCTCGTCGTCCTCTGGCTCGTCGTCAACTTCGTCAAGGCCCCGAGCCGAGTTCATCGACATCGGCCTGATCGGCCTCACGAACGGGACGATCTACGGCCTCGTCGCGCTCGGCTACACGCTCGTCTACGGCATCCTGCAGCTGATCAACTTCGCCCACGGCGACGTCTTCGCGCTCTCGGGCCTCGTCGCGAGCACCGTGATCGTGAGCGTCCTCGGGCTCGACGACGGACGCGAGCGTGCGCGGTCGATCATCGGCGGCCTCGCGATCACGCTCGTCGTGATCATGGTCGGTGTTCGCGCTGTTCAACGCCTCGATCGAGCGGGTCGCCTACCGGCCGCTCCGCAACGCGCCGCGGCTGGCGCCGCTGATCACGGCCGTCGGCGATGTCGTTCATCGTCCAGAACATCGGGCTCGCCATCTACGGCGTCAACTACCAGACCGTGCCGAACTTCATCCCGCGCACGGACGTCGATCCACATCGGCGACGTCACGCTACTCGTGGAGCAAGGCCTCGGTGCTGATCATCGTGATCCCGCTCCTCGTCGTCCTCTCCTGGTTCGTCCGCTCGACGAAGCAGGGCAAGGCGATGCGGGCCGTCGCCCAGGACACCGAGGCCTCGGCGATGATGGGCATCGACGTGAACCGGACGATCTCCGTCACGTTCCTGCTCGCCGGGGCGCTCGCAGGCGCGGCCGGGATCATCTACCTGCTCCAGTTCAACATGCGCTACGACACCGGCTTCGAGCTCGGCCTGATCGCGTTCACGGCCGCCGTGCTCGGCGGCATCGGCAACCTCACCGGCGCCGTCCTCGGCGCGCTCATGATCGGCTTCATCCAGGCCTTCAACGAGGGCCTCCCCTGGCTCGCCCCCGGCAGCGACTGGACGCGCTCGATGGTCTTCGGGATCCTGATCCTCGTCCTCGTCTTCCGCCCGGAGGGCATCCTCGGCGAACAGACACCGGAGGGCGCGTGACCGACCTCGGGACACGTGCGCGCTCGGCCGCCGGCAACCGCAACACGGTGGCGGTGGCGGTGCTCCTCGTCCTCGCGCTCGATCTACCCGCTGATCGTCGACTCGCTCAGCTCGCTGCCGCTGATCGGCGACTTCGTGCCGAAGACGGACTCGATGGTCGTGATGATCGTCTTCACGACGATGGCGATCGGCCTCAACATGGTCGTCGGCTACGCGGGCCTGCTCGACCTCGGCTACGTCGCGTTCTACGCCGTCGGCGCCTACACGGCCGGCTGGTTCGCCTCGCAGCAGTTCGACCAGGTTCGTCGAGTTCGGCGCCTCGGCTGCCGTCGGGATTCCCGGACGGCGTTCCGGGGATCCACATCTCGATGTGGCTCGTGCTGCCCGTCGCCGGCCTGCTGACGATGCTCGCCGGCATCGCGATCGGCCTGCCGACGCTCCGGCTGCGCGGCGACTACCTCGCCATCGTCACGCTCGGGTTCGGCGAGATCGTGCCGCAGTTCGTGCGCAACGCCGACAACCTCGGTGGCTTCGACCTCACGCACGGCACGTTCGGGATCACGCCCGATCGACTCGCTCGGCTTCGGCGCGATCGGCGCCGCGCTCGGCCTGCCCGAGAGCTTCCGCCAGTCGTCCGAGCGCTCGCAGTGGTACTTCTGGACCGCGGTCGTGATCCTGCTGATCACGGTCTTCTGCAGCGTCCGGCTGCGCGACTCGCGCCTCGGCCGCGCCTGGATCGCGATCCGCGAGGACGAGACCGCGGCCGCGGCGATGGGGATCCCGCTGATGCGCACGAAGACGTGGGCGTACGCGATCGGCGCGTTCTTCGGCGGCGTCGCCGGCGCCTTCTACGCGAGCTTCAAGGGCGGCGCGTTCCCGGCCGACTTCTACTTCAACATCTCGGTCTTCCTGCTCTGCATGGTCATCCTCGGCGGCATGGGCAGCGTCTGGGGCGTGATCCTCGGCGGCATGATCCTCGGCTACCTGAACGTCGAGGGCCTCGCCACGATCGGCTCCAAGATCCAGCAGTCGGGGATTCCCGACGTTCGAGGACTTCGACCCGACGAAGTACCAGTTCGGGATCTACGGGATCATCATCGTGCTGATGATGCTGTTCCGGCCGACCGGTCTGATCCCCGAGCGCCGGCACAAGATCGAGATGGCGGAGGGCGTCCACGACACGCCGTTCTACGACGTGCAGCACGAGGGCACGCTCACCGACCGGGACCCCTCGGATGACTGACAACCTGATCGAGGTCGTCGAAGCTGCGCAAGGAGTTCGGCGGCCTCGTGGCCACGAACGACGTCGACTTCACGATCCCGCGCGGCTCGATCGTCTCGCTGATCGGGCCGAACGGCGCCGGCAAGACGACGTTCTTCAACCAGCTCACCGGCGTCTACAAGCCGACCTCCGGCTCGATCGTCTTCGACGGCGTCGACGTCACCGACAAGCCGCCGCACGCGATCACCGCGCTCGGCATCGGCCGCACGTTCCAGAACATCCGGCTCTTCGCTGCAGATGACCGCGCTCGAGAACGTGCTCGTCGGCATGCACTGCCGGCTGCACGGCGGCATCCTCGGCTCGATCGTGCGCACGCGCAAGGTGCGGCGCGAGGAGGCCGCGGCGCGCGAGAAGGCGCGCGAGCTGCTCGTCTACAGCGGCCTGCCGCGCCGGCACGAGGAGCAGGCGGGCTCGCTGCCCTACGGCGACCAGCGCCGGCTCGAGGTCGCACGCGCGCTCGCCACCGACCCGAAGCTGCTCCTGCTCGACGAGCCGACCGCCGGCATGAACCCGCAGGAGACGGCCGACGTTCACGGCGTTCGTTCGCCGCGTGCGCGACGAGAAGGGGCTTGACCGTGCTCCTGATCGAGCACGACATGAAGGTCGTGATGGGCGTCTCCGAGCGCTGCACCGTGCTCGAGTACGGCGAGAAGATCGCCGAGGGAACCCCGGCCGAGGTGCAGGCGGACGAGCGCGTGATCGAGGCGTACCTCGGCAAGGGGGCGACCGGATGAGCGCGACCGGCGATACGTCCTCGAGATCGACGACATCCACACCTACTACGGCGCGATCCACGCGCTCAAGGGCGTGTCGCTCCGGGTCGGCGCGAGCGAGATCGTGACGCTGATCGGAGCGAACGGCGCCGGCAAGTCGACGACGCTGCGCTCGATCAACGGGCTCAACCATCCGCGGCAGGGCACGATCACGTTCCAGGGCGAGGACATCACGAACGCGTCGCCGCACACGATCGTCAAGAACGGGATCGCCCAGAGCCCGGAGGGGCGGCGCCTGTTCCCGCGCATGTCGGTGACGGAGAACCTCGAGATGGGCGCGTTCCAGCGCACCGACCAGGAGAACTTCAAGGAGGACATGGACCGCGTCTTCGAGCTCTTCCCGCGCCTCTTCGAGCGGCGGACGCAGAAGGCCGGGACGATGTCGGGCGGCGAGCAGCAGATGTGCGCGATCGGCCGCGCGCTGATGGCGCGTCCGAAGCTGCTGCTCCTCGACGAGCCGTCGATGGGCCTGGCGCCGATCTTCGTCGAGAAGATCTTCGAGATCGTGATCGAGATCAACCAGCAGGGAACGCCGGTGCTGCTCGTCGAGCAGAACGCGCTGATGGCGCTCGACGTCGCGAGCCGTGGCTACGTGCTCGAGACGGGCCGGGTCGCGCTCGAAGGGCCGGCCGCCGAGCTGAAGGTGAACGAGCAGGTCCGCAAGACGTACCTCGGCGAGGGGTAGGACGCGGCCGGCCGCCGTCACGCCGTACGCGCCGGATCGTCAGCGCCTAGCCGACGACGAGCGGCGCGTAGGGCGGCGCGAGCAGCACGCCGACGCGGTGGCTGCCGCCCGCGACGCCGCGCGCCATCTCGAGCGCGGTCGGGATGCTGTGGGTCGGGACGAGGCCGAGCGCGCGCGCCGCAGCCGGCGTCGCGGCAGCCGCGCGACGAGCACGCGGCCCGGCGCGCTCGAGAGCCGGCGCGCACGACGCCCAGTCGACGTACGGCAGCAGCGGATGCGGCGCGCGGCCCTGGCGGTAGGCGCCGATCGCGCGCGGTGTCGGCGGCGCGCGGCGTCCCGCGCGGCTGCGAGTCTCGTCGTCCGCCGCCCTCGCGGAGCACGTGGAAGAGGTTGCGGTACGGCGCCTGCGGGCCGTGCCCGAACGTGCGGCGGAAATCGTGGAGCAGGACGACGGTGCCGCCCTCGCGGAGCGGCGACGCGTCGCGCCAGAGCCGCAGGGCGTGGCCGAGGCCGATCGCCGCGGCGGTGATCGGGTTCAACGGCTCCCGCGGCTCGTGCAGCGACTTCCACGGCAGCGGCACGACGATCGTGTCGAGCTGGCCGGCGAGCGGGATGCCCGCGCAGCGAGACCCCGCGCAGCAGCGCCTCGGCGTGCGAGACGGCCGGAGGGCCGGCGAGGATCGCGACCGCGCGTCAGCTCGCGCCCGAGCGCTCTGCAGCGACGTGTCGCGAAGCGGCCCCGGAAGCGCGTTGAGCGAGGCGCCGCAGCGGCGAGCGTGCGAGGGCCGTCGACGCGCGCCGGCGAGCGAGGGATAGCCGCGGTAGCGGCCCGGTCAGGCGAGGGTGGTCGAGCACGATCGAGACGCCCGTGACCGCCGTGCGGCGCGCGAGTGCGGCGGCGACCTTGCCGGCGAGGATGTCCCGTCGGGCGAGAGCGACGGCGCGAGCAGCGACGGAGCCGGCGCGGACGGAGGCGATCGTCCTCGGCCGCGCAGGCGCCGAGGAGCGTGCAGGCGCCGCCACGCTCCGACGTCTCGGCCGCCGTGACGCAGACGACGAGATCGGCGTCGAGCAGCGACGCGGTGGATCCGCACGGGCGGCGCGCCGTCGAGCTCGAGGGCCGCAGGTCGGGGCTCGCCGCGTCGTGGACGACGACCGTGCCGCGGAAGTCGCGTGCCGCCGGTGGGGCGGAGGACCGCCTCGAGCTCGCGGCGGCCGGCCCGGCGTTCGAGGCCGCCGGCGATCAGGATCGTGTGCCTGCTCGGCCGGCATGCCGAGCCGCTCGAGCTCGTCGATGACGGCGGCGACCGCCTCGCTGGCGCGGATCGATCGCGGCGCCCGGGAAGCGGCAGCGAGCGGGGCTCGACGACGATCGTGGCGCGGCCGCCGCGCGTGACGAGATCGGCGAGCGCGCGGGCCCGAGAGCGGATAGCGCAGCGCCTCGCCGACCGCCGCCGCCATGTCGCGCAGCGGATCGAGCGGTGCCGGCGGCACGAGCAGGAGCGCGTCGTCGTCGACCGTGACGAGCGGCACGCGCGAGCCGGAGAGGAGGGGGATGCGCGCCATGCCTCCATCCAACCAGCAGCCCGCGCGCCGCACGCGCGTCAGGCGATCGCGCGGAAGAGCCGGAAGAACGTCGGCCGGAAGCCGAGCTTCGGCCAGGTGCGCGACGAGAGCAGGTTCGTCGCGCGCCAGTCGGTGACGACGGCGGGGTAGCCCTCGGCGGCCGCCCAGTCGAGCACCGTCGTGCCGAGCGCGCTGCCGACGCCGCGTCCGCGCGCATCCTGCGAGCACGGCGGCGAAGCCGAGGTGAGCCGCGTCGTCGGGCCGCGACGATCCCCGTGTGCAGGCTCGACACCTCGACCGAGCAGCCGATCGCCGAGCCGACCACGCGCCCGTCGACGACGGCGACGAACGTCGCGAAGGCCGGGTCGTCGAAGTCCTCGTCCCACTCGGCTCGATCGCCTCCTCGAGCGGCGGCGGCGCCGAGCGGCGAGAAGCACGGCGAGGCTGCTGGTGGGCCGGCAGCAGCGAGCTCGAGCTCCGCCAGCGCGTCGATGTCGTCGCGCGTCGGCCGCCGGATCTCGACGCCCGGCGGGCAGCTCGGTGAGCGGCGTCGCCGGCGCCTCCCGGATCGCGTGGACGTGCTGCTGGCCGAAGCCGAGCCGGAACCACGCGTCGACGAGCGCGGCATCGCTCGGCGGGCACGACCGCGTAGTGCGACGTGCGGCCCTCCTCGACCCAGCGCGCCGCTGCGAGCCGCGTAGAGGTCGCGCACCGTCCTCCGGCTCGCTGCACGGCGTGGCCGGCCGGCTCGACCCAGACGTTCGGCCCCCAGCGTCGTGTCGGCGCGCGGCGTGCCGAGCATGTAGCCGACGACCGTCGCCGCCGCGGGTCGCGACGGCGCCGGAGGCGTCGTCCGTGGCGAGCTCCTCGATCGCGGCGCGGGCGACGTCCGCGCTGCTCGTAGGCAGCCGGCAGGCCGGGCTCGACCGCGCGGTGGGCGGCGTGGCGCTGCTGCGAGCAGGCGCGGCGGCGTCGTCGAGGAACGTCCGGGCCGAACGGATGGAGCTCCAGGCGCGGCATCGGCCGCGCACGCGTAGCGCGACGCGCCGTCGTCCTGGCAGGACGATCCTGCATAGACTCGCGCGCATGTCCCCGAAGACGATCACGGGCGCGGAGCTCGAGCTCGACGACGGCCCCGCGCGCGACGCCGAGCTGTTCCTCGTCGACGGCAACAACCTCGCCTACCGCGCCTTCTTCGCGCTGCCGGAGGAGCTCGCGACGAGCGACGGCATGCCGACGAACGCGCTGCTCGGCTTCGGGAACATGCTCTTCAAGCTGCTCGCCGACTACCGGCCCGCGCGGCGTCGCGGTCGCCTGGGACACGCGTCCCGTCGCACCGCGCCGCGGTCGCCGAGGCGGTCGACGTCGTCTACAAGCAGGGCCGCAAGCCGATGCCCGACCTGCTGCGCGAGCAGTTCCCGCACTTCCGGCCGATCGTCGAGGCGTTCGGCTACCGGAACCTCGAGTTCGAGGGCTGGGAGGCCGACGACGTGATCGCGACGATCGCGACGCGCGCCGACGAGGCGGGTGTGAAGACGTGCGTCGTCTCGACCGACCGCGACGCCTTCCAGCTCTGCTCCGAGAACGTGACGCTGATGATGACGCCGCGCGGCGTCTCGGACGTCAACGTCTACACGCCCGAGCGCGTCGAGCTCCGCTACGGCGTGCGGCCGGACCAGGTGCCCGGACTTCATCGGGCTCAAGGGCGACACGTCGGACAACATCCCGGGCATCCCGGGGATCGGCGACAAGACGGCCGGTCAGCTGATCGCGCAGTACGGCTCGCTGGAGGAGGTGATCGCGCACGCCGACGAGCTCTCGCCGGCGCGCGGGAAGGCGGTGCGCGAGCACGCCGACCAGGCGCGGGCGTCGAAGGAGCTCGCGACGATGCGCCGCGACCTGCCGCTCGACGTCGACCCGACGGCGCTCGTCTCCGGCGCGCCCGACCGCTCGCAGCTGAAGGAGATGTTCCGCCGCTTCGAGTTCCGTGGCCTGCTGAACCGCGTCGACGAGCTCGACGCGGCGCTGCCGGCGCAGGAGCGGCCGAAGCTCGAGGGCCAGGCCGTCGCGCTGGCGCGAGGGGCCGCTCGGCGCGACGCGCGGCCGGGTCGGCGTCGCGATCGAGGACGGCCGCATCGCGCGTCGCCGCCGACGGCGGCGTGCTCGTCGCCGACTGGGATCCCGCGCAGGCGTCGCTGCTGCGCGACGCCGAGCTCGTCGCGCACGACGCGAAGGCGCTGCACCTGCCGTTCGCGCCCGTCGACGACACGATGATCGCCGCCTACCTGATCGAGCCCGGCCGCTCGGCGTACCTGATCGACGATCTCGCGGCCGAGTACGGCCTCGAGCTCGAGCCGGAGCCGCCGCCGAGGAGACGACCGCGGCGCTCGTCCGCCACGCCGAGGCGACCCGGCGGCTCGCCGGCGCCGATGCGCGAGCGGCTCGTCGAGCGCGGCTCGCTCGAGCTCTACGAGCGGATCGAGCTGCCGCTCACGGCCGTCCTCGCCGCGATGGAGGACGCCGGCGTCAAGATCGACACGTACCGCATGGGCGAGATCACGGCGCGCCTCCGCGACCGCGTCGAGGAGCTCGAGGCGCGCGCGACCGACCTCGCGGGCGAGGAGTTCATGCTCGGCTCGACGCAGCAGGTGGCGCGGATCCTGTTCGAGCAGCTCGGCCTCGAGCCCGGGCGGAAGGGCAAGACCGGCTACTCGACCGACAGCCGCGTGCTCCGCGGGCTCCGCGACGAGCACGAGATCGTGCCGGTGATCGAGGAGTGGCGCGAGTACTCGAAGCTGCTCAACACCTACCTGCTGCCGCTGCCGTCGCTGATCTCCGAGCGCGACGGCCGGCTGCACACGACGTTCAACCAGGCGGTCGCCGCGACCGGGCGCCTCTCGACGTCGAACCCGAACCTGCAGTCGATCCCGGTCCGCACCGATCTCGGCCGCCAGATCCGCTCGGCGTTCATCGCCGAGGAGGGGCACCGGCTGCTCTCGGCCGACTACAGCCAGGTCGAGCTGCGGATCCTCGCGCACGTCTCGGGCGAGCCGGTCCTGCGCGAGGCGTTCGAGCGCGGCGAGGACATCCACACGCGGACGGCGGCGGAGGTGCTCGGCAAGGATCCGGCGACGCTCACGCGCTCCGAGCGCGACGTCGCGAAGATGGTCAACTTCGGGATCATCTACGGGATCTCGTCGTTCGGGCTCGTCCGAGAACCTCGAGATCCCGCGCGACGAGGCGCAGGCCTACATCGACACCTACCTCGCCCGCTTCCCGCGCGTGCAGGAGTTCATCGCGCGCACGATCGCGCAGGCCGCCGCCGACGGCTACGTGACGACGCTGCTCGGCCGGCGGCGCCCGATCCCGGAGCTGCGCGCCTCGAACCGCCAGACCCGCTCGCTCGGCGAGCGGCTCGCCGTCAACACCGTCATGCAGGGCACCGCGGCCGACGTGATCAAGGTGGCGATGATCCGCGCCCACGACCGCCTGCGGGCCGAGGGGCGCAGCGCCCGCCTCGTGCTCCAGGTGCACGACGAGCTGCTGCTCGAGGTGCCGGACACCGAGGTGAGCGGCGTGAGGGAGCTCGTCCGCGCAGGAGATGGTCGGCGCCTACCCGCTCGACCCGCCGCTCGCCGTCGACGTCGGCGTCGGCGACAACTGGGCCGACGCGAAGTAGCCGTGCGGCGCTCGAAACGTTGTGCCGGAAACCGTACGTTCCGAGACCGCGCCTGATGCTCCTGCGTGCGGCTCCGGCAGAGCCGCACGATCCGAGGGGCGCGCTTCGCGCGCCCCGCCCGCCTCAGGGGGTTCTCTGCGGCGGAATTGGTCGCTATACTCCCCGCTCGCCCATGGCCAACCAACCGACCGAGAGCACCCCTATGTCCACATGGAAATTCCCGTCCTCGAAGACGGCGTCTGGATCACCGGCCCCGACGGGGAGCTGATTCCGGACTACGACGCCACCTTCCCCACGATCAACGAGGGCGAGGTCGTGCACGGCACCGTCGTGCGCGTCGACAAGGACGAGGTGCTCGTCGACATCGGCTACAAGTCCGAGGGCGTGATCCCGGTCTCC
Organism: uncultured Thermoleophilia bacterium; assembly: GCA_963776305.1. Taxonomy (GTDB): domain Bacteria; phylum Actinomycetota; class Thermoleophilia; order Gaiellales; family Gaiellaceae; genus Gaiella. The sequence goes on along the minus strand of CAVZMA010000020.1, from coordinate 55,411 downwards.
GAGCTGTCGATCCGGCGCTCGGTCAACCCGGCCGACGAGGTCTCGCTCGGCGAGGAGATCGACGCGCTCGTGATGACGAAGGAGGACGCCGAGGGGCGTCTGATCCTGTCGAAGAAGCGCGCCCGCTTCGAGCTCGCCTGGAAGGCGATCGAGGCGGCAGCCGAGAGCGGCGAGGCCGTCAACGGCCGCGTGATCGAGGTCGTCAAGGGCGGTCTCATCCTCGACCTCGGCGTGCGCGGCTTCCTGCCGGCGTCGCTCGTCGACATCCGCCGCGTCCAGGATCTCGACGAGTTCACGGGCAAGGAGCTCCGCTGCAAGGTGATCGAGCTCAACCGCTCGCGCAACAACGTCGTGCTCTCGCGCCGCGCCGTCCTCGAGGACGAGCGCAAGGAGATGCGCCAGGCGATCCTCGACCGGCTCAACCCGGGCGACGTCGTCGACGGCCAGATCTCGAACATCGTCGACTTCGGCGCCTTCGTCGACCTCGACGGGATGGACGGCCTGATCCACATCTCCGAGCTCTCCTGGAGTCACGTCAACCATCCGTCCGAGGTGCTCGAGATCGGCCAGACCGTCAAGGTCAAGGTGCTCGACATCGACCGCGAGCGCCAGCGGATCTCGCTCGGCCTCAAGCAGACGCAGTCGGATCCGTGGCAGCAGGTGCTCGAGCACTACCACGAGGAGGACGTCGTCGAGGGTCGCGTCACGAAGGTCGTCACGTTCGGCGCCTTCGTCGAGATCCTGCCCGGCGTCGAAGGGCTCGTGCACATCTCCGAGCTCGCGCAGCACCACGTCGAGAACCCGCGCGAGGTCGTCTCGCAGGGCGACCCGGTCAACGTGCTGATCCTCGAGATCGACGGCGACCGGCGTCGGCTGTCGCTGTCGCTGAAGCGGGTCGAGGAAGGCGCCGAGCCGCTGCCGCGCGCCGACGGCGGCGAGTCCGTCCACCTGACGCCGAACCTGCGGCTGTCGGAGGAGGCGTTCCCGGCCGGCCGACGATCTGGCCGAGCGGCGCTGGAGCTCGACGCGACGCGGTCGAGCTGGCCGAGGAGGCGTCGAGCTCGATGCCGACGCGGTCGTGCTGGCGAGGCGCTCGAGCTCGACGCCGACGCGGCGAGCTCGCCGGCGAGGCCGTCGTCGCGGAGGAGGTCGCGGTCGAGCTCGCCGAGGAGGCCGTCGTCGCCGAAGAGCTGGCGGTCGAGCTGGCCGAGGAGGCCGTCGTCGCCGAGGCGGTCGCCGAGCGAGCTCGCCGACGCGGCGCTCGACGCCGACGCGCCGGTGACAGCGAGGCGGCGCTCGAGCTCGCCGAGGAGGCGCTCGTCGCCGACGAGCTCGCCGTCGAGCTCGCGGAGGAGGCTGTCGTCGCTGCCGACGCTGCCGCCGAGCTGGCCGAGGAGGCCGTCGTCGCCGATGCGGTCGCGGTCGAGCTCGCCGAGGAGGCGATCGTCGAGGAGGCCGTCGCCCAGAGCTCGCCGACGAGGCCGTCGCTCGAGGAGCCGTTGCCGAAGAGCTCGCCGAGGAAGCGGTGGTCGAGGAAGCGGTCGCCGAAGAGCTCGCCGAAGAGGCCGTTGCCGCGCTCGCCGACGAAGACGCCACCTCGAGACGTAGACGCTCATGCGTCGCGCCCGGTCGCGGTCGCGATCACGGGTGGGATCGGCGCCGGAAAGAGCACCGCGCTCGCGGCGTTTCGCGCCCACGGCGCCGCGACGGTGTCGAGCGACGAGATCGTCCATCACCTGCTCCGCACCGATCTCGACGTGCGCGACTGCGCTCGTCGAGCGCTTCGGCGAGGCGATCCTCGATGACGACGGCGTGCCCGACCGGAGCGCGATCGCGGCGGTCGTGTTCGACGACGCCGAGGCGCTCGCGTTCCTCGAAGCGCTCCTGCATCCGCTCGTCTCGCGGGAGTACCTGAGCTGGCGGGAGCAGCTCGCGGAGCTCGACGACCCGCCCGCGGTCTGCGTCACCGAGGTGCCGCTGCTCTACGAGTCGGGCGGCGAGATCCGGTTCGACCGCGTCGTCGTGATCACGGCGCCGCGTCAGCTGCGCGAGCAGCGACGTCAGGTGCCGCTCGACAACCGCGACGCGCGGCTGCTCGACGACCGCGAGAAGGTCGCGAAGGCCGACTTCCACTACGTCAACACCGGCACGCTACGAGGACCTCGACGCCTGGGTCGCAGGCGTCATGGCGGAGCTGACGAACGACGGACTCGTGAGGCGCCTCGTCCCGTCGCCCTCGCGGGTGTTGCCGTCCTCGGCGGCGTCGTTGGCTCGCGCTCGCTGCGGCATCAGCCGGACTTCGTCCAGCGCATCCGCTATCCGCTGCGCTACGAGCAGATCGTGCGGGGTCACGCCGAGAACTACGACCTCGACCCGGCGCTTCCTCGCCGCCGTGATCTACACCGAGAGCACGTTCAACGCGGACGCCCGCTCCGATGCCGGCGCGATCGGCCTGATGCAGCTGCTGCCCGACACGGCGCGCGGGATCGCCGTCCGCACCGGCGGCAACGCCTTCGTCGTCGACGATCTCTACGTGCCGGAGCTGAACGTCCGCTACGGCGCGTGGTACCTGCGCAACCTGCTCGACCGCTACGACGACGAGCGCACGGCGCTCGCCGCGTACCACGCAGGGCCAGGGCAACGTCGACCGCTGGCGCGAGCAGGGAGTCGGGATCCAGTTCCCCGAGACCCGGCGACTACGTCGCCAAGGTCGAGCGCGTGAAGACGATCTACGCCGACTCTACGCCGACGAGCTCGGCCTCGACTAGCGTTGCCGCGATGGCTGACCCGCGCGATCGCGCCTACGCAGAGCTCATCGTCGACGGCTGCCTCGGTGTTCAGCCCGGCTGGCAGGTGCTCGTCGGCGGCAACCCGCAGGCGCGGCCGCTGCTCGAGGAGGTGTGCGGGGCGGTCGCCCGGCGCGGGGCGTATGCGCTGCTGCGCGTCTCGTTCGAGGGCTTCCTCGCCCAGTCGCTCGAGCTGGGTCGACGAACGCGCCGCTCGAGCTGCTCTGGCGCTCGCCCGCGCCGCTCTTCGTCCACGAGCTCGAAACCGTCGACGCGCTGCTGTTCGTCTCGGCGCCCGACAACACGCGCGCCTCGGCGGGCGATCGAGAGCGAGCGGATGGGCGCGCTCCAGGCGGCCTACCGGCCCGCCAGCAGCCGGATGATGAACCACGACATTCCCTGGGTCGCATGCCAGTACCCGACCGCGGCGCTCGCGCAGGAGGCGGGTCTCGGCACCGAGGAGCTTCGCCGAGCTGCTCTACGGCGCCGTCCTGCTCGACTGGGCTGCCGAGGGCGAGCGCATGCGCGGCATCGCCGCGCACTTCGACGCGGCCTCCGAGGTGCGCATCGTCGGCGACGGGACCGATCTGCGGCTCTCGCATCGAGGGGCGCTCGATGAGGGTCGACGCGCTCGGCGCGAATCTCCCGGGCGGCGAGTTCTTCGGCTGCCCGGTCGAGGACTCGGCCGAGGGCGAGATCTCGTTCGCCGACTTCCCCGCCGTCTATCGTGGCCGCGAGATGACGGGGATCCGGCTGCGGTTCGCCGGCGGACGCGTCGTCGATGCGTCCGCCGACGCGAACGAGGCGTACCTGATCGAGACGCTCGACACCGACGAAGGTGCGCGCCGGCTCGGTGAGCTCGGGATCGGCTGCAACCCCGGCATCACGCGCTACATGAAGAACACGCTCTTCGACGAGAAGATGGACGGGACCGTGCATCTCGCGCTCGGGAACAGCTACACCGATCTCGGCGGCGTGAACGAGTCGGCGATCCACTGGGATCTCGTCAAGGACCTGCGCCTGCCGGGGTCGCGGATCGAGCTCGACGGCGTCGTCGTGCAGAGCGACGGCGCCTGGCTCGCCTGAGGTGGCGCGAGGGCGAGCGCTTGCGGCTCGCCCCTACGGAGCGGGACGGGAGTGCGAGCCGGGCAGGTCCTCGAGCATGTGGTGCCAGAGGTTGTCCAGCATCCGGCGCATCGGCCAGAACGTGATCGAGCCGCCGAAGTCGAGCGCGCCGGCGGCGAAGACGCGCGCGCCGGCCGCGGTCTCGTAGTAGGTCATCTCGCCGTTCAGTCCCGGCCCGAAGAGGCTCGGGATCGATCGCGATCACCGTCGTCCCCGGTGGGGAGTCGGCGGTCGTCATGTCGATCTCGATCCCGTAGCCGCCGACCATCTCGCCGAACGTCGAGCCGTTCGCGAGGCCGGTGCCCGCGAACAGCCAGGGCACCGCCTCGGCGGCGACGACGTCGAACGGCCCCTGCCGGGTGCCGTCGTCGTTGGCGCGGTACTGGACGCCGCACAGACGCGCCTCGGGCCTGCCCGTCGTTGCGCCAGAGCTTGATCCGGCGCATCGTCGAGCCCTGCTTCTCGACCTTCCAGAAGAAGTTGTTGGCGGAGAGAAAGATCAGTCGCCCGCCGAGGTCGCGGAAGCGCTCGACGACGTCGTACGCGTGCGCCGGTCATGTACTCGCTGTGTCCCGGGAAGACGACGAGGTCGTAGAGTCGCGCGGAGCTCGTCGCCCGACGCGAACGCCTCGAGATCGTCGTCGGCGACGATGTCGGGCGTCTTACCCGTCCAGTGCAGCCACTTCAGGAACCCGAGGTCGTAGCGCCTGAAGCGCGGTGGCACGCCCGCGGTCGCGGTAGGGGCGATCGAGCTCGACGGGCGGATTGCCGCCCGCGTACCACGTGTCGCCCCAGCCGTCGCCGTCGGCGTCGTAGAAGTTGTAGGCCTGCCAGGTGTTCGTCGGCAGCACGACGAGCTGCGCGGCGTGGTCCCGGCGCACGTGCGGCCGCAGGACGAACGGCGCGAAGCCGACGCGGCCGTCGTCGGTCGTCAGCCGCGCGGCGTAGTAGCCCGTCGGCCAGTCGCCCGCCTGGACGGTGATCGTGACGGGGCCGGACCGCTTGCCGGTCCAGTCGAGCTGCACCGGGTCGCCCATCGGTGCACCTTTCATCTCGTCGATCCGGTTCGGTGTTCTCCGTCTCGGCGCCGCAATGGAGGAACTGCAGCGTCAACGCCGGGGCGTCGGCCAGGACGCGTAGCTCCATCGGCTCCCCCGGCGTGTACGAGCGGCGGAGGAAGGCGGCCTCGACACCGAGCACGCGCACGACCGCCGCCTGCTGACGGGCGATCGACGCCGGTCGTCGGCCTCCGAGCACGCGTGCGGCGCGCCGTCACGGCCGTCGATCGTGAGGCGCATGACGTACGAGCCGACGGGCGTGTCGAGCTCGGGCGTCCAGGTCAGCTCGTGGCCGCCCCGGCCGAAGCGCGCCGTCGTCTCCCAGACGACGCTGCTGCTGCGCAGTGCCGTGCGGACGGCCTCGAGCTTCACCGTGGCGGGCGCCTTGAGGCCGAAGCGGACGGCGGCCGTGTCGCGCCCGGCACGCCGGGGCGACGGTCGCGAACAGGCTGCGGTCGCCGGCGTAGCGACGGCCGACGTTGCGCGCCGAGAGCGGAGTGCTGCGGGCGCCAGGCGCTGCGCCCGCGAGCGCCGAGCGCGGCGCGAGGCGCGAGCGTGAGCAGGGCGCCGCCGGCGGAGCGGAGCATGCGGGAGCGGCTGATCCGTCGGGACACGCCGCCGAACGGTAGTGGAGGCGGATGATCACATTGTGTGCGAGCCAGCCGTCGCTACGCTCGCCGCCCGCATCGCGTCACAACCAGCGTCGAGTGGTTGCCGGCCGTGTCGATGACCTCGACCTCCAGCGGCAGCCCCGGAGCGGCAGCGATCGAGAGTCGAAGTCGTGGGCGAGCAGCACCCGGTACCGGCCTCGACGCGACAGGATGGTTTTGTCGCGTCCACTGGGCGTACGTCGCGCGGAACGTCGAAGCGCGAGGCAGCGCGCCGCCGAAGTCGGCGACTACGTGCCAGACGTCTACGTGGCTGCCCGTCAGCCGCCAGCGGACGATCGCGGGCATCACGGGGAAGCCGGTCCACGGGGCGGGGGCAGCGCATGGGCATGGCGGTCGGCGACCTCGACCACGATGTCGAATCGGCCGCTGAGCGCCCGAAACGGAATGCCACGGTCGCCGCGCTCGGCTCGGACCGACCGCACCACGGGTCTCGTCCCGTCGCGGTACGGCAGCATCGCACCGGCTCGCAGCGGATTGAGATAGACGCCGTCGCGCAGCTCGGAGAAATGGACGTGCCCCCAGGGCGCCTTGACGTGCCCGACGACGGTGCGGTACGCGACGACGCGTTGCCCGTTGCGGACCGCCGGAATGACGTGCCAGTACGCGTGCACTGTGTGCCCGTCGTCGCCGCGAACCGCCACGGTCTCGGGCCTCGGGCGTCTCGAGCACGGCAGTGCCCGAGACGGTCGCGTAGACGGCGGTGCCGTCGGGGCACGAGATGTCGATCCCGAAGTGGAACGTGCCGCGGGCTCGCGGCCCATCTCGGGGATTCGTGGATCGCCGAAGAAGCCGCGAACCGGATGCTGCCGGTCGAAGGGCTTCACGGGCCAACCGTGGGAGGACGCCGAGGCGGCAGCAGTCGCACCGGGAACGATCAGGAAGGCGGCGAGTGTCGAGCCGAGTGTCGCCGCGATGCGCCGAAGCGCCTGGATGTTCTGTGTGCGGGTCATGGCCCGCACGGTCGAAGAGGGCCATCACGGATCGGCCACGACGGGCCAACGACTCACTAACGGCGCTGGCTGGCGGCCTCTAGCGTGGGACGTGCACGCCGCGCCCCTCGATCGAACGCGTGCCCCCGCGTGCGCGCAGCTCAGCGCGGATCACGAGCGTCCCGTCACTGACTCGGACGTGCCGACCTGCGCGAGGAGATGGCCTCGTCCGCTGCCCACCGGGCCTCGAGCGTGAGTTGTCCGTTCCAGATCGGGCTGGCGCAACCGACGAACTCGAGCGCGCCAGGCGTTGCCGGGCGGCGCCGGTACAGCCGGACGACCGCGTCGAGCGGTGTGCTGCCCGCCAGGTCGATCGCTCAACGAGGCCTGCGTGCCTGCTGGTGCTGATCTGGTACCAGACCGAGGTCGCAGTGGGAAGGCAGGGCGACGGTTCAGCGGCGTCGGCGGCGGCGCGGCGACGTCGATCGTCGCTGCGAAACGGCAAGCCCTGGACTCGGTAGGGAGCATCACCCGGCCGCTGCTGGCTGTCCGAGTTCGGTCACGTCAGTCTCCTTCCTGGGGCTTGGTCGGATGCATGCTCGCCGGTCGCGCAAACGATCCGCTAATCGCGCCGCTGAACCTCGGCGGGACACGGTGGTACGGTCGCCGCCACCGCTGACTCGGAGGGCTGGATGGAGTTCCTCGTACTTGGGCCGCTCGAGGTACGAGCGGGCGTGAGTTGCTCGGACTCGGTGGGCCGAGGCCGCGGGCCGTGCTCGCGGATCTCCTCGTCCATGTCGGCTCGGTCGTTTCGACAGCGAGCATGATCGACGACCTGTGGGGCGCCGAGTCCCCAACTCGGCCGAGGCGATCGTGCAGAACGCGATCTCGCGCCTTCAGGAAGTCGCTCGCCGCTCAGGCGACGATCCGAACGATCGCACCGGGGTACGTTCTCGACGTCGATCCTGGCTCGATCGACGCGCAACGATTCGAGCGGCTCGTTCGAGATGCGCGCCCGTTGCCGCCCGGCGAACGTGTCGGGGCGTTCCGCAGGGCGCTCGGCGCTCTGGCGCGGGCCGGCGTATCATGGACCTGGCCTTCGAGGGCTTCCTCCAGGGCGAGATCGCGTCGTCTCGACGAGCTACGCCTGACTGCCCTCGAGGATCGCCTCGAGGCGGAGATCGAGCTCGGTCTCCACGACCGCGTGGAAGCCGAGCTCGAGGCGCTCACGGCGCAGGAGCCGGACGCGCGAGCGGTTGCTCCGGCTGCAGATGCTCGCACTTCACCGCTCCGGCCGCACCCAGCACGCGCTCGACGCATTCGAGCGTGCACGGCAGGCGTTCGACGATCAGTCCGGCCTCGAGCTCGGGGCCGAGACAAAGGCGCTTCAACTCATGATCCTCAGAGACGACCCGGCGATCACGCCCACAAGCTCTGTCGCTCCCACGCGTGGTGCATCTCTCCGGACCGTCGCGTTGCTCGTCGCGCGGGTCGACGTCGACCCCTCGGTCGACCTCGAGGCGGCCGCAGCCGCCGTGCAGACGACTCGCGAAGCACTTCGGGGCACCGCTACGCGGCATGGTGGTGACGTCGCTCCGAGTCTCGGGTACGAGACGGTGGCGTTTTTCGGGGCAGAGGAAGCACACGAGGACGATGTCGTCAGGGCGGGCCGCGCGGCCGTCGAGACGCGTGAGATCCTGGTGGGTAAGGGTGCGGCCGCCCGATTAGGTATCGGCGTCGGCCGATTCCTCGTCGAGGACGGTGTCCCGATCTTGGTCGGCGCTCAGCTCGAGGAAATCCGCCGAGCCGTTGCCGAGGCCCTGCCCGGCGAGGTCGTCATCACATCTCCAGCCGATCGATCCGACGGCGGAGCCTTTCGCCTGCGAGCGAGCCGTGGCCGGCAGGTGCTCGTGGCCGTCCGTCCGGGGCGGGTCACGATTGCCGCATCGACGACACTGCTCGTCGGGCGCGACGAGGAGCTCGCGCGGCTTGGGCAAACCTTCTCCTCGGTCCGCGCGTCGAAGGCTCCGGCTCATGTCGTGGTCGTGGGTGATGCGGGTCTCGGCAAGACCCGGCTCATGCGCGAGTTCGTCGAGCGCATCGACGAGGTCGTGCTTCGGGCGACGTGCGTCCCGTACGGCGAAGGGATCACCTTTCTGCCACTGCGCGAACTGGCCGACCAGGCGTCGACGATCGACAGCTCGGCGCCGTCGATCGGCGATGTCTCGAGCGCCGAGGAGGCATTCCGTGACGCCCGGATGCTGCTTCAGCACTTTCTGGCGTCGCGACCCGTCGTGCTCGTACTGGATGACCTCCAGTGGGCTGTTCCGACCTTTCTCGATCTCGTTGAATACATCGTCCAGGCGTGCGATGGTCCACTTTTCGTCGTGTCGGGCGCGCGCCCCGAGCTTCTCAGCAGACGACCGTCCTGGAAGGGCCACGCTCTGCAGCTGGAGCCGTTGACCGCCGCGGACACGCTGCGCCTCGTGGAGATGGCTCCGGCCTCGAGTGAGTTGATAGAGGGTGTCGTCCGGGAGATCGTCCAGACAGCCGCCGGCGTTCCGCTGTTCGCCGAGCAACTGGTGGCCGACGCCCGAGAATCACGTGACGAGGCGACGTCCGTCCCGCCGTCTCTCGACGCGGTGCTCACGAGCCGACTCGATCGGCTCGCTCCGGGCGAACGCGAGCTGCTCCAGCGTGCGGCCGTTCTCGGAACCCGTTTCGGTCGGGCCACTCTGGCTGCACTCGCCGATCGTGAGGAGCTCGAGCTGGCTGGACGCCTCGATGCGCTCGAACGGGCTGGTCTCGTCCGCCCGGAGACGGGCGGCTCCTTGTCGTTCGGGCATGCCCTCGTTCGGGATGCAGCCGTACCGACGGGCTCACCAAGATGGAACGCGTCTCGCTGCACGAGCAGGCGGCTCGTGCCATCGACCGTCTCGGGGGTCACGACGGGTACGCAGCGGCAGCTCACCTGGAGGCCGCAGCCCAACTCGCACGCGACGTCGGCTCTCGACGGGCGTCTCTCGAACTCGAGGCAGGCCATCGCCTCGCCGAGGAAGGCCTTGTGCAGTGGCAGGGCGGAGACGCCGCCGGGGCGGTGAATCTCCTCGGGCGCGCGAACGACCTGCTTCCTTCGGGCGAGTCGCTCCGTCTCGACGTTCTCATCGAGCTGGGCCTGGCCTTGAGGGCCTCCGGCGACCACGAGCAGGCAGTCGCGATGCTGGAGGAGGCGCGTGAAGCAGCGCGCCGTGCTCGACGCAGGAGGATCGAGCTCCGGGCTCAGGTAGAGCTGATCATTCCCGGGCTCTCGTCGGCTGCCTGGGACGACGGAGCAGCGGACGAGTATCTACGCCGGGCGCTGCCGGTCTTTCGCCGAGCGCGCGATGAGCGAGCGCTCGGGCAGGCGCTGCTCGTTCGCGCATTCCTGTCCAGCATCCGCTGCCAGTTCGTTCACTCGGAAGCCGCTGCCGAGGAGGCATTCCCGGCGCTGGTGAGGTCCGGTTACTCGCCATCCAGAGCGCTGCTCGTGATCGCCGCTGCTGCCGTCCACGGCCCGAGCACCGTCGATACAGCGCGCGAACGTTCGAAACGCTACGCCACCTGGCGGCCGAGGAACGCCTCGCTCAGGCGAGTGTCGACCTCATCCGCGCGATGATCGAAGCTCTCGCGGGCGAAACCGCTCGGGCGCGGGAGCTGCTCGCGATCGCGACGCGGGTGTTCGAGGAGCACGGGCAGCGATTGATGCTGCTCACCGACTGCACCACGATCGCGGCCGAGATCGAGATCCTCGCTGGTGACGTCGAGCGGGCGGATGCGGCGCTCGCGATTGCTGCGGCCGAGCTCGCGCGAAGCGCCGAGACCGCGCGTGCGCACGGGTCAACGCGGTTAGGGCCGACGTCGCCTACCTGATGTTCGATCCAGGGCGAGCCCTCGAGCCCGCTCGGCGGGCACAGCGGCGAACACGTCCTGCGGACCGCCACCATCGTCACCTGCATGCGGATCGCCGGCAAGGCGCTCGCCGAGACGCGGCCTGGACCGGCGGGGCCTCGTCTCGTCCGACGGGCGCTCGCGGCACTCGACGGGACGGATGCTCTCGACTCCGTTCCCGCGTGCTCGCCGATCTCGCCGACGCAGAGGCGTCATGCGGCACTCCCGACACCCTGCGTGCAGCACTCGATGCCGCCTTGGCGGCGGCCTCCGCCAAGGAGATGCTCCGCTCGAACAGAGAGTTTCGGCACTCCGTCGCCTCCAGAAAGACGGAAGGCCTCGGACGCAGTTCGCCCGAGGCCCCGTCGATGCCTAGAGAAGCCCTCCACCACCATCGCCAGCCGGCATCGTCCTTCACCTCCTTCGTCGTCGAGGAAGCGAGCGTCCGGCGGACAGGTCACGGGCCGATCACCGTGGGCCAACGAACGGCTCACGGGCGCGGCGTTAGACAGGGGTTAGCGACCAGTGATACAAACGCGCCGTGTTCGAATTCAGGCTGCTCGGCCCGCTCGAGGTCGTTGGCGACGACGGTCCTTACCGCTCGGCGGCCCGCGGCAACGGGCGCTCCTCGCGGCGCTGCTCCTGCGTGCCGGACAGGTCGTCCCGACGGAGCGCCTCGTCGACGATCTGTGGGGCGCTGACGCACCGCGCACGGCGACGACGTCGCTCCAGAACGGCATCGCCGGCTCCCGGAAGCTCCTCGGCCCCGAGATGGTGGAAACGAGGTCGCCGGGGTATGTGCTGCGAATCGATCGTGACCAGGTCGATTCGGTCCGTTTCGAGCAGCTGCTCGCGGACGCGCGCGTGCGGCGCAGCCCGCGGAGCGCGCCGCCACGCTGCGTCGAGCACTCTGGGTATCTCGCGAGGTCCAAGGCGCTCGCCGACCTGAGCTTCGACGACTTTGCGCAGCCTGAGATCCGACGCCTGGACGAGCTGCGCCTCGTCGCGCGCGAAGAGCGGATCGGCGCCGACATCGAGTGCGGGCGCCAGGCCGACGTCGTCCCCACTCGAGTCGCTCGTCGCCGAGCAGCCGCTCCGCGAGCGCCCTCGAGAGCTGTTGATGCAGGCCTACTACTGCTCCGGACGACAGGTGGAAGCGCTCGAGGCATACCAGGACGCGCGCCGCGCGTTCGTCGACGAGGCTTCGGCATCGAACCCGGCCGGCGGCTTCAGGATCTCCAGGCGCGCATCCTGCGTCAGGACGCGACGATCTGCGCTGGCGCGTCCGGACGTCGTGACGCCACAGATGTGGATGGAGAGATCGCGAGGCGCTCCTCGCGGGCCGGGTCGTGCCGGTACTCGGACTCGCCGGCTCGGCGGCGCTCGCGGAACGGCTCGCGACGACCTTCGACTATCCGCGTGACCGGCCGCTCGATCTGCCGCGCGTCTGCCAGTACGTCGCAACGATGCGCGGGGCGGGCCGTCTGTGGGATGAGCTTCACGAACGCTTCGAGGCGGCGATCGAGACAGAACCCGTCGATCGATTGCTCGCGACGCTCCCGCCTCTGCTTCGCGGCCCGGGTCGCCCTCACCAGCTGATCGTGACGACGAACTACGACTGTGACCGAACGTGCGTTCGAGGAAGCGGGGAGGATCTCGACGTCGTGGCGTACGTGGCGAGTGGGCCCGAACCAGGGACGGTTCTGGCACCGTCCACCGGGTGAGCCTCCCCACCCGGTGGACGTGCCGAACGCCTACACGGGCTCTCGACTGGACGAGCGCACTGTCCTGCTCAAGCTGCGCGGGGCCGTCGACCCGCCCCGGAGCGCGAGTGGGAGAGCTTCGTCGCCACCGAGGACGACCACATCGAGTTCCTCGGCCGCTCCGAGCTCGCAACGGCCGTCCCGGTCACGCTCGCCGCGCGGCTGCGGCGAAGTCACTTCCTCTTCCTCGGCTACGAGATGGCCGACTGGAACCTCCGGCTCGTCCTCAACCGCGTCTGGGGAGGCCGTGCGGTCGTCTACGGCTCGTGGGCGGCCCAACCGTCGCCGAGCGCACTCGAACGTGCCTTCTGGCGGCACTACGACGTCGACGTGCTCGACATCGAGCCCGACGCGCTCGTCGCGCTGCTCGACGCCCGAACCCGTGCGGCCGCACGTGAGCGCGTCCGATCGAGCCGTACCGCGGCCTCAGCTCATACGGCGAGTCGGAGCTCGACGCACTTCTGTTCTTCGGGCGAGCGACTGATGTCGAGATCGTCGTGGCCAACCTCGTCGCCTCCCGGCTCACCGTCCTCTACGGCCCGAGCGGTGTCGGCAAGTCCTCGCTGCTCCGCGCCGGCGTCGCGCGTTCCCTACGCGAGCTGCCCGAGGAACCGCTCGTCGTCGTGTTCGCCCGGTGGGGTGACGATCCCTCACTCGCGCTCGCGGACGACGTCGCAACTGCGGCGGGCTCGCGCCCGGCCCGGGGCTCACCGAGACGGTGCGGCGGGCCGCCGCCGATCGCGACGTCTACCTCATCCTCGACCAGGCCGAGGAGTACTTCCTCTACCACCCTGAGACGGGCGCGTTCGAGCGGGAGCTGGCCGAGCTCGTGACCGAGCCGCTGCGCGTCGACGTGCTTCTCTCGGTGCGTGAGGACGCCCTCGCGAAGCTCGACCGGTTCAAAGCGCTGATTCCGAACATCCTCGGCAACTACCTGCGCCTCGACCGCCTCGACCGGCGTGCGGGCGAGCGGGCGATCACCGGGCCGCTCGAGCGCCTGCCGTCGCTCGGGGGGTCGCGGGTCACGATCGAGCCGGCTCTCGTCGAGCGCGTCCTCGACGAGGTCGCCGTCGGCCGCATCACGTCGAGCGGCGCCGAGCCGGAGCCCTCCGCCAACGGGTCGGCGCGAATCGAAGCTCCGTTCCTCCAGCTCGTGATGCAGCGGCTCTGGGAGACCGAACGCGGTGCGGGCGCCGACGAGCTCCGTGTCTCGACGCTCGAGCGACTCGGAGGCAGCGGCCGGATCGTTGCGGACCATCTCGATCGTGCCCTCGCGGCGCTGCAGCCGGCGCAACAGGACATCGCCTCCCAACTCTTCAATCATCTCGTCACCCCCTCGGGAGCCAAGATCGCCCAGCAGGCGGGTGACCTTGCCGAATACGCAGGGGTTGCCGAGGTTGATGTGGAACCCGTACTCGCCTCGCTGTCCGACCATCGCATCATCCGGCGCGACGACGGAGGGCGCTTCGAGATCTTTCACGACGTCCTCGCCGGCGCCGTGCTTGCGTGGCGCGTGCGGCACGAGCGCGAGCGGGCCGTAGAGCGTGCGCGTGAGGACGCGCGTCGCCGGCACCGGCGGCGGGGGATGTTCGTCTTCGTCGCCCTCGTGCCTGCGCCGTCGTCGGTGCCGTTGCGATCTGGGCCGCCGTCGAGCGCAGTACCGCGCGGGACCAGGCGCGCCGAGCGACGTCGCGTGCGTTCGAGGCTCGTGCCGCCACGACGCTGGCCGACGATCCCGAGCTCAGCCTCCTCCTCGCGACCGAGGCGGCGCGCCTCGCTCCCGGACCGCAGGCGGAAGAGGCGCTTCGTCGGGCCCTCCTGGCGAGCAGTCTGCGCGCGGTCGTGCAGACCGAGGGCCCGCTCGTTGGAGCCGAGCCTGTCGCCGGTGATGTCCTGTTCGTCATTGGAGGCGCCGATGGACGTGCTCGTGTGGCCCGCGTGCGGGACGGTGTCGTGGTTGGGTCGTTCGATCAGCACGCGCCGATCACTTCGGTGGCCGTCTCACGTGACGGGAGGCACGCGCTGACCGGCGGTGCCGACGGATCGGCCGTGCTCTGGAGTATCCCCACCGGCACGCCCGAGCACCGACTCGACGGCGCGGAGCGGTCGATCACGAGGGTGGCCTTTGCCCCGGCCGGCAATCTGGTGCTCGCCGCCTCGGCCGACGGGGCGGTGCGTACATACGACGTTGCGACGGGCGACCTCGCCGCGACGCTTCCGCACGCGAGCCGTGTTCGCGACGCAGCGTTCTCGGCAGACGGGCGGCTCGTGGCGACCACAGTGGGCGATCGGAGGGTGAGGATCTGGGACGGTCGCACAGCGAGGCGGGTGAAGACGCTCGATCACGGCGGCTTCGCGCTGTCCGTCGCTTTCGACCCGACGGGCTCATTCCTCGCAACGACCGGTGCCGACAAGACGCTACGGCTGTGGGATGCGCGAACCTGGAACCTCGACTTCGAACGCGTTCGGACCGTCGGGCCGGGTTCTGCGGGCGGCATTCGGCCCCGGAGGAAGAATTGTCTCGGCCTGTTCGCACCGACGGCGGCGGGGCCATCTGGAGTACCGGTGACGGTGGGTTGCTCGGACGGCTGAAGCACGACAACCGCATCGTTGATCTCGCCTTCGACAGTGCCGGCACCAGGATCGTGACCGCCAGCTCGGACAAGACCGCGAGGATCTGGGCCGCAAAGGACGGGGCCCCTCTCGACGTCCTGGAGGGTCATCGCGACACGGTGGTCTCCGCGCGGTTTTCCGCCGACGGTCGGAGCGTCGTCACCGCGTCAGCCGATGGGAGCGCGCGTGTATGGGAAGTGGATATGCGCGATGAGTTGCGGCCGACGCTCGTCGCCGGTCCTTCCGTGCCGTCTCGTGTCGCCCACAGCCCCGACGGTGATACGACAGCAGCGGCCGTCGGGCGGACCATCGTTCTGACAGGCCCCGGCGGCAGGCGTGTCCTCCGACAGCACCATGACGTCGTCGACGCGGTGTCGTTCAGTCCGACGGCCGCTACTTCGTCACGGGAAGCGTCGATCATGATGCGATCGTGTTCGACGCCGCGACCGGCGCGCTCGTCCACACGCTTCGGTTCCACCAGGGTGCCGTGACGGATGCCCGGTTCAGTCCCGACTCACGCTGGATCGTCACAGCCGGTCCTGGGACGGCGGCGATCTGGTCGGCGGAGACAGGGAAGCAGCTCGATGTCTTGCACGGCCCAAAGGACTTGCTGGCCTCCGCCGCGTTCGCACCCGACAGCCGGAGCATCATCACCCGCGAGCGGGACGGCACCGTGCGTCGCGCCACCTGTGAGGTGTGTGGCGATGTCGAGGAGCTCCTCTCGATCGCGGATGCGCGTCTCGCCGCAACTGGTCGGGTCCTGACCGACGCCGAGCGCCGGACGTACGTCGGCTAGCGCCGCGGGACACCATGCCCGACCGCTCGCTTCGGCGTTGCGGCCGGAAGCGAGCGGTCGTCTCCCCTTGGGCCAGCAGTCTGCTGGGATGGACCAACAACGCGCTAACGGGTCGCGGATGGGCAGGCGGCGCGCGTTGCCGCCAATCGGGTGCGCGAGCACCGAACGAGCCGCGTCGGCGCGCTCGGTCTCGGAGTCGGCTACGTGCGTTAGCGCGTCGTTAGAGCCGGGTGGTTTCGTGCGACTTCAAATGCAGAGACGAACTGGAGGCGCTATGTCACTCGCTCGGTCACGTTCTCGCCGGATCAGGCACACGCCGCTTATTACCACGGTTGCGCTGCTCATCGCGCTCCTGCAGGCAGTACCGGGAGGTGGCTCGGCACGTGCTGCCACCGGCCAGGTCACCGAGATCAACGTCGGAGGGTCCCCATACGGCATCACCGCTGGCCCTCACGGGGTGATGTGGTTCACCGACTATGTTCAGAACCAGGTCGGCAAGATCAGTCGCGGTGGAGTCGTGACGCGGTTCGATGTACCAACGTCCAACAGCGCACCGTCGTCGATCGCGACGGGTGCCGACGGAAACATGTGGTTCGCGGAGCTCAACGGGAACCGAATCGGCAGAGTTACGCCGGACGGCGAAATCACCGAGTACCCGGTGCCGGCCCCCACGGCCGGCCTCTACGGCGGCGTGACGCTCGGCCCCGACGGGAATATCTGGTTCGTCGAGGAGAACGTCGACAAGGTCGCGAAGATCACTCCGGCGGGCGTGATCACGGAGTATCCGGTCGGGGAGGTGCTCGACATCACTGCCGGCCCGGACGGCAATCTGTGGGGGATCAACCAGTTCTCGACCTCGCTCCTTCGGATGTCGGTGACGGGCGCCTCGAGCTCGTTCCCTGCCGTGAGCGGAGCCACTGGAGGCGCAGTGACCTCCGGCGCGGACGGGAACATCTGGTTCACCTACATCGTCGGCGGTCAGTCGCGGGTCGGCAAGATGACGACGTCGGGAACGCTCGTCGACACCTATGCGCTGCCGGCACCGGCCGATGGCGCGCTGGCCATGACCTCTGGCCCGGACGGGAACGTCTGGCTCGCCGAGTGGAATCCAGGAAGGATCGCCAAGGTCTCTACCGCTGGAGTGATCACGGAGTATCCCGTCAGCAACGGCGGTCTCCAGGGTATTGCGGTGGGCGGGGACGGCAACATCTGGTTCACGTCCCGCTGGGGTGGGTTCGTCGGGCGCCTCGAGCTGCCCAGCTCGCGCGTCCCGCCAGGCAACGACGACTTCGCTGCCGCCGTCTCGTTGAATGCCCAGTCCTCACCCATCGAGGCCACGAACCTCTGGGCCTCGAAACAGGCCGGCGAGCCCGCACATGGGTCCGATGCGGGTGGGGCATCGGTTTGGTACTCATGGACGCCCGGTTTCACCGGAACCGCCGTCGTCTCGACCTCCGGGAGCGATTTCGACACCTTGCTCGGCGTCTACACCGGCGCTTCTGTCGCTGCGCTGTCGACGGTCGCGAGTAACGACGACGCGGCGGTGGCCGGCTCGACGAGCCGAGTCTGCTTCCCGGTCACCTCTGGCACGACCTACCACATCGCCATCGACGGGTGGTCGGCCGCAGGCGACTATGACAACGGTGAGGGCGCCGTCTCGCTCGCGTGGGAGCCGTACGCCGGCAGCAACCCGTGCCCCGGGCTTCCTCCTGTGATTTCGGGCCTGCTCGTCACCGGCGCACCCGTCTTTGCGTCCACGGGTGTCTGGGCCGGGACTGTGGCAGGGTTCGACTATCAGTGGTTCGCTTGCAATCCCGCCGATCCCTTCGGTTGCTTTGCTCTCGCAGGTGCCACGGCGGATTCCTATCTCCCACCGCCGGAGGCGGAGGGGTACACGCTGTTCGTGCGCGTTACGGCCCGGCATCCCAGCGACCCGAGCCTTGGCGCGACCAGCGTCTCCGCGACCACCGCACCCCTCACCCAGCCTCCAACGAGCGGTGGAGGCCCTCCCGGTGGTGGCGTAGTCAGCGGTTCCGCCGATCTCTACCTGACGGGATCGGTCGAGCCTGCATCGGCACCAGTCGGGGGAACCCTGACCTGGCGCCTGCGGGTCTTGGACGACAAGAACTACGCCCCCGCCTCGGGCGTGTACGTCGACGTGACGTTGCCCGCCGGAGCGCAGGTTGGATCGACCTCGTCCGATCGCGGGCCGGGCTGTAAGAGCACCGGCACCGGCATGCTCCGCTGCAGCCTCGACTGGCTCTCCTCCGACGCCCCGTACGGCAACATCGTGATCGTCACGAACGTCCCGCAGGCGGGAGAGATCGTCCTTCAGGCCACCGTGGGCTACGCCCAGACCGACCCGGTTCCGAGCAACAATGCACTGACACTGAGGGCTAACACGCCGGTAGCGACGCCGACGACGCCCCGCACGCCGGCGACCGCACTGAAGCCGACCAAGGGAGTCGTCAAGAGCGGTACCGGTGCTGCGAACGCGCTCACGGGAACGCCGTACAACGACACGATCCGTGGGCTCGGCGGCAACGACCGGATCGACGGGAAGCAGGGGGCCGACCGCCTCTTCGGTGGTCCGGGCGACGATCTGATCATTGCCGGGTCGGGCATCGACCTCGTCGAAGGAGGGAGCGGTAAGGATCGGCTGAACGTTCGAGACGGTCAGCGTGACACGGTACGGTGCGGCGCCGGCAGGGACGTCGTTGCCGCAGACCGCCTCGACAAGGTCTCGAGCGACTGCGAGTCCGTCGTGCGACGCTGAGCGCGGGCATGGGGTGGCGCGACATCGATCCTCGTCCGGAACACACGTTCGGGCGCCTGATACCTTCTCTGGGCCATGCCCGACCTCCGCGTCACCGCCGCCTACACGCCGACCGGCGACCAGCCGAAGGCGATCGCCGAGCTGGCCGCCTCGCTCGAGGCGGGCAACCGCTTCCAGACGCTGCTCGGCGCCACCGGCACCGGCAAGACGGCGACGATGGCGTGGCTGATCGAGAAGCTGCAGCGGCCGGCGCTCGTGATCGCGCACAACAAGACGCTGGCGGCGCAGCTCTGCAACGAGTTCCGCGAGTTCTTCCCCGCCAACGCGGTCGAGTACTTCGTCTCCTACTACGACTACTACCAGCCCGAGGCGTACGTCCCGCAGGCCGACCTCTACATCGAGAAGGACTCGTCCCGCAACGACGACATCGACCGGCTCCGCCACGCAGCGACCTCGAACCTGCTGAGCCGCCGCGACACGGTGATCGTCGCCTCGGTCTCGTGCATCTACGGGCTCGGCTCGCCGGAGGAGTACGAGAAGCGCCTCGTCAACCTGGCGGTGGGGGAGGAGCACGACCGCGACGAGCTGCTCCGCAAGCTGATCGACACGCAGTACGTCCGCAACGACACGCTGCTCGGCCGCGGGCGCTTCCGGGTCAAGGGCGACGTGATCGAGGTGCAGCCCGCCTCTGCCGAGACCGCCTACCGGATCTCGCTCTTCGGCGACGAGGTCGAGCAGATCACCCACTTCGACCCGCTGACGGGCGAGGTGTACGCGAAGCTCGACAACCTGACGATCTTCCCGGCCACGCAGTACGTCACCTCGAAGCCGACGATCGAGGCGGCGATGGACGGGATCCGCGGCGAGCTCGAGGCGCAGATCCGCCGGTTCGAGGCCGACGGGAAGCTCCTCGAGGCGCACCGGATCCGGCAGCGCACCGAGTACGACATGGAGATGATGAAGGAGCTCGGCTTCTGCAACGGGATCGAGAACTACTCGCGCGTGCTCGAGGGACGGCCCGCCGGCTCGCCGCCGCACACGCTGCTCGACTACTTCCCGTCGGACTTCCTCTGCTTCATCGACGAGTCGCACCAGACGGTGCCGCAGATCGGCGGCATGTACGAGGGCGACCGCTCGCGCAAGCAGACGCTCGTCGACTTCGGGTTCCGGCTTGCCGTCCGCGCTCGACAACCGGCCGCTCCGCTTCGACGAGTTCCTGCAGCGGGTCGGGCAGACGATCTTCGTCTCCGCCACGCCCGGCAGCTACGAGCTGCGCAACTCGGCCGTGGTCAGCGAGCAGCTGATCCGGCCGACCGGGCATCGTCGACCCGGACGTCGAGCTTCGCGCGACGAAGAACCAGATCGACGACCTGCTCGGCGAGATCCGCGCGCGCTCCGACGTCGGCGAGCGCGTGCTCGTCACGACGCTGACGAAGAAGATGTCCGAGGACCTGACCGACTACCTGCTCGAGGCCGGCGTGCAAGGCCCGCTACCTCCACTCGGAGATCGACACGCTCGAGCGGATCCAGATCATCCGCGAGCTCCGGCTCGGCGAGTACGACGTGCTCGTCGGCGTCAACCTGCTCCGCGAGGGGCTCGACCTGCCCGAGGTGTCGCTCGTCGCCGTGCTCGACGCCGACAAGGAGGGCTTCCTGCGCGGCAAGACGGCGCTCGTGCAGACGATCGGGCGCGCCGCCCGCAACGTCAACGGGAAGGTGCTGCTGTACGCCGACAAGATGACCGAGGCGATCGAGTGCGCAGTCGACGAGACCGACCGGCGCCGGGCGACGCAGCTCGCCTACAACGAGGAGCACGGGATCACGCCCGAGAACATCACCAAGGGCGTCTCCGACATCGCCGAGTTCCTCTCGCTCGAGTCGCCGACCGTGCCCGGCCGCCGGCGGCGCGGCAAGGCGAAGGTCGAGGGCCTCGATCGGAGCGAGATGGAGAAGCTCGCGATCACGCTCGAGGAGGAGATGTTCGCCGCGGCCGAGGAGCTCCGGTTCGAGTACGCGGCCAAGCTGCGCGACGAGATCAAGGAGCTGCGGCGCGAGCTGGCAGCGGCGAGGCTGCGCCGAGGGCTTGACGTGCGGCGCAGCATCACGGATCCAGCCACGTGCGGTTGCAGCTGAAGGCGACGAGAGGCGAGCATCGAATGTGCAGGAACATCAAGCAGCTCCACAACTTCGACCCGCCCGCCACCGACGACGAGGTGCACGCTGCGGCGCTTCAGTTCGTGCGCAAGATCAGCGGCACGACGAAGCCGTCGAAGGCGAACGAGGCCGTGTTCATGCAGGCGGTCCATGAGATCGCCCATATCTCGCGGCACCTGCTCGACGATCTCGTGACGTCGGCGCCGCCGCGCGACCGCGAGGTCGAGGCAGCGCGGGCGCGGGCGCGGGCCGAGAAGCGGTTCGGCGCCACCGCCGCCTAGAGGGCCGTCGACTTCAGAGCGGCGTCGACCGGGTCAGGGACGCCAGGCGGGCGATGTATCCGTCCAGACGCCGCCCGTGAGGACGTGCACGGCCGACCCGTCTTCGCGCATCTCGAGAATGTCCGAGTCGCCGTCGCGGTCGCTTGCGAAGGCCAACACCGTTCCATCGGGCGACCACGCCGGCTCGTTGTCTGCGATGCCGTCGTTCTCGGTCAGGCGTTTCAGGCCCTTGCCGTTCGCCCCGACCGTGAAGATCTCCTCGTCGCCGTCCGCGTCGCTCACGAAGGCGATCGTCGTGCCGTCGGGAGACCAGGCGGGCGACGAGGCGAGCTTCTTGAGCACCCGGCGCTTGTGCTTCCCGTTCGCCTGCATCGTCCAGAGATGGGGGGCACCACCACGCCGGCTCGCGAACGCGATGCGCGACCCGTCCGGCGACCAGGAAGGCTCGGTGTCCTCGCACGCGTTCGCCGTCAGCTGCCGCAAGCCGCTGCCGTCGGGACGGACGAGGTAGATCTCGAAGTCACCGTCCCGGTCGCTCGCGAAGGCGATCCACTTTCCGTCGGGCGACCAGGCCGGGTGCTCGTCCCATGCGGCCCCGTGGGTGATCCGCGTGCGGTGCGAGCCGTTCGCGGCGAGCGTGGCGATGTCGAAATCCTGGCCGGAGGCATCCGAGGTGGAGATCGCGAGCCGCCGGCCGTCTCGCGACCAACTGGGCTCGACGTCCATCCCCAGACCTGCCGCCTGGAGGACGCGGCCCGCCCCTGGGGTGGCACCGAGCAGGTGAACGCGCACCGGCCCGCCGCGCTCGCTTGCGTACGCGATCGTGGGCCGCGGTGAGCCGGCACCGGCGACGCCGACGCTCATCGCGGTTGCTGCTGCGATGAGCAGGCCCGCGGCGCAGAGGCAGGCTGCACCGCGGCGTACGGCGATCGGCGTCGGGCCAGAGCGTCCTGTGACGTGCGGCATCGTCCCCCTACGATCGGCACGACCGTCCGCCGCCTTGACCGCCGGGTCGGGATCGTGCCGGTCGTCAGCTGCGAGGAAACCGTCGCTCGGCCGTCGCCTCGAAGGCGCCACTCCGCCAGATTCGCGTCTCGATGGAGATCTCGGCCGTCGTCCAGCGCACGACGTGGAGGCCGTTCGCCTCTCCGAGCCGGTGCGGTCGTGGACGGCCGAAGCCGGGTGCGGTGGAGAGGACGAGCGATCCGCCGGGCTGATCGTCGAGTGCTTCGAACGCACGGCGTTCGACCGCCGTGCTCTGGTGGATGTGGCCTCCGAGCACGAGCTCGGTTCCCGCGGCGGCAAGCGTTCGAAGCACTCGATCGCGGTGCTTCAGCGGGAACTTCCGCGATGCGCGCCAGGGCGCCCCGGCGAGGTGGTGGTGACAGACGACGACGCGGAGGGCTCCCGCGGGGCCATCCTGGAAGGCGCGTGCCGCTGCCTGCAGGCGTGCATCGTCCAGCCGTCCGCCCTGGTGGCGCCAGGGGCGGGCGGAGTTGAGCCCGCAGACGACGGCCTGCGGTGTCCGCAGCAGCGGGATCGGTCGTCCCGAACACCTCGTCGAACAGCTTCCACGGCGTCGTGAAGCGGGCCGGGACCGTGTACGGGATGTCGTGATTCCCGGGAACGGTGAGCGTCGGCGCCGGCAGGCGATCGAGCAGGGCCTTCGCCGCCTTCAGCTCGCGGCCGCGGCCGCGGTTCGCGAGATCGCCGCTCGCGATCACGATCTCGGGTCCGAGCTCGCTGCAGAGCGCCACGAGCGCGTCGTCGAGCGCGGCGACCTCGTGCGCGCCACGATGCAGGTCGGAGATGTGGATCGCGCAACCGTTCACGGCCGAACGAGGCTATACACTCGAAGCATGTCGGAACAGGCCCGGAGATCTTCGACGACCTCTACCTCGGCCTCCAGGCCGGGGGAGCCATGCGGAAACGGCGGCGCGGTGAGGAGCTCACCGAGCAGGAGCTCGTTGCGCTCGGCCACTGGCAGCGCCTTGCCGTCTGGCGCAAGGTGGTCGCGGTCGGCGCCTTCGCGTTCGGCACGTTCGGGCTCGGCTTCACCCTCGGCGGCCTCATCTTCGGTCGCTGGCGCAAGGCGTAGCCTCAGGGCTCACGCCCGGTCGAGGAAGATCAGCACCGCTCGCACCCGTCGGTTGTACGCGACGCCGGCCGGCAGGCCGAGCTTCCTGAGGATGTGCCGAACGTGCGTTTCGACCGTCTTCTCGCTCAGCCAGAGACGGTCGGCGATGGCGCGGTCGGTGAGGCCCTCGGCCATCAGGCCGAGCACCTCGAGCTCCCGGCTCGAGAGCTCGTCGGTCGGACCGGGAGTGGGGCGCTGCGCGAGCAAGCTTGCGACCACATGGCCGTCGACGACGTTCTCACCCGCGACGATGCGCTGAAGCGCGTCGGTGAGCACTTGGACGTCCGTGATCCTGTCCTTGAGCAGGTAGCCGGATCGCACGTGGACACCGTCCACGAGTCAGGGATACCCCTGATCCGGTGGCTCTTCAGGGCGCAGCCGCTGATCGCAGGCGGGCGTCTGCTGCAGCGCACGATCGCAGTGTTCAGCGGAGTTCACCCAGGCGAGTCGCCGATTCGGCTCGAAGGAGGAGGGATACGGAGATGAAGAGACGTCTGTCGCAGCTCATCGTCGTCGGACTGACGCTCGCCGCGTTGTCGGCCGCTCCATCGAGTGCAACGACTGCGACGTGGACGGTCGAGCGCTACTACGCCAAGGAGACATCCCACACCTTTGCCGACAACGGGACGAAAGAGGGTGGAGGCCCCGGGGACATCTACGTCTCGCAGCAGGCGCTCAGAGATGCGAGCGGAAAGCGGGTCGGAACGGTGAACGGCTACGGCGTCAATCTCCACGCGCCGAACGTGTACTTCCACTACACCGCTGTCGTCGGCACGAGCACAGTCACCGTCGAAGGCGGTGTCAGCCTCCAGGACAAGGCGCAAACCTTCGTGATCGCCGGTGGTACGGGGCGCTTCGCCGGTATGAGTGGCACGGTGACCACGACCGGCGCCGGCTCGAAGGGCTCGCTCGTCGTCGTTCGGTACCGGCGCGGATGAGGCTGCCCGTTCTACGGCGAGGCCATCTTCGCTTCCTAGACGACAGAAGGCGCAACGCGATGCGCCGGACGTTGGTCGTTCTCGTCGCCGCGCTGGCAATCGTCGCGACGACGTCATCCGCGGAGGCGGCGACTGCCCGTACCTGTCCGGACGCAACGATCGGAGGCAAGCGGTGGGTCGTTCAGTCCGTGCGCGCGGCTCAGCTGCTCGGCGGCGACGAGCATCGTCCGCACCGCCGCGACGAAGGTGGTACCGAAGTCACGGAAGCTCGGGATGATCTCGGGCCTGACGTGCATCTCGTACGCACCTCTCGGGAAGCGCGCGACCGCCGTGCAATGCTGGACGGACAACCTCACCAAGCAGGTCAATGGCGCTCTTCCTCGCTGGCGCACCCGGGCACGCATCCGGTGACGACACCGGGCGGAGCCCCGACGACCCCGGCGAAACCGGGCGGGGCGACGGTCACGACGATCAAGACTCCGATCACGCCGGGCTGACATCCAAAAGCGAACACTTGTTCGATCGAGACAGGCGCGGTAAGCTGCCTCTCATGCCGATCGAAGAGCTCGTCGTCCACGGCGCCCGCGAGCACAACCTCAAGGACGTCACCGTCCGGCTGCCGCGGAATGCGCTCATCTGCATCACCGGCCTCTCGGGCTCGGGCAAGTCGTCGCTCGCCTTCGACACGATCTACGCCGAGGGCCAGCGCCGCTACGTCGAGTCGCTCTCGGCCTACGCGCGGCAGTTCCTGCAGATGATGGAGAAGCCCGATGTCGACTCGATCGACGGCCTCTCGCCTGCGATCTCGATCGACCAGAAGACGACGTCGCGCAACCCACGGTCGACGGTCGGAACCGTCACCGAGATCTACGACTACCTCCGCCTGCTCTACGCCCGGGTCGGGCGGCCGCACTGCCCGGTCTGCGGGCGCCCGATCGCGGGGCAAAGCCTCGACCAGATCGTCGAGCAGATTCTCGCGCTGCCCGAAGGCACCCGCTTCACCGTCAACGCGCCGATCGTGCGCGACCGCAAAGGCGAGTTCCGCGACGTGCTCGAGGAGCTTCGCCGCGACGGCTTCACCCGCGTCAAGGTCGACGGCGAGCAGCGCCTCCTCGAGGACGAGATCGTCCTCGACAAGAAGTTCAAGCACACGATCGAGGTGGTCGTCGACCGTCTCGTCCTCAAGCCCGACCTCAGGCAACGCTTGACCCAGAGCGTCGAGACCGCGACGGGTCTGGCCGAAGGGCTGGTCGCCATCGACGAAGTCGACGGTGACTCTCATCTGTTCTCCGAGAACTTCGCCTGCCCCGAGCACGGCGTCTCGCTTCCCGAGCTCGAGCCCCGCATCTTCTCGTTCAACGCGCCCCACGGCGCCTGCCCACGCTGCACCGGGCTGGGATCCCAGCTCGAGATCGACCCGGACATGCTCGTCCCCGACGCGTCCGTCTCGATCGCCGACGGAGCGCTCGTGCCGTGGTCGGTGGGGAGCTCGAGCTTCTACGAGGGTGTGATTCAGGCCATTGCCGACCGCTACGAGATCGACACCGACCTGCCGTGGCGCGACCTGACTCCGGAGCAGCAGGACTGGTTCCTCTACGGCACGAACGGCGACCGGATCCTCGTCCAGTACAAGAATCGGATGGGGCGCAAGCGGCAGTACGCGATGGCCTTCGAGGGTGTCGTGCGCAACCTCGAGCGGCGCTACCGCGAGACCGACTCGTCGCAGCAGCGCGAGCGGATCGAGGAGTACATGAGCTTCCGTCCGTGCCCCGACTGCAACGGTGCACGCCTCAAGCCCGCCGTGCTCGCGGTCACGGTCGGCGGGTATTCGATCAACGAGTTCGCGCGCCTCTCGGTCACAGGAGCCTTGCGCTTCCTCGACGAGCTCGACCTGACACCCACCGAGGAGCTGATCGGCCACCGGATCGTGAAGGAGATCCGCGAGCGCCTCACCTTCCTCTTCGACGTCGGCGTCGGGTATCTCCAGCTCGACCGGGCGGCGAAGACCCTGTCGGGTGGCGAAGCACAACGGCTTCGCCTCGCCACGCAGATCGGCTCGCAACTCGTCGGTGTCCTCTACATCCTCGACGAGCCGTCGATCGGGCTCCATCAGCGCGACAACGACCGCCTGATCGGGACGCTCCAGCGTCTGAAGTCCCTCGGCAACACCGTGCTCGTCGTCGAGCACGACGAGCAGATGATGCGGGTCGCCGACTGGGTCGTCGACATGGGGCCGGGCGCGGGTGAGCACGGAGGCCACGTCGTCGCCGAAGGAACCGCCAAGCAGGTGATGCGAACCAAAGGCTCGGTCACGGGCGACTTCCTCTCGGGTCGTCGCACGATCGCGATCCCGCCACGGCGCGAGGACGACCGCGGGGTCTTCACCGTCCGCGGCGCCGCGCAACACAACCTGAAGGGCATCGACGTCGAGTTCCCGGTCGGGAAGCTCATCTGCGTCACCGGCGTCTCTGGCTCCGGCAAGTCGACCCTCGTGAACGAGATCGTCTACAAGGCGCTCGCCAACCGGCTCAACAAGGTGCGCATCAAGCCGGGTGAGCATCTCGGCGTGGAGGGGATCGACGTCTTCGACAAGGTGATCGACATCGACCAGACGCCGATCGGCCGCACGCCGCGCTCCAACCCGGCGACGTACACCGACCTCTTCACGCACGTCCGTGACCTCTATTCGCTCACACCCGAGGCGAAGGTGCGCGGCTACAAGCCCGGTCGCTTCTCGTTCAACGTGCGCGGTGGGCGTTGCGAGACGTGCAAGGGCGACGGCCAGATCAAGATCGAGATGCACTTCCTGCCGGACGTCTACGTGCCCTGCGAGACGTGTCACGGCAAGCGCTACAACAAGGAGACACTCGAGGTGCGGTTCAAGGGCAAGTCGATCGCCGACGTGCTCGAGATGTCGGTCGAGGAGGCGCTCGAGTTCTTCGCCAAGATCCCGAAGATCCGACGGAGGCTGCAGACCCTGCACGACGTCGGTCTCGACTACATCCGGCTCGGGCAGCCCGCGACGACGTTGTCGGGCGGCGAGGCCCAGCGGGTGAAGCTCGCCTCCGAGTTGTCGAAGGTCGCCACCGGCCGAACGCTCTACATCCTCGACGAGCCGACGACGGGCCTGCACTTCGCCGACATCGAGAAGCTCCTCGAGGTGCTGCAACGCCTCGCAGACACCGGCAACACCGTTCTCGTGATCGAGCACAACCTCGACGTGATCAAGCAGGCGGACTGGGTCGTCGACCTCGGCCCCGAAGGCGGGGAGGAGGGCGGCGAGTTGATCGCTGCCGGCACCCCGGAGGAGATCGCGGAGGTCGAGGGCTCCTACACGGGCCAGTATCTGCGCGACGTGCTCGAACACCGCGGCGCAGCCGTCGCTGCCGCCTGATTCGCTCGCCGACCCGGGCGACGCCGACACTCGCCTTGCGAGGCACGAGCGAGCCGGGCGTGAGACGTCCGCCGAGCGCGAGCTGGATCTCGCGAGCTAGGCTCGCCTCCTTGAGCGAGAAACCCCCCAAGCTCGGCGAGATCGCCGACGGCGATGCGCGCGCCGGCTCGGATGCGGCACAGGCGCGGGTACGCGCGTGGTGGCGCCTCGTGCCGCGCACGCTGACGCGGCCGACGGACGTGTTCGTCGCCCTGCGCGACGACGATGAGATCGACGTCGAGGCGCGCTCCGAGCCGATCCTTGCGATCGTCGTCCTCGCGGGGATGGCCGGGATCCTGTTGACGCCGGCCTGGGGCACGCTGCTCGACGAGGAGTCGATCGACTGGCTCGTTCTGGCGGTCGTCACGTTCATCGGTGGGCTCATCTACGGGTCGTTCGGCTACTTCCTGCTCGGCGTCGCCGTGTGGCTCGGAGCCCGCGGCGTCGGGGTCGAGACCCGAGCGCGGAAAGCCCGCCAGGTCGTCGGCTTCGCGGCGCTCCCGTTTGCGCTCTCGCTCGTCGTCACCCTGCCTTTGATCGTGCTGGCGTTCGGTGACGACTGGTTCAGGACCGGCGGCTCGGACACCGGCACGGCTCGCGCGCTCGTGGTCGCGGTCGGGCTGGGCTGTGCGCTGTGGTCGGTGACCCTGCTCGCGGTCGGCCTGAGGACGACGTTCCGGCTGCCGTGGCGCGGCGTCGTCGGCGCGATCGCGCTCGCAGCGGTGTTGGTTGCCGCGTTCGCGGTCGTTCCGCGGCCTGCGCTCTGACGCGGGTTTCTCCATCCCTCCATCGAGTGACGTGACGAAGCCCCCGGACGGGGGAAACACGCGAGCGCAACCGTCGGGCAGGGTTCGGGGACCCAGACGGCGGGCGGAGCCGTCGTCGATTCGAGGGGGCGTACCCCGTATGGCGGCACATATCAGCGGCGTGATAGGAAGGACGCTCTGCGCTCTGGCGCTCGCAATCGTCGGAGGGGTGGCGTTCGTCACGCTCGTCCCCGAGCTCGCGACGCCCCTCGAGCCCGGCTGCGGCGCCCGTGGTGGCTCGTCGGCGTCGCGTTCATGCTCGCCGAGGCGTTCGTCCTGCTCACCCGGGGGCGCGTCAGCGTCGTCGCGCTGTCTCCGCACGCAGCGACTCTCGGCGTCGCCCTCTTCCTTCTCGATCCGGCGGGACTGCTTCGCGGCGCAGCTCGCGGGCGTCACGGTCGTGCTCGCCGGCGCGGGCGTCGGGCTGCGCGCGGCCGTCAAGCGCCTGGCACGTCGTGGCCGCCGCGAGCGCCTCCGCGCTCGCGATCTTCCTCGCCGTCGGACACGGTCGCAGAGACTGTCCGGCCCGATCGGTTGGATCGCGGCCGTCGTCGCCGTCACGGTCGCGACGGCCGTCGAGCTCCTCCTTCCCCGCGCGCTCTCACGGCGCTCGGACGGAGGTGCCGGAGCAGGACGCACCGACGGTCCCCCATTTCACACGCCTCTCGCTGCTCGGGGCGACCGCGAGTGCCGGGATGTCGATCGTCGCGCTCGAGCTCATCCGGCTGGGCCGCCCGGACAGGTGTTCCTGCTCATGCTGCCCTTCGTCTCCTGCGCGGCAGCGGTCTGGGCGACGACCTCGGAGCATCGGCGGCTCGTGAACCTTCGGGCCTCTGGCCGACGCGATACGCCGGGCGCACGAGGCACCGGGCCGCGACGCGAGCGTTCTCGAGCTGCTCGAAGCCCCGCGCGCGCTCGTCGGCGCGGACGTCGCCTGGATCGCGCTCCTGCCTCGCGACGGCGCGAGACTCGAGTCCAGGTCGCCTCCACCGGGCCGGAGGGCGACTCGCCGCTGCGTGCGTGCGCGCTCCGGCGCGACCGGGCGGCCGGCGTCCGTCGCGGAGGTGCGCGCGTGAAGGTCCGCGCCAGGTGCTCGGAGACGACGTGGGCGATCGTCCTGCACGGCCTGATCGTCGATCTCGGCCTCCGGCGAGCCATCTCGATCCCGCTCCGCGGTGAGGCCGGCGTCAACGGGCTCCTGCGTCGTGGGCAGTCGTGACGAGCTCGCTGTCGGCGTATCGTCGCGAGGACATCTCCGCCTCCTCGAGACCTTCGCCGGCAACGCCGCCGTGATGCTCGAGAACGACCGGCTGGAGCGCTCGGTCAGCGATCTCAGCGCGCTCAAGGAGCGAGTTCCATCGTCAGGCGCACCACGACTCGCTCACGTCGCTTCCGAACCGCGCCCTCTTCACCGCAGAGCGTCGCCGACGCCCTCGAGGACACGAGCTCCGAGGGCTGCGACCCGCCGTGCTCTTCCTCGATCTCGACGACTTCAAGACGATCAACGACAGCCTCGGTCACCACGCCGGCGACGAGCTCCTGATCGCCGTCGCGGGGCGCGTGCGCAGCGTCGTCCGGAGCGGGCGATCTACCGGCGCGGCTCGGGCGGCGACGAGTTCGCCGTGCTCACCCGCGACGGCTCGAGACGAATGCCGAGCGTGATCGCCGAGCGGCTGGTCGCGGCGCTCGAGGCGCCGTTCACGATCGCCGGCCGCGAGATGCGGGTCCACGCGAGCGTCGGCATCGCCTACGGCGACGCCGGGTGTCACGAGCGCCGACGAGCTGCTCCGCAACGCCGACGTCGCGATGTACAACGCAAAGCAGGCCGGCAAGGGCCGGCTACGCATCGTACCAGCCCGAGATGCACGCGCGCGTCCGGCATCGCCAGGAGCTCGTCTCGGCGCTGACGCTCGCCGTCGAGCGCGACGAGATCGACGTCCACTACCAGCCGATCGTCGACCTCGCGACCGGGCGACATGGTCGCGGTCGAGGCGCTCGCCCGCTGGGATCGACCCGGCCACGGCCTGCTCTCACCCGGACAAGTTCATCCCGGTCGCCGAGGAGACCGGCCTCATGGTCGCAGATCGGCCGCAACGTGCTGCGGGAGGCCTGCTCGCCGGGTCGCGTCCTGGCGCAGCGTCGTTCCCGGGCATGGAGGACCTGCGCGTCAACGTCAACCTCGCTCCCATCGAGCTCATGGCGCGACGACCTCGTCGACGAACGTCGCCGCGATCCTCGAGCAGACGGGCCTTCCCGCCGAGATCGGCTCGTGCTCGAGATCACCGAGAGCGGCGTCATGGAGAACCCCGACGACGCGCTCGCGCACGATGAAGGAGCTCCGGGCGCTCGGCGTCTCGCTCGCCCTCGACGACTTCGGCACCGGGCACTCGTCACTCGCGCACCTGCGCGAGTTCCCGATCGACACGCTCAAGATCGCGCGGGAGTTCGTCGTCGGCCTGCCCGACAGCCCCGTCGACACGCGCCTTCTTCGAGACGATCGTCCGGCTCGGCCGCTCGCTGGGGCACGACGTCGTCGCCGAGGGCATCGAGTCCGCCGAGCAAGCGGCGGCGGTCGCCGAGCTCGGCTGCTCGCTCGCACAGGGCTACCACTTCGGTCACCCGCTGGCTCCGGTCGGGTCTCACCTACGCCTTCAGCTCGTCACGACGCACCGACGCGATGCTCCGCGTCGCCTAGCTCGGTTCTGGATCACGCCCGGCAGGCAGCAAGCATCGAGCAGGCCTGCTCAACGACCGTCTCGGTCGAGCGCCGTAGCAAGCCCCTCGAGCGCAGCCGGCAGCTGGTCCTCGAAGGCGGCGAGCTCGTCGTCCGGCATCCCGTACGTGTGGACGGGCTCGGGAACCGCCGCTCCCGGACATCGTCGACGTACGCCGCAACGGCCGCCTCGATCACCTCCGCGAGCTTGGCGTACTGCTTGACGAAGCGCGGAGCATGCCCGTCGTAGAGGCCGAGCAGGTCGTGCCACACGAGCACCTGGCCGTCGACGCGAGGCGCCGGCCCCGATGCCGATCGTCGGGATCGCGAGGAGCTCGGTGATCCGCGCCGCGATCGGCGACGGAACGGCCTCGAGGACGAGCGAGAAGCAGCCTGCCGCCTCGAGCGCAAGGGCGTCGCGTACGAGCTGGACAGCCTTCGTCGCAGTTCTGCCCTGTGCCTTGAAGCCACCGAGCGCCGTCGCGGTTTGTGGGGTGAGGCCGATGTGCCCCATGACGGGGATGCCGGCGCCGACGATCGCGCGCACGCGGGAGAGCATCGTCCCGGCGCCCTCGAGCTTGACCGCGTCGGCCCCGGCGTCCTTGACGAACCGGACGGCGTTCGTGACCGCGAGCTCATCCGAGACCTGGAACGACCCGAACGGCATGTCGGCGACGACCAGGGGGCGCCGGGCGCCGCGCGTCACCGCCCGGGTCAGCACGAGCATCTCGTCCATGGTGGCGGGCACCGTCGAGTCGTGCCCCAGCACCGTCATCGCCGCAGAGTCTCCGACCAGGAGGATGTCGGCCCCCGCCGCGTCGGCAAGGCGGCCGGAGGGTGCGTCATAGGCGGTGACCATCGCGATCGGGGAATGGCTTTCCTTCATCCCGACGAGCTCGGTGATCGGGAGCTTGCCGGGGGCGGGTGCGCCGTGGCCGGGGTTGCGGGGGCGGGTGCTCATGCGTCCTCCTCGAGAGGGGCGTTGTCGATCAGGCGGGTGGAGCCGACGCGGACCGCGGCGGCGAGGACAGGGGGGTCGAACGGGGCTATCTCGACGTAGTCGACGTCGAGTCCGGCAAGGAGCGCACGGGCTCGCTCCACGTCGCTGCGTCGAGACCGCTCGCGGCAGCGCGAGCGCGAGCGCGCGCTCCGTGGCCGAGAGGCGCTGGTTGCGCGACGACAGCGCGAGTCCATCGGCGTCACGGATCGTGGGGAGCGCGCGGAGTTCGAGCTCGAGGTTGAGATCGGTGATCAGGCGCCGCAGCACCGCGACCTGTTGCGCGTCCTTCTGGCCGAAGTAGGCGGTGTCGGGGCGGACGATCGTGAAGAGCTTCAGGCAGACGGTGGCGACCCCGCGGAAGTGGCCCGGCCGGTGCTCTCCCTCGAGAATGGCCCCGAGCTCGCTGACCTCGACCCAGGTCTGGTAGCCCGTCGGGATACATCTCCGCAGTGCTGGGAGCGAACACGAAGTCGACGCCGGCGTTCGGCCGCCGCCGCGAGGTCACGGGACTCGTCGCGCGGGTAGCCGTTGAGATCGCCCGCTTCGCCGAACTGCGCGGGATTGACGAACAGGCTCATGACCACCGTCTCGCACTCCTGTCGCGCTGCCGCGAGCAGCGAGAGGTGCCCCTCGTGCAGTGCGCCCATCGTGGGCACGAGGCCGATCGTGCCGCCACGGCAGGGCTCGAGCGCCGTCCGCAGGTCGGCGATCGTTCGGCAGACCCTCATGCGACCACCGCCGTGGCGTCGGCGAGCACGCGGTACAGCGGCTCGAGCTCCGGGCGGTTCGCGCGAATCGCGTCCAGGTGTCGTTCGACCGTCTCCCAGTCGCCGCGCTGGATCGGGCCTGTCAGCTCGAAGTCGTTCTCGATCGTCCTCGTCATCAGCGGGTCGAGTGCCTCGGGCGGTGCCCCCGCCGCCTCGAGCAGGGACCCTGCCGCGTGGCGGAGCGTGACGAGGTAGTTGGAGGCGACTGCGGCGCCGGCGTGGTAGACGGCTCGATTCTCGTCGGCGAGCGGAAAGGGTCGCAGACCGAGGAACTCGGCGAGCCCGGCTGCGATCGCTCGTGCCTCGTCCGTCTCACCCGAGACGGCAGCCCACGCGCCGTCGAGCTGCTCGCCGCCGCGACGCAGCGTGAACGTCTGCAGCGGGTGCAGCCCGAACCGGCGCGTGTGGGGGGCGAGTGCGGCGAGCGGTGTCGCGCCGCTCACGTGCCCGATCCACGGGCCGGGGGCGATGTCGGCCGCGACGTCCGCGATGGCGCGGTCGGGCACGCAGATGAGCACGGCGTCCGGGCTCGTCGAGTCGAGGTCGACGCCGCGTTCCGCGAGTCGCCTGCTGATCGCGTTGCCCACGCGTCCACGCGCACCGATGATCGTCATGTCGTCGAACACACTGCTCCAGTTCCCTGTGGATACCGGGCCTGACGAGAGTGTATCGATCCCGTGCCCGTGCCCGGGCGCGGCTCAGGCGGGGACGATCGTGACGGGGATCCCGTTGAGCACGGAGTTCCCCGACAGTGGGTCGGTCACCGACGCATCGGTGAGGACGTTGACGTTGACTCCGGGATGAGCGCCGGCGACGGCCTGTCGCGTGCCGGGGAGGCCGTGCCCCCAGCCGTACGGCACGCAGACGACACCGGGCAGGAGCCCGTCGGTCAGTTCGACCGGGATCTCGATCGATCCCGCGGCAGAGCTGATCGTCGCCTTGCCGCCGTGGACGAGACCGAGCCTCGCGGCATCGTCGGGGTGGATCTGCGCCACGCAGCTGTTCTTCCCGCGAACGAGCACCGCCACGTTCTGCGTCCACGAGTTCGCAGTTCTCAGTTGGCGGCGACCGACGAGCACCATGCCGCCCGCCACGGCAACGTCGAGTGCGTTCTCGAGCCTGCCGAGGTCGGCGAGCAAGGCGGGCGCGGCAAGCTCGATCTTCCCGGATTCCGTCGAGAGCGCATCGGGCAGCCGCGGTTCGAGCGGGCCGAAGTCGATGCCGTGAGGGTGGCGCTCGAGGAGGTCCAGCGAGAGCCCGTCGGGCGTGGCGCCGAAGCCGTCTCCGCGATGGCCGAGGCGGAGCAGGAGATCGAGGAGTCGCTCCTCGACCGGTCGGTCGCCGAGCGCGTGTTCGACCTCGTGGACGTCGCGGCCGTGGATCGGGGACGTCGGATCCGCGACCGCGGACTCGATCTGGGCTTTCACCGTCGTCTCGGCGAGCAGCTTCGGATCGGTCATGGCTCCCAGGCCGGCCGCGATCGCCGCGAGTCGAACGAGGATCTCGAACTCGGACGGGGATCCAGGATCGCGATCGAGGGCGGCGGGCGAGAAATGGGCGACGTTTC
This sequence comes from uncultured Thermoleophilia bacterium, assembly GCA_963776305.1. Classification (GTDB taxonomy): domain Bacteria; phylum Actinomycetota; class Thermoleophilia; order Gaiellales; family Gaiellaceae; genus Gaiella. The sequence continues at coordinate 21,171 of CAVZMA010000020.1, read as the reverse complement.
GCACCGACAGAGCCGTGAACGCCAGGTCGTAGTGCGAGCGCTGCAGCGCGGACGGGGGCGGCAGGATCACGTGTGCGTGCCGCGTCGTGGCGTTCAGGTACGGATCGACCGAGACCAGCAGCTCGAGCCCGGCGAGCAGGCTGCCCAGTCGTCCCGCATCCGGCGTCGTGAGCGCGGGGTTCCCGGCGATCGTGAGCAGCGCGCGGACCTGGCCCGTGCCCGGTGTCTCGATCTCGTCGCCGAGTGTTGCAACCGGGAGCTCTCCCATGACTTCCGGCAGGTTGCGAACCCGGCTGTGCCAGCGTCCGATCAGAAATCCACGAGGCGGCCGTTGCCGTCGTTCGTGAGCCGCGTGTGGGAACATCACGCCGCCCGGGCGGTCGAGGTTGCCGGTGAGGACGTTGAGCACATCGACGAGCCAGGCCGCGAGCGTGCCGTAGGCAGTCGTGTGGGTGCCGATCCGCCCGTACACGGCTGCCGTCGGGGCGGCTGCGAGCTCACGCGCGAGCGACTCCACGGTCGCCGCCGGAACGCCCGTGAACGACGCGACCCGAGCCGGTGTGAAGTCGGCAAGCGCCGCCGCGACCTGATCGAGGCCCTCGACCAGCTCGGCGACCGCTCCCGGGTCTGCGAGCTCCTCGGCGTAGAGCGTGTGGGCGATCCCGGCGAGCAACGCAGCGTCGGTGCCCGGGCGGATCGGGACATGGAGATCGGCCCGGGCGGCCGTGCGGGTGCGCCTCGGGTCGACGACGATGACGCGACCGCCGCGCTGCCGGATCGCATCGAGGCGGCCGGGCCAGTCGGGCGCCGTGGCGAGGCTGCCGTTCGATTCCCGCGGGTTGGCGCCGAGGATCAGCAGGAGGTCGGTGCGATCGATGTCCGGGACCGGGATCGTCAGCGGGTGCCCGTACAGAAGCCCGCACGCGACGTGCTTCGGCATCTGGTCGACGGTCGAGGCCGAGAACACGTTCTTCGTCCCGAGCGCTTTGACGAGGGGGCGCAGAGCGAGGGTGTTGGCGTAGTTGTGGGCGTTCGGGTTCCCGAAGTAGACGGCGACCGCGTCGGCGCCGTGCGCGTCGACCACGGCCGTGAGTCGCTGCTCGATCTCGGCGAACGCCTCGTCCCACGTCACCTCCACGTGCTCGCCGTTCGCGACGCACGACCGGACGACGGAGACGATCGGGGTCATCGTGGAGCGCGCCGAGCGTCGACCCCTTCGGACAGATGAACCCGCGCGAGAACGGGTCGTGCTCGTCGCCGCGAATGCGCTGCACGCGATCGTCCTCGATCTCGATCCGGAGGCCGCAGGTCGCTTCGCAGAGCGGGCACGTTCGGAACGCCACACGGCTCGTCGTCACCGCTCGCCCACCTCGCTCACGCTCTCGGCTCGCGGTCGTCGAGGTGCTCCCGCACCTCAGCTTCGAGGTGCTCCCGCACGTGTGGCCACTCGTCGTCGACGATCGAGTACCAGGCCGAGTCGCGGTTCTCGCCGTTCCTCACGAGCATGTGCTTGCGGTGGATGCCCTCGAAGGTCGCCGGGAGGCCCGCGAGTGCGGGGCGCGCCCGCTCGTTGAGCGCGTCCGTCTTGAACTCGACCCTCCGGCATCCGAGCACGTCGAACGCATGTGAGAGCTGCAGGAGCTTGGCCTCGGAGTTCGCGCCGGTGCCCCAGGCAGCCGGTGTCAGCCAGGTCCACCCGATCTCGAGGCTCCCGTGCTCGGGGCGCAGCGCCAGGTATCGCGTCGATCCGATCGCGATCCCGGTGGCGTTGGAGATCGTGGCGAATGCGAGCTCGAGCCCTGCCTCGACGCGTCCTCGGGCGTCGTCCATCCAGCCCTGCCAGTCACCGCGGGTCGAGGGCTGGATGATCGGGAGCCAGCGCCAGATCCTCGGGTCCCGCGACGCCGCGTAGAGGTCGTCGGCATGGTCGTTCGCGAGCGGCTCCAGCCGGATGATCCGGCCGTCGAGCGTTGGTGTGGTCCATCGCTCCACCGAGCTGGACAGTACACTTGTCCCGTGCCGATCTACGAGTACGCGTGCATGGAGTGCGAGGAGCACTTCGACGAGCTCGTCCGCAGCGACGACCAGGTCGTCAGCTGCCCTTCGTGCGACGCGACCGACGTCCTGAAGCAGATCTCCGCCTTTGCGGTGCACGGCGCGGCCGCCAAGCCGTCGTTCGGCGGGGCCGGCGGTGGCGGCTGCTGCGGCGGCGGCTGCGGCTGCGGCTGACACGCCGCACGCCTGGTACGGAACCCATTCGGTTCGCCCATAGAGGTTGATGTCGGCGGGTAGCGGTGAAAGTGCTCGTCTCGAATGCTGGCCGCTATCTCAAGCCGGCGAACTGATGCCGGACGGGTGGTGGCCCGTCCGGCATCTGCTTTGTGACCACTTGTCTTACGTCGCTTGGACTCGCTGGCGTCGTTGGAACCGTGTCATGAGTAGCATCGAGCTGCCGACGAGGCCGAGGATCATGGCTGCCGCGATTGCACCGACGCTGCGTCGCCCCAGTCGAAGCCGCTGGGCTGAACGACCTCAACCGGTTGTGCCGCGTCCGCGGCGGCGAGTGTGTCGGGCGAGCGTCGGTCGACGACTTGGAGCTGTGCGGCCTTGGCAACGTCGCGTGTGTCGGGGGAGCGTCCGTCGGCAAGGACCGCTGTCGCGTGCGTGGCGGCGTAGCGCTCGAAGACGTCGGGCGCCGGGGCGGAGTCGACGACGCCGTTGCCGAACGGATGCGCTGCGGCGTACCGTTCGAACCAGTCGGGGGCGGCCTTGCCGGAGCTCGAGCCGCCGAGCGCAACGGCCGGTGCCGCTAGGGCGGCAATGACGGCGGCGAGCACAAGCGCCTGTAGTGAGCCTGGAGAGGTAGGTCGGGATCATGGTCGCCTCCTTGTCGTGAGCCGCCTGTTGCGGCTCCTCGACCACTAGACATCGCGGCGCTCTAGGAACGGCAAGGCGCCGGTAAGGCGCGGGTTTTGTGTGCTGACTGTCGGAGGCGTAACGTGTCGCGGAAAGGGCGGCGCTATGCGGTACGGCATTCTCGGACCACTCGAGCTGAGCGATGACGGGCGGGCGATCGAGATCGCCGGCGCGAAGCAGCGTGCGCTTGCTAGCGATGTTGCTCTTGAACGCGAACCGGGTCGTGTCGGGCGACCAGTTGGTCGACGCCATCTGGGAGGAACAGGTGCCCGACACCGCCGATGAAGGCGCTGCAGGTGCATGTCTCGCAGCTGCGCAAGCTGCTCGGCAAGCATCGCCTGGAGACGAGGGCGCCCGGCTACCTGCTGCGCGTGGAGCCGGATGCAGCTCGATCTCGAACGGTTCCAGCGGTTGTACCGAGACGGCGAGTTGAACGAGGCGTTGTCGTTGTGGCGCGGCCCGCCGCTAGCCGAGTTCGCCTACCAGCGCTTCGCTCAGGCCGAGATCGCTCGCCTGCAAGAGCTTCGTCTCGGCTGTCTCGAGGACAGGATCGACCGTGACCTGGCCTGGGGACGCCACGCCGAGCTAGTCGGTGAGCTGGAAGGTTTGGTGATGGGACATCCGCTGCGTGAGCAGCTTCGCTGTCAATTGATGCTCGCCCTCTACCGGGCCGGACGTCAGGCTGAGGCGCTTGATTCCTACCAGCAGGCCAGAGCGGCGCTCACCGACGATCTCGGCATCGAGCCCGGTCGGGAGCTGCGCGAGCTGCACCAGGCGATCCTGAACCAGGATCCATCGCTCGATCTGCCACGGGAGGAGCGACGGGAATACACGGAGCCGCCCGCGGTACCTCGCACCTACGTCCACTGTCGAGCCGATCACTCGAGATGTGCGGAAGACGGTTACGGCCGTCTACGTCGGGATAGCCTTCTCGTCTGCGCCCGGCGAAGGTCTGGATCCCGAAGCATTGCGGCGCGTTACCGGTCGCGCCGTCGATGAGGTCGAGCTCGCCGTCGTGCGTCATGGCGGCACAATCGAGACGGTCGCAGGCGATGCCGTCACGGCCATCTTCGGGCTGCCGATGGTTCACGAAGACGATGCGCTCCGCGGCGTGCGGGCAGCAGCTGAGGCGCGCGACGCGCTCTCGGTTCTCGCCGCCGAACTAGTGATCGAGCGGGCGCTGGACCTCGACTTCCGCATCGGGATCAGCACCGGTGAGGTCGTGACCGTCATCGACGCCGGCCCTCAGCTGCGGACGACTGGCGAGCCGCTGAGGCTCTCGTCTCGCCTCGGCCAGGCGGCGGGGCGGGAGAGATCCTCTTCGACGAGGGGAGCCGGCAGCTGCTGCGCGACTCGGTGCTCGCCGAGGCCACGAACGAGGGCTGGCGCCTCCTCGAGGTTGCCACGGGTTCGGTTATCGCCCGACGGCTCGTGTCGCCCGATGGTCGGCCGCGATCGTGAGTGCAGACGACTCTACGACGCCTTCGAACAGGCGGTGGGCGATCGCTCCTGCCAGCTCTTCACCGTGCTCGGCCTAGCCGGCGTCGGAAAATCGCGGCTGGTGCACGAGTTCCTCGACGGTATCGCCGGGCAGGCGCTCGTCGCTCGCGGGCGCTGCCTCCCCTACGGAGAGGGCATCACTTACTGGCCGCTGCTCGAGGCCGTCAACGAGGCGGTCGGGCTCGAAGACACCGACCCACCCGACGAAGCGCGAGCGAAGCTCCTCGGCGCGCTTGGCAAGGAGCCCGGAGCTGAGCTCGTTGCTCACCGCGTGGCAGAAATGATCGGTCTCGCAGAGGTGACCACCGGTGCGGAGGAGGGCTTCGTTGCCGTGCGGGAACTCTTCGAGGCACTGGCGCGCGTCCAACCGTTGGTGCTCGTCTTCGACGACATTCACTGGGGTGAGGCGAGGTTCCTTGACCTCGTCGAACACCTCGCCGACTGGGTGCGCGACGCACCCATCCTGCTCGTCTGCCTTGCCCGGCCTGAGCTTCTCAACGTGCGTCCTGCCTGGGGAGGCGGCAAGCTCAACGCGACGGTGGCGCTGCTCGAACCGCTCTCGGACGAGGAGTGCTCGCAGTTGATCGAGAATCTCGTCGGCCGGGCCGACCTGGTGAGAGGAGTGCGCACGAGAATCGCCGAGGCTGCGGAAGGCAACCCGCTCTTCGTCGAAGAGATGCTCTCGATGCTGATCGACGACGGCCTGCTCATCCGCGAGGACGGCCGTTGGACCGCCGCCGGAGATATCTCGAGTGCTCGCGTGCCTCCGACGATCCAGGCCCTGCTTGCCGCTCGACTCGACCAGCTAGACGCGAAGCGAGCGAGCGGTGATCGAGCGCGCCGCGGTTATAGGCAAGGTCTTCCAGGAAGGAGCGATCGCTGAGCTTTCTCCGTCGGCAGCACTTCCGACAGTTGCCGAGTCGCTCGGGACGCTTGTTCGCAAAGACCTGATTCGCCCCGAGCGGGCAAGCCTGGGCGATCGCACCTACCGCTTCCGACATCTCCTCATCCGTGACGCCGCCTATGACTCAATTCCCAAGGAAGTGCGAACCGAGCTCCACGAACGGTTCGGCCGCTGGCTCGAACACACCACAGGGGAGCGTGCGATCGAATACGAAGAGGTCGTTGGCTACCACCTCGAACAGGCCTACCGCTATCGCGTCGAGCTGGGCGCCGTCGACGATGCTGCGCGAGCGCTCGCACGGGAGGCGGCCGAGCGACTCGGGAGCGCAGGCCGACGGGCCTTCGTTCGCAGCGACGCGCCCGCCGGGGCGAATCTGATCGCACGGGCCGCCGCACTGCTGCCCCCGGATGATCCCCTTCGGGTCGAACTGGTCCCCAACGTCCGAGTTGTCCAGGGCCTGGGCGGCGACATGCGCTGGGCCGACCGCGTGCTTACAGAGGCCGTGGAAGCTGCCGCGACGACCGGTAATCGCCAACTCGCCGCCCGCGCACTCGTCCAACGCGGCCTCCTGCGCCTGTTCACGGAATCCACCGTGACGGCGGACGAGCTGATCGACGCTGCCGACCGGTCGATCACCGTCTTCGACGAGCTCGGCGACGAGCTCGGCCTGGCGCGCGCATGGCGTCTGAAGGCCCAGGCCCACTACCTAGCCCGCCGTGCAGGAGCGTGCGCAGACGCCTCCGAGCGAGCGTTCGAACACGTTCGACGAACCGATGACCGCTTCGAAGAGCAAGAGATCGTCGAGTGGCTCCTGATCGCCCTCCTACTGGGTCCTGCTCCTGCAGACGACGCGTCACGACGCTGCCAGCTTCTCCTTCGTGAAACCGCCAAGAACCCTGCTCCTCGAGGCGCAGATCCTGGCGACGATGGGGATGCTCGCCGCCATGCAGGGACGGCTGGACGAAGCCAACGATCTGGTCGTCCGTAGCCGAGCGATCATGAACGACGTCGGCCAATGGATCTGGATCGTTACGTTCTGGTACGCGTTCGTCTCGGTCTGGCAGGGCAGACCCAGCAGCAGCCGAGCGAGAGCTCCTGCCCGGATACGAGGCCCTCAAGAAGATGGGCGAGAAGAGCCACTTCTCGTCGATCGCTCACGAACTCTCGAACGTCCTCTACCTGCAGGGGCGCTACGACGAGGCCGAGCAGCTCACGCGCGAGTGCGAGGAAGCCACGCGCGCGAACGACATCCACTCCGGCATCCTCTGGCGCTCCATACGAGCCAAGACTACTGGCCCGCGCGGCGAGTTCGAGGCGGCAGAGCTGCTTGCAAGAGAGGCCCTAGCCATCGCCTCCACGAGCGATTTTCACATCGCGCACGCCGACGCGCTATTGGATCTCGCCGAAGTTCTCGCCCTCGCCGGCAACCCGACCGCAGCCCACGCACTCGTACGAGAAGCCATAGGCTTCTACGAATTGAAAGGCAACCTACTGGCAGCCGAGCGCGCACGCGCTCAACTCGACGACCTAGTGAAGGCCACACTGACCGATCAATGTTTCAAAATGACTATCCGAGTCGCGGCCTACACTGGCCGCTCGATGGATGCCACCGAGCGCGCCGTCTCTCTATCCGCGTATGCCGGCGAAACAGCCGGATGCACGCGCTGCCCTCTCGCGGAGACGCGGACCCGTGTCGTCTTCGGCTCCGGTAACCCCGACGCGGAGCTGATGCTCGTCGGTGAGGCCCCAGGCTTCCAGGAGGATCAAGGCGGTCTGCCGTTCCTGGGACAGTCCGGCGAGCTGCTCGAGCAACTGTTGGCCGGGATCGGTTTCGAGCGGCGGGACGTCTATCTCGCCACTGCACTCAAGTGCAGGCCGCCCCAGAATCGCGACCCCTCCGACGCGGAGACCGCCGCCTGCGAGCCCCATCTCTTCCGGGAGATCGAGCTCGTTCGTCCGCGCGTCGTCGCACCGCTGGGCAACTTTGCCACGAGGCTCCTGTCGGGGCGAGCGTTCGGGATCACGAAGGTTCACGGGCAGGAGGTCGAGATGCAGTTCGGCACGGCGAGTGTCCTCCTCTACCCGCTCTATCACCCGGCAGCGGCGCTCTATACGCCGTCGATGCTACGAGCGCTCGAGGAGGACGTCGCTCGGATTCCGGGCCTTCTCGGCCGAGCCCCTCGCGTGATCACGCCGCAGGCGGCTGTCGCCCTCTCGGCCTCCGCGCCGTTCCCCGCTGCACCGCTGAGCGTCGAGCCCGCGACCGCAGACGCGCTGCAGCTCGGCCTCTTCTGAGGCGTGCTCGAGCGCACCACACACTCGGCGGCCGAGACGGAGGCATTCGGCGGCGCCCTCGCTGCGCTCCTCGTCCCGGGAGACGTGATCCTGGTGCGAGGCGAGCTCGGTGCGGGCAAGACGACCCTCGTGCGCGGAGTCTGTCGTGTCCCTGGGGGTCGACGGCCCGGTGACGAGCCCGACCTTCACGATCGGTCATCTCTACGAGGGGACGGCAACCGTTGCGCATCTCGATCTCTATCGGTTCGTCGGGCTCAGCCCGGCCGAGTGGGGCGATCTCGAGCCGTATTTCGACGGCACGATCGCCTTCGTCGAGTGGCCGGAGGCCGGTGCGGCGGTGCTGCCACCGGCCCGGGCCGAGGTGCTCCTCGAGCATCTCGGCCCTTCCGAGCGGCGGATCCGGGCCGACAGCACCGACGGTACGCTGCTAGAAGATCTCGCGCGTGCTGATCCTGGCGTTCGATACCGCAACTGACCTCGCCACGAGCGCGCTCGTGGCCGACGGTGAGATCCTGGGGGAGAGCGTGACCCGACCACAGGCACTCCTCGCCGACGTCGACGCCCTGCTGTCGAGGGCCGGTGTCGTGCCCGCCGATCTGACCGAGATCGTCGTCGGAACAGGCCCTGGGAGCTTCACCGGGACTCGGATCGGGCTGGCTGTCGCGCGTGGGCTCGGGTTGTCGCTCGATCTCGGGCGTGGCCGGCGTCTCGACTCTTCGCGCACTTGCAGCCGCCACCGACAACGCGTTCCCGATCGTCGATGCCAAGCGCGGTGAGGTGTTCGTGGAAGGTCCGCGGGCAGCGTCGCCCGCGGAGGTCGTCGTGCCCGCCGGAGCGGTCTGCGTCGGGAGTGGTGCCTGCCGCTACCGCGACGTGCTCGCGGCCGGCGGTGCAGACGTGCCGCCGGACGACTCGCCGCTCCACGTACCGTGGGCCTCCCTCCACGCTCGGCTCGCGACTACCTTCGGTCCGGCCGACGCCGTCGAGCCGGTCTACGTCCGAGCCCCGGATGCCGAACGGTGGCGCGGGTGAGCATCGCGCTGCGGCGACTCGAGCTCGCGGATCTGGACGCGATCGAGCGCATCGAACGCGCCTCGTATCCGACCCCGTGGTCGCGCTCGATGTTTGCGAGCGAGCTCGCAAAGCAGAGCTCGCGATCGATCGCCGCTATCACAAGTGCCGGTGAGCTCGTCGGATATCTCGTGTTGTCGCGTTACGTCGATGCCTGGCACGTCATGAACGTCGCCGTCGACCCGGGCCACAGGAGGCAGGGCATCGCCTCGGCGATGCTCCGCCGCCTGTTCGAGCTCACACGCGACGACGCGGAGCGGGGGTACACGCTCGAGGTGCGCGTCTCCAACCTCGCGGCGATCAGCCTGTACGAGCAGTTCGGGTTCACGTCGAGCGGCGTCCGACGTGGTTACTACACTGACAACAGAGAAGATGCGGTGATCATGTGGAGGGCAGCCGAGGTGCCGAACGAGACGGACCGGGCGGACGAGACCGAGCCGGCGACAGAGCCGAAGGAGACGAGGTCGAGGTGATCCTCGGGATCGAGACGTCATGCGACGAGACCGCCGCGGCACTCGTGACCTCCGGGGGCGAGGTGCGGTCGTCGATCGTCGCCTCCCAGGCCGAGCTTCACGCCCAGTACGGTGGTGTCGTGCCGGAGGTCGCCTCGAGGCGTCATCTCGAGCTCGTCGGTCCCGTCGTTCGCCAGGCGCTCGCGGAGGCGCAGGTCTCGCTCGACGATGTGACCCGGGTAGGGGTCACGCAGGGACCGGGCCTCATCGGGGCACTCCTCGTCGGTCTCTCCGCGGCCAAGGCGATCGCCTGGTCGCGTGGGATCCCTCTGGTGCCGGTCGACCACCTCCAGGGCCACGTGGCGTCGCTGTACCTCGGCGACGCTCCCGTCGAGCCGCCGTTCGTGTGCCTGCTCGCGAGCGGTGGGCACACGCTCTTGCTCGCCGTGCGCGAGCATGGCGCTTTCGAGCGACTCGGGACGACGCTCGACGACGCCGCAGGTGAGGCGTTCGACAAGGGCGCTCGGCTGCTCGGGCTCCCGTATCCCGGGGGTGCGGCGATCGACGCCCTCGCCCAGCACGGCGATCCGGAGGCATTCACCTTTCCGATTGCGCGTGTGCCGGGGCTGGACTTCTCGTTCTCCGGCGTGAAGACGTCGCTCCTCTACACCGTGCGCGATCTCGGCGCTGCCGCTGCCGGACGTCACGCCGACCTTGCCGCGTCGTACCAGCGCGCGATCGTCGGAGCGCTCACGACACGCTTGCGACAGGGGGCGGCGGCGACGGGCATCGATCGGATCGCCGTGGTCGGAGGTGTGGCTGCGAACTCGGAACTGCGCGCCGCTCTGCCGGACGCCGCACTCGCTCCGCTCTCGCTGTGCACCGACAACGCCGCCATGATCGCGTCGGCCGCACGCTTCGTCCAACCGCTGCCGCGAGCCGATGCGCTCGTTCTCGACGCGTATGCCTCGGCTGCGTGACGCCATGACGTTTCGGTCGATCCTCGCGGGCGCGCTCGTGTCGGCCGTCTTGCTGCTCGCCGCAGGCGCAGGAGCCGCCGACGACTTCTCGTCGGGTGCCGCAGGATGGGAGAGCCTGCTCGGTGACCGGCCGGCAGCGCAACTCGGCGGGCGGTGGATCGTCGTCCTTGCCAAGCCGTCGCTGGCCACGAAGGTCGCCGCCGCGGGCGGCACTGCGACCGAGGCGCAGGAGCGCGGTTGGACAGCAGCAGCGCGAAGCGCGCAGGACGACGTTCTCGCCAGGCTCGCCTTCCATGGGGCTCCAGTCGAGCCCGAGCAGGCCTACTATCGGGTGTTCAACGGTTTCGCGGCCCCACTCGATGCGCGTGCCCTGGCGATCATCGCCAGGGACCCTGACGTGAGGGGCGTCTTCCCGGTCAGGACGGCATTGCCGGCAGCGGTGGACCTCCGGCGCTTCGACGACGCGCTCGGGGCGGCAGGTGGACGTCGAGCAGACGTCGGGATCCCGGGATTCTCGGGCGCGGGAGTGACGATCGCACTTCTCGACACGGGCGTCGACCGGGTGCATCCATACATCCGCAGTGCCTTGCTGCCGGGCATCGATGTGCTCGATCCCGGAGGCGATGCGAGCGCACGGCAGAACCCGACGACACCGGGTCGCCCGGAGCGCCACGGCACCGAAATGGCCGGTCTCGTCGTGGGCTCAGGAGGTCCCGGCGGCCTCGCCGGCGTGGCACCCAGCGCATCGTTGCTTCCGATCCGCATCGCAGGCTGGCAACCCGACACCGCGGGCGGGGTATCGGTCTACGGAAGGACGGATCAGCTCCTCGCCGGTATCGAGTTCGCGGTCGACCCGAACGAGGACGGCGATGCGCACGACGCCGTGCGCGTGGCACTCGTGGGAGTCGCCGAGCCGTTCGCGGCATTCGCCGACGGGCCGCTCGCCGCGGCAGCGGCGGGCGCCTCGGCCCTCGACACCCTCGTCGTCTCGCCGAGTGGCAACGATGGTCCCGCCGGCCCGTCGTTCGGAAGCGTCGGCGGGCCTGGGGGCGCACCTGCCGCCCTGACCGCCGGAGCCATCGACACGCGGCAGCGAAGTCCCCGGGGGACACGTCTTTCTGCTTGCCGGGCTCCGGACCATCGTCTCGGGCGCGCAGCCCCTCGGCGGTGTCGTTGCCCCCGATCTCTCGGTCTCGGCCCCCGTCGTCGCGCTCGCGCGACCCGCCTCGGTCGTCGTCGGTGCGCCGAGTGGCCTGACGCGCCTCTTCGACAAAGCGGGCTACAGCAGGGTCGCCGGTGCAGCGGCGTTGTTGCCACGGGGGACGTCGTCCCCGGAGGCCGTCCGGGAGATCGTTGCCGCGGGGGCGGCCGCGATTCTCATCGACGGGCCGTTGCCGGCCGGCGCCCTCGGGACGGACGGCCCGATCGAGATCCCGATTCTGGGTCTGTCGGCCGGTGCGGCCGCCACGGTCCGCGCCTCGGTCCGGCGTGGTGTGCCGGTGACGCTCGCTGTCGGCGCCGCTGCCTTCGATCCGAACGGTGCCATCGGCGATGCTGCGCCGTTCTCGTCCGAGGGGCTCGCGTTCGACGGTGCGCCAAAGCCCGAGGTGAGCGCCGCGGGAATCGGCCTTGCGACCTCCGATCCGGGACGCGACGAGGACGGCGCCGCCCGGTACGGCACGATCAGCGGCTCGAGCGCGGCGGCAGCGCTGACTGCCGGCGCGGTGGCCCTGCTCGCACAGGCTCGCCCCGACCTCGACGCAGCCGGCCTGAAACAGGCACTCGTCGCCTCGGCCCGTCGCTCGGGAGGGAGCTCGGCGGCCACCATCGATCCGTCGGGGGCTGCTGCCGTCGAGCTCGTGGCCGATCCACCCACACTCGGCCTCGGAAGTGCCCTGGCGGAGAATGCCGAGGTCGAACGGACCTTCAGCTGCGCAATGTCAGCAAGCGTCGGCTCGACGTCGTCATCGCCTCGGGTGCAGTCGATGCCGCCGACATCGAGGTCGCGGTCGAGCCGGAGTCGGCGCGGCTCCGCCCGGGAGCGTCACTGAAGGTGAAGGTATCGGCCAAAGTGCCGTTGCTCCCCCGAGCCCCCGCCGCGCTCGGTGGCACGCTGCGGGTCAGAATTCGTGCCGGCGCGACGCTTCGGATTCCTTGGGTGATCCCCGTCCCGTCCGTCGATCGTGAGCTGATCCCGGTCGCACGCCTCTCCCAGAAGGTGTTCGAGCCTTCCGACATCGAGCCTGCGGTGCTGACGATCGTCGCCGGTCGCGTGGACGGTACGACGGAGCGACCGCAGCTCCTTCCCCTGGAGCAGCTCACACTCGATCTCTACCGGGGCACGAAGCGTCTCGGCCGCCTGGCTCTGGTCCGCGACATGCTGCCGGGCCGCTATTCGTTCGGGATCACCGGTCGGGCCGCAAACGGTGCCCGGCTCAAGCCCGGTGCGTACGAGCTTCGCCTGACGGCCACCCCGGTCGGCGGTGGGCCGACCGGCGAGAAGTCGATCCCGTTCGAGATCCGGTGACCGGCCTGGGCGTCGAGGGAGCTCGATCGTGGTCGGGAGGCAATCCTCCGGGGGTCCCGGCATGACCCGGGCACGTCTCGGGTAGAACAGGGCACGGTGCCGACTGCTCCGCTCCCACGCGTGACGCTGTATCACGCTCCCGGTTGTCACCTCTGCGATCGTGCGATCGAGGTGGCCCACGAGACCCGCGCGTCGGTTTCGTTCGAGCTCGAGCTGGTGAACATCGCCGGGGACGACGAGCTCGAAGCCACGTTCCGCGAGCTCCTCCCCGTGATCGAGATCGACGGCGTGCGCGCGTTCGTCCACTTCGTTTCGGTGGCGGCACTCACCGATCGGCTCCGGAGCGACGGTTCACCGCCCGGCTCGGATTGAGTCCCAGGCACTATGTGACGCAATGTCACAAATGCGCAAGGGCATGCCGAGGGAGACCTCGTGGCCGAACGACTGACCGTCGGGGTCGCGGCCCGGTTGAGCCGCTATCTCCAGGTGCTCACACAGGCGAAGAAGATGGGGAAGGACAGGATCTCCTCCCAGGAGATCTCCGAGTACACCAACATCAACGCCACCCAGATTCGCCGCGATCTCTCGAGCTTCGGCCGGTTCGGGAAGCGAGGCGTCGGCTACAGCATCGACTCCCTGCTCGGCGAGATCCGCAGGATCCTTCGCACCCAGGGACAGCACAACATCGCCCTGATCGGGGCCGGGCGGCTCGGCGGTGCGATCGCCACCTCACCGATCTTCGCCGAGCACGGGATCACGATCGCCGCTGTGTTCGACAGCGACCCGGCCAAGGTCGGCCGCACGATCGGCGGCGTCACCGTGAGCCCGCTCGACACGCTCGAGCATCTCGTCCACGAGCGCAACATCATCGTCGGCGTCCTCGCCGTCCCGGCTGATGCGGCGCAACCGGCCGCCGACGCACTCGTCGCTGCCGGCGTGAAGATCATCTTCAACTACTCGCAGGCACTGCTGACGACTCCGGCGGACGTTCAGGTCCACACGTCGAACCCCGCCGTCGAGCTTCTCTACGCCCTCTACTTCCACCTGACCTGACGCCACCGACCGCGGCCCCTCCCGGCCGGCGGAGCCGGCCTCCGGGGCCGCTCGTGCCGCTGCGCGCACCCGGCTCTCCGGGTCTGGGCTAGCGCCCTATCCCCTGCGGCCGGGCACGCGCAGCGACACGTCGGAGGCGTCAGCCTGACGCCACCGATCGCGAGCGGCTCCCGCCGGGCGGAGCCCGGCTCCGCCGCTCGCTCGTGCCGCTGAGGCCGCTCTAGTCGGGGGCCCGTGCTAGCGCACTGTTCCCCCTCCCGACGCGACCTCAGCGACACGTCGGAGGCGTCAGGCCGCTGGACGCCGGCGACCGCGGCCCCTCCCGGCCGGGCGGAGCCCGGCCTCCGGCGGCCGGCTCGCGCCGCTGACGCGCCGCTGGCTCGTCCGGGTCTCCGGCGCTAGCGCCCTCTCCCCTGCGGACCGCGGCACCGCACGCGACACGTCGGAGGCGTCAGGCCGCTGGACGCCAGCGACCGCGGCCCCTCCCGGCCGACGGAGTCGGCCTCCGGGGCCGCTCGCGCCGCCGCGCGGTCATGATGCGGTCATGCGCATCCTGCTCTGGCACGGCTATCTCCTCGGCGGCACCGGCTCCAACGTCTACACGCGGATGCTCGCCCGTGAGTGGAGCCGGGCCGGGCACGACGTCACCGTTCTCGCCCAGGAGCCCCATCCTGACCGCTACGACCTCGGAGGCGCCGCCACGGTGCGGCCGGACGTCGGCGGCCTGCTGCCGGTGTTCGTGCTGGATCGCTACGAGGGCTACGAGGTCAAGCGGCTTCAGGAATGCACGCGGCCGGAGCTCGACGCCTGGGTCGACGCGAACGCGTCGGCGGTGCGGTCACTCCTTCCGGCCGATGCCGTGTTCACGAATCATGTGCTGCTCGGCGGCCCAGTCGGGGCCGCGGCGGGCGCCCCTTTCGCCGTCAAGGCGCACGGGTCCGAGCTGGAGTACTCGATGCGTGGGAACGTCGAGCTCTCGACGTGGGGCGCCGAGGCGCTCGCCGACGCCCGGGCGACGTTCGTCGGCTCGGCGCACATCCGCAACGTGCTCGTCGAGGTCTGCGGACACGCGTCGAACGTGATCGAGGTTCCGCCGGGCGTCGACGTCGACGCATGGGCTCCCGAAGCTCGGGCGGTTGCACTCTCCAGCCTGATCGAGGAGTCGCGTCGTGATCGACCGAACCCGGGCAACGTCGAAGAGCGACTCGCCGATCACGGCAACGCCTCCCGGCTCGAGCGTTTTCTCGAGCCGGGGGCGCCGGTGGTCGTCTACTTCGGCAAGCTGATCGAGCAGAAGGGTGTGCACGTGCTCATCGACGCACTGGCCTCGATCGACGCGCGGCTCGTCGTCGTCGGCTTCGGCCCGGAGCGTGGAGCGCTCGAACAGCGCGCTGCAAGCGTTGGTGTCGAGGCGCTCTTCACCGGGCCTCTCGAGCACCGCCATCTCCGACACCTCCTCGCACTCGCGGACGCCTGCGTCGTGCCGTCGATCTTTCCCGAGGCGTTCGGAATGGTGGCAGCCGAGGCGGCCGCTGCAGGTTGCCCACCGCTCGTCGCCCGGCATTCGGGGCTCGCCGAGGTGGCATCCGGCCTGGAGGAGGAGTATCCGCCGGCCCTTCGACATCTGGCCTCGTTCGAGCCCGGGAACGCGAACGACCTGGCGGAGCGGCTTCGCGAGCTCCTCGGCCTCCCGGAGCGAGATCGCCTACTCGTTCGCGCCGCTGCGAGAAACGCCGTCGTCGAACGGTGGAGCTGGGAGGGAGTCTCGCGTCGGCTGCTCGAGCCGTTCGGTTGATCGCAGGCCGCCGACGAACGCCCTACGTCCGGCTTCCCAGCGGACCACGGATTGACGGGGAACGAAGGCGCGCTCGCGCGTCTCATAGGGGCGAGGCGTGCCTCGCCCGCGTGAGGGGAACGCTCTCGGCAGATCGACCCCGTAGAGCCGCACGGGTCAGCGGGGCGAATCGACTACGCTTTCCCGCTCCATGGGTGAAGAACAGCGCGTTCCCTACGATCAGCTCCTTCGCGAGGCACGCGAGCGCTTCGATGCCGGCACGGACTTCACGGTTGCCGTCGAGGAGGAGTTCGCGCTTCTCGACCCGGTGTCGCTCGACCTCGTCAACCGGTTCGAGGACGTTCAGGAGGCCGCCGCCGGGACGGTCGTCGAGCAGAACCTCGCCGGGGAGTTGATCGCGTCCGAGGCGGAGATCAAGACGGGCCGACTCGAGTCGTTCGCCGCGGCTCCCGCCACCCTCGTCGAGCGTCGCGACCAGCTCAGCGGTCTCGTCGAGCCGCTCGGTCTCACTCTCGGGGCGACCGGGTCGCATCCCTGGGCGAGCTGGAAGGACCAGCGGATCATCGACACGCCGCACTACCGCCTCAACGATCAGATCCTTCGCTACGTGGTCTGGAAGAACACCACGTTCGGCTTCCACGTCCATATCGGGATCAAGGGAGCGGATCGGGCAATCCAGGTGACGAGCGCGCTCCGCAACTGGCTCCCCGAGCTGCTGGCCCTCTCGGCGAGCTCACCATTCGCCGAGGGCGTCGACACCGGGCTCCACTCCGCACGGACGCAGATCTTCACCCGGTATTTCCCGCGCTGCGGCGTACCCGACGTGTTCGACTCCTGGGCGGACTACGAGCGCTACGTCCGATTCCTCTACGACACCCGTTCCATCAACGAGCACACCCAACTCTGGTGGAGTGTGCGGCCGCATCTCGCGTTCCCGACGGTCGAGATCCGGATCTGCGATGGCCAACCCGATATCGCGGATGCGCAGTCGCTCGCGGCGCTGAGCGTCGCACTGACCGCCAGGATCGCCCGCGCCCTCGATGAGGGCGAGACGCTCGTGCACCAGCCCCACCGGCTGATCGAGGAGAACCTGTGGCGTGCGATCCGCTACGGGCTGTCCGGCGACTTCATCGATCTCGAACGCGGTGAGGTCCTGCCGACCCGCGCCCGCCTCGAGCGCCTGATCGAGTGGGTGCACCCGGTGGCCGTGGAGATCGGTGCCGCCGACTGGTTGCGCGTACCGGAGCGCAATGCGGCGGAGCGCCAGATCGCACGCGTCGCCGAGGGCGCCGACCTCGCCGAGATCTACGGTGATCTCGTGGTTCGGCCCTCTCGCGTGGGTTGACGGTACGATCACGAGCCTGTCATGACAGTCTGGTTCGACAAGCATGATCCGACTTTGTGCTGCATAATCTGGCGCGCCGATCACGTTTCGGCGCTTTCTTTGTGACGTTCCTCCGGAGGGTTGATGGACTTCTTCAATGACCATGCTGTGGCCTTCGCGCTCGTCTGCGCGAGCGTCGCGGTGCTGTTCGGGCTCTACCTGACGTACTGGCTGCTCCAGCAGCCGGCGGGGAACGAGCGGATGCGCGAGATCTCGGGGGCCGTCCAGGAGGGCGCCGCCGCGTACCTGCGCAAGCAGTACACGACGATCGCGTACGTCGCCATCGCGCCCGTCCTGCTGATCGGGTTCTACAACGAGCTCGGGTGGGGCACGGCCTTCGGCTTCGTGATCGGCGCCGTCCTTTCCGCGGCGGCAGGGTTCATCGGCATGAACGTCGCGGTCCGGTCGAACGCACGTACCGCCGAGGCGGCCCGCGAGGGCGTCGCACCGGCCTTCAAGGTCGCGTTCCGCGCGGGCTCGGTCACCGGGCTCCTCGTCGTCGGGCTCGCCCTCTTCGGCGTGGCCGGGTACTACTGGTTTCTCACCGGCGCGCTCGGGAACACGCCCGAGTCGGCCGTCAAGGACCTCATCGGGCTCGCTTTCGGCGGCTCGCTGATCTCTGTCTTCGCACGACTCGGCGGCGGCATCTTCACGAAGGCCGCCGATGTCGGCGCAGATCTCGTCGGCAAGATCGAAGCCGGGATCCCCGAGGACGACCCGCGCAACCCGGCCGTGATCGCCGACAACGTCGGCGACAACGTCGGCGATTGCGCCGGGATGGCCGCCGACCTCTTCGAGACGTACGCCGTGACTGCGGTGGCCGTGATGCTGCTCGGCACCGCCTACCCGACGGGCGACCTCTGGCTCTATCCGCTGGCGCTCGGCGGCATGTCGGTTCTCGCATCCGTGATCGGCACGTTCTTTGCGCGCGTCGGTAAGGGGGAGAACTCGATCATCAACGCGCTCTACATGAGCGTGATCGCCGCGACGATCCTGTCGGCGATCGGTTTCATCCCGGTCACGAAGGCATTCGACGGCGGTCAGTTCTCGTTCTGGCAGCTCTACGGCTCGGCCCTGGTCGGGCTCGCGATCACGTTCCTGCTCGTCGCGATCACCGAGTACTACACCGGCAGCCGCTGGAGCCCCGTCAAGAAGATTGCCGCAGCGTCCACCACGGGCCACGCCACGAACATCATCGCCGGGCCTGGCGAAGGGCATGGAGGCCACCGCGCTCCCGGTGATCGTGATCGCGGGCGGCGTCATCGCCGCCTACGAGATCGCCGGCGGCAACATCTACGGCATCGGGGTCGCCGTGATGGCCCAGCTCTCGATGGCAGGACTGATCGTCGCCCTCGACGCCTTCGGGCCGGTCACCGACAACGCAGGCGGCATCGCCGAGATGGCGGACATGCCCGAGTCGGTGCGCGGCATCACCGATCAGCTCGACGCGGTCGGCAACACCACGAAGGCGGTCACGAAGGGCTACGCGATCGGCTCGGCCGGCCTGGCCGCACTGATCCTGTTCGACGAGTACACCCGCGGTCTCGTCGACGCGGGGATCGACACGGTGTTCTCGCTCGACAACCCGTACGTGATCGCAGGGCTGTTCATCGGCGGCATGATGCCGTTCCTCTTCGCCGCGTTCGCGATGACGGCCGTCGGCCGCGTCGGCGGCGAGGTGGTCGAGGAGGTGCGTCGCCAGTTCCGGGAGGATCCGGGCATCATGGAGGGCACGTCACGGCCGGACTATTCCCAGGCCGTGGGGATCGTCACCGCGTCGGCGTTGCGCGGCATGATGCTGCCGGCAGCGATCCCTGTCGCCGTGCCGATCATCGTCGGGATCATCAGCCCGAAGGCCCTCGGTGGCCTCCTGATCGGCACGATCGTGACGGGTCTCTTCCTCGCGATCGCGATGACCTCGGGCGGCGGCGCCTGGGACAACGCGAAGAAGCTGATCGAGGACGGCGCGTACGGCGGCAAGGGCTCCGAGGCCCACGCGGCCTCGATCACCGGCGATACCGTCGGCGACCCGTACAAGGACACCGCCGGTCCGGCGATCAACCCGATGATCAAGATCACGAACATCGTCGCGATCCTGATGATCCCGCTTCTCGCCTCGATCCACGGCTAGCGTGCGCGAATGGGTGGGCGTCCCGCGACGCCCACCCTTGCAACCCGGCGGCGGTAGCGTTCGCCCGGTGAGAAAACGTCTCCGGCGAGTGCTCGACTCACCGACGCTGACGGCGACCGCGGCCGGCGTCGTCGCGAGCGTCGCCGCGGTGGCCGTGGTGACCGGCGCCGTCTTCCTCTTCCGGGGCATCGTGCCCGTGCTCAGCCTCGGCGTCCTCTACGTGTTCGCCGTTCTGCCGGTCGCCGTGGTCTGGGGGCTCCGGTTCTCGCTGCCCGTCGCCGTCGGCAGCATGCTCGCCTTCAACTTCTTCTTCTTGCCGCCAGTCCACACGCTCACGCTGACGGACAGCGAAAACTGGTTCGCTCTCGCCGTCTACTCGGGCACCGCGATCGTCGTCAGCGAGCTCGCGTCCCGTTCCCGTCGCCGCACCATCGAGGCGGAGCAGAGACGGCGTGAGGCCGCGCTCCTCGCCGACATCGCCACCGACCTCCTCCACGGGCGAGCCGTTCGGGACGAGCTCGAACAGATCGAGCGGCAGATCCGCCGAGGTGCTCGGCCTCACCGGGATGCAAATCGACCTCGAACGTCGAACTCCGCTGCGGCCGGGGGCTCGACGTTCCCGCTCGAGACCGCGGGGCGCACGGTCGGGCGAATCTCGACTCCCGCACGGCGAGGAGCCGTCGCCGGGCATCAGGCAGCGTTTTCTGCCGCGTTGGCAACGCTTCTTGCTGTCGCGATCGATCGCGAGCGCCTCGCGCGCCAGGCACTCGAGGCAGAACGCTCCGAAGCAGCGACGCGCTCAAGACCGCCCTCCTCCGCGCAGTGTCGCACGACCTTCGCTCGCCGCTGACCGCGATCTCGACGTCCGTCAGCGCGCTGCGCAACTCTGAGCTTTCGCTGGACACCGCCGATCGCGAGCAGCTGCTCGAGACGATCGCGCTCGAGTCGGACCGGCTCGAACGGCTCGTCGCGAACCTCCTCGATCTCTCGCGACTCCAGGCCGGTGCGGCACCACTGACGCAGGAGCTCTGGACCGTCGACCAGCTCGTCGCGGAGGCCCTTGACCAAGTTGCCGAGCCGGAACGGGTCGAGGTCACACTGCCCGACGAGATACCCGTCGTCTGCGTCGACGCGATACAGGTGGAACGGGTCCTCGTCAACCTGATCGAGAATGCCCTCAAGTTCTCTCCGTCCGGATCGACCGTGAGCGTACGCGTCAAGTGCGACTCGCCGAGATGTCGTCGTGCGAGTCGTCGACACCGGTCCTGGCCTTCCGGAGGAGGAGCTCGAGCGCGTGTTCGAGCCCTTCCACCGCGTCGGCGGCGAGCGTGCCCGGGGCGGCGGGGCCTCGGTCTTCGCAATAGCCCGCGGGTTCGCCGAGGCCAACGCCGGCCGCGTGTGGGCCGAGTCTGTCGCAGGGCAAGGCGCATCGTTCGCGCTGGCCCTGCCCATTGTGGCGACACCCGCCGAGGTGTCGGCGTGAGCGGGCGTGTTCTCGTCGTCGACGACGAGCCGCAGATCCTACGGGCGCTCCAGACGACCCTGCGGGGCGCCGGCTACGAGGTGGTCACCGCAGCGACAGCCGAGGACGCCCTGGCCGCCGCGGCGATTCCAGGCAGCGGAGGCCGTGATCCTCGATCTCGTCCTGCCGGACGGGAGCGGGGTGGAGGTCTGCCGCGAGCTTCGAACCTGGACGAGTATCCCCGTCCTCACTCTCTCCGCCGTCGGTGAGGAGCGTGAGAAGGTAGCAGCGCTCGACGCCGGTGCAGACGACTACGTGACGAAGCCGTTCGGAGTCGACGAATTCCTCGCACGTCTACGCGCCGCGATGCGGCGCGCAGGTCCGGCTGGTAGGACCGGTGATCACGATCGGTGAGCTCACCGTCGATCTCGAAAGCGTGCCGTGACGATGGCCGGCAAACCAGTACAGCTCACCCCGCACGAGTTCGCGATCCTTCGCCTCTTCGCGACCAACGAGGGCAAGCTCCTCACGCACCAGGCGATCCTGCGCGACGTGTGGGGGCCCGCGTACTCAGGTCGAATCGCACTACCTCCACGTCTACGTGTCCCAATTGCGCCGCAAGATCGAACCCGTTCCGACCCGGCCGAGTACCTGCTGACCGCAGCCCGGGGCCGGATACCGCCTGGTCGCGCCTCTTTGAT
>CAVZMA010000019.1:0-24869 GCA_963776305.1 uncultured Thermoleophilia bacterium | reverse complement strand
CCGCGACCCTGCAGGTCTCGAGCAGCTTCAGAGCGATCTCCCGCGCGGTCGCGAATTCGATCCCGCGTCCGATCACGAACATTCGGCCGGTGTACGAGAACGGGAGTGCGAGCGCCGCCGCCGCCCGCTCGAAACCAGGCAGGGCATCGGAGAGCAGCGCCGCAGAACGGCGGATCCCGTCTGCCACTGCCGGCCCCTCACCGGCGATGTGGCCCGCGAGCAGCGCGAGTGCCGCGAGCGTGTTGACATACGTCTTCGTCGCGGCGACGGCGAGCTCCGGCCCCGTCTCGAGGGGGATCGTCGCCTCGGCCGCGGCCGCGAGATCGGAAGCGGGGTCGTTCGTGATCGCGATCGTGAACGCGCCGCTGCGCCGGGCGCGGCCACGTACTCGACCACGTCCGGCGTCTGGCCGGATTCGGAGAGGCCGATCACCGTCGACCGGGAGAGGTCGAGGGGCGTGTCGTAGTGGACGGTCAGCGTGATCGAGTCGCGCATCGCCGTCCAGCGCGGGAGCAGGCCGAACGCGTAGATCCCGTACGACGCCGCGTTGTCGGACGAGCCGTGGCCGACCATCCGCACGAGCGTCGAGCCGCGCTCGCGAGCGGCGCGGGCGACGTTCGCTATCTCACGATCGTGCGCGAGCAGGCGCTCGAGCGCCGCCGGCTGCTCCTCGATCTCGGAGCGGTAGATCGTTCCGAGCTCATGCGGCGACATGCGTCTCCCCTCCGACGAGGACCCGCTGGATCTCGAGGGCGTCGTCGAGCACGACGACGTCGCCCCGACCGCCAACGCGCAGCCGCCCGGCGTCGTCGAGCCGGAGCACGCCTGCGGGGACCGAGGAGGCGGCCGCCAGCGCCCGCTCGACCGGCACGCCGGTCTCGACGAGATTTCGAACGGCCTCGATCATCGTCAGCGCGCTGCCCGCGAGCACTCCGTCGCCGCGGCGGGCGACGCCGTCGAGCACGTCGATGTCGACCGCGCCGAGCCGATAGGCGCCGTCCCCCTGGCCGGCGGCGGCGACCGCGTCCGTGACGAGCGCGACACGGCCTGCCGCGACCTTCCAGAGGAGGCGCACGATGTCGGGATCGAGGTGGATCCCGTCGACGATCGCCTGGACGACGACGTCGGGCCGAAGGAGCGCGGCGCCGACGATGCCGGGGTCGCGGTGGGTGAGCGGCCGCATCGCGTTGAAGACGTGGGTCACCGTGCGCACGCCGCGGTCGAAGGCGACGTTCGCCTCGGCGGCGGTCGCGTTGCTGTGCCCGAGCGAGACGACGACGGCCCGCGCAAGCAGCATGTCGACGAGCTCGAGCGCGCCGGGCAGCTCCGGCGCGAGGGTGACGAGGCGAACCGGTCCCGCGCCGAGCAGAACCTCGAGCAGGTCGGGATCGGGGTCGCGACGCAGGTCGCGCGGGTGCGTGCCGAGCCGGTGCGGCGAGATGAACGGGCCCTCCAGGTGAGCGCCGAGGATCCGCGCGCCGCGCGCGCTCGGCGGGATCGCACGCAGCGCAGCCGTCAGCTCGTCCACTCCCGAGGTGATGAAGGTCGGCAGATACCCGGTGACGCCGGTCTCGAGCAGCGCCTCGCCGGCAACGTCGTACCCCGCGCGGTCGGCGGCCAGAAAGTCGACTCCCGCGAATCCGTTCACCTGCAGGTCCACGAAGCCGGGTGCGGCGATGCCACGTCCTGTTCCCTCGAGCCCGACGGCCGTGATCCGACCGTCGTCGATCGAGACGTCCCCGAGGACGATCCGGTCGTCGACCAGCGCAGCCTCGACGCCGAGCCTCACGAGGCGAGCGCCTGTCGCACGACGCCGCCTGCCGCGCTCAGCCGCGCCCGCGCCGTGACCGCATCCACGCCGGCGATCAACGAGACGATTGCCACGCGCGCGTCCCCACCGGCGGCGTCGAGCGCCTCTTCGACCCTGTCGGCCGGCTCACCGGTGGCGCTGCTCACGATCCGCCGAACCCTCGCCCGCAGCTTCTCGTTCGTGGCGACGACGTCGACCATCAGGTTGCCGTACGTCTTCCCCAGGCGGATCATCGTGATCGTCGAGATCATGTTGAGCACGAGCTTCTGCGCCGTACCTGCCTTCAGGCGGGTCGAGCCGGAGATGACTTCGGCTCCGACGACGACCGCGATCTCGTGCTCCGCCAGGCGCCCGAGCTCGGACCCCTCGACGGAGACGACCGCCACCGTCAGGGCGCCGGCCCGTGCAGCTTCGGCGAGCGCCCCGAGGACATACGGCGTTCGGCCGCTCGCGCTCAGGCCGATCACCGCGTCGGCCGCCCGGATCCCGAGGCGCCGCATCTCCGCCTCTCCCTCGTCGTGGTCGTCCTCGGCGTGCTCCTGCGCCGTCGCCGCGCCGGCGGCGCCGCCGGCGATCACGGCCACGACGAGGCCGGGTGGAGCGGCGAAGGTCGACTCGCACTCTGCTGCGTCGACGAGAGCGAGCCGGCCCGATGTCCCCGCCCCGACGTAGACGAGACGTCCCCCGGCCTCGAGCCGACCGACGGCCGCGTCGATCGCAGTCGCAATCGGGCCGGCGAGCTCGAGCGACCGCGTCCGGGACGGTTGCGTCCTGCGCGTTCATCAGGGCGACCAGCTCCCCGGTCGACCGAAGGTCGAGATCTGCTCCTGCGGGATCCCACGCCTCCGTCGCGAGCTCGTCGAGCGTCGCGTCGACGCGCGTGGCTGACCGGAAGCTCGTCACTCGCTCAGTCTACGCACGATCTGGTGGACTGGTCAAGACCAGTTCTGCGGACGACCCTACGGGCCGGGCGCAACAGGACGACCACGCGACGCTCTCTGCGGAGGAGCGCATCACTCTTGACGGCGTGCGTCGACCCCGGAAGCGAATCGCGAGCCCTCGCAATGCCGTGCCGTCTCCGCTTCCATTTCCTCGACCCCTCGGCACGGGCAGTTGCCCGGCTTCGCAGGGCCGGCTGTCCCGTCTCGAGCGTCACCGGTTTCAATTGGTCTTGACCAGCGTGGCCGAGCAGCTAGGATGATCACACGCCGATGAAGACCAAGACGCGAGCCGTGACGAAGCAGAGCGAGACCCGGGACCGGGTGCTCGACCTGATCGAGCAGCTCGGCGTCGGCGACGCGATCCCCTCCGAGCGCCAGCTCTGCGCCGATATCGGTGTCTCACGGCTCACCGTGCGCGCCGCGCTCGACGACCTCGTGCGCGACGGGATGCTCGTGCGCCGCCACGGTAGCGGCACGTTCGTGAGCGAACCGAAGATCGCGCAGGAGCTGACGATGACGTCGTTCACGGAGGATATGAGGCGCCGCGGGATGGTTCCCGGCAGCCGCACGCTCGATCTCCGCGTCTGCGCCGGCAGGAGCGCACCTCGGGCGGCTCCTCCACGTCTCCCCGTCGGAGCCCGTCGTGATCATCAAGCGCGTCCGGCTTGCCGACCACGAGACCATGGCGATCGAGACGCTGCACGTCCGCGAGTCGCTGGTGCCGGGGCTCACGGCTGCCGACCTGGAGCAGAGCTCGTTCTACGACATCCTGCAGGAGCGCTTCGGGATCGAGATCGTCGGCGGCCTGCAGACGATCGAGCCGACGGTCACGAACGAGGACGAGTCCGAGGCCCTCGGAGTGCCGCTCCACTCGCCCGCTTTCCTTTTCGAGCGCACGACGCGCTCGGCATCGGGAGAGATCGTCGAGTACGTCCGCTCGATGTACCGCGGCGACCGGTACAAGCTCGTGACCGAGCTCAACCGCAAGACCGCCAGCCGCCGGGTCGGCGCGGCCTCAGCGCGCTAGCCGTCCTGCCCCTTCTCGTTGGTCAGTACCAGCCCGGTCGATGTCGCTCGTTTCGAGTGCTCGAAACAGGCGCCATCGGCTCGCACCGCCCCTGGGCGGCTGGAACACGGCCTCGGAAAGTGGTCTTGACAACCTCGGAATTGTGTGCCAAGGTTCCGACCCAGTGACAAAGTGGTATAAACCAGTAGGCGGTTTCATGCGCGCGCGGTGGCAGCACACGGTACCCGCAGGCGACACAGGCCGTCTCTCGATCTTCTTGGGGGAACGCCCATGAGAGCCCGAAGCATCGGCGCCGTCGTCCTCGTCGGCGTCGTCATCGCAGCCATCGCATCCACCGCCTCCGGCGCGCCGGCGGCCCAGTCGGCCACCAACAGCATCACGGTGTGGCTGCAGACGGATGCGCAGGCGACGAACTGGGAGCCGATCGTCAAAGCGGCGAACGCCCAGTTCCAGAAGGACCATCCCGGCGTCGCCGTCAACGTCCAGTACCAGACGTGGGGCAACCACCTACAGAAGTTCGACGCGACGCTCGCGGGCGGCAACGCTCCGGACGTCATCGAGATGGGCAACACGGAGATGACGAAGTACATGGCCGCAGGAGCCTTCCAGGACCTGTCCTCCGACAAGGCCACGCTGCCGAACTCGGGCACCTGGCTCCAGGGGCTCGCCGCGTCCGGTCGGTACGGCGGCAAGCTCTACGGCGTCCCCTACTACGCGGGCTCGCGCGTCGTCACGTATCGCACCGACCTGTTCAAGCAGGCCGGCCTGAAGGTCCCGACGAGCCTGGCACAGTTCACCGCGGGAGCGAAGAAGATCGCTGCCAAGAACACCGACAAGGGCTTCTCGCCGGTGTACATCGCAGGCACCGATTGGTACTTCGCGATGAGCTTCGTCTATGACTTCGGCGGCTCGATCGCCAGCCAGGTCAGCGGCAAGTGGAAGGGCACGCTGGCGTCGCCGCGCTCGATGGCGGGGCTCGCGGCCTACAAGAGCTTCTTCCAGGCCGCCTCGCGGGCGAGCAAGACGACCGACGAGACACACCCGAATCCCTATGACGTGTACGCCCATGACGGCGCCGCGTCGATGGTCGGCCCCGGCTGGTTCAGCTGCTGCGTCGGCGACAAGAACAAGAGCCTCACGAAGCAGTTCGTGATGCCGAGCCACACGCCCGGGAAGGCAATGCCCGGCTTCCTCGGCGGCTCCGACCTGGCCGTTCCGATCGGCGCCAACAAGGCGCTGGCCGTCGACTGGATCAAGGCCTACACGAGCACGTCGTCGATGTCCGCCCTGCGCGGCATCGGCAACATCCCGAACACGACGTCCCTGCTCGGCTCGAGCGTGAACGAGAAGGCTGCGGCACAGAGCTGGTTCGTGCCGACCGCGAAGAACTGGGTCAATGTCGAGAACGGGAATATCCTCCGCAACATGCTGTCGCAGATCCTCACCGGCAAGCTCTCGATCAAGCAGGCCGCGCAGTCGGCCGACGACAACATCGCATCCGTCCTGAACACATAGGACCGACCGCGGAGCGATCTCGTTGACGAGCAGCCCCGCGCCACACCCGAGCCGCCGCCGAGGCCCCGATCCGAAGGCCTCGGCGGCGGCCGCTCACCTGGGAGCGTGTGCTCCACCAGGCGAGCCCGTACCTCCTCGTCCTCCCCGTCCTCGTCGCGATCACGGCGATTCTCGGCTACCCGCTCTACCGGCTCGTCGTCCTCTCGTTCCAGCAGTACGGGCTGCCGGAGCTGATCCAGCGGCACGGCACCTGGGTCGGGCTCGAGAACTACTCGTCCGTCCTCCACGACCCGGTCTTCTGGCACACGCTCCTCCGCACGATCGTGTTCACAGCGGTCAACGTCGGCATCACGATCTCGATCGGCACCCTGATCGCGCTGCTCCTCGTCGGCGTCGGGCCGATCGTTCGCGTCGCCCTCACCTCAGGGCTCGTGCTCGTCTGGTCGATGCCGGTCGTCGTCGCAGTCCAGGTCTGGTACTGGATGACGAACTTCCAGAACGGCGTCCTCAACTACGCGCTCACCCGGCTCCACCTGGGCGACTACTACCAGCACGACTGGTATGCGACGACGTTCTCGAAGCTTGCGATGGTCACCCTCCTCATCGTCTGGGGGGCGCTGCCGTTCGTCACGATCACGATCTACGCCGGCCTGTCGCAGGTGTCGCGGGATCTCGTCGAGGCGGCCGAGATCGACGGGGCCGGCCCGCTGCGGGTCTTCCGCGACGTGACGTTCCCGATCCTGAAGCCGATCCTCCTCATCCTCACGAGCCTCTCGATCATCTGGGACTTCGGGGTCTTCACCCAGCCCTACCTCCTCATCGGCGCCTCTCACGTCGACGCGTCGAACTACCTGATGGGCGTGTACGTCTACATCGAGGGCTATGCACACTCGAACTTCGGGCGCGGCGCCACGATCTCGATCCTCATGCTCGTGATGGTGGCCGCGATGAGCATCCCGTACGTCCGCCGCATGGTCCGGCTGGGGGACGACACATGAGCACGAGCGTCGTTCGCAGCGCCACACCGGCCAGGGCCCGGCGCCGGCGTCGGCGGTTGCAGCGGTACGGCTGGAACGCGGTGGGCCTGCTGCTGCTCGTGATCCTCGTCTTCCCGGTCTACTGGATGATCACGACGTCCTTCAAGCCCGACGACGAGATCAACGCCGCCAACCCGACGTGGTTCCCGTTCCACCCGACGCTCTCGCACTATCAGGCCGCGATGGACAAGCCGTACTTCTGGGCCGATGTCAAGAACAGCCTGATCATCGTGGTCGTGGCCGTCGCCGCCTCGATGGTGCTCGCGTTCCTCGCCGCAGTCGCCCTCGCCAAGTACCGGTTCAGCGGCCGCAAGGTGTTCATCGTGTTGATGATCGGGATCCTCATGCTCCCTCAGGCCGGGCTGATCATCCCTCTCTACGTCGTGCTCGCCCGCTACCACCTGACGAACACGCTCACGGGGGTGATCCTCACCTACCTCACGTTCGTGCTCCCCTTCGCCGTCTGGACGCTGCGTGGGTTCATCATCGGGATCCCGAAAGATCTCGAGGAAGCCGCCATGGTCGACGGCTCGAGCCGGATCGGCGCCTTCGTCCGGATCCTGCTCCCGCTCGTCGCCCCGGGCCTCGTCGCCACGTCGGTGTTCGCGTTCGTGACGATCTGGAACGAATACATCTTCGCGAGCGTGCTGCTGAGCGACCAGTCGAACCAGACGGTGACGGTGTGGCTCTCGTACTTCTACGGGACGAGCCGCAACACCGACTGGGGCGCGTTGATGGCCGCCTCGACCTTGACCGCGATCCCGGTCGTCGTGTTCTTCCTCATCGTCCAGCGCCGCATCGCGTTCGGCCTCACGGCCGGCTCCGTCAAGGGATGAGCGGCTCGCTCGAGCGCCTCGCGAGCGCCTGCATCCTGCCCGGCTTCGCAGGCGAAGCGGCGCCGGACTGGTTGCTCCGTGACCTCGATCGGGGTCTCGGCGGGGTCGTCCTGTTCGCGCGCAACGTCCGAGACCAGGAGCAGCTGCAGCAGCTCTGCGCATCCATCCGCGTCGGCGACACGACCATCGTCGCGATCGACGAGGAGGGCGGCGACGTGACCCGACTCGAGGCCGCGCGGGGCAGCTCGGTGCCCGGCGCGCTGGCCCTCGGCGAGGTGGACGATCCGGCGCTGACCGAGTCCGTCGCAGGGGCCGTTGCCGCGGCGCTGCGCGAGCGTGGGGATCACGCACGACCTCGCCCCGGTCGCCGACGTGAACACGAACCCGCTCAACCCCGTGATCGGCGTCCGCTCCTTCGGGAGCGATCCCGTCCGGGTCGCGCGCCACGTCGCCGCTTTCGTCACGGGCCTGCAGGACGGCGGGGTGGCGGCGTGCGTCAAGCACTTCCCCGGCCACGGTGCGACGGAGGTCGACTCGCACCTCGGGCTTCCGGTCGTCGAGGCGACGGGCGAGGAGTTCCGCGGCCGTCGAGCTCGTGCCCTTCCGGGCAGCGTTCGCGGCGGGAGCTCGGTCGGTGATGACCGCGCATCTCGTCGTGCCGGCGCTCGACGCCCGTTCGGCGACGCTGAGCCGCATCGTGCTGACGGACATCCTGCGCGACGAGCTCGGGTTCACGGGAATGGCCGTGACGGACGCCCTCGAGATGGGTGCGATCAGCGGTGCGTACGGGATGGGGGAGGCCTCCGTGCTCGCGCTCGCCGCCGGGGCAGATGCGCTCTGCCTGGGTCACGACATCGACGAATCGCACGTGCGGCTCGTCCGCGCGGCGATCGTGGAGGCGGTGAAGGCGGGGCGGCTGCCCGAGGAGCGGCTCGCCGAGGCCGCGATGCGCGTCGCCGGGTCGCACGCTCCTGCGGTGCCGGCAGGGCACCCGGCGGGATCACTCACCGAGATCGGTCTCGCGGCGGCGCGGCGCGCCCTGCGCGTCACCGGTAGCGCCGAGGGCGTCGCCCCGCTGCTCGTCGTCGAGCTCGAGGGGCACCTCTCGGTGGCGGCCGGCCCGCCGGCGCACGACCTGACGGGAATCCTCGACGAGCTCGGCGCCGACGTGGAAAGGCTTCGCCTCACGGCCTGCGACTCGGCGGTGGCCGTCGCTGCAGTGCGGGCTCAGCCGGAACGGCGCCCCGTGATCGTCGTGCGGGACGTCGATCGACATCCGTGGCAGCGCGAGGCGGCGGCCGCGGTGGCCGCAGCCGACTCCCGCACGGTGGTCGTCGATGTCGGCTACCCGAGCAGGACGCCGCTCGCGGCGGCTCGGTGCGTGACGACGTTCGGCGCCGGGCGCGCGAGCCTCGTCGCGGCGGCCGAGCTCATCCTGTCGAGGGGATAGTCGCCTTCACGGACGCCTCGTAGACCCGGTCGCGGCCGAACTGGTCGAGCTCGGCCGAGAGGAGCTCGCTCGGGCTCGACAGCTCTCCCGGCGCGGTAACCGGCTCGCCGTCGACCCACACCGCCGTCACGGCCTCGGCGTTGCGGCGGCTCAGGACGACGTTGCGCTCGAGGCGCGAGCGGAGCCAGCCGGCGATGAGCTCGGCGTCGGCGCGAGGGCCTTCGACCCGGAGCTTCTCGATCGTCCCGATCGCGGGCCAGAGCTCGGCCAGGCGGCGGCGCCAGGAGAGCGTGCGCGCGAACGCGATGTCCGAGACGGCTACCCGGTCGAACAACGCGGCGAGCCGACCGTACGAGCCGGGGACGCCGCGCCACTCCGACGAATCGACCACGAAGCGGTCGGCGAGCGCGACGATCTCCTCGAGCCCGCTGCTCCCCCACCGGGGCTCGCCACGCCAGCGACAGAAGACCGGGAGGTCGGAGACGAGGAGTGGCACGAGGATCGAGCCGGGGTGGCGAAGCGCCGCTCCTTGGAGACGAATCTGCACGACCTCCGAGACGATCTCGAGCGACATCCCCGGGATCTGGAAGTCCTTCAACTCGGCTCGCGCCTCGATCTTCGCGTGCCGCCCCGGCTCGGGGATGAGGAAGATCGTCCGGGCTGGATGCCGCTCGGCGAGGCCCGCCAGCGTCTCCCTTGCCCTCGCGCGCCACTCGGGCGGGCACCACACGATGTGGGTCATCGTGCTCGTGCGCAGCTCGGGCATCCCGTCGGCTTCCTCCTGGGCGCGGAGCCGCCCGAGTTGACGCTCGATGTCGGAGACGACGCCCATGGTCAGTGCCTGCGCCAGGAGCGCCCGTCGCGATGGATCAGGTCGTCGGCCGAACGCGGGCCCCAGCTGCCGCTCTCGTAGTTCGGGAAGCTCGGCCGGTCGCGTTGCCAGCCGCCGAGGATCGCCTCCACGATCTTCCATTGCTCCTCGACCTCGTCCTCCCGCGTGAACAGCGTCGCGTCGCCGAGCATGGCGTCGAGGATGAGGCGCTCGTAGGCCTCGGGCAGGCCCGTACGGAACGCACCGCCGTAGAGGAAGTCCATGTGCACCGTTCTGATCGTCATCCCCGCACCCGGCACCTTGGCTCCGATCGCGAGCGAAACTCCCTCGTCGGGCTGGACGTGGATCAGCAGGACGTTCGGCCGCAGCCCATCGCCTGCGATCGCCTCGAAGGGCGGGTGCGGGGCACGCTGGAACTGGATCGCGACGGTCGTCTCACGGCGCCCGAGGCGCTTGCCGGCTCGAACGTAGAACGGTGTGTCGGCCCAGCGCCAGTTGTCGACGTACAGCTTCGCCGCGATGTAGGTCTCGGTGAGCGACCCCGGTGCGACACCGTCCTCCTCGCGGTACGACGGCACCTCGACGCCTTCGACGAAGCCGGCCCCGTACTGGCCGCGGACGACGGACTTCGGGCCGGGTGTGTGCATCGCCTTCAACACCTTCACCTTCTCGTTGCGCACCGAGTCGGCCGTGAAGTCGATCGGAGGCTCCATCGCGGTCAGGGCGAGGAGCTGCAGCAGGTGATTCTGGAAGATGTCACGGATCACGCCTGCGGACTCGTAGAACCCCGCCCTGCCCTCGATCCCGATCGACTCGGCGACCGTGATCTGCACGTGATCGATGAACTGGCGGTTCCAGATGGGCTCGAAGATGCCGTTCGCGAACCGCAGCGCCAGCATGTTCTGCACCGTCTCCTTGCCGAGGTAGTGGTCGATGCGAAAGATCTCGTCCTCGGCGAACCACTGATGGAGAAGCTCGTTGAGGCCCAGAGCCGAGCCGAGGTCATGGCCGAACGGCTTCTCGACGATCAGCCGCACCCATCCCTCTCTGGCACGGCGTTCCCCGATCTCGGTCACTGCTGCCGCGAACGCCTGCGGCGGCACGGCGAGGTAGTAGATCCGGTTGCCGCCCGTACCGCGTTCGGCGTCCAGCTCCTCGAGCACCCGGCCGATGCGATCCTCACCCTCGTCGTCGTCGAACTCGGTGCCGACGTACCGCATCCCCGCCGCGAGGGTGTCCCAGGCGTCCTGCTGGAACGGGTCGCGAGCGTGCTGCTTGACCGCCTTCTTCATGGCTGCGATGAACCTGGCCGAGGTCTGTGGCGTGCGCGCGACACCGACGACCGCGAACTGCTCCGGCAGCAGCTTGCGGTAGGCGAGCGCATAGAGGGCCGGAAAGAGCTTGCGCTTCGTCAGGTCGCCCGACGCCCCGAAGATGACGAGCGCGCATGCCTCCGGCCGACGTCGGACCTGGAGGCCCTCGAGGAGGGGGTTGGCGTGCGCGGTCACGCCGCCGTCAGCGAGCCGACCTTGGCCCTGATGCCCTCGAGCAGCTCGGCGAACGAGTCCGAGAACTTCTGCACGCCTTCCGCTTCGAGCGTCGCGACGACGTCGTCGTAGTCGATGCCGGCGTCCGCGAGATCGGCGAGCACCTGCCGCGCCTCCGCGATCCCGTTGGTCAGGCTCGACGCGTCGACCTGACCGTGATCCTGGAAGGCCCGGATGGTTTCGAGCGGCATCGTGTTGACCGTGTCCGCACCGATCAGCTCCTCGACGTACACCACGTCGCGGTAGGCGGGATTCTTCGCCGAGGTAGACGCCCACAGGCACCGCTGAGGACGGGCACCCTTCCCTGCGAGGAACGCCCATCGAGCGCCGCCGAAGACGTCGAGATAGTGCTGGTAGGCGAGCTTCGCGTTCGCGATCGCGAGCTTCCCCTCCAGGTCGGGGCGGCCCGCCGCCTCGAGCCGTCGGTCGGCCTCGCTGTCGACCCTCGAGACGAAGAAGCTCGCGACCGAGAGCACCGCTCCCGGGTCACCGCCGGCAGCGACGAGGCGCTCGAGGCCCGCGGAGATAGGCCTCCGCCACGGCGGCATACCGCTCCAGCGAGAAGATCAGCGTCACGTTGATCGAAACACCCTTGGCGATGCAGTCCTCGATCGCGCCGAGCCCCGGCTCGGTCGCAGGAATCTTGACGTAGAGGTTCGATCGATCGACCTCCTTGTTGAACCGAATCGCCTGCTCGAAGGTGCGCTCGCGCTCGTAGGCGAGCGTCGGGTCGACCTCGAGCGAGACCCAACCGTCGACACCGTCGGTCCGCTGCCAGACGGGTTGCATGAGGTCGCAGGCTTCCCGGATGTCGTCCAACGCGAGCGCGAAGAACATCTCGACCGCGTCGTCGGTCGTCGCTGCGACCGCGCGCAGCTGCTCGTCGTAGAGGTCACCTTCTGCGAGGGCCTTCTGGAAGATCGTCGGGTTGGAGGTGACGCCGACAACGGCGTCGTCCCGCATGAGAGCGGCGAGCATTCCCGTGTGGAGCATCTCGCGGGAGAGCGAGTCGATCCAGACACTGACCCCCGCGTCGCTCAGCTTGGCAAGTCGTGATTCAGCCATCTGACATCCTTTCGAGCTCGGCGACCTTCGCAAGCCGGTCGGAGTAGCGGCTCGCGGTCGCGAAATGTGCTCCGAGGAAGGTGCGGACGAGCTCTCGCGCGAGCTCGTCACCGATGATCTCGGAACCCAGGCAGAGGACGTTCATGTCGTCGTGCTCGACGCCCTGATGGGCGGAATAGCTGTCGTGGCAGATCGCGGCCCGGATCCCGGGGATCTTCGATGCAGCGATCGAAGCACCGACGCCGGAGCCGCACACGAACACGCCCCGCTGGGCTTCGCCGCGGCGGATCACCATGCCGAGCTCGAGCGCCTTGTCCGGATAGTCGACACGGACGGCGTCGGTGTCGACGCCGAGGTCGATCGACTGATGGCCGTCAGCCGCGATCGCCTCGAGCACGGCCTGCCGCAGCTTGACGCCTCTGTGGTCGAACGACGCCGCGATGATCACCGGAGCTCCTCCTCGAGGGCAGCAGAGATCGCGTCCGGGGTGATCCCGAACTCGGCGAAGATCCGCTGATAGGGCGCCGAAGCCCCGAAATGGTCGATCCCGATCACGCGACGGGCGTACCTGCTCCCAGCCGAGCGTCACCCCGGCCTCGACAGCCACGCGCGCCTCGACCGCCGTCGGCAGGACGGACTGCCGGTACTCGTCGTCCTGCTCCTCGAAGAGCTCCCAGCACGGCATCGAGACGACGCGGACGTTCGCGGCCAGCGATTGCGCCGCTGCGAGGGCGAGATGCACCTCGCTGCCGGTCGCCATGACGATCGCCTCGGGTTCACCGTCGCCCCGCTGCCACAGCGTGTACGCCCCGCGAAGGACGCCTGCGGCATCGGCGACGACGGCGCGGTCGAGGGTGGGGAGCTTCTGCCGGGTCAGCGCCATGGCCACCGGGCCGGCTCGGCGTTCGAGCGCGATCCGCCACGCCATCGACGTCTCGTTGGCGTCAGCCGGGCGGACATACCAGAGGTTCGGGATTGCCCGGAGCGCCATGTGATGCTCCACCGGCTGATGGGTTGGCCCATCCTCGCCGACGGCAATCGAGTCGTGCGTCCAGACCCAGGCCGTGGGGAGGCCCATCAGCGCCGAGAGGCGCACCGCGGGCCGCATGTAGTCCGAGAAGATGAGAAACGTCGACCCGTAGGGGCGGAGCATTGCGGGATCGAGCGCGATCCCGTTGACGATCGATGCCATCGCGTGCTCCCTGATCCCGAACGCGATGTTGCGGCCGGCGTGCATCGCCGAGAAGACGCCCCCACCGACGAACTCGGTCTTGTTCGATTCCACGAGGTCGCCCGATCCGCCGACCATCGTCGGCGTGAACGGCATCAGTGCCTGCATCACGGCGCGGCCGGCGTCACGTGTCGCGACCTCCTCGCCCGAGGGGAACACGGGCAGCGCTTCGCGCCAGCCCTCGCGTGGCTCACCGCGCAGGTCGAGCTCGCGCTCCCGGGCGAGATCCGGAAAGGCCTCGGCCCAGGTGGACACGCGTCCTTCCCATTCGCGCTGCAGTTCGGCGCCTCTCCTACCGACGACCTCCATGTGCTCGCGCACGGCGTCGGACACGGCGAACGTCGCGTCGGGATCGAACCCCATGACCTCCTTCGTCGCCCTGACTTCGGCCTCGCCGAGCGGAGAGCCGTGGGCCTTCGAGGTATCGATCGCGTGCGGCGCCGGGTAGGCGATATGGCTCCGCAGGACGATCAGCGACGGCCGCCGCTCCTCCGCCTTGGCCGCCGCGAGCGCTCCGAGGAGCGCGTCCAGATCCTCGGAGTCGTCGACGTGCTGCACATGCCAGCCGTACGCCTCGAAGCGCTTCCCCTTGTCCTCCGTCGTGAACGTCAGCGACGTGGTGCCGTCGATCGTGATGTGGTTGTCGTCGTAGACGTAGACGAGCCGGCCGAGCCCGAGGTGACCGGCGATCGACGCGGCCTCCGCGCTGATGCCCTCCATCATGTCGCCGTCGGAGCAGAATCGCGTAGATCCAGGAGTCGACGATCTCGTGGTGCGGGCGGTTGTAGCGGTCGGCGAGGAAGCGCTGGGCGATCGCCATCCCGACGCCGTTCGCGAAGCCCTGCCCGAGTGGCCCCGTCGTCGTCTCGATTCCGGCGGTGTGCCCGTGCTCGGGATGTCCCGGCGTGCGGGAGCCCCACTGCCGGAACTGCTCGAGGTCGGCGAGCGTGACGTCGTAGCCCGCGAGGTGGAGCGACGCGTACTGGAGGATGCAGGCGTGCCCGGCGGAGAGGACGAAGCGGTCTCGTCCCGGCCAGTGCGGATCGGCCGGGTTGTGCCGCATCACGTCGCGGTAGAGCAGATACGCCAGCGGCGCGAGGGCCATCGCCGTCCCCGGGTGACCGGCGTTCGCCTGCTGCACTGCGTCCATCGCGAGTGCGCGGATCGTGTCGATCGTTTCCGTGCGGGGGTCCGAGGGCACTGCTCTGCGAGCATATCGCCAGCCGATTGTGGCCGCGTCTACCCTACGGAACCGTGTCCGTCCTGATCGCATCCAATCTGCGCAAGGAGCTCTCCGGCGATCCCCTGTTCGACGGGATCTCGTTCTCGGTCGACCGTGGGCAGCGGCTTGCGCTCGCAGGGCAGAACGGCGCCGGCAAGACGACACTGCTGCGCGCGATCATCGGCGAGACGACGATCCAGGGCGGCGAGATCGCACTGCAGAAGGGCACCCGGATCGCACTCCACGATCAGCGGCCCCCGCGCGACCGCGGCCTGACGCTCCGCGAGTACTCGCTGTCGGGCGCTGCCGATCTGATCCGGATCGAGGAGGAGCTCCGCGAGCTCGAGCAGGCGATGGCGCGCGGCGTCCACGACGACGCGACGATGCGCCGCTACAGCGCAGCGCAGGCGAGGCTCGAGCATGCCGGCGGCTGGAACTGGCGCGACCGCGCGTCGTCGGTGCTCCGCGGCCTCGGGTTCCGCGACGACGATCTCGACCGCCAGCTCTCGACGTTCTCGGGCGGCGAGCTGACCCGAGCCTCGCTCGGCCGCGCGCTCGCCGGCGACCCCGATCTGCTCCTGCTCGACGAGCCGACCAACCATCTCGACGTCGAGAGCCTCGAATGGCTCGAGCGCGAGCTGACGACGATCGATGCCGCCGTCGTGCTCGTCGCCCACGACCGCTGGTTCCTCGAGTCGGTGACGACCGCGGTGCTCGAGCTCGAGGGCGGGCGCGGCCTCTACTTCTCGGGCCCCTGGCACCGGTGGCGCCTCGAGCGCGCGGCGCGCGCCCAGGCGGCGGCGAAGTCGGTGCAACGGGTCGGCGCGGACATCGAGCGGCTGAACCGATTCGTCGAGCGGTTCCGCTACAAGAAGTCGAAAGCCAAGCAGGCGCAGGCGAAGCTCACCCAGATCGGCCGGCTCGAGGAGGAGCGGAAGAAGGCGGCGGGGGAGCTCGAGAACCTCACGCAGCGACGCCGCACGCTCGGCTTCGAGTTTCTCAAGCCGGCCCGGACGGGGCGGACCGTCGTCGAGATCAACGGGCTGCGACTCGCGGCCGGAGGCAAGCGGTTGCTCGACGGCGCCGAGCTCGTGATCGAGCGCGGAGAGCACATCGCTCTCGTAGGGCCGAACGGGTCGGGCAAGACGACTCTGCTCGAGACGCTCGTCGGCAACCGCGCGCCCGACGCGGGTGTGATCCGCTTCGGGCACGGCGTCGAGCCCGCGTACTTCTCCCAGCACGATGTCGAGCTCGACGAGCGCGGCACCGTGCTCGACTGCGCCGTCGCCATGACGGGTCTCGCGCGGCCCCAGGCCCAGAACCTTCTCGGCAAGTTCCTGTTCTCGGGCTACGCGGCCCAGGAGAAGCAGGTCTCGGTGCTCTCGGGCGGCGAGCGCCGCCGGCTGGCGCTCGCCGTGATCGTCGCGTCGGGAGCCAACTTCCTCGTGCTCGACGAGCCGACGAACCACCTCGACCTCGAGAGCCGCGAGGCGCTCGAGGCTGCGCTCGAGGCGTTTCCGGGCTCGGTCCTGCTCGTCTCACACGACCGTGCCCTCCTCGATGCGGTCGCCGAGCGCACTGTCGCAATCGAAGAGCACACGCTGCACTCCTACGAGGGCGGCTGGGCCGACCTGGTCCAGGCACGTGAGGAGAAGACCGGCCGCACCGCCGGTGGTCGAGCGGTCACCCAAGGAGCCGAAGGCACCACGCCCGGTCGCCAAGAAGAAAGGCCCCACCGAGCTCGAGCAGGTCGAGCGCAGGATCACGACGCTCGAGCAGCAGGTCGCCCAGCTCGAGGCGAAGCTCGCCGAGGACTGGACGAACACGGACATGCTGACCGAGTACCGCACCGCCCGCGACGAGCTCCAGGAGCTGCTCGCTCGTTGGGAGGCCCTGTTCGAGTCCGTCTGACGTCGGCGATCATGGCCGGTCTTGGCCGGCGACGGTCGACGCGAGTCAGGAGCGAGCGAACTGCAGGAGCTCGGAGATGTACCCGTGCGCCATGCACACGACCGTGTCGGCGCCACCGTAGTAGACGGTCAGGCGGTCGGTCGACGGATCGACGAGGGCCGCGCAGGGGAAGACGACGTTCGGAACATCACCGACCTGTTCGTAGTGCACCTGCGGCGCGAGGACGTAGTCGCGGGGACGGGCGAGCACGCGCCACGGTTCGTCGAGGTCGAGCAACGCCACGCCCATCGAGTAGACGAAGCCGTTACACGAGGTGAGGACGCCGTGGTAGATGACGAGCCAGCCCTCGTCGGTCTCGATCGGGATCGGGCCGGCGCCGATCTTCGTCGACTCCCAGCTGAAGGGCCTCGTCCCCATCACGTGCCGGTGCCGTCCCCAGTGGATCAGGTCGGGGCTTTCCGAGCAGAAGATGTCCCCAAACGGCGTGTGGCCGTTGTCACTCGGGCGGCTGAGCATCATGTAGCGCCCCCCGATCCGGCGCGGGAACAGGACCCCGTTGCGGTTGAACGGGAGATAGGCGTTGTCGAGCTGGTGGAACGTGGCGAAGTCGTGGGTGTAGGCGATGCCGATCGTCGGCCCGTGGTAGCCGTTGCACCAGGTCACGTAGTAGCGGTCCTCGAGCCACGTCACCCGAGGGTCGTAGGCGTGCAGCGAACGTCTCCTGGATTTCCGCGACGCGCCTGTCTTCGGCAGCGAAGACGATCGGCTGCTCGTCGATCTGCCAGTCGACTCCGTCCGCGCTGAGGCCCGAGTGGATGTTCATGGTGCGCGCCCTGTCGTCGATCCGGAAGACGCCCGCGAAGCCGCCCTGGAAAGGGACGACCGCCGAGTTGAAGATGCTGTTCGAGCGCGATAGATGGTCGCGGCGGATGATCGGGTTTCGGCCGGATCGCCAGAGGACGCCCGTACTGCCGGGCGGCCGGTCCTCCCAGGGGATCGTGTCGTTCATCGGGATGGTGCGGAGCTCGCTGCTCATCGACTGACCTTAGTGACCCTGCGCGGCCGACGTGGTGCAGCGATCGCGTCGGTCTCGGCCGTCTGCAGCGCGCCGGCCGGGGCGGGAGGCGCAGCGAACGTCGACGTCACGTCGACCGCCTTCCCCTCGCGCACCGACGTCTCGACCGCGTCGAGGATCTCGACGACGTGGGCTGCGTGCGCCCCGGTCGCGCGGTGCGGGCGCTCCTCGGTGATCGCCGCGGCGAGCTCCGCGAGTGCCTTGCCCCAGTCGACACGATGGAAGGCTCCGGGCACGGGAATCTGCTCGTAGGCTCCTCCGAACGGCGCCAGCTCGACCTGCGCGTCGAAGTCCTGCCAGCTCGAGATGAACACCGATCCCGTGTCGCCGTGGAACTCGATCCCGGACTGCTTGCTCTGCTGGCCGACGTAGAAGCTCGTCGTCAGCCGCACGAGGGTGCCGTCTGCGAGCTCGATCAGGGCGACGCCGAAATCCGGCGCGCCGACCGAGAAGGGCTCGCCCGAGCTCGTGACGCGGTCGGGGTAGACGATCTGCCCGTGTGCCGTGACTCTCCGGGCCGGCCCGAAGATGGCGGTCAGGAACGTGAGCGGATAGACGCCGACGTCCGCCATCGGTCCGATTCCGTAGAACGGCTCGGGCCGCGGATGCCACGTCTCGATCCGGCCCCAGTTGACCTCGGCGTAGACGACGCGGACGTTTCCGATCGCGCCGGAGGCGACCAGGCTCCAGGCGGCCTCCTGTGCGTCGCCCATGAACGTGATCGGCGAACAGGACAGCCGTACGCCTTTCGCAGCGGCGAGCTCGACGAGGCCACGTGCCTCCGCGTAGTTGCTCGCCATGGGCTTCTCGCTGTGCACGTGCTTGCCGGCTTCGAGCGCTGCGGCCGTCACCTCGGCGTGGATGCCGTGCGAGGTCAGGTTGACGACGGCGTCGACCGTCGGATCGGCGAGCACTGCTTCGAGTGACGGGTAGTCGACCCCTCCGAACCGCTCGACGAACGCCGCACTGAGCGTCCGGTCGATGTCCGTGGCGCCGGCGATCTCGACGCTCGGATAGGCCTTGGCGGTCTCTCCGTAGGGGCCGGAGATGTTGCCGCAGCCGACGATCGCACAACGAAGGGGACGGTTAGACACGATCTCCCGCCCTCGCTGTGAGCTGCGCTTCGAGCAGGCCACGCATCCTGATCACTTCGCCGGTCGGATCGCGATCGAACGGCTCGTGCTCGACGCTCAGTGCGGCGCGGTAGCCCGAGTCGAGGAGCTCGTCGACGCAGTCGGCGATCCGGGCGACGCCCTCGCCATGCATGCACGAGATATGGGTGTCCGGCGCCTCGACGTCCTTCAGGTGGACGTGGAACAACCTCGGCCGAAGGTCGCGGATCGCCTGGACCGGGTCGTACCCCTGCGTGGCCCACCAGCCGGTGTCGACGGCCGCCCCGAGCACGTCGTCGGCATCGCCGATCAGCTCCAGCACCTCCTGCGGGCTTCTCTCGGGGTGGTTCTCGTAGCCGAAGCGGACGCCGTACGCGCGCAACACCGACTCTGCCCCCGGCCGGTCGAGCCGGAGCACGTCGCCCATGCCACCGAGCAGGTCGACCTCGAGCGCGTTGGCGAGCCTGCAGGCCGACTCGAGGTCGGCCGCGGACGCGCCGAAGTTCCCGGCCAGGCTGACGACCCGGACGCCATTGGATGTCGAGGAGGTCGCGGGCGATCGGCGACGTGCTCGGGCGTCGCCCAACGCCAGTTCAGGTGCGCGAGCCAGAGGTCCATGGCCCCGAACCCGGCCTCGACGACCGCCGTGAGCAGATCATCGAAGCGGGCTCTGAAGGTCTCGATCGGCTCGAAAGCGGCATTCGTCGCCACGTCGAACGGGCCCCATTCTTCTGCAGCGCCGTACCCCAGCTCCTTCGCGACGTAGTTCGCCCCCATGAACGAGAGGGTCAATGGTGGTAGGTCGGTCTCCAGGTGGCTCATGTCTCTCCTCGGATCGCTGCGAAATGGTCGTCTTCCAGCCGGACGAGCGGAGCGTCGCCGGCCTCGTCGGCAATCACGGGTACGCGGGCGCCCACCTCCCACCGCTCCGTGAGGTGCGGCACGGACGCGAGGAGCATCTGCGTGTAGGGATGCGCCGGGTTCCCGTAGACCTTGACGGTGGCACCCATCTCGACGACACGACCGTGGCGGAGGATCAGCGTCTTGTCGGAGATGTAGTTGCCGAGCGAGAGGTCATGGGTGATGAAGAGGATCCCCATGCCTCGCTCCTTCAGGTCCCCGAGCAGGTTCAGGACGTCGATTCGGGTCGACGCGTCGAGCATGCTGATGATCTCGTCGGCGACGAGGAACTTGATCTCGAGGAGCAATGCCCGGGCAATCATCAGGCGCTGCAGCTGGCCTCCGCTCAGCTGGTACGGGTACTTGCCGAGCACGTCGCTCGGCTCGAGCGACACCGCTTCGAGCGACCGCTGCAGCTTCGCTTTCCAGTCGGCCGCACTGAGACCGGGGAGGTAGCTCGACCGGATCATGCCGAGAACGCGATCGATCTTGAACACAGGGTTGTACGAACTGAACGGGTCCTGGAAGACGCCCTGGACATGAGCGTAGTAGTGCCGGAGCTCGCGGCGGCCAAGGCTCGCGACGTCGCGACCTTCGAACGTGATCGCGCCTGCCGTCGCCCCCGTCAACCGGAGGATCATCCGGCCGACCGTCGTCTTGCCGCTGCCGCTCTCACCGATCAGGGAGACGACCTCACCCGGCTGGACGGTGAAGCTGACATCGGAGACTGCCCTCAACTCGCCTCGTCCGAACATGCCGGTCTTGAAGACCTTCGTGACGCCGTCGACCTCGAGCATCAGGTGCCGACCTTCCAGCAGGCGGCGAAGCGGCCCGGCTCGATCTCGACGAACGGCGGCTCCTCCGTGCATTTCTCGAACGCGACAGGGCAGACGTGCCCGGAAGCGGCAACCGGTCGGCGGGTCGAGGAGCGACGGCGGCCTGCCGGGGATGCCTGTCAGTCGCTTCTCCGCAAAGCGCACACCCACCTCCGGCAAGGACCCGAGCAGGAGCTGTGTGTACGGATGCCGAGGATCCTCGGTGATCGCTGCGGCCGACGCCTTCTCGA
The DNA here is from genome assembly GCA_963776305.1 of uncultured Thermoleophilia bacterium. Classification (GTDB taxonomy): domain Bacteria; phylum Actinomycetota; class Thermoleophilia; order Gaiellales; family Gaiellaceae; genus Gaiella. Next base: position 4,292 of record CAVZMA010000019.1, on the reverse strand, counting down.
CGAGCTTGCCCGCGTACATGACGAGGATCGTGTCGGCGATCTGATACAGGATCGAAAGATCGTGCGTGATCACGATCGTGCTCTTGACGAACTTCCGGTCGCGGAACTCGACGAGCATCTCCGCCACCGCCTTCTGGGTCGACACGTCGAGGGCCGAGGTGAGCTCGTCCGCAATCAGCAGCGACGGGTTGAGGAGAGTCGACAGCACCATCACGACCCGCTGCTTCATCCCGCCCGACAGCTCGATCGGATAGCGATCGAGAACGCTGTCGTCCAGACCGACGAGAGCGAGACGCCGGCTCAGCTCGGGCAGCGTCTCGTCGTACGAGACGTCCCGCGAGTGAAGCAGCTCCGACGGTCATCCGACCGATCTTCCGGATCGGGTTGAGCGCACTCATGGCGTACTGCGGGACGATCGACACCTCGCGGTAGCGGAACCTGTTCATGGCGTTGTCGTCACTGAGCGGCAACTCGACTCCGTCGAGGCGCACGGGCCCCTCGACGACCCGCATCGCCCGTCGAGCCGGACGAGGCTGTTGCCGAGCGTCGTCTTGCCACAGCCCGACTCGCCCGCCAAGCCCATGATCTCGCCGTCGGCGACGGTGAAGCTGGCACCGTCGAGCGCACGGACGTCGCCCTTCAGGGTGCGATAGTAGACGCGCAGGTTGTCGACGACGAGGGTCATGTTCGCGCGCAGCCTGGGGTTGAAGACCTCGTCGAGCCCCACGTTCATCACGTAGAGGCCGCCGACGATCGCGGTGATCGCGATCCCGGGGGGATGAACCACCACCACATCCCGAGCTGGAGGGCAGCATTCGAGACGGCGGTGTTCATCATCAGCCCGAGCGACATCACCTGCGACGGGCCGAGTCCGAGGAAGTCGCAGCGTGGCGGCCGTGAGGACGGAGCCGCCGAAGAGCAGGATGAAAGTCAGGAAGAGGTACGAGCTCATGTTCGGCGCGATCTCGTTGACGATCACTCTGATCGTCCCTCGGCCCGACAGTCGTGCGAGATTGACGAAGTCACGCGAAGCGAGGGAGAAGGTCTGGGGCACGGATCGCCCGGGCCGCCCAGGGCCAGGACGTGAGCCCGATCAGGAGCGCCTCTGCCCACAGGCTGCCGACGCTCAGATAGGCGGCCACGATGATCAGGGGCGGGGCAAGCGTCGGGATCACGAGCACGATGTTTGTCACCATGCTCAGGACGTCGTCGATCTCGACGCCACCAGCGGCCACCGACAAAGCTCATTGCCATCCGAGTGGGCGCTGTACGAGCGCTGCAATTGCCGGCTTCACCGCAGCCCGGTACCCAACCGCGCAATACGTCCTGCCCCGAGGACGTGGTGCCGAGCCAGTAGTCCATGGACGGCGGCTGGCCGAGGGGGTAGCCGAACTCGGAAAGGATCGCCGTCGGTGAGCCATGGGGCTACGATTGCACAAAGGCGAGCACCACGGGCTCAGCCCGATGACCAGCTTCGTGTTCATAACCCGGTCATCGGGCTGACCGTGGTGCTCGCCTTCCTGCTGCTGGCGATCGTAGGCCCATGGCTCACCGACGGCGATCCTTTCGAGTTCGGCTACCCCCTCGGCCAGCCGCCGTCCATGGACTACTGGCTCGGCACCACGTCCTCGGGGCAGGACGTATTCGCGCAGTTCGTCTACGGGCTGCGGTCGAGCTTCATCGTCGGGGCGATTGCAGCGCTCGTTGCAGGCACCCTCGGGATGGCAATCGGCTTTGTCGGTGGCTACCTCGGTGGCGTGATCGACGACGTCCTGAGCATGGTGACGAACATCGTGCTCGTGATCCCGACGCTTGCCGTCCTGATCATCGTGGCCGCCTATCTGAGCGTCGGCAGCCTGTGGGCAGAGGCGCTCCTGATCGGGCTCACGTCCTGGCCCTGGGCGGCCCGGGCGATCCGTGCCCAGACCTTCTCCCTCGCTTCGCGTGACTTCGTCAATCTCGCACGACTGTCGGGCCGAGGGACGATCAGAGTGATCGTCAACGAGATCGCGCCGAACATGAGCTCGTACCTCTTCCTGACTTTCATCCTGCTCTTCGGCGGCTCCGTCCTCACGGCCGCCACGCTCGACTTCCTCGGACTCGGCCCCTCGCAGGTGATGTCGCTCGGGCTGATGATGAACACCGCCGTCTCGAATGCTGCCCTCCAGCTCGGGATGTGGTGGTGGTTCATCCCACCCGGGATCGCGATCACCGCGATCGTCGGCGGCCTCTACGTGATGAACGTGGGGCTCGACGAGGTCTTCAACCCCAGGCTGCGCCGAACACTGCCCTCGTCGTCGACAACCTGCGCGTCTACTATCGCACCCTGAAGGGCGACGTCCGTGCGCTCGACGGTGCCAGCTTCACCGTCGCCGACGGCGAGATCATGGGCTTGGCGGGCGAGTCGGGCTGTGGCAAGACGCAACGCTCGGCAAGAGCCTCGTCCGGCTCGACGGGCGAATGCGGGTCGTCGAGGGGACCGTGCGCCTCGACGGGAGTCGAGTTGCCGCTCAGTGACGACAACGCCATGAACAGGTTCCGCTACCGCGAGGTGTCGATCGTCCCGCAGTACGCCATGAGTGCGCTCAACCCGATCCGGAAGATCGGTCGGATGACGTCGGAGCTGCTTCACTCGCGGGACGTCTCGTACGACGAGACGCTGCCCGAGCTGAGCCGGCGTCTCGCTCTCGTCGGTCTGGACGACAGCATTCTCGATCGCTATCCGATCGAGCTGTCGGGCGGGATGAAGCAGCGGGTCGTGATGGTGCTGTCGACTCTCCTCAACCCGTCGCTGCTGATCGCGGACGAGCTCACCTCGGCCCTCGACGTGTCGACCCAGAAGGCGGTCGCGGAGATGCTCGTGGAGTTCCGCGACCGGAAGTTCGTCAAGAGCACGATCGTGATCACGCACGATCTTTCGATCCTGTATCAGATCGCCGACACGATCCTCGTCATGTACGCGGGCAAGCTCGTCGAGAAGGCGTCGGCCGCAGCGATCACCGAGGATCCTCGGCATCCGTACACACAGCTTCTGCTCGGGACCCTGCCGGAGGTGGGTGTGCGCTTTGCGGAGAAGCGACTGACGGGCATCCCCGGCAGGCCGCCGTCGCTCCTCGACCCGCCGACCGGTTGCCGCTTCCGGGCACGTTGCCCTCTGGCGTTCGAGAAGTGCACAGAGGAGCCGCCGTTCGTCGAGATCGAGCCGGGCCGCTTCGCGGCCTGCTGGAAGGTCGGCGCCTGATGCTCGAGGTCGACGGCGTCACGAAGGTCTTCAAGACCGGCATGTTCGGAGAGGCGAGTTGAGGGCAGTCTCCGATGTCAGCTTCACCGTCGAGCCGGGTGAGGTCGTCTCCCTGATCGGTGAGAGCGGCAGCGGCAAGACGACGGTCGGCCGGATGATCCTCCGGTTGACGGTGATGGCAGGCGCGATCACGTTCGAAGGTCGCGACGTCGCGAGCCTTGGCCGCCGCGAGCTCCGGCACTACTACGCTCATGTCCAGGGCGTCTTCCAGGATCCGTTCAGTTCGTACAACCCTGTGTTCAAGATCGATCGCGTTCTCGGCATGATCCGGTCGAGCTACCTCCCCGGTCTCAGTGCGGCCGACTGGAAAGCGAAGCTGCAGCGGTCGCTCGAAGCGGTGTCGCTCGAGCCGAGCGACGTGCTCGGCAAGTACCCGTACCAGCTGAGCGGAGGCCAGCTGCAGCGCCTGATGATTGCCCGGGCATTGCTCCTCGAGATCAAGTTCCTCGTCGCCGACGAGATCATCAGCATGCTCGACGCGTCGACCCGAATCGACGTCCTGAACCTGCTCGGGGACCTGAAGGAGCGAGGCATGGGGATCCTCTTCATCACCCATGACCTCTCGCTCGGCAACTACATCTCCGACAAGACGCTGATCCTCCGCCACGGTCGTGTCGTCGAGATGGGTGCCACCGTCAAGGTCTACGGGAACCCGGCGCATCCCTACACGCAGATGCTCCTCGCGTCCGTGCCGCACCTCACGGAGCGGTGGGAGGTGGGCGCCCGCGTACCCGTGATTGCCGACGAGGCCGGCGACGCTCCGCTCGTCCGGCTGGAAGACGACCATTTCGCAGCGATCCGAGGAGAGACATGAGCCACCTGGAGACCGACCTACCACCATTGACCCTCTCGTTCATGGGGCGAACTACGTCGCGAAGGAGCTGGGGTACGGCGCTGCAGAAGAATGGGGCCCGTTCGACGTGGCGACGAATGCCGCTTTCGAGCCGATCGAGACCTTCAGAGCCCGCTTCGATGATCTGCTCACGGCGGT
>CAVZMA010000018.1:0-113596 GCA_963776305.1 uncultured Thermoleophilia bacterium | reverse complement strand
GCAAGCTGGTCGCGCTCCTCCACCAGCGGCCAGAGGAAGATGCGTTGCGCGCCTGCACGTCCGTATGCCCGCAGTGTCTGTGCGCATTCCTCCGCCGAACCGATCGGCAGTATCGTTCTCAGCTGCTCGATCGGACGATTGAGCATCGGTGCCAGCACATCCTCGAGCACCGCCTCCGCGCGTGCCCGTTCCTCCGTGACATAGCACCACATCGTTGCGATGCCGTTCGGGAACCCCGCGCCATCCCGCCCTTGTGCTGACACCTCCGCCTGGACGTCGATCCATGCTTGAGCGAACAACTCCGGGGTCGTGTTGTAACCCGACGCGAGCCAGCCGTCGGCAAGGCGTGCCACGCGTTTCAGCCCTGCTGCAGATCCCCAGCTTCCGATCCAGATCGGAGGGCCGGGTCGCTGCACCGGCGTTGGGGCCAGCGTGAATCCGGCGGTCGAGTAGAACGCACCCTCGAACGCGGTGTGGTCGGCTCGCCAATACGCGCGCAGGGTCTGCACGGCCTCGTCCAGCCGCTTCCAGCGCTCCTCGAATCGCACGCCGACCAGCTCGTAGTCTCGCGCCGACGAACCGGGCCCGACGCCAACGAGGAGCCTGCCGCCCGACAGCAGGTCGATTGCGGCGAGGATCTTCGCGGTTGCTGCCGGTCCCCGCAGCACCGGGACGGCCACGGTCGTGGCGAGCGTCATCTCGCCGCTGTGAGCGAGCACCGCGGCCAACGCCGTCGGGCCGTCGAGCCACGGGCGCGAGAACACGAGGTGGTCGTTCGCGCAGAGATGCGTATAGCCGAGATCACGCGCGGCGTCCGTGAAGGCGAGCAGGTCACCCAGCGACCGTTGCTCGCCCGCGATCGAGATCAGCGGTAGGTGTACACCGAATTCCATTTTGCGCTACGTGTCGCGAGAGGCTACAGGTGGGCCGCTCTCCTCGCAGAGCTCCGAGACTCTCAGGCGGCAAGCGGGAGGGCTGCTTCGCGACCGGTGTCCATCAACCACGAGACGTCAGCCCCAGAGGTCAGTGCGATTGCGAGACATTCGTCGCAGATGACCGCAAGGTCAGGCTCGCCGTGCAGTTCAGCCTGCTCTCCGCAGAGAGACTCGACGACCAGGCTGGTGTGTGTCAGGTGGACGATCCTCGTCCCGTCGACGTACGCTGGCTGAAGGAGCATTCCTCGAGTATCTCGTCGGCCGCGGACGGCGTCGCTTCTGGGCTCCGGCCGAGGCCCATGGAACCGCCCCCCGAACCGGCCGGGTTCGTGATGGGCCCGCCTGGACTCGAACCAGGGACCTACCGATTATGAGTCGGCTGCTCTAACCAGCTGAGCTACGGGCCCGCCCGCTCGAGCCTAGATGATGGATCCGCCACCGCGGTCACGGGAGCGGGGTGCGCGCCGCGACGATGGTTCCCCCGGCCGATCGGCGCACCCGACTGTCACAATGTGCCCACGAAGCGCGGCCCCGGTCGCGAACCCGACGGAAGGGATGCGGCCGTGAAGACGTTCCAGCGTGAGGTGCAGCTGCGGACACCGGGCGGGCTCACGGTGACCGACATCACGGACGACGTGCGTGAGGCTGTCCGCGAAAGCGGAATCCAGGACGGGATCTGCTGCATCTACTCGCCTCACACGACGTGCTCGGTGCGCATCAACGAGTGGGAGCGCGGATTCCTCGAGGACTTCGCGGTGATGCTGAAGCGCCTGGTTCCGACGGAGCACTACTACGCACACGACGACTGGGACCGACGCACGGAGAACGTGAACGAAGAGGACCAGCAGTTCGGCAACGGGCATTCGCACTGCATGTCGATGCTGCTCGGCCCTGCGGGCGAGTCGGTTCCCGTGCGGGAGGGCGAGCTCGGACTCGGAACCTGGCAGCGGATCCTCTTCCTCGAGCTCGACCGCGAGCGGGACAGGCGCTGGCTCGTTCAAGTCGTCGGGGCGTGAGGAGAAGCCGCGTTGAAAAAGCGTACCGCGACTTCTCCTCACGCTTTGCTTGCTGCACGCTTCGCGTGATCCTGAAGCCGGGAACCTGACGGTTCCCAGGGAACCTCCCTTCAATAACGACGTGCACGTCCCCGGAGATGGACGAACCGGATCAGGTCATTCCGTCAGGTCGCACGTCTCGCATTCCCTGGCCCTTACTCGGGCGTCACGTATGCCGCCGTGAGCCCTCCGTCGACGAGGAACGACGTCCCGTTCACGTACGACGACTCGTCGCTTGCGAGGAACAGTGCACCGTTCACAACTTCGCGCGGCTTGGCGAGGCGCCCCATCGGCCAGTGGATCCGTCGGCGCTCGAGAGCAGCCGGATCGCCGCCGAAGATACGCAGGAGCAGCGGGGTCTCGACCGGGCCCGGGCAGAGCGAGTTGACCCGGACACCCTGCCGCGCGAACTGCACGGCGAGCTCACGGCTCATCGACAGGACGGCTCCCTTGGAGGCGCTGTAGGAGATCTGCGACGTCGCGGCGCCGAGGATGGCGACGAACGAGGCGACGTTGATCACCGACCCACCGCCCCGCTCGAGCAGGTACGGGATGCCGTGCTTGCAGCAGAAGTAGACGCCCTTCGTGTTGACGTCCTGCACGCGATCCCAGGCGTCCTCCTCGGTGACGAGAATCGAGTCGTCGTCGGCCGGCGAGATGCCTGCGTTGTTGTAGAGCACGTCGATCCCGCCGAAGCGCTCCGCCGTCGCGGCGTACATCGCCTTCACATCGTCCTCCGAGGCGACGTTCGCTCGCACCGCGAACGCCGACCCTTCGGGGCAAAGCCCCACCGTCTCCTCGGCGAGGGCGAGATCGACGTCGGCGACGGCGACCATCGCGCCCTCGCCGGTGAAGACGATCGCCCCCTCGCGGCCCATCCCGCCGCCGGCGCCGGTGATCACGCACACCTTCCCCTCGAGCCTTCCAGCCATGGTCCTCAGCCTTCCGTCGAGATGAACACGTTCTTCAGATCCGTGTAGCCGTCGAGTGCCGCCATGCCGAGCTCACGGCCGAAGCCCGACTGCTTCATGCCGCCGAACGGGGTATGCACGCGCACCGAACTGTTCGAGTTGACCGACAGGACGCCGGCCGCGACGCCGCGCGCGACGCGAATCGCGCGGGCGCTGTCACGGGTCCAGATCGAGCCGGAGAGACCGTACGGGGTGTCGTTCGCGATCCGGACCGCCTCGGCCTCGTCGGCGAACGGGATCACAGCGGCTACCGGGCCGAACACCTCCTCGCGGGCGACCCGGTCGTCGTTCGACGCCTCGACGAGCGTGCACGGAAACCAGAACCCCGGCCCCTCGGGCGCCTCTCCCTGGAACAGGGATCCGCCGTTCACGAACGATGCCACCGTGTCCCGATGAGCGGCTGAGATGAGCGGCCCCATCTCGGTCGCCTCGTCCGCTGGATCGCCCACCTTGACGCCGCGCGTCGCCTCGACGAGCAGTTCCAGGAACCTGTCGTAGACGGTCCTCTCGACGAGGATCCGGGACCGTGCGCAACAGTCCTGACCGGCGTTGTCGAACACCGAGTACGGCGCCGCGGCCGCGGCCTTCTCGAGGTCGGCATCCGCGAACACGATGTTCGCCGACTTGCCGCCGAGCTCGAGCGTCACGCGCTTGATCGTCGCGGCCGCGCCCTGCATCACGCGCTGGCCGACCTCCGTCGAGCCGGTGAAGCCGATCTTTGCGACGTGCGGGTGCTCGACGAGACGCTGACCGACGACCGAGCCCTTTCCGACGACGACGTTCAGGACGCCCTCGGGCATCCCCGCTTCGAGGGCGAGCTCGCCGAGCCGGATCGTCGTCAAGGGCGTCAGCTCGGCCGGCTTGATCACGATCGTGTTGCCGGTCGCGAGTGCAGGGCCGACCTTCCAGCTCGCGATGTTGAGCGGGAAGTTCCAGGGTGTGATCAGCCCGACCACCCCCAGCGGCTCCCGGAAGGTGACGTCGATGCCGCCGGCGACGGGAATCGTGTCGCCGTAGTGCTTGTCGACGGCGCCGGCGTAGAAGTGGAACACCTGCGCGACCATCCCGATCTCGCCACGCGCACCCGAGATCGGCTTGCCGGCGTTCGCCGACTCGAGCTGCGAGAGCGCCTCGTGCTGCTCCTCGAGCAGCGTCGCCAGCCGGCGAAGCAGTCGGGCACGGTCGGCGGGGGCAACGGCACGCCAGGCAGGAAACGCCGCACGCGCCCGGGCCACTGCTGCGTCGGTCTCCTCGACGCCGGCCTGCTGGAGCTCGGCGATCGCACGCTCGGTCGCGGGATTGATGACGGTGAGCGTCATGGGCGGGATTCAACACGATCGGGCTCGCGGGCGTTGAGCGGCTGCGCGGGCCGCGTCAGACGCCTGTGAAACACTGACGTCATGCGTGTAGTCATCGCCGACGACCATCGGCTCATGCTCGACGGGATCCGACGGGCGCTCGAGGCCGACGGAGGCTTCGAGATCGTCGGCGAGACCCAGAACGGGACGCAGGTGCTCCCGATCGTCTCCAGCACCAAGCCCGACCTCGTCCTGCTCGACGTGCGGATGCCGCACATGGACGGGCTGGCCTGCCTCGACGAGATCCACAAGCGCTTCCCGGAGATGAAGGTCGTGATGCTGTCGGCCTCGACGTCGCAGGAGCTCGTCGACACCGCCCTACGCCGGGGCGCCAGCGCCTACATCTCGAAGAGCGTCGACCCGACCGACCTCCCGTCGACGCTACGCCAGGCGATCGAGGGCAACGTCTTCAGCGCCTCCGTGATCGCCGACGGCGCGGAGCCGACGGGCGCCAAGGCCGCCGGGTTGACGGAACGCGAGACCTCGATTCTGAAGGCTCTCGCCCGCGGACTCTCGAACGACGAGATCGCCAAGGAGCTGTGGGTGACCCAGCAGACGGTGAAGTTCCACCTCACGAACATCTACCGCAAGCTCGGCGTCAAGAACCGCACCGAGGCGACGCGCTTCGCCTACCAGCAGGGACTCGTCGAGAGCCCGCTCTTCGGCGAGGAATGAGCGTCCAAGCAGCGCCAGGATGGTCAGCTGACGAGTGCGACAGCGGGCCAGCTCTTCGTCAACCACTCGGAGAGCTCCGGCGCCGGCAGCGCCGATTGGATGAAGAATCCCTGAGCTCGGTTGCAGTCCATCCGGGCGAGCGCATCCCAGGCGTCGCGGGTCTCGACTCCTTCGGCCACGGTCTCGAGACCGAGGTCGTGCGCGAGGCGGATCAAGTTCCAGACGATCGCGTCGTCCGGACCGCCACGCCCCAGGCCGCGAACGAAGCCCGCGTCGATCTTGACCTCCGAGAGCGGCAGCATCCGCAAGGCCGCAAGCGACGACGCGCGGCCGAAGTCGTCGAGCGAGAGCCGGATTCCGGCAGTCGTCAGCCGCTCGAGCACCGCCTGGTCGAGCTCTGCTCCTGCTCCTGGGCCGGACGGCACGATCTCGAGCGTGAGCAGATTGGGTGTCACACCCGTGGTGGCGAGGAGCCCGAGAACGCCTTCGACGAGATCGTTGTCGTCGATCGAGCGATACGGGATGTTGACCGACACCCCGACGTCACCGAGCAGCGCGCGCCAGCTCTGGATGCCCCTGAGCGCCTCGGCGATGACGTGCAGCGTCAGCGCCCGGATCAGGGGCGTTCGCTCGACGTGAGGGACGAAGTCCGCCGGCGCCAACAGGCCGCGCTGCGGATGCTGCCGCCGAACGAGGGCCTCGAAGCCCCGCACTTCACCGGCTCGGAGATCGAGCACCGGCTGATAGTGCACGAGCACTTCGTTCCGGGTGAGCGCGGACTCGAACTCCCGGACGATGCCCGCGTCCAGCGACCCGCGGCGCGCGACGGCAGATCCCTCGACGGCGTCTCGCTTGGTCGCGAACATCTTGACGTCCGCTCGCGAGAGCAGCTCCTCGGGCGTGGCGCCGTCCGTCGGGAACAACGCCCACCCGACAGAGGCGTCCATCTCGACGATCCCTCCGTCGACCCGATACGGCCTCCGAAGCGCGTGGCGGAGGCGGCCGACGAGGGCAGCGGCCTCGTCCTCGGTTCGGGTGCCGATCGACAAGACGACGAATTCGTCGCCGCCGACCCGAGCGACGGTGTCGCTCGCCCGCACCACGGACTCCAGGCGTCGCGCGATGCTCTTCAGCACCTGGTCCCCCGCGTCGTGGCCCCGGATGTCGTTGACCTCCTTGAACCCGTCGAGGTCGACCACCATCAAGGCGAACGCGTCGGCGGTCCGGCGAGCACGCTGCAGCGCCTGCTCGATCCGGTCGTCGAGGAGCGCGCGGTTCGGGAGGCCGGTGAGCGTGTCTCGAAGAGCGAGCGACTCCGCGGCGCGCGTCCGGGCGACCAACCGGAGCGTGAACACCGTCGCCGCAATCGACGCAACCGCTGCGATGATCACGATCTCGGCTCGACGGCCGCCCATCGAGACGACGGCCTCTGCCGCGAGTGCAACCGCCGTCGCGACGCCGACCGCGATCGCAGTGGCAAGGCCACGGGATGTCTCTCGCACTGTCCTGGAACTCTTCACGCCGCCGTTTACCCCTCCGCCTGCCACGCCGCTGTGGCCAGATCCGCAAGTGACCTCACCGTATGCAGGGGTGTCCCGCCCAGCGCCACCTGAAAGGGGGAGGCGGCTCACTCGAACGAGTGAACGACCATCGGCAAGCCCGGCAGGATCGCGCCGCGGCGGGCGGAACGCATCACGTGTGACGACGCGCATCCGCCCACTTGCAGCCGTGGTCCTCGTGGCGCTCGTCGCGGCCTGCTTCGTCGTCTTCGGGCTATCGGTCGAAGCCGTCGTCGATTCCCTCGGGTGCGCGGTACTGGTCGCCGTCACCGTGACCGACCTCGAGCGACGGATCGTGCCGAACAAGATCATCCTGCCGGCGCTCGTCGTTGCGCTCATCGTCCAGACGGTGCTGGACCCGTCCGTCGAGTGGATCGTCGCCGCGGCGGCGGCGGGCGGGTTCTATCTCATTGCAGCGCTCATCTATCCCGCCGGGCTCGGCATGGGCGACGTCAAGCTCGCGGCCTTTCTCGGAGCGTGGCTCGGAAGCACCGTGATCGTGGCGCTCTTCGCAGGATCGATCTTCGGTCTCATCCCCGCGATCGTCATCCTCGCGACACAGGGACGGCAGGGGCGAAAGGTCGGGATTCCCTACGCGCCGTTCCTTGCCGCCGGAGGTGTATTCGCACTCTTCTGGGGGCATGCGGTGATCGACTGGTGGCTCGTCTAGAGCGGCGTCCCAGCACGTAGACCGGAAACCGTACGTTCTGGACGCCGCAGCGATCAAGCCAGGCGCCTCGGGGAGATGCCGAGGCGCTCAAGCAGGGCCTCGGATCGAAGTCGGTATGGAGGACCTCGCTTCACGCCTTCCTGCAACAGGGTCGATCGACCCTGAGCTTCTCCGGCGCGCGTGCGCAGATGCCGCCGCCGCGGCCCTTCGCGCGGAGACAGCCGCAAAGGCGATCGAGGGCGCTCTCGACGTTCTGCACGAGGAGCTCGGCGAAGCCGCCCTGGCCGTGTTCGTTCTCGAGCACGGCCTCCTCTGGCTCGTAGGCTCGCGCGGTTACGCGATGATCCCCGACGGGTTGCCACTCGACGAGGGTGTGATCGGACGTACCGTCCGCACCGCGTCGCCCCAGCTCGTCGTCGACGTCACGCTGGACCCCGACTTCATCGAGGTGCCGACGGGAGATCGCATCGGAGCTGGCGATGCCGCTGGTGTCGGAGATCGGAATCGTGGGCGTCATCGACATCGCCACGGAGTCGCGCCTTCCGCCCGAGGCCGCTGAAATCGCCGAGCCGCTCGTTCGCGCCCTGGCCTGCCACATCGACGAGTTGCGAGAGGGACGCGCGATCGACCTGTCGTCGCTCGTACGCCTGTTCGTGCACATGAGCTCACTTCGCGACCCGACCACGATCGCGACCGTCGCGACCAGAGCGCTGGGGCGCGTCCTTCCCATCGAGGCCAGTCAGCTGCTCCTCGCCGAGGAGAGCGGCGATCTCGTCGAGCAGGCTCACTGGTGCGTGGCCGAGGGCGGCCCCGAGCCCCTGCCCCCCGGCGCTCTGCACGCACTGCGCGCTCGCGTCGATTCGTCGGCGGTCTTCGAGTTGCTCGACACGAGCATGATGCGCGTCCCCGAGCTCGTCGGTACGGGTGCCCGCTCGGTCGTATTGCTCCCCCTCCGCGCGAACGGCGCCGAGCTCGGCTACCTCGTCGGTACGAGCCGTTTCCAGAAGCAGTTCGACAGAGGCCAGAGCGAGCTCGCCGCGCTGCTCGCCGCCCATGCCGCGGCGTCTCTCGACTCGGCGATCGCACTCGTCCGCGAACGACGCAGTGCCCACACGGATGCGCTCACGGGCCTCTTGAACCGCCGTGGACTGGAACAACTGCTCGACGGGGAGCTCGAAGTTGCGCAATCCGAGCGCCGCGCGCTGAGTCTCGTCCTGCTCGACTGCGACGACTTCAAAGACGTGAACGACCGCGCGGGCCACGAGCACGGCGATGCCGTCCTCCATGAGCTGGGGCGCGTGCTCGAGAAGTCGTGTCCTCCCGATGGGGCGGCGGCGCGCCTCGGCGGGGATGAGTTCGTCGTCATGCTGCCGGGTGTCGACGCAGATGGGGCGTTCGAGATCGCCGAGCGCGTGCGCGGTGAGATCGACAGGGGGCTCGACGATGCCGGCTTCCCACTCCACGTCAGCGCCGGCCTGTCGACCTACCCGTATGACGGAGCCGGAGCCACCCAGCTCATCCGTGCTGCCGACCAGGCGCTCTATCGGGCAAAGGCGAGCGGCAAGAACCGCGTCGTCGGATTCCGTGCCGTCGCCGTCACCTCCGGCCCGGCCGACACCGCACCCCCGGGCCGGGCAGCGCGGCGTCGTGCCGGTTCCGACCGGTCGGCCCTCGGCGACGCCGTGGAGTCCGTGGCAGCGATCTGGGCCGAAGAGTCGCTCGACGATGTGCTCGCCCGCCTCAGCAAGGCGGTCACATTCGTCGCGGGCGCAACGGGCGCGCTGGTCTCGAGGATCGAAGGCCCGCAACTTCTCGATGCGGTTCGCCACGCGATGCGCGACGTCGATCTGGGCGAGGATACGGCCTATCTCATCTCGGACTTCCCGGTCACGAAGGAGATCCTCGACACGCAGACGATCAAGTCGATCTCGTTCCTCGACGACGATCTCGATCGGGCGGAGGCGTTCGTCCTGCGGGAGCTCCGGATGAACTGTGCGATGCTCGTGCCGCTCGTCGTACGCGGCCGCTCATGGGGGCTCGTCGAGATCTACGACATGCGGCTCCGGCGCTTCACCCAGGATGACGAGGCGCTCGCAGGGCTGCTCGTCGGTCAGGCCGGGCGGCGGATCGAGGCGCTCGACGATGCGACGCCCTCGAAGCGCCGCTTGCCGTTGTTCCGGCTGCCGTCGGCCTGAATCGGGCTCGGGGTCGTGCCGCTAGTCGACGGCAGGCGCTAGGCCAGGAGGAGCCGCGAGCGCGCCGGGCTCCAGGTACGCGCACAGGCGTCCGTCGCCCGGTAGGGGTGAGCGTCCGACGCGGGCGACGACGAGCGGTCGACCCGCGACGACGACGACGCTGCCGGGCTCGGGCGCCGGCCCGGGGTGCTCCTCGAGGCTGTAGCCGGCGCCGGGGAAATAGACGATGTGCGCCCTCGCCTCCGGTTCGTTCCGCGGCACGTCGACATCCTGTGCCGCCGAGTGAGCGAGAGCCTCCTCGGCGGCGGCCAGCTCGCTTTCCCGTCGGGTCAGCTCGGCCGAGATCCGGTCGAGCGCTTCCTCGCGCGCAGCAAGAGCTTCCTCCCGACGCTCGACCGCGGCCCGACGGAGCTCGACTGCTCCGAGCTCCTGCTTCCGCACTGCGATGTCCCGCTCGTCGGCTCGCACTCTCTCCTCGCGCTCTCCGAGCTCGCGCGCCAGCGTGGCCAGGTCGGCGTGTCGTTCGTCGAGCTCGGCCGAACCGTGCCGCAACATCTCCTCGACGGCGCTGCGAAGGCGCCCCGTCTGCTCCTCGCGTCGCTCGAGATCGGCGATCGTCTCCTGCAGCTGGTCGGTCTGCTCCTCGATCTCGCGACCGCGCTGCGCGATCAACGCCTCGATCGCCTCTTCGTCGTTCTCCGTGGAGGCGAACAGTGTCCTCAGTCGATGCCGGATACCGTCGTCCGCGCTCCCGCGGCCGGGCCAGTTCTCCCATTCGCGGTCTCGTCGCGGTTGTCCCGGCACGTCATTCCCTCCCCGGATGGTCGAGTGACGCCGGCGGTCGTGTCCTCAGCCGTCGAATTCGGAGCTCGACCGCCGGCGCTCCTTGCGATTCGACGGGCCGATGCCCGCTCCTGCCTCTTTCGGGGGATGTCCGACGCTATGCTCCGTCCGACATTCGGATCATGGACAGTACCGGAGCCCGTCATCTCTCAGCCCGTCTTCGAGCCCGCGTCGCGGTCGGCACCGAGATAGTCCTCGACTGCGATGTCCCGGAGAGCGGGCTCCGCACGGGCGATGCGGGGCTCGTGAGCGAGATCACCCCGGACGGCGTCGTGATCCAGTGGGAGCGCGGGATCAGCACCACGATCGACCCCGAGACCGTCCAGTACCACGCTGTCTGACCGGGGTCTCGAGCTCACGTCGTCTCGAGCCCGGCACGGATGCGGCGTAGAGAGGGACGGACAGCGAGCGGACTTACGACGGCAACGGCAGCACGCGTTGCACGTCCTTCTGGGCGATCGTCTTCGAAGCCGTCCTGACGCCGAAGTCCATCGTCACGACGAGCACCGGGCCGCCACCGAAGACGCCGCCGGCCGAACGCGTCTTGACCGCTCCGATCCCCACTTCGCGCCAGGCCGGTGAGAGCATGTTGCGGCGATGGCCGGGCGAGTTCAACCACGCGTTGATCACCGCTCCGGCACCGACGGTGCCGGTCGTGAAGAGCAGGTTCTCACCGACCGACCATTCCGCGGCTCCGGCAGACGGGTAGAAGCGCCGAACACGATCCGAGAACGGCGAGCCGTCCTTCGACTCGTGCTCGAAGAAGCCCCCGGCGAGCATGGCGCGAGAATGGAAGACCGCGGCGCCCTGGAGAGGCTCCGACCGCGTCAAGGGTCGCAGCCCGTGCTCGGCGCGCGTGCGGTTGAGCTCGACGAGAATGTCGCCCTCGAGAGACTGGAGCCGTGTCGTCGCGGTAGGCGAGGTCGGGGCGGCAGTCGCCAGGCCCACCGAACAACAGAGCAGGACGAGCGCCGACAGGGTGGCGATGATGCGTTTCATGCCTATAACGGGCATCGGCACTGGAGCCGCTCATCGATTCACTCGATCGAGGGGTGGGCGGAGTACCCGATTCACGCCGGAAGGGCGCCACAGAGCGCCCAGCGAACGCCTGCCGACGAGCGCAGCGGAGGTCTAGCGCGGGGTGCTGTGGTCGTCGACCCTGCTGAACGGCTCCCACCGAGGGAGCGAGAAGCGCAGGGTCGTAGGGCCGCCGGGACGACTGTCGATCTCGAACGTTCCGCCGAGCATGCGAACGCGCTCACCGATACCGACGAGACCGAGTCGCCCACGCTGCGCCGCGCGGGCCAGCGCCCGTGATACCTCGAAGCCCTGGCCGTTGTCGGTGACGCGGACGTCGACCGACGCTCGGCGCGACCGGACGCGGACGGCCACCTCCGAGGCACCGCTGTGCTCTCGGACGTTCGCAAGGGATTCCTGCACGGCCCGGAAGACGGCGATCCGCTGCGCCGAGCTGAGCGACTCTGGATCGCCACGGACATCGACGGTCGCCGCGATCCCGGTGCGCTTTTCGAAGGTGTCGACCTCGCGGTGGATGATCTCCGACAGCGGGCGCGCGACGACACTCTTCGTCTCGAGCGAGTGGGCGATCGCCGCGGAGCCCTCGGTCGAGGTCGCTCAGCCGCGCGAGCATGTCGTCGAACCGTCCGTAGGCGAGGTCACGGTGCGTCTCGAGGACGAAGGGATAGATCTGGTCGCGGAGGCGCCGCGTCTCGCCGGCGAGCGCCAGCACGTCCTGGACCGGGCCGTCGTGCAGATCGAACCCGAGGCGCATCAACCGTTTCTCACCGGCTGCGACGAGCGCCCGCTCGCGCCCTGCATCGCGCTCGAGCAGGTGCTCGCGCTCGAGAACAGGCGCGAGCGCCGCTGTTGCCGCCTCGAGATAGGCGGTGACGTCCCGCCGGGGATCGCCGAAGACACGGATCACGACCGCGCCGGCCGGGGCTCCGAACCGTTGCACCTGAGCCGCGCGAAGGCTCGTTTGACCGACGAGAGAGAGGCCGCCGCGCGCCGAGCACGCCGCTTTTGCGGCAGCGCGGATCCGCCTCGAGGTGGTGTCGGCACCGAGCGTCAGGATGCACTCGATCTGGGCGCCGTCGACGCGACGCCAGACGGACGCCTCGGTCGCGACGTCGAGGTGGAGCAGGAGCGTCAGCTGGATCTCGGCAGCCACGGTCGGGGGAAGCTCGAGGAGCGACGGGCTGGAACTGGCCCGCGAGAAGAGATCGAAGGCTGCGACCGAGAACGGCTCGGCGAGTGTGTCTGCGAGAGCCGCGGCGACCACGCGCGTGTCGTCGGGCTCGAGCTCGCCCTCGGCCGCAAGGCCCACCACCACGTCCGCTGCGTACGCCGCCGCGGCGAGGGCGTCGGCAGCGTCACCCTCACCTGCAGCCCGGGTGATCCGGCGCGCCCGGAGGTGAGCGGAGGTGAGGACGGGCGCGAGGTGCTCGGCGACTCCGTCGAGAAGCCGGCTGTGGACCCGGCTCAGCCGGTCGGCAGGCGCCGGGGGCGTCACCGTGTCGTGACGAGCGAGCGCGAGATCCGAGACCGTGTCGAACGAATCTCTGGCGAACGACGCCATCGTCAGGGACCGGAGCCGTTGGCTTCCATCAGGTTCTTCAATTTCCCTCCGAGGGGTGTTTCCCTCTTTGCCTCCACGCTCTGCCCGCGTGCCTCACCCAGTCCATCGGCGTTCGGCGGAAATGCTTGAACGCCTATCGCGTCATCCCGGCAACGTTCGGCCTGTAATCAGGGCGCGCTTGCGCCTCGCTCCCAACGCGCGGGCGAGGCACGCCTCGCCCTACGCGGCGCCGGCGAGTGCGGCGATTGCCTCGTCCATCTGGTCCCACTTGTCGTAGACCGCGACGCTCTGAGGCGCCCGCGTGGCGGCGCCGTCGCCGACGATCACGATCGGCGTTGCGGGCATCGAGGCCCGCACCGCGTTCGACAGCCGGAGCGCTCGCCCGAGCTCGTCGCCGGCGTCGATGAGGACGGCGTCGACCCGCTCGCCGTCGAGCGACGAATGAAGATCTGCAGTGCGGACGTCCACGGCGACGTCGATCCCGTGGCCGTCGAGGAGGAACTTCGTCAACTTCACGAACCGCTGGTCGTCGCTCGCCAGAATGATCGACCTGGAAGACGTGAGGCTCGGCGGGTCGTGTTCGAGCACCTCGCCGTTGTCGGGCGTCGCATTGCGCGAGGCCCAGGCGACCCTGTCGCCGACCTCGAGCCCGCGGCGCTCGCATTCTCCCGCGGGGAGCTCGACGACCTCTCGCGCACCGCGACACGCAGCCGTCTTGAACGACCGCAGCGACGGCGCGATCCGGATCACGATGAGGTCGTGATCGACGAACACGACGTCGATGGGGAACCGCATGAAGGCCGTATGGATCGACCAGGCCGGGCGGATCAGCAGTCCTTCGCCGGAGGCGAGGCCGTTGCGGCCGAGAAGCCCGCGCATCCGTCGCCAGATCGTGTCGGCGACCTCGACCTTCTCGCAGATGATCCTCCCGTCCTCTCGCCGGAGAGTCAGGTGGCCGCGGCGGAAATCCTTGCGCCGCACCGTCAAAACGCCGCGCCGTCTGCCGTCCACGGTCAGCAGATCAGGCGGGAATCGCGTCCGGCCATCTCACAGGCCCTTCGCGATCGCGAGGATCGCCGGCAGGAGGATGATCACGAACATGGTCGGGAAGATGAGGAAGACGAGTGGGAAGAGCATCTTGATCGGCGCCTTCTGCGCCCGCTCCTCCGCGGCGGCCTTGCGGCGCTTCCGCATCTCCTCGGCGAGGTTGCGCATGATGCTGCCCATCGAGACGCCCAGCGCCTGACCCTGGATGATCGAACGGGTGAAGATCGCCGATGCCGGGCGTCTCGGCGCGCGCGTAGAGGTTGCGGAGCGCATCCTCGTTGGAGAGGCCCATGTTCTGCTCCTGCAGCGTCAGCCGCATCTCCTGGCCGAGCGGGCCACGGATCCGGTCGGATGCGAGTCGCATGGCGCCGGGGAAGCTGAGGCCGGCCTCGATCGAGACGACGAGCAGATCGATGAGATCCGGCAGCTCGTACTCGATCCGATCGCGTCTGAGCCGGATCTGCCGCTTGACGTAGCGCGAGTGGGAACAGCCACCCGATGAAGACGCCGACCGCGGTGCAGCACGACGATCCAGAAGAACGACAGGCCCGAGAATCCCGCCAGCCAGAGCGTGAGCATCCCGAGGCCGACGCTGCCGATGACCCGGAAGCCGAGGTACCGGTCGGGCGACGTGCTGTACATGCCCGCCGAGACGAGCATCGCCCGTGTCGAGAGCTCGCCCTTCGACATCCGGGTGTCGCGGAGGCGGTTGCCGATCGACGTCGCGAGCTTGCTGAGCGGCCGGCGCTCGTTCTCGTCGCTCGTACGACCGCCTGGCTCCCGCTGAAGCCGTAGGCGCTGATCTGCTGCAGCGTGGCGCGAGGTCGTGCCCGTATTGGTGCCAGGTCCCCAGGCAGCTCGCACGATCATGAAGACGGCGAGGCCGAGGAGCGTGAGACCCGATGATGAGAAGAAATATCATCGCCTATACCTTGATGTCCACGATGCGCTTGATGATCATCGACCCGATGGTGACCATGATCACGGAGATGATGATTGCCAGGACCCGAATGTCGTCTCCCAGAGCGGCGACAGATACTCCGGGTTGATCATGAGCAGCAGGATGAACAAGCCGATCGGGAGCGCCGTGAGGATCCAGCGGGCCATCCGGCCCTGAGCCGTGAGCGTGCGCGCCAGCCGTCGGAGCTCCTGGCGGGTCCGCACGTTCTGGGCCACCTGCTCGATCACGTCGGCCGCGTTGCCGCCGGCGTCGCGCTGGATGAGCGCCACGACTGCAACCTGATCCAGGTCGCGGTTGTTCATCCGCTGCACGCACGCGGTCAAGCGCCGAGTCGAGCGGAACGCCGAGGTGCTCGTCGGAGACGATCCGGTGCGAACTCCGTCTTCGTCGGCTCGGTCGCCGTCTCGGAGACGCTGGCGATGGCGCCGACGAGGCTGTGACCCGACCGGAGGGACTGCGCGAGCACGTCCAGATTGTCGGGCAGGTCGTCGCCGAACTTCTGCCGCTTGCGCTCGACGCGGTTGGCGACGTACCAGCGAATCCCGAGCGGCACGAGAATGCCGAGCAGGAAGAACCAGGGCGTGTCGAACGCGACGGCCAGGAACACGCCGAGCGAGGAGCCCCCCGCCGATCCCGACCATGGCGAGCGTGACGGGCGACGTCTCGATGTCTGCGAGCTCGCAGTCCTCCGTGAACGAGCGGAGGATCCGCTTGCGGCGGAACGACTGGTCCGCGTCCTGCATCATCGCCTTGATGTCGTCGCGACGGGCTCGGGCTTCGTCGTCGATCGTCGCCCATCTGCACGAACGAGCCCATCCGGCGCCGGAACGATCCGCGTCGAGTCGAGACGATGCGGGTGACCGCGTACCAGAGGAGCGCAACGATCCCGAGGACGAGCGCCGACGAGCGTCACGGGCGAGCGCCAGAACCGATCCCAGAGCGACGACCTCGATCACCGTGCTGCTGCCGAGCTCGGGCGACGTGTAGCGCGAGGTCTGCGTCGGGTAGCCGGCGACTGCGACGTCGACGCTCGACGTCGTGGTTCGGCTTCTGCGAGCGAGCGATAGAGAATCAGGTACTCGTTCCCGAGCCGGAAGCCGAGGTCGGCGAAGAGTGGCTTGCAGGTCCTGGAGGTCGTGTGGGCCACCGCCAGCGTGCCGCCCGTCTGCGACGCGATCTCCGTCGAGATTGTCCTTGTTGAACGCCTTGGACTCGAGCCCGACCGGGAAGACGCGGATGTGATCGTCCTTCGAGCCGGTTGACGACCGAGCTGTCGGTCCCGCCGACCTCGGCGCCGTCCGAGAGGAGCACGATCGATCCGGCGCGAGCGCCGTCGGCGAGCAGCTGGATGCGGCGCGACCGCGAGCGCGTCGTCGATGTTCGTTCCCTCGCCGAGCGCCGGTGGTGTCGAGAGCGCCGCCTGGATCTTGGCGAGATCGCGCGTCGGCGCGAGGCGCACCACCGACGTCTTGTTGAACATGATGACGCCGATCTTGGCGTTCGCCGGCTTCTTCGCCGCAAACGCCCTGCCCGGCGGCCATCGCACTCGTGATCGGGCCGCCCTTCATGCTGTTCGACGCGTCGATCAGCAGGATCGTCGTGACGCCGCCGACCGCCGCACCGGCCGGGACGACGGACAGACGAGTCGACCGGACGGCCGTTCTCGGTCACCTTGACCTGAGCGGTCTTGAACGACTGCCGCTTCGGCAGCGTCAGCACGTAGGCACGGTCGGGGAACGCGCCGGGATTCGCCTCGGTCACGGTCGGTGCCGACCGCCGCAGCCGTCGCCTGCGCGGCGAAGACCGCGAGCGATACCGGCCAGGCCGACGAGGGTGACCGCGCCCGTCTCACTGGGTGCCCGGCCCCTGAGCGAGTCGAGTCGAGAGGTCGATCTCGGCGCCCTCGCGGAACAGCGCCGTCGGGAAGCTCGATGCCGTGTCGCTCGAACTTCTTCACGAACACCGGGCGGAGCCCCGTCGAGCGGAGGCCGCCGCTGATCGTGCCGTCGGCGTCGAACGAGTCGATCTTGAACTCGAACAGCTCCTGCATCGTGATCACGTCCGACTCCATGCCCTGCACCTCGGTGATCGAGGTGACACGACGTGAGCCGTCGTTCAGGCGCGCGAGATGAACGACCATGTCGAGCGCCGAGGCGACCTGCTGGCGGATCGCCCGCACCGGAAGGTCGTAGCCGGCCATCAGCACCATCGTCTCGACCCTGCTGAGGGCATCACGGGGCGAGTTGGAGTGGACGGTGGACAGCGAGCCCTCGTGGCCCGTGTTCATCGCCTGCAGCATGTCGAGCGCCTCTGCGCCGCGGATCTCGCCGACGATGATGCGGTCGGGACGCATGCGCAGCGAGTTCCGCACGAGCTCGCGGATCGGGATCGCGCCCTGCCCCTCGATGTTCGGGGGCCGGGACTCGAGCCGGAGCACGTGCCGCTGGTGGAGCTGCAGCTCGGCCGCGTCCTCGATCGTGACGATCCGGTCGCGATCCGGGATCGCCGAGGAGAGCGCGTTCAGAAGCGTCGTCTTACCGGTGCCCGGTACCGCCGCTGACCATGATGTTGAGCTCGGCGGCGACACACCGGCGCAGGAACTCGACGGCCCCGGCGGACAGCGTGCCGAGGCTGACCATGTCGTCCAGCGTCAGGCGCTTCTTCGAGAACTTGCGGATCGTGACGAGCGGGCCGGAGAGCGACAACGGCGGGATGATCGCGTTGACGCGGGAGCCGTCCGGCAGCCGGGCGTCGACCATCGGCGACGCCTCGTCGATGCGGCGGCCGATCTGGGCGACGATCTTGTTGATGATCCGCCGGAGATGCGATTCGTCGGTGAACCGGACCGTCGTCTCGTACAAGCGTCCCTGACGCTCGATCCAGATCTCACTCGGGCCGTTGACCATGATCTCCGTGATCGAGTCGTCTCCGAGGAGGCGCTCGAGCGGCCCGTAGCCGAGGATGTCGTCGGTCAGCTCGCCGGTGATCCGCTCGCGATCCTCACGAGAGATCCCGGTCTCGGTCTGCAGGTGGTGCCGGACCGTCGCAACGACACGCTCGCGTGTCGCGGCAGGATCGACGTTCGCTGCCGAGAGCTGGGGCCCGAGCTCGCCGATCACGGTCATGTGAATCTGGTTCTTGAGATCCGCGAAGGGCTCGCGCTCCTGCGTCCCCTTGCCTTGGTCGCCGGCTGATCGGCCGTCGACGTCGCGGTCAGTCGCTCATGGAGTTCCATCTAAGCCCTCTTTCCTGCGAGGCGCAAGAAGACGGAGTTCCGCCTCTCGGCCGTTGGTCATGACGGTGGGTTCGGTGACAGCGCCGGCGTAGAGGTCGGCAAGGTCACGGAACGCGGCGGAGGATTCGGACTCCGGGCGGGCCAGCACGATCGGCACGCCCTCGTTGACTGCCCGTGGGATCTCGCGGTCGCTCGGCACGAACACATCCGGTTCGCGACCGAGAACGGCGATGACGTCGCTCTGGCTGATGCCGACGCGACTGTGGGCGCGGTTGAGCACGAGCCGGATCTTCATCCTGTCGTAGCCCATCAGGTCGAGCGTTTCGAGCCCGAGCTTGGTGTTCTTGAGCGAGAGCGAGTCGAGCATGCCGACCATGACGAGGTCGGTCGATGCGTCGATCGTCGCGATCACCTCGGGCGTGAACCCGGGCGGCGTGTCGATGACGATGTAGTCGTACTGCGACCGAAGGGCGGCGTAGACGTCCTGGAGCATCTGGACCGGTGACCGCGCCGGCCTGATCGGGACGGTTCGGCGCCAGCAGCGCGCGTGCGCCCGAGGGATGCGTGACGAGATAGGCGTCGAGCTTCTCGGAGTCGATCGTGCCGCCGGCGAGAGCGAGGTCGTACATCGTCACGTCGGGTGGAAGCCCCATGCAGAGGCCGATGTCGCCGAACTGGAGATCGAGGTCGACGATCGCCGTGCGCATGCCACGCTGAGCGAGTGCAACGGACGAGGTTCGCGCTCGTCAGCGTCTTGCCCGTGCCACCCTTCGGCCCGAGCACGGCGATCATGCCGCCCGAGGTCGTGCCCCCTGCGCGGCAGCGCTGCCCTCGGCGGCGGGCGAGCATCTTCTCGACGGCGAACCGAACCTGCTCGCGGCGACTGCGGCAGCATGAGGATGTCTTCGCCGCCCATCTCGAACACCCGCCGGACGAAGCCGCTCGGCGACGTCGTGGGCTGAGCACCAGCACGGGCCGGTCGGGATCGGCCTTGACGGCGCTGATCGACGAGGAACAGCGCCCGGTCGGAGTAGCCCTGCGCTGCGACGACGAGCAGGTCGGCCTGCGTCTCGACGAGCACGCGTGGTGCGTCGTCGAGGCGCGTGCCACCTGGGCGAGCCGGAGCGACTCGTCGCCCCCGAAGAGGGCGACGAGGTCGTCCGGGTCGATGCCGTCGTCGACGGCGAGAATTGCGCGGATTGGTCTGGCTCACGGTGCTCCTAGCGCCCGCTCAGATGCTCTGGACGCTGCTCTCGCGATCAGCGGTCGGCTTCGCGTTCGCCTGCGGCCGGATCGCGGCCCAGAGCGTGCCTGAGTCGGCCGCGACCATGAGATCGGGCACGTTCGCCGTGTTCACGCGCAGGATGTAGCTGCCGCCGGCAGCGCCCTGGTCGGGCACGGCGAGGACGACGCACGGACGGCTCGAACAGCTTGACCACGCCGCCGATCGCGACGTACAGGTCGAGCTTGTTCCCGACGGCGATCTGGGTCGTGCTCATCCGGATCGCGTCGACCGGGACCGAGACGCCGCGCTGGGCGCCCGTGATCTTCGTGTTCACCGACTGTGGTCGTTGCCTCGGTGAAGTCGGCCGTCGTCAGCTGCTGGCCGGGAAGGATGTCGGCCACCGCGACGCGTCCGTTGATGTAGGCCGGGTCGGCGACTGCGCCGGCCTTGACTTCCTGCGCGGCAGCGTCGTCGGACTGATAGAGCGACTTCGTGCCGATGATCGTTCCCGACGTTCCTGCCGGAATCAATGTCTTCGCCACGATCACCGAGGTCGCAGCGCGTTGTCCCCGCTGACGCTATTCCGATACTGGCTCAGATAGACGAGGAGAAGGATTCCCGCGAGCACGGCCGCGGCAATGCCCAGCGCGATCCCGACTCCTCTCGACGAGGTCAACTTCTCGGTGAAGGTGTTGGACACGACGCTTGTTCCTCCTCGACTCGCTGATGAGTTCGGTGTCGACGTTTTCGACACTTCCCTTGAGTTCCCTTGAGTCTTCCTCTCGCGCCTCCGGCCAACTCCGAATGACGCACCCCTGATTCCGTTCTGTCGGGCGTCCCCCGCCCGCTGACTTGCTCGAAACAGCGTGGGCCGCCTAGACGGCGGCCCACGCTATTCCGTTCGTTCCGTTCAGCTCAGCTGGGCTGCGTGCTGAGCTCGCTACCCGCCTTGCGGAAGAGATCGCCGATGCGGTCACGCAGGAAGACGATCGCCAGAAGCACACCGAGAGCGACGACCGCGATGATCAGCGCGTACTCGACGAGACCCTGGGCGCGCTCCTCGTCCCGGAATCGAGCCCAACCGTTCTGGCCCTGAACGATCGACCAGAGAATGACATCCATCATGTGAATCCTCCCTTGCTTTCCGGAGACGAAGCCCCCGACTCGTTTCTCCCCACTCGTGCCGCCCGGCGGGGGTGTTGCCTCAGGGTGCGGTGCGGGGGGTCTTTCGACAACTCCCAGGAGGGCTAGTCGTGCCTGGACGTTCGGCGCGCGACGGCCTGCTCGGCCGCTTCGAGGCACGTGCTCCGGCACGCCGTACCGGCCGCCGCGACCAGCCTTCGGACGGCTCGCGCTCCCGGCAAGATCCCTCGTTCGAGGGGCATTCCGCGCGGGGTCTGGACGCCGGGCGCCGCAACGCACAACCGCCTCGAATGCTCGCGCCGGCGCCGTTCCTCCTCGTGCGGACGGGGTGCAACTGGGTCTAGGGCTAGGTCCGGCTAGACGATGGGCGTCATCCGGCGCCCGAACGACGACGCATGATGTTTGGGATGGAACGAGCGCGACATCGGCGCGTGGTGCTTGGTGCGCACGGGAAGGGGATCGCCGTCGTGGCCCTTGCCGGACTCGGCATGCTGTCGCTCCTCCTCGCGCTCCTCGGCCACGTCTCGGGCTTCGACTTCGAGAACGCCTACATGGGAGCGGCGCGGGCCGTTGCGGACGGCCACTCTCCCTACCCGCCGACGGGCGCCTGGGAGATCGCCCACGACCGCGCGTACGTGTACCCACCCACGCTCGCCGTCCTGTTGGCGCCCCTCACCTTCGTTCCCATCGCCCTCGCGACCCACATCGCAACGCTGTTCTGCGTCGGCGCAGTCGGCGCGTCGCTCTGGCTGGCGGGCGTCCGAGACGCCCGCGTCTATTTCATCGTCTATCTCTGGGCGCCGGTGTTTGCGGGAATCCAGAACCTGAACGCGTCGTTGATCGTGATGCTCCTCGTCGCCCTGGCCTGGCGCTACCGGGATCGTGCGCTCGCCGCCGGCCTCGCCGCCGGCCTGGCGATCGCGCTCAAGCTCTTCGTCTGGCCGCTCGTGATCTGGTTCGTGGCGACCCGCCGCTTCAGGGCCGCGGCGATCTCCGCTGCATCCGGGGCGCTGATGATCGTGCTTTCGTGGGCCGTGATCGGCTTCGAGGGCGTCGGGCGCTATCCACACCTCCTCGACGAGCTCACCGCGTTGCGCCTGGACGTCAGTCACTCCGTAGCGTCGATCGCAATGGGGCTCGGCGCGTCGCGCAGCGTCGGAACCATGATCGCGCTGCTCGTGGGTGGGGCCCTCGCGGTCGCCGCCGTCCGGGCAGGGCGGCGTGGCGAGGACGCCGCCTGCCTGATGCTCGCGCTCTCCGCCGGGCTCGCGATCATCCCGATCGTCTGGCAGCACCACCTTCTCGTCCTCGTCGTCCCGCTGGCCGTGCTGCGGCCGAGGCTCTCGTGGGTCTGGTTCCTGATGCTCCCACCCTGGGTCTGCATGATCTCGGGGTACGGGATGCTCTGGAACCAGGTGATCCCCACGCTGTGTGCCGGGAGTCATCGTGTTCGCGGTCGCTGGACCGAGCCTCCGGCGCGGCACCGTGCCGCAGCCGGCGACCGCATGACCGCGGTACCCGACTGCGGCGTTCGGCGCCGGCGTGCGATACCCGCGGTTGCGCGCCGCGCTCGTCACCGCATTCGTCGCACTCGCCGTGCGGCGTCCTGCTGGCGGCGCTTGCGGGGCACCCGTCGCCCGCTTTCGACGTCGTCCATTCGTACCTCCCGGCGGCGCACGCCGTCCTCGACGGCGCTTCGCCCTATGCGGCGCCAGGCGACTTCTCCATCTCGTCCGAGACCGCGTATGTGTACCCGCCGCTTGCTCGCCGAGCTGCTCTCGCCCCTGACGTTTCTGTCGACCGGTTGGGCGGCCTTCGTCGCGACGGCCGCGTCCGCTGGCCCTGCTCGGTGCGGCGACTCTGGCTCACCGGCCTCCGCGATCCGGTCTGCTACGGCGTCGTCGCCCTCTGGTCTCCCACGTTCAACGCGCTCCAGTGCGCCAATGCCTCGGTGCTGATCACGTTCCTCGTGGCCCTCGCGTGGCGGTTCCGCGGCTCGTCCGGGGTCGGTCGTCCGCTCACCGAAGGGCTGGCGATCGCGATCAAGCCGTTCGCCTGGCCGCTCGTCGTCTGGGAAGCCGCGCGTGGCAGGTGGCGAACGGCGGCGGCCGCTGTCGGGTTTGCGGCTCTGCTCGTCTCGCTGGCCTGGGTCCCGCTGCGGTTTGCCGGCTTCGGGCGGTTCTTCGGCCTCAACGACGAGGTCGCCGCGATCGAGTCCGGACGAAGCTACTCGATCGGCGGGATCGTCGAGACGGCGGGTTGGGGGCGCAGCTGCCGGGCTCGCCGTCGCCCTGGGTCTGGGTGCGGCGTTGCTCGTCGCCTGCCTCGTCGTCGGCCGACGCGGCGACGACGCCGGCTCGCTCGCACTCGCATTGGCTGCCGCGCTCGTTCTGACGCCGGTCGTCTGGCAGCACTACCTCGTGGTCCTCGTCGTTCCGCTCGCCGCTGCGAGGCCCCGCATGTCGGCTGTGTGGCTGCTCCCGGTGGCGCTCTGGCTCGCCCCGACCAACGGCAACGGCGCCTGGTGGCAAACGCCGCTCGTCGGCGCCACGGCCGCCGTTCTCGTCGTCGCAACGGTCCGGCGACGGCCTTCGTCGATCAGGCCGGTCACGGCATGAAGAGGCTCGACCGATACAGCGCGCCGGCCATCGACGTGATGCTGGTCGCCGCCGTCGCCGTGGTCGCCGTGGCCTTCGTCTACTGGCTCGAGCACGGTGTCGTCTTCGCGGTCGACTTCCGGTCGGCCTACCTCCCGGCTGCGGACGCCGTACGGCACGGCGTGAACCCGTTCCCGGCGCGCGACCGACCCATCCGTCGACGCCGGCTCGGCCTACGTCTATCCACCACTGCTCGCGCTCGTTCTCGTCCCGTTCACAGCCCTCCCCGAGCTCCTGGCGTCGGTTCTCTGGGTGCTGCTCCTCGTCGGGGCGCTCGGCGCGATGCTCGCTCTCTGCGGCGTTCGGGACTGGCGTTGCTATGCAGCGGTCGCGATCTGGGCTCCCACCGCAACGGCCGTGCAGACGGCGAACGTGTCGATTCCGCTCGGGTTGCTGGCTGCGCTCGCTTGGAGATACCGTGATCGGTTCGGCTCCGCCGCTGCGGTCGGCGGTGCTCTCGGCCTGAAGCTCGCGCTCGGGCCGCTGCTCGTCTGGCTCTGGTTCCGCGGCTCCGCGCGCCGCGCGCTGCAGTCGCTCGCGGTCGCGGCGATCCTGATCCTCGTCCCCTGGGCGCTCATCGGCTTCGCCGGGGTCGGTGGCTACGTCGAGCTGACGCGAGAGCTGAGCCGGCTCGAGAGCCCCGAATCGTTCACGGTCTATGCGATGGCCCTCGCGGTGGGCCTGCCGGAGTGGCTTTCGCAGGCGATCTGGCTCGGTGTCGCCGGCGTGCTCGTCGTTGCATCCGCCGTCGCCGGAAGGCGCGGCGCCGATCAGCAGTCGTTCGTCCTGGCCCTGTTCGCGGCGCTCGCGATGACCCCGATCGTCTGGCTCCACACCTACGTGCTGCTCGCCGTGCCGCTTGCGGTCGCCAGGCCGCGCTTCGGCGCGGCCTGGCTCATCCCATTGCTGATGTGGGGTGCGCCCGTGACCGACGGCAACGGCGTCGAGACGGCCCGCGTGCTCGTCACGCTGGCACTCGTGCTCGGAGCATGCCTTCGCCCGGCGGGGCAGGCTCAGGGAGCGCGCCGGGTCAGCACCGCGATGTTGTCGCCGGAGTAGTGGAGTCGGCGGCCATCCGCGACGAAGCGCGCGCGTCATCTTCCCGTTTCTGCTCCGGTCCACGATCACGACGTCGAAGCCGTCGGCCTGCCTCGCCCAGTTCGCCCCCCGGATCGAGACGAAGTCGGCAGTCGCCTGGATCGTCGGGCGACGGTAGATCTCGAACCGAATGTCGTAGGCAAGTCGCCCCCGCAGGTCGGGCCGATGCCAGTAGAGCCAGTCCGAGTAGCTGGAGATGGCGTACACGGTCGCCGGGCTGCCCGTCACCTCGGCTATCGCCGGTAGCGCCTCCGTGGGCCACGTGCTCTCGAACCACTTGGTCGGCTGAGCGGCGGTCAGCACGACCCCGATCGAGAGCCCGACGAGGCAGATCGCCGAGATGACGACGTTGGCGCCACGATGCGGCTGGGCAGGCTTCATGCGCAACGCCCCGTCGAGAAGCGCCGGCACGACGATCAGCACCGTGAGCACGAACCAGGTGACGCCGCGAATGGCGTCGATGCCGACCCAGAACGTGAGGGCCAGCGCGAAGCCCTCGAACAGCGTCAGCCGCCGGCGCTGCCAGACCGCGAGCACGGCCGTCCCCACTGCCAACACGAAGAACAGAACGGTCTTCGCCTCCGGCCGCGTCGGGACGCCATTCGACGATCAGGCCCTTGAACGGCGGGTCGACCAGCATCAGGTGGTAGTAGGAGGGCAGATCCAGGGCATACGGTGAGACGAGGAGGCAGACGGGGGCCGCGAGCACGAGTGCCACGGCAACCCGTGCGTCTCCGCGACGCCGAATCAGGTCGATTGCGCCGGCACCCATGACGAGAATCGCCGCCATCACGGCGGTGCCGTGGACGTTGCCCCAGACGATCAGAATCGGGAGTGCAAGCAGCACTCGCCGATCGAGACGGTGCTGATGGTCGATCAGGAGCCAGAGGAGACCGGTGAACAATGGGAGCGCGAGCGTCTGCGCCCGCACCTGCCAGGCCCACGGGGACGCCAGGATGACGAGCAACGCGATCACGAGCGTCGTGCGCTGCGAGGCCCCGCGATGCCGCGCAGCGGCGACCGCGATCGCGTAGCCGGCCGCGATGAGAGCGATGTTGAAAAGCGTCACGACGCGCAGGCCGCCGAGTGCTTCCGCCCCGTAGTACACGAGATGAGCCAACCACTGCTGGTCGATCCAGACTCGGCCTGCACCGAGCACGGTGATGTCGTTCGTCCGCGGCAGGCCGTGCTCGACGATCTCCCTGCCGGCGACGAGCGACAGCCAACTGTCCGCGATCACGAGCGACGGGGTCAGGACGAGCAGGACCCCGATGAAGCTCGTGAGGAGGAGAATCAGGAGCGCGTTCTCTTCGCAGATCTGCCTGGTGCGCGCGAGCACCCCTCTATCTTCTCTACGGGCCAGGTTGAGCCTGCGTGGGCGGAGACAGCGGGGAAGCCGCGCAACCTAGCCGACTGGGGCGTGCATACGCGCCGAAGGTCCCGTCCCCCTCGTGTCGATAATGGATTCGATGCCGCCCGTCACGAGAGGTACGTTCGAGCACGACCTCGATGCAGCGCGGTCCCGCGACGGTGGCTTCGGCCTCGCAGCCGGGGGCCCATCCGAGGTCGAGCCCACCGCAGTCGCGGCCATCGCGTTGGAGGACTCCGCTGCTCGAGCCTGGCTCGCCCGCAGGCAACGCCCTGACGGAGGATTCGCGGCCCGAGACGGTCGACCGGAAAGCCCTAGTGTCGCGGCACTCGCGGCACTCGCAATGGGCGATGAGGCGGCCCGCTCGCGGGCTCTCGACCATGTGCTCGCAAGGCGCGCACCTACCGTCGGCGAAAGCGGCAACGAGGACGGCGACGGGCGCAACGGCTGGGGCTGGACGGACGACTCGTACGCCTGGGTCGAGCCTACGAGCCGCGTCCTCCTGGCGATCAAGCTGCTCCGCCCCACCGATACTGCCACGCGCGACGAGGCGGTCAGGATCCTGCACGAGCGCCACTGCAACGACGGGGGCTGGAACTACGGCAGCACCAGCGTCAAGGGTGTCGACCTGCGGGGCTACGCGCAGACGACTGCAGTCGCACTGATGGGGCTGCAAGGTGAGAGCGCGTCACTCGTCGCACCCGGCGTGCGCTTCCTTCGATCACGCTGGCGCGCCGAGCCCGGCGGTCTCACGCTCGCCCAGACCGCTCTCGCCCTCGATCTCGTTGGTTCGCCCGGCGGGGACGACGTGCGAGAGTCGCTGGCGCAGGCGTACAGCCGGACCCGCTTTCTCGGGAACACGCTCGCGCTCGCCTGGGCCACGCTCGCGACCGCCCCGCCGGACGTCAGAGCGCGCCTGCGGAGCATCGGATGAGCGGCATCAACCGACGCCAGTTCATCTTGCGATCGACGGCGGCGGTCACCGTCGTCGCGAGCGCCGGCATCGTCGCCGAGAGCCTGCTCAATCGGCCGCGCCCCGGCTTCGACCGCGAGCTCTTCCCGCGACCCGCGCGGGCGCCGGTGGCCGTCCTCCACGAGTCGTCGTACGAGCGTGACCTCGAGCGCCTCGTTGCCGACGGCCTACGTACCGTCGCCGTCGACGTCCGTGGCAAGCGCGTCCTGCTGAAGCCGAACCTCGTCGAGTTTCGGGCCGACAGCGTGATCAACACCGACCCGCGACTCGTCGCGGCCACGGTCGTTGCGATGCGGCGGCTGGGGGCCCGCGACGTCGTCGTCGCGGAAGGGCCTGGACATCGCCGCGACACCGAGGCGATCGTCGTGGCCTCCGGTTTGCTCGACGCGATTGCAGACACGGGCGCGCGCTTCGTCGATCTCAATTCGGCGCCGCTCGCGAAGACGACGCTCAGCACCCGCTACACGGGCCTGGGGCAGATGTGGCTCCCGCGGGACGTGCTCGATGCGGATCTCGTGGTCTCGATGCCCAAGCTGAAGACCCACCACTGGGTCGGGGTCACGCTGTCGCTGAAGAACTGCTTCGGCTGCGTCCCCGGCAGGGTCTACGGGTGGCCGAAGAACGTCCTTCACTGGCGCGGTGTCGAGAACTCCATCCTGGATGTCGCGACCGCCGTCCGACCGGGCCTCGCGATCATCGACGGGATCGTCGGGATGCAGGGGGACGGCCCGATCATGGGCACGCCCGCCAAGTCCGGTGTCGTCGTCTTCTCTCCCGATCCGGTTGCCGCCGACGTCACGGCCGCGACGCTGATGGGAATCGATGCGCACCGCGTCGAGTACCTGCGCGAGGCCGGGAAGTTCCTCGGCCAGGCGGACCTGGAGCGGATCGAGCAACGCGGTGAGGAGATCGATCGCAGCGTGACACCGTTCACGCCTGCGCCCGGCTTCGAGCACCTCTCGGCCTGATCGACAGGCGGCAACGCGCAGCGAGCATCGAGGTGGCACTAGAAGAACACCGCGCCCAGCGCCGCCGCGAGCACGACGACGGCCCAGGCCGGCAGCACGCGGAGCGCCGCCAGCAGCCCGACGACCACGATCGCGTCCACGACCCCGTCAACGGACGTCTGCAGAACCGGATCCCAGAGTGCGGCGCCGAGCATGCCTACGACTGCTGCTCCGATGCCCGCGACAGCAGCCTGGACCGCAGCACGCTCGCGGACCGAGCCCCAGAGCGGGAGCGCGGCGGCAAGGAGCAGGAACGACGGCAGGAAGATGGCGAGAACTGCGATCGCGGCGCCCCCGACGCCGTTCGGCGACGGGCCACCACTCGCGCCGAGGAAGGCCGAGAAGGTGAACAACGGTCCCGGCATGGCGTTGGCGGCCCCGTACCCCGCCAGGAACGTCTGCTGCGAAACCCACCCCGGATCGACGACGGCGTCGTTGAGGAGCGGCAGGACGACGTGGCCACCGCCGAAGACGAGCGCGCCGGCACGATAGAAGGCCGCTGCCAGTGAAACGGCGTGCGACGAGGTGACGGCGGCCGCGACGCGCAGCCCCACGAGAAGCGCCACGAAGCACACGCCCGCACCGACCGCCGTCCGCCGTCCGATGGGAAAGCGCATCGTCAACGGTGCGGGCGCCGACGTGGAGCGAAAGAGGTACGCGCCGATCGCCCCCGCCACGAGAATCGTCGACGTCTGGCCGAGAGGACCGGGAGCGAGCAGCGCCACGAGCACCGCGAAACCGGCCAGCACGAGGTGTACAGGCCCGCGCACCAGCATCCTCCCCATCGCGATCACGGCGGCGGCGACGACCGCGGCAGCGGCCAACTCGAGGCCGTGCACCCATCCTGCCTCGGTGAGGTCGACGTCGCGAGCCCAGATCGCGAGTGCCGTCATGATCACCGCAGAAGGAAGGGTGAACCCGAGCCAGGCGGCGAGGCCGCCGAGCTTTCCGGCACGCTCGACGCCGATCGCAATCCCGAGTTGGCTGGACGACGGGCCGGGCAACAGGCTCGTCAATGCGACGAGCTCTCCGAACTGCTTTTCGTCGAGCCAGCGACGGCGAGCCACATAGGCCTCGCGGAAGTACCCGACGTGCGCGACAGGACCTCCGAACGAGGTCAACCCGAGGCGAAGGGCGACGCGGAACACCTCGCCCGCAGACCCCGGGGGAGGCGGCCCAGCCCGCGCTACGCCCTCGACGCGCCCGGCTTCCAGAGCGGCTCGTCCGTGCCTGCCAGCGCGTTCGCGGCGCGCGCCAGGATGAACAGCAGATCCGAGAGTCGGTTCAGGTACACCGCGACGAGCGGGTTGACCTCGTGCTCCCCGGCGGCGAGGAGCGTTTCTCGCTCAGCCCTGCGGCACGCCGTCCGCGCGACGTGGAGCCCGGCCGAGGCGGTGGTGCCACCCGGCAGCACGAAGCTCTTCAGCTCGGGCAGCGACTCGTTGAACGCGTCGCAGTCCTTCTCGAGCTCGTCGATCATCGACTGCACGACCCGCAACCGGCCCTCGACCTCGAAGGGCACGCACAGATCCGCACCGACGTCGAAGAGCTCGTTCTGGATCCGCTCGAGGGGACCGTCGAGCTCGAGCGGGCACCCGGCGGCCCGCACGTGGCCGAGCAGGGAATTGACCTCGTCGGTCGTCCCGAACGCGGCGATTCGCGAATCGAGCTTCGACACTCGGGTGCCGTCACCGAGGGAGGTCTCCCCTGCGTCGCCCCCTCGCGTGTAGATGCGTGTCAGCCGAACCGGCTCGTCGGCGGCGCGAGACATGGCCCAACCCTACCCGGACGCGGGAGTCCGGCCTTCGTGACGCCCGAGGATCTCGCGTGCGATCACGAGGCGTTGGATCTCGCTCGTGCCCTCGTAGATCTCCGTGATCTTCGCATCGCGGTAGTACCGCTCGACCGGGAACTCGGTCGTGTAGCCGTAGCCCCCGAGGATCTGGATCGCCTCGCCCGTCTGCCTGCGTGCGACCGACGACGCGAACAGCTTCGCCTTCGCCCCTTCCGCGGTGTGCGACAGGCCCTCCTGCTTCCGCCAGGCCGCTCGGTAGGTGAGGAGTCGCGCTGCGTCGATCTCGGTTGCCATGTCCGCGAGCTTGAACTGGATCGCCTGGAAATCGGCGATGCGGCTGCCGAACTGACGGCGCTCGAGGGCGTACGACCGGGCGACGTCGTAGGCGGCCTGCGCGATCCCGACCGCCTGCGCGGCGATCCCGATCCTGCCGCCGTCGAGGGTGTGCATCGCCACGCTGAATCCCTTGTGCAGCTCGTGCAGGAGTCGGTCCCGCCCCACCGAGGCGCCCGCCACCCGGATGTCGGCGGTCGAGGACGAGTGGAGCCCGAGCTTCTCCTCCTCGCGCGTCACCTCGACCTCCGATGCGTCGAGCAGGAAAGCGCTGACGCCACGACTTCCGGTCGTCTCCGGGTCGGTGCGGGCGAAGAGGAGGAACGTGGACGCGTAGCTGCCGTTCGTGATCCATTGCTTCGAGGCCTCGATCCGCCAGCCCTCGCCGTCGGTCGTGGCCTTCGACCGGAGGGAGCCTGCATCGGATCCGGCCTCTGGCTCGGTCAGCGCGAAGGCGCCGAGCTCGGCGCCGCGGGCGAGCGGCGGCACGAACCGCTGCTTCTGCTCGGCCGTCCCGAAGGCGACGATCGGGAGCGCGACGGCGCTCGTGTGGACGGCGACGGTCACCCCCACTCCTGCGTCCGCCCGCGACAGCTCCTCGAGGACCAGGATGTAGGAGACGAAGTCTGCTCCGGCCCCGCCGAGGTCCTCGGGGACACACACGCCCATCAGCCCGAGGTCACCGAGCTTGCCGAAGAGCTCCTGCGGGAAGGTGTGCTGTCGATCCCAGGCGGCTGCGTTCGGGGTGATCTCGGCCTCGGCGACTTCTCGAGCCAGAGCCTGAATCGAGCGCTGGTCCGGGGTCAGCGCGAAGTCCATCGGGCGCGAGTATAGACGGCGGAAATGTCCCCATACCGCAGCGTTCCGGACGGTTGCCGGGCCGCTCAGCCGCCCCGCAGCGCGCGATACTCGGCCCGAGCCGCCGCCGCAGTGTCCGCTTCATCCCGTCCGGTGTGACCAGCCGTCGCAGTCGTCGAGGGCTCAGCTCGGCACAGAGGACGGCCCCTGCGGCTGGGCCGCGCCGCCGTAGACGACCCCCGTCGGGTCGAATGTCGGCGCCGACCGCCAGCCGTCGTCGCTGAGCTCGTACGCCTCCAGCTCCTCGATGAAAAACCCGGAAGCGACGAAGAGCTTCGTCCACCCGGGAATGTCTTCCTGACGGAACCAGCCGTAGTCCCGCGGCTCGCCGAGTGGGACGGTGACCAGCAGGCGACCCGAGGGCCGTAAGACGCGGCGTAGCTCGCGGAGCGCCGCCCCGCGGCCGCCTTCGTCGAGCTCCCCCTCGACGCCGTAGACCTCGTTGTCCGCGCCGATGTGCTCGAGCGTCGAAACGAGCAGGACCTGGTCGAACGACGCATCCGGGAACGGGAGCTCACGGGCATCGGCGACGACGGCCTCCAGACCGGGCACGTCGGCTGCGACCAGATCCACGCCGACCAGCTCGCCCCGGTCGGACGCGACGAGTGCGGCCACGTAGGCGGGCTCGGCGAATGCGTAGCCCACCTCGAGGACCCTGCCGGATCGAAGCCGCGACAGCACCCACGGAATCTCCACGACGCGCTCGTCCGTCGCCGGAGGCCCGTGCAGGTGCCGCGGTCTCTCTCCGCGTAACCGTGCCCCTCGTGCGAAAGCGATGGCGTCGTCGAGCTGTCGAATGCGCTCGAATTCCGGCGCGCCGGCGAGTTCGTGGAGGAGCGTGGCACGCGAGAGCGTCCCGGCCGCGAGCTTGGCGCACGCCCGCTCGCGCGCCTCTTCGTCAGGAGGGCGACGGAGGATGAGCAGGAAGGCGCCGTCGACGAAAGCGGGGTCGTCGCCGTCCAGTGCGTCCAGGTGCGCCTGCAGGCGAGGGTCGACGGACACCGGGCGATCCTAATGCGGCACCGAGATCGCCGCACAAGCCTCTAGCCGTAGTCGAAAAACCCCTGTCCGCTCTTGCGTCCGAGTCGCCCCGCCGCGACGTACCGCCTGAGAATGGGGCACGGCGCGTACTTCGGGCTTCCGAGACCTTCGTGCAGCACGTCCATGATCGCGACACAGGTGTCCAGCCCGATCAGGTCCGCGAGCGCGAGCGGGCCCATCGGGTGCGCAAACCCGAGCCTCGCGATCGTGTCGATCGCCTCCGCGTCCGCGACGCCCTCCATCAGCGCGTAGGCAGCCTCGTTGATGAACGGCATCAGGATCCGGTTGGAGACGAAGCCGGGGAAGTCGTTCGCCTCCGCGGGTACCTTGCCGAGGTCCCGGGCGAGCTCGACGATCGCGGCGGCCGTCTCGTCGGAGGTCTGCAGCGCCCTGATCACCTCGACGAGCTGGAGCACGGGCACCGGGTTGAAGAAATGCATTCCGATCACGCGGTCTGGCCGTTGCGTCACGCCCGCCAGCGCGGTGATGGGGATCGACGACGTGTTCGAGGCGAGAATTGCGCTCGCGGGAAGCATCGCGTCCGCGGCCCGGAACAGCTCGCTCTTCGTAGCCAGGTCCTCGACGATCGCCTCGATCATGAGGTCGGCGGCCGCGAGCTCGTCCACAGGCGTCACTCGCGCGAGCACGTCGCTCGCGGCCGGGCCGCCCTTCGCGGCGATCCTCTCGAGGCTGCTGCGCATCGCCTCGAGGCCACGCTCGAGGGCGCCGGGGAACGGATCATGGAGGAGAACATCGCGTCCCGATGCGGCGACCACCTGCGCGATGCCGGCTCCCATCTGCCCCGCGCCGACAACGAGAACTCGCTCGAAGCTCACGCCGGTAGCGTACGTCGCCGAAGCCGGCGGATCGAATAGCCGAGCACCGCGAGCAGCAGGACGACCCCGAACATCAGCCTGATCGCGTTGCCCTTGGGCTCGTCGACTGCGGCGAGCACGACACCCGGATCGGTGACCCCACAACGCGTCGTGAACAGGGTGCCGTCGACCGGCGAAGCGAGGATGCCGGCGGCGACGTCCCGCGGGACCACCTGACCGCCGTTCACCGCTCGCACCGGGATCCTGACGTCAACCGTCCCTCCGACGCTCCCTTTCACCTCCTGGTCGACCGCGAAGGTGTAGATCCGCTGGGGCACCCCGTCGCCGGGAACGGCCCGCGATCCGGTCGATCGTCCCACGAACACGACATCCGCCGCAGCGATGCGCTCGTCGATGGTTGTCGTGGGGCACGTGTAGCCCTGCGCCGAGCCGGTGAGCACCAGCGCACACAGGACGATCAGCACGATCCCGGTGCGCCATCTCACGACGTTCGACCCGAAGCCGGACGCGCAAAGCGCGCCCCGTCGGGATGGCCCCGCCGCACGCGTCAGACCTCGATCAGCAAGGCGTCGCCCTGCCCTCCACCGGAGCAGATCGCGGCGAGCCCGAGCCCGCCTCCGTTCCGGCGCAGCTCGTGCACGAGCGTCGTCACGATCCGACCGCCGGAAGCCCCGATCGGGTGGCCGAGCGCGACGGCACCGCCGTTGACGTTGACGATCCCCTCGTCGACGCCGAGCATCTTCGTCGAGTTGCTCGCCACCGACGCGAACGCCTCGTTGATCTCGACCCTGGTGAGGTCGGCTGTGGTGCGCCCCGCTTGTTCGAGAGCGAGGGCACCGGCCCTGGCCGGCGTTCGGGCGAGATAGGCGAAGTCGTCCGCAACGGCCGCGTAGCCGACGATCCGAGCGAGGGCGTCGAGCCCTCGCGCCTCGGCGAACGCCTCCGAGCACACCACCACGCACGACGCACCGTCGTTGACACCGGGGGCGTTGCCGGCAGTCGTGGTTCCATCGGGATCGAAAACGGGCTTCAGGGCAGCGAGCTTCTCGCGCGTCGTGTCGCGGCGAATGCCCTCGTCGCGCTCGAGGTCGCCCACGGCGACGATCTCCTCTGCGAGCCGCCCGGCGTCTTCGGCCGCGGCGGCCCTCTCGTGCGAGCGGGCGGCCCACTCGTCTTGCGCCTCGCGGGTGATCCCGAGCTCGCGCGAGACCCGCGAGGCCTGCACGACCATATGGTCGCCGTCGAAGGTCGACGTGAGCCCGTCGAACACCATGTGGTCGATCAGCTCGCCGTTCCCGAGCTTGTAGCCGAAGCGAGCCTGCCGCAGCAGGTACGGCGCGTTCGACATCGATTCCATCCCGCCCGTGACGACGACGTCATGCTGCCCGGCGCGAATCATCAGGTCCGCCAGCTCGATCGCGCGAACCGACGAGGCGCAGACCTTGTTGATCGTGTCGGCGGGAACCTCCTTCGGGATCCCTGCCCCGATCGCGGCCTGACGGGCAGGAGCCTGCCCCGCCCCTGCCTGCAGCACCTGCCCCATCACCACGTACCCGACCTCCGCCGGGTCGATCCCGGCGCGGTCGAGCCCGGCCCTGATGGCGATCGCCCCGAGCTCGGTGGCCTGGTACCCGGCGAGCCCGCCTCCGAGCCTCCCGAAGGGCGTGCGAACAGCTGCGAGGACGACCGAACGGGTCACCTGATCAGCGTAGCGACGGCTCGGGGCTCCACCTCTCCTCCGTGGCTGGATCCACCTTCCGCACGATGCACCTCCTCGGGGCGTCGCGGGATCGGCCTGGCCGAACGCCACTTGGAGCGAATCGATCGCCCGCCTACACTCATGCGATGCACCGTGTCGCCGACCTGATGGCCGCGGACCTGCTCACGGTCGACGCCGGTACGAGCCTCACCTCCGCTGTCCAACGCATGCACGAGCGGCGGGTCGGTGCGGTGCTCGTGCTCGAGGGCGAGCGGCTCGTGGGTGTGTTCACCGAGCGCGACGTCCTCCGGGCCGTGGCGCAGGGGCTCACGGACGAGACGACGGTCGGCGATTGGATGACGCGAGGGCCGGAGACGATCGAATCCACGGACTCGGCGGATCACGCAGCAGTGCTGATGATCCACGGCGGCTTCCGCCACCTGCCCGGTGGTCGACGATGGCGCCGTCGTGGGGATCCTCTCGATCCGCGATCTGGTACGGGCCGTGCTCGACGACGCGGCGCCGCGCGGCGTCTAAGAGCGTCATTTCGAAATGCGCTGCGACTCTTGCCTCGCGCCGGGCGTGGCCGGTAGGGTTGGGGCATGACACCTGCATCGACTCTGGGCTGGTGGCGCCAAGGGCGATGCGGAAGCGTGCGCTAAGGCGCCACGACAACCCCGCCTCGCCATCGAAGACCTCCGCGGAGGTCTTTTTCGTTTCCGGACTCGTATGACCACATCGACCGCAGCCAGCAGATGACGACCATCAACACCGACCTCCTCACCCCGCTCGGCGCCTACCTGCGCCTGCGCGACGCGGGGCGCGGCGAGCTTCATCCTCGAATCCGTCGAGCGCGGCCGCCTCGGCCGGAACTCATGGATGGGCGCCGGTTCCCGCATCGTCGAGTTCGACGAGGCAGCCGAGCTCGGGCTGCCGGTCGTCGGCTACCTCGCCTACGACCACGCCGCCCGCCTCGAGCCGACGGTGCCGTTGCCCGTCGACGGCCGCGGGTTCCCCGAGAGCCGTCTCGTCGTCTGCGAGACGCTCGTGCGCTTCGACCACGGCGCAGGCGTCGCCGAGGTCCTCGCCGGCGATCGCGACGAGGTCGCCGGACGGCTCGAGGCCGGCATCCCGTGGCGCCGCGAGCCGCGGGGACCGTCGGCGCCGATCCGCCGCTCACCGGATCGCGCCCGCTACCTCGAGATGGTCGAGGACGTCAAGCAGCACATCGTGGCCGGGGACGTCTTCCAGTGCGTGCCCTCGCAGCGCGCAGAGCGCCCGACCTCGGCCTCGCCGCTCGACATCTACCGCGCGCTGCGGCGCGTCAACCCCTCGCCGTACCTCTTCCTGCTCGAGCTCGACGGGATCGCCCTCGTCGGCTCCTCCCCCGAGCGGCTCGTGGCGTGCGAGAACGGTCGCGCGAGCCTCTGCCCGATCGCCGGCACGACCGAGCCGACCGAAGGGGACGTCGAGCGCCTGCTCTCGTCGGAGAAGGATCGTGCCGAGCACGTGATGCTCGTCGACCTCGGTCGCAACGACCTCTCTCGCGTCTGCAAGGCCGGCACGGTCCACGTCGCGCGCGACATGGAGGTCGAGCGGTTCTCCCACGTCTCGCACCTCGTCTCGGAGGTCGTCGGCGAGATCCGCGACGGCATCACGCCGTTCGACGTTCTTCGCGCCTGCTTCCCCGCGGGAACGGTCAGCGGCGCCCCGAAGGTGCGCGCGATGCAGCTCATCTCCGAGCTGGAGGGATTCAGGCGCGGCCCCTACGGCGGCGCCGTGCTGTACTCCCTCCCGGATGGGACGATGGATGCGTGCATCGCGTTGCGCACGATGGTGATCGCCGACGGCGTCGCGTACCTGCAGGCGGGGGCCGGCGTGGTCGCCGACTCCGATCCCGCGGCCGAGCACGAGGAATGCCTGAAGAAGCTGGCCGCGCTCGAGGCGGCGATCGACCTGGCCGAGAGTGAGCTTCGCCAATGAGAGTTCTCATGCTCGACAACTACGACTCGTTCACCTACAACCTCGTGCATCTGTTCGAGGAGCTCGACGCAGAGGTGGTGACGGTGCGAAACGACGCGATCACCGTCGACGAGGCGCTCGCGGCGGGCTTCGACCGGCTCGTCGTCTCTCCCGGCCCGGGACGCCCCGAGAACGCCGGCGTCTCGATCGAGCTGATCCGTGCACTCGGGCCGACGATGCCGACGCTCGGCGTCTGCCTCGGGCATCAGGCGATCGTCGAGGCGTTCGGCGGCACCGTCGGCCAGGCGAAGGCGCTCCTCCACGGCAAGGCGAGCACGATCTCGCACGACGGCCTCGGTGTCTACGCCGCCCTTCCGGCCGAGGTCGAGGTCGGCCGCTACCACTCGCTCGCGGCCGGGTCCGTCCCGCCGGAGCTCACCGTCACGTCGCACACCGCCGACGGCGAGGTGATGGGCGTGCGCCACCCGGAGTTGCCGATCGAGGGCGTCCAATTCCACCCGGAGAGCGTGCTGACGCCGCTCGGGCCGGCGATGGCGAGGAACTTCCTGGAGACCCGGTGATCGTCGGCCCGGCGATCCAGCTCCTCCTCGACGGGCACCACCTCTCGCGCGAGGACGCGCGCGCCGTGATGGGCTCGATCATGGACGGCGAGGCGACGCCGGCCCAGATCGCCGGCTTCCTCGTCGCGCTGCGGACGAAGGGCGAGACGGCCGACGAGATCGCCGGCTTCGCCGAGGCGATGCGCGAGCACGTCATCCCGGTCACGCCCAACCGTTCCCCGGTCGTCGACATCGTCGGCACCGGCGGCGACGGCGCCCACACGTTCAACATCTCGACTGCGGCCGCCCTCGTCGCCGCCGGCGCGGGCGCGGCGGTGGCGAAGCACGGCAACCGCGCCGCGAGCTCGGCTGCCGGCTCGGCCGACGTGCTCGAGGAGCTGGGCATCGACCTCGAGCAGCCGCCCGACCGGATCGCCCGCTCGATCGACGAGCTCGGCTTCGGCTTCATGTTCGCCCGCGCCCACCACCCTGCGATGCGCTTCGTCGCCCCGATGCGCGCGGAGATCGGGATCCGCACCGTCTTCAACGTCCTCGGGCCGCTCGCGAACCCGGCCGGCGCGTGCGACGGCGTCTTCGGTGTCTACTCCCCGGAGCTCGCCCGCACCTACGCCGAGGCGCTCGCCGAGCTCGGCGCGCGGCGCGCCTTCGTCGTGCACGGCGCCGGTGGCCTCGACGAGCTCTCCCCGTTCGGCCCGAACCTCGTCGTCGAGGTCGTCGACGGCGACGTGCGGGAGTGGGAGCTCGACCCGCGCGACCTCGGCATCGAGCCGTGTCAGCCGGGACGCCCTCCGTGGCGGCTCGGCCGCCGAGAACGCGGCCATCATCCGCGCCGTGCTCGACGGCGAGCCGGGCGGCGCCGGGACGCCGTGCTGCTGAACGCGGCCGGCGCCCTCGTCGCGGCCGGGCTTGCCGACGACCTCGTCGAGGGCCTCGCGCTCGGCGCGGAGACGATCGACTCCGGCGCGGCGCAGGACGGCTCGAAGCGCTCGTCGTCTTCTCGCCGGGGAGGCGAGGTAGGCGTGGGCCGCTTCAACGACGCGCTCGCGGCCCCGGGCTCGGCGCGATCGCCGAGATCAAGCGCCGGTCGCCCTCGGCCGGCGACCTGCGGCCCGACGCCGACCCGGCCCTGATCGCCCCCGCCTACGCCGCCGCCGGCGCTGCGGCGATCTCGGTGCTCGTCGACGAGCGATTCGGCGGCACCTGGGACGACCTCCGCGCGGCTCGCGCCGCGACCGCCGCCCCGCTCCTCGCGAAGGGCTTCTTCTCGACCGACGAGCACCTCCGG
Source organism: uncultured Thermoleophilia bacterium (assembly GCA_963776305.1). Taxonomy (GTDB): domain Bacteria; phylum Actinomycetota; class Thermoleophilia; order Gaiellales; family Gaiellaceae; genus Gaiella. Next base: position 75,631 of record CAVZMA010000018.1, on the reverse strand, counting down.
ACCGCGAAGGAGGCGGGCGCCGACGCGGTGCTCCTCCTCCTGCGCGACCTCGACGACGGCCAGACCGCGCAGCTGATGCAGGTCGCGGCGAGCCTGGGCCTCGACACGCTCGTCGAGGCGCACGACGCGCGCGGAGCTCGACCGCGGGATCGCGCTCGGCGCGACCGTGCTCGGTGTCAACGCCCGCGATCTCGCGACGTTCGCGATCGACCGCCGGCCCAGCTCGAGCTCGTCGCCCGGATCCCCGAAGACCGGATCGTGATCGCCGAGAGCGGGATCGAGACGCGCGCCCAGGGCGCAGCGGCCGAGCTCGCAGGTGCCGACGCCGTCCTCGTCGGCTCGACGCTGATGCGCGCCGGCGACCCGGCCGCGAAGCTCGCCGAGCTGCTCTCCCGGCCGCTCGTCAAGGTGTGCGGGCTCACCCGCGAGGAGGACGTCGCCGCGGCGGCCGAGGCGGGCGCCGACCTCGCCGGGTTCATCCTCGTCCCCGAGAGCCCACGCGCGGCGCGACCGTGCTCGCCGGTGCCGGACGGGATGCTCTCGGTCGCCGTCTGGGTCGGCGAGGCGGGCGCTGCCGGCGCCGACCTCGACCAGGTGCACACGGTCGAGGAGGGCAAGGTGCGCGGCCGCGAGGCGGCGCTCGCTCCGCGACGGGCGTCGAGGTCGCCCGGCTGCTCGACCTCCCCTGGGAGGGCACGGACCCGGACCACTGGGCGACGCGCCGCTGCGGCCGAGGGTCGTGTCGTGCTCGCGGGCAGGCTCGGCCCCGGACAACGTGCGGGAGGCGATCGCGGCGGTTCGGCCGTGGGCGGTCGACGCGGCCTCGTCGCTCGAGTCGCGCCCGGGAATCAAGGATCACGACAAGGTGAGGCGATACGTGGAGGCAGCCCGCTCATGACGACGACAGAGACCTACGGCCCCTACGGCGGCCGCTACGTGCCGGAGACGCTGATCCCGGCGCTCGACGAGCTGACCGCGGCGTGGGCGGAGGCGCTCGCCGACCCTGCCTACCTCGCCGAGGTCGAGCACCTCGGCCGCACCTACACGGGACGTCCGTCGCCGATCACGCTCGCCCCGCGCTTCGCGCCCGACAAGCGGCTCTACCTCAAGCGCGAGGACCTCAACCACACCGGCGCGCACAAGATCAACAACGCGCTCGGCCAGGTCGTGCTCGCGCGGCGGCTCGGCAAGACGCGGATCATCGCCGAGACCGGCGCCGGGCCAGCACGGCGTCGCCACCGCGACCGCCTGCGCGCGGTTCGGGCTCGAATGCGTCGTCTTCATGGGCTCCGAGGACATGCGCCGCCAGGCGCCGAACGTCGAGCGCATGCACCTGATGGGCGCGACGGTCGTCCCGGTCGAGTTCGGCACGAGGACGCTGAAGGAGGCGACGAGCGAGGCGATCCGCGACTGGATCACGAACGTCGAGACGACGCACTACGTGATCGGCTCGTGCGTCGGCCCGGCGCCGTACCCGGAGATCGTGCGCGAGCTGCAGGCGGTGATCGGCCGCGAGGCGCGCGAGCAGCTGCTCGAGGCGGAGGGCGCCCTGCCGGAGGCGGTCGTGGCCTGCGTCGGCGGCGGCTCGAACGCGATCGGGATGTTCGCCGGGTTCATCGACGACCCCGACGTGCGGCTCGATCGGCGTCGAGGCGGCGGGCGCAGCGTCGCTCGGCGGCGGGCGGACGGGCGTGCTCCACGGCTCGCGCTCGTCGATCCTCGCCGACGACGACGGCCAGATCGCCGACGCCCACTCGATCTCGGCCGGGCTCGACTACCCGGGCGTCGGCCCCGAGCACGCCTACCTCCGCGACACGGGCCGCGCCGAGTACCTGCCCTGCACGGACGAGGAGGCGCTCGACGCGTTCCAGCGGCTCTCGCGCACCGAGGGGATCATCCCCGCGCTCGAGTCGTCGCACGCGCTCGCGGTCGTCGACGCGCATCGACGCCGAGTACATCGCCGTCTGCCTCTCGGGCCGAGGCGACAAGGACCTCGCCGAGGCGCTGGCGGCGCTCTGGGAGCACGGCACGGTGAGGCAAGGCGCTCGTCATCTACCTCATGGCCGGCGCCGAGACGCCGGCGCTCGCCGCGGCCGCCGTCGCCGGCGGCGCCGACATCGTCGAGATCGGCTTCCCGTTCTCCGACCCGCTCGCCGACGGGCCGGTGATCCGCGCCGCGGCCGAGAAGGCGCTCGCCGCCGGGATGCGCACGGCCGCCTGCCTCGAGTGCCTCGCCGCGACGCGCGCGCTCGTCGGCGACGACGCCGCTGATCCCGATGACCTACGCGTCGCTGCTCGAGGCGTACGGCTGGGAGCGCTTCGAGACCGACGCCCGCGCCGCCGGTGCGACGAGCTTCATCATCGCCGACACCGCCGCCGGCTCGCGGCCCGAGCTCCGGCGGATCCAGCTCGTCGCCCCCACCTCGACCGACGAGCGGATCGCGCTCGCCGCCGCCGAGACCGACGGCTGGCTCTACCTCGTCACGCTCACCGGCACGACCGGCGCGCGCGCCGAGCTCTCGGACGCCCTCGCCGGGCTCGCCGCCCGCGCCCGGCGCTCACCGACGTGCCGCTCTACGCCGGCTTCGGCATCTCGACGCCGGAGCAGGCCCGCGCCGCTGCCGACCTCACGGACGGCATCGTCGTCGGCTCGCGGGCGGTGCAGGTGGCCGAGGAAGGGCCCGGAGGCGCTGCGCGACTACGTCGCGCTCGCTGCGCGCGGCGCTCGACGCCTGACGCACGCGCTGAGCCGGCCTACGGTTCGACTGCACGCGCTCGCCGCAGCGCTCGCAGCGCTGGAAGCGCTCGGTGAGGAAGAACCAGCGCGACTTCGACACCTTGTGCCCGAACAGCCGGCAGCGCCAGCTCACGGCGCCGGCCCGACGCTGCACGAGCATCTTCCCGATGTTCTCGCCCGCCAGCAGGCCGATGAACGCGGCGGGGGCGTTCTCGATCCCCTCGACGACCGTCTCGCGGTAGCGCACGCTGCCGTCGCGCACCCACGGCGCCGACCTCGGCGAGGAACGCCGGGCAAGCGGTCGTAGTGATCGGAGACGATGAAACCCTCCATCCGCAGGCGCTTCGTCACGACGAGGAAGAGGTTGCGCGGGCCGGGCGGCGGCTCGGTGGCGTTGTACTGGGAGACGGCGCCGCAGGCGACGACGCGGCCGTGCAGGCGCAGCGCCGCGAGCGCGGCCTCGAGCGTCGGCCCGCCGACGTTGTCGAAGTAGACGTCGATGCCGTCCCGCAGCGCCTCGCGTGCCGACGACCTCGTGGTAGTCGAACGCCTCGTCGAAGCCGAGCTCCTCGCAGCCAGGCGACCTTCTCCGGCGAGCCGGCGCTGCCGATCACCGGCAGCCCTTCAGCTTCGCGATCTGACCGGCGACCGAGCCGACGGCGCCGGCAGCGCCCGAGACGAAGACCGTCTCGCCCTCCTTCGGCCGGCCGACGTCGAGCAGCCCGACGTAGGCGGTCAGCCCCGGCATCCCGAGCACGCCGAGCGCAGTCGAGACCGGAGCCGAGCGCAGGGTCGAACGACGCCGCAGGCCGCGCCGTCCGAGAGCGCGAGCTCGCGCCAGCCGAGATCGTGCGACGACCCACGTGCCCTCCGCGAACCGGTCGTTGCGCGAGGCGATCGACCTGCCCGACCGCGCCGCCGGTGAGCGCCTCGCCGAGCTGCGAACGGCGGCACGTACGACTTGACGTCGTTCATCCGGCCGCGCATGTACGGGTCGACCGAGATGAACGCGTTCCGGATCAGCACCTGCCCGTCGCCGGGATCCGGCACGTCGACCTCGACGAGCGCGAAGTCGCTCGGCTGCGGGCACCCCGCGGGGCCGGGCGGCCAGATGGATCTCGCGGCTCGTTGTCATGCGAGGATCCTACGGGCTGTCGCGACCGTCACAATGTGTCGGTGGAGTCGCTTCGCGGACAGCTGCTCGTCGCCGGTCCCGACCTGCTCGACCCGAACTTCCGTCGCAGCGTGCTGCTCGTCGGCGAGCACGGCGAGGAGGGGGCGATGGGCGTGATCCTCAACCGGCCCTCACCGGTCTCGGTCGCCGACGCCGTTCCGCCGCTCGCGGAGCTCGTCGACGACGACGAGCTCGTCCACGTCGGCGGCCCGGTGCAGCCGCAGGCGATCGTCGTGCTCGGCGACTTCCGCGATCCGGACGAGGCGGCGGCGCTCGTGCTCGGCTCGATCGGGTTCCTGCCCGGCGAGATCGAGACGCGCGGACGACGTCGGCAGCCTCGCGCGGGCCCGCGTCTTCGCGGGCTACGCCGGCTGGGGGCCCGGCCAGCTCGAGAGCGAGATCGACGAGGAGTCGTGGATCATCGAGCCGGCCCTGCCCGGAGGACGTCTTCACCGACGAGCCCGACGCGCTCTGGAGCACCGTCCTCGCGCGCAAGGGCGGCCCGTTCGCGGTCCTGGCGCTGATGCCGCCCGACCCGAGCCGGAACTAGCTCGAGCCGGCTCGGCGACCCTCCGAAGCCGCTGGTAGGTTCGAGCGAGATGCTCGGGTCGCCGGCAGCGCTGTCGCGCGTCGCCTCGACCGCCGCGGCATCCACTACGGCTGGGTGATCGCGGCGGTCTCGTTCCTGACGCTGATCACCGCCGCCGGCTTCCGCTCGACCGTGGGCGTGCTGATCGTGCCGCTCCAGGACGAGTTCGGCTGGTCGCGCGCGACGATCTCGGCCGCCGTCGCGATCAACCTCGTCCTCTACGGCCTCGGCGGGCCGTTCGCGGCCGGCCTCTACGACCGGTTCGGGATCCGCCGGGTGATCGTGATCGCGCTCGCGCACGATCGCGCGTCAGCTCGACCCTGACGACCCAGATGGACGCACCCTGGCAGCTCGACCTGCTCTGGGGCGTCGCGAACGGGCTCGCGACCGGCGCGATCGGCGTCACGCTCGCCGCCGTGATCGCGAACCGCTGGTTCGTCGAGCGGCGCGGGCTCGTGACCGGGATGCTGACCGCGAGCAACGCCACCGGGCAGCTCGTCTTCCTGCCGCTGCTCGGCTGGATCGTCACCGCGCAGGGCTGGCGCTCGGCCGCGCTGACCGTCTCGATCGTCGCGCTCGCGTTCACGCTGCCGCTCGTCGCGCTGTTCCTGCGCGACAGCCCGGCCGAGATCGGCCTGCGCCCGTTCGGAGCCGTCGTCGACGACCCGCCGATCGTGCAGCAGAACCCGTTCCGGGCGGCGATCGGCGGCCTCGCGATGGCCTCGCGGACGCCGGACGTTCTGGCTCCTCACCGCCAGCTTCTTCGTCTGCGGCGCGACGACGAACGGCCTGATCGGCACGCACCTGATCCCGGCCGCGATGGACCACGGCATGTCGGAGGTCACGGCGGCGAGCCTGCTCGCCGTGATCGGCGTCTTCGATCTCGTCGGCACGCTCTGCTCGGGCTGGCTGACCGACCGCTACGACCCTCGCTGGCTGCTCTTCTGGTACTACGGCCTCCGCGGCCTGTCGCTGCTCGCGCTCCCGTTCGTGATCGGCTCCTCGAATCTCGGCCTGATCGCGTTCGTCGTCTTCTACGGCCTCGACTGGGTGGCGACCGTGCCGCCGACCGTCGCGATCACCGCCCAGGCATTCGGTCGGGAGCGTGTCGGCGTCGTCTTCGGCTGGATCTTCGGCGCCCACCAGCTCGGGGCAGCGATCGCCGCCTGGGGCGCCGGCGCGGCCCGCACGTGGTTCGGCGACTACCAGTCGGCCTTCGTCACCGCGGGCCTGCTCTCGCTCGCTTGCTGCAGGTCTCGTGATCCGGATCGCGACCGATCGACCCGATCGTGCGTAGCCGGAGTCGATCCGGCCGAAGCTCCTGCATGAGGCGCAGCGGCAGCGGGACTCGCCGCGGTGGTCGTCGCGCTCGTCCTCGCCGGCGAAGCCGCCGCACACCCGCAGCTCGTCGAGACGCGCCCTGCCGCGGAGAGCCGGCTGGACGTTCCGCCCGGCGCGGGTCATAGTTCGGCTGTCCGAGCCGGCTGAGCCGGTCGGCGACGGGATCTCGCTCACGGGCCCCGACGGGCGCGAGGTGGCGCGCGGGCCGGTGAAGGTGGCGGGTGCAACCCTCAGCCGCGCGGTCGACGCGCGTCAGCGAGGGACGTACGTCGTCGAGTGGCTCGTCGTCGGGGACGACACCCACCCCGCCCGCGGCGCCTTCCTGTTCAGTGTCGGCGAGCCGACCCGTTCGGCGCTTCCGGGCCACTTCCCGGGGGGCGTTGCACTCGACGCGCTCGGCCGCTGGCTCTCGCTGTTCGGCTTCGCACTCGGCTTCGGCGTCGTCTTCGCCGCACTCCTCTCGGGCGGGATGACCGACCGCTTGTGGCGGCTCGTCTCCACGGGTGTCGTCCTGATGATCGTGAGCGAGCCGGTCGCGCTGCTCGGTCAGGTCGTGACGCTCGCACCTTCGCGCGTGCTCGAGCCGGCCTTCGCACGCGATGTCCTGCTCACGAGCTACGGCCATCTCGCGGCACTCCGCCTCGGCGCCGCGCTCGGGCTCTGGGCTCTCGCCGGTGCACTTCGCGAGTCCGGCTCCCGGGCCCAGTGGTCGATCCCCGTCGGCGGCGTGGTCGTAACCCTCGTCTACGCCGGCTCGGCGCACCCGATCGCCGCGTTGCCTTCACCGTTGCCGCAGCTGCTGGCGGCCATGCACGTGACGGCGTTCGGCGCCTGGCTGGGCTGCATCGTCGTCGCGGTCGCCGAGTCCAGAGCGCGGGCGCTCGCGCGGGCTGCCGTGCTCTCCGCGCTCGCGCTGGTTCTGAGCGGATCCGCGCTCGTGCTCGCCCACCTCGAAGGAGTGTCCGACCTGGTCGACAGCGCCTACGGAGCGACGCTGGCGGTCAAGCTCGCGATCGTGACGCTGGCGTTCGCGCTCGGTGCGCTGGCACGCCGACGCGCGGAGCTGGCAGCCGCCCTGGCAGCGCTCGCAGCCGCGGCAGTGCTCGTCTCGCTGGCACCTCCCGTCTGAGGCCAACAGCAGCCGAAGCCGCCGCGCCCTAGGATCGCGCCGAGCGAGCTCGGTTCACGAACACGTCGTCGAGCGCTGCCCGCAGCCCGACCGCGAGTGCGCCGGATAGAACGGCTGCCTCTCCGAGGTTCGAGATCTCGAGCCTCGGGGGATACGGCAACCAGCCGGCCAGCAGGTTCCGGACGGGCTCGAGCAGCAGGTCGCCGTTGGCCCCGATCCCCCCTCCGAGCACGACGAGGCCGACGTCCGCAACCGCCGCGACCGGGGCGATGTGGAGGGCAATGCGCCGTGCCACCTCTGCGACCACGTCTCGGGCGAGTGGATCGCCCCGCCGCGCCGCGGCGAAGATCTCGCGCGGCTCGAAGGGCGGCGAGAGGCTGGTCGTCACCGCACTCGTCGCCGCGCGTTCCGCCGCGTATGCGGCAACCCCGACGGCCGAGGGGTCGAATCCGGCGCCAAAGCCGAGAAGTGCGTAGTCGATCTCCCCCGCAGCCCCATGGCGACCGGAGTGCAACTCGCCGCCGAGGACGAGGCCCATGCCGAGGCCGGTGCCGACCGAGAGGAATGCGAAGTCGTCCACGCCGCGCGCGACGCCTTGCCACTCCTCTCCCAGCGCGGCGAGGTTGATGTCGTTGACGAGCGTCACCTCGACGCCGAGGAGCCCGCTCAGGTCCCGACCGAGGTCGACGCCCTCCAGGCTGCGGAAATGGGTCAGGTGGAGGCGTCCCTCGTCGTCGACGACACCCGGCACGCCGACGACCGCCCGTCGGATCAGCTCCTTGGAGGCGCCCACGGCCTCGACGAGCGACGCCGACACAGCGGCGATCGCCGCGATGGCCGCTGCTGCGTCCGACCCAGCCAGCTCCACGTCCTGCCGGACGCGAATGTCTCCGGACAGGTCGCAGATCGCGCCACGCGCGAAACGCGCGCCGAGGTCGAGCCCGAGCACGAGGGCTGCGTCGGGGATCGGCTCGAAGAACACGGCGCCGAAGCTCGGCCCGTCCGGGTCATGCTCCGCCTCCCGGACGAGCCCCGCCTCGAGGAGCGCCTGGAGTGCGAGCGAAACCGTCGGCTTCGAGATACCGACCCGTCGTGAGATCTCGGCCCGCGAGATCGGCGCATCGGTGCGAAGCGTCTCGAGCACGGTCCGCTCGTTCAGGTCCTTCAGCAACGGCGGCGTGGCCCTGGTTCCCGGATCGCGTCCCATCTAGTGAGGAATCCTAACGTAGAAAGCGAGCAGCGGCCAATCTCTTGACGGAGATCGCCCAATCTGGTTCACTCGCGTTCGTAAAGTTAACTAACTGGTGCTGGGAGGGCTGTTTGCGGGATGCTGACTGCCCCACACGCGCCGGAGAGGACGTCATGAACCCGTTCCTCAGGAGGGTCACATGAAACGCCTGACGACGACAGTCGTCCTGGTCGCGGCGCTCGCACTCCTCGCCGCAGCCGTAGGAGGCTCCACCCGCGGCACCGCCCAAGCCGGAACGTCGGCGTCCTCTCGAGCCGATGCGACGACGCTGACCGTGTGGGTCGGCTGGAGTGCCCGCGAATTGAACGAGTTCAAGAAGGTCGTCGCCGAGTACGACGCCAAGAACCCTGATGTGGCGGTCAAGGTGGTCGGCGGCATCAACGACGACAAGATCATCGCCGCGCTCCGTTCCGGCAACGGCCCGGACGTCGTCAGTTCCTTCACCTCGTCGAACGTCGGTCTCTACTGCTCGTCCGGTGGCTGGATCGACCTCGCTCCGTTCTTGAAGCAGGACAAGGTCGACCTGAGCCAGTTCCCCGCCTCGACGCGCTACTACACGCAGTACAAGGGCACGCGTTGCGCGCTCCCGCTACTCGCCGACGTGTACGGCTTCTACTACAACAAGGATCTCTTCAAGAAGGCAGGGCTCTCCGGCCCGCCGAAGACGATGCAACAACTCACCGAGTACGCCAAGAAGCTGACAGTGAAGAACGCCGACGGCTCACTGAAGGTCGTTGGCTACAACCCCGAGTTCGGCTTCTACCAGAACACCTCAGGCGCCTATCAGCCGTCCTTCGGAGCGACGTGGTTCGACAAGCAGGGCGCGTCGAGCCTCTCCACCGATCCGGCCTGGAAGCGGCTCCTGACCTGGCAGAAGAACCTCGTCGACTTCTACGGACACGACAAGCTCGTCAAGTGGCAGGCAGGAGCCGGGGATGAGTTCTCGGCCTCGCATGCATTCGAGACAGGGAAGCTCGCGATGATGATGGACGGCGAGTGGCGCGTGTCGTTCATCGCCTCCGACAAGCCCAAGCTCGCATACGGGACGGCTCCGATGCCTGTGGACGGCGCAAAGCCCTCCCTCTACGGCGGCGGCTACATCAACGGCACCATCATCGGGATCCCGAAGAACGGTAAGAACCGTGACGCGGCCTGGGATCTGGTCCGCTACCTGACGACGAACGATCATGCGCTCGCCAAGTTCTCGAACGGAATCAGGAACGTCCCATCGACCCGGACATCCTCGGTCTCCAAGGAGTTGAAGCCCGACAAGAACTTCGCCATCTTCTCGAAGATCTTCGTCAACCCCAACTCTGCGACGACGCCGATCACCTCTGCGGGAGCGTCGTATCTCGATACCTTCCAGAGCTTCCTGGCCAAGTGGCAGTCCGGAGCAGCGAAGGATCTGCAGAGCGGGCTTGCCTCAGTCGACAAGCAGATCGACGCGAAGCTGAAGCAGACCGGCGGCGGAGTGCCGTGACAGTAGGGCTGGCAGCCGGGGCGCTCGAGAGCGCCCCGGCACCGGCCCAGCCGACGGGCGATCGCCGGCGGGCGAAGCGGCGTGCAGCGTGGCGCCGGCGCGGCACGGTGCTCCTCTTCATGAGCCCCTGGCTGATCGGTTTCACGATCTTCTTCGGCTATCCGCTCGTGATGAGCGCATACCTCTCGTTCACCCACTACGACCTGCTCAACCCTCCCCGCTGGGTCGGCCTCGACAACTACCGTTACCTGCTCGGGACCGACGCCCAGGTCTGGCCGGCAGTCCGGAACACGCTCTGGCTGATCGCGGTGATGGTGCCGCTCCAGGTGATGTTCGCGTTCGGCGTCGCAGTGATGCTGACCCGGGCCAAGCGCGGTGTCGGCTTCTTCCGCACCGTCTTTTACCTACCGGCGCTGATCCCGCCCGTGGCCGCGACGCTCGGATTCGTCTACCTGCTCAATCCGGCCACCGGCCCGGTCAACACCCTGCTCGGCAAGATCGGCATCAGCGGCCCGCTGTGGTTCAACGACCCGAGCTGGGCGAAGCCGTCACTGGTGCTCTTGTCCCTCTGGGGGATCGGGAACACGATGATCATCTTCCTCGCCGCCGTGCTCGACGTGCCGCAGCACCTCTACGAGTCCGCTGAGCTCGACGGCGCCGGCGCCCTGCAGCGGCTGCGCTGGGTGACCCTGCCGATCATCAGCCCCGTGATCCTGTTCGCTGTCGTGCTGGCGGTGATTCAGGCACTGCAGTACTTCACCCAGGCGTACGTGGCGGCGAGCGTGGCGGGCGGCTCCGCGTCGGCCGCCGGCACACAGAGCAATCTCGAGCTCGGGTACCCGCAAGGCTCGACCCTGTTCTACCCGGTGCTTCTCTACTACCACGGCTTCCGGTTCTTCAACATGGGCTACGCCTCGGCGATGGCGATGCTGCTGCTCTGCGTCGCCTTCGCGGCGACGCTGTTGATCCTCCGGAACTCGCGACGCTGGGTGCACTACCAGGGCGCCGCACGATGACCGTTGCCGACGCCACGGTTGACGTCGCCGTCGCAGCGACCGTCGAGTCGGCCCCGCTTGTTCGCCGGCAGCTGCCTCCGGCCGTGCGCCACAGACGGCGGCTCGTCGCGATCGCCGACCACAGCCTGCTGATCGCCGCGGCAATCATCTTTCTCCTCCCGGTCGTATTCATCGTGCTGACGTCGCTGATGACGAACCAGCAGGCGCTGTCGGCGAAGCTGTGGCCCGACCCGTTCGAGTGGAGCAACTACAAAGAGGTGTTCGTCAGCGCACCGCTTTGGCGGTGGGCACTCAACTCGTTCATCTACTCGAGCCTCGCCACGATCGGCCTACTGATCTCGAGCGTGCCCGTTGCGTACGCCCTGGCCCGGCTTCGCTGGCGCGGCCGAGAGGCGATGTTCCTGGTCGTGCTGGTGGCTCTGATGCTGCCGCCTCAGGTCACGGTGGTCCCGCTCTACGTTATGTGGGCGAAGCTGCACCTCGTCGGCACGCTCTGGCCTCTGATCCTCCCCAACTGGCTCGGCGACGCGTTCGCGATCTTCCTGCTGCGCCAGTTCTTCCTCACCATCCCCGAGGAGTATCTCGATGCCGCTCGGGTCGACGGTTGCGGTGAGTTCCGCATCTTGACGACCGTCGTCTTGCGCCTCGCGAAGCCCGCAATCGCGGCCGTGGCCCTTTTCTCCGTGCTCTACACGTGGAACGACTTCTTCCTGCCGCTGCTCTACGTCGGCGAGAACCCTGACCACTGGGTCGCCTCGATCGGACTGGCACAGTTTCGTGGCCTTCACCAGGTGCAGTGGAACCTGACGATGGCGGCGACGGTGCTCATGATGTTGCCCGTGATCGCCCTCTTCTTCGTCGCCCAGAAAGCGTTCGTCGAGGGCATCACGCTCACCGGGGTGAAGGGATGAAGATCGCCGTCGTCGGTGGAGGCTCGACGTACACACCCGAGCTCGTCTCGGGACTGTCGCGCGAACGCGAGCGGATCGATGTGACCGAGCTGGCGCTCCACGACATCGACTCCGAGCGACGCGACATCGTCGGTGGCATGGCGACCCGGATGCTCGCCCGACAGGGCTTCGACGGCGATCTCGTCGTGACGGACGACCTCGGGCGCGCGCTCGACGGCGCGGACTTCGTGCTCGTCCAGATCAGAGTCGGCGGCCAGGCGGCGCGGCTCTCGGACGAAACGGTACCCCTATCCTGCGGGTGCATCGGGCAGGAGACGACGGGTGCCGGTGGGCTGGGGAAAGCACTCCGGACCGTACCGATCGTGCTCGAGATAGCCGAGCGCGTACGCACGCATTCGGCCTCGGACGCCTGGATCGTCGACTTCACGAACCCGGTCGGGATCGTCACCCGCTCGTTGCTCGACGCCGGGCACCGGGCGATCGGGCTCTGCAACGTCGCGATCGGGTTCCAGCGTCACCTTGCCGCCCTGCTCGGCGTGCCACCGCGCGACGTCGTGGTCGATCAGGTCGGTCTCAACCACCTCACCTGGATCCGCGCAGTGCGCGTCGGCGGCGACGACCTCCTCCCCACAATACTCGCCGATCACGCCGACGAGCTCGCGTCCGAGGTCGGGCTACCACGGCAGTTGCTGGAAGAGCTCGGCGCGATCCCCTCGTACTATCTCCGCTACTTCTACTCACACGATCTCGTCCTCTCCGAGCAGCTCGAAGGCGTCCCGCGGGCAGCTGCGGTAGCGGAGATCGAGCGACACCTGCTCGACCTCTACCGCGATCCTTCCGTCGACGAGAAGCCCGCGCTGCTCGAGCAACGCGGCGGCGCGTTCTACAGCGAGGCCGCGACGGGGCTCGTCGCATCGCTCGTGTCCGGCTCGAGCGAAGTGCACGAGGTCGACATCCGCAACAACGGCACACTCGAGGGACTCGCCGACGACGACGTCATCGAGGTGCCCGCACGGATCGCAAACGGTGTGCCCGTCCCCCTGTCCCAGGCGCCGCTCCAGCCAGAGCTGCTCGGGCTCGTCCAACACGTGGCTGCCTACGAGCGGCTCGCAGTCGGCGCCGCTCTCAGCGGCGATCCGGCTGACGTCCGGAAGGCCCTGCTCGCCCATCCCCTCGTCGGGCAGTGGGACGTCACGGAGGAGCTCGTCGAACGGCTGCTGGAAGCAGATGCCGCCCACCTGCCTCGATTCGACAGCTCGAGGGGTGCTCACGCGTGACCGAAGAGCTCATCCTCGCTGTCGACGGCGGCAACTCGAAGACCGACCTCGCACTGCTCCGTGCAGATGGCTCGCTCCTGGCGCTCGTCCGAGGAACGCAAAGCTCGCCGCACCACCTGGGCGTCGAGGGCTGCCTGACGGTGCTCGACCGTCTGGTCGACGAAGCAGTTCAGAGCTCGGGGGTCGAACGGTCATCGCCACTCGCCGCCATCGGAGTCTTCCTGCTCGCCGGGGTGGACTACCCGGGTGAGGAGTCGGAGATCGCCGCTGCACTCGACGCGCGCGGCTTCGCCGGCCGGACCATCGTCGGCAACGACACGTTCGCCGTCCTCCGCGCAGGAACCGCCCGGGGTTGGGGCGTCGCCGTCGTCTGCGGAGCCGGAATCAACTGCGTCGGTGTCGCGCCCGACGGCCGCCAGGCTCGATTCCCCGCGCTCGGCGCGATCACAGGCGACTGGGGCGGCGGGTACGACGTGGGGCTTGCCGCGGTGAGCGCGGCAGCTCGCAGCGAGGACGGGCGCGGCCCTCGTACGTCGCTCGAGCAGGCGATCCCGGCCCACTTCGGCCTCGCTACCCCCGCCCAGCTCGCCGAGGCGATCCACCGCCGCGAGATCCCGATGCGGTCGGTGATCGAGCTCGCGCCCGTCGTCTTCGCAGAGGCGGCCGTCGACCCGGTTGCGGCCGAGATCGTCGACCGGCTCGCGAGCGAGGTCGTGACCCTCGCCCGTGTCGCACTCGGGCGCCTCGATCTGACGAACGAGACCGTAGAAGTGATGCTCGGAGGTGGCATGTTCAGATCGCACGACGCACGCCTGCTCCGGTCGATCGATCGCGGACTTCGCGACGTTGGAACGGGGCTTTCGGCCCGCGCAACGGACTCACCGCCGATTGTCGGCGCGGCACTCCTCGGGCTCGACGCTGCGGGCGCAGACGAGCACGCCCGCGACCGGCTGCGAGAGCAGCTCGGAGAGGCCGTCGAGCGCTTCGAGCAGGAGGCAGTCCTCGACGAGGAAGACAGCAACAGCGGCGTCCTGGCACAGGCCTATCTGGAGGCGGAGTGATGGCGGACGTCCGATTCGCTCAGGCGACGCGCATCTACCCTGGCACGACGACACCCGCAGTCGACGCGCTCGACCTCCATATCGCCGACGGCGAGTTCGTCGTTCTCGTCGGCCCGTCGGGATCCGGCAAGACGACAGCCCTGAGGATGCTGGCCGGCCTCGAGGAGGTCGACGCAGGATCGATCATGATCGGCGACCGTGACGTCACGGACATCGCCCCGAAGAAGCGCGACATCGCAATGGTGTTCCAGAACTACGCGCTGTATCCGTATCTGTCCGTTGCCGCGAACATCGGCTTTCCGCTCAGGATCGCGAAGGTGCCGAAGCCCGAGCGGGAAGCGCGGGTCCGCGACGTTGCCGAGCTGCTGGGACTGACCGACTACCTCGAGCGCAAGCCGGGCCAGCTCTCGGGTGGGCAACGACAGCGCGTGGCAATGGGCCGAGCGATCGTCCGCGAGCCGAGCGTGTTCCTGATGGACGAGCCCCTCTCCAATCTGGACGCCAAGCTCCGCGTTCAGATGCGCGCCGACATCGCCGAGCTTCAGGGTCGCCTCGGTACGACGACCGTCTATGTCACGCACGACCAGGCCGAGGCGATGACGCTCGGGCACCGCGTTGCGGTGCTCAAGGACGGACGGCTCCAGCAGTGCGACGCCCCGCGCGTCCTCTACGACAGCCCTGCCAACTCGTTCGTGGCGGGATTCATCGGATCTCCGGCGATGAACCTTTGTCTCGTGCCGTGCGGGGCGAACGGGATGGTGTCTCTCGGCTCTGCGGCGGTACCGGTCTCGGCCGCCGCCGGCGCGGCTGCGGCCGGGTGCGGCGTCTCCGACGTCATCGTCGGGATCCGCCCCGAGGCGCTCGACCTCGCAACCGATGGGATCGCTGCTCGTGTCGAGGTCGTGGAAGAGCTCGGTGCCGACGCCTACGTGTTCTGTGTCGCGGAGCTCCCCGGCGGCGATACCAAGCTCGTCGCCCGGGTCGACGCGTCGACACGACCGGCGCGAGGGGCGCGCGTGTTCGTGCGGCCTCGGGCCGCGGAAGCTCTTCTCTTCCACCCCGCGACCGGTGAGCGCCTCGGCTGATGGCCGCCTCACCCGATCGCGTCCCGGGAGGAGGCGTCTTCGAGCCGGCGATCCGCGAACAGCCCACCGCCACACGCCGACTCCTCGACCACGCAGCTGGCTTCGTGATTGTCGCAAGCGGCGCTGCTGCGACGGAGGTTGCCGGAGCCGCGTACGCTCTCCCTGTGCCTCGAGCCCCGCTCCCACTGCTCGCCCCGCTGTTGTCGGTCGTCCACGGCCGGCCGATCGTGGCAGCGCTCGCCCGTACAAAGGGCCTCGACACCGACAGCCCGGTCGGGCTGAGCAAGGTGACGGTCGCGCACTGATGGCACGCCACGCCATCCAGCCAGAGGACCTGCCGCGCCCGCAGTTCCCGTACTCGCCCGTCGTCGTCAGCGACGGGCACGTCTTTACCGCGGGTCAGGTCGGATCGGACGCCGACGGCAACGTCGTCGCCGGAGGCGTCGCCGAACAGACCAGACAGGCGCTCGACAACGTGCGCTCATGCCTCGCGGCGGCCGGTTGCACGATGGACGACGTCGTCAAGGTGACGGCGTTCCTCGCCGATCTGAACGACTTCGGCGCCTACAACGAGGTGTACACCTCGTTCTTCGCTGCACCGTACCCCGCCAGGACGACCGTCGGCGTGGCCCTTCCGCCTGGACTGCTGGTCGAGATCGAGGCTGTCGCGCGGATCGCATGATCGAGACTCCGGCCGCCGTCGTCGATCTCGATCGTCTCGAGCGCAACCTCAGCCGCTGGCAGGCGGAGTGTGATCGGATCGGGCTGGCCAACCGGCCTCATGTCAAGACCCACAAATGCGTCGAGATCGCCCGGCGACAGATCGCGCTCGGCGCGGCCGGCGTCACCTGCCAGACGTTGTTCGAGGCGGAAACGATGGTCGCCGCGGGTGTCGACGACGTCCTCATCCCCGTCAACATCGTCGGACCGACGAAGCTCGCGCGCCTCCACAGGCTGCTCGAACACGGCCGCGTGACGGTCAGCGTCGACGACCGTCGCATCCTCCCCGGGCTCGCCACCGCAGCCGCCGGGCACGCGCTTCGCGTCCTCGTCGACTGCGACACTGGCCTCGGTCGCACGGGGGTCGCCTCGCCGGCGGCGGCGGCAGAGCTGGCCCGCTGCGTCTCCGACACGGAGAGCCTCTCTTTCGGGGGCTTCGTCACCTACCCGGCGCCGCCCGGCGCGGCCTCGTTCCTCGCCGAGGCAGTATCGCTGGCAGCCGCCGACGGGCTCGACAGCGCCGTCGTCTCCGTGGGAGGCACACCAGGGATGTGGCAGAGTGCGTCCACGGCGCCGCCGGTCACCGAATACCGCGTCGGCACCTACGCGTTCCACGACCGAGCGACAGTCGCCGCCGGCGCCGCCGTCATCGACGACGTCGCGCTCACAGTCCTCGCGACGGTGATCAGCCGCCCCTCCAGCGACAGGGCGATCCTCGACGCAGGCAGCAAGGCACTGACGTCCGACCCTGGGCCTAGTCCTTCGTTCGGCGCGATCCTCGAGGTTCCCGGCGCCGAAGTGACACGAGTGAACGAGGAGCACGGGTACGTGACGCTGGTAGACAGCGCCGGCGCCGGCCTCGACCTGGAAGACGTCGTGCACATCGTCCCGAACCACGCCTGCGTGGTTTCGAACCTGTTCGAGCGCTTCGTCGTCGTCTCGAACGGCGTCGTCATCGACGAGTGGGCTGTGATTCGCGGGCGTTGAGCGGGTGGGCGAGGCCGAAGCCTCACCCACCCGATTGATGAGAGCACCAGGTGAATTCAGGGCGACCGCTAGGCGGCGAGTGCCACCTCGGGGACGCTCGTTGTCGAGGCCGCGAACGCGTGCCCCGAGCGGAACAGGCCGTTGGGGTCGATCGCTGCCTTGACCTGCTCGAGGCGAGCGAACGCCTCGGCTCCGATCGCGTCGCCGATCGCGACGCGCTTCTCTGCGAAGTTGAGATACGGCTTGCCTCGCGACCACGGAGCAAGCGCCGTCTTTGAGCGTGTCGATCCGTGATTCGATCGCCTCCGCGAGCCCGGGTGCAACCGGCGCACCCGCCGTGAAGAAGGCGAACGAGCCGTCGAGTGCCCCGAGCGCACCCGCGCCCGGCTTGCGCTCGCGGAGCGTGCCGCCCAGCTGCCGGAGCTCGACGATGATCATCGGCGAGTCGGTGCCTGGACCGGCAGCGGCGACGATCGCGTCGATCGCGTCGGCATCGAGCGCGTCGACCATGACACCGTCGCCGATCACGGGCATCGGGGGCTCGGGATCCATGTGCAGCCGGACGAGCGAGGTTGCCGGAACCATCGGCGAACGTGTCCATCTCGGGCTCGAGCTCGCGCAGCGGGGCGAGGATCTCGTTCGCCTCGTCCTCGGTGCCGAGAATGGCGCCGTCGATGACGACGAGCTGGCGACCGCGGAACGCCTCCGGGATCTCGGGCAGCGGCGGGATCTGCAGCAGTCCGACCCGACGCGCTGACGGTGTTCGGAGCCGTCTCGGCCCATTCGACGTAGCGCGTCAATACCTCGGCCGACCGCTCCCACGGCCAGACGAGCATGCCGGCGACGAGCTCGGACACGGGGTACAGCGCGATCTCGAGCGAGACGATGACGCCGAGACCGCCACCGCCACCCCGGATCGCCCAGAAGACGTCGCTGTTCTCCGTCCTGTCGGCCCGGATCAGCGCTCCGTCGGCGGTGACGATCTCGGCTGCGAGGACGCTCTCGGCCGAGAGGCCGTGCATCCGCGCCATCCAGCCGATCCCACCGCCGAGGCTGTAGCCGACGACGCCGACGTTCGGCGACGAACCGTGCAGCGCGGCGAGGCCGTGCTCTCCGGCGGGCGTGACGACGTCCTCCCACAGCGCGCCGGCCTCGACGCGGGCACGGCGATTCTCGGCGTCGATCTCGACGCCGCGCATCTCGCGCATGTTGAGCAGAAGCGCTCCGGCAAGCGACCCGTGCACCGGAGCGCCGTGACCGGTGCCCTGAACGACGATGCGGAGGCCGCGCTCGGACGCGTAGGCGACTGCGGCGACGACGTCCTCGATCGACTGAGCGAGCACGACCACCGCCGGCCGAAGATCGGCGCTGAGGTTCCAGGACTGGCGTGCGTCGTCATAGCGACTGTCGTCGGGAAAGATGAACTGCTGGTGGCTGGTGGCGCGCATTTCAGGCTCCTCGAAAGGGGTTGACGTGATGGCCTGAACCTAGAACGGCGCCTGTGAGCCGTTGGGGCGGTTTTCCACACCCCGGAGGGTCGGCGGGCATGAGAATTGCCTGGTGGCTGGGCGCCACAGGCGTTGCCCTGCGGGATCCGCGGGCTTAGCGGCTGCGACGGCGGTCGCGACGGCGGTCGATGCCGAAGCGCTGCGCCAGGCAGCTCGGGCAGCACGGGTGCAGCACGCCGAGCATGTCGGCGAAGTAGCCCCAGCCGAGCGGCTCGGACTCCTCCTCGCCAGCCATCGCCGTCTCGCACCAGGCGCAGCGCTCGACGAGCCGCTCGACGCCCAGCAGGTGGGCGCACCGGCGGCAGTAGGTTCCGCCGCCTGCGACCTGATGACGATCGGTCACCCAGCCGGACTCGAGCATGCCGCAGTCCTCGGCATCGCGCCCGCAGCAGTCGCAGCCCTCCGGCGCGGCTTGTCCCTTCCCCATGCGTCACACCTTACGAAGGGTGAGCCGGATAGCCAGATCGGGTGAGCGAGTTCACCCGATAGGGGGAGGGCCGTACCGACTGCCCGCCGGCGGGTAGGGTTGGCGGATGCTGCCCGTCATCATCATCGCCGTGATCGCCGTCCCGTGTCTGATCCTCGCCTATCGTGCGGCGACTCGCTCGAAGGAGGCCGGCGAGCACCCCGTGCCGGAGACCGACCGGGACGTCGCTCGGACCGAGCAGGAGTTCGCGGAAGCGGAGGCGTACCAGGAGCAGTGGCGCGAGGAGGAGAAAAAGCACCAACGCGACACGATTCTCTAGGTGGATCGGGTCCGAATCGACAAGTGGCTGTGGGCGGCGCGGTTCTTCAAGACACGGAGTGCCGCCACCGACGCCGTCCAGGGTGGCCGCGTCCACCTCAACGAGGTCAGGGCGAAGCCGTCCAAGGAGGTTGTGGTCGGCGACAGCCTGGAGATCCGGGTCGGACAGCTCCAGTGGCACGTCGTCGTCCGTGGCCTCTCGGACAAGCGCGGGTCTGCGAGCGTCGCATCGACGCTCTACGAGGAGACGCCCGAGTCGGTCGTCGCACGCGAGAAGCGAGCCCTCGAGTTACGACTGGCCCGGCCCTTCGGCGCCGATCTCGGCGCACGGCCGACGAAGCTCGATCGGCGACGGATCGACGCGCTCCGCCGCGCCGAGCGCGGCGGCCGAGACCGGCGGACCTGACGTCACCCGCCGGCCGTGCCTACGGCACCTGGGTTCTCGAGAACCTCGCTGAACCTCGCTCCTCGAAAGCGCGGGTCAGACGTCCAGCGAGTGCGTCTGCTTCGCGGCTGCGCGCTTCTCCGAGCGGCGTTCCTTCAGCGTCTTCTGGGCCGGCTTCTTCCCCATCTTCTTCGGCTTCTGTGCGCCCTTCACGACATCCTCCCGTGGTCGGTGGATCGGACGGGACTGCTCGCCGCGTCAACGCACCTCGTGCGCTCGTCCACCAGTATGACGCGCGAAGGTGACGACGCGGTCGCTCGCGCAGAACTGGTGGTGTCGATCCGCTACGCGTCGACGACGATGATCGGCGTGTGATCCGGCACCGTCGTGTACAGCTGTTGCATCACGCTGCCCGGCACGTGGACACAGCCGTGGCTTGCGTATGGCCCGAAATTCGATCCCTTGCCGTAGGCGCCTGCAGGCTCGTAGGAATCATGGAGAAAATCGTTGTCGAAGAAGTACATCGCCCAGCGAACATGCGCCGGCGAGTAGTAGTACGGGCTCCCTTGCGGCCACGGCGAGATGAAGGTGTACGGGCTGCGCCGCCACGCGATGTCGTAGCTGCCGACAGGGGTGGGAAGGGCCGGTCGACCGGTGGTGACGGGCGTGCGGACGACAACAGCTCCGTCCTTGTACAGCGTGAGTGACTGCTCACCGAGCCGTACGACGAGGAAGAGCTGGCCGGGGCCACGCGGCGCGGTTTCCGTCACGTCGAGCTCGATCGGTGCCCGCACGGCGCTCTCGAGCGCCTCGGTGATGACCGCCGCCATGCGCTTCGTCCGCACTGCGATTGCCGTCTGCGGGTCGTCGACCTCGGCGCGACGCCCGACCCGACGCACGGCACCCGTCTGGGCCTCCCTGGAGAACGTACGGTCGAGATAGGCGACGTACTCGTTCACGCGGCTGGGATCGACGGTGACGGCGACCGGAATCGAACGCCCACCTCCGACACCTGCGAGGGCTCGGGCGACCGCGCCGTCCGCGTCCGCGACCGCGCCGAGCTGCTTCGGAGTCGCCTTCCACCGCTTGCCGCGGTAGGTGAACACGAGCGGCCGGGCGAAGCGGGCGAGGACCTTCGCCTTCGCCGCAGCCGGTGTCAGATAGCCGACCCGGACGCCGAGCATCGTCGTGCCGGGCGCGAGCCGCGTGAGCGCCGCGACCGTCGTGAACAGCTCGTCCGCGCCGACCGCCTGCCCCGCGGCGGTCGTGACGACGACCCTGAAGTAGATCGTGGTTCCCGGCTTTTCGCTCCTGAGCTGGGCCGTCACGAGCTGGGCGCCGACCTTCTCGGCGAGCGATCGAACGGCCGTGCACCGAATGCTCCCCTCGGTGTCCGTGAGCTCGAACGCGACCTGGCCGGGAAGCCCCTGGGTATCGACCGTCGCTGCGAGGGTCGCACCGGTCTTCGTGACCGACGTGACGCTCGGCTGCGGGTAGTCGACCAGGGCCGGGAGCGGCGAGGGGACGGCCGGGTCCAGAGCCGGCGGAGCCGGCGTGCACGTCGACGGAGGCCCTGTGACGGCCTGACCCGAGGCAGCGAGAGCTCCGCCTGCAACGAGCGCGGCGAAGGCCGTGAGTGTCAGCTTGGAGGCGAGAAACATGGTCAGAGCGGCGGGCGCGGCCCGGAAGCATACGCGAGATCGCCCTCGATTACGAGGTCCACCCCGGCTTGACGTAGCGGATGAGCAGGGCTTTTCGGAATCGAGGTCTCGCCGGCGAGCAACGCGATCGAGCCGAGGCGGTGGACAGGCCGCGTGGGAACGAGACATACTCGCCGTGTTCGACCACTGCGGCACCACTCCGCCAGAGGATGACACCTCCCGATTCGACCCGATGATCGCGACTGCGCTGACAGAGCTGTTGAACGTCCGGGTACCGCTCCTGAGTGCGCCGATGACGCCCCAGGCCGGTGGCCTGCTGGCGCGATCGGTGAGCGCAGGCGGGTGCGTTCGGCATGGTCGGGATCGAGGAGATCGACACGGAGGAAGGGATCGCGGAACAGCTCGCGATCGTCACCGAGGCGCCGCGGTTGCCGTTCGGAATCGGCCTCGTCGCCTGGGTGATCGAGTCGCGGCCCGAGCTCCTCGAGATCGCGATCGCGGCGAAGCCGGATCTGATCAGCATCTCGTTCGGCGACGCCGGCCCGTATGTCCCGAGGATCCGCGAGGCCGGAATCCTGGTGGCCTCGCAGGTGCAGAGCCGAAAGTGGGCCGAGGTGGCGCTGGACGCGCAGGTCGATGTCCTGGTCGCCCAGGGGACCGAGGCCGGCGGGCACACCGGCGCCGTCGGCACCTTGCCGCTGCTGCAGATCGTGCTCGAGATGACGGATCGTCCCGTTGTCGCCGCCGGTGGGATCGCGACCGGCCGGGGGCTCGCCGCCGTCATTGCCGCGGGCGCAGCCGGGGCCTGGATCGGGACGCCGTTCCTGCTCGCCGACGAAGCCCGCAACAGCCCGCGGGCCAGATCGAAGATCGTGGAGGCCGACGAGACACAGACGCTGTACACGAGCGTCTACGACCGGCTCCAGGACAAGAAGTGGCCCGCGGAGTTCCGCGCCCGCGCCCTCTCCAACCCATTCGGAGCCAACTGGACGGGCCGGGAGGACGAGCTCGGCGCAGGCACCGCCCCGCGCTCGCAGTTCGAGGAGGCGAAGGCTGCCGAGGACTTCGACGTCGCGCACATCTACGCCGGCCAATCCGTCGGGCTGCTCCGCGCGACGCGACCTGCAGCGTCGATCGTGTCGGAGCTGGAAGCCGAGGCCGGCGAGCTCCTTGCTGCGGTCTCCGGCAAGCTCGATTCCGGAACGGGCACGCGACCTGCGTAGAGCGCGGAACCCCCGCCGTCCATCGGTCGGGCACCGACCGCCGAGAGGTGCTCGTTACCAGACGCCGGGAACGAGCCGCTTCGTGTGGGCCGCATACTCGGCGTACGACTCACCGAGCTCTTGCCGCAGCAGCGACTCCTCCCTGGGAATCCTCTCGACGTAGCCGATCGCCGGGAAGACGAGACACGCTGCGAAACTCAATGCGTTCCCGAGCCCGAGGCCCACGCCCGCGAACATGAGCACCGCACCCGTGTACGACGGGTGGCGCAGGCGCCGGTAGGGGCCGCCGGTGACGACTTCGTGGTCGGGCGCGATCTGGAGCTCGCGGGTGAACCTGGTACCGAGCGATCGGATCGCCCACCAGCGCAACGCGACTCCGGCCAGACCGACGGCACATCCGAGGACCGCCCAGAGCCACTCGGACCCCGGTAACGCAGCCGCTGGAACGCGCTGCGCGGCGAGCACTCCGAGAACGAGCCCCGCGAGCTGCCACGCCTGGAGTCGCCAGTAGGTCCGATCCCGTCCTCGCCGCCGGGTGTCGCCGCGAAACCGGCGATTCTCCATCAGAACCGACCCGACGAGTGGCCCGAACACGAGGGCTGCGGCAACGGGGTTTTCGAATGCGAGCGGAGCAGCCATGGGTCCGAGTCTGCTCAACGGTAACGCGAACACCGTCTTGACGCGATGAAGGAAGCGCTGTTGACTGGACCGGTGACTCAGGTTGCGCCACGCACGACCACCAAAGGCGCAGTCCTCCTCCTGCACGCGGGCGTCGCGGACAGCCGGATGTGGCGCCCGCAGGTCGATGTCCTCGAGGCGGCAGGTTACCGCGTCACCGCCCCAGACCTGCGGGGATCACGGAGAGCGCCCACTGGAGCCCGAGCCCTTCTCGTATGTGCGTGACGTCGAGGGCGTGCTCGATGGACCGGCTGCTGTCGTCGGCAATTCGCTCGGAGGACGGGTTGCGCTGGAACTGGCGCTTCATCGGCCGGAGCTCGTGGAGCGGCTCGTGCTGATCGCACCCGGGTTGCCGGGGTGGGACTGGTCGGATGCCACACGTGCCGGCTGGGCGGAGGAGGAAACCGCTTTCGAGCAGGGCGACCTCGACGCGGCAGCAGAGGCGAGCCTTCGGATGTGGATCGACGGCCCCGATCGGCTACCCGACGCCGTGGACGCAGACATGCGGTCGGCTGTGCGGGCGATGGTCCTCCGCTCCTATGAACTGCAGCAGCACGCATGGGAAGCCGGCGCGGTCGAAGAGGACGTGCTCGGCCGTCCCGTCCAGGACGCCCTCGCGGAGATCCGCTCGAAGACGCTGGTGCTCGTCGGGGAGGACGACGTCGCGGACATGCGTGCCATCGCAGCTCACGTCGCCGGGTCGATCACAGGCGCTCGGCTCGTCACTATTCGGAACGCGGCGCATCTCCCGAGCCTCGAACGAGCCGACGAGGTCAACGCATTGCTGCTCGCGTTCCTGGACGACGGCTAGCCGGCCGCCGACCCTGGAAACCTAGACTCGCTGAATGCCAGAGTCGAGACGGCACGGCGAGGTCTTCGACGAGATCGCAGAGGCGTACGACGCTCGCCGCTCCGGCTATCCGCGTGAGATCGTCGCTGCGGCCGTCGGGCTGGCCGGAGCTCGGCCCGGGCTCGCGCGTCGTGGAGATCGGCGCTGGAACGGGCAAGCTGACCGAAGAGCTCGTTGCCTGCGGCCTGCGCGTCGACGCCGTCGAGCCGGGTCGGAACATGATCGAGATCGCTCGGGGGCGGGTGCAGGAGTCCGAGCTCGCGCGCTTCCATGTCGGCCGGTTCGAGGACGTGCCGCTTCCCGCGGAGCGATTCGACGCGGTCTTCGCCGCAGCGGCGTTCCACTGGGTCGATCCGGCTGTCGGTTGGCCGAAGGCGGCGGCGCTGCTGCGGCCGGGCGGCAGCATCGCGCTGCTGCAACCGATCGGCGTGCGCGACGCCGGGAACGAGGACATCCAGAACGAGCTCAGAGCCGCGTTCGCACGATTCGCGCCCGACCAGACCGCCACCAGGCCTGCATTGCGCGACGAGGCGACGATCCGCACCGGTGCAGAGGAACGCCGCGAGAACGTCTCCGACGTGTGGGCCTGGCTCGCCCATCCCGGTCTCGCATTCCCCGAGGCCGCGACGCTCTTCGGGCCGGCGGTGCTCACGACGGTGCCCCGCGTCCGCATCCAAACCGCGGACGAGTCGTGGGCGATCTTCGAGACGACCTCCGGATACCACCGCCTCGCGGCGCGGGCGCGAACCGAGCTTCGAGCCGAGTGCGCGCGGATCATCGGCCACCACGGCGGCACGCTGCGCTCGACCCAGGTGGTCGCACTCGTCACGGCTCGGAAACGCTGACCGGAGCAGAGCACCGCGTCGTTTCAGCGAGGCGGACACCACCCGCACGGTCGCGGCAAGGATCCACCAGCCGCGAGTGTGGCGCCTCCTCCTCGGCGGGCGATCACGATCACCCACGGTTCCTCTGCAGCTCGTTCGGGATGCATGTCGATAGACACTGCATGGATATCGGGTGCACCTGGACCGACGGGCACGGTCCGAGCGATGCCTAGGGTCGTCGCTCGACCACGCGACGCGTGCCTCGAGACGCGTGTCGCCACGCGTGGGACTGAGCGCTAGCGGCGCGGCCGGAACGCGATCCGCGATGCGATCCCAGATCGGGCCGAGCAGGGGATCGGAGATCCGGCTGAGGAGGGAGACGACACGCTCGACCCACGCCGCACCCGGATGGGTGACGAGCATCGCGGCAGCCCAACCGATGAGCGTTCCGGCCAGCACGTCGCTCGGGTAGTGCATCCCGAGAGCGATCCGGGAGAGGCCGATCAGAGCGGCCGCGGCAAGGAAGGCGAAGCCCGCCCGGCGGGAGAAGGCCAGGACGCCGAACGCGATCGCGACGGCGACCGCGGCATGGTCGCTGGGGAACGACGGGTCAGGCGAAGGCGCCGACAGCAGGTGGGTCAGCGCCGCATGCGCGGTGAACGGACGTGGCCGGTCCCACAGATGCGAGATCACCTGGTTCGCTGCCATCGCGACCGCAGCCGCCGCCAGCCCTGAAACGCACGCGCGTTTCCAGGTCCGATCGGCGAAGGGGCGGGCGAGGAACCAGAGCGCGATCGTCGCGACCGCGTAGAGCGGCACCGCGAGCCCTGCGAAGACCGTGACCGGATCCTCGAGCCAGTCACGCGTGGCGACGGTGGCATTGACCAGGTGAAAGAGCGACCAGTCGATGGACGGAACGGTAGCTGCACGCTCCGGCATCGTGGTCGATCGACGTGCGCGCGAGGCCTCCCGTCGGGACGCCGAACGGGGGCAGTCGTGCCATGATCCAACGGTGGGACGAACGCTTCTGTCGGCCGCCGCCCGCGTGGTCTTCGCCGTCGCGCTCGGGCTCGGAGCGGCGATCGGCCTCGCGGCATTGCGAGAGGCCGGTTCGGCCACGAGATCGAGAACTCCCTGTGGATCGTCGCCGCGATCATGATCGCGCTTGCGGGCTTCTCGGTCTCCCCGTCTTCGAGGCGGGCTCAGGACGAGCTGACGAACGTCGTCGTCGGGCGGCGCTTCGCACGCCATCCCGGCCTCGGGGCTGGGGTTGGCCGTCACCCTTGCCGCTCGCGGCCGCCTGTCTGTTCGTGATCGCGCTCGTGGTCAGCTGATCGCGCCCTGCACGGGCCCGACCGCGTTCACGAACGTGGCATAGTCCGCTTCGTTCGTGATCGCGTATCGGCCGGCGAACGCCGCGATCGCGCGGTCGAAGGCCGACGCCTTCCCGAGGTACCCCGAGATCTTGACCGCATCGCCGGTGCGAGCATGCGAGCGAGCGAGAATCCACGCGCAAAGGGAGCCGTAGTGGCTCAGGCGTCTCGCGGCTCATCACCATCGGGTCTCCCTGACCCTTGAAGTCCCACAGTTGCCGAACGTAGTAGCTCCGCCCGGTCGCCGGACCCTCGGTCCAACCCAGGAAGACGTCACTCGCCGCCTGGATCAGCCTCTGCCCGACGACGACACGCTTGCCGTGGTGACCGAGCAGCGACTCCCCCACGTACGGCTCCAGAACCGACGGCTGAGCCTCCTTCACCTGCAACACGATGAAATCCGCCTCCGGGGTCGTCCGGGCCGCGAGCAGGCCGATCCAGCAGCGCGTTCCGACGCTCCCCACGCCGACGACCCGGTGCGCGACGTCGAGCAGCTGGAACCGATCGAACATGTAGCGGCGCTCCCGGGTAAGCGTGCCGCGGTAACTCTCGATGACCTCCATCGCCTCGTTCATGTCGTGGTTGGTGTGCTCGAGCCTCACGGTCAGCGGGGGGTCGTCCACGAAACGGCGCTGCCCGTTCACGACCTCCGTGAATCTCGTGACGGCACGGAGATGATCCTTGCGGCGAGCCCGCTTCATGTCGCGCTTCAGCCCCGAGCGGTGCTGGGTCGGGAAATGCTCGATCACGTTCCTGATCTCGGTGCGCTCGTAGAAGAGATCGAGTGTGTGCCAGGTCGCGTAGTCGCAGATCCGCTCCCGATACGAGCGGGCCGCGGCGACCACCACTGCGTCACAAACGGACGGAGACCAGCCACGTTGACGTCCGACGATGTGCAGGCTCGCGCAGAGGCGCTTGACGTCCCACTCCCACGGGCCCGGGAGCGTCTCGTCGAAGTCGTTCATGTCGAAGACGAGGCTCCGCTCCGGGCTGGCGAAGAACCCGAAGTTGTTGACGTGGGCGTCGCCACACGCCTGGTACCCGAATCCCGGTCGTGGGGGTCGTCGCGAGGTCCATCGCCATGACGGACGCCCCGCCGCGGAAGAACGCAAACGGCGACTCGGCCATACGGGCATAGCGAATCGGCCCGAGCTCGGGAAGACGCGACACCGCCTGCGCCTCGAGAACGTCGAGGGGATGCGAACGACTCGACGGTGCGCTCCACTCACCATGTGCCGATCGCGGCACCCGGTTCCGCAGCGCCCGCCCCTGCTCTTTCCGCTCCCGCGGCGATTCCCGGGCGATCGCCTCGGCCATAGAACGCGAGCCTAACGAATCACGCCCGCGCGGGCGACACGCGGGCCACACGGGTGCCGTCAGCCGGCGCTTCGGCGGCGATGGTGGTGATCTCGGAGGAGCTTGAGGCGCAGATCCGACAGGCCTCTCGGGCAGTCGACCAGGACCACGAGCACAGCCTCACACTGCTGGTCGTCCAGCTCGATTCCGTCGGCGAGCCCGATCAAGCCCCGCTCGATTGCCGCCGCGGCCGTCGCGTCGTCAGCGCGCCCGATCAGGCGCAGCTGGTCCACGATCCACCAGGCATCACTCGGCCCGACATCGACCCCGCAGATCACCGCCATTCGGGGATTCTCCGGCTCGCGAAGCGCCCGGACAAGGCTAGTTTTTCGCACGTCGTGCAGTGCGCTACTGGCGGTAGTTCTCCACGACCGACGCATCGCGAACGCGGGCTGCATCGGGATCGAGCGAGTGTTCCTCGTAGGCACGGCGCTGGCGCAGCAGATCCCAGTATCGGTCGAGGGTCACCTTCACGACCCGGAGGCGCTCGGCGTCGGACTCCTGATGGTTGCCGCGGGCCTGATCCTCCCACAATCGGTGTTCTTCCGCGACCAGTTCTTCAATAGCCTGATGGATCTGCTCGTCGTTCATCGGGCTCCTTTCGGTTGGTGTAGAGACAGTGATATCAGGGTCGCCTCGCGACGCACCGTCGACGCTGGCGAGAAGGCTCGGCCAATGGAGCCGGGGCTACTCCGAGAAGCACAGCGAATGATCGACCGCTGAGGAGGAGCTGTCCCTGGCTAGGGAGCTCGAGGCACACCTCAACCGCGAAAGGGAGCACGCATGGCGGAGTACCGGCTCTCCCGTGACCGGGTGATCTGGTCGTTCGGCCCTGACCTGGAGCCGGTGCTGGAGCGTACGGGTAGCCGTACCACGAAACACCAGTGCGCCGACCTCATTCGGCAGGCGCGAGGGGTCACACTGCTGGTACTCCGATGCGGCGAATCAGGATCAGGGAGGTGCCGCCGTGCGTGGCAAAGCCACATCCCAGGGAGCGCAACGTCCGTACGCCGCTGCGCTCTCGCAGGTAGTCCTCGTACCGGTCGTCGTCGTCGTCGGGCTCGTCGCGGGAGTCGAGTGGCGCTGGGTGATCGCCGTCGTCCTCTCCTTCGGGCTCGTGGCAGCCGTCGAGCCGGTTCGAGCAGTGATGGAGCTAGGGCGCCGGAGGCGTGAGGCCGACGAGTGGCTGCTCTGGGGCGCGGTTGCGCATCCATCCTCCCCGCTCCTGAGCCGGCGTGCTGCCGAGCTCACGTCGCCGGGAAGGCGATCGAGGCTGGCGCACTGCCTGCGCCGAGTCGACCGAGATGCCCGCGGAGCCAGTGTCGCTGCAGCGGTTCCTCTCAACAGGCGTTCGATTCGCCGCAACCTCGGCCTCGTCCGTGCACTGCACCAACGCCTCGACGATCACAGCCTCCCCGCCGACCCGCGCGGAATCCTGCTCGTCGAGCGGCTCGTGACCGTCCCTCGGAGCCCGCTCTATGTGAGGGGTCCGGACGAGGTGTTGGCCGAGGCGCTGCGCGAGGCCCTTGCGGCTCTCGATCCGGCCCCGCTGGCGCACGCTGCGTAGACCGACGGAGCGAGGCCGCTCCGCCACGTTCGGAGGTGGCCGGCCCGCCGGCAGATCGGCGCAGGGACTGCTCGCTACCCGCCCGAGTAGTCCTTGCGCCTGACCCAGAGGAACCAGATCGGCACCGCCACCGGGGCGAAGAGCAGCGCCACGAAGATCCAGGCGATTTTCATACCCCCTGAGAAGTCCGGGCGGAAGATGATCTCGAGCAGCATCCAGATCACGAGGAGGTAGAGCGCGACCACGAGCGCCGCAACCAGCCACGTCCCGTCACTCATTCCGAGCACTCCACCCATGGTTCACCTTCCTCGTCGGCACATCGTCGGCCGGAGCCTACCCACGACGCCTGTCGCTCGCGACGCCATATCCGCACGCGAGCGGATGCTCTAGTCTCACGCGGTGGTTTCTCTGCGGCCGATCACCGACGCGAATCGGGAAGCGGTCGAAGCTCTAGCCGTCACGCCGGACCAGGGACGATTTGTCAGCGGTGTCCGCGAGTCGATCCTCGAGGCGGCGCAGGAGCCGGACGCTCAGGCCCTCTACTGGGGGATCTATGACGACGAGACCCCGGTCGGGTTCGTGATGATCGCCGACGAGGTCGGCAGCCCCGACTACATAGCCCACTTCCTCTGGAAGCTCCTCATCGACGAGCGCTACCAGCGACGAGGCTTCGGTACCGCGACGCTCGACCTGATCGTCGAGTACTTCCGGAGCCGCGCTGTCCGCGAGATGTGGACGAGCGCCGGACAGGGCGAGGGCAGCCCGGTCACGTTCTACGAGCGATACGGCTTCGAACGCACTGGAGATCTGCACAGCAACGAGACACTGCTCCGGCTGGAGATCTCCTAGGACAGGCGCCGGCCGACTTGCGCTCGGGCCGACGTACGTCCTATCCGGTCACCGCTCGAACGAGCGGGAGGTAACCGAGGCCGTGGCCGTTCCTGTTCGGATGGTAGCTCTCGCTCGTGTTGAAGAGGTTCAGCCCGTTCAGCCACGGACCGCCAGAGCAGACCGCGTGCGCTGAGAACGACGAGATCGCGCTCTTGAACACGACGCCGGTGACGAGACTCGTGTGGGCCGCGATCACCTGGTCGAGGGCGACAGCAAGCTGGTTCGCCTTTGCTCGCTCCGTCACGGTCACACCGAGGGTGCCGAAGCAGCTCGAGCTGCCGAACATCTGCGGGTAGCCGAGCACGACGATCTTGGCGCCCGGAGCCGCCTGGGCTCTGATCGCCGCATAGACGATGTTCAGCCGCGCCCCGAGCACACTCTCGAGCGAATTGCGGGTCGTGTCGAGAGCAGCGGAGCAATCGGCAACCGTGCACTGGTAGATCAGGTTGGAGAAGCCGATGTCGTTGCCGCCGATCGTGACCGTGACAATGCTCGTGTTCGCGTCGACGGCCTGGATCTGGCTCGCCATCATGTCGGAGGTCGTTGCACCCGAGCAGGCCGCGAAGACGAGCGAGGTACCGGCCCGTTGCTGGGAGACCAGATACGGGTACGCGTACACGCTGCGCTTGCAGGAGCTCGAAACTGCGTAGCTACCGGTGCCCACCCCTGACGAGTAGCTGTCGCCGAGTGCGACGTAGCGGTCGACAGCAGCGGCTGCTGGGACCGCCATCAGGAAAAGAGCCCCAACCACAGCGGAGAGGCGAGCGAGACGCGACGTCCGGGACTTCTCCACGGATCTCTCCTCCTTCACGATCCGACCTTCACAGCCTCGATGCGGGCGAGCCTACCACGAGACAGTCCCGGTCCGACGTTCGGACCCGAGCGTCAGGCCAGCCGCCGGCTCGAGAGGAACAGTACTGCCGCAAGCGTCCCGAAGGTCGCCATCGCGACCGCCATCGGGACGGCCGTGTCCCGCCCGAAGGCGCCGACCAGTGGTGCCGCGACGGCGCCGAAGGCAAACTGGGTTGCACCGATCAGCGCTGAGGCGCTTCCCGCGATGTGGGGAAACGGAGTCAGTGCAAGCGCGGTGGCATTCGGGATCACGACCCCGAGGCTCGCGACAGCCACGAAGAGACACGGGAGAATTGCCGGGAGCCCCGCGTCGAGCAGGACGACGACGAGAAGCGCAAGGCCCGCCGCGGTGCCCGCTGCGACGCCGAATCCGAGCAGCCGCCGTAAGCCGACCCGACCCACGAGCACCCGATTCAGCTGGCTGACCGCCATCAACCCGACGGCATTCACCGCGAAGACCAGGGAGAACCCCTGTGGTGAGAGACCGTGGATGTCCTCGAGGACGAACGGCGAAGCGGCGATGTACGCGAACATCTCGGCAAAGGCGAACCCGAGCGTCAGTGCGTAGATGACGAACCCGCGATCACGGCTGACGAGGACGAACGTTGCCCCGATCTCGCGCAGCCCCTTGGTGTCGCGGCGGGCGTGAGGAAGTGTTTCGCGCAGACCGAATGCCGCGGCCACGAGCACGACCGACGTCACCGCGGCAAGCGCAACGAACAACCCTCGCCAGTCGGTCACTCGAAGCAGCTGACCGCCGACGACCGGCGCGACGATCGGAGCCGCTCCGGCGACGATCATGAGAATCGAGTACAGGCGAGCAGCCGCTACGCCTTCGTGCTCGTCGCGCACGATCGCCCGCGCGATCACGATCCCTGCAGCGCCCGCAAGGCCTTGCAGGAATCGCAGACCGATCAGCGCCCAGATCGTCGGCGCCGCCGCGCACGCGAGCGAGAACAGGACGTAGGCCGCGAGGCCGACGAGCAGCGGTGGACGTCTGCCGAACCGGTCGCTCAGCGGTCCCGCGACGAGCTGCCCCAACGCCAGCCCGGCGATGCTCGCCGTGAGGGTGAGTTGCCCGACCGACGCGCTCGCCCCTAGCTCACGCGTCAGCTCCGGGAGGGCCGGGAGGTACAGGTCGATCGAGAACGGCCCGAAGGCCGTCAGAAGACCGAGAATCGTGACGAAGCGCAGCCGGGAGAGGCGAGAGTGGTCGGCCGTCACGCCAGAGGTTGTATCCGCTTGCCCGGTAGGCCGGTGAGGATGTCCGAGTACGACGCTCAGCGGCTAGATGAGCCTCCAGAGCATCCGGAGACCGCTCCGTGTATTTCTGCGAAACGTAACGAGCGCCACGACCAGGAGACCGGCCGCAAGCAACGGCACGAGCGAGCGGACGTCGGCCTTCAGCGCTTTCAGGTCTGCGTCGAGACCCTCTCGCTCCGCCGCGATTTCCTTGCGAATTGCCTCGGCGTTACGCGGTTCAGACATGGCTCTGCAGCGTTCCGAGCGTGCGTTCTGCTTCCTCGATCGCCTGCGAGGGCTTCGCGGGCGAAGCCTTGCGGAAGGAGCGCAGAGCCAGGTACCCCGCGAGCGCTGCGATCAGAAGCAGCATCGCTGCGACGATGAGCAGCGAAAGCCATAGCGAGAGGGCCTCGTTGAGCCCGGCAGCTGCCGCGGCGAACGCAAAGCCGATGGCGTAGACGATCAGCACGGCAGCAAGAGCGGCCAGTCCAACTCCCACCCCGACCGCCGTCGCCTTTTGCTTCCCCTCGAGCTTTGCCAGCTCGAGGTTCAGCTCGGCCAGCGACCGCAGGCGCGCCTGCACTGCCTTGACCTGGGAGGCCACACCGAACACGACTGGAGTGTATGCCTGCTCCTTCGATTTTCAAACGCAATTCTCTGATCCGGAGACGAGTTTGTCGGTTGCGCCGATCTAGTCGACGACGACAGAGCTCGCGCTGAAACAGCGACCGCTTCCTTGTCGACATCAGCACACAGGTCCCGATCCTCCGAGGCGGGTACGGGCCTTTTGCCGTGGGGGCGGTCGACAGCAACGGTGAAACCGAGTGCCTCGGTGTAGAACTCGATCGCGCGGTCGGGGTCGGTGACGGGAATCATCACGCTGCTGACCGACTCAAGTCCCGTCCCGCTTGTCTGCGTTCCCGTTCGGCCTGCGCGATCAGGGGTGTCTCGGTCGGCATGGCGCCTCCTTGTTGGGTGGGCTCGGGGAGTGGCTGACGGTTACCTCGGCAGCAGTGCCGACAAACCGGGCGTGCATGGACAACTACGGTTGCTTCATGGTGCGTGAGGGCACGGGCGATGACTTCGGGTCGGCGACCGAGTTGCTGAACCGTGTCTGGCTGCACCGCGTCGGATCTGAGCGGGCGCTCCGTCACACGGCAGACGCGGAGCCGGCCGATGCGCACCGCCGCCACTGGGCCGCCGAAGACAACGGCAAGCTCGTCGGCTGGGCGACGGCGGCGATCGAGTACCAGAGCGCAGAGCGTCCAGGCTTCTTCCAGGCCAGCGTCGCGCCGGAGGCGCGTGGCGCCGGCCTGGGAAGCGCCCTCCTCGAGCGCTGCGAAGCCCACCTTGGCGGCCTCGGCGTCGCAACAGCACTGTCGTTCACGACTCCCGAGGAGGCGTCGCGGAAACTCGCGACCGCGCACGGTTTTCGGCACACAAACACAACGCGGATCTCCGGCGTCGACCCGCGCACGATCGAGCCGCAGAGCGCACCGCCCGGCGTCGATTTACGGCCACTCATCGAGCTCGACCCGCGGAAGGTGTACGAGCTCGACGCCGAGGCGATGCTGGACGTACCCGGTGAGGTCGCGATGGACGATGTTTCGTTCGAGCAATGGCTAGAGGACTACTGGCGCCATCCGGATACTGATCTCCACGCAAGCGTGGCGGCCGTCATCGACGGCAAACCGGTCGCCTTCACTCATCTGCGGAGTGCCCCAGGTGGCCGGGCAGTCACGGACATGACCGGGACACTCCGCGACTACCGCGGGCGCGGTCTCGCCCTTGCGGCCAAGCGCGCGACCCTCGTCAACGCAGCCAGAGGCGGAGTCGAGCTCGTCTTCACAGAGAACGACGAGACGAACGGCCCGATGCTCCGGATCAACGAGAACCTCGGCTATCGGTCGATCGGCAGCACGCTCAGGTGGTCGCGACCCTGATTCCTCGACGAACGCCGTCCTCGACGGCGAAGCCTCCAGCCTCGCACGCGCTCGGCCTGACCCCGCTAGGCGCGCTTGTAATCCAAAACTTTCCTTTGTATAGTCGCTTCACAAAGTAAAGAATCGGATGAGGGGGACGAGTGACCACAGCGCAATCGAGCCGGCGCTGACCGAACCGGAGATCTCCACAGGCGAGCTGCGAAGCCGGATCGGGGAGCCCGGCCTCTGCGTCGTCGACGTACGGCCGTTGTTCCACTACAACGGCTGGAGCGAGCCGGGTGCTGCGCGAGGCGGCCACATTCCGGGCGCCGTCGCGCTGCCCTCCGCCTGGCTGTCGCGGCTCGACGAGAGCGAGCTTCAGGAGCTTCTCGTGGACAAGGGCATCACGCGAGGGCGCCGAGGTCGTGATCTACGGCAGCGCCGAGGGGACGTCGCTCCTCCGTGACCGGGTCGCAGGGAGCATCGAGGCCCCGCTTCGCACCTACACCGGCTGGGCCGAGTGGACCGCAGACGAGAGCCTCCCGCTCGAGCGGCTGGCCCACTACGAGAAGCTCGTCCATTACGACTGGCTCTGGGAGCTGCTCGGCGGCGGCCGGCCGGAAGCGGCGCCGACGGGCCGCTACCTCCTCTTCCACGTCAACTTCGGCGTTCCCGAGGAGTACGTCGACGGCCATCTGCCCGGCGCGCTCTACCTGGACACGAACCAGCTCGAGAGCCCGCGCGACTGGAATCGGCGCTCTCCCGAGGATCTCGAGGCGGCCCTGCGGGCGCTCGGGATCACGAGCGACACCACGGTGATCCTCTACGGCCGCGACACCGAAGGCGAAGCCAACGAGAAGTGGCCCGGACGCCGTGCCGGCCAGATCGCTGCGACACGTGCCGCGCTGATCCTCTCCTACAGCGGCGTCGAAGACGTTCGCCTCCTGGACGGCGGCTACGACGCCTGGGTGCAAGGCGGGCATCCAATCGAGACGGTTCCGCGATTCCCGACCTCGGTTCCCGTGTTCGGCGCCGACGTCCCCGTCCGTCCCGAGCTGATCGCCGACCTCGAGGAGGCAAAGCAGATCCTCGCGGATCCCGCCGGCGCCGCACTCGTCAGCGTCCGCACCTGGAACGAGCACATCGGGAAGATCAGCGGTTACAACTACATCCAGCCGGCAGGTCGGATCGCCGGTGACGTCTGGGGCAACTGCGGCACCGACGCCTACCACATGCAGCACTACCGCAACCTGGACAACACGATGCGCCCGTACCCCGAGATCGCGGCCAACTGGGCCGAGGCCGGCATCACGCCCGACAAGTGGGTCGCGTTCTACTGCGGCACCGGCTGGCGTGCAAGCGAAACCTGGTTCTACGCCCGCCTGATGGGCTGGCCGACCGTCGCCGTCTACGACGGCGGCTGGCTCGAGTGGAGCCAGAACCCGGCGCGAGAACCCGATCGAAGTGGGAGAACCGGCCGAATCAACCGCCTGAGCTGACCGATCGGTTCCATCGCAACAAACGCATTTCGAAAGGCGAAAGGCCCGCATTAGCGCGCGGCCAGCGCCGGGCACTGCCTCCTGACCGGGCCGACCGGGGACGGTTGATGCAGCGCTTCTGTCGGCCTCGCTGCGTTGCTTGACCCTTGCCGTCCGGGTCGGGATGATGGACCGGCGGCACCGCCGGTCTGTGGGCGTGCGGGGTCACGGCTGCAGCGTCGGCGCCTGCCCGGAACAACGGCTACGAGGGCGGCGCCGTCAGCCGCCTAAAAACCCTTGTCTGACAGGTCAGTCAGGGTTTACTCTCGCCTCTGTAGCGTGCGAACCAAGGCGTGCGCGATTGGCGAGGGCGGTCAGGCCTCTCCCCTGGGCGACCGCCCTCGCCACCATCATCCTTCCCCGGCAAAAGGCGCCTCCGGAGGCCATCGCGTTGCGCGCCAAGCACATGCCGTACGAGCATGTGGTTGCCTTGATGACGTTCCCACCCAGACGTCTTGGTCCAAGCGTCGTTTCGATCGGCTCTACGGACATGAGCCTCCGACGGCTCGAGCAATTTCAGCGCGGCTTGACGAGCGAAGGCACAGAGGCGCAGACTCAAAGGGTAGGTCCTACGCGCGAGAAGTCCGGACCCCGGGCGGCGGGCGAGGTCGTGCTTTTCTCCCCCTGACACGAATTCCCCCCTCGTTCCGCCGTTCCCGGCCCCAAACCCGTCCGCAGCGCCGTACTCAGGTCTGTTCACAACTGCTCGCCCCCTTCAGTCGCCCTCCCGTGGAACTCGGCGGCATGCGCGGATTACTCCGCAGCAGGACGGCGCCCTCAGTGCTTTGGATCGGCGGATTGCGATATCGGGTGGCCAACGACACCAGGAGCATCCGGAGCCTGTTAGGCGCAGCACGTGGCTGTTCGGGCCGCGTCACGCAGGACAACGGATTCGAGAATCTGTCAGAGTCGCTCGCGAGGTTTGGGCGATCCTTCGTACGAAGGGAGTGGCAGATGTCGGTGAGCCGGTGGCTTCCGTTGAGTGGTGTGGTGTTCGTGGTACTCGTACTTGTGTCGGTGGTCGGGCTCGGCGGGGACACTCCCGAGTCCAACGCCAGCGGCGCGGAGGTGCTGCGCTTCTACGACGACGAGCAGATCCGGCAGGCGATCGCGGCTTTCATTTTCGCCGCCTCGACACCGTTCCTCATTTTCTTCGCCGTGAGCGTCGGTTCGTTCCGAGGAAGTAGCGCCCGAGGGGCCTGGGAGATCGTCGTAGTCGGTGGCAGCGTCATGACGAGCACGATCATCGCGGTACTCGCCGCGATCGTGTTCGCGAAAACCGATGGAGCAACAAACGACGCTTCACCCGAAGCTCTGCAAGCCCTAAACCTGCTCGACGCCGACAGCTGGGTCGCATTCAACGCTGGGTTCGGCGTGATGATGCTCGGCGCTGCCGGCTGCCTCCTCACCCGAGACGCTTATCGCTGGTTCGGCTGGATCGCGATCGTTCTCGGGATCGCTCTCTTCATCCCGTTCGCTGACTTCATTGCGCTCATCCTCACCCTCATCTGGATCCTCGTCATGAGCATCCTGGTCTTCCGCAACAACCAAGCCCCCACGACGCCAGCCATTCAGCAGGGAGTCTGAACACCCCGCTCGCAATCCACAGTCCGCGCTCGATACAAGCAACGGTGACGATTTCCTACGGGGATGCCCGCAAGGGAAGCGCCAAGCTCGACGTGTTTGCTTCGCATCATCTTCCTCCCGATCAGCGGCTTCGTCGGATGCAGATTGGGATGATGCGCGTGGGTTCGCGGCGTGAGCGCGCCGGTCACCTCGACGGTCCGAGCGCGGTGCGTCCCGCGGCCAGGGGGCAGTGTCCCGACAGTGTCCCGATCCGCATCACGAATCGTGCCTCTGACCCGCGTGCGTTGGCTCGTCTGGGCTCGCCTAGTGACTCACAGGCCCGGGGTCGCCGAGGCCCGCTGTGCGGGCTAGGAGACCAGCCTCTGCGCGGTCAGCGACCTGCAGTTTCGCGAAGATGGCGGAGACGTAGTTGCGGACGGTTTTCTGGCTCAAGAACAGTTCGGCCGCTATCGCCGCGTTGGTCTTATGCTGTGCGAGGAGCTGGAGGATTTCGAGCTCCCGGTCGGTCAGCTGCGGGAACGCGAGGTTGGGGTTCTTGGTGGGTGGCGTAGCGAGGAAGTGCTGGAGCCGGTCGGCGATCCCCGGACCGAAGATTGCTTCGCCGTTCGCGACGGAGCGGATCGCGCGCAGCGTTTCGTCTTGCGCAGCTCCTTTCAGCTGGTAGCCGCGAGCGCCGGCTCGGATGGCGGCGAAGACAGGTTCGTCATCGTCGTGCATCGTCATCACGAGGATGTTGATGTGCTCCGAGTCGTCGAGGATGGCGCGCGTGGCGTCGATGCCGTTGAGGCCGGGCATGTTGATGTCCATCACGACGACGTCTGGAATGAGTGCCAGTGCTAGCTCGACGGCCTCCTCGCCTGTCGCAGCCTCTCCGACGACCTCGGTGTCGGCGACCGATTCGAGCAGGGCGCGGAGTCCTGCTCGGAAGAGCGGGTGGTCGTCGGCGATGAGGATTCGGATCGGCGCGTTCATCAGGCGGTAGCGGCTGTTGGTAGGCGCGGGAGGGATGCGAGGACGAGCGTCCCGCCGCCGGTCCTGTCGCCGATCTCGCAGGTGCCGCCGACCTCTGCCGCACGCTCCTTCATCGTGTGAAGTCCGATACCCCTCGACCCGATCGAGAGGCCTGCCCCGTTGTCGGCGACCTCGAGCCTCAGCGTCGTCGGTTCGACGGCAACGCGAACGGTGCAGTGTTGGGCGTGTGCGTGCCGCTTGACGTTGGTCAGTGCCTCCTGGGCAATCCAGTACGCGGCGACTTCGACAGCGGCAGGGAGCGGGGGCATCGAGGTGGGAGCGTCGATCGTGACGGAGGTTCCCGGCGAGAACTCCTGCGTTGCGAGGCCGCGGAGCGAGGCTGCAAGCCCGAGTTGGTCGAGCGCCGGCGGCCGGAGTCCGTAGATGAGCCGGCGGACGTCTCCGATCATCGTCTGGACCTGCTCTGTGGCCGAGACGAGCAGCTCGTCGGCGCGCTGGAGATCCGAGCCGGTGAGGTTGCGGACTGCCTCGAGCGTGAACGTGAGCCCGGCCAGTGCAGGTCCGAGGCCGTCGTGCAGGTCCCGACGGATGCGTCGGCGCTCCTCTTCCCGAAGCTGAACGATCCGCTGCCGCGCCAGCTGCAGTTCTTGCGAGAGACCGACGGCGTGGACGGCGGCGGCGACCTGGGGTGCGAGGTCGGCGATCAGGCGGTGGTCGCGCTCACGCAGGCGCTCGCCTGAGCGCGCTGCGAGCCAGAGCTCACCAAGAGCGATTCCCTGGTGAACGAGCGGGAACGTCAGGAGGTCGGCCCTGGAAATGCCGTATTCAGCGACGACTGTGGCATCGCGGGAAGCGCCGTCGGCGAGGGCGAGTCCGACGTAGGGCAGCGCGAGGGTCGAGCCGATCGTCTCGACGATGGTCGGGAACACGATGTCCGGCTGCAATGACGTCGCGAGCGTTCGACCGAGTCGCGCGATCGCGGTGTAGGGATCGTCACGCTCGCCGTACATGAGCCGGTTGACGAACCGCTGTACGCGCTCACGCACCGGCTGGAAGCAGACGGCCACAAGACCGGTCACGACGAGCGAGAGGAACAGGTCGCCGCGAGATGAGAGCGTCGCGCCGGCAAGCCCAACGACCGCGACATAGCCGGCGACGACGCCGATCGTCATCACGCCATAGACGAGGGCGCGGTTGACGACGAGGTCGATCTCGTAGAGCCGGTACTTGAGGACGGCGACGGCTATTCCGGCCGGCAGGAGGAGAAACGCCAGCCCGGTCAATAGCGCCGCGCCCGGAACGACATCCCACAACATGGCGCCGACGACGAAAAGTGGTACGGCGAGGCCGAGCGACACTCCGACCCAGCGCAACTGCTGTCGCGCGTCGCCGATTGAGCGTCGGTACCGGACGACGAACGCCCCGAGTGAGGCGATCAGGCCGGCGACCACGAGAATCACACCGACGATCCCGAGGATGGCGATCGCGCTGCCGCCAACGCGAGCGAGCGGGTTCTCGATCGGCGTCGCCGCACCGAGGTCGAACGTCGGAGAAGCGGAGACGGCGACCGACCCGAGCACCGCTCCAACCACGACGGCGGCGGGGATCGGCCACCACCGTCTGGATGCCAGATGGCCGTCCGGCATCAGGACGAGCAACACACCCAGGGGCAGAGCGAAGCCCGGGAGCCACCACCAGTTGTCGAACCAAGCGGCTGCGAGCCCACCCGGAAGAACACCAGGGTCGGCGACGAGTGCCTCCACCGCATACGCGTAGCAGAGGCCACCGACCGTTCCCCAGAGCGCCATGATCGCCAGAACCCAGGAGATCCGATTCTCGGGCCTCCGCGTCGTCAGCAAGACCCCGATCAGCGCCAGAACGACGTTGACACCCAGGTAGGGAAACGTCTTGTACGTCCCCGAAGCGACATCGAGGGTCACGGTCGCGACGAGAACGACACAGGTCAGACCGAAGACAGCCCAGCCCAGCTTCACCCTACGTCCCTGTCGTGCAGCCGGAACGGCGACTGCCATCGCCGCAGCTTCGGTCATCTCCGCCTCGCCGGTTGTCGCATCAGGCGAGCGTAGACGCCCGCGTGCCCGCCCGACAGGGGCGGGACGCGATTCGTGACGCGGGTCGGGACAAAGTCGGGACTCCGCCCCCTGGCAACAGGACGCACTGCGCTCGTACCGTCGTAGTCGACCGGTGCGTTGACGCCGACAGATACAGAAGGAGCGGACATGAGCGATCTGACAGTCACACGAGCGGAAGGTGGACACGAGCGCACGGCACTGATCCTCGGAGTGGCATCACTCGTGCTGTACATGGGCGGCGGGTTCACCGTGGGTGGGATCTTCTGGCTGCTCGGGCCGCTCGTCGGGCTCGGCGCAATCGTCCTCGGGGTCGCCGCGCGACGCAAAGGCGCAGGGCTCGAGGCCATCATCGCCGTCATCCTCGGCGCGATTCCCGTCCTCTGGACCGCAGCCTTCTTGATCGTTGCGGCGCTTTCCTGAAATGAGGCCGAGGCGCGACGTCATGTCTCAAAGGCAGGCGTGTCGGCTGTGACCTAGCGACGCCAAGCCCCACCTTTCTCGTGGCGGCTTCCTGCCGCGCCGAGGCAAGGCACACGAAGGGATCAGCATGCACCGGAAACTGCTTCTGTTCACACTAACTCTCGCGCTTGCACCAACACTGCTTCAAGCAACCGCCGCTGCTCGATCCGGAGCACCGGCGAGAGCGCAGACAACCGGTTGCGGGAAGAAGGTCGTGTTCCTGGTGTGGCCGAAAGGTCACCCGGCGATCCCGCGGATCGCGGAGTTCCCGGAGATCCGAAACCCGCACATCGAGCTCTACCGTGGCTTTGGCTCCGGCTACGACATCGCCGCCGCCGGCGCCTACATCGTTGGCGGCAAGCCACCCCCGGGGATTCCCCGCGGCGGCTTCTTCATCGCCTGCACCAACTACGGCAAGCCCCTCACTCAGGGCGCCGTCCCAAAGCCGCGCGTGACGATCACGAAGGAGTCGGCGGTCAAGTGCACCCTACCGGCGTCGCCCGTCACCGACGTCGTGTTCCGGAAGCAAGGCGTCGCCGACCTCTACGTGCACGCAGGCTCACTGCTCGTTGCACAGGGACACGTCACTGCATCGAGCACAACTCTCACCGTCATGTCCGGGCACTGCACCCTGATCGCCCCACCCCGACCCTGATCGATTCCGGAACATCGGCGCCTGCCAGTCAACCCTCGGACAAAGGAGAACGATGATGCCCAGAATCTGCGTGCTCGTGGTTGTGACCGCCACAGCGGCGGGACTGGTGTTCGGCGTTTCTCCCGGCGCGGCAGGGGACCACCAAGCGAGCGTGATCTCGCTCCTGAGCGTGCAGCAGGGAGGCAGCCTGATCGACGTCGACCGAAGCGGCGGCGAAGGGCCAACGCTCGGAGACCAATACATCTTCACGGACGGCCTCTACCAGTGGCACGGGAGGAAGCGCGGCAAGCGCATCGGAACAACCCACGGCATCGCAACGATCACTTCACCCACAACCGCCTTCTTCACCGGAACGATGACGCTACCCGGCGGGCTGATCCAAGGCGCGGGCCATTTCAGCTTCACCGCACGCGTCGAGACAATCATCGTGCTCGGCGGAACAGGCAAGTACAGCAACGCCGGCGGCGACGTCACCGTCACAAAGCTCGGCGGCGAGAACTCCAACAACTCAACACTCGTCATTCGTCTCAATCAATAGAGCGAGAGACGGTCGTCGCAGCGGAAGAACGCTTCAGCGGCGCTTTCTCGATTGAGGTCTCCTGGCTCCGCGGATCCGCAGCACACAACCATACTACGTCAGCAAGAACTGACTCTCGATGTCCCACGACGACGACCCCGAGAGTTGGTCTAGGGGGTTGGCCCATACCCCACAACCGAGACCTTCGATCCGCCCTTACCCTTCGAGTTGAGTGTGAGCTTCAGGGTGGTGTCGAGTTGCGGGGGAGGTCCTGGCGCCACTGCCGCGGCGTTCGTGGTCGTAGAGCGATCCTGGCGGACGAGAAAGCTTGTTATGAAAGCTCTGGCTTCCGGGGTGTCGATCCGGTAGGAGTAGTCGAAGCTCTTGCAAACGCCGTTCTGGCCGAACGAGATGACGGCCGCGATCTGGTCGCTGCGTGGCAACAGCATCGGGCCGCCTGAGTCACCGAAGCACGTGCCTCCGCCGTTGTTGGCCCGGGTTGTCGTCGCGACGTTGAAGCCACCCTCGCGCTTCTTGTCCAGCGAAGCGATCTCGGGAGTGGCGATCATCCGGATCTTGTCCTGGATCACAACCGGCTTGAACTGCTGGATGCCATAGCCAACTGCATCAAGTCTGCTGCCCACCCGCCCGTTCAGCGCCCCGACCGGAGCCAGCGTTGCGTAGCGGGCCGCAACGACCGGCGTCTGGAGCACAACCACGCCGAGGTCGCCCGTATCAGGGAAGGACGCGAAGTCGTCGAAACCGGGGAAGGCGTGGATGCTCCCCGCGGTACCGCCGAGGCCGGCCTGCATATCGTCGTTCACGGTCGGGTCGAAGTAGGCGCGCGCACTCGTGGCGCTCTCCTCGCTGAAGCAGTGAGCCGCGGTAACGACAACGGTGGGGGAAACGAGAGCGCCGCTACAACGGCCCCGATAGACGCCGTTCGCGTAGAGCGCGACGAGTCCGACATAAGGATGGCCCTGCCCATCCGGACTGCCGTTGGTGACCGCCCGGGCCACCCCGGTCGTGAGGACAAGCACGCCGAGCGCGCCAACCGAAACCTGTAGCAGCAACTGCCGCATCGTGCCCCTTCGAAGCTCGAGAAGAATTCCTCCCCTATCGGCAGCAACGCTCAGCGTCATCACCCCCCGCCCAAGGGAGCGCGAGCAGAGACCCGGGCGGTGCTATTGGGGCGACATCGGGTTGATAGCGTCTGGCGCGTGAGCACGGTGGGGTGGACAGCGTTCGACGAGGGGTTCCTCAACGCCCACCAGTGGGCGCAAGCGCTTGCCGGTGGCGCCGCTCTCCCGCAGGAGCCGGCACCCGTGCAGCTTGGGCCAGGCGAACTCGCGCATGCGCGGATCGCGCCGGTCGGAAT
Source organism: uncultured Thermoleophilia bacterium (assembly GCA_963776305.1). Classification (GTDB taxonomy): domain Bacteria; phylum Actinomycetota; class Thermoleophilia; order Gaiellales; family Gaiellaceae; genus Gaiella. The sequence continues at coordinate 32,599 of CAVZMA010000018.1, read as the reverse complement.
CTCCGGCTACTTCGGAGAGGACAAGCAGTACCGATCGTCGTTCTTTCTGATCGGCGGCCCGGTCGGCCTGGCCGTCACGGGCGCCGCGAGCCTTGCCCACAACGCCTCGAAGAAGGCCGAAGCAGAGAGAGCTGCCGTTCCGCGCTGGCATCAGCTCGGCACCGCCGAAGTCGTCGTCACGAATCAGCGGCTGATCGCGACCGGTAGCGGTCGCACCGAGTCGATCTGGTACGCCGAGACCGGCCCCCTCCAGCTCACTCCCGGAAGAGGCGGCGCGCCTGGCGTGCAGTTCCAACCCGCGGACAGACCGCCACTGAGGCTCGAGGCGCCCGGCGCACCACTGCTCTACGTCTTCGTCCACTACCTCGTCGACGGGAAGGCTCCCGGCGTGCCAATGCCCGCCGGACTACTCGACCGCGCCCGACAGCAAGGCCGGCTCCGCTAGCAAGCACCGCTGAGGTCCGGCCGAAGAGGGTCGCTCGGAGTGATCTCGGGTCTAGGGAAGAGCGACGACGAAGCAGCCCAGGAGATGGAAACGGTCTCGAGCGCGTGCGCGGCATCCGTGTCCGGATAGCCGGCAGCTCCAGGCGTGATCCCGCTAGCCGGGACGCGTCGTGATCTGACCGGATGCATCGACGGCGACGATCATCCGCTCGCCTGCCCGCTGCAAGACCGCCGAGTCCAGCGTCTGGCTCTCGACGGCCCAGCCCTGCCCCGCCCACGTGCTCACCGCGTTGTCGAGCCGCCGGCCGCGCTCCTCCGGCGACGGTGAACCGTGGCCGCCTCGTCGCGCGAGGAGGGCGACCGCCGCCGCCAGCGCGACCACGAGGATCGCGAGCAGCACCCACACCCACACCGGCGTTTCATCGTCGGACGTCTCAGCGGTCGTCGTTGCAGTAGCCGGAGCTGTTTCGGTCGTCGTCTGCTCGACCGTCGTGGTGGTAGCGACCGTCACCGTCGTCGCTTCCTGTGTCGTGTCTGCGGTCGTCGTCGTGGCGGAGGTCGTTAGGTCGGCAGCGGTCGTTGTCAGCCGCCATGCCGCTGACGGCGAGCAGACCGGCGGCCAAGATGCCGGCCGCAAAGCACCCGGCAAGCGCGACAACCTTTCCAGCGCGTCCCACGACTACCGATCCTAGACGAGAGCGCAACCGTGCACCGAGGGCGCATGCACGCCGGCACCAGGGGCCGACGACCTGCTTTTGAGGTCCATCGTGGTGTAGACCCGACAAGGAGGTGAGGGGCAGAAATGGCAAAGGCGCTTCTGATCGGGGGGTTCGTTGCCGGCGCGATTCTGATCGTTGACCGACAGATGCGACGACCTCGCCACGACGTCGAGCATCGCCCGCTGCCGCGGCCCGGCCAGCGACCGTGCTGCGCATCACCGACCTTCGCCTCCTGGACGTCACGAGACGGTGACCAGGCCCGCCAGAGGCTCCGGCCTCGACGGCTCCCCGTGCCGTCCCGATCCACGATCTCCGGGACAACGCGATATGGTCGCCGCGTGTCCGAGCGGCATCCTGATCGGAGGATGAGCGGTGACTGAGCCGCTCGACCGCCGGCTGGTCGCGGTCGTGTTCACCGACATGGTCGGCTACACGGCGCTACTCCAGGCAGACGAGCGAACCGCGCTCGAGAAGCGCGACCGCTACTGGGCGGCGCTGGAGCGGCACCACGACGCGTCCGAGGGGACGATCGTGCAGCGGCTCGGCGACGGCAGCATGAGCATGTTCCCCAGTTCGCTCGCCGCCGTTCGGGCCGCGGTCGCCGTCCAGCGTGAGCTCACGGCGCAGGACGTTCCCGTCCGCATAGGCATCCACACCGGCGAGGTGATCATCGAGCCGGAGCGCCTCACCGGAGAGGCTGTGAACGTCGCGTCCCGGATCGAGTCGTTCGCGACGCCGGGCGGCGTGATGCTGTCCGACTCCGCCTACGAGCAGATCAGGAACCAAGCGGATCTCGAGGTCGTCTCCCTGGGGCGCTTCAAGCTAAAGAACGTCGGTCGCCCGTTCGACATCTACGCGGTACGAAGCGACGGCCTCGTCGTCCCCGACGCGACGGCGCTCGAGGGCAAGGGAGAGCGCATCGAACGCTTCGGCGCACGCCTTCCCGAGGCGGCCGCGCCGTTGATCGGACGCGCCGACGACCTCACGGCCCTCGCCGACCTCGCGCAGCGGCATCGGATCGTGACGATCACCGGCCCCGGCGGCGTCGGCAAGACGACCGTCCTGGCGGAGCTCGGACGCACGCTCGCGCCCGAGCTCCTCGGTGCCGTTGCGTTCGTCTCGCTCGCAGAGGTGGACGATCCGACCGCCGTGCTCCCGTCGCTCGCGGAGGCGCTCGACGTGAAGGAGGCCGATGCGAGAGCTCCTGCGGACGGGCTCGTGGCGCTCATCGGCGACGCGGAGTCGCTCCTCCTCCTCGACAACCTGGAGCAGGTCGTAGACGCCGGACCGGACCTCGCCGCGCTCGTGAAGCGCTGCCCCGCGCTGCGGATCGTGGCCACGAGCAGGACACCGCTGCGCGTTGCCGGCGAGCAGGAGTACCCGCTCTCGCCGCTCCCGCTGCCACCGCCGTCGGAGAACGGCTCGGTCGAGGATCTTCTGGCGTATCCGTCCGTCGCCCTGTTCGTCGAGCGGGCGAGGAGCGCGAAGACGGCGTTCGCGCTGACGCCGGCGAACGCCGTGGCCGTGGCAGCCGTCTGCGCGCGCCTGGACGGGCTTCCCCTGGCGCTCGAGCTGGCTGCAGCGCGTCTGCGCCTCCTTTCCCCCGAGGCACTGCTGGAACGCCTCGACCACGCACTCGACGTGCTCGCGTCCGCTCAGCGCGACCTCCCCGAGCGCCAGCGGACGCTGCGCGCCACGATCGACTGGAGCCATTCGCTCCTCGACGAGCCGGAACGACGCGTGCTCCGACGCCTGTCCACCTTCGTGGGAGGATGCTCGGTGGAGGACGCCGAGGCCGTTTGTGCAGAGCCGGGCGGAAGCTGCCTCGACCAGCTCGAATCCCTCGTCGACAAGGCGCTCGTCCAAGTCGACGGCTCGGGCGACCGGCTCCGGCTGCTCCAGACCGTCGGCGAGTTCGCACGCGAGCAGCTCGATGCCGCGCACGAGGCCCCCGAGGTCGCACTGCGCCACGCCCGGCGGTACGCACAGACCGCTCAGGAGATACGCGACGGCATCGAGGGCACCGACCAGGTCCGTTCGGTCGAGCGAGGCATCGCCGAGGAGGCGAACCTCCAGGCCGCGCTCGACACGCTCCTCTCAGCCGCCCGCGCAGGTGACGCCAACGCCGCCGAGCTCGGCATGCAGATGTCGGGCGACCTGTGGATGTACTGGCACGTCCGCGGCAAGAACGTCACTGCCCGAGAGGTGGCGACGTCGTTCCTCGACGCAGGCAGCCCCGCACCGGCGACGGTGGGACAGGCCGGCGCGCTGATCACCGTCGGGCTCGAGTCATGGGTGCTGGGACGCTACGAGCAGTCGCTCGAGGAGTGGTCGCAGGCAGCCCGGATCGCCGAGGAGATCGGCGCGGAGCGCGAGGCGTGCATCGCATCGACGATGCAGAGTCTCTCGCTGCTCTTTCTCGACCCGGGGCGGGGGCTCGAGCGGGCCGAGCAGAGCATCGAGCGAAGTCGTGCGGCGCGCCTCACGTGGGTGGAGGCGTTCGCCTCGAGCTTCGCCGGCATCTTGCACGCGTTCCTCGGCGACGCGGACGCGGCCCGAGCCAGGTACGAGGAGGCGCTCGCGCTGCAACGGCGGATCGGCGACCGAGAAGGAGCCGGAATGTCCCTCGGCGGCCTCGCGCAGCTCGCATCCGCAAGCGGAGACACAGCCGCGGCGCTCGATCTCTATCGCAGCGCGCTCGCCGCGTTCGAGGACGTCGGCGACCGGGCGGAGGAGGCGCGGATCCTCGGCGAGATGGCCTGGGCGTACCTCGCCGACAGCGACGTTGCGCGCGCACGAGCCACGTTCTTCGACGCGGTTCAGGCGCACCAGGACGTTGCAAGCGTGCGCGGAGTCGGCCTCTCGCTGATCGGGCTGGCAGCCGCCGAGGTCGCCGACGGGAGGCCTGGGAACGCGGCGCAGATCGCCGCGGCGGCCGAGGTGTACGCCCAGCAGGAGGGCATCGCGATGGTCTACGCCGACGACAACCCTGGCCGCGAGTACGTCGAACGAGCACGAGCGGCGCTCAGCGACGCGGAGGTCGCACGCACCACCGAGGTCGGCCGCCGGCTGTCGATCCCCGAGACCCTCGATCTGGCACGGTCTGCCGACACGCAGTAAGGCGGAGCACCTCGACATAGAAAAGCTCCGTTTCCAGGGCTTTTCTATAGCGGGGGCAGGATTTGAACCTGCGACCTCCGGGTTATGAGCCGCGACTTGTCGGGCTCGCGACGCCGCTCAGATCCGCGTCAGCCTCCGAATCTCGATGGAACTGCCACCCGCGGCCGGTGAACCGCGCTAGCTGTGCCGGGCGGACGCGACAACATCACCTGCTGAACGACGCTCGTTTGGATGTGATGTACGACAGCCCCCACCCCTGCGGATGAGCGATACGGCCGTGGCTGACAGGACGACCGCTTCGGTGTGGGCTGTCTGCGGGAGAGCTTCGAGGGCGGCGTAGCCCGCTAGGAGAGGGACCGCACCTTTCAGCCCGCCGAGAGTGACCACGAGCCGCTCAGTTCGTGTGAAGCGGCTGCGGCTCAGGCACGCGAGCGCGATCGCTGGGCGTAGGACGCAGAAGGTGACGAGAGTGAGGACTGCTCCATCGATGGCGTCTCCGCCAGTGAGGCGAGGAGCGTAGACAGCTCCGAGGAGGCGGAGATGGGTTCGGCGGCTGCAGACACCGACTCCGGTATCGCGTGCTTGGTGCCGTCCTGTCCTGCCCAGCGATCGGCAACAACCCGGCGACGTAGACGGCGAGGAAACCGCTTCCGTGGACAACCGCCGTGGCAGCTCCGATCACCACGACCGTCACGAGAACTGCGATCGACTGGAGCGCGTCCTCGAGCGTGCGGGTCGCCCTGAGCAGCGCAATCAGGGCGCCTCACCGACGACGCCCCCGACTCGGCCGACACCGAGCTCCAGGAGAAGATGAACGGCACTACCCGTGACTGTTGCGTGGTCGGAGGACACGAACGCGACGACTGCGATCATCAGCGAGATCGAACACGGGATCGTTGAACCCTGACTCACCCTCCAGCACCACTCTCGCCCGCTGGAACTGATCGCGTCCCCGCAGCGTTGCGTAAACCGCTGCCGGGTCAGTCGGACTGAGAGCGACAGCGACGAGCGCCGCAAGCGTCCAGTCAAAACCAAGCAGGTAGTGAGCGAAGATACCGAGCAGGCCTGCCGTCCCAGCGGTTCCTACGGTGCCGAGCGCGAGGATCGGCCCCGCTTCCCTGCGCCAGGCGCGAAAGCCGGTTGCAAGACCACCCTGGAACAAGATCGCGTACAGGGCGACCACACCGATCTGCTCGAGCGGTAGCTCGCCCAGGCCGTCGGTGGGAACCACCTCCAGGTATCCAGCAATCACGCCAACAGCGAGGAACGCGGCTGGTCCCGGTAGGCCGATCGACTCCACCGCGGGCGTCAGCGCTATCGCAGCTAGAAGCAGTGCCGCGAAGACAAAGAGGTGCGGAAAAAGTCGGCGAGGGCGTCCATCGAGGTCTGCCGACCAGACTTCCCGGCGCACCAACGAGCAGCTTACAACGAAACATCCGTCTCAACCGCGAGCGGGCTGACGGTCGGTCGCCGTTCAGCTGCTCGCCGCCGGACACGGCCTTGAAACGCCAGGACGGTCAGCGATTGGCCACCCGGCAGACGTCTCGATGCCCGGGTCGCCAAGCCGGAATCAACGCCGCGCAAGACGGCGGCCGCTTCCCCAGCCCCCTCCCCGCGCTCCGTGTCTACGCGCAAGCCCTGGCACCGTCGTCGGCTGCCCGAGCTGCCAGGCGAACGTGATGGTCATGATCCGCGGTACCACCTGTGTCGATCTGCGCGGCCTCGATCGACTCGATCCGCGGTTGTAGAATCGTCTCCGGGTGGGGCTGGAGGAGGTCCCGTGATTAGCAGAAGACTCATTGCTCTCAGCGGCATGATGGCCGTCGCTCTCGTATTCGGCGCCCTCTTCGCCGCGGGTAGCGTCCGTCGAGCCGACAAGCCGGTTGACGACGTTCTCTCACGCTACGGCAGGAACGAGGCTCGCCAGATCGTCCCCGGGATCCTGCTATGTGTCGGGGCGCTTCTCTTCCTGGTCTTCACAGCCACGTTGGCGAAGCGATTGCAAGACTCGGATTCGAGATTCACGAGCCTGCAGGCGCTGTGCGCCGGCGGAGGAGTTCTCGTCGTGGCCGGGCTGACGGTCTTCGGAGTCGTTGCGTTCAGCTCGGGCCGGGTGTCTGAGCACGTGGACAGCTCGAGGTTCAGAGCGTTTCATGGTCTTCGACACGAAATGTCTGTTCCCCTCACCGTCGGAACTGCGGCCTTCATGCTCGGCGCCGGCATTGCGATTTTCCAGTCTTCGCTGCTACCCGATCTGCTCGGTTGGCTCGCAATCGCAGTGGCCAGCGTGGCGGCAACCCCAAGCGAATTGCTAGGCGGAGCACTCGACCACATCAGCTTCTTCTCGGTCGGTGGACTTGGTGCCTGGACGGTTGTGGTCAGTGCGATGCTGGCGACCCATCCAGACGCGTGGCGGCAGCCGGGGTAACGACCAATTGGCAGGCGGCGCGGACGCGGGCCCTCGCTCCGACGCCGTTCCTACGGCGACCACGTTCGGTCTGTCAGTTCTGCCGCCAGCTCCATTCCACGCCTGCACACCCGAGGATGCTCCGGAAGCGGACATGCAGCGTGCAGGCACTTCGCTCCTTCTTCGCCTCTTGCGTCGAGTTGCGTAACGAATCCGCTCGCCCTCCGACTGAACGGCTGTCCATCAACGAGCAACGGAGGAACGAGATGTCGAACGAAGAGTTGAACGACGCCGAGGACGCGGCCGCGCTGTTCGTCCAGACGAACCAGCCCGAGAACAGCGTGGTCGCATTCCAGCGCAACTCGGACGGAACGCTCGCAGGTCGGGCCGCGTACTCGACCGGTCGGAGCGGGTAGTGGTACGCCGCACCTTCCCTCGCAGGGATCGGTTGTCCTCACCGGCGACGGCGAGCATCTGGTCGTTACCAACGCCGCGAGTGACGATCTCAGCCTTTTCGCGGTCACCGCAACGGGCCTCGTGCTCCGGCAGACGATCGCGACCGGCGATACTGCGCCGAGAAGCGTCACCGAGCACCGCAGCCTCGTCTACGTGCTCAACACGGGCGCACCATCGCTCGTCGGCTTCCGCGTCGGGAAAGCCGGGCTCGAGTCCATCGAGGGTTCCCATCGGCAGCTCCGCGAGGGGGCCGACCCGGCGCAGGTGGGGTTCTCGCCCGACGGCAAGCGGCTGCTCGTGACGGAGCGCGGCACGGACTCGATCGTTGTCTTCCCGGTCGATGCCGCCGGCCTTCTCGGCGAGCCGGTCGTGCAGCCGTCGGCCGGCCCGACGCCGTATGGCTTCGCGTTCGCCGGCGAGTCGACCCTCGTCGTCACCGAGGCGTTCGGGGCGCTGAAGGGCAAGGCTGCGGCGTCGTCGTATGCCCTCAAGAACGGCTCGGTTGCACCCGTCTCAGCGTCGGTCGGGAACGGGCGCAGCGAGATCTGCTGGGCGGTGACGAGCAAGGACGGCAGGTACGTGTTCACGACGAACTTCGCGGACGGAGCCGTGTCGAGGTACGCCGTAGGCCAGGATGGAGCACTCACGCTCGAGGCCGCGGCGGCTGGGCTCGCGATCGAGGGCGAGGCAGGGCTTCGGGATGAAGACATCAGTGGCGACGGGCGGTTCCTCTACGCGATCGACGCCGATACGCAGCGAATTCTCGGCTGGGAAATCGGTAGCGGCGGTTCACTGAAGCCGATCGGGTCGTGGAACGGTCTGCCTGCAACCGTCGCCGGCCTCGCCGTACGCTGAGCCCGTTGTGCGACTCGAGCCTCTCTACTCTGCAACGTTCACGACGCCGGAGGCTTGGAGCGTCGAGCTCACCGGGCCGGCGGGGACCGAGTCGCAGAGCTTTCTGATTGCCGAGGGGCGCTCCACGGGGCGCCTCTCGGCGCGACTCCGCGCAGCGAACTTTCCTCGGAAGCGCGTCGATGGCACATTGCTGCCGGATTTCCATGGAGCGCTTGACACAGATGACGGCGCGACAATCCTCTTCAGCTGGAGCGGGTACGCAAGGGCCTCGAACAGCGGCACGCGCGAACTCGTCGGCGGCATCACTCATCTGACTGACGACAAGCGGTACGCGTGGCTCAATCAGGCTTACTGCGCGGTCGCGGGCGAAGTCCGGCCCCGGCGGGAAGGCAACGGGTTCGAAGTCGTATTCGACGTCGCCGAGCTCGTCTGGGAACCGCTCTCGTAGAGATTCGGCTGGACGTCCTGTCCGTGGCCGCGTAGCGTCAGGGGTCGTGGACGAACCCAGCCACTATGCACCACCGCCTGGCCAGGAGGCGATCGTCGCGGCGCTCCGTGGCGGTGACGAGCAGGTATTCGCAGCACTCGTCGACGAGTACGGCGCCGCGATGTTGCGCGTTGCGCGGATGTACACCTCGTCACGCGCCGTGGCCGAGGAGGTCGTGCAGGAGGCGTGGCTCGGCGTGATTTCCGGGATCGGCCGCTTCGAGGGCCGCTCCTCCCTGAAAACCTGGATCTTCCGAATCGTCGCCGACGTAGCGAAGACCCGCGGCGAGCGAGAGGGCCGCAGCATTCCGCTTTCGTCGGTCTCCGGCACGGAGGACGAGGATGGGCGCTCGGTGGACCCTGACCGCTTCCTGACCGGCGGGCGCTGGGCCGGCCACTGGACCTCGGCGCCAACCCGCTGGTCCGAGCTGCCCGAAGAGCGCCTGGTCGGCGACGAGACGCTGGCCGTCGTGCAGGACGCGATCGCGGCGCTTCCCGAAACCCAGCGCACAGTGATCACGCTACGCGACGTCGAGGGCTGGAGCGCCGACGAGGTCCGTAACGTCCTTGACCTGAGCGAGACCAATCAGCGGGTCATTCTGCACCGAGCACGCGCGAAGGTGCGAAGGGCTCTCGAGCCCTATCTGGACGGAGCACCGGCGTGAGCGACCACGATCTGACCTGCGAACAACTCGTTGAGCTCGTCACCGAGTACCTGGAGGGCGGCCTCGCCGACGCCGAACGCGAACGATTCGAGGAGCACGTGATCGTTTGCGGTGGCTGTGCGAATTACGTCGACCAGATCCGAACGACGATCGAGCTTGCGGGACGCGTCGAAGTCGACGATCTGACGGACGAAGCGAAGGCCGAACTGTTGGCTGCGTTCCGCGACTGGAAGTCGGAGTGATCGCATGGAAGTTCACGGCCCCCGACGGGATGGGCCCGTTCAGCCGGCTCTCCTGGCCGCGGCCCAGCGAGGTCGGGCCGGGCGCCTGGGTCGAGGCGGTCGTTCATCCATGCGCAAGCGGGATTCATGCGTGTGAGCCCGCTGACCTGTCGTACTGGCTTCACGCCGAGTTGTGGGAGATCGAGCTCGACGGCGCTGTCGTCCGGGCGAGGCACAAGTTGGTTGCCTCTCGCGGTCGGCTACTGCGTCGGGTCGACGCATGGGACCACAGTGCAATGCGTGGCTTCTGCGAGGACTGTCAGGTGCGGGTGCAGGGCTACGCGGCCGTGTCTGAAGCGGCAGCCGAATACCTCGAGGACCTCGCGGACGACATCGACGGGTGCCTGGCGGCGACCGCGAGCGACGACGCTGCTCGCGCGGCCGCGGCTGCTGGCGGGGCAGCGGCTCGCGAAGCGGAACGCCTGGCCCAGACGCGTTGGCTAGTTGACCGGCTGAGGTTGCGTGACGACGCCCTCTCCCGTTCGCCCTCTGAGAACCGTTAGTGCCCCGAGGGGGAACAGCAGCACCGAGAGAATTCCCGCTCCGACGAGGGCCGAGCCGGTGACCGTGTCGATCGTGCCGATCTCGACGCCGATCTGCGTTGCGGCGACGATGAACGGAAGTGATGTCGCCTGTAGCAGCGCAGCCACAGCGGTGCGCTCCGTCCCGAGATCGCGAAGGTAGAGCAGCGCCGGGAGGCCACGAACCACGAGTAGCGCCAGTAGGAAGACGGGCACGCGTGCGACCGCACCCGCGCTCGACGTTAGAGCACCTACGTCGAATCGCACTCCACTGACAACGAAGAAAATCGGAATGAAGATCCCAAAGCCGGCCGCTTCCAGCTTCTCACGGAAGCGCGAACGGCTCATCTCGCCGTCAGTGTCGAGCAGCCGCAGCAGTACGCCGGCCATGAACGCGCCGAGGATCGTCTCGAGCCCCAGTTGCTCGGCGACAAAGGCAAACCCGACGAGGAGCAGGAAGGCGCCCCGAACGCGAATCTGTGCGGTCGTGTCCTGCAGCCTTACGAGGACATCCGAGATTGTTGGGAGTCGTTCGACGCCGGCAACCACGAGCCCGATCACGGCGACCGCGAAAGCGAAGCCCCCGAGAACGATCGCTTGTGACGCGAGGCCGCCCCCTTCTCGGCTGAAAAGGAGCGACAGCAGAATGATCGCTCCGAAGTCCGCGATCGAAGCCCCCGCGACGACCAGCTGCCCGAACGGCGAGGCGATCTCACCCGCGTCCTTCAATACGGGCACGATGATCCCGAGCGACGTCGCCGTGAGCACTATCGCCACGAAGAGGCTGGAGCCGGCCAGTCCGACGGCGTGCAGTCCGACCCCGGCCGCGGCCGCAACCATGGCAGAGAACCCAAAGCCGAGGCCGGCCAATCGAACCCGGCGACCCCGCAGGGCGCGCACGTCGATCTCGAGGCCGGCGAGGAACAACAGGAACGCAAGGCCGATGACCGCCAGGACGGCGACCGGCTCGTCGATCTCGACCCAACCGAGCAGCGAGGGGCCGACCACGATCCCCGCCACGATCTCCAAGACGACGGCGGGAAGTCGAACCGCTGGCATGAAACCGAGCAGAAACGGCACAAGGAACGCGAGCGCGACGACGATCAGCGGTTGGCGAAATGGATACCTGTCATCTCGGTCCCTCAGGAGCTCTCAGGCGGCGAAGCGCTCGACGAGACCATGCGCATATGCATCCTCCCAACGCTCCGTTGCACCGGTTGCAACGTGGTCACGGTCGAGTTGAACGAGCGCGTGCACGAGGTGGCTTCGCACGGGCTTCGCCTCGAGCAGTGCAGGAAGCTCGGAGAGATCGAGCAACCAATCCGCGTACCACGAAGCCCAGTCTGGATCGTCGCCATCGGTGATGCGCCACACGACATGGTGCGTCTCCGCAGCCTCGTGCAAGACGTGGCCGACGCGGGTGGCGCGTTCGATATCGGTCATTTCGAACCTCCGTTCTCGAGGGAGACGGCCGTGGCCGGGACCTGCCGTGCTCTTGCAGTCGCGGAGGATGCTGTGGCGTTACAAACAGCTCCCATTCGCTCGAGCGAGCAGAACAGGTTCAGGCTCCGAACACGCTGGAGTCGAGGCTACTGGCTTGACATGAGAATGGTCGTTCTCATAGAGTGAGAACGACCATTCTCATAGGGAGACGCCGTTGCAGGAGATACGCCCGCCCGTTCCACCATTCAACGCCGACACGGCGTTGCAGAAGGTTCGAGCCGCCGAGGCAGCATGGAACACGCGTGACCCCGAACGCGTTGCAGGCGCCTACACGGCCGACTGCAATGTGGCGCAACCGCGACGAGTTCATCAGCGGACGAGAGGAGATCGTCGCGTTCCTCGTTCGCAAGTGGAGCAAGGAGCTCGATTACGTGCTCCGCAAGGATCTGTGGGCGTTCGACGCCGACCGGATCGCGGTCCGGTTCCAGTACGAATGGCACGACCGCGACGGCCGTTGGTTCCGCTCGTACGGCAACGAGCTCTGGGAATTCGCGGAGAACGGTCTGATGCGCCGACGGGAAGCAAGCATCAACGATGTAGAGATCGATGTCTCCGAACGCCGGATCGGCGGCCCGCGCCCGGATGGCGACGAGACCGGAATTCCACTGCGATGAGCCTCTACGTCGAACAGCTGTGGCGCTACCCGGTCAAAAGCCTGGCAGGCGAGGCGCTGGAATCAGCGTACGTGTCGGCCGATGGTGTCGCCGGCGACAGGCTGGTGCATGTCCGCGGCCCGGAAGGAGTACGGACATCCCGCCGTCATCACCGCCTACTCGGGCTGCGGGGGACGCTCGGGGCGGACGGTATGCCGCTCGTCAACGGCGTACCCTGGTCGTCACCCGAGGCTCTCGCATGGGTGCGGGAGGCGGCGGGGCAGGACGCGGAACTGGTCGCCTACGACGGCATCGAGCGCTTCGACGTCCTCCCGCTCCTCGTCGCCACCGACGGCGCCGTGGCGGAGTTCGGCCGTGACGTTCGTCGTCTTCGCCCGAACATCGTGATCGGAGGCGTGGAAGGCCTCGCGGAACGCAGCTGGGCCAGGAGCCATGCTCCGGATCGGCGATGTCGTGGTTCATCTCGACTCGCTACGGGCCCGGTGCCCGATGACCACGGTCGACCCCGACACGCTCGAGCGCGACCCCGCTGTACTGAAGGACATCGGACGCCGCTTCGGCGGAAGAATCGCGCTCAACGCCGACCTCGGTAGCGGCCGGCACCATCCACGTCGGTGATGCCGTCGAGCTGATACCACGCAACGGTGAGCTCTGCCGGCATGAGTCCCGCTGCGAAGCTCGACGAGGACGCGGCGCGACAGGCGGTGCTCGAGGCCGCCGACAGCGTGTTCTACGCGCGCGGCATCGGAGGAACGGGCATCGCCGAGATCAGAGACGCCTCCGGCGTGGCGCTACGCCGCCTCTACGGCCTTTACCCGTCGAAGCACGACCTCGTGGCGGGCTGGCTCGAGGCCCGCCACGCATCCTGGATGGCATGGTTCCAAGCCGAGATCGAAGCGCGCGGCGAAACCGGCATGGCTCCGATCGATGCGATCTTCGACACACTCGCCGAGTGGGCTTCCACACCCGGCTACCGCGGTTGCGCGTTCCTGAACACCGCCGCCGAGGTCGCCGAGATCGACGACCGGCACCGTCGGATCATCGCCGCCCACAAGGGCAGTCTCGTTGAGTACCTGTCGCAGCTGATGCGCGAGACCGGTGCCCGCGAGCCCGAGTCGCTCGCCACCGGGCTCGGAGTCCTCATCGACGGAGCAATCGTCCAGGCAGCAGTCTTCGACTCGCTCGAACCGATCCGATCGGCGAACGCCATCGCGAGAGGACTGGTCGACTGCGCACGCCGTGGCGGTCTACTGAAGGATGCTTCCTGAGACAGATTCGGCCCACGGGACACGGCTCAACCTGTTGCCAACGCTGCGATCAGCATCCCGCTATTGGTTTCGAGGCCGCTCAGAGATCGAGGATCAGATGGTCGCGTGGCTGCGCGCAGCAAATGAGCGTAGAGCCGTCGGCGGGAGCCTCGACGGGATCGGGGCTGTAGTCGACCTTGCCGGAGACGAGCGCGGTCTCGCAGCTGTGGCAGACGCCGGTGCGACATGACCAGCGAACGGGTACGTCGCAGGCCTCGGCGAGTTCGAGCAGGCTGGCGTAGTTACGGCTCCAGGGTACGGCAAGTTTGCTGCGGGCAAACTCGATCGTCGGACCCGTCCCGGGCGTCCCCGCGGGTGCGTGCGGCGGCCGTGACGCCGCTGAGACGATGCCGGGCGCCTGGCCGGGACCGGGGCCGAATGGCTCGGTGTGGATGCGGCCTGGGTCGAGGCCGAGCCCGGCGAGCGCGGCGGCAGTCTCGTCCATGAAGGCTGCTGGGCCGCAAACGTACGCGTCGGCGTCGCGAGGCAACTCGAGCGATGCGAGGAGGGTGGTCGAGAGGCGGCCGGCGGTGTCGTAGTCTCGGCCCTGAACGTCGTCGGGTGCGGGGCGGCTGAAGCAGACGTGTCCCCTGGCGGTGGCGAGCGAGACGAGAAGACTGTGGGCCTCTTCGGCAAAGGGGTGGTCGCGGCCGTTCCGTGCACCGTGAAGCCACCAGATCTCTCGCTCCGAGTGTTCGGCGGCGAGCGCGTGCAGCATGGCGAGCGTGGGTGTGGCACCGACTCCGGCGCTGATCAGGAGCACTGGCGCATTTGACGGCTTCAGGGTGAATGTGCCGCGGGGCGCCGCGATCTCGAGCCGGTCTCCGACGCGCAAGCGCGTGTGCAGATAGCCGCTTGCGGTCGCCTTCCGGCTCGTGCTTGACGCTGATCCGGTAGTAGTCGGCGCCGGGCGGCCCGGAAAGCGAATAGTTGCGCAGTAGCGATGCCTGCCCCGGCTCGGCTCGAAGGCGGAGCGTCAGGAACTGGCCCGGGAGTGCCGCGGGCACCGGCATACCTTCTGGATCGACGAGATGGATTGAGATGATCGAGTCGGTCTCGCTGTCGACTCTGTTCACGGTGAGCGGGCGGAAGCCCGGCCAGGCGGGCGGTGGGCTCGTCGTTGCGAGCCCGGCATTGCCCTTGCCGCCTCTCTCCTCGAGGAGCGCATGGAACGACGATTGCCAACCAGGGCTGAGCGCCGGAATCCGGAGGGCGCGGCGGACCCTGTCTCGGGGGTGCCCGGGCAGGTAAAGAAGGGCATCGACCTCGGCGACAGTCATCTGCTCGGGGCCGGAGGCAAGCTTGAGGATTTCGTCCCCCGCTTGGACCTCGCCCTCGACAAGGACGCGCAGGTAGAACCCGGGGCGGCCATGTGAGACGAGCAGCGCGGGGATTCGAGGGTCGTCCATTCGGATGCCGACGCGGTAGCACGTGACGCGCGGCTGGCTGACCTCGAAAACCGCTGCCCCGATCTGATAGCGGTCACCGATGCAGGTCGTGTCGTCGTCCATGCCGTCGACGGTGAAGTTCTCTCCGAACTGGCCGTAGACGAAGTCATTTCGGCCTAGCTCGCGCTCCCAGTAGCGGTATGAGCCGAGCTGGTAGACGAAGACCGCCCGCTGCTCGCCTCCGTGTCCCTCCAGATCTCCCTGACCGTCGCCGTCGATATTCAGCCGGCGCACCATCCGCGGCCCTTCGACCGTGTCCTTCCAGACGCCCGTGTGCACGGTGCGCCCCTGCCAGACGAAATCGCGTGGCAGGCCGACGTTGAGCGAGACCAGCCGGCCGGCCGGCTCCGCGTCTATCGGGTCGAGGGTCGCCTCCGGCACCTATGTTGCCAGCGGTTTGAGACCGCTCTTCGGCTGTGCGCGGCGCTCCGCTTCCGCGCTGACCGCCCGTAGCGATGTACGCACCGCTTTCTCCCACGCCACCGCCACGCGATCCCCCCACCAGGCGCCGACCGCCCAGAGGTCTGTTCCAAGTTGACCTTCCCATGTCAAGCTCGTTCCCGCATCGGTCTCGCTGAGCACGAACGACTCCATCACGTGGGGCACAGGCCCCCGCACGAGGCGGAAGTCGATCCGGGTGGGGCGATCGAATCGCACCGTTTCGACGGTCGTCGTTGTGTGCCCCTTCACTTCCGTGAAGTGTGCCGCCAGCAGCATGTCCGAGCTGCGTTCCCAGACCTCGAGCTTGCTCGCGAGCGCACGCGGTGTGCGACCCACATAAGGGGCCATGATCACGTCGAACACGACCTCACGAGGCGCTGCGATCTCCCAGCGTGACCGGACCGAGCCCGCGTACCCTGCGGCCGATGCTTACATCAACGGTGATGGCGCCGCTGGCGAGCATTCGATATGCCCGCCAAGCACCGATAGCCACCACGAGGGGGAGCACTGGACGTCTCACCCACCCAGTCTACGACACGTCACGAGTCTCTCTCCGCGCGGCGCTCTCGGCGACGCGACCTGCTACACAGAGATGCATGTCGCCTGAACTCGTCGCATCCGCCGGCGTGATCGATGCAATCCGCGAGCGCGGCGGCTCACTCTACGTGTGGCCACGCAAGGCGCGATGCTGCGGCGGCACGATCACGCTCGAAGCAGCGACGGAACCTCCGGACAAGGTCTTCCGGCACGTCGAAGCCGAGGGTATTTACCTCTTCGTGCCGGTGGGGATGATGCTGCCCGAATCGCTGCACCTCGAGATCAGCCGCCGAGGTCGGATCCGCGCCTTCTGGAACGGACTTGCCTGGGTCGATGCCACACCGCGGGGCCGGCGCTCGCCGCCTACGCCGCCGAAGAGCCGGGAGCGACCCTCGGCGCCTCCGGCGTAACGGTCTTCGCGATGGATGGCGACCGAATCAACGGAATCACCGGGTTCCCCCGGCAACCAGATCTGTATACGCGACTCGGTCTGCCGGCCGAGCTCGACCCCGTAGCCCAAGCCTGAGAGGAGCGTCGTGGCCTACAACGAGAGGCTCGCTGATCGAGTGCGTGACATCCTCGAAGGCAACCCGGATGTCGGCGAGCGAAAGATGTTCGGTGGTCTCGCGTTCATGGTCGACGGGCACATGGCATGTGGAATCGCCGGAGACGATCTCATGCTCAGACTCGGGCCCGAGGGCGCTGAGGCAGCGCTGAAGAGGCCGCACGTTCGCCCGATGGACTTCACCGGCCGACCGATGACGGGCATGGTCTTCGTCGCCAAGTCAGGACTGCGTGGCGCCTCGCTCGGACGCTGGGTGACTGCAGCGACGACGTTCGCACGCACGCTGCCGCCGAAGCGTTAGCGACGCGGTAGTGGGGCGTGTCGGCGCGACCCAACCAGCGTTCAGATCGCTGCAGTTCGAGGCGCCCCGTCGGAAGGAGCGAGACGAGGCCTCGCGAAGGCCTTGTGCGTGACGCAGGTGAGGTACAGGTCGGCTCTTCGCGCGTCGGTCGCCGCAAGCGCTGCCCCATACGGATACACGCTCACGATCTGGACAACCGGGGCGATCCTCTCGCATGCGCGGGGCATCCCGAACACGCGTGACGCGTTGCTCCTGCTCGTCGGTGCCGTGGCGGCGTATGCGCTCGTCGGCGGTCTTGCGTTCGGAGGACTCTCGGAGCATCTCATGCCCGAGCCTGCGCGGGCTGCGGTCTGGGGCGCACTTCAGTTCATCTCCGTTGGGCTCGCGATCGGAGCGGCGGCGCTCGTAGCGCACTACGTCGACAGCGTTGCAGCCTGGCCCCTCGACGGATTCCTCGTCACCGCGATCTACCTTCTCGCCTCCGCCCTCCAGCTCACGCTGGCCCATACGGCCCTCGGATCGAGAGCACAGCGTCCGACGACCTGACCAGGACGCGACGGCCGCGTGTGGATCCAGGGGAGGGGCGACAACCCTGAGTGACTAGCCCGGTGCAACGCGGAGACGGCCCGACGGCCGTCTCCGCGTGCTCGGCGACGGCCCGAGCGCCGTCTTTGCACGTGCTATTGCGGCCGGACGGCGTGCCACCCCTCGACGCCGTCGCACTTGACGACGTTGGCCGTGTCGCCGACATAGGTGTAGGCAGGGAGTCCGTTGACGGTCAGTTGCGTCTTTGCGCCACGCTTGATCGTGCCGAACGTCGCCATCACGCCCGTCACGTGCTTCGCCACCGTGCCCTTGACGTACACCGGGGGCCACTGCTTCAGGCAGGCTGCCGGTGCACTTGATCTTGCCGCCGGCCTTCTTCTCGACGTCCCAGTAGTAGATGCCGAGCTTCGCGGGCGTGGCGATGACCTTGCCCAGGTTCTTCGCCTTGATCTCGATCGCCGGCTTGGTCATCGCCGTCTCCGGTTGCCGCGATGGCGCCGGCCGGGATCAGGAGCGCGCATGTGAGCGCGGCGAGGATCGAGCTGCGGATGCGTACGTGCATCGACTGGCTCCTTGGTTTCGGACGTGCGGGATGGACGTCCGGCAGACCAGCGTTGCGTCCGGCGGCCCTCGAGCGCAATGGCGGGACGGCAATGCTTAAGGGACTGTTCAGCTTCGGCGCGGCCCGCTCGCAAGTCGCCGTCCGTCGGGTCTGGTCGTTGTTCAGAAAGACGTAACCAATGCGGCTGTGCGGCGAGGTACGTTCGGCGCATGGCCGACGGTGGGAATCCGGGGCGAGGAACGAGGACGTACGGGCGCCGTGCGTTCCTCGGCGTGAGCGCGGTCGGCCTGAGCTCGCTGATCTGGGGCAGGCCCGCGTGGCAGGCGCTCTCCGGTGTGGCGGCGCCGGTCACGGGCGCGCTGCCCGCGGGGATCGTTCCCTCGGCCGGCTGGCGCATCTACACCGTCGCCTCGAGCATGCCGCGGTACGACGCGACGACGTGGAGGCTGACGATCGACGGTCTCGTCGGGAAGCCGCAGGTCGTACGACATCGACGCGCTTGAGGTCGCTGCCGCGAGCCGAGCAGGTCTCGACGTTCCATTGCGTCACCGGCTGGTCGGTGCAGAACGTCCACTGGGCCGGCGTCCGCTTCGGCGATCTGCTCGGCGCCGCGCGGCCGCTCCCGTCGGCGCGCGTGCTCGAGCTTCGTATCGGCGGAGCGGCCCTACGTCGACACGTCTGACGCTCGAGCAGGTCGGCCTTGCCGACGTGATGCTCGCCTACGAGATGGACGGCAAGCCGCTGGCGCGCGACCACGGTGCGCCGGTGCGGGTCGTGATCCCCGAGATGTACGGCTACAAGAACGTGAAGTGGGTCGAGCGGATCGCGCTCGCGATCGACCGACGAGCCAGGGTACTGGGAGCAGCGCGGCTACGACGAAGACGCCTGGGTCGGACGCTCGAATGGCCTCTGAGCTCGGCTACGTCCGTCGCTTTTCCCGCACCGAGCGCGCTGTGCACTGGGTGCACGCGAGCGCGTTCCTCGCGCTCCTCGTCACCGGGCCTCATCCTCTACGTGCCGCGCCTCGGCGAGCTCGTCGCACGTCGGCCCCTCGTCAAGGAAGTGCACCTCCTGACGGCGCTCGCCTGGCTCGTCGCGCTCACCGCTCGTGATCGTTCTCGGCGACCGACGCGGCCTCCGTCGTACCCTGGCCGAGATCGATCGGCTTCGACGCGGACGACCGACGCTGGCTCCGGCGGAGCAGACGTGCCTCAGGGGCGCTTCAACGCCGGCCAGAAGCTCAACGCTGCGTCTGACTGCGGCGTTCGCGCTCCTGTTCGCAGTCTCGGGCCTGCTTCTCTGGCTCGGTGAGCGCAACACCGCGTTCCGGCTCGACAGCACGATCGTCCTCCACGACGCCCTGACCTACCTGTCGGTCTTCCTCCTCGTCGGGCACCTCTACCTCGCCCTGATCCACCGCAAGACACGGCACGCGCTCCGTGGGATCACCCGCGGTGACGTACGCCGCGACTGGGCGCGCGAGCACCACCGCAAGTGGATCGACGGTGAGCCCGACCCGCGTGCGTGACAATGGCTGCGATGACCACTGTTCTCGTCGTCGACGACGAGCCGATCGTCCGCGACGTCGTCGTCCGCTATCTCCGTCGCGAGGGCTTCGACACGCTCGAGGCCGGTGACGGCGACTCGGCGCGGGCTTTGATCGCCGACGGACGCCCCGAGCTCGTCGTGCTCGACGTGATGCTGCCCGGCACCGACGGGCTCTCGCTCTGCCGCTGGATCCGCTCGCGCGGCGATCTGCCCGTGATCATGCTCACCGCCCGCGGCGAGGCGGCCGACCGGATCGTCGGGCTCGAGGTCGGGCGCGGACGACTACGTGGCGAAGCCGTTCTCGGCCCGCGAGCTCGTGATGCGCGTCAAGGCCGTGCTCCGACGCGTCCAGCCACGGCAGGGGTCGCCCGAGCCGCTCGTCTACGACGGCCTCGAGCTCGACCCGGTCAGCCGAGACGTCGTCCGCGACGGCACGCGTGCTTCGGCTCACCGCGAAGGAGTTCGACCTCCTCTACTTCCTCGCCTCGAACCCGCGCCAGGTGTTCTCCCGCAGCCAGCTGATGGAGAGCGTGTGGGGCTACGAGGCGGCGCTCGACACCGGGACCCTGACCGTGCACATGCGGCGCCTGCGGGCGAAGATCGAGCACGATCCGGCGAAGCCGCGCTTCCTCGAGACGGTGTGGGGCGTCGGCTATCGGTTCGTGCCGTGATCGACTTCGCGCTCCTCGTCGCTCTCGTCACGCTCGGCGGTCGCCCTTGTCGCGACGCTGGGGCTGCGGATGCTCCCGACGGTGCGGCTCCAGCTGATCGGGCTCGCCCTGCTCGCGGTCCTGCTCCCGCTCCTCGTCGTCCTCTTCTCCGGCTGGGTCATGTTCCACATGGGCGACGACGTCAAGATCCTCGCCGTCGCGGCGGCCGCGGCATCGGCCGCCGTCGCCGCCGGGCTCGTTCTCGGCGACGGCGATCTCCCGGAGCATCGAACGGCTGCAGGCAGCTTCGGCCCGGGTCGCCGGCAGGCGACCTCGCCGCCCGGGCGCCCGAGGAACGGGCCGCGCGAGCTCGCCGAGCTCGGCCGCTCGTTCAACGAGATGGCCGCGAGTCTCGAGGGCCTCTTCGATGCCCGCCGCGAACTCGTCGCCGCGGCGAGCCACGACCTGCGGACGCCGGTCGCATCGATCAGCGCCATGCTCGAGGCGATCGACGACGGCCTCGCCGAGCCGGACGAGTACATCGGTCCTCTGCGCGACCAGACCCGGCGGCTCGGCGTGCTCGTCGACGACCTCTTCGAGCTCGCCCGCATCGACGCCGGCGCACTCGCGCTCGAGATCCACTCCGTCGAGCTCGCACCGATCGTGGAGTCGTGCCTGAGCGGCTTCGAGGCGGAGGCGCGAACCCGCAACGTCCACCTCGAGCAACGAGGCGACCTGACCGCCGCCGATGCCCTGCTGCGCCCCAGAGCAGGTCGAACGCGTTCTGCTCAACCTGCTCACCAACGCGCTCCGCCACACGCCCTCCGACGGCACCGTCGCCGTCGTCCTGACCTCGGGAACCGACCACGTCCAGGTCTCGGTCGAGGACGACGGCGAGGGCATCAGCCCAGAGGCCGCGCAGCGGATGTTCGACCGCTTCTGGCGCGGCGACTCGGCCCGCAACGGCGCGGGGTCGGGCCTCGGGCTCGCGATCGCCCGCGGCCTGATCGAGACGCAGGGCGGCAGAATCTGGGCCGAGCGCAGTTCCTCGGGCGGCGCGCGGGTCTCGTTCACGCTTCCCCGCTGAGCAACCGTAGGGTCACGAGGGGCGCGCCGAACAACACCGACGACCGCTCATGTGGTTTTGGGCGTCACCGGCTGGCCAGATCTGGATGGGTTGCAGATCCTGGAAGACGAACATCTCCCTCGGCAAGGGGCTGACCGCGAACCTGCTCGGCTACGACTCGTACGGCAAGTACGGCACCTGCGACTTCGACGGTGACGGCAAGGACGACCTCTTCCTCGCGACCGGCGTCAACTGGGAGGTCTCCTCCGGCGGCACGGGGGCATGGCGCTCCGATCGGCAATTTTGCCGTGCCGATCAGCCAGGTCGTGCTCGGCCGCTTCGGCCCGCAGCCTGCTGGGCTCGGTCCAGAGAACCTCCTACGCATTTCGCCGCGCGCCGGACGGCCAGTGGTACGTGACGAGCCTCGCCACGCCGAGCTGGCAACCGGCGGCAAAGCTCGTCTATCCCCCATGCCAAGCTTCGCTTCGCGGACTTCACGGGGGACGGCGTCACGGACGTGTTCGCGGTGCAGGGCGGCCATTGGTCGATCTCCGAGAGCGCAACCGGCTCGTGGCAGACGTTGAACTCGAAGCTATCGAATGACCTCGACTCGGTCACGCTCGCCGACCTCGACAACGACCGTCGCGAGGATCTCGTGCGGTTCGAGAAGAGCGGTACGGGCTCGCTGAAAGTCTCCGTTTCGCGGGGCGGCCCGCAGCAACTGGACGCCGCTCGAGACGATTACCGGCATCGCCTTCCCGACGCCTGTGTTCCAGGGCCAGACCGTGCTCCCGCTCTATTCCTTCGCCGGCCGATTCGACGCGACAGGAGGCGAAGACCTGCTGATCGTCGACACCAAGCGCAACGGCCGCTTCGCCAACCGAAGCGGCACGATGTGGAACAGCCAGTACCCGTACTGAGTCGGGGTTCATGTGCGTTGTTACCCTTCGCTCATGCTCGTCAGGGTGCCCCTGATCGCACTCGTCGCTGCCGTTACCTTTGCTGCGGCCTCGATCGCAGGCACTCGAGAGACGACTCCTGCCGAGGCATTCAGGCCCTGCAGCAGTCGCGGTGACGGCAGCAAGCCGCAGGCATTACCGACTCCGGTGGGTGAGCGAATTGGGCCGCTGGTGATCTGGCCATCGATCCGAAGCCGCGTCGAGGACTACGCGACGAGCAAGGCCGGCTGGGCGTATTACGCAAAGGCCCCGATCGTGCCTCCCAGCACGAGCAACTGTGACGCTCGTGGTGCCCTCGGAAGCCAAGCAGCTGATCGGATTCCAGGTGGCCGGAGGCACCTGGGCCTCGTCTGTCCGCTTCGAGGCATGCCGCGAGAACGTTCGCGCCTTTCGAGGGGCGTACAACGGCACGGTCGGGAAGTACACGGGATTTCCTTTCGGCTTCGGGCTGGCCCGTCGCTCGATGTGCGTCCCGCTCGAAGTCTGGGTCGAGGGGCGAGTACCTATCCGGCGCCTCGTTCCAGTCGGACGCAAAACCTGCAGATAGCAATCGGCGCGCCCCGCGGCCGATTGGATCATCGCCCGCGGGTGGGGGGCACAGGCGCTCGACCGGCAACCTGTCCAGTCGGCGCCCCGGCTGTACGTGGAGAGCCTGAACGAGATGATCGACATGCAAGCCACGCGTGTCGCCGGGCTGAACAACCGGGTCCCGTCGGCGATCTCCCTCGTCCAGGTGCTGGGAGCCGCCGCCGCGCTGGGGCCGATGGCGTTCTACCTGGCCCTGCTCTCCCGCGGGGTCGTCACGGTACTGCTCGCCGCCGGCTTGCTGACGCTCCTCATCTTCGTGACCTTCGATCTCGACCGGCCCGCGCGGGGATTCATCAAGGTCTCGGCGGCACCCCTCGTAGCCCTGCGGGCATCGATGGAGCTTCCCCCCGCCGCAAAGCCTCCCCACGCCCGGTAAGGGCCTGCGCAGGGCTCCGCGAAGATCAGGGTCTGCAACTTAAAAGGTCTAGACCTAACGAGGCGCGACGGCCAGCGCTTGGAATCTCAAGCTCCTCTTGGCCTCGACCGATAACGCCCACATGGCTGCGACCGGTGGCGTGCGGCACGCGTGGTCGGCGCACCCCTGGCGCGCGCGCTCCCTACGGCTGCTCGTCTACCTCCTCCCGGTGGCCGCATCGCTGGCCGTCGTGCGCGTCATCACCGACATCGGCGGTGTGCCGACCGGCTCACTCGGCGTCTTCCTGCTCTGGTGGCTCGGAATCAGCGTCTGTGCCACGGTCGTCGTCTCCGGCGCCTACCGCCTCACGCGCCGCCTTCTCCCCCTGGGGACGCTGCTCGAGCTCTCGCTGGTCTTTCCCGACGAGGCGCCGTCGAGGTTCAAGCTGGCAATGCGGTCGGGAACCGTCGAAAGCCTCGAGGAGCGACTGCGGTCGACGCGGGCCGAGGACACGGCTCCGAGCGCGCAAGAGTCGGCCGAGCTCCTGCTCTGCCTCGTCGAGGCGCTCGACGCCCACGACAAGATCACGCGGGGTCACGCCGAGCGCGTCCGCGGCTACGCGTCGAGCCTCGGAAGGCAGCTCGGGCTCCCGGCCGATGAACTCGATCGCCTCAACTGGGCCGCGCTCCTCCACGACATCGGCAAGCTGGAGGTCAGCGCAGAGATCCTGAACAAGCCGGGCAGGCCGACCGACGAGGAGTGGGAGGCGCTGCGCCTCCACCCCCTGCGCGGCGAGACGCTCGTGGAGCCACTTCGGGAGTGGCTCGGCGATTGGTCCGCCGCCGTCGGCTACCACCATGAGAACTGGGACGGCAGCGGCTATCCGCGTGGGATTGCCGGTGAGGCATCCCGCTCGCAGGCCGTATCGTCGCGATCGCCGACGTCTATGACGTGATCACGTCGGCGCGCTCGTACAAGGAGCCGGCGAGCGCGGCCGAAGCGCGGTCGGAGCTCGCTCGGTGTGCGGGCACCCAGTTCGACCCACGCCTCGTCCGTGCATTCGTGAACATCTCCCTCGGCAGGCTGCGACTTCTGCTCGGGCCCCTCTCGTGGCTCACCCACGCACCGCTGCTCGCGCGTGTGCCCGTGACGACGCCGGTCATCTCGGCGGTCGGCGGGCTTGCGGCCCTCGCAACCGCGATCACGGTCGGGATCGTCGCCCCGAACGAGACGGCGCGTGCGGCGTCCCCGTCCGGAACGCAGCCGGTACAGGCTCTCGCCCGATCCCGTCCGATCGACGCCGTGCAACCCTTGCCGTCGCCGGACACCGCTCCGCCTCGCCTCGCGCGGCGAGAAGCCGTATCTCCGGGCTGTCGGTCGCACCCGGGGCCGAGAGATGTGCACCGGCGATCGCGCCTACGGCAGTGTCACCCGTCTCGACACCGACGCCGTCGGAAGCCCCGCCACCGCCACTCACGGCCCCAGCTCCGCCGACCCCATCGCCGGCTCCGGCCCCCGTGCCTCTGCCTGCGACCCCGCCGGGCCCCGAACCGCCGACACCCGTCACGCCTTCGCCGCTCCACCCCCGGTCGCAGCTCCAGCGCCCCAACCACCTCCGCCTCCGCTTCCGCTTCCGCAATCGGTCAATATCGCTCCAAGCTTCACCGCAGGCGCGAACCAGACCGTGCAGGAGGACGCGTCCGCACAAACGGTCAACGGCTGGGCGTTTGCGATCGCGCCCGGGCCGGCGAACGAGTCGGCACAAACCGTCTCGTTCACCGCCAGCACCACCAACCCAGGCCTCTTCACCACACAGCCCGCCGTCGCCCCCGACGGAACACTCACCTACACGCCCGCCCCGAACGCCAACGGCGTCGCGACCGTCACCGTCACCGCCGTCGACAACGGCGGCACAACCGGCGGCGGCGCCGACACCAGCACCCCGCAGACGTTCACGCTCACGATCGACCCCGTCAACGACGCCCCGAGCTTCACCGTCGGCTCGAACGAGACCGCGTTGGAGGACGCGGCGGCGCAATCGGTCAGCGGATGGGCGACCGCGATCGCGCCCGGACCAACGGACGAGTCGGCACAAACCGTCTCGTTCACCGCCAGCACCACCAACCCAGGCCTCTTCACCACACAGCCCGCCGTCGCCCCCGACGGAACACTCACCTACACGCCCGCCCCGAACGCGAACGGCGTCGCGACCGTCACCGTCACCGCCGTCGACAACGGCGGCACAACCGGCGGCGGCACCGACACCAGCACCCCCCAGACGTTCACGCTCACGATCGACCCCGTCAACGACGCCCCGAGCTTCACCGTCGGCTCGAACCAGACGGTGATCTCGCTGCTCGGAGCTCAATCCATCGCCGGCTGGGCGACCGGAGCAGCCCCCGGCCCGACGGACGAGTCGGCACAAACTGTCTCGTTCACCGTCAGCACGACCAATCCCGGCCTCTTCACGGCACCGCCCGCCGTCGCTCCCGACGGAACGCTCACCTACACGCCGACGCTCCTTGCGATCGGAACGGCCACGGTCACCGTTCGCGCCCTCGACGACGGCGGCACCGCAAACGGCGGCGCGGACACGAGCACACCCCAGACGTTCACGATCACGATCATCTAGCGGAACGAGCGACCCGTCGGGGCCGTCCGCGGATCCGCCGGTCGAGAAACGGCCAGGGTGGTCTGTCGCTCGGAACTTGACCCCGGTCGGCGGCTGGAGGATCCTCGGACGCGACCCCTCGACCTGAAAGGAGCGTGGATGGACGGCGAGCAGCTACGCGCGGTGCAGGAGCCGCTGAAGGAGCGGTACCGCCAGGACCCGGGCGAGGCGCTCGTCACGTTGCGCGCAGCCGGGACGCTCGGCGACGGCATCACGTGCTCCGTCGCGACAGGTCGCGCGCTCGCGGAGGCGGGCCTTCATCCGGCGAGTGGCGGCGACGGCCTGAGCCTCTGTTCGGGCGACATGCTGCTCGAGGCGCTCGTCGCCTGCGCGGGGGTCACGCTCGGGGCGGTTGCGACATCACTCGGGCTCGAGGTCGAGACCGGCATCGTGCACGCCGAAGGCGATCTCGATTTTCGCGGCACGCTCGCCGTCAGCAAGGATGCGCCCGTCGGGTTCCGCGCGATCAGATTGAGCTTCGAGCTTGCGACCGACGCGAGCGAAGAGGAGCTCGACACGCTCCTGCGCCTGACCGAACGCTACTGCGTCGTCTATCAGACGATCGCTGCCGCCCCTGACCTGTCCACCTCCTGGGCTCGAGCGGTGACGTAGCCCGTCCGGGGGGTCGCGCCGCCGCCGGTCGAGCGCTCTGTCCGGGGAACGCGATCGGGGTGGAGATACTCCGGTTCAGCGAGTCGACGCGGCGGGCGACCTGACCTCGCTCATCGCGCGGAGCCGCTCGTGGAAGTCCGTGCTCGGAGCGTGAATGTTGAGCAGCCGTCCGCCGCCTCGGCCACTCGTGAAGGCGTGCTCGACGCCGGGTGGCGCGGCGGCGAAAGAGCCGGGGCCGGCCACGATTCTCTCGGTGCCCATCTGGACCTCGATGGTGCCGCCGAGGACGTAGAACGCATCCGTGTGGTCGTCGTGGCTGTGAACGTCTGGCCCTTCGAAGCTCGGGCCGAGCTTCGAACTCGATCAACGCCAGCTCTTTGCGGCCGACCTTGATCGTCGCGACACGATGGTTGCCGTGGACGCTCCTCTCCCTCGCCGGCCTGGAGGAGGATCGCCTCCGATCCCGGCAGCCCGCTCCCCGGCTCGGCCTCGAAGCTGTCGAAGGTGCCGGGCTCGCCGCGGTCGACCGCTCTCAGGTTCTCGGCAAAGCCGCCGTCCGGCGTGTGGAAGTTGAGAAACCGAACCGGTGAGAGGCTCCTGAACCCGTGCACGACGCCGGGTGGAACGGACGCCGTCCCGCCCGGACCGAGCACATGCGTGGCATCGTCGACGAGGAGGCCCTCAACTCGCCCTCGAGGACGTAGAACGAATCGGTGTGCTCGCGATGAACGTGCGGCGACGCGCCGGGCTGTGCCCGCGGATTGCGCGTCTCCGTGATCGTCAGCTCGTCGAGCGCCGACCGGAGCACGATCCTGCCGCCGAAGAGCAGCTCGCCCTCGCCGGGCCGTTGCACGATGCCTTTCACGATGGTGCAAGTATCGCTCTGACCGGATGGGCGCAAGGTTCGGAAAGCCGTACATCAACCCTCGCGCCAACCCCCCTTCCAGGAGGCTGACGAGCGCGTCACGCTTGTGTCGTTGGTCAACCGAGAAAAGGGCGGGCGCGTGACACCGATGGGTACGACAACGACATCTGCAAACGGCACCGGCTCGAGCCTCGGTCGCGGTGCGGACACCCGGGGGGCAGCGAGGGACAACGATCTGCCCGCGATCTTCATCGTCTCCGCCGAGCCGTTGGTGGTAACGGCGCTGGAGGGTGACCTGAGGCTGCGTTTCGGGAGCGATTCGCGGATCATCGCCGCAGTCGGTGCGAGGGACGGGCTTGCGCAGCTGCGGGCATTGGCTGCCCGCGGCGTGCAGGTCGCGCTGGTGATCGCCGACCAGGACATGCCGGAGCTGACCGGGGTCGAGTTCCTCACCGGCGCCCACGCGCTGCACCGGTCGGCCAAGCGGATCCTCCTCGTCGAGCGCGACTACACGACCGCGAACCCGATCGTGCCGGCAATGATGCTCGGGCAGATCGACTACCACCTCGTCAAGCCGTGGATCCCGGACGTGGGTCTGTACCCGGCGGTGAGCGAGTTCCTCGCGAACTGGGCGAGCTCCAAGGCCGAGGGCTTCACGCTGTTTCAGATCGTGGCACCGGAGAACAGCACCCGCGCTCACGAGGTCCGGGACATCCTCACACGCTTCACAGTGCCGTACACGTTTCACGCGACAGACTCCGAGAACGGGGCGGCGCTCCTCCGCGAGGTGGGACAGGCCGGATCCAGCTTGCCGACGTTCGTCCGGCACGACGGGCGCGTGCTGATCGACCCGAGCGACGCCGATCTCGTCGAAGCGGTGGGAGGCGGCACCCGCCTGGGAACGGATGTCTACGACGTCGCGATTCTCGGCGCCGGGCCGGCGGGCCTCTCGGCGGCGGTGTACGCGGCCTCGGAAGGCCTCGAGACGCTTGTGGTCGAGCGACAGATCTCCGGCGGCCAGGCCAGCTCGAGCTCCCGCATCCGCAACTTCCCGGGTTTCACGTGGGGCATCGGCGGCCACGACCTCTCACGCCGTGCGTGCGAGCAGGCGTGGTTGTTCGGGGCGAACATGGTCTTCGCACAAGAGGCGACGTCAATTCGCACCTCGGAGACAGGGTTGGTGATCGGCGTCGGCGGCGACCGTGAGGTGCATGCACGCTCCGTCGTGCTCGGCCACGGGGGTCTCGTGGCGGCGCCTCGGGGTCACGAGACTGGAGGAGCTGGTCGGCGCCGGCGTCTACTACGGCGCTGCAGGCAGCGAGGCTCGGGCGATGCAAGGACGGCATGTCGCGATCGTCGGGGCGGGGAACTCCGCGGGCCAGGCGGCGGCGCACCTCGCAAAACACGCAGAGACGGTTACGTTGCTCGTGCGCGGCGAATCTCTCTCCGCGAGCATGTCCGAGTACCTGGTGGCCGAGCTCCGCGGAGCTACCGAACGTTTCGGTGCGGCTGCGGGTCGACGTCCTCGACGGCGACGGCGAGGAACAGCTCGAGGCTGTCGTCGTACGCAACCGAGACGACCGACGCGATCGAGCGGATCCCCGCCTCGGCCCTCTTCGTGATGATCGGAGCCGAGCCCCGGACGGACTGGCTCGACGGTGCCGTGGAGCGCGACGAGCGGGGATTCATCCTCACCGGCGCCGATCTCGGCGGTGAGGGCCGAGGCTTCGGGGACTGGCCGCTCGACCGCGCGCCGATGCACCTCGAGACGAGTCTGCCCGGTGTCTTTGCCGCCGGTGACATCCGCCATGGCTCCGTGAAACGCGTCACGACCGCGATGGGAGAGGGCGCGACAGCGATCCAGCTCGTGCACCAGTACCTCGAGGCAGAGAGCGCCCGGGCCCACGCACGAGCAGCCTGAACCTTGGCGGTAAGGGGCGACGCCTTGCGTCGCCCCTACGAAACCTCGGCTGCCACCCCGACAACGCGCCCCTGCGGGTCGGCGAGGATGCCGAAGGTGACACCGGGAACGCTCGTCGCCGGCTGCACGACGCGTCCGCCGAGCTCCTCGCCGCGCCGGAGCGATTCCTCGACGTCCGCGACCCCGACGAAGAACACCGTCATCGGCTCTCCGCCCTGCACCGGGCCGATCCCACCCGGGATCGCACCCTCGACCCCGGTGTTCACGTATGTGTAGCCAGGCAGGCCTCCGTCGCCGTAGGTCCAACCGAAGAGTTCCCCGAAGAACGACCTCGTCGCATCGGGATCCGGCGAGCGCAGTTCGAAATGGACGACGGGTGCTGGCATGACTGCTCCTTTGGTCGGCGTTCCGGCGACTGCCGGCTGCGCGTGGTCGTCGATACGACGAACGGGAGCGCCGCGAATCGACACCTGTCCCCCCAATGAAAAGAGGGGCCGCCGCCGAGGCCCCCCTCTTCCTGCAGGCTCACCCTGAGGTGAACTCGGATCACCCGACGACCGCGTCCGCCGCACCGTCGCGTACCGTCGAGCTGGCCCCATCATGCACGTCCCGGCGGGCGGCCGCATTCACCCTTTCGGAGTTGACTCCTCACCCGGAGGGAGTTGACCGGCGCGGTTCACCCGCGCGCAGGAGTCAGTTCACGCCGACCGGGGTCTCGAGACCCGCTGCCTCGAGCCGCTGCAGCCGCCAATCCATGCGCGACGCGATCTTCTCCATCTGATCGAGCATCCTCTCGCGCGTCTCGTGGCGCTGCCGTTCGGCCTCCTCGAGGCGGCTCATCAGCCCTGCCGTCTCCTGCCCGAAGAGCGGCAGGCCCGGCGCCGCAGCGGCTGCGGGTGCTCCAACCACGGGTGCTGGTGCTTGTGCGTGCCCCGCCGCCACGATCGCCGCGAGCTGGTCGAGACGTGCGGTCAGCTCGTCGAGACGCTGCACCACACCACGCGACCCTGCCAGGTCGGCGACGGTCTTCTCGTGGTAGGCGAGCCGCATCCGCAGCCCTTCGACGCCGATTCGGAGGCGGTCGAGCTCCTGCGGCGACTGTGCGAACGCGTCACCATGATCCTCCGTGGAGCCGATCGGCATCGGGCCTGTCACGATCCGTGCGGCGAGCTCCGAGACGCGCTCCTGCAACGAGGCACGCTCCGCGGCCCACGAGGTCGCCGTCCGGGCGAGCTCGTCCGTCACCGCGTCGCGATCGCGTTCGATTCGTTCGATCCTCAGCGTCAGCTCGTCGAGGCTCTCGGCCAGCCCGGCGTCGTACGACGACTCGCCGTCGGTTTCAGCCTCCGCCGCCGCACCCTGACCCTCGAGCGTCGACAGGCTCTCGTCGACACGGGCCTCGAGTGCAGCGAGCTCGGATGTCCACGTCTCGGCCAGCGCTGCGAGATCCGCAACCGTTTCGCGCTCGCCTTCCATGCGGGCCAGCCGCGCAGCGAGCTCGTCGATCAGCTGACCGACTTCGGGCGCCTGCGGACGCTCCTCGGTGATGGCTGCGGCGATCTCGTCGAGACGGGCCTCGAGTGCCATGCGCTCCACGGCCCACGTGCTCTCGACCTGCGTCGCATCGCTCGCAACCGCCTGGCGATCGTGCTCCAGCCGCTCGAGGCGGTCGGCAAGGGTGTGCAACGCCCGACCCATCTCGTCGGCGCCGCGAGCGGCCGTCGAGGTCGCGAAGGCGGCCAGCTCGTCCATTCGATCCTCGAGTGCAGTCTTCCTCGCCTCCCAGTCGCTCGTGGCCTGGTCGAGATTCGCGCGTTCGCGCGCAACGGCGGCCGCCAGAGCGTTGATCTCCTTCCGCAGCTCCAGGCCTACGACCTCCGTCGCTCCCGAGGCGTCCTCGACGACGACCTCGAGTCGCGCGAGCTGCTCACCGAATGCGGCGACCTGGAGATCGAGCAACGGCGAGCCGAGCTCGGGCGTGGTTCCATTCGCAGCGGCGGCGGCAAGCGCGTCGATCTCCCGACGGAGCTCACGCGCCACATCGTCGATTCTCACGCCGACGGCGCCCAGTCGCTCGTCGAGCGCGGCGATCTCGGGCTCCCGGCCGGTCCGCGACCCGCGGTCTCGCCGACGATCCCGGACAGGGTGCCGACCCTGTCGCCGAGCGCCTGAACCGTGTTGACGAAGACCGTCAACGCGCTGGGACAGCTGCGGATCGACGGCAAAGCTCTCCTTGAGCGCCTCGAGATCAGCGCGCATCGACCGGATCGCCTCGTTCGTCCGGCCCATGGCCCGATCGATGTCACCGCGCTCACGCGCAACGGAGGCGGCGAGCGCGTTGATCTCCGCCCGCAGCTCCTGACCGACCTGTTCGGCTGCGCCCGATGCGTCGTGCATCGCCGCCTCGAACCGGCCGAGCTGCTCGCCGAACGCCGCTACCTGCAGCTCGATCTCGTTGGAGGTGCCCACGGGAGAGGTGCCGTCGGCGGCGGCCGTTGCCAGTGCGTCGATTTCCCGTCGGAGCTCCCGCGCGACACCGTCGATCCGACTGCCGACCTCGCCCAGCCGTTCCTCGAGTGCGGCGATCTCCGGCTCCCGACCGGTTCGGCTTCCGACCGTCTCACCGACGATCCCCGAGAGCGTGCCGACCCTGTCTCCGAGAGCCTGGACGTTGTCGACGAGACCGTCGATGCGATCCGAAAGCGCCGGATCGACGGCGAGGCGCTGTTTCAGCCCTTCGAGATCGCCGCGCATCGAGCGAACTGCCTCGGTGGTCTGCATCAGCGCCTGCTGCGACTCGGCGCGGGCCGAGCGGACTGCCTCATCCGTCTGGGCCACTGCCTTCAGCGTCCGCTGCTCCACCTGCGCCAGCTCGCCGTCGCGCGCTGCGAGCTGGCCGGCGGTGGCCGTGACCGTCCCGGACAGGAAGTCGAGCCGGTCGGCGAGCGAGCCGACCTTCTTCTCGACACGCTGCTCCAGGCCGGGATCATTCGGTGACGGGGCCGCGGCGCGTGCGGCCTGCTCCGACACGGCCTGGAGGCTACGGCGGATCTCCGCGAAGCGTTCCTCGGTGCGCTCGTCACCCTTGGCGAGCGCCTCCGTCAGAATCGAGATCCGGCTCTGCTCGGCGGCGAGGCGACCCGCGGTCGACCTCACGACCTCAGCCAGCGTCTCGATTCGCTCTGCGAGTGTTGCGACGGTCTCCTTCAGGGGGTCCGAGGCCGCGACGGCGACTGTCCCGGAGCGCTTCGGGGACTCCTCGACGAAGCTGCGAAGGGCCTCGAGCTCACTTCGGACGGAAGCCAGGGCTGCGGCCGACCGCTGAGTGTCCTCGCCGATTCGCTCCTGCACCCTGCGGTCGAGCGAGGCGACCTCGCCTTTGCTCGCGGAGAGGCTCCCAGCCGTCTCGCGAACGATCCCCGCGAGCATGTCGACGCGATCCGCGAGCGTGTCGATCGCATCGCGCACGTCGGGATCGATGTCTCGCTTCTCAGATCTCATGGGCGGCACCGGACGCTTGGGCACATAAGCGGTGTCGGAGGACACCGATCGCCAAGGACGCCACAGGCCGCATGTCGCCGTGCAT
>CAVZMA010000017.1:0-15308 GCA_963776305.1 uncultured Thermoleophilia bacterium | reverse complement strand
CTGCGATGGCACGACGGATTGCTGCGGCGGTCTGTTCGAACAGCGGCATGTCGCTGCGGTGGTCGAGCTTGCGATAGGTAATCACGCTAGCTATAGTAGCACCATTGTCGCCAGCGACCGAGAGAGGGCTTCAATGCTAGTCGGGACTGACGAGCCGCAGACAACGACCGCCCCGGAACTCCTGATCGAGGAGGCTCGACAGCGCCAGCGACAACGGGCGAGACGCCGGACGGCCGTGCTCGTCGCGGTGGGCGTGTTCGCGGTGGTCGGTTTCGGCATCTACCAGGTCGCGCGTAGCGGCGGCGGCGCGCAGGCGGCGAAGCCGAGGGCCGCGGCGGTCGCTGCCGACCCGACGCCAACGGTGCTCTACAGGAAGATCGAAACCGTCAAGATCGTCCCGCACCTCCCGGTCGAGCGACGAACGGTCGAGGTCTGGACGGCTGCGAATGCGCCACTCGCCTACAGAGAGCTGTTGCAGACCACAGGCCAGCCTTCACTCGAAATCGGGGCCGCGGCCTCCCACGACCCCACCCTCGGGACACTGCAAGCCGTCTACCTCTACCAGGCCTCAAACAACACGATCTACCGAACCGGCGCCAATCTCCCCCCGCCGCCGCAGCCACCTTCGATGAGCCCGGAGCAGTGCGTACCGGCGCCTGATCGCCCAACCCGGCGTTCACTCCGAGAGCTCGCGACTCGACGGCCAACCGGTCTACGTCATCCGAGTACCTGGGCTGCCAGACCAGGGGACGACCATCCTTCTACATCGATCAGCACACATACCGGCCAATCATGACCGTCCTCCGCAACACCAACCTCACACTCATCAAACACACGCTCGTCCGGAAGACCCTCCCCGCCACGAAGGCCAACCTCAAACTCACGAACCTGACCAAGGCACACCCCGGCGCCCGCATACGCCCCGCAACACCACGAATCAAAACGCTCTACGGACTAGCAACCTGGTTCGACAACGTGTCGCCCGACGGAGTGTCCGTAGCACCGTAGAGCCGCGCCCGCTCAAGTGACATTCCCGAACACTGGCGCAGGCGACAACGCCTGTCTCCAGAGCGGTTCCGGCAACCAGCGATCTCGAGTTGAATGTGCCGCAGGTGAGGTGCTGGGCGGATCGGCGTCGGCTGCCCGACCAGTGACAGCGATGCGCAAACGGAGCCGGAGGCCCGATCTTGTGTCACCGTTCGCAGTGGACTTCTTCGCGTACCCGCTCGGATCGGTCAACGGCGCACCCGATAGCGCAGGTGAAGCACCCGGTTGCCCTGAATCACCACGTCAGGATCCTCCAACAGGTGCTGCGCGTCGACCGACCCGAAGTAGCGCTTGCCGGACCCGAACACGACGGGTACGACGTCCATGCGCACCTCGTCGATCAGGCCCGCGGCGAGCACCTGGCCACCGACGTCGCCAGCGGCGACCTCGACCATGCGGTCACCCGCAAGCTCCTGCGCCTTGGCCACGGCTGCCTCGACGCCGTCGACGAAGTGAAACGGCGCCTCGGGGTCCCAGCCCTCGGGCTCCGGCCGGTGCGTCACGACGACCACGTGGTCGATCCCGCTCGGAGGCTTCCCGTCCCAGCCGTCCGTCATGTCGAAGACGTGGCGGCCGACGATTGTCGCCCCGATCTGGTCCCAGTAGGGCCGGGTGTAGTCGTAGGACGTCTGCGACACCTTCACCTCGCCGCTCTCGTCCAACGGGACGTCACCGCTGGACAACCAGTCGAACAGCGGTCCGGGCTGGTCGTTCTCGTCCGCGACGAAGCCGTCCACCGACACCGAGCTGTACATGACCACCTTGCCCACGGGGCTCTCCTCTGCTTCGGGGTGCCCCAAATTAGCGTGTCGTGAACTGTCGCTCCTGTAAGAAATCAATCGGCCGGCAGCGGCCAGCCGTCGAGCGCGTGGCCGGGATGTCCGCGCAGGAACCGCCGCCGGACTTCGACGTACCGGTCGGCGCGAGCCCGGTGAACGCCCGGAACTCGTGGCCGCGACAGCCCCTCAGCACCTGGAGGGGATCGTGAGGTTGGCTCGCGTCACTGTTAACACACGCAATAGCCTCTACCTCTGGCAGTCACTCCAGGACCTCGAGGGACATTCGCGAACACTCGCGCAGGCGACGTTGCCTGTTGCAGACACGCAGGACCGTAGGAGTCAGCAGAGGCGCTGGTG
The DNA here is from genome assembly GCA_963776305.1 of uncultured Thermoleophilia bacterium. GTDB lineage: Bacteria > Actinomycetota > Thermoleophilia > Gaiellales > Gaiellaceae > Gaiella. The sequence goes on along the minus strand of CAVZMA010000017.1, from coordinate 13,125 downwards.
TCCGGGCACGGGTGCGGAGCCCGGCGCCACGGTCGGTGTCTCAGACCGCCGGTCAGCTTTCGCAGACCACCAATGAGCACCGCACGAGGCTCGTGCCGTGCCTCGCGGAGGTGTGCGCGTCTCCTCGCTTCGGCGGGGTTCTCCCGCTGCGCCTGTTCGATCCGGTGAACCATGATCTGGAAGTGGTGATGCTCCGTCACGTTGCTCTCCCTTGCTGCAGACCGCCCCTGGAACTTCGTGCGATCGTGTCTATTCATGTCAACGCGCTGGGAGTGCTTCCAGATCTACGGGTAGCCGTACTTTTTGGGTCCGTGATTGACGCGGGCCGACCGGGCGGGCAACAGAGTCCCACGGCCGACTGGCGCCGGCGCGCCGGATGACACTTCCGATGGCTGGCGGGATCTCGACCCACAACTTTGTGGCGATGAACATTTCGCCCTGCGGGACGTCACTCGCTGCGATCGCCCTACCGACCGCATCTTCGTTCATGTACGAGCGAGCCGTGTCCAACGATCGGTTGCCCGTTTCGAGTGGCTCAATGACGGCATGCTCCGTTCGATCGGCCGGAATCTGGAAGACACCGAAGCCGAGGATCGGCATCTCGAGAAAGATCGAGTTTCAAACCAATGCTCCGGACGTTCGTTCTGCACGCGTCATCGCACAAACGTCCATTTGACATTCCCGAACGCTGGCCCGTGCGTTGAACCGACATCTACGATCGGCAGCGTGTCCGAGTTCGTCCCGCCTGACTTCGAGGTCCCGCTCGGGCTCCAAACCCCCGAGTTCGTCCTCGAACCGCTCGGGCCCGTGCACAACGAGCAGGATTACGAGGCCTGGACGTCGTCGATGGAGCACATCGCCGGGACCCCCGGGTACCCCGACGGCACCTGGCCGCGAGAGATGACCCCGGACGAAAACCGCGCGGACCTGCAGCGGCACGCCGACGACTTTCGCAAGCGGACAGGGTTCACGTACACGGTGCTCGATCCAGTGAGTCGGGACGTGATCGGGTGCGTCTACATCTATCCAGTGCCCGCCGGGGACTACGACGCCTGCGCGCTCTCCTGGGTGCGGGCGAGCCGCGCGTACCTGGACGTTCCACTCTGGCGCGCTGTGAGTGAGTGGCTCGCATCCGACTGGCCATTCGGCAGCGTCGACTACGCGCCGCGCGCCTAGGCGCCCCAGAGCCTGCACCTCGATCCGACCGGGGTTGTTCCCGAGCCCTGGCGCAACCAGAGGGACGGGCGTTCGACCCTCGGTACCCTGCAGACGGGCGATCTCTTGCGATCCGCGATACTGGCCGCGTGGCGCTTCAACGGATGGACAACGTCGGCATCGTGGTGGAGTCGCTCGATGCCGCTATCTCCTTCTTCGCCGAGCTGGGCCTCGAGCTCGAGGGGCGAGCGATGATCGAAGGAGACTGGTCAGGGCGCGTCACTGGACTGCGCGACCAGCGCGTCGAGATTGCCATGATGCGGATGCCGGACGGCCACGGCAAGATCGAACTCTCGCGCTTTCTCACGCCGCCTCCGGTCGCCGATCACCGGAACGCACCTGTAAACGCCCTCGGCTACCTCCGCGTCATGTTCGCGGTCGACGACCTCGACGATACGCTGGCCCGGCTTCGTGAGCACGGCGCGCAGCTCGTCGACGAAGTGGTCCAGTACGAAGACGTCTATCGGCTCTGCTACGTTCGAGGCCCCGAGGGCGTCCTGATCGGGCTGGCCGAGCAAATCGGCTGACGCCCAAACCTGCTCGGGCGTCATCGTACCAGCGCAGGCAGGCGGTGCCTAGCCCGAGGGGAGCAGCTCGGAGTCGTGCGCAGCGAAGATCGCCGGGATATCGGCGCCGGGAGCGTGGATCGCCTCGATCAGGCGTGCGATCCGTGCGCTCATCACGAGGACATAACGCGCTTCGACGTTGCCCGCGTTCCAATACGTATGCGGTGTGCCACGAGGAGCAAGCACGGCAGAGCCCGCGCCCGCGATCACTTCCTCGTTGCCGAGCCGGAATCCGAGCTCACCGGCGAGCACATACCACGCTTCGTCGTCCGAGTGGTGAACGTGGAGCGGGGCGATCCAATGCTCGCCGATCTCGGCAGTCCATTCGACCAGCACGAAGTCATCAGTCGCGACACCACCAGTTCGAACCGCGAGTTTCTCGATCCGGATCACCCAACGGAGTATGGGGACGATCGGTTTCCTCATGTGCCGTTTCCGGACGCCGGCCCAATCGAGGGTCGTGGTATCCGGTGCCATAGGATTGCCCCGTGCCGTTCACGCTCAGGAACATCAAGGAGGATCTGGCGGACATCGGCTCTCTTTTCGACGGCGCGCCGGACCTGGAGTTCCGCGCGGCGACCGAGGCGCTCGAGCTCGAGGAGTCCGGCCTGAGCTACCAACGCGTCCCGCCCGGCTATCGCTTTCCGTACGGCCACACGCACAAGAAGCAAGAGGAGGTGTACGTGGTCCTGCGCGGGAGCGGGCGGATGAAGGTCGACGACGAGATCGTCGAGCTCGAGGAATGGGATGCGGTGCGCGTCCCGCCCGGGACCTGGCGAGGCTACGAGGCCGGGCCGGAGGGCCTCGAGATCCTCGTCATCGGAGCGCCCAATCTCGGCGAGGCTCCGCGCGATGACGTCCACGGCCAGCGCGACTGGTGGGCTGACTAGCAGAGCTGTCGGAAATCCTGGTTGTGGCCTTCCCGGTGCCGAAACACCGGCGCACGCGAGCCCTCTACGGAAGCAGCCCCCAGTCCCTGAACGCGGCCATCTCCGGTCGCAGGGCTCTCCGTCCTAACGGGTGAACAGTTTCCAGTGCCCCTCGGAGACGACGTCGACCCTGCCGTCGGTCACTCTGATGGCGGTCTGATCGTCAATCGCATACGCCGGCCCTTGGATCCCCGCTGCCCACCGTTCAGCGTCGGCCATGGTGTTCTCCGGCAGGTCCTCGTGATCCACGTGCGGGAAGATCGAGAAGTCGACGATCCCCAGCGTGCTGTCGCCACCGGCGGGCGGCTTCCATCCGACGAAGTCCTCCCCGATCCTGGGGGTCATCACCATGCTCCCGGCGCTCAATCCCACCCAGACCGTCTCGGGTAGCGACGGCAAGAGATCTGCCAGCCCGGACTGCCGCATCCAGTGGCACAGATACAGGGCATCACCGCCGTTCACCAGCAGGACGTCTGCCTCTCGAACCCAGGCGACCCAGCGTTCCTCGTCGATGCTGGGCAGCGCGGTCAGTTCCAGCACTCCCAACGACTTCCACCCCAACTCGCACATGGGTGTGGAGGACTGGCCGGTGATGAAACGCCACGCCCCACCAGGACTGCCCTGAGGGTGCCCGTAGCCCGCGGTGGGGATACAGAGGGCGTTGGAGTCGGCGATCGGTTTGCCGAGTAGGTCGACCAGCGCCTCGTTGATGCTCGTGTTCTTGATGCCAGCGGAAGTGAGAAGAAGCTTCACGATGCCTCCCGGGGTCTTGGTGCAGGCGAGCGCCCGAGCCTAGACAACCAGGCCTGATGCAGGCGTCACTCCGAATCCTGGCGCAGGCCAGAGTCGTGTCCCTCACCGGCCCTGACGTTCGTAAGCGGAACGTGTGATGACGGACGATCTTCCGTGGCTAACGGGATGCGGGCACCGAGCCGACGTAACCGTGTTCGACGAGCAGGTGTGCCCGTTCGTGATACAGCTGAGGGTCCGCGGGCTGCCAGGTGTCGAGGCCGTCGACGTAGCGGTTGTACATGCAGAAGGCTGCCGCGATGAGGACCGTGTCGTGGATCTCGAGATCGGTCGCGCCTTCGGCCCGCGCTGCTTCGATGTCCGAGCTCGTGACGCTCTTGCCGTCGACCGCAACCTTGCCCGCGATGTGCAGGAGTGCGCGAAGCTTGGGTTCGATCGCCGCGCTGTCGGGGTCGCGCTTGACCTCCTCGACCAGGTCGCTTCCACCGTCGAGTTGGGCGGCGGCGAAGGCGCTGTGCGAGTGCTCGCAGAACACGGTCTTGTTGCGGCTGGAGACGTAGGCCGCGATCAGCTCCCGGTCACCTCGCGACAACGTGTTGTCGGCCCGCAACAACTCCTCGGCGAGAGCGTTGAGATGCACTGCGGTCTCGGGCCGGAACTGCATCGCGCTTCGGATCCCCGGCACATCCGCGGGCAGATCAATGTGCGGCATGAGCGAACTCCTCCTCGGTGTGTTCGACGGGTCGACCCTACGATAACGGGCCGCCCCGAACGATCCGCTCGAACGTCTGAGTTCGAGGCGCTGCGCAGCTCCCTTCAACAGTACGACGCCGTGGCGACCGGCGACCAGTTCGGCGCCGCCGACGGACGTTCCCGCAGGTGAAGCTGGTCGTCAGTGTCTGCGCGGGACTACGGCAAGGAGCTCGTCGAAGTGGAAATGCGACCCCTCCACGGTCGTCGTGGGTTAGGACCGGTGGCATGCGGGTACCTGTGTCTGGTCGCCGGCGGGCATGGCGAAACTCCGTGAAGGGAGCACCACATGAGCGCTCACGTGGCCGTTGCAGAGACCGAAATCGAGGCGTCGCCCGATGACGTTTGGAATGCCCTGACCGACCCGAAGAAGATCGAGGAGTACATGTTCGGCTCTCGAGTCGAGACGAACTGGACGAAGGGTGGCACGATCGTCTGGAAGGGCGAATACGAGGGCAAGAAATACGAGGATCGGGGAAGAATCCTCGAGATCGAGCCGCCACGACTCCTGAAGCTGACGCACTTCAGCCCCTCGAGCGGCCGTGAAGACGTTCCCGAGAACTACCACACCATCGTCTACGAACTCGAAGCGGTCGGGGAGAAGACCCTTGTCACCCTGTGCCAGGACAACAACACCAGCGACGAGGAAGCCGAGCATTCAGCCGCAAACTGGGAGACGATGCTTTCGGGCCTCAAGGACGTGGTCGAGCAGAGGTAGCAGCGACGTGTTGTTGCTTTCGTAGGCGTTTCCCGCGTCTCGAGGGAAGGAGCACAGACACCGCTCCAGGACGGACGGGCCCTGGGCATGCCTTCTCGACGGATTGTCTAGGCTTGGCGGCTAGCGAGGAGGGCGCTGTGGCGGACGGCGAACGGGCCGTTGTGCTCGGAGAGGGCGAGGGTACGACGATCCAGGGCCCCGCCGGAGGGCCGCTGACATTCAAGCTGCGCGGTGTCCAGACCGGCGGAGCGCTCACTGCTTTCGAGAACGTCGTAGCGCCCGGAGACGGGCCTCCCCTCCACACACACGCCCGCGAGGGCGAGTCGTGGTACGTCCTCGAAGGGAGCCTCCGCTTCAAGCTCGATGGAGAGATCCTCAGAGCTGCCGCCGGCTCGTTCGTCTTCGTCCCGGCCGGCGCTCCGCACTGCTTCCAGAACGACGGCGACGTGCCGGCGCGCATCCTCGTCCTCTTTTCTCCCGCGGGTATGGAGGCGTTCTTCGACCGCTTCGCGGAGCTGCCGCCCGGCCCCGTCGGGCCTGAGGTCTTCGCCGCCCTCGGGCGCGACGCAGGGATGGAGGTTCTCGGCCCGCCACTCGCGGTTTCCGATCCGCTCTAGGCGTGTACCGGAGAGACGCCCGGAGTCCAGGCGATCGCGTCCGCTGGGAGCCCAGGCCCGGTGCTTGCGATCTCGTGGCTGCTTGGTAGCGTTTCTGCTCGTGTATACGCCCTCCCAGTTCGCAGTCGATGAGGAGAGCGCGGCGGCCTTCCTCGAGACCGTTCGGGCTGCCGGACCTCGTCACGATGACCGAGGACGGGCTCGTTGCCACGTTCCTGCCTTTGCTCTTCGACCCGACTCTGGGTGAGCACGGGTCACTGCTCGGCCACGTCGCTCGAAAGAACGATCAATGGAGGCGACAACCCATCGGCGAGGCACTGGTGATCGCTCACGGAGACGACGCGTATATCACCCCGAGCTGGTACCCGTCGAAGGCCGAACACGGGCGCGTCGTCCCGACCTGGAACTACACGACGGCTCATGTTTTCGGCCGGCTGGTGATCCACGACGACCCCGCTTGGGTCGATGCGAATGTCCGGGCGTTGACCGAGCGGCACGAAGCGGGGCGCGCCGCGTCGTGGAGTGTCGACGATGCGCCGCCGACCTTCCATGCCGGCCAGCTGCGTGCGATCGTGGGGATAGAGCTCGTCATCAACCGTGTCGAAGCGAAGTTCAAGATGAGCCAGAACCGTCGCGAGGCCGATATCGACGGCGTGGTAGCCGGACTCGCCGCCGATGGACTGACGGCGATCTCGGAGGCTGTCGACCGGTTGCGGCCCACCGTCGGGTAACCGAACCCCATCGCCCCCGGGCGCTGCGCCGACTAGGGCGCTGCTCCAGGGACGGTCGGGGGCGACCAGACCCATGGTGTCGTCGTCGTCACCGCGGTGAATCCCAGCCGCTCGAGGATCGGGCGGCTGTCGTCCGAGGCGTCCGTCTCGAGATAGCGGAAGCCCCGCCTCGCTGCCAGGTTCGCCCGATAGGCCACCGTTGCACGGTAGATCCCGCGGCGGCGCCACTCGGGGAGGGTCGCGCCACCCCAGAGCGTCGCGAATTCGGTACCGCGCTCGAACCGGATCCACGCCGCGCAGACGACGTTCGCGCCCGCCTCCGCCACGACGACCGTGAGCGAGTCCGGGTCAGCGGCGCGCTCGGACTCGAGCATGTCGACGACCCATCCGTGCTCGTCCGCGTCCCCCCACACCGCCTGCTCGAGCGCCGCGATCCGCTCGAAGTCACTGCGGCTCGTCACCTCCCGCAGCGACACGTCGTCGGGCAAGCGCTTCTCCGTCGCGATCTCGGCGACGGGCGCGATCACGATCGTCTCCATCTCCTCGGGCACGAATCCCGCGGTGCGCAACCGCTGCGCGAGATCCGCCGGAACGTCGTGGCCATGCAGCTTCCACTCGAAAGCCTCGCTCCGCTCGGCAAAGACGCGCACCTGACGCGCGATCAGCTCGTCGAGGTCGGCACCCTCGATCCCGTCGAGATCGCGATAGAGAACGAAACCGCGGCCCGCCAGACCGAACACGCGCAGAAGCGGCCCGTCTCTCTCGACGCTCACACCCTTCGGTAGCGGGTCGGAGACGTGGGAGCGGACCTGCGTGTCGTAGGCGGCTCGCAACTCCGAGACGTCGGACACGACCGAACCCTAGCCTCAATGCTCACCTCCGAGCGATGCGCCGTGGGTCGGTCGAACTGAACGAAGGCGTCGCGCTGCCGGCGGATCCGGCTAGACCGTGTCGTGCGCGAGCCGGCGCGCCAGCGCCTCGAGCACCTTGGCCTGCATCGACGGCGTCTCGCTACACAGCCGCTGAAACGATTGGCCGGTCACCACGAGCACGCGCACCGGGGTGGTCGCGACGACCGTCGCCGTTCGCGGCGTGTCGGTGAGCAGAGCGATCTCGCCGAAGAACTCGCCGCTGCCCATGCTGCAGAAGAGGCCGCCGCCGACGAGCACGTCGACCGACCCGTCGACGAGGACGAAGAACTCGCGACCTTTCGTCCCTTCCGTGATCAACGTGGTGCCTGACGGCTGGTAGAGCTCATCGGCGAGACCAGCGATCTGCCCGAGCTCCTTCTGCGAACACTCCGAGAAGAGCGGGACCCCGCGCAGAAGGTCGATCTTGGCGTTGCGGCGCAGCTTCATCGTCTGGATCCTAGACCCTGGGAAAAGGAGGCCGGTCAACGCCCGAGCAGAGCCCGGGCACGGCTTCCGACCCAGACGCACGCGACCCACGCGCAGGCGATGAGCCCAACGGTGGGCCAGTAGTAGGAGCCCGTCTCGCCGCCTGTGACGATCAATCCGACGGTCTGCGCCGCGAGAACCACGGCGAAGGCCGCCGCTGCGAGCTCCAGGGAACGCCGATTGAAGCCGCGATACCACCCGATCAGCAGAGCCAGACCTGAGGCGAGGGCGATCACGCAGGCGAGTGTAGACAGGCTCGACGGGCGACCTCCGCCCCAGGATCTACCCTCGCGCGGTGCGCCCGGACACCCTCGACCGGCATATCGACGAACTCTGCGCGGCGTACGGCATCCGTCGAGCCGCCGGGAGCGGTCGGGCCGTCGTGATCAGCGTCCGTCACCGCGACGGGCGGCGCGAACGCCGCCTGGAGATACGCGTTCCGCCGGTCCGAGGGCAGGTCAGCTACTTCGTCGCGCTCCACGAGATCGGTCACCTCGTCGGAGCGGGCCGAAGTGGTCGCCGTCTCGAGCGGGAGGAGGCGGCATGGCGATTCGCATTCGCCGAGGCGCTCGTTCATCCCACCGACGTGACGCGTCGACGAATCGGCAAGCGGCTCAGGTCGTACGTGACCTGGGCCGAGCTGCGCTCGAACCGTCGCCGGCCCCCGTCGATCCCGCCCCCGCAGTCATCGTTTTGGTGGCTTCTCGACTGGTTGGAGGCCTGACGCGGGCAGGGAGTCCCTGCTCCCTTACGAAGTCCTCACGAGAAGTCGGCAATTCCTTGACGCGGACCGCGTACAAGGAGAGAGATCCAATCGGGCCTCGCAATCGAATACCAGAGGACCCGACCACGTTGAAAGAGGCGATGATGTCTGCGGCAAAGCTTCACGAGCTACCCGATGTCGAGATCGAGCTGGTCGAGCAGTGGCGTGCCCAGTCGCTTGCGCGCGTCGGGTACGACCCCGAGTCGGCCGCAGTCCTTGCCGCTTCGCACGAGGTCGATCTCCACTACGCGATGCGCCTCGTCGAGAGCGGCTGCCCGGTCGACCTCGCCCTCCAGATCCTCCTCTGAGCCGTCGTCGTGGCTCGATCTGACGCCCGGCCCCGGCCGGGCGTCACCCGTGAGTGATGGAGGCGTCCTGCGCTCAGGGAAGAATGCGACTGCATGAACCTGATCGCCTCGATTCCTTCGCCCGGCAACGGGACCCTCGATCTCGGGCCGCTCACGATCCACATGTACGGGTTGACGCTGCTCGCGGCGATCGCGATCTGCATCTGGATCACCGGCACGCGCTTCGTCAACCGCGGCGGTGACTGGGATCTCATCTTCCGCTGCGCCGTCTGGGGCGTCGGGGCGGGGATCGTGGGCGCCCGCCTGTACCACCTCGCAACCAGCTGGAACGAGGTTCCCGACCAGTGGTGGGGCCCGTTCGCGATCTGGAAAGGAGGGCTCGGAGTCTGGGGAGGGGTCGCGCTCGGCTGCCTCGTCGGAGGCCTCATCGCCAAGCGGGCCGGCGCCGACGTCTGGCTGCTCGCCGACTGCCTCGCACCCGGGCTTCTCGTTGCGCAGGCGGTGGGGCGCATCGGCAATTGGTGGAACCAGGAGCTCTTCGGAAAGCCCACCGACCTGCCCTGGGGCCTCGAGATCGACGCGGTCCATCGGCCGCTTGCCTCCATCGACCAGGTGACCTACCACCCGGCCTTCCTCTACGAGATGCTGTGGAACCTGTTCGCGGCGGTCCTCCTCGTCTACGTGATCGAGAGGCGGTTCCACCCGCGTCCGCCGGGGCTCTTCGCGCTCTACATCGCCCTCTATTCCTTTGGCCGGTTCTGGATCGAGCTCATTCGCGTCGATCCTGCCAACCACATCCTGGGTCTGCGCGTGAACACCTGGATCTCGGGCCTCGTCTGCGTCGCCGGCCTCGTCTGGTTCTGGCTCTCGCAGCGGCGTGGCCGCCCTCCTCGCCCCGCGGCGCAACCCAGCGGCCCGAAGATGGCCGTGCCGAAGAGCCGCGTCCGGCCCGGAGGCTAGGGTCACACCGTGGCCAGCGCCGTCCGCGACCTCGAGCTGGACCTCGATGCATTCGAGGGGCCGTTCGACCTCCTCCTGACGCTCTTGCTCAAGGACGCGATTCAGCCGTCGGAGATCGACATGGCAGGGATCGTGGTCGCATTCGTCGAGCGGCTGGCCGAGCGCGACGAGCTCGATCTCGACGCCTGCGGCGAGTTCCTGGTCCTGATCGCTGCGTTGCTCGAGCTCAAGGCTCGGCACCTGTTCCCCGACGAGGAGGCGGAGCTCGCCGAGCTCGAGCCGGAGGAGGCGGCGGAGGAGCTCGCCCGGCGCCTCGCGGAATACCGCCGGATGAAGCTTGCCTCGGCCTGGTTGCGCGAGCGCCTCGAAGGAGAGCGGGAGCGCTACTTCCGCGTCGGCCCGGCGCCACTCGCTCCGGAGCCCGAGCGTCGGCTCGCCGCCCAGGAGCCGTTGCGCCTGGTCGAGGCCATGCGCGGGCTCGCCGCCGAGCCACCGCATGTCTCGATCTCTCACATGGCGCTGCGATTCCCACCGGTCGGCCAGTTCGTGGAGCGCTTTCGCGCGCTCCTGCTGCGTCGCCGCCGGTTCGACTTCGATTCCGAGGTGCAAGGGCTATCGCGTGTCGAGCAGGCGGTTGCATTCCTCGCGCTGCTCGAGTTGCGCAAGGAGGGGGAGATCGCGATCTCCCAGGCCGCACCCTTCGCTCCGATCAGGATTTCCAGAGCCGACGACGAAAGGATCCTGCAGTGGACCGCCCGCTCCGCCTGATCTCGACCAACCCCGTCGACGAGCTCGCCCGCACTGTCGAGGCGCTGCTCGTCGTCGCCTCTCAGCCGTTGACGCTCGACGAGCTCGCCGAGGCGACCGCCGACGACCCGGAGCGGATCGAGACGGCCCTCGGCCTCCTGGGCGAGCGGTATCGGGAAGGCCGGAGCGGCATCGTCCTCCAGAAGGTCGGCGGGAGGGTATGCGTTCGGCGCCTCCCGCGCGGCCGCCGAAGCGTGTGCCCGCCTGTTCGAGCGTCCCGTGGAGCGTGGGCTCTCGCAGGCTGCACTCGAGACGGTCGCCATCGTCGCGTACCTCGGGCCCGTCTCTCGACCCGAGATCGCTGCGATCCGCGGCGTTGCGGCCGACTCGGCTGTCGCCTCGCTCGTCGAACGCGGACTGATCGCCGAGGCAGGGCGCGAGAGCGGTCCGGGTGGTGCCGTGCGGTATCGCGTGACGGCGCTCTTCGAGCGTGTCTTCGGGCTCGAGTCGCTGGCGGCGCTGCCGCGCCTCGACGACATCGGCGACGACCAGGCGGCGATCCGCGATCGTCTGCTCCAGGTAGCGGAGGCCCGCGCCTCGTAAGACCACGTCCGGCGGCCCGTGCGGCTCCTCCGGTCGCCCGACGGCTCGCGCGCGACTATCGTCCGACCGGACGAGAGGAGTGAGGCACCGCTGATGACGGCCGAGGAACGAGCCGCTGGTTCCGGCCACCGCTGGCTCGACCTTCTTCCCGGAATCGCGGTCGCAAAGGGCTATCGCAAGGAGTGGCTCCATCGCGATGTCGTCGCGGGGCTGGTGCTCACCGCACTTCTCGTTCCGCAGGGGATGGCCTATGCGGAGCTGGCGGGGCTCCCGGCGGTCACCGGTCTCTACGCAACCGTCGTCCCCCTGCTCGCCTACGCGCTCTTCGGGCCGTCGCGCATTCTCGTCCTCGGCCCCGACTCGGCACTCGCCCCGCTCGTCGCAGCCGCAGTGATCCCCGTTGCGGGTGCCGACCCCTCCGAGCGCGTCGCCGTCGCCGGTCTCCTTGCGCTCATCGTGGGCGCCATCCTCCTCATCGGTTCGGTCGCCCGGCTCGGCTTCCTCACCGACCTCTTCTCGAAGCCGGTCAGGCTCGGGTACCTCGCCGGGATCGCACTCATCGTGATCGCCGACCAGGTGCCGCGCCTCCTCGGCGTTCCGACGTCCGGTGGCCAGTTCGTCGACGACGTCAGGGACCTCGGCGGACACCTCGGCGAGATCGATCCGGCGACAGCAGCCCTGGGGATCGGGTGCCTCGTGGTGGTGCTCGTGCTGTGGCGCGTCGCTCCGGCGTTCCCGGGTCTCCTGGTTGCCGTCGCCGGTGCCGCGATCCTGGTTTCCGTCCTCGACCTCGACGTCGCGGTCGTCGGAGCGGTTCCCGGTGGTCTGCCGGCCCTGACGATTCCGTCACCGTCGATCGACGACCTCGGCGGGCTCGGGCTGAGCGCTGTCGCCATCGCCTTGCTCGCGTTCGCCGATACGAGCGTTCTCTCCCGCAGCTATGCCTCGAGGCTCGGTGAGCGGGTCGATCAGAGCCGCGAGCTCGGCGGGCTCGCCGTCGCCAACCTCGCCACGGGGCTGTTTCAGGGCTTCCCGATCTCGAGCAGCTCGTCGCGGACGCCCGTCGCGGAGGCGGCCGGGTCTCGCACGCAGCTGACCGGCGTCGTCGCGGCGGCGACCGTCGCGGTCGTGCTCGTGATCGGCACCGGGCTCCTGGAGAACATCCCTGTCTCGGCGCTCGCCGCGGTCGTGATCGCCGCTGTCCTCCGGCTGATCGACGTGCCGGCCTTTCGGTGGCTGCTCCGCGTCAACCGCGGCGACTTCGCGCTCGCCGTCGCATCGTTCGCCGGCGTGCTCGTGCTCGGGATCCTCCCCGGTGTCGGGTTCGCCGTCGCCCTCTCGGTGATCGCCGTGCTCGAACGTGCCTGGCATCCGTACACCGCCGTGCTCGGGCGGGTGGCTGCGCTCAAGGGCTACCACGACACGATCCGCCACCCCGAGGGACGGCAGGTGCCCGGGCTGCTCCTCTTCCGCTTCGACGCACCGCTCTTCTTCGCGAACGCAGAGGTGTTCAGAGACGCTCTCCACCGAGCCCTGGCAGCCGAACGCCGCCCCGTGTCAATGGTCGTCGTCGCCGCCGAGCCGATCACCGACGTCGATTCGACCGCTGCCGAGGTGCTCGCCGAGATCGATGCCGAGCTCGGGCGACGGGGAATCGAGCTCGCTTTCGCGGAGCTCAAAGGCCCCGTCAAGGACAAGCTCCGGCGCTACGGCCTGGCGGACCAGATCGAGGAACGCCGTTTCTACCCGACGATCGGTCTCGCCGTCCGCGCGCACGTCGAAGAGCACGGAATCGACTGGCAGGACTGGGAGGAAACCGTCGAGCAGCGGTGACGCGAGCGCGTCCTGCGGGCCTGCCGGAGAGGGCGACGCGGAGCGTCGCCCTCTCCCGCGGCTACGTCCTTCCGCTACCGGCGGTCGCAGGCTGCCGAATGTGGGACGGAAGCAGGGACGGCAGCGTGGCCTTCGGCCGTCTCGCCTCCGTGTGCTCTCTGATCCAGCGGGCGATCTGATCGCCACGGCTGCTCTCGAGCCGGGTTCCCTGACGCTCGGCGCGCAGCATGTCGTGTGC
>CAVZMA010000016.1:0-24670 GCA_963776305.1 uncultured Thermoleophilia bacterium | reverse complement strand
GTTGCCGACGTGCCGCCTACCGCACTGACAGTGCCGGTGATCGCCGTCGGAGTCGCGGCGAAGGCGGACGGCGCCAGGACTGCGACGAGGACGACACCGACGACGACCGCGATGACCCGGGAACCCATGCCTCGAACCTATGCGCCTCGCGTTAGCACCCCGTCGCCAGGAGGTAAGGATTATGTGTGTGCGTGCGCGAGGCGGGCCATCGTGGCCTCCGCCCCGGCAGCCCCCTCGCGCAGGATCACCGGCGCCGGCCCGGTCAGGTCGACCACGGTCGATGGCGTACCCGGAAGCGTCCCTCCGTCGAGCACGGCCGCAACACCGGCGAGGATCTGCTCCGGCACCTCGTCGAGGCGGCGGGCGTCGGGCTCACCCGGGAGGTTCGCACTCGTCGCCACCACCGCGCCGACACGATCGACGACCTCGGCGGTCGCGTCGGGCAGCACCGGCACCCGCACGCCGATCGTCGCGGGGCGCCCTGCGGAAAGCCAGCCGAAGCGCTTCGTGGGGTTTGGCAAGACCAGCGTGTACGGGCCGGGCAACAACGCGTGAACGAACCGGATGTGCTCGTCACCCAGATCCGGAAGGCAGTTTTCGAGCTCGGCGATACTCGCCGCGATCAGAGCGGTCGGCTGACTCGGCTCCCGCCCCTTGAGCCGGTAGAGGTCTCGCCGCCGCATCGCGGGAGCTTGCTGCGCAGACGAGCCCGTAGACGGTGTCCGTCGGAACGACGGCCAGCGACCCGCCGCGGAGCGCGTCCGCCACGCGATCGATCTCGGTTCTGCTCACGGACGGCGCCCCTCGACGACACGATCGAGGCCGCTGAGGTCTGCCGTCACCCGCACCTCGTCGAAGCCGAGCTCCCGCAGGAGGTCTGCGACCCCCGCGGCCTGGCCGTCGCCCACCTCCAGAGCGAGCGCTCCTCCCGGCACCAGCACCAGGGCAGCTCCGCGTGCCACCGCCTCGACGGCACCTTCGGCGCTGAGCGCCTCGTGCGGCTCCCAATCGCGCACTTCCGGCTGGAGCGACGGCAGCGCTGCCGCGTCGACATAGGGGGGGTTCGAGACGACCAGATCCCACGGGCCGACGGGCAGGCCGTCGAAGAGGTCGTGCCGGAGGAGCTCGACGACGAGTCCCGTTCGGGCGACGTTCTCGGCGGCGAGCTCGATGGCCGCAGCGGAGAGGTCGATCCCCGTCACCACCGCCAGGGGGTGCTCATCGGCGATCGCGAGAGCGATCGCTCCTGTGCCGGTACCGACATCGAGAACCCTGGGACGGTCCTGCCCGGCGATCAGGCCGAGCGCGCGGTCGACGAGCACTTCGGTCTCCGGGCGTGGAATCAGCGCCCTCGGGTCGACCGCCGAGCAGCAGCCGACGGAACCCCCACTCGCCGAGCACGTACTGCAGCGGCTCACGGCGTGACCGACGGGCGACGAGAGCCCGGGTCGTCGCGAGCTCGTCCTCGGCGAGCCCTCGGTCGAGCATCATGTAGAGCTCGATCCGCTCGAGCCCGGTTGCCTTGGCGAGCAGGCGCTCGGCGTCGAGGCGTGGAGTATCCGAACCTTTCGCCGCAAGGTGCTCGGTCGAGCGGCGGAGTACCTCGGCGATGGTCATCGAGCCGGACGGAGGGCTCGCTCCACCCCCTTCGCCCCCGGTCATGCCCCGGCGGCCTCGAGCGAGAGCCGCTTGTCCTCGGCCTGGATCGCCTCGGTGAACTCGTCGAGATCGCCGTTGAGAACCTGATCGAGCCGATGGGTCGTCAATTTGATCCGATGATCGGTGAGCCGGTTCTCGGGGTAGTTGTAGGTCCGGATCTTCTCCGCGCGCTCACCGGAGCCGATCTGGAGGTTCCGGGCGGCAGAGAGCTTCGCCTGCTGCTTTTCGCGCTCGAGCTCGTACAACCGCGCGCGTAACACGCGCATTGCTTTCTGCCGGTTCTGCAGCTGGGACTTCTCGTCCTGCATCGCGACGACGACGCCCGTCGGCAGATGCGTGATCCGCACCGCCGAGTCGGTCGTGTTGACGCTCTGCCCACCCGGCCCCGTCGATCGGTACACGTCGATCTTGAGATCGTTCTCGGCGATCTCGACCTCGACCTCCTCGACCTCGGGCATGACCGCGACGGTCGCGGTCGACGTATGGATCCGGCCTTGCGACTCCGTCTCCGGGACGCGCTGGACGCGGTGCGTGCCTCCCTCGTACTTGTAGACCGAGAAGGCGCCGTCGCCCTTGACCGCGAACACGACCTCCTTGAAGCCGCCCGTCTCGCTCTCGTTGGCCGACAGGATCTCGGTCTTGAAACCGCGCCGTTCGGCGTACCTCGAGAGCATGCGATACACGTCTCCTGCCCAGAGTGCAGCCTCGTCGCCCCCGACACCCTGGCGCACCTCGACGATCACATCCTTGGAGTCGGCCGGATCACGCTCGACGAGGGCGGCCTTCAGCTCCTCCTCCAACCGGAGGAGCTCCGCCTCGAGGTCGGCCGACATCGAGGCGAGCTCGGGATCGTCTCGAGCGTCTGCCAGGTCAGCGCGGACACCCTGCCACTCGACCGCGAGCTTGTGAGGGGTCTCGAGCTCCTTGAGCCGCCGCCCGATGTCTGCGGCCTCGCGGTGGTCGTTGTACACGGCCGGATCCGACATCCGCGACTGCAGTTCAGCGTACGAGCGCTCGAGCTCGTCGACGAGTGGTTCGATCCCGGCCATCGCGACGATGGTAGCGCCGAGGTGAGCGCGACTTCGGGCACTCGCTCACGAGGCGAAGCAAAGGCGTGCCTCGCCCACCAGTGGGACGACGCGCTCGACCTCCAGCTACGCGAGTGCTGCGTCGAGCGTGATCTCCGGCACGCCGGCGAGGGCTTTGGAGACCGGGCAACCGACCTTCGCTGCCTCGGCTGCTTCGACGAACGCAGCGGCGCCGAGACCGGGCACCTTGCCGCGGATGGTGAGCGCGATCTTCGTGATCCCTTCGCCGGGTACGAACGTGACGGTGGCCTTGGCGTCGAGCTGCTCCGCCGGGGTGCCGGCCTGGGCGAGCCCGTGCGCGAGGGCCATCGAAAAGCAGGCCGAGTGCGCCGCTGCGATGAGCTCCTCGGGGCTGGTCTTGCCGTCGGGCGCCTCGGCCCGTGACGCCCAGCTGACGGCGAGCGCCCCGAAGGCACCGCTCCCGGCCTCGTGGATCGTGCCGCTCCCGTCCATCAGCGTCCCGTGCCAGGTGGTGCTCATCGTGCGGTCTGTTGCCATGGTCGTCAGCCCTCCAGTGGCGTTGTGAGCGGTTTCGAACAGGCGCCGAGGCGCGGGTCGGACAGGGCCTATGATAGGGACGCGGAAACGCTGACGGTGGCGCTCGCGCGGATCAGCGCCGAGAACGGGCAGCCGGCGTCCGCCGCCTCGGCGGCCTGCGCGAACGCAGCCTCGTCGCAGTCGGGAACGACGCCGCGCGCGACGATCTCCGAGTGGACGATCTGATGACCTTTGCCCTCGACCTCGTCCATCGTGACGACGCAATGGACGTCGAGGCGTGCCCGGAGGTGTTCCAGCCTTCGAGAGCTCGCTGGCGAGTGACATCGTGAAGCACCCGCCGTGTGCGGCGGCCAGCAGCTCCTCGGGGCTCGTCTTACCCTCCGGCACACCGATCCGGGTGGCGGCAGTGTAGGGCAGCGCGCTGAACGCGCCCGACGAGCCGGCGCTGATCGCACCCGCTCCACGGGCGACGTTGCCTTCCCACTGAATCTCCGCCTCTCGCACGATCCTGGGCATCCGGTCTCCTTTTCCGGTCTCGTCTTCAGCTTATTCGGTGCGTTCGTGGCCGGTCGGGCGAGGCACGCCTCGCCCCTACGAACGGTGCGCATGTCGCCGGGCAGGCGATGCACGCCTCGCCCCTACGCCATGACCTCGACGCGCGTTTCGGCCCGCAGCTCGTCTTCGCTCTCCGCCTGTTCCGACGCGGATCACCTCCTGCAAGGCCCGGATCGACACCTCGATCTGGTCGAGCGTCGGCTCGCGGGTCGTCAGGCGCTGCAGCCAGAGGCCCGGCGCGAGCAGCGTCATCAGGACTCGGTTCCCCTGGTGCTTGCCGGCGTACCGGATCAGCTCGTAGGCGAGGCCTGCGATCACGGGCAGCAGGAGAATCCTGCTGAGGATCAGCCAGTACCACACCGGGCGTCCGACGAGCGCGAAGACGAAGATCCCGATGACCATGACCCAGAGCAAAAAAGCAGTTCCGCAACGCGGATGGATCAAACTGAACTTCTGCACTTTCTCGGGGGTCAACTCGGCGCCGCCCTCGAGAGCGTTGATCGCCTTGTGCTCCGCGCCGTGGTACTGGAAGACACGCCGCAGGTCGGGGAGCAGCCCGATCAGCACGATGTAGAGGATGAACACCGACACCCGGATCAAGCCCTCGACCAGCACGAACGTGTAGGTGCCGTCGATCGGGAGCCAGCTCGTGAGGAGCGCCGGGCCGACCTTGAAAAGCATCAGGGCGAAGCCGATCGCGAGGACGAACGAGAAGATGATGTGGCCGCGCGAGATCTCGGTGGAGACCTCGGCCGGCTCACCGTCGGCGCCCTCCTCGGCTTCCTCCTGCATCGCATAGTTGGCGGAGATCGCGAGGGCGCGGAACCCGATCGCGAGCGACTCGCCGAGCGCGATCACGCCACGGATGACAGGGAGCCGCCAGATGCGGTGGCGCTGCATCGGCGAGCTGACCGACTTCGTCACCTCGACCACGTCGCCGGCCGGCGTCCTGACGGCGACGGACCAGACCGACGGCCCGCGCATCATCACGCCCTCGAGGACGGCCTGGCCGCCGTACGAGACGCTCATCCTGCGGCCCGCACCGTGATGCAGCATCCTCGCTGCGGGCCGCAGGACGACATGCCTGCCGCTCGTCGATCAGCTGCGGCGACGAGATCCTGAAGGGGCGCGCTTCGCGCGCCCGGATAGGGCGTCGACCACGGGAGTGCGCCTCACCAGGCCGACCGAGCCGTTAACCGCGGCGGGGTCCGCCGGCCTTTTCGAGGCGGCGCTGGAAGCGCTCGACCCGGCCACCGGCATCCATGAGCTTCTGCTTGCCCGTGTAGAACGGGTGGCAATGCGAGCACACCTCGACGTGGAGCTCGGGACGTGTCGAACGCGTCGTGAACTCGTTGCCGCACGAGCAGGTGACGTGCGCGAGGACGTACTCGGGATGGATCTCGGCCTTCATCGTCCGGCCAGAATAGCAGAGGCGGTCTCGGCGCTGACGTTGCCTCCTGAGACGACGATGGCCATCACTTCCCCTCGATTCGCCCCGTCAGGACTGCCGCCGCCGCCGCCGCCGCGGCGGGCTCGACGGCGAGCTTGGCCCGGCTGTAGAGGAACCGGAAGGCCTCGCAGATCTCGGCCTCCGTGACCAGAACGACGGGAACGCCGAGGGTCGTGCAGCAGTCGATCGCGACCTGGCCGGCGAACGGCGCGCTGAGACCGTCGGCGATGGTGTTCGGGATCAGATCGACGGGTCTGCCCGCCTCGAGGCCGAGCGACAGCGCGTTCGACCCCTCCGGCTCGACCGCGATGACCCGGACTCCTGCCGGCACGCAGGCAGCGGCGATGCCCGAGACGAGACCGCCGCCGCCGCAGGCGACGACGATCGTGTCGACAGCGGGGACGTCAGCGAGGATCTCGAGCCCGACCGTGCCGGCACCGGCCATCACGATCGGATCGTTGAACGGATGCACGAGCACGCGCCCGGTCTCCTCCTCGAGCTCCCGCAGCCGCTCGAAAGCGGTTCCGGGCCCGTCAGCCTCGAGGTCGATCGTCGCTCCGTAGCCTCGGGTCGCGTCGATCTTGGCGCTGCTCGCTCCTCGCCACATGACGACGAGCGCGTCGACGCCCTCGGTCGCTGCCGCCCAGGCGAGCGCCTGGGCGTGGTTGCCGGCCGAGACCCCGATCACACCCCGGCCGCGCTCCTCGGCGGTCAGCGACCGGATCCGGTTCAGGGCGCCTCGCACCTTGAACGAGCCCGTGTGCTGGAACAGCTCCGCCTTCAGATACCTGTCCGGGCCGAGGCTGCGCGACGTGAACGTCGGCGTCCGGTGGACTGCGCCCTCGATGACCGCGGCCGCACGGCGCACATCGTCAGGCGTGACGGGCGGGTACGGCACCATGGCGATGGTAGTCGACCGTGCCGGTGACGAGAATGCGGCGATGAACCGCGATCGTCCTCCCCTCCCGGTCCGCATCGTGGTCACGGACGACCTCGCGCGCTCGCGCGTGACCGTGTTCTTCCGCCTCCTGCTCGCTCTCCCGCACCTCGTCGTCGTGACGCTGTGGGGGATCGCCGCCCTCGCCGTCTCCGTCGTCCTGTGGCTTGCGCTCGTCGTCGAGGGGAAGGCACCCGAATCGCTGCAGTCGTTCGTCGTCGGATATCTCCGCTACTCGGTGCAGGTGAGCGCCTACGTCCACCTCGCTGCGGCGCCGTACCCACGATTCGGTGGCGGGCCGGGTATCCGGTCGATCTCGAAGTCGATGCGTCGCGGCAGCAGTCGCGTGGTCGCGCCGCCGCACGGTTCATTCTCGCGTTTCCGACCCTCTTCGTGGTCGGTGCACTCGGAGGGGGCGCCTGGTTCGGTGACGTCTCATGGCTCGGCTCCACGAGCTCGGAACCGGATTGGGCCGTGGGCTCCGGCGCGGTCGGCATCGCCTCGACGGCGGCGGTGCTCATGTGGTTCGCCGCACTCGTGCTCGGCCGATCGCCGCGTGGCCTGCGCGACCTCGTCGTCTACTGCATCGGCTACACGGCACAGGCGCTCGCGTTCCTCCTGCTCGTGACGGACCGGTATCCGACGAGCGATCCGGAGCGGATTCTCGTCGACGCCGAACTGCCGCCGCATCCCGTGTCTCTCGATCTGCACGATTCCGCCGATCGGTCACGCCTGACGGTCTTCTTCCGCCTCCTGCTCGCGATTCCGCATCTGATCTGGCTGTCGCTGTGGACCGTGACCGCTTTCGTGGTCGTTCTCGTGGCCTGGGTCGTTGCGCTCGTGGTCGGACGGGTCCCGTCGGCGCTCCACCGATTTCTCGCCGCCTGGGTTCGGTATGCGATGCACGTCGGAGCCTTCCTCTTCGTCGTCGGCGGCCCGTTCCCGGGATTCGTCGGCGCGTCGGGGAGCTATCCCGTCGATCTGGTCATCGCCGGTCCTCGGCCGCAACGTCGCGCCGTCACCCTGTTCCGTGGCCTGCTCGCCGTCCCCGCGCTTCTCCTCGGGGGTGCGTTCACGATGGTCGTCTGGATCGTCGCCGTGCTCGGGTGGTGGGCGTCTCTGATCACCGGCCGGATGCCCGAGGGGCTGAGGAACCTCGGCGCGGTCGCGCTCCGCTACACCGCGCAGGTCAACGCGTACCTGTTCCTCGTCACGGACAGGTACCCCTACGCGGCGCCGATCGTCCGCGACCGGCCACGTGACGAGCAACTCGCGCTCGACCTCGAGCCGAGAACGGGGGATGCTCCGGGAATCGAGCCGGTCTGAGGCATCCTGCCCGGAGGATCGCTCTCGCCGTGGCAGTCGTCGCCTGGCTCGTCTGCGGACGGCTCCTGCTCCATACGGCGGTGCCGTCCGACCTGCCGTTGCCCGCTGTCGACACGGACGCCCTGTTCGGCCGGGCGCTCGTTCGCGAGGCCCAACGCGTCGAGCGATTCTTCCTCGCGACATGGGTCGTCTCGCAGATCGTGTTGCTCGGGACGCTCTGGGTCTACGCGCGGCGCGGCGCGGGGCTGGCACGCGAATCGGCTGCAGGCCCGATCGGGACGGGGATGCTGCTCGGGATGCTCGGGCTCGGGATCGTCTGGCTCGTCGAGCTCCCGTTCGCGGTGCTCGACCTGTGGTGGGCACGCCGCCACGACTTGACCGAGACGGGCTACCTGGAGTGGGTCTTCGGCCACTGGTTCGAGCTCGGCGCGACGTTCGTGTCGATCTGCTTCGCGCTGCTCGTCGTCATGTTCCTCGCACGCCGGATCGGCGAGCGATGGTGGATTCCCGGCGCCGTCGTGTTCGTCGTCATCGGAGCGGCTTTCGCGTTGGCGCAGCCGTATCTCCTCACGGATACGACGCCGCTACGGGACCCCTCCCTTCGACGCACGGCCGAGGCGTTCGAGCGGAAACAGGGTGTCTCCGGGATCCCGTTGTCCGTCGAGGACGTCAGCGGGACGACGAGCCAGGCCAACGCGTACGCGGTGGGCTTCGGCCCGTCCCGGAAGATCGTTCTCTGGAGCACGATGGTCGACGGCACGTTCGGTGACGACGCGGTGCACGTCGTCCTCGCGCACGAGATCGGGCACCACTCGAGCAACCACATCCCGAAGGCGATCGCCTGGTTCGCGCTCTTTGCCATCCCCGCGGCGTGGCTGCTCATGCGCGTCACGCGGCGTCGGGGCGGGATGGGCGAGGCGGCGTCCGTGCCGCTTGCGTTGCTCGTCGTGGCGGTGATCCAGCTGGCGCTTTCGCCGGCGCAGGCGCTGATCAGCCGCAGGATGGAGGCCGAGGCGGACTGGAAGGCGCTGCAGACGACGCGCGATCCGGCGGCGGCGCGCCGGCTGTTCGTCGGCTTCGCCAAGACGTCTCTGGGAAATCCTGACCCGCCGACCTGGGCTCACGTGCTCCTCGACAGCCATCCGACGCTCGCCCAGCGCATTGCCATGACGAAGGCCTGGGAGGCGCGTCAGCGCCCGGCTCGCGACGCGAAAGGCTGAGCGGGCTCACGTGCCGACGGGAGGGCGACGCTCCGGCTCGCCGGCGCGAGCCTCCGCATCGCCCCTCCCTAGGCCCCTACCTAGTGCCCCTACGTGAGCGTGTACTCCGGGCCGGACCCGCCCTCGGGTGGCGTGAGACGCCCGCCGCGGGCGGTGATCGCACCGCACTGAACGCAATTCGACGGTGTCAGCTTCACCTCGACGGTGCCGTCCCCGTTGTCGTCACCCACCTCGTAGACCTGGGCAGGGCACATCCAGGCCCACATTTCCGCCACGTCGCGGGGAACTCGACGCTCGATCCGGACATGATTCGGCTGATCGTCGCGGGTCCGGTTGCCGGAGGCGAACACCGATGAGAGCTTGTCGAAGGTCAGCGCGCCGTCGGGAGCCGGGTACTGCGCTGCCCGCCCCGAGCGGAGCAGCGGTGCGGACGCATTCGGCTCGTTGTGAAGCTCGACGGGAGGGAGCTTTCCCTTGGTCACGGTCATCGCGCTCGCCAGCGCTCCTCCGACGAAGAATCCCTTCTCGAAGGCCTGCCGCATGTTCCGCACTTCGCGCAGCCCCTTGCCGAGGTAGCCGTTCCGGACCTCGCGGTCGTAGTCGTCGAAGGCACCGACGCGTCCGGGATTCTCGCCCCGCTGCAGCGAACGGTATGCGGCCTCGGCGGCGAGGCGTCCAGACTCGATCGCGTAATGCACGCCCTTGAGTCGAGCCAGGTCGACGAGGCCGGCGCTCTCACCGGCCAGCAGCAATCCCGGTGCGCCGAGCCTGCGAGGCATCGCATGCCAACCGCCGCTCGTGATCGTCTTCGCCCCCCACGCCACCCGCTCCCCGCCGTCCAGAATCTCGCGGACGAACGGATGCGTCTTGAACTCTTGCAGCAGGTCGTGCGCGGAGAGCTCCACGTCCCGGTAGTCGAGCCCGATCACGAAGCCGAGCGACACCATGTCGTCGCCCATCGGGTAGATCCACGAGCCGCCGAACTCGCGGTACTTGGCCGATTTGCGCAACGGCCAGCCCAGCGTGTGGATGATCTTGCGCAGAGGCTTCTCGACACGCCAGACCTCTTTCACGCCGAGCTCCCAGATCTGGGGCTCGGGACCGTGGAGGCCGAAGTGGTCGAGCGCCGCCCCCGTCAGATGCCCTGCCGTACCTTCTGCGAGCACGGTGACCCTGGAGGCGATGTCGGCGCCGGGCTCGAAGTTCCCGAGCGTCTCCCCCTCTTTCCCGCGGCCCTTGTCACCGGTGCGGATCCCGACCACGCGGCCGTGATCGACGAGCAGCCGGTCGGCCGCGGTCTCGGGGAGGACGAACGTCCCGCCGGCCTCGGCTTGCTCGGCGAGGTACCGGCACATCTGGGAGACCGAGACGATCCAGTTGCCGTGATTCCGGAGCGTCGGCGGGGGTGGGATCCGGGCCGCGCGTGTCCGGGTGAGCAGGTAGACGCCTTCGCCCGGCACCTCACCGTAGGTCGGCACCGCAGCGAGCTCCGCCGGGCGATCCCGGAAGAGCTGCTCGATCGCGCGCGGGTTCATCACTGCGCCCGAGAGGAGATGCGAGCCGGGCTGCTTCCCCTTGTCGACGAGGGCGACGGGAACCTCGCCGAGCTTTTCCGCCAGCGCGGGATCCTGCTCCAGCAGCTGCCCGAGCCGGATCGCACAGGCGAGGCCTGCCGGCCCTCCGCCGACGATCAGGACGCCGACGTCGATTCGCTCCTCGGGATCGTCGGTCGGCGACCCGATGACCTCGGCGCTCGAGAACGGCGGCGGGAAGTCCGAGGCGCGGACCGGCGCCGCTCCGCTCCGCGGCGCCGCCACGTCTACGCCTTGCGGGCCCGAACGAGCTCGGCAAGCTTCGGGCGCGATCTGGTTGAGATCGCCGACGATCCCGAAGTCGGCGAAGTCGAAGATCGGCGCGTTCGGATCCTTGTTGACCGCGACGATCGTGCCCGAATTCTGCATCCCGACCTTGTGCTGAATCGCGCCGGAGATCCCGAGGGCGACGTAGAGCTTCGGGGCGACCGACTTGCCGGTCTGCCCGACCTGTGTCGAGTACGGGTACCACCCGGCATCCACCACTGCCCGCGTCGCCGCGACCGCCCCACCGAGGGCGGCGGCGAGCTCCTCGACGAGCTTGAAGCCGTCCGGAGTGCCGAGGCCTCGGCCGCCCGCGACGATGACGTCGGCGTCCTCGATCGAGGGGCCGCTCGCCTGCTCGTTGGCCTGCGCGACCATCCGGGCCGAGGTCGAAAAGCCGTTCGGCGTGACAGAGACCGGCATCAGCACCGCAGTGCCTCCCGTCTCGACGGGCTCGAACGCTCCTGAGCGGACGAGCGCGAGCCGTGGAGTGCTCGTCCATCCGACCTCGACCAGCACCGTGTCCCCGAGCGCCGGACGCCGGGCCGTCAACCCGCCGTCGTCCCCCGTGCCGAAGTCCGTGACGTCCCAGTTCAGACCTGCTTCGAGCCGTGCCGACAGTCCGGCCGCGACGTCGGCGGAGAGCACGGAGGCGGCGAAGAGAACGTTGTCCGCCCCCGAGGCGGCGACGACCGCCTCGAGCGCGTCCACCCGCGGTTGCGGCAGCGGGGCCTCGAACTCCGGGCCGTCGACCACGTAGACGGTCGGTGCTCCGAACCGCCCCGCGCTCGCTGCGACAGCGTCGACGCCGTGGCCGACGACAACGCCCGCGACGTCGCCGCCGAGCGTCGCGGCGCGCGCCAGGACGCCCAGCGCACCCTTCTGGATCACCCCGTCGTGGTGCTCGAGGAAGACGAGAGTCGTCACAGGAGCTTCCTCTCGGAGAGCCAATCGACGAGCTTCTCGGCGGCGCTGCCGTCATCGTCGATCTTGATCTGATCGCCCTTCGCCGGCGGTGGCCCGACGCTCAGGACCGTCGTCCGAGAGCCGTCGGCACCGGCCCGTCCGGCCTCGGCACCGACGTCTGCGAGCGACAGGGTCTCGGTCGGCTTCGACTTGGCGCCCATGATCCCCTTGAGTGACGGGTAGCGCGGCTCGTTGATCGCATCCGAGACCGCGACAACGGCCGGCAGTGCGGCCGCGATCACGTCGTACCCGAACTCGGTCTGTCGCTTCCCGGAGACGGAGTCGCTCTCCACCGTCAGCTCGGCGACCTGTGAGACGAGCGGCCGCTGCAGCCGATCCGCGACTGCGGCCCAGAGCACGGCTCCGTCCGAGTCGGAGGACTGTTGCCCGAAGAGAACGAGATCCGCGCTCTCACGGCTCGAGCGCCTTTGCGAGCACGTAGCTCGTCGCGACGAGATCCGACCCGGCGGCCGCCTCGTCGGAGACGACGACCGCGCGATCGGCACCCATCGCGAGCGCTTTGCGAAGCGAATCGACCGCCTTGGCCGGACCGAGCGAGACGCACGACGACCTCGCCGCCGTGCGCCTCCCTGACCCGCAGTGCCTCCTCGACGGCGTTGACGTCGGTCGCGTTCAGAGCACCTTCTCCGGAGCGGTCGAGCCGATTGGTCGACAGGGTCGATCCGCCTTGCGGCCGTCGCGTCCGGGACCTGCTTCACGCACACTGCGATCTTCACGGTCGAACCCTATCTCGTCGGCCTCGTGCACGGCTGGGAGAGGCGACCGGGCCGACGGCCGACACGGTCGACGGCACATCGGTCTGGTAGGCTCGCTCCCTTCGAGCGCCAACCGGATGCCGGGCACGGCTGGATCTGTGCCCGAACCACGATGACACATCACCGGATGACAGCCCGGGGAGCAGTCTTTCTCCTCCTTCTCACAGCCGTCGGGCTGGCCGCCGCGTCGAGCGCCTGGGCGCTCGCCGGACCTGACGGGCAACAGTCGCCCGCCGGCGCGCCGATCGTCTTCCCGGTCGTCGGCGCCGCGAAGTACTTCGACGACTGGGGTGACCCGCGCGGTCAGGGGAGACATGCAGGGAACGACATCCTCACGACGTGGCGCTCGCCCGCGGTTGCAGCCGAGGACGGAAAGATCAAGTTCTGGACCACCTCCGCCCGGGCCGGTTGCATGCTCTACCTCTACGGGGCGAGCGGCACGACGTACCTCTACATCCATCTCAACAACGACCTGACGGCGAAGCGTGACAATCGCGGCACGTGCGTGCCGGGTGTGGCGTACGCCACGGGCCTCAAGAACGGCGCGCGCGTCAGGGCCGGCCAGCAGATCGGCTACAACGGCGACTCCGGCGACGCCGAGGGCATCTACCACCTCCATTTCGAGGTCCACCCGACACGACGGAGTGGACGTCAATCCGCGCCCGTTTCTCGAGACTGCGACACGCCTCTTCTTCCCGACGCCTGCGAAGCAAGACGCGACGGTGACGCTGGGCCTGAAGGGGGTCCCGGTCTCCGCAGGAGGCGGCGTCCTCGAGCTCTCGGTGACAGCGGTACGCGTGTGGCCCGGCGGCGCCTGGACGACGATCCCGGCGCGGCCCGTCGAGCTCACAGTCCCCGAGGACGCCTACGTCGACGAGTCGATCCTCGCGCAGGTCACGTCACCGACCCGCCGGGCGCTGAGCACGCGGGCAACGACACGACTGGTGGTCTTCACAAGACCGTCGAAGGCCACCTTCGACGTCATCTCGGGGTCTCCCGGCTCGCTGTCGGTCGATCGGGCTCAGCTCGGCTGACGCGCGGGCGGCCGTTCGCGAGCTGCCGACGCGGCCGCGAGAGCCCGTCGAGCGGCCGCTACGAAGGACGCGAGTCGAGATACCGGCGCATCTTGCGCGACACCCGCCGCTCCCGGACGAAGAAGACGACTGGGACCACGAAGACGAGGCAGATCAGGAGCACCGGCGCCAAGCAGCCAGAGCCTGCTCGCCTGCGGCGAGAGCCGTTCCGGCTCCTCGGCGCCCGCGCCGGAGAGCGCCTGCCCGGGCGACGCGCTCGTGGCGCCGATCGTCGCGGGGCTGCCTCCCTTCGGCGCCCAGCCCTCGACCAGCCACGTCCTTTTCCCGTCCACGACGCGCGGGACCATGTTCATCGAGAAGACGGTCGGCCGAAGCTGCGACTCCTGCGACGGTTCGACGCGCACGAGCAGCCCGACGGCCTCGCTGTTCGAGTACTCGACCTTCCAGCGGGCGCTTTCGACGGGTACGGTACGACCGGGATCTCCCCGGTCGCCCACTCCGCTCCGTGTCAGGCCGCCACGCATCGCCGGGCCTGCGATGTCGTACGCGCGCTCGGGATGAACGCGGGCGACCGCCGTCCCGACGAAGCGGCTGCGCGACGGATACGAGCTCGACTCTGCTCGGCCTTCGGTCAGCTTGTGCGGAGCCGGCGCGACGAAGATGTCCGCCTTGCCCCCTGAGAACGTCTCGATGTTCGTCCGCCGTGTTCCAGAACAGGAGCGCGATGACGCCGAGCAGCACCGACAGTTGCCGCGGCGACGACGATCCGAATGACGGCGACGTCGGGCGCGATACGACATGCCTGCCTAGCCGCCCGGATCGTCGGGGAGCGCCGGCCTGATACTTCGGCACCCAGTCGTAGACCTTCCACGGCGCACTCTTGTCGGCGCGCTTCATGCCGAGGAAGAACACCGCCGGCTGCTGGCCCGACCCCGGCCTTGGGCACCATGTACACCTGCCACACCAGCTCGTTCGCGTACGACCGCTCGACCTTGAACGTGACGAGCGCGAGCTTTCCGCTCGCGTAGTAGACGACGGGGATGTTCCCGGTCTCCCACTGCTTGCGGGTCAGGCCCTGCCGCAGCTCCGGAGCGACGAGATCGTAGGAGGCTGCGAGGTTCTTCCGCGCGACCGCGGTCTGGATGAACCTGCCCGCGACGCGACGCGCAGCGGCGTCCACGGCGACCGTCTTCTGCGGCTTGTAGATGTCGGCCGGCTCGTTGGAGAAGGTCTCGGGGTCGTATCGCCCGTGTTCCGGAAGAAGGCGAATGTGAAGACGGCGATCCCGATCGCGAGCACGATCAGCGCGGCCGACGAGCAGCCGCCGCTGGTTGCGCGGCGACTGAAAGAACGAGCGACCCTCCGAGGTTGCCTCCATCCGAAAAGAGTAGACGCTCGAGCACGGATGATGGTTTGGCCGATAGGCCGACCGGGAATCATTAGCGGCGCGTTAAGCACCACCGGTGGCGGTCAGGGAACAGCGACGGCCGAGCGGAGGAAACTCGACGATCTCCCCCGTCGGTGCGCCGGGCGTGAACACCGCAGCGACGCCGCCGTCCTTCAACGCATCCGCATCGTCGGCCGGGATCGTGCCTCCGACGACCACGAGCACGTCGTCCGCTCCGCCGGCGCGCAACCCTTCGACGATCCTCGGCACGAGGGTCATGTGCGCCCCCGAGAGAATCGAGATGCCCACCGCGTCGGCATCCTCCTGGATCGCAGTCTCGACGATCTGCTCGGGACTTTGATGAAGGCCCGTGTAGATCACCTCCATGCCCGCGTCACGCAGAGCCCGAGCGATGATCTTGGCTCCGCGGTCGTGCCCGTCGAGACCGGGCTTTGCGACTACCACGCGTATCCTCCGCTCCACATGGGCAGTATACGGCGGTGAAATTCACCGTCATCGGCTGCTCGCCCGCCTGGCCCAATCCCGGCAGTGCCCATTCCGGCTACCTCGTCGAGCGCCCATCGGGCCGCCTACTCGTCGACTGCGGGCCAGGTGTCTCTCGCGACTTGCGCGAACGCGAAGGATGGCCTCACGTCGACGCCATCGCGATCACCCATTTTCACCTCGACCACTGGGGCGACCTCGTGCCCGTGGGTCTGGGGAGCGATGTACCGGAGTGGCGGCGTCGCGATCGAGGAACGACCGGAGCTCTGGGTCCACGCGGGAGGACGTCGCGTGCTCGAGACGTTCGGTGCCCGCTTCGGATTCGACGACATGTTCGACCGCGTCTTCACCGTCCGAGAGTACGAGCCCGAGCAGACCGTTCGCGGCAGCCGGGTTCGATGTCACGCCGATGCGGCTCCCGCACTACACGCTCGAGACCTACGGGTTTCGACTCGCGTCCGGCGGCGTCACGATCGCCTACTCCGGCGACAGCGGCCCGAGCGACGACTGGTCGAGCTGGCGACGCGACAGCGATCTGTTCGTGTGCGAGGCAACGCTCGAGCACGGCGACGACGACGGTCAGCCGCGAGGCCACCTGAGCGTCGACGAGGCCATGGCTGCTGTCGTGGCCAGCGGGGCGCGGCGCGTGCTGCTCACGCATCGGCCGGCCGAGCTCGTCTGGCCGTCGGGCGTCGAGCGCGCGTTCGACGGGCTCGAGATCGAGCTCTAGCGCTCGCGCGCCTCGATCCGTCGCAGGCCGACGACGGCGCACGTCCGGTCGCTCGCGAGTGTGCGATCGCTGACATGAGGGATGGGTCTGCTCGCCGCCGAGGTGCCGATCTCCGCTGGTGTGCGGCGACTCCTCTCCGGCTGTCTCACTCGCGTTCCTCGCCTCTCTCGCTGGTGCCTGACTCGGCAGCGACGTAGCGCCGAGGCGAACGGCCAGGCGTGTGGCGCCGGCGCGAACGGCTCGAAGGGGTACGCGTACGCCGGACATCAGGCGACGACGGTCGCGCACGGGGTCCGGGCCACGATCACGCCGACCGCTGCCCCGAACGTGACCGTCGGGGCACGTCGCCGGATGGGTCGGCGTCGGCGGACCGGGCCAGGGTGCGAACGGCGACACGCTCTGGCTGCAGGTCGGGGTCGCCGTCGATGCCCAACACGGCGCCGATGGTCTACGCCGAGATCACCCGCAGCGGCAAGGCGCCGGAGTTCGTGCCGCTGCGTCGAAGGACGTGCGCGTCGGCGAGAGCCACCGGGTCGCGGTGCTCGAGATGTCGGGGCAGGCCGAACTGGTGGCGCGTGTGGCTCGACGGCGCGCCGTGACGACCCGATCCTGCTCCCGCATTCGTCCGATCGATGGCGTCCGATCGCGACCGCTGAATCGTGGAACGGCGGGCAAGCGGTCTGCAACAGCTTCGCCTTCCGTTTCGACGGCGTCGGCGTCGCGCCGGTCGACCGGCGGCTCGTGGCGACCGTTCGCCCCCGGGTTCAGGTTCCAGGACCGGGGGTTCGCCGTCAAGCGCCTGAGCACAGCGCCGGGAGCGCCACGCGCGACGGCCGGCGGCGCACCGAGCCCGTACGCGTTCGAAGCCTCGAGCCTCCTGTAGAGGCGAGGCGAGGCGTGCCTCGCCCTCGCCTGCATCGCCGTGCGCGGCGAACGTCTCAGCTCGCGAGAACGCGAATCGGCGTGCCGAGCGGAATCCGATCGCGCAGGAAGTTCGCCGTCTCGTTCGAGATCCGGACGCACCCGTGAGAGACCGCCTGGCCGAGAAGACTGGGGTGACGTCGTGCCGTGCAGGCCGACGACGCCGCCGCCCGGCCACTCCGAGAGCTTGGAGTAGGCGCTCGTCTCGAAGGCGAACATCGCCGAGGAACGGCTGACGTCACCGGACGGAAGCGAACCGTCACGTAGTACAGGCCGATCGGCGTCTCCATCCCGGGCGCCCCGACCGCGACCTTGCTCGTGTCGACGAGCTTGTCGTCCTTCCACACCTGGACCACGCGCGAGCCTCGGTAGACGACGACCTGCCACGGCACCCGCCGGATCGAGATCTGCTTCGCCGGCACCCAGCCGACGCGCCCGTTCGGCCGCCCCGGCACCGTGATCTTGTACCAGGCGGTCTTGCCCTTCGGCCCCTTCTTCGCTGCGACCGCCAGCACGTAGCGCGGCCTGTAGTCCTGCGGCCGGAATTCACTCAGCCGCGCGATGATGCGCGCGCCACCGCTCGGGGAGCGTCGCACCGACAAGCACCGGGACGTTGATCGTTCCCGAGCCGACGACACTCTTCGGCGGTGACTGGCTGACGGCGAGGCCCGAGGCGGGAAACGCGAGCATTGCCGCAGCCGCCAGGGCGAGCACGATCGTGAGGGCCGGAAGGGGGTGTCTGTTCACGGGAGAATTGGGGCGGGGTCGGAGCCTGAGCTCACCGGGGACGATCGGGGTCGGATGGGAGCCTCGGCGCCATACCCACACCGTAGCCCCCTTCCGGGTGATGCCAATGCCTCGATCGAGGGTTCCGCCTCACCCCGGAGCTCGTTGGGCACCTGGGACGACCCCGAAACAGCGACGCCCCCGGATCTCCGGGGGCGTCGCTCGAGCGTATCCCGCGAGCCGGGTTACCCGGTGACCGGCGGCTCGAAGACGCCGACCACGCCGATCCGCTGCGAGTTGCAGGCCTTCGTGTTCCGGATCTGCACCTTGATGATGCCGGGCGTCGACGGCTTGACCGTGACGCTGACCTTGCCGTTCTTGCCGGTCGTCACCATCCTCGAGATGCCCGGGCCGGTGATCACTGACCTTCGCTCCAGGGGCACCCTTCGTGCCCTTGGTCACCGTGACGTTGATCGTCTGTGCCTTGACGTCGCCTTCAGCGTCTTCGGGGTCGCCGCCACGATGCTGCAGATCTCGGGCGTCGGCGTGGGCTTCGGCTTCGGCGTCGGCGGCGTCACCGGAGCGGTGACGAGCGTCTGGGCCTTGGCCTCGTTGTTCCCCGTGTTCGTCTCGGGCGTCGTGGTCGTGACGACGACGATGTTCGTCTTCGTCCCCGTCGCGTTGACCGTCGCCTTGATCGTGATCGCGACCGAGGCTCCCGGAGCGAGGCTCGCGATCGTGCAGTCGAGCGCCTGCGCCGTCGTGGTGCACGATCCGGCGCTCGTCGTCGCCGAGACGAACGTGACACTCGTCGGAGCCGTATCGGCCACCTTCACGTTCGCCGCAGCGTCGGGCCCGTTGTTGACCACGACGAGGTTGTAGGTGATCGGCGCGGTACCGCCGCCCTGCGGCAGCTGCACCTTCGGCGTCGCCGCCTTGGTCACCGCGATGTCCGTCCGCGGAACGTACGGCGGCGGCGGCGTGTGGTTGACCGTGACGGTCGCGTCGTCGTCATCGCTCACCGGCTGACCGTCGTCGTCGACGCCCGACGCGGTGACGACATCCGTCTCCGTCTTCGAGACCGTCGCCGTGAACGAGCAGGTGTACGAGGCACCCGGGAGGATCTCGCGCGGAGCCTTCCGGGCCCGCCGACACGTCGTCGGCGAGCGTGCACGTGCCCTTGCCGTTGATGTTGCCGTAGATCGAGTCGGTCAGCGACGTGATGTACACCGTGTCGACCGCCGAGTCGTTCCTGACGACGACGGTGAACGTCACCGGGCCACTGTCCTGGACGACCGTCGGGTTCGCCGTCTTCGTGACGGTGATCGAGGAGGAGACGTCGGTGATGGTCACCGTTGCGTCGTCGGAGTCGCTGACGTTGTGTCCATCATCGTCCCTGCCCGTAACGGTGATCAGGTCGTTGACCTTGTCGCCGGCCGAGCCCGACACCGGCATGGTGAACGTGCAGGTGATCTGCTCGCCGGGATCGAGCGAGGCGGGAAGCCCGTCGCTCTGGCCGCTCTCGAGATCGCAGTCGAGGTTCGTGATCGGCGTGACGGCGCCCGTCGCGGGATCGCCGTTCACCTTCACCCGGTCGACGAACCCATGGGTGTCGATCGTCACCTTGTCCGCCGCCGAGGTGTTCTTGACGACGACCGTGTAGGTGACGTCCGATCCGCTTGAGCTCTCGTCGAGCGTCATCGGATCGGCCGTCTTTGTGACCTGGATCGAGGACGACGGCTTCCTCTCGTTCCTGAACGTGCACCATCGCGTCGCCGTCTCTGCGACCGGAACGCTCGTGCGCTGCGACCGTTCTGAGCGGGTTCCCGATTGCGCCGTCTCCCTTCGTGCACGGAACCGATGAATTGTAGAGGCCTTGCCTTGCCGGCATTCGCGAACACCTCGGCGACCGTGTGATCGCGGTGGGACCGTGATCACATCGGTCTGGCCGTTGCTCGAAACCGTCTTCTTCGTCACGGTGTCGAGGTTCAGTCGACGGTCGCGTACGGATTCGGTGAAGCCTGGCGACCGGCGGTACCAGAAGAGAACCTTGCCGATCACGATCGTGCCCGACTGCGCGTGTCCTAAACGTGCAGACGACGACGTGATCCTCCGCCACGACAGCGCGTCGTGGCACCAGGCGCAACAGCCTGACCCGTTGTCAGTACACGCGAACAGCGAGTCGTAGTTCGCCGCGTTCGCAACAACCTCGTTCACGTAGTAGGTCCCGTGTCAACCGTCTTCGAATCCGTCGTCCCGTTCGTCGCCACCGTCTGATCCGCGACATCCGAACCACCAGCAGCGAGCCCGACCTTCAACTGAGCCGACCCGGCTCGACCAACCCACACCTCTCAACTCAATCGAACCGCTCGCGCGTGTTCGTAAACGTGCAGACGACCACTGATCCTTCGCCACGACAAGCGCGTCGTCGGCACCAGGCGCAACAGCCTGACCGTTGTCAGTACACGCCAACAGCGAGTCGTAGTTCGCCGCGTCGCAACAACCTCGTCCACCGTAGTAGGTCCCCGTGTCAACCGTCTTCGGATCCGTCGCCCGTTCGCCGCCACCGTCTATCCGCGACATCCGAACCACCAGCAGAATCAACCCACCTTCAACTGAGCCGACCCGGCTGACCAACCGACACCTTCTTCAACTCAATCGAACCGCTCTGGCGCGTGTCGTAAACGTGCAGACGACCACGTGATCCTTCGCCACCACAAGGCGCGTTGTTGGCACCAGGTGCAACAGCCTGACCGTTGTCCAGATACGCGCCAACAGCGAGTCGTAGTTCGCCACTTCGCGACGACCTCGTTCACGTAGTAGGTCCCCGTGTCAACCTGTTCGGATCCGTCGTCGGTCGTTCGCCGCCGCACCGTCTATCCGCGACATCCGAACGACCGAAGAAGACGAGCCCACCTTCAACTGAGCCGACCCCCGGCTGACCAACCGACACCTTCTTCAACTCAATCGAACCGCTCTTGCGCGTCCTCTAAACGTGCAGACGACCACGTGATCCTTCGCCACGACAGCGCGTTGTCGGCACCAGGCGCAAGGAGCCGACCGGATGTCGAGCACACGCGAACAGCGAGTCGTAGTTCGCCGCGTTCGCAACAACCTCGTTCACGAAGTAGGTCCCGTGTCGCCGTCTTCGGATCCGTCGTCCCGTTCGCCGCCACCGTCTTATCCGCGACATCCGAACCACCAGCAGACGAGCCGACCTCCAACTGAGCCGACCCCGGCTCGACCAACCGACACCTTCTTCAACTCAATCGAACCCCTCTGCGCGTGTTCGTAAACGTAACCAGACGACCACGTCATCCTTCGCGACCACAAGCGCGTCGTTGGCACGAGGCGCAACAGCCTGACCGTCAGACACGCCAACAGCGAGTCGAGTTCGCGGCGTTCGCAACAACCTCGTTCACGTAGTAGGTCCCCGTGTCAACCGTCTTCGGATCCGTCGTCCGTTTCGCCGCGACCGTCTATCCGCGACATCCGAGCCACCGAGCGACGAGCCCACCTTCAACTGAGCCGACCCCGGCTGACCAACACCACACCCTCTCCAACTCAATCGAACCGCTCTTGCGCGTGTTCGTAAACGTGCAGACGACCACGTGATCCTTCGCCACCACAAGCGCGTTGTTGGCACCAGGCGCAACAGCCTGACCGTTGTCAGTACACGCCAACAGCGAGTCGTCAGTTCGCCGCGTTCGCAACAACCTCGTTCACGTAGTAGGTCCCCGTGTCAACCGTCTTCGGATCCGTCGTCCCGTTCGCCGCCACCGTCTTATCCGCGACATCCGAACCACCAGCAGACGAGCCCACCTTCAACTGAGCCGACCCCGGCTGACCAACCCACACCTTCTTCAACTCAATCGAACCGCTCTTGCGCGTGTTCGTAAACGTGCAGACGACCACGTGATCCTTCGCCACCACAAGCGCGTTGTTGGCACCAGGCGCAACAGCCTGACCGTTGTCAGTACACGCCAACAGCGAGTCGTAGTTCGCCGCGTTCGCAACAACCTCGTTCACGTAGTAGGTCCCGTGTCAACCGTCTTCGGATCCGTCGTCCCGTTCGCCGCCACCGTCTTATCCGCGACATCCGAACCACCAGCAGACGAGCCCACCTTCAACTGAGCCGACCCCGGCTGACCAACCCACACCTTCTTCAACTCAATCGAACCCTTGAGCTTTCGGTTGTAGACCGTGCATTCCGTCACGCTCTGGATAGCCAGGTTGCTCAGAGAGAACTTGCCGTTTGTCACAGTCTGCGGTGCGTTGTCTGGACCGCACGTCACATGATCGAGCGCGTATCCGGGCTGGGCGATCTCCTCGATCGAGATCGAACTCGTGGCGCCTACGGTGTTCGGGCGCCAGTCGAACTCGAGGGCGCCGGAGGCGTCAGTGACGCCGTTGCGCTTCTGACCGTTGGCCGTCGCCGGCGACACCCATACGTACGTTCCCGACGAGACCGACACATCGCCTTCGAACTTCCAACCGGTGGCGTTCTGATAGCCACTGCCGTTGTCGACCTTCTTGTTGATCTTCACCTTGACGTCGCAGAGGCTCTCGGTCAGCGTCTTCAGTGCGTTGTCGAGGTCGGAGAAGTTCTGAACGAGCCAGTAGTCCGCCTGCTTGATGTTCAGCCCGGTGAACGCGTCTGTCCCGGAGATCGCGCGCAGCCGATCCTGGCTGCGATTATTGCTGAGTCCGTTTCCGACGCCGATCACGAACATGTGGGAGTTGCTCTTGATGGTGTTCGCAAGAAGCACCGCAGGGTTGAGGACGTCATAGCGGCCCTCCGGGATGCCGGTCGTCGCACTGCCCGTTCCCTTTGCGGTCGGATCACCGTCCGTGACGAATACGACGAGGCTCGGCTTGTCTGAGCTCGTCGTCGTGTTGACCTCGTCGAGGGCATCTTCTCCAGTTCGTCCAGTTCTGTCCGCTGTAGCTATCCATCGCCGTCTTGAACGCCCCGGAGATGAACGTTGTGTCAATGACCGAGTACGGCGAGATTTTCGTCGTCGCATTCGTGTTGAAGAACGAGAGCCCCATCTTCGCGCCGGTTCCGGAGAGCCCGTTCGCGAAGGCATACGCCGCTGAGACGACTTCGTCTTCGGCGTCGGCGCTGTCGATCGAGCCCGACGCGTCGAGGACGAGCGCGACCTTGATGTTCTGGCACGCAACGCTGAGATCGGGGTTGTTGCCGGGAGCGGTGACGTCCACTGATTTCGACGTCGTGGCGGCGGCCTCTCCGCTGCAGCTGTTGGTGCCGGTGAAGAGCTCGAACTCGAAAAGGGTCGAGCCGGAGTTGCCGCGAAGCGCAAACTGCTCGCTGTTGTTGAAGTCGTAGTTGAGCGTGACCGACCTGTTCGAGCCGGCGTTCTGATCGCCCGTGTTCAGACATGTCCAGGACGGATCACCCGCGACGCGCCACCTCGTCGACTGCCACGTCTTGTTGTTCGCGACGTTGCCCGTGATCTTGAAATCGATACCGGCGCCACCCGGGCCACCGGAGAGCGCGTTGCCGCTCGAGTTCTGCGCTATGACCGCGACATTCGTGACCTCATTCGTCACGGAGTTCGCGAGTCCAACTCCTACCGTCGCCGCGCAAATCGCCGCGATGAGAACAATGGTGATCCGCCTGAGCCGCCTACTAGTCATCCCGTTAACCCCTTTTTGTGTTCGTCGGCGGCAACGCGCTCACAATTCGAGCGACCGTCAGCGCACGTGTCTGCATCTCACCGTATGACCCTTCCGGGGAGTGGCAATCGCTCGATCGAGTGACCTGGATCCCCTTGTCGAGGCAGAGCAGACGTACGAAGGGGGCCGAGAGGCCCCCTTCGTACGTCGGTTCTAACGCTTCTGCCCCGCGCTGTCCTCGGCAGTTCGAGGAGGGGCTTGCCGGTGTGCCGCATGCCCCGGCAAGCCCTCGTGCCCATACCGTATCCCCCATTGAGGGGTTGGGCAATCCTCCGTTCGAGGGTCGCTACACCCCTTTTGCACGCACGCAGCAGAAATACGAGGCGCCTGGCTATCTCAACCTCTAGTTGAGCGTTAGATATCGCGACCAGCGCGATAGGCCACCGCTTCGGCGACGAGCGCCTCGAACAACCGCTTGTCGTCCTCCATCTCCGGGTGCCAGAGGACGCCGAGCGCGAACGTCTTGGACGGATCCTCGATCGCTTCGAGCGAGCCGTCTTCCGCGAAGGCACTTTCCACGAGGCCGTCGCCGACGCGCCCCACTCCCTGGTGATGACTCGAGCTGACGGCGCCATGACGCGACCCGAGGATCGCCTCGAGGCGTGTCCCCTCCTTCACGTCGACAGGGTGCTGCGAAAAGACACCGGGCGTCTCCCGGTGCCCTTCGTGACCCACGGCCTCCGGGAGGTGCTGGATCAGATCGACCGCCCGGAGCACGTTCAGCAACTGGAAGCCACGGCAGATCGCGAGGGTGGGCAGGTCACGCTCGAGCGCAGCCTCGAGGAGGCGCAACTCTCCCGCATCGCGATGCGCCTGCGCGGGGTCGGTGGCTGGATGTCGCTCGGCCCCGTAACGGACGGGTCGATGTCGATCCCGCCCGAGAAGACGATCCCGTCGAGCACGTCGAGCGTCTCGTCAACCGCATGGTCGCTCGGCGGCACGAGCAGGGCCCGACCACCGGCGCGATCGACCGACTCGACGTAGTACAGCGGAACGAGCGCCGCCGGCAGGTCCCAGGCGCCCCACTTCGCGGGTTGCGCGTACGACGTGATCCCGATGATCGGGCGGCCGGCTGTGGACATGACGTCACGCTAGCGCACGACACGGCACGGTCGCGGCACCTCGGCGACGCTCCGCGTCGCCCCTCGAGTTCGTTGGAGGCGAGGCGCAGCCTCGCCGACCGCGCTACCCGCGCTCGTAGCAGCGCTTGCGCTCCCAGTCGGTGACGAAGGCGTCGTACAGCCCCTGGTCGGTGCGGGCGTAGTTAGGTAGTGGTCGACGACCTGGTCGCCGAACGCCTCGCGTGCCATCGACCCTCCTTCCAGGGCTGCGATCGC
>CAVZMA010000015.1:0-73783 GCA_963776305.1 uncultured Thermoleophilia bacterium | reverse complement strand
CGCAACCGTCCGGATGATCTCCTGAGCGGTCACGGGTAATGATTGTGCACGACAACCGCTTGCGCGCGGCCGACCGTTCGCGCAGGATGGCACGATGCTCGTCCTCCTCCTGCTCGGCCACGTCCCGCTGCTCATGCTTCTCACTCTGGCTCTCGCGCTGTACCTGACTGTGGTCGAACTCCGCGAACTGCGACCGCATTTCCTCTGGTGGAGCTGGTGGCTCCTGCTCGTCTTCATGACCCACTTCGTCGGCTACCTCGCCCTCCGTGTCTACGCCTTCGTCCACCACCGACGAGCAGCCGCCGCGTAGCCGCGATCTCCGCGACAGCACCTTCGGGCGCGTCGCGATCATCGTCGTCGTACTCGCGATCGCCTTGGTCTCCGCTCGCTCGTGTGGAGGAGGCGGAAAGGACGCACTGACGCAGGAGGAGGCGATCGACGCTGCCCGCGCAGTCGCGGTCGTCGAGGACGAGAAGTTTCTCATCCGCTATCTCAACCAGGGCATTCCCCCACGGGGACGTGGATCGTGTCGTTCTACACCGGCCCGCCGCGGCACCCGATAACCGCCCAGACCGTCATCGTCGATGCCCGGACGGGACAGATCGTCGACGACGGTCTCTAGCGCGACCATGTAGCAATTGCACACATAGCGGTACCCAATTCCGGCTACGGGTGACATGGAACGGTTCGTCGACGCCTCGTACGCTCTCGCCATCGTGCCCTGTTCGGCGTAGGAGGCGTGCATGACCGTGTCATTGCTCGGTGCGTTGCTGGCTGATACCGCGTCCGATATCAAGGCGCTGCAGGATCAGATGAAGCTCGACTCGCAGATCCTCGCCGAGACGTTCTACTTCTGGACCGTCGTCGTGATGTGGCTGATCCACGCCGGCTTCATGGCCTACGAGGCAGGCGCGGCACGGCGCAAGAACGTGATGTCGACGGCGATGAAGAACATCCTCACGATCGCCGTCGTGACGCCGACCTTCTACTACTTCGGCTGGTATGTCTACGGCTGCATGGAGGAAGGTTGGCCGAAGAGCGGCCACGCGAGCCCCGACGCATTCCCCGGCTTCTGCGGTCTGACGGCTCCGTGGAGCGCAGCGAGTGGCCCGAACCTCCAGGACCACATCAGCGGCGTCTTCTTCCTCGCATTCCTCCTGTTCTCGTGGACGACCGGCTCGATCATGTCCGGCGCCCTGATCGAGCGCATCCGCCTCTCCGCCTACCTGCTCCTCACGGTCCTGCTCGGCTCGTTCGTCTGGATCCTCGACGCGGCCTGGGGCTGGAGCGCGGGCGGATGGCTGACGACGCGCTTCGGCTTCCACGATGCGATCGCCTCCGGCGTCGTCCACGGCGTGGCCGGCATCTTCACGCTCGGTGTCCTGATCAACCTCGGGCCACGGATCGGCAAGTACGACATCAAGGGCAGAGCCAGGACCTTCAGAGGCCACAACCAGCACCTCACGCTGCTGGGGCTGATGTTGATCTTCACCGGCTTCTACGGCTTCTATGCCGCGTGCCTGGTGATCCAGTCGACGGTCTTCCCGGGTTGGGTCAACATCTACCTGTCGCCGACGACACTCGGCGCGATCGCGATGGTGATCACGGTCGGCTTCGCCGGAGGCTTCACCGGCGGTTGGTTTGCGAGCAAGGGCGACCCCTTCTGGACGCTTTCGGGCGGTCTTGCCGGGGTGATCGCCGTGTCGGCAGGTGCCGACGTCTACCACCCGTCACTCGCGTACCTGCTCTCGTTCTCGGGCGCCCTCCTGGCCGTGTGGGCCGGCAAGTTCATCGAGGAGCGCTTGCGCCTCGACGACGCGGTTGGAGCAGTCGCCGTGCACGGCGTCTGCGGTTTCTACGGTGTGCTCCTCGTGGGGATCTTCGCCGGTGGGTACCCGACGGGAATCAACAACATCGAATCGTCGCTCGGCGGCCAACTCATCGGGATCCTGACGTTCATCCCACTCGCCTTCCTGCCGGGGTACTTCGCCAGTCTTCTGCTCAAGAAGCTGAATCTCCTGCGCGTTCCGCCCGTTGTCGAGCTCGAAGGCCTCGACATGGCCGAGTTCGGCCAGGACTTCTTCCCCGAGTTCGCAGCAGTTCCCGAGAAGATCATCTCACCGGATGGTGAGACCGAAGATGCGATCCCGATCCTGATCGACGGATACGACCGATCGTCGTACGGCAAGGCGCCGGCCGGCGCCGCGAGCTAGAGAGGAGGCGAAGATGTTCGACGCATTTCCGTATGACGCCTGGGGCCCCGACGTCGCCGACTTCTGGGCCTTCGGCGGGGGGAACTCGACCGGCACCTACATCATGACCGCGCTCGGAATCATCCTCATGTTCGCGGCGCTGATCGGCTGGGTGCGACAGGAGTCCCGGAGAATGAACGAGCATGAGGCCCGCCTCCAGAAGGAAGGCATGCTCGCCCGCATGCACCAACGACCTGTCCCGACCAGCGAGTAGGAGCGAATGTGGCGAACAAGCAGATCGAATTCCCACCCGAGCAGACGAATGACAAGCGAGTCGCCCCGTTCATGCTGATCCTCTCGGTCGTGTGCATCGTGATCGTCGTCGCGATTCTCCTCTCCGGCGCCGAGGGGTCGTACATCGGCCCCTGGTAGAGGCACGGAGGTTCAGCAATAGCGAAGGGCCGGGGGAAGTCCCGGCCCTTCGCTCTACAGTGCCTCGGTCAGACCCGGGATCCAGCTCGTGCCGGCGAGCGGGACCCGCGCCATCGCGGCAGCCTCTATCGTGAGAGCGACGAGGTCTTCGGGCTCGAGGTTGTGGACGTGCGACTTGCCGCAGGCGCGGGCCAGCGTCTGCGTCTCGAGCGTCAGCACGCGGAGGTAGTTGGCGATCCTGCCGACCGCCGAGCTCGGGATCGAAGCGGGCGGCGAGCTCGTCGTCCTGGGTCGAGATGCCGGTCGGGTCGCGACCGGCCTGCCAGTCGTCGTAGTAGCCGGCCGAGCTGCCGATCTTTCGGTACTCGGCTTCGTAGTCGGGGCTGTTGTCCCCCATCGCGATCAGGGCGGCGGTGCCGATCGAGACGGCGTCGGCGCCGAGCGCGAGCGCCTTGGCGACATCGGCGCCGCTGCGGATACCGCCGGAGACGATCAGCTGCACCTCGCGGTGCATCCCGAGCTCCTGCAGCGCCTCCACTGCGAGCGGGATGGCGCAGAGGGTCGGGATGCCGACGTGCTCGATGAAGACGTCCTGGGTCGCCGCGGTCCCTCCCTGCATCCCGTCGACGACGATCGCGTCCGCGCCTGCTTTCACGGCGAGCTGGACGTCGTAGTAGGTGCGCGTGGCACCGACCTTGACGAAGATCGGCTTCTGCCAGTCGGTGATCTCGCGCAGCTCGCCGATCTTGATCTCGAGGTCGTCGGGGCCCGTCCAGTCGGGGTGGCGGCAGGCGCTGCGCTGGTCGATGCCTTTGGGCAGGTCGCGCATCGCGGCGACCCGGTCCGAGATCTTGTGGCCGAGCAGCATGCCGCCGCCGCCGGGCTTCGCGCCCTGGCCGACGACCACCTCGATCGCGTCGGCGCGACGGAGGTCGTCCGGGTTCATCCCGTAGCGCGACGGCAGCAGCTGGTAGACGAGGATCTCGGAGTGGCCGCGCTCCTCGGCAGTCATCCCGCCGTCACCGGTGGTCGTCGATGTCCCCACCTCTGTCGCACCGCGGCCGAGCGCCTCCTTCGCGGGCGCCGACAGGGCGCCGAAGCTCATGCCCGCGATCGTGATCGGGATCTTCAGCTCGAGCGGCTTCTTCGCGAACCGCGTCCCGAGCGTGACGTTCGTGTCGCAGCGCTCGCGGTAGCCCTCGAGTGGGTAGCGGGAGACGCTCGCGCCGAGGAAGAGGAGGTCGTCGAAGTGCGGCAGCTTTCGTTTCGCCCCGAAGCCGCGGATGTCGTAGATGCCTTCGCGCGCGGCGCGCTGGATCTCGGCGATCACGTTGCGGTCGAAGAGGGCCGACTCGCGGAGGCCGGGCTGCCAGCCGTCGCTCATCAATACGCTCCCGCGTTGTCGATCGTGAAGTTGTAGAGCTGCCGCGCCGAGCCGTACCGCCGGAAGTCCGCCGCATCGACGTCGTCGATCTCCGCGCGCGCGAGCAGATCGCGAACCTGCTCGACGTGCTCGTCGCGCATCTCCTTCTCGACGCAGTCTGCACCAAGCCCCGCGACCGTCCCCGCGCACGTAGAGGCGCGCCTCGTAGATCGAGTCGCCGAGGGCATCGCCCGCGTCACCGCAGACGACGAGGCAGCCCGTCTGCGCCATGAACGCGCTCAGATGCCCGACCGAGCCGCGGACGACGATGTCGACACCCTTCATCGAGATCCCACACCGCGCCGCCGCATCGCCGTGGACGACGAGCAGGCCGCCATGTGCCGTCGCGCCCGCCGACTGGCTGACGCTGCCATCGACCACGACGGTTCCCGACATCATGTTCTCGGCGATCCCGGTGCTCGCATTCCCGCGCACGCGCACCGTCGCGTGTTGGTTCATGCCCGCGCAGTAGTAGCCGACATGGCCGTCGATCTCGACCTCGATGCTCGGCGTCCAGCCCACAGGCGACGGCGTGCGCACCCTGGGGTTGACGATCCGCCACCTGTGCGGGCCCTCACCCGGTGAGCGCGACGTCGTGCAGGCGCTGGTTGAGCTCCCGCAACGGCGTGACCGCGAGGTCGACGACCTCGGCCTCGAGCGTCGCCGTCACGCGACGGCCGCCTTCTCCCAGACGTAGACGATCCCCGGCTCCGGCTCCCACATGCGCGCGTCGTCGGCCCCGGGGAGCACGGCGATCGCGTGGTACTCGGATGCCATCGCGACCCAGTCGTCCGTCTCGGCGAGCACCGCCGGCTTACACGCGATCGGGTCACGCAGGACCGCGAAACCGTCGGCTGTTCCGACCGCGAAGGTGTAGAAGCCGTCGAGGTCGTCGAGGCATCCCTCCAGCGCCTCCTCGAGCGAGGCTCCTTCCCGGAGGCGCCATTCGAGATAGCCGGCGGCAACCTCGGTGTCGTTCTCGGTCTGGAACTCGATCCCCTCGCGACGCAAGGCGCGCCGTAGCGTGTTGTGGTTCGACAGCGACCCGTTGTGGACGAGACAGAGGTCGAGGCCCGTCGAGAACGGGTGCGAGCCCTCAGTCGTGACGCGGCTCTCGGTCGCCATCCTGGTGTGGCCGAGCGCATGGGTTCCGCGCAGGTTCGAGAGCTCGAACTCCTCGGCGAACACGGCAGGAAGGCCGACGTCCTTGTAGATCTCGATCACCCGGCCCGCGCTCATCACACGCAGGTCAGCGCGGGCGGCTCGTACACGGGCTTCGGCCTCACCGGCCTCGGCGGGTACGACGATCACCGCGTGGCTCGAGCGGACGGAATCCACCTCGCCGCCGACCGCCGCGGCCACCGCACGCCAGTCCTCGCCTGCGTGCGGCGAGTACAGCGTCAGCTTCGTCATGCCGACGGGGACCGGGTCGCGGTAGACAGCGACGCCGGCGCTGTCCGGGCCGCGGTCGCTCATCTGCGCGAGCATCGCGACGAGGTGGATCCCCAGGTGCTCCTCGATCCCGGGCGACTTCGCGAACAACCCCACGATCCCGCACATCAGAAGCGCGTCAGGTATTCGCGCACTTCCCAGGCGCTCACCTGCTCGTGGTAGCGCGACCACTCCTCCCGCTTGACCCGCACGTAGTAGTCGACGTACTCCTCGTTCTCGCGTGTCCGACCGAGGGCGGCGCGAAGCACATCGTCCTGCTCGAGCTCCACGGTCGCCTCGTGCAGGTTCGAGGGCAGAGCGCGAAGACCTCGGCCGGTCAGCTCCTCGTAGGAGAAGCTGTAGAGGTTCTCCGAGTTCGGCTCGCCGGCATCGTGCGTGTTCGCGATCCCGTCGAGCCCGGACGCCAGCACCGCGGCCGCCGCAAGATACGGGTTGCAGGAGCCGTCGACCGTGCGATCCTCGATCCGCCCGGGAGCCGGGATCCGCAGCATCTGGGTGCGATTGTTGTACCCGTACGAGATCCAGACGGGCGACCAGGTAGCACCGCTCGAGGTCGAGCCGAGCTTCAATCGCTTGTACGAGTTCACCGTCGGAGCCGTCAGCGCGCTGTACGCACGCGCGTGCGTTTTCAGGCCGCCGACGAACGAGTAAGCGAGCTCGGACAGCCCGAGGCCTCGGGGATCGGACTCGTCGAGGAAGACGTTCGTCCCGTCCTTCCAGAGCGACATGTGGAAGTGCGCTCCGTTCCCGGTGAGGGTCGTGAACGGCTTCGGCATGAACGTCGCGATCCGCCCGTACTGCTCGGCCAGCGTGTGCACCATGTAGCGGAAGAAGATCGCGCGGTCGCACGTGACGAGGGCGTCGGCGTATTCGAAGTTCTGCTCGAACTGGCCGTTCGCGTCCTCGTGATCGTTCGCGTAGTTCCCCCAGCCGAGCTCGT
Organism: uncultured Thermoleophilia bacterium; assembly: GCA_963776305.1. Classification (GTDB taxonomy): domain Bacteria; phylum Actinomycetota; class Thermoleophilia; order Gaiellales; family Gaiellaceae; genus Gaiella. Next base: position 67,344 of record CAVZMA010000015.1, on the reverse strand, counting down.
TGCAATACCGCGACACCGTGGTCAGGAACTCGTACTGCCGCGTCAGGCCCGCCATGTCGTAACAGGGCTTCTCGAGCGTGTCGAGCTTGTCCGCGATCTCGATCGTCCCGTCGCGCGTTCAACTCGACCAGGAAGTACTCCAGCTCGATCCCGATCTTGAACTCATACCCCTGCGCAGCCGCCTGCGCGAGCACGTTGCGGAGGATCGTGCGCGGGCAGTACGGCCAAGCCTCGCCCTCGACCGTGACATCGCACGCGAACCGCGCCAGGTTCGGTTGCCACGGCACGAGCGTGAAGCTCTCCAGATCGGGGATCGCCGCGATATCCGGGTCGCTCGGGAACTGGCCGATCTCTCCCGCCGCGAACCCCGCGAACCCGGCGCCGTCCTCGACGAGCCCGTCGAGCTCCTGCGCCGGCACGAGCTTCGCGCTCGGACGCCCGTACATGTCCACGAACTGGGCGAAGATGAACTCGATCCCACGATCGGCGATCGTCTGCCGAATCGCGTCGAGCCTCGCGACGTTCGCTGCCATCGCACCTCCTCCGTGGTTCGGTCGGAGTGGGTCCTATCATCCGCGCCGCGCGCGGACGATGGCCAGAGCCTCCACTGTGGAGCAGGGGAACTATGGGGACCGCGTCTACCGAGCGGCGAGCGCGAGCCGGAGCTGAACGAGCTTCACGGCGATCTCGATCATCAGCCAATCGTCCCGCCGGAGGTCGATGCCGGAGAGGTCGGCGATGCGCCGAAGCCGCTGGCGCAGCGTGTTCGGGTGGATGAACAGCGCATCGGACGTCGCACCGATGCTCCCCCGACGGTGCAGAAAGGCCTCGAGGGTGAGCAGGAGCGACGCTCCTCGCTCGCGGTCGTAGTCTGCGAGCCGGCCGACAGCGTCGATCGTGGCATCGCGCACGCCGCTATCGGATGCAATCCGCAGAAGGTACTTGTGCGCCCCGAGATCCTCGAACGCCACGACCGACGACTCGCGTCCGAGAACGATCGTGCCGAAGAGGGCCTGACGTGCCTCCTCGAAGCCCTCGGCGAAACTCGGAGCTCCTGCGCACACGCTCGACAACCCGACGGCGAGCGGGCATGAGCTCTCTGCGTGTGCTTTCCGGACGAGCTCCGTCGCCAACGGCTCCCCGCGGGCCGGAACCCGCAGTAATGCGCGGAGCGACTCCTCACGTCGGTCGAAGAGCGAGCCGGGGAGCGAGCCGGCGAGCACCAGCTCGAACGCCTCGTCGGCCGGCTCCGCAACGAGCACGATGTGCGGCAGGTCGAGATCGCAGCCCAGGCGCGCGGCGCTTCCTTCGAGCAACCCGCCGTCCCGACCGGATGCGAGGTCGTCGAAGAAGTCCTTGATCTGGTTTCGCTCGGTCAAGTCGTTCGATCAGCTGAATCCGCTTGATCCCGACCGCGACCTGACTGCCGAGGGCTCGCGCGAGCTCGACGGCGGCGCTGTGCTCCGCGACGAGCAGGCCGAGCAACTCGTCGCCGGCGACGAGCGGCACCGCGACCCTCGAGGCTCGTCCCCCGCGTGCGAGCTCCGGACCGAGCTCGGCGAGGCGCAAGACAGTCCGCGTGTCCGGGCTCTCCGGCGTCGACGCACGCAGCACGAGCTCCTCGCTGCCCGGCTCGAGCAGGTAGACATGACAGGCGCGTGCCTGCAGCAAGTCACGGGACCTGCGGGCGACCTCGACCAAGAGCTCGTCGATCCTGTGGGCGCCTGCGATGACCTCGGCGAGCTCGGTGATCGCCTCGAGCTCGCGCACCCGCGCTCGCGTCTCGTCGTAGAGCCGTGCATTCTCGATCGCACCAGCGACCAGGGAGGCGCTCGTGACGACGAACTCGACCTCGGAGCTGGAGAACGCGTGCGGCGCCTCGGTGTGAGCGCTGATCACTCCGATCACGGTGCCGTCGCGCGCCGCGATCGGCACGCTGAGCAGCGACTGGAAGTGCTCCTCCTCGAGCTCGGGAACGTACTCGACCCGCGGATCGTCGAGCAGGTTCTCGGGAATGAACGCCGGCTCGTTGCGTTCGGCGGCCCACCAGGCCAGGCCTCGCGGGCGCTCGAGCGCGATGTGTCCGATCAGATGCTCGTAGGGACCGCCGGCTGCGCGGAGCACGAGTCGCTCGCCGCCGTCCTCGACCAGGTACACGAAGCACGCGTGGACGGCGCTCCCCTCCGAGAGCAACCGGACGACCGACCGCAGCACCTCGTCGAGCTCGAGGCTCGAGCCCACGGTGGAGATGATCTGGCGCAGAAATGTCCGGCTGTCCAGCTCGGCGCGGGTCACGGAGGGCATCGTATTCGGCCGCTGGACCCGTGCAAAGCCGCTCGCCGTGGAGGCAGCCGCTTGCCTACGGGCGGCAGACCCGGTTGACTACCCGCAACGTCACGCAAAGGAGGCGAGCGATGAAGACGATCGTTGTTGGGTACGACGACACAGAGCCGGCGAAACGGGCCCTGCAACGCGCCGCAGAGCTCGCGCAGGCATTCGGTAGCACGCTCCTGGTCACGAGCGTCGCACCGACCCACATTCCGATCGGCCACGGGGGCACCCCTCTCGATCCGACCGACTCGCCCGAGATGCACGCCGACGAGCTCAAAGCTGCCGCCGCCGTGCTCGACGGCCTCGGCGTCGAGGCGGAGTACGTCCCGGCCGTCGGCGAGCCCGCTGACACGATCGTCGAGTTGGCGGAGAGCCGCAACGCGGATCTGATCGTCGTCGGCACGCGGGAGCTCGGCATCCTGCAACGGCTGCTCGGAACGAGCGTCAGCGCGTCGGTCGCACGACACGCAAGCTGCGACGTCCTGATCGTCCACTAGCAACCACCATTGTGCGACGGGTGACCTAGCGGGCGCCGACGTTCCGAGCTGAAGGCCGCACGAGCCCGAGCGCCAGCGCGGCGATCCCGAGCGCGACGAGGCCCACGGCGGCGACCCCGCGCCAGCCGTGGGCCTCCCACGCGAGCCCGGGGACATAGGCGCCAAGCGCCCCTGCCCCGTAGTAGATGCTGAAGTAGAGGGCCGTCGCGGCACCCCGATCGACGCTGGCGACGGCGCTGACGCCGAGTTGGGTCGCGGTGTAGCCCATGAACATGGCTCCTGCGATGCAGGCGAGGCCGACGACCAGCAAGGACAGCACGTCGGGGATCGTCAACAGGACACCGACGGCCGACAGCGCGACCGTGCCGAGCGCAAGCCTCCGCCAGCCGAAGCGGTCCGCGACGCGCCCGGTCGCGGGACCGGCAAGCCCGGTGAGCCAGAGCACGAAGACGAGGCTCGCGGCTGCGCTCGACAACGAGAACGGCGGATCTTCGAGGCGGTAGGTCACGTAGGTGAACGTCCCGACGAAAGTGAAGAACAGCGCGCCGCCTCCCAGGGAGACGCCCAGGAGGCCGAGGTTCCGGAGGTGGCGGCCGATGCCGCCTCCTCGTGCGGGCAGGGCGGGCTCGGGAAGACCGCTCCGCATCGCGACGACCGCCACGAGCGGAAGGACGGCCAGCGCACCGATGGCGACCCGCCACCCGACCACTTCGCTCGCCAGGGCAACGCCGAGCCTTCCTACGAGACCTCCGGCGACGAGCGCCGAAACGTAGTAGCCCATCGCGCGGGCTCCGATCCGCGGGACGAAGGCCTCGACGATGTACGGGGCCCCGACCGCCAGCAGGCCGGGCATACACAGACCCTGCAGGACACGGCAGGCGAGCAGCACCTCGAAGGTCGGCGCGAGAGCAACGCCGATCGTGGGCAGGACGAGCAGCAGGCTCGCACTGCGAATGGCGCGAGGACGGCCGATTCGATCGGAGATCGGGCCCCAGGCGAATCCCGCGATCGCGACGGAGATGACGACCAGGGAGATCGAGAGGCCCGCGCGCGACGGCCGGACGTCGAACTCCCGCGAGAGCTCCGGCAGGATCGCCTGCGTCGAGTACATCGTCGCGAACATGCCGGCCGCACCGAGGAGGAATCCGGTGAGCGCCCTCGAGCTCGGAGTGGCGGCGCCCATCCCGGACAGGCTATTCGTCGTTTGCCGACGACGACCGGTTCAGCCGAAGGCGATCAACCGGCGGGCAACGGGACCGGCAGGCCCCTGGCATCGAACGCCTTCAACGAGACACGAGCAGCCGAGGACGCCGGGAGGTCCTCCGCAAGGATCGAGAAGACGACTGCGTCGCGCCGAGGGGTCCCCGGCCGACCAGGCAAGCGCCGTCGAAGTGTCCCTTCCTCGACGTAGCCGAGCCGGCGGGGGATTCGGCAGCTGATCTCGTTCCCGGCCTCGACATGGATTTCGATCCGGTCGGCACCGCCGAGCTCGATACCCACTCTCGTCAGCGCAGATGCGACCGCGGTCGCGATTCCTCGTCCGACATGACCGGCATGCACCCAGTATCCGATCTCGTAGGCGCCGTCACCGACCCTCGTGTGCAAGCCGGCACCGCCGATGACCTTCGACTCGTCCTCCGAGAAGACGCCGTAGACGAAGTCCTCTCCGAGATCGAAGCTTCCGCGAAACCGGCGGAGCCGTGCCACCTTCTCTTCCAGCTCCTGCGGCTCGTCATCGGCCCAGGGCATCCAGGCCCGGAGATGGACGAGGCTCGAGTCGATCGCCTCTTTCGCCGCCGGTGCGTCGCGCGGCTCCCAGCATCGGACGACGGGCCCGCCCTCGATCTCGATCCGATACGGGATCTGGTCGCCGCTCCCTCGTGCCATCGTCAGTGGTGCGCGACCGCGCCCAGGTGTCGCTCGTAGGCGCCGGTCTCGACGATGTCGCCGATCTGCTCGATCGCGAACCGGAGCTCGTCGTCGGAGTTGTAGTAGTGGGGGCCGAGTCGGATCCCCGCATCGGGCCGGAAGTCACAGAGGATCTGACGCTCGGCGAGCTCCTTGTGCACTGCCGGGAACTCGGGCACGTGGACCGTAACCGTGCCGCCCCGGCGCGCAGAGCTCCTGGGGCTCCTGATCTCGAAACCGGCACCCTCTGCAAGGTCGATGAGGAGCTGCGTCTGCCGCAGCGAGTTCTCGCGGATCCGGTCGACTCCGACCTCCTCGATCAGGTCGTAGCCGGCCGTTGCGGCGTAGAGGGCCGGCACATTGGGCGTTCCGGTGAGGAAGCGGGCTGCTCCATGGGCGTAGTCCATCTCCTCCTCGAAGCCGAACGGTCGCTCGTGCGCCTGCCACCCGGTGAACGTCGGCTCGAGCCGCTCGGCAAGATCGGGCCGGACGTAGAGCCACCCGTTGCCGGGACCTCCGTTCAGCCACTTGACCGAGCCGCCGACTGCGAAGTCCACGCCCAGCGCCGCGACGTCGAAGGGGACGATGCCGGCCGACTGGTAGCAGTCGAGAATGACGTACGCGCCGACCTCGTGGGCTCTCGCGATGATCGGCTCGATCTCCTGAATCTCGCCCGTCTTGAAGAGGACGTGACTGATGGGGACGAGTAGGGTGCGCTCGTCCAGGGCGTCGACGATCGCTCCGTCGTCCTCACAGACGACGACCTCCACGTCAGGTTGCGCCTGGTACAGGTAGCGCACCGACGGGAAATTCGCCCGCTCGTAGACGACGCGGTTGCGCGAGGGGTCGATCGGGAAGAACGACGACAGGACGATCGCCTCGGCAACCGCCACGTTCTGGTGCATCACCGTCGTCCCGGGAGCGCCGCCGATGATCCGCCCGATCTGGTCGCCGACGGTCATCGGCATCGTCCACCAACCCTCGCCCCAGGATCGAATACCCCGCTCCTTCCACATCCTGGCGTATTCGGCGAGGCGATCCTCGGCCTTGGCCGGCATCGCCGCGAGCGAATGGTTGATGAGGTAGGTCGTGTGCTCGAGGATCGGAAACGCGGAGCGGTAGTCGATGAGGTCTCGCACGTGGCGAGTGTACGCCAGACCGTGCTACGCCTCGCGGGCCGTCAGCTCACGCGCTTGAGCAGCCCGAGCGCCTGCTGATCCCACGGCACGCGGTGCGTCGTCCCGGCGGCTCGCATCTCGTCGAGGTGGGCCAGGTACCAGTCGTACGTCGCGCACAGCGTGCCGGCGTTCGAGAGCGTCGGCTCCCAGCCGAGCAGCCGCCGGGCCTTGTCGATCGAGACGAAGGAGTCCTTGTGCGCGGTCCGATAGTGCCACTCGGCAAGCGGTGACAGGCGCGCTCGTTCGAGCGCCCGGAGCGTCAGCTCGGCGGGAGCGACCGGGAGCGGCCACAACCTCGATCCCGAGCCGGCGTGGTCGATCAACGCCTGGAGGTCGTCGCGGACGGTCCCGAAGCTTCCGGCGCCGACGTTGAGAGCCTCGCCGGCCACAGGTGCGTCGAACGTGCGGATCACCGCGTCGACGAGGTCCTCGACCGCCAGTAGCTGGTAGCGGTTGTGGCCGTTGCCGAGGATCGGGATCCGACGGCCTTCACGGATCCAGTCGAACAGGATCTCGAAGACCCCGAGGCGCTCCGGTCCGACGAAGGTCTTCGGACGCACGATCACCGTCTCGAGCCCGCGCCGCGCGAACTCGCCCGCCACCCACTCCGCCTCGATCTTCGACTCTCCGTACCAGCCCACGCCTGTGAGCGGGTCGTCCTCGTGGATCGGATGCCGCTCCGGCACGCCGTACACGGCTGTCGACGAGATCAACACCACCCGGCGAACGCCGGCCTCCGCCGCGGCGGCGAGCACGGTGGCGGTGCCCTGGACGTTGACCGAGCGAATCGCGTCCCGGGACGACTGGATCGGGAGCGCGGCGGCCGCATGCACGACGACATCGGCACCGTCGACGAGCGCCCGGGCATCGCCCTCGGAACGTACGTCGCCGCGGAATTCCTCCACCCCGGCTTCGAGCTCGCGGTCGTCGAGAGCCGCGGTGTCGAGCGTGCGCACGGCGCCACCCTCGGCGATCACACGACGGGAGAGATGCAACCCCAGGAAGCCGGCCCCGCCGGTGATCGAGACGAGCGTCACCCCGGCAGCCTAGTGGGGCTTGAAGAAGGTTCGCCTGAAACCCCGGGCGCGCAAAGCCCGCCCCTTCAGGATCACGCCCGTCAGGGCGTGCGACAAGCATCCAGTGGGGCTTGCTGCAGCGATCATTTGGGTTCGGACGTTGCAGCAAGCCCCACTGTCGTGGAGCGCGCGACGCCTCCCGGTTCGACCGCCGGTGGCCGTGCGTTCACGAGGACTGCGGCGAGGAGCAGCACGAGAACGGCGACCGTGCTCTCTCCGACGAGGCTGCGCCTCAGTCCCTTCGGCGCCTCGTCGCGCTCCAGCCGCGGCCGAATCACGAAATGGTGGAAGGCGCCCCAGAGGAGCGCGATGCAGACGATCCCGATCTTGACGAGCAGAGCCTGGCCGTAGGTCGTCGACCAGAGATCCGAGGCGCTCGGCAGGCGCACGACCGAGAGGTAGGTGCCGGCCAGGAGAAGAACCGCGACGAGCACCGTCGCGATCCGCGAAAAGCCGAGAAAGGCCGAGCGACGCAGCTCCGGCGCGAGCGGCCAGACGCAGGTGGCGAGCGCGACGAGCCCCCCGACCCAGAGCATCGCGGCGCCCAGATGCAGCCAGTCCGCGAGCCCTGTGAGAGCGTTGGCGTTCGGCTCCACTCCCTGGTGGCCCGAGAGTGACAGGCCCGATGCAAACACCACCCCGACGACGAACGCGGGCCACAACAGGAGCGGACGATCGAGAATCCAGGCGAGCAGGACGAGTGCGGTGACAAGCGCGTACCCGAGCGTCATCGCCACGAATGCCTCGCCGAAGCGCGTCTTCGTCGCGATCGGGGAGAGATCGCCGTAGAGCAGATCGCCGAACGGAAGCTGGAGCGCATCTGCGGCGCGCATCACGAAGGCCCCGATCCCGACGTTCAGCGCCGCGATCCCACCTGCGGCGGCAAGCCCGTAGAGCCGGTTCGACAGCCGAGGCGGCAGCGGCTCCCGCAGGACGAGCAACCGTATCCCGATCGTTCCCACGAGCAGCGAGAGCGCCACGAAGTACAGCCAGCGCGCGGCATCGTCGGTCCAGGTCGGCCCGGTCGAGCCGTAGGCCTCCGTCGGCGGCGGTGCGGCAACTCCGACGCCGAACGTGAACACGCCCGCGCCCGTGTGCCCATCGGACGACGTCGTGCGCCATCGGACGGTATATGCCTCGCCCCGCGTCAACCCATGGAGCCGGGCGGTGACGAGGCGTCCCTGCTTGGACGAGACGGCCGGGCTCGAGAGTCGCCGTCCGTCCGCCGCGAAGACCTCGATCGCCCGTCCGGTCGCAGTGACGGACTGGTCGAAACGAAGCGTCACCACCTGCGGGGGCGCGTCGAGCCGGGACTGGACCGGCGGCGACGTGGCGGCGAGCGTCGCATGCCCCGAGGCGGCTGCCGGGAACGCGAGCACCCCGACCGCAACGGCGAGGCACACCCTCACCGCTGGACTCCCGCGAACTCCGACAGGTGGCCGAAGATCGGCGCAACGTCGCGGTCGCAGAAGAGCATCACGGCGAGCACGATCCACGTCATCGCAAAGCCTGCGCGCCAGACGGCTTGCCGCGGACGGAGGACCTGTCCGAGCGGGAAGATGGCAGCGACGAGCAGCGTCCAGCCGATCGCATGGTGCAGAAACGCCGAACGCGAGAACAGCCACGGGTTCTGCTCGTGGATGAGGAACGCGGCAGCGCTGACGAGCAGCGTGAAGGAGAGGGACAGCGTCCACCAGCGGCTCGTCAGCTTGCCGCGCACCACGGCGAGCTGGACGGCACCGGCGAGCATCGCTACCTCGGCCCAAGACGCGTGGGCGAACATGTGCAGCGTCGAGTTCGTGAAGAAGACCGAGACGGGCCAGAGAAGGACGCCGATCGCGAAGGCGATCGACGGCCACAGGTACACGCGCCAGCGTCGCGCAGCGAACACCTCGGGTCCGGCGATCGCCTGGGCGAGCATGATCAGGCCGAGCAGCAGGAACCCTGCCGCAAAGGCCCAGTGGACGAGCTCAGCTCTCGGTTCCACCGGCGGAGCGGAGGTCGTCGACGAGTCCAGGAGCGATCGCGAGCGCGAACAGGAGGCCGACGCCGATCACGAGAAGCGGCGGTTGGACGAGGTAGTCGTAGAAGCCCGCGCCATCGCGGTCGAACAACACGATCCGGTAGGGCTGGAAGATCGCCCACACGATGCCACCGAGCATCGTGAGCGGGCCCAGAGACTCGATTGCGAGCGCACGCGGAGAGCGGCGCTCGACCATCTCACGTTCGGGGGCCCTTTCGAGAGGGCCGACGATTTCCGAGCTCACGGACGCCTCCCCGGTATTCGCCATCGCCTGACACCCCCAGTCTGCCGTGTCGGTGTCGCTTCACGCAACCTCGACGTCGACTTTGGTCGACGCAGCTTGTGTCGCCGACAGGCAGCGGCGATACTCGGAGGCGTGAGAGGATCGGGCGTCGATCGCCCTCGTGGTCGCCGTGGCTGTGGCCGCTGTCACCGTCGCTGCAACCGCACAACCGACCGCGAACGGGCTCCCTGCGTACACAGACGGCTTCCGGGCCTGGCCCAAGATCAACCGCAAGCCCGTGACCGGCGGCTCGCCTGCGCACGCCGGAGTGAAGAACGTCTATCGCAACAAGCCGCGGGCAGGAAAGGTGTTCCCGAACGGGGCAGTGATCGTGAAGACGATCTCGCCCGCCGGCACGACGGGGCTTGCGACTCAGGTGGCCGTGATGCGGAAGGTCAACGGTCGGTGGCAGTGGGTCGAGTACATCCGCACCGGCAGCCGGTACGGCGTGCTCGCAGCCGGCGCGGCCTGCACGTCGTGCCACATGCAGGCGAAAGCCAACGACTGGGTGTTCACGCGGCCCTGAAGCGCTCACGAAACGTGAACGCCCGCTCGGTCGGCCCGTTGGCGCGCAGGTGGACCAGTCGGTCGACGGCATCAGCGATCGTCGGCAGCATTCCGGCCGGGATCCACCAGAGGGCAGTGTGGGCCTCGGAGCGCCTCTCGAACCACTCGCTGCGCCGGCGCAGCACTGCTCGGTGGGCCTCGTCGCGGTAGGCGAAATCTTCGAGGGCCTCGATCGACGTCCAGACCGAGAGGTTCACGATCACGAGCGGGTCGTCGAACGCGTGGACCGCGGTTGCGTTTCCCTCCTCGGTCTGCAGCCGCCAAACGAAACCGGGTGACGCGTCGGCTCGCGCATTGACCGGGTCGAGCGCAGCGACGAACGCCGCTGTCTCCGGGGCGTCGATCGGGGCGAGGAGTCGTGCAACGTTGATCTGGGCGAGGTGATAGCTCACAGTCCGTAGGCCTCCAGCAGCTTCAACCAGAGCTCGCTCCTGCGTCGGGTAGGCCGGCACCGCATGCCAGAGATCGTCGACCGGAACCTCGGCGACGACCGCGATCGTGGCAGCGTGCAGGGCCTCCGCGACCTCCGAGCCGGTGATCGTCGCCCCCACGATCACACGCCTGTCCTCGTCGACGACGATCCTCGACGTCCCCGGTGCGCCGCGCCCGACGAACGACCCGCCGGCGTTGCCGCTCGTTTCGACATCGACGTGCCTGACCCGGAGGCCGGCTGCGCGAGCGCCTTCGAGGGTCAAGCCGACGGCTCCGACCTGAGGGTCGGTGAAGATCACCCGAGGCGACCGCGCACCGTCGGTTCGCAGCGGCGCCTCCCGGCCGAGGACGGTGTCGGCGACGAGCCGCGCCTGATACTTGCCCATGTGGGTGAGGAGCGCGCGGCCGTTGACATCGCCGATCGCGAACAGCCAGTCGTGACCCGGAACGCGCAGATCGTCGCCGACGGCGAGCGGCCTGCCGGCAGGTTCGATCCCGATCGTCTCGAGCCCGATATCGGCCACGCCGGGGACACGTCCGAAGGCGGCCAGCACCTCGTCCGACTCCACCGTCGTCCCGTCGTCGAGCTCGACGACGACGGGGCCGGGTCGTGAGACACGCGTCGCAGAGCACTCGAGCCGGACGTCGACACCGTCGTCACGCAACGCCCGGAGCACCTGTGCGCTCGCAAACGGCTCCTCGCGCTCGATCAGTCGCTCGCCCCGGTGGACGAGAGTGACCTGCGCGCCGAACGCCGACCATGCCTGGCTGAGCTCGACTCCGACGACACCGCCTCCGAGGACGACGAGCCGCTCGGGAACAGAGGTTGCGGTCGTGCCTTCGATGTTCGTCCAGGGCTTCGCCTCGCGCAGGCCCGGGATGTCCGGGACGAGGGCGCGCGAGCCGGTGGCGACGATCACCGCCTTCCTCGCGCCCAGGTGCTCCGCTCCCACGACGACCCGGCGTTCGCCGTTCAGACGGCCGCGGCCGCGCACGAGCGTGATGCCGCGCTCCTCGAGCCAGGGCAGCTGACCGGCGTCGTCGAGATGGGCTATGACGTCGTCGCGACGCCGCAAGACGGCCGCGACGTCGATCGGCCCGAGCTCGAGACCGGGAACGCGGTGGACCTCGCGCTCGAGCTCGACCGGACGGAGCAGCGCCTTCGACGGCATGCAGGCGTAGTACGAGCACTCCCCGCCGACGAGCCTGTCCTCGACGATCGCCACCTCGAGGCCGTGCTCGGCGAGCCTTCCGGCCGCCACCTCGCCGGCGACGCCGGCACCGATCACGACAACGTCGAATTCACGCACTGTCCCTCCCGTCGGTTACGCGTCTCTCCTGCCGAGGCACCTGTCACGGTGCGGCCTACCGCGCACGTTACGAGAGATTGCCGTTCCGCGACAGCTTGACGGCCCGGGCGCCGAAATCCTCCTGCGACAGCGTTCGCACGATCCCGTGCGCGCTCTCGGCAGGGTCGAGCGCCGGGATCCCTTCGCCGACGAGCCGCGTCGGGACGAGCGTGCCGCTGTCGAAACGGCCGTCGCCACGAAGCGTCATCCGCAAGATGCCGCTGAGCGAGAGCGGGCCGCCGAGGGCGAAGACCTTGTAGCCGGCGAAGTTCCCGAGCGAGTACGCGATCAGCCGGCCGCGGTACCACTCCATTCCGCGCAACACGTGGGGGCCGTGGCCGATCACGACATCGGCACCGGCGTCGACGACGGCGTGAGAGAAGGCGACGACGTTGCCGCGGTTCTCGCCGAGGTACGTCTCGGTCCCGCGCCGCACGTGTGCATGCTCGGTCCCCTCTGCCCCCGCGTGCATCGTCACGACGACGACGTCGGCATTCGCAGCGGCCTTCTTCACGAGCCGCCGCGCCGCGGGAATGTCCGTCAGCCGCTGCGCCCAGGGGTACGGGGCGAAACCGACGACCGCAACCTTGATCTCCCCGACCTGCTGGTAGGCGATGGTTCCCGGGCGGCCGGTAACCGCGAGGTTCTGGGCGCGAAGCGCAGCAAGCGTCTGCGCCTGGCCCGACGGGCCGAAGTCGAATGCGTGATTGTTCGCGACGTTCATGACCGTGAAGCCGGCTCCGCGGAGCCAGGCGGCGTATGCCGGCGGCGTCTGGAACGCGTAGCAGTTGGTGCTTCCCGCGCCGCACTTGGAGCTCCCTCCCACGGAGAGCGTTCCCTCGAGGTTCCCGAGCACGACGTCGGCGGCGAGATCGGTCTCGACCGCATCGAAGAACGTCCTGCCGCCGTCCGGCGGCAGGTTCGGCGTCGACCCCATCACGATGTCGCCGACGGCCGCGATGGTGACGACACCCGGAGGCACGGCACGTGTCGCTTTCTTCACCTTGGCGGCGGCGTGCTTCGCAACGACCTTCGGTGCTGCGTCGGCTGTACTCGTACGCGCAGCGACGGGCGCCGGCGGCCCGTCGACGAGCAACGAGAAGAGGAACGCCGCTGCGACGACGACGACCGATGCCCGCAGGACGAGTGCGACGACCCGCACGAGAAGGCCTAGTTGCGGTTGCCGAGGAAGACGAGCGCGTAGTAGGCGAGTTGCGAGAGAGCTGCCAGAGCCGCTGCGACGTACGTCATGGCGGCCGCGCTCAACACCTTGCTCACACCCGCCTCTTCGCCCGACGTGACGAGTCCGAGCGAGTGGAGCTGCTGCTTGGCGCGCTTCGACGCGTCGAACTCGACCGGGAGCGTCACGAGCTGGAAGAGGACGACGACCGCGAAGAGGATGATCGCCAGCTGCGCGAGCCCGGCGATCTGGGCGAAGACGCCGATCATCAGGAGGATGAACCACGCATTCGAGGCGAACGCGACAGCTGGGAACATCGCACTGCGGAGCCGGAATGCCGTGTACGACTTCTCGTGCTGGATTGCATGGCCGACCTCGTGCGCGGCGATCGCGACCGAGGCGACGGCGTGGCCCTCGTACACGCCGGGTGACAGGTTGACCGTACGCTGCTTCGGGTCGTAGTGATCCGACAGAGGGCCGCCCTGCGCCTGGTTGATCGGCACGCCGGCGAGGCCGTTGTGGTCGAGGATCATCCGGGCGACGCGCTCACCCGACATGCCGTTCGCGATCGGAACCTGCATCTGCGCGGCGACGGTGCTCTTGAGCCGATGCTGGATCACGAAACCGATGATCAGCGGCGGGATCAGGAAGATGAAGTAGATGCCGAGGTTTCCCATGAGGCCGATTCTACCTACCCACTACGATCGAGCCGATGAATCTTGCCCCCCTGAAGGCACGGTTCGAAGCCTCGTTTGTCGGCGCTGCCGTCGCCGAACTGATTCGCCTCGAGGTCGTGGAACGCTCGCTCGCGCTCGCCTCGAAGCTGTTCGTGGCCGTCATTCCGCTGAGCATCATCATCAGCGCAACCGTGCCGGGCGCCGACAATTTCGGTGACAGCCTCGTCAACCGCTTCGGCCTCACAGGGGCCGGCGCCGAGGCGACCCGCACACTGTTCGCGACCGACGGGCAGATCCGGGGCGCCGTCAGCATTCTCGGGCTCGTGATCCTGTTCTACTCCGTCTTCAGCTTCGCCAAAGGACTCCAAAAGCTCTACCTGGATATCTGGCGGCTGCCCGCCCAGCAGTTCGACGCGGTCGTTCGGCGCGCCACCTGGGTTCTGAGCTTCATTCTCTTCACAGCCCTGCTCAGCCCGCTGCGTGACTTCACCGACCGCAACGACCTCCCGATTTCGGGACTGACGATCGCGTTCGTCTTCGGCGCTGCCCTCTGGATCTGGACGCCGTACCTCCTCCTCGGGCGCCGGCTGCCGTGGCGGCGACTTCTGCCGACGGGGCTCCTGACCGCGGGCGCAGTCGCCGCCTACTCGGTCGGCTGCCAGATCTTCCTGCCCGAGATCTTCACGACGAACGCCGAACGCTACGGCCTCATCGGGATCGCATTCGGGATCGTCAGCTACCTGTTCGGCTACGCAGCCGTCGTCGTCGGAACCGCGATCGTCGCCGGCACCTGGGATCGGCACCGCACCCTGTCGGCTCTGGAGCGCGGCGCGAGCAAGGCGTGATGCGACGAGCCGGGCAACGCTTGTGTTATTGAAGTGACGTTGCTATACATTGGAAAGCGTTAACCATCGTGAGCGGTTGAGGGACCTGGCCCGACGAAACCGCCGCAACCGGGACGACCGTCCGTCAGGTGCGAACTCCAGCCGCTGGCCGCCCACCCGGGGCGGTGACCGGGAAGATGGTGAAGCGCAGGTGCCGTCGGCACCGTCCAGGGCTCCGGGTTCGGAGCCCGATGTCGTTTCCGGGGCTGAGGGGGCACGAGATGGCGGAAGCGACTCGACCGGTGAAGGAGGCGCCGACGCTCGAGCTCGTGCTCAAGCGCAACCCGGTCGAGCGGCTGAAGCGAGAGAAGAGCCCGCTCGCCATGATGGGCGAGCTGCCGGCATTGATCGCGACCGGGTACGCCGACATCGAAGAGGAGGACCTCGTTCGCCTCAAGTGGTGGGGGCTGTACCACGACAAGCCGAAGATCGGGACGTTCATGCTTCGGATCAAGCTGCCCGCCGGGCGGATGACGCCTGAGCAGCTCCGCGCGGTCGGTGAGCTCTCGAACGAGCACGGCCGCGGTGCCGGCGAGCTGACCACCCGCCAGACGATTCAGCTCCACTACCTCGAGCTCACGTCGCTTCCCGCGGTCTTCGACCGCCTTCGCGACGTCGGCCTGACCACGGTCGGCGCCTGCGGCGACGCCGTCCGGAACCTCACCGGGTGCCCCGTTGCCGGTCTCGCCCATGACGAGCTCTTCGACGTCACCGCCCTGCACGACGAGGTGACGGCGTTCTTCTACGGGAATCCGGACTACTCCGACCTCCCGCGCAAGCACAAGATCTCGATCTCGGCCTGCGCCCATCGCTGCAATGCCCCGGAGATCAACTGCATCTCGCTCGTCGGCGTGATCCGCAACGGTGAGAAGGGGTTCGCGGTGCTCGTCGGGGGCGGGCTCTCGTCGGTGCCGCGGATTGCGCGCGACCTCGGCGTCTGGATCAGCGAGGACGAGGCGATGCCCGTCATGCGCGCGCTCCTCGACGCCTGGAAGGAAGACCTGCGCTACCGGATCTCGCGCGTCAAGGCGCGGATGAAGTTCATGGTCGACGACCGTGGCCCGGAGGGCATGCGCGAAGAGGTCGAGCGCCGCCTCGGCTACGCGCTGCCCGACTACACGCTGGAGCCGCTCGACCACGACCCGGCCGACCACATGGGCGTCGAGCTCGAGCACGAGCCGGGCGTCCACTCGATCGGCGCACCGGTGCACCTCGGCCTGATCTCCGGCGACCAGATGCTCGCCGTCGCCGACCTCGCGGCGACGCAGGGGCGCGACATCCGGCTGACCCGGCAGCAGAACCTGATCGTGACCGGAGTCGGTGACGTCGACAGCGCTTCCACGAGGCTGGCCGAGATCGGCTTCCCGGTCGACGCCAACCGGCTGCGCGTCGAACGCGATCGGCTGCACGGGCGAGCCGCACTGCAATTTCGCAGTGGCCGAGACGAAGGGACGCCTGGGCACCCTGATCGAGCATCTCGAGGGCCGCTTCGGCCACGACGTCTCGGAGCTCCGCCTGCATCTCGACGGCTGTCCTCATGCGTGCGGCCAGCACTGGGTTGGCGATCTCGGCTTCCAGGGCACGACCGTGCGGGACGCCGAGGGCAAGCGCCACCAGGGCTACGACATCCTGCTGCGCGGGGCGCTCGGGCCGGTGGCCGCGATCGGCCGCCCGGTGTTCCGGCGGGTCCCGACCGAGGAGCTCAACGCGACGGTCGAGGGACTGATCGTGGCCTGGCTCGACGCACGCGCCCCCGGCGAGAGCTTCCGCGCGTATTGCGACCGCACGACCGACGACGAGCTCGGCGTTCTGATCGGCCGCGAGCCGGCCAGGTCGCGCCGAGGAGCGAAGGAACTAGAGGAGGAGGCAGCATGAGCACGCACATCGACGAGCAGCTCGACGACTGGGAGGCCGGCGAGCTCTCGGTCGAGTTCGAGGGGCAGGAACCGTGGGACCTGCTGGAGTGGGCCATCGACCGCTTCGGTGGCCGGCTCGCGATCTCGACCGCATTTCAGGAGGGCGATGTCGCGCTGATCGACATGGCCTACAAGATCGACCCGGACGTGCGCGTCTTCTCGATGGACACGGGTCGTCTGCCGCAGGAGACGTTCGACCTGATCGAGCAGCTCCGCGACCGCTATCAGGGCCTCCGCCTCGAGCTCATCTCACCCGACGCGGGGCAGGTGCAGCGCCTCGTCGACCGCCACGGGCCGAACCTGTTCTTCACGTCCGTGGAGAACAGGCTGCTCTGCTGCAACGTCCGCAAGGTGCAGCCGCTGACGAGGGCGCTCGCCGACCTCGATGCGTGGGTGACCGGGCTCCGTCGCGACCAGTGGGCCTCGCGCTCCGACATCAGGAAGATCGAGATCGACCACGACCACGGGGCGATCGTCAAGCTGAATCCGCTCGCCGAGTGGCAGGAGGACGAGGTCTGGGACTACCTGCGCGACAACGACGTCCCGACCCATCCGCTCTACGAGAAGGGCTACACCTCGATCGGCTGTGCGCCGTGCACGAAGCCGGTCGCAGCGGGTCAGCCCGTACGCGCAGGCCGTTGGTGGTGGGAGACGGACGCGCCGAAGGAGTGCGGCATGCACTGCGCGATCGAGACCGGTGGCTTCGAGCACGAGTTGCACGCGATCCTCGGCGAGGGCTCGCATGAGTGATGCCGCCGTGACGTCGGCCGTCAAGGTGTCGGAGACGGAGGCCGAGCTCGCGCTGGCCGAAACCAGGGCCGTCCTGGCCGCCGCGACGTCCGAGGACTATCGCGACCAGCTGGCCGAGCTCGAGGAGGCGCTCGAGGAGGGTGCGCTCGACGACCAGACCGCGCATCACGCTCGAACCGATCCTCGAGCTCGCGCTCCAGGCAGGTCGGATTCGGGCGATCTACGGCCCTCCCGGTGAGACCGCGGCGCTACGCCTCTATCGCAAGCTCCCGCGCGGGGCCGCCCTGCAACAGAGCGCGCGCGAGGTCAGCGAGGCGCTCAGCTCGCTCCAGGGCCACACGTTGGAAGGTGCGACGCTGACGGCCGTCGGACCCGGCGCGTACACGTTGTCGCTCGCGACGGCCGAAGGGCGACTGTCGGTCAAGCTCGACCGCCAGGGCGCCCGGATCACCTCGGTCGAGGTCTAGAGGTCCTGGTGACGACGCCGAACTACGCAGCGCCGTCGTACTACATGGCGTGTCTCGACCTGACCGGCCGCGCCGTGCTCGTCGTCGGGGCCGGCCGAGTCGCCCTGGAGAAGATCGAGGGGCTCCTCGCCGCCGGCGCCGCGATCACCGTCGTCGCGCCGCAGATCCTGCCGGAGCTCGCCGACCTCGACGTGACGATCATCCGCCGCGGGTACCGCACGGACGACCTCGACGGGAAGTTCCTCGTCGTCGCCGCAACAGCGACCACGTCCGTCAACCGGCGCGTCTTCCGCGACGCGGAGAAACGGTCGCTGCTCTGCAACGTCGTCGACGTACCCGAGCTCTGCTCGTTCATCCTGCCCGCAATCCATCGCCACGAGCCGATCGCGATCGCCGTCTCGACAGGCGGCGCCTCCCCGGCCCTCGCCCAGCACCTCCGCGACCAGATCGCGACCGTTGTCCGCCCCGAGCACGCCGAGCTCGCGCATCGGCTGCGCGAGTTGCGCCCGTGGGCGAAGTCCCATTTCGCGACGTACGAGGAGCGCAAGGAGTACTTCGCAGGCCTCGTCGCCCAGGAGCTCGGATGACCGTTCATCTCGTCGGCGCCGGGCCTGGTGACCCTGGTCTGATCACGGCTCGCGGCCTCGAGCTCGTTCGCGCGTGTGATGTTCTCGTCGTCGACACGCTCGTCGCTGCCGAGCTCGTCGACGAGGCCCCCGACGACGCCCTCGTCGTCTCCCGCGCCGGCATGAGGCAGGAGGCGGTGACGGCGTTGCTCGTCGCCTACGGTGCCGCAGATCTCGACGTCGTGCGGCTGAAGGGGGGTGATCCGTTCGTCTTCGGACGCGGCGGCGAAGAGGCTCTCGCGCTCGCCGAGGCCGGCATCCCGTTCGAGATCGTCCCCGGTGTCTCCTCGATCGCTGCAGTGCCGGCCGCCGCCCTCATCCCGGTCACCCACCGCGGCGTCTCGGATCGCGTCACGATCGCGAGCGGGCACGGCGCCGACGGCGGCGAGCCCGACTACGCCTCACTGGCCGGGGCCGGCGGAACCCTGGTCCTGTTCATGGGGCTCGAGAGGATCGATCAGCTCTGTCGAGGGCTCGTCGCGGCAGGCCTGCCGTCGGCGACGCCGGCGGCCGTCGTCTCCCGCGGCACCCTGCCGGATCAGGAGTCGGTCTCCGGAACGCTGGCCGACCTGGCCGAGCTCGCCGGAGACCTCGAG
Source organism: uncultured Thermoleophilia bacterium (assembly GCA_963776305.1). Taxonomy (GTDB): domain Bacteria; phylum Actinomycetota; class Thermoleophilia; order Gaiellales; family Gaiellaceae; genus Gaiella. Next base: position 48,604 of record CAVZMA010000015.1, on the reverse strand, counting down.
TCGCCGGCGCTCGTGATCGTCGGCGACGTTGTCTCTGTGGGCGCAGATCTGGCACGCGCCTCGCTCGGGCCGCTCGTGACCTCCGGCTCGCCGTAGGGGCGAGGCGAAGCCTCGCCCTCCCGGCCACGATCCGAACCCGCAAGGCGACGCTCTGCGTCGCCCTACACTGACCCGATGGATTTCCGCCGGGTCGACAACCTGCCGCCCTATGTCTTCGCGGTGATCCGCGACCTCACGCTCGAGCTTCGCCGCGCGGGCGACGACGTCGTCGATCTCGGATTCGGCAACCCCGATCTTCCTTCGCCCGAGCTGGCCGTCGAGAAGCTCGCCGAAGCGGCCCACAACCCGCGCAACCACCGCTACTCGGCCTCGAAGGGGATTCCGAACCTGCGGCTCGCCGCCGCGACGCTCTACAAGCGCAGGTTCGGCGTCGACCTCGACCCGGACACGCAGGTGCTGAACACGATCGGCGCCAAGGAAGGGCTCTCGCATCTGATGTGGGTGCTCCTGGAGCCGGGCGATTCGGCGCTCGTGCCGAGCCCGAGCTACCCGATCCACATCCACGCGCCGATCCTCGCCGGCGCGGCCGTGACGCGCGTACCGATGGGCGCCGACGAGGACCTGTTCGCGAACCTCGAGGACGCCTGGGAGCGTGCCCAGCCGAAACCACGGGTCGTCATCCTCTCGTTCCCGCACAACCCGACGACGGCCACGGTCGACCTCGCCTTCATGGAGCGCGTCGTTGCGTTCGCGCGCCGACACGAGCTGCTCGTCGTCCACGACTTCGCCTATGCCGATCTCGCGTTCGACGGCTACGAACCACCCTCGATCCTCCAGGTGCCCGGCGCCGAAGAGGTCGCTGTCGAGCTGTACACGCTCACGAAGTCGTTCTCGATGGCAGGCTGGCGGGTCGGCTTCGTCGTCGGCAACGCGGCCGTCGTCAACGCGCTCGCCCGCCTCAAGTCCTGGCTCGACTACGGCACCTTCCAGCCGATCCAGATCGCCGCGATCGTGGCGATGAACGAGCTTCCCGACTATCCCCGGGACGTGTCTGCGATCTACCAGTCGCGGCGCGACGCGCTGTGCGACGGTCTCGCGCGGGCAGGCTGGTCGTTCCCCAAGCCGAAGGGGACGATGTTCGTCTGGGCCCCGATCCCGGAGCCATACCGCGAGCTCGGCTCGCTCGCGTTCGCGGAGAAGCTGGCGCGCGAGGCGAGCGTGGCGGTGTCACCGGGGGTGGGTTTCGGAGCCGACGGTGACGGGTTCGTTCGCTTCGCGCTCGTCGAGAACGAGCATCGGATCGGCCAGGCCGTCCGCGGAATCCGCAGGTTGCTCGACGCGACGTAGGGGCGAGGCGTGCCTCGCCCTCGTGTGGTGCCGCACTAGGCCGATCGTTCGCGTCCGCTAGCCGCGCAGGTAGGCGTCCTCGCCGCGCTGCCAGTCGTCGCGCACCGGCGAGAAGACGTCCAGCACCAGCGAGTCGGCAAGCGCTTCGACAGCATGAGGGACACCGCTCGGGACGATCATGCTCTCGCCCGCCGAGACGACGTGCTCCTCCTCGCCGACGACGAACCGCAGGCGTCCCTCGAGCACGGTCGCGACCTGCTCCTGTGGATGGGCGTGACTGGGGACACGAGCACCGGCGCGGAGATGAATCCGGGCGATCGACATCGTCTCGGTATGAACGAGCTGACGCCCGATCGAGGGAGACAACTGGTCGATCGGATCGTCTGACCATCGCTGAAGTGGCACCCTGCGAGTGTACGCCTCCACCGCGCAGGCTAGGTTCCCCTCGGAATGATCCTCGTCGACCCGCACCCGCGAACGCTCGACCAGATCTTCTCGCCTGCGGCGCGAGAGCGGCTCGAAGCGCTCGCCCCGGTCACGTGGCACGACGGACCCCCCGCCGGCGACGATCTCATCGAGCCGCTCCTCCCAGATCTGGTCGCAATCGTGGGACAGACCTCACTTCCGGCACCTCGCCTCGAGCGCATGATTCGGCTCCGAGCCGTCGTCAACGTCGAGGGCAACTTCCTCCAGAACGTCGATTACCGAGCCTGCTTCGAACGCGGCATCGAGGTGCTCGGCATCGGACGGGTGTTCGGGCAGCCGGTTGCCGAGCTCGCGCTCGGGCTGGCGCTCGCCTCAGCCCGCGATATCCCTCGGGGCGATGCCGAGATTCGCGCCGGGACCGAGGTCCTGTTCGACGAGGGTGTCAACTCCGGCTCGTTCCTGCTCGCCGGCAAGACTGTGGGCCTCGTTGGCTGCGGGAGCCTTGCCCAAGCGCTCGTTCCGCTTCTCGCACCGTTTCGCTGCGAGCTGCTCGGGCACGACCCCTGGCTCGACGAGGACGCATTCGCCACCCTCGGTCTCGAGCCGGTCGGGCTCCTCGACCTGTTCCGACGCTCGCGGGTCGTCTTCGTGCCTCGCGCCCCCGACGACCGAGAATGCCGGCGCCATCGGTCGGCGCTGCTTCGAGGCGATGACGCCCGGCTCCGTCGTCGTGCTCGTCTCGCGTTCTGCGGTCGTCGACTGGGAGGCGCTGCTCGATGCGGCGTCCTCCGGTCGGATCCGCGCTGCGATCGACGTGTTCCCCGAGGAGCCGATCCCCGCAACCGAACGAGCACGCGAAACGCCGGGAACGATCCTCTCCGCCCATCGGGCAGGGAACGTGCCCGAGATCTGGCGCCGCATCGGCGATCTGGTCGCGGACGATCTCGAAGCCGTCCTCGCCGGAGGGGCGCCGGGACGCCTGCAGCGCGCCGACCCCGCGACCGTCGAGATGCTGCGCTCCCGGCCGATCGGTTAGCAACCCGGGCCGGGCGCGAACGAAAAAGTCCCCTCTTTGCGGTACTTCGCCCAGCGGGACGCCCACGGCGTCGGATTTGGCCGTTAGCATCGAGCTTCTCGGGGGAGGGTTAAGGAACGGGCGCCATGCGCCGATACAGCCAGTGCCCGCTCCCGCCGCGGCATACCCTGATGCGCAACAGACGCCACATCTTCCGAGTCGGCTTTGCCATTGCAGCATTGGCCCTGCTTGCCGCTGTCGCTGCCGTTTCGGTCTCCACGGCCACGGCTGCGACGAACTGCAGCGCTTCGTCGTCCTGGGGCACCAATCGGGGTGATCTCGCATCCCAGGTCGTGACCTTGATCAATCAGTACCGCACGAGCAAGGGCCTCAGCGCGCTCGCGCTCTCGGCGCCGCTGACGGCGTCGTCGCAGTGGAAATCGCTTCACATGGCAGGCAACGGGTACTTCGACCACAACGACCCTGCGCCGCCTGTCGCCCGTTCGGCGTACCAGCGGGCCATTGATTGCGGCTACGGCGGCAACTGGTGGGGCGAGAACATCGCGTTCGGGTACGGCAGCGCACAGGCCGTCGTCACCGGCTGGCTCAACTCGCCCGGCCACAAGGCGAATATCGAGAACCCCCAATTCACCTCGACGGGCGTCGGCGTCGCAGCGAATGCCGGCGGCCAGCTGTACTGGACGCAGAACTTCGGCGACGACGCGTCCGGCGGGTCCGCCCCGACACCTGCGCCTGCGCCTGCGCCTGCGCCTGCTCCCGCCCCTGCTCCAGCTCCCGCGCCGTCGAACCCAACGCCGCCCGCCTCGACGCCGCCTGCAGCGGGCTCGCCTCCGGCAGCCGCATCAGCAGGTGGCTCGAGCGCTCCCGCCGCCCCGGCCGCGAGCGTCGTCGTCACGGCTCCGGCGACTCCGTCTCCAGCCGGCGCTCCCGCGGCGACAGTCGTCCTGCCCGCGGTGGGCGCCAAGCCCGCCCACGTCACGCGTCAGACCAAGCGCTCGCGACTCCTCGCGTCGGTCAAGTTCGTCCAGCTCTCGACAGGACAGCCGCTCGCGGCGGGCTCTGTGAGATGCCGAGCAGAGGTCAACGGCAAGCGCCTCCGCGTGGTCACGAATGCATTCAAGGCGCAGTCGGCCCGCTGCGCCTGGAAGATCCCGGCCTGGGCCAAGGGCAAGCAGCTCACGGGAGTCGTCGCCGTTCAAATCGGCGGGACGGCCGCGACGCGGCTGTTCATGCGGACGGTCGAGTAGCCCCGAGACGGGGTAGGGCCCAATGCCCTCCCCCGCCCCAGGACTCGACGTTCGTCCTACTTCTTAGCAGCGGCCTTCCGGGCGGGCTTCTTGGCGGCAGGCTTCCGCGTGGCGGGCTTCGCAGCAGGCTTCTTCGCAGCGGGCTTCTTCGCCGCAGCCCTTGCAGCCGGCTTCGCAGGTGCTGCTGCGGCGACCGTGGTGTCGACGAGCGTCGCGCCGGCGGCGAGCTTCTGCACGGAGGCGATTCCTGCCATCGCGGCGCGCTTTGTCTCGTACGCCTGACTCGAGGCGACAACCTGACCGTTGGTCGAGACGAGCGAGAAGCGGAACTTCCCGGTCGGCCCCTTCTTGACGACGAACTTTGCGGGCACGAATGCCTCCCGTTCCGAGGATGAATGAGCGTGCCGGCCCATCGTGCCAGGCCCGTAGGAGGGCAGTGCCGCGAAACGACCGGCGGTGCGACCTCCGTGCCTGCAAGACTGGGTGACCGTGAAGTTCTTCGAGTTCTTCCTCGCCGTCGCGATCGCGGCCGGCATCTCGATGGCCACCTTCGCCCATGCCGACCGCCACGGCAGCGCCCACGCGACCGCCTGGGGGATCGGCGCCTTCCTCGCGGCGGGCGTCGTCGTGCCCGTGTACATCGTCCGTGTCTGGCTCGGAAGGCGTCGGCCCAGCGCCTAGTCCAGCGATCGTCGGGTGAGATACGTTGACCCGGTGATCCGGATCGCAGAGTTCGTCGAGCCACCCCAGGAGCAGCTCGCGCGTCTCCTCGTCCAGGTCGGTGCCGAGGAAGCGGTGAGCACGCTTCCGGGGGCTTCGGGGTCGGCGACGACCGGGACGGATGCGGCGATGACCCGCGTCGACCGGCCGTGGGACGCGGTTCCGCTCGCGATCCTGCAGCGGCGCTTTCTCGACCGCGGACTGCCGCTGACCGTGATCGAGGACTCGCCGCCGATGGAGGCGATTCGCACGGGGACGCCCGGTCGGGAGGACGAGCTCGACGCGCTCACGACGCTCGTGCAGAACATGGGTGCCCTCGGCATCCCCGTCCTCTGCATCAACTTCATGGCCGGTTCGGGCTGGGCGCGGACGAGCACCGAAGTGCGCGGGCGCGGAGGCGCTCTCGTCACCGCCTACGACCACAGCGTCGTCTCGGGTCTCGGCGAGCTCGCGATCGGACCGCTCTCGCCCGACCAGATGTGGGGCAACCTCGCCTGGTTCCTGGAGCGGATCTCGCCGATCGCGGAAGCGTCGGGGGTCAAGATCGCACTTCACCCCGACGATCCGCCGCTCCCGTCCTTCCGCGGCGTGGCGCGCATCCTCTCGTCGCTCGAGGGACTGGAGCGTGCAATCGAGCTGGCAGCGAGCCCGAACGTCGGGATCACGTTCTGTCAGGGCAACATCGGGTTGATGACCGACGACGTCCCCGCTGCGATCCGACGCTTCGCGGCGCTGGAGGCGATCCATTTCGTTCATTTCCGGGACGTTCGAGGAACGCCGGAATGCTTCGTCGAGACGTTCCACGACGAGGGACCGACCGACATGTATGCGTGCATGCGCGCCTATCTCGAATCGGGAGTCGACGCGCCGATGCGCTCCGACCACGTCCCGACGCTCGCCGGCGACAGCAACGATCGAGCGGGGTACTCGAGCCTCGGGCGGCTGTGGGCGGTCGGCTACATGCTCGGCCTCCGCGAAGCGGCCGCCGCCTCGCGCTGACGTTCTCGACCGGTCGCCACCCACTGTGCGCGGCACACTGTGGTGATGAACGGAAACGCGGACGACAACGAGTGGCTGCGGCCCGTCGACCTGATGGTCGACTCGTATGCGCCGGAGGAGATCCTCGACGAGCTCGGCCGTCGTCATGCGCTCTACGTCCGCGAAGCCCACCGGCTCGTGGTGGCAGGGCTCGTGCCGGACGCTGACGCGCTCGCTGCCGGCATCACGGCCGAGACAGCTCGGTACCTCCGCAGCCGACCTTGGCTTGCAGAGCCGGGGCTGGCGCCTGCGGTGGCAGAGGCCGAGAGTCGAGCACGAACGGCTCTGGCCGCGATCGCCGCTTCCACCTCGAACCCGTCGCCCCCGCCGGCCGAGACCCGCCCCGCGGTCCGCCGTTTGTCCCTGCAGTCGTCCGCGACGATCGTCGGCACGATGGCCGTTCGCAAGAAGCGGGTGGAGGAGGGCCTCGAGCTCTCCTGGGACGCCGCCCCAGCGATCGTGGAATGGCGGCTTCGGCTCGCGAAGCGACCCGATCCACGACAGCCCTACCTCGACGACGAGAGCGAGACCCTCCGCCCGGAGACGACGAGATTCTTGCTCGCCCTCGACGAGGTTCCGCGCAGGGTGCAGATCACAGGTCACGCGCGGGACGGCAGGGTCGTGCGACGCGCAGTCATCTCCGCGTTGACCCGGGAGAACGGCGGCGCGCAGTGGAAGCGGCACGCGACGGCGAGCTGAGCAACCCGCACCACCGACTTGGTGCCCCGGTCGTCCACTCGCGCGTCTGAGAAGCTATGCCCATGAACGGGCCCGTCGCTGACCCCGGTTCGGGACCGGGGTCGCGATGGAGTGGTTCCGCCGGTGCGCTCACCCCGCGCGATCGCGTATGCGCGGCTGCGCCGCGATCGAGCCGCCATGGTCGCGCTGACGCTCGCAGCTGGGCTCGTGATCGCCTGTTTCGTCGGTGCCCCGGTACTGGCGCGCATTCTCGGCCACGGCCCGAACGACCCGTTCCCGTACGCGGTCGATGTCAACCTGCGCCCCGTCGGCCCCCTCTCCCGGGTGCCCGACGTCCATGTCGCACAGGTGGACGACGACGGCGAGATCGCCCCGCCGCCACCCGGAACGGGGAAGACACTGCTCGTCCTCGGAGGCGACGGCGCGCTCGGCCGCGACCTCTTTCTGCGGCTCCTCTACGGAGGACAGGTCTCGATCGAGGTGGGGGTGCTCGCGACGATGATCGCGCTCATGATCGGGGTCGTCCTGGGCGCCCTGGCAGGGATGCTCGGCGGCGTTGTGGACGCGTTCGTATCGCGGCTCAGCGAGATCGTGATGGCGTTGCCGATCCTCTTTCTGCTGGTGCTCGTCGGCGCGAGCGCGTTCGGGTCGTACCTGCAGGGGATCACGTTCGGGGTCCTGAACGAGGGCGTGTTCGCCGTCGCGTTCCTGGTCGGGCTCTTCACGTGGTTCTACCCCGCGCGCCTCGTCCGCACGCAGCTCGTCACGCTGCGTCGCAGCGAGTTCGTCGACGCGTCGCTCGCAGCCGGGGGCGGGCGAGCATGGGTCTTCCGCAAGCATCTGCTGCCGCATCTCGGACCGTCGTTGCTCACCTGGGGCATGCTCGCCGTCGCCACGGGCATCCTGCTCGAGATCGGCGTCACGTTCCTGAACGCCGGGGTGCGCCTTCCGACTGCGAGCTGGGGCAGGATCCTCGCCGACACCTGGGGCTCTCCGCTGGCACCGTCCCGCTACGATCCCGCCGCCGTCACCCTGTGGCCGACGATCTTCGCGAGCACCGCGATCTTCCTCACGGTCGTCGCGCTGCACGAGATCGGTGAGGCGTTGCAGCGGGTGTTCGGCGTCGAGGCGGCACGATGAGGGGAATGGCGTCGTTCGCCGGACGAAAGGTGCTGATCGCCGTCGCCTTGCTGTTCACGCTCGCCACCGTCGTCTTCTGGGTGAACCAGGCCATCCCACAGGACGCGGGCAGCTTCCTGCTCCGCAATGTTCCGAACCCGACCCGCGAGCAGGTACAGGAGGCGAACCACCGGCTCGGCGTCGACCGCCCCGCGCTCGAGCAATACGCCGACTTCGTCGGCGGTCTCGTCCGTGGCGACCTCGGCGTCTCGTGGACGACCGCGACATATGTGCAGGACGAGGGCGTCGAAGGTGAATCGGTGGCTCGGCTGGTGCTCCGCGCCGCAGCCGTCACTGGCGCGCTCGTCCTCGGCGGGATGCTGCTCCTCGTCCTCGTCGCCTTGCCGCTCGGGCCGTATCTGGCATCGCGGGCCGGCTCCGTCTTCGACCGGAGCACACTCCTGCTGTCCCTGGCGTTCGTCTCGACCCATCCGCTCGTGGCGGCGCTGATCCTCCAGCTCGTGTTCGGACGGAAGCTCGGCTGGCTTCCGGGTCAGGGCTACTGCCCCTTCTTCGGCACCAACGGGGCATCTGCGCTCGACACCGCTCCGGTCGGCTGCGGCGGCCCCTTCGACTGGGCGTCCCACCTCGTGCTGCCCTGGCTCTCGTTCAGCCTGCTGCTCCTCGCCCTCTACCTGCGGGTCGTCCGCACCCAATCGCTGACCGTTCTGCACGAGCCGTTCGTCACCGTCGCGCGGGCAAAGGGCGCGAGCGAGCAGCAGGTGCTGCGACGCCACGTCGTTCCTGCGGTGGTGACGGTCGTGGTCGCGATGGTGGCGATGGACGTCGGGGCAGCGCTCGGCATCGCACTGTTCGTCGAGGTCGTCTACGGCCTGCCCGGGCTCGGCCGGCTGCTGATCGTGGCCCTCCAGGGCTTCTCCGGCTTCGACCGGCCGGTGATCGTCGGGATCGTCCTCGTGACGGGTGCCGTCGTGATCCTCGCCAACGTGGTCGCCGATCTGCTCGCCGGTGCGATCGACCCGCGGGCGCGCACGAGAGATCGCCGTGGTACTCGGGCGAGCCATTAGCGCGGCTCTGCGATCATCAACGGCACCGTTCTGCGATGACGACTGGAGCGACGACGATGGAGAGCCCGACGTACGAGGAGTTGTGCGCGACGCACCGCTGGGACGTTCCCCCGCGCTACAACATCGCCGCTGACGTCTGCGACAAGCACCCGCGCGACAAGCACGCGATGATCTGGGAGAGCTTCGACGGCTCGAGCCGGGAGCTCTCCTGGGGAGAGCTTCAGGACCTCGCGAACCAGGCGGCGCATACGCTCGCCGCCCACGGCGTCTCCGCGGGCGATCGTGTCGCCGTCGTGCTCCCGGCGACGCCTGAGACAGCCGCGATCTTCTTCGGTGTGTGGAAGCTGGGAGCGATCCTCCTCTCGATGTCGGTGCTGTACGGCGACGACGGGATCGAGCATCGCCTCTCCGATTCGCGGGCGCGGCTTCTCGTCACCGACGTCGACAACGCGCCGCGGTTCGACCGTCCGTGGGCGCCCGAGGTGCTCGTGCTCGACCCGGACACCCTGACGGCCGCATCGACCGCTCCGATCTGCGCCGACACGTCGGCCGACGATCCTGCCCAGCTCTACTACACGTCCGGAACGACAGGGCTGGCGAAAGGGATCGTCCACGCGCACCGGTACATCCTCGGCCACGAGGAGTTCGTCTACTGCCACGAGGTCGAGGACGGCGAGCGGTTCCACGGGATGGGCGAGTGGGCCTGGGCTGCCGGGATCGCTCCTCTGCTCGGGCCGTGGCGGCTCGGGGCGGTGCAATGCGTCTACCGTCGCGAAGCAGGGTTCGACCCCAGCGAGGCAGCTCGACTTCCTCAGCCGGCACCAGGTGACGAACGTCTTCACGACGCCGACGGCGATGCGCGCGATGATGGCGATCGACGACGCGGGGTCGCGCTACCCGCAGGTCTTTCGTCGCGTGTGCTCTGCCGGCGAACCGCTCAACCCCGAGGCGATCCGCTGGTTCCGGGAGCAGTACGGCGTCACCGTCCTCGACTACTACGGGCTGACCGAGTCGTACCCTCTCGTCGCCAACTATCCCGGGCTCGACGTGCGCGAGGGCTCGATGGGCAAGCCGATGCCCGGCTGGGACGTACGGATCCTCGACGAGGACGAGCAGCCCGTCCCTCGCGGCGAACGGGGTGAGATCTGCCTCCGCGCCCGCTCCAACCCGCACTACCCGCTCGGCTACTGGGGCAACGACGAAGCGGGCAGAGAGACGTTCGGCGGCGACTGGTTTCACACGAAGGACGCGGCGGTCGAGGACGAGGACGGCTACTACTGGTACGTCGGACGCGCCGACGACGTGATCATCGCCGCCGGCTACCGGATCGGCCCGTTCGAGGTCGAATCTGCATGCCTCGAGCACCCGTCGGTGCGGGAAGCGGCCGCCGTCGCGTCGCCCGACGAGCTCCGCGGCAACGTCGTCAAGGCGTTCATCGTCCTCGTCGACGGCGTCGTGCCGTCCGACGAGCTCGCCGCCGAGATCAAGGTCTTCGTCCGTGACCGCCTCTCGGCCTACGCCTATCCCCGCCTGGTCGAGTTCGTGCCCGATCTCCCGAAGACGCTGACGGGCAAGATCCGACGGATCGAGCTCCGGCAACTCGAGCTCGACCGCGCCTCCGGGCCGCCTGCCGGCTGACGATCGACAGTCATCCGTCGCCGCGACGAATCTGCTCGGCTACTGTCCGGAGACGGAATCGACATGGATACGGCAGCACCTGGAACCCGAGAGAACCAGCCGCCGGCCGAGCGCCGCGCGCCCAAGGAGACGACGATGACCGAGATCGCAGTGCGAGAGCTGTCGACGACCGACTTCCGCGTCGCGGACCTCTCGCTGGCGGAGTTCGGCCGCAGGGAGATCACGCTCGCCGAGCACGAGATGCCCGGGCTGATGGCGATGCGCCGGGAGTTCGGCGACGAGCAGCCGCTGCGCGGAGCACGGATCACGGGCTCGCTGCACATGACGATCCAGACGGCCGTGCTGATCGAGACGCTCGTCGGCGCTCGGCGCGGAGGTGCGGTGGGCGTCCTGCAACATCTTCTCGACCCAGGATCACGCCGCCGCGGCGGTCGCCGTCGGCCCCGACGGCACGTCCGAGCGGCCGAGCGGCGTGCCCGTGTTCGCGTGGAAGGGCGAGACGCTGGAGGAGTACTGGTGGTGCACCGAGCAGGCGCTGACCTGGCCGGACGGCGGCCCGAACATGCTGCTCGACGACGGCGGCGACGCCACGATGCTCGTGCACAAGGGCCTCGAGTACGAGAAGGCGGGCGCGGTGCCCGATCCCGCCTCGGCCGAGTCGGAGGAGTTCCGGGTCTTCCTCGGGCTTGCTCCAGGCGTCGCTCGCGGAGGATGCCGGCAAGTGGACGGCGATCGCGGCGGACATCCGCGGCGTGACCGAGGAGACGACGACCGGAGTGCATCGCCTCTACCAGATGGCCGAGGCCGGGACGCTCCTGTTCCCGGCGATCAACGTCAACGACTCCGTCACGAAGAGCAAGTTCGACAACCTCTACGGCTGCCGGCACTCGCTCGTCGACGGGATCAACCGTGCCGTCGACCTGATGCTGTCCGGCAAGCTCTGCGTCGTCTGCGGCTACGGCGACGTCGGCAAGGGCTCGGCAGAGTCGCTTCGCGCCCAGGGCGCGCGCGTCGTCGTGACCGAGATCGACCCGATCTGCGCGCTGCAGGCTCTGATGGAGGGCTACGAGGTGCAGACGCTCGACGACGTGATCGGCACCGCCGACGTCGTGATCACCGCGACCGGCAACCGCGACATCGTCACGGTCGAGCAGATGCAGCGGATGAAGCACCTCTCCGTCGTCGGCAACATCGGCCACTTCGACAACGAGATCGACATGGCCGGCCTGGCAGCCGTGCCGGGGATCGAGCGGATCACGATCAAGCCGCAGGTCGACCAGTGGGTCTTCCCCGACGGCCACGCGATCATCGTCCTCTCGGAGGGCGGCTGCTCAACCTCGGCAACGCGACCGGGCACCCGAGCTTCGTGATGAGCAACTCGTTCACGAACCAGACGATCGCCCAGATCGAGCTCTTCACCGACGCCGACGCGTACCCGCTCGGCGTGCACGTGCTGCCGAAGCATCTCGACGAGAAGGTCGCCCGGCTCCACGTCGAGGCGCTCGGGCGCGAAGCTCACGACGCTGCGCCCCGAACAGTCCGCGTACGTCGGGATCCCGGTCGAGGGGCCGTACAAGCCGGACCAGTACCGCTACTAAGCCCGTCCGACGCGTTCGAAAGAGACCGATGCACGCCATGCGCCCAGCCGACGGGTATCCCTTCCGACGAGCTCGAGTCGCGCCGCCGGCGCCTGCTCGAGCACCTCGAGTCGCAACGGTCTCGCCGGCTTCGTGCTCTTCGGTCAGGACTACGTCCGCTATTTCACGGCCTTCGAGTTCCTCGCAACGGAGCGCCCCGTCGCCGTCGCCGCCAACGCGTCGGGTGAGCTCGCGGTCTTCGTCCCCGAGTTCGAGGTCGAGCGGGTACGAGACGAAACGGCGTTCGAGCGGGTCGAGTCGTACCCGGAGTACCCGGGTCTCGAGCATCCGATGCGGATTCTCGCCCGCGTTCTCGCAGACCTGGGCGCGACGGGCCCGCTCGGTGCGGATTCGGACGGCTACCCGGGCATCCTCGGGTACGAGGGCCCGTCACTGTCAGACGTGACAGGGAGCGACGTGAGCCTGCTCGGGCCCGTGATCGAGCGGATGATGGTGCGCAAGAGCGACGCGGAGATCGAGCTGATCCGGGAGAGCGCGAGATGGTGCGAGCATGCTCACCGCTTGCTTCAGGAGTACACCCGCCCGGGCGCGACCGAGGCGCAGGCGAGCCTTCGCGCAGGTTACGAGGCAACACTTGCGATGCTCGAGGCACTCGGGCCGGCGTACGCCGGCCAGCAGTCCTCGTCCGACGGCGCGACCGCCGGCTATCGCGGCCAGATCGGCCGTCGCAGCGGCTGGGCTCACGCCGTCGCGCACAACATCGAGTTCCAGGTCGGCGACGTACTCGTCACCGAGACCGCCGCTCCCGTTTGGGGCTACAACGCCGAGCTCGAGCGCGCGATGATCATCGGCGAGCCGACCGACCAGATGCGGCGCCTGTTCGACCACACGGTCGCCGCGCAGCGGGTGGCATTCGACGCGTTGCGCCCCGGCGTCACCTGCGCCGACGTCGATCGCGCCGTCCTCGACTATCTCGAGGGTGAAGGGCTCCTGCCCAACTGGAGACAGCACGTCGGCCACGGGATCGGCCTCCGCAACCACGAGGCGCCGTTCCTCGACGTCGGAGACCACACCCCGGTCGAGGCCGGCATGGTGTTCACGATCGAGCCCGGCGTCTACACGGACGACATCGGCGGCTTCCGCCATTCCGACACCGTCGTCGTGACCGAAACCGGGATCGACATTCTCACGTCGTACCCGAGCGACATCGAGAGCCTGACGATCGCGGCCTAGAGGCTTCGCTCCCCCGTCCGCGACCTCGGCGTCCGGGATGCGCGATCGGTCGGCTTCGTCTCTACGCCGGCCAGCTCGGCCTCGACCTCGTCGAGCCAGGCCTGCTGCGCCTCGACGAGGCGGTTACCGAGGTCGATCACCAGCCGCAGGTAGCGCGCCCGATGGGGCAGCGCCTCGAGTCGCCCTTCGGCCTCGGCGAGCTTGGCCGCCTGGGCGTCCAGCTCCGTGCGCTGCGCCAGGACAGCGTCGAGCAGCGCGGCATCGTCCCCGGCGATGTCGCCGCACATCAGCTTCACGATCGCCTCGTTCTGGATCCGCGCGGGGGCTGCGGGCTCGAGTGCCCACAACCGCATGGCCTCGACTCCGAGCTCGGTGAGGGCGTAGACCGTCTTCTCGCGCGTCTTCCCCGGTGCGACGTGCGACGTCACGTAGCCGAGTCGCTCGAGGCGCTTGGGCTCGGCATAGAGCCGCGAGTCGGCGACGGCGTAATAGATGCGTCCGCCCCGCCGCTGCATGTCGACGAGATCCTGCGGCGAGGCACCGCCGCGACCGATCAGCGCCAGGGCGACATACGAAATGTTGGTCAGCTCGGCCATCGGCGCCTCCTGCGTTTGACAGAACTCTCAAAGAGAGTTATAACTCCTAAAGAGAGTCTCTCAAAGAGAGATTAAATCAAGGCTACCAGAAGGAGGAGTCATGCAGGCGACGACGACGTTCGAGGCACTCGCGCAGGAGATCCGCGGCGAGGTGATCGTGCCGGACGACCCCGGCTACGAGGCCGCCCGACGCGTGTGGAACGCGATGGTCGACATGCGGCCGGCCGTGATCGTTCGGGCCCAGGGGGCGATCGACGTGGTCGCGGTCGTCGACTTCGCCCGCGAGACGGGCCTCGAGCTGGCGGTGCGCGGCGGCGGGCACTCGTCACCGGGCCTGTCTTCGAGCGAGGGCGGGATCGTGCTCGACCTCTCACGGATGAAGGGCGTCTGGGTCGACGCAACCGAGAAGAGGATGCGGGCACAGGCTGGTGCGCTGTGGGGCGACGTCGACCGCGAGACACAGGCGTTCGGACTTGCCGTTCCCGGTGGCCAGGTGTCCCACACCGGCATCGCGGGCCTCACGCTCGGCGGCGGCATCGGCTGGCTCTCACGGCTCCACGGCCTGACGATCGACAGCCTGCTCTCGGTCGACCTCGTGACCGCGGACGGTCGCCTCGTGACGGCCTCCGAGCACGAGCACCCCGACCTCTTCTGGGGCCTGCGCGGCGGCTCCGGGAACTTCGGCGTCGTGGTCTCCTTCGAATACCGCCTGCACGAGGTCGGCCCGATCGTGCTCGGCGGCCCGCTCTTCTATCCACTCGACGAGGCCGCCGCGGTGATGCGGAACGTCCGCGACGTGATGGAGGGCGCCTCGGACGAGCTCGCACTGTTCATGGGCGTCGTCCATGTCCCGCCGGTCGCGCCGTTTCCCGAGCAGCACTGGGGAGAGCGATCGTTCATGCTCGCGCCGTTCTGCGTCGATCTCGAACGAGGGCCGGACCTGATCGCGCCGCTGACAGCGGTCGGAACCCCGATCGTGAACCTCCACGGCCCGATTCCCTATGCAGTGCTCCAGACGGCGATCGACGAGTCGACCCGGCACGGCGATCGCTACTGGGATCGCGGTGACTACCTGCACGGGCTGACGGACGGTGCGATCGAGGCCGTGCTCGAGGGAGCCCGCGCGATGACCTCGCCCCAGCACGAGATTCTGCTCTTCCCGCTCGGTGGCGCCATCGCCCGGGTCGACGCCGACGCCACCGCCTTCGGTGACCGAACCGCGCCGTGGGCGACGTGGACGATCGCCCATTGGGTCGAGCCTGCTGAGGATGCAGAGCACCGCGCCTGGGCTCGGGCGGTCTCGCAGTCGCTCACGCCCTGGGCCACAGGCGGTGCCTACGTCAACTCGCTCGATGCCGACGACGAGCAGCGCAAGGTGGCGGCGTACGGGGGCCACGCGAAGTTCGAGCGACTGCGGTCGCTGAAGCGCGAATGGGATCCCGCGAACCTGTTTCGCCGCAACCACAACATCGAGCCGTGAACACGCGATTCCGGGAACGCCACGTTCGTCACTCTCCGTCGTAGACTCGGCCGCGCCTCTTTCTCAGGTTGCTCTCAGAACCCTGTGCTTTCATCGGCAGGATGCCTGTTCGGACGTGCTCCCCTTCACCCGGTCCTCCGACCGTTCGCGCGTGATGCCACGCAGGCGTTGGGGAGCAGCGATCGCCGTCGGCTGCGCGGTGTGCGTCGCGTCGACGGCGATCGCGCTCGTCCACCACTCCTCCCGGCCCGGCGAAGAGATCAACGGTCAGCTGCTCGTCGAGCTCAGGCCGGAGGCCGGCTGCAATGCGAGTGGAGCTCTCGAGCGCGCCGGGGCAACGTCGATCTCCGACGCGCTGCGTCTCTACCGCATCGATGTCGACGCGGCAGGCCCCGTCGTCCGGCGACTGGAGAGCTGCGGCGCGGTGCGCTTCACGGCGCCCGATCGTCCCGCCGGGACGTTGAGCGTGACGACCGAGGTGCCCGATCCACTCGAGGCGACGGAGTGGTGGCGTGCAGCCGTAGGCGTGACGACGATCACGCCGCCCGGGCCCGGCAAGCCCGTGACGATCGTCGACTCCGGTGTCAACGTCTCCCATCCCGAATTCGTCGGCCGCTCGGGACTCGTCACGCTCAACGCGCAGGAGCCGGCGCCTCTCGGTGGCGTCCACGGAACGGCGGTCGCGTCACTCGTCGGCGCGGCTCAGAACGGCGTCGGGATCGTCGGGATCTATCCGGAGTCGGTGCTGCAGTCGTGGGACGCCGCACAGGGCGAAGGAACGCGGCTCCTGACGAGCGACATCGTCGCCGGCGTACTCGCGGCAGCGGAGCGCGGGAAGGGCGTCATCAACCTGAGCCTCGGCGGGAGCGGATCGGACGTCGCAATCCAGCAAGCGATCGCAACCGCGGTGAGCAAGGGGATGCTCGTCGTCGCGGCGGCGGGCAATGACGGCGAGAACGGAAGCCCGCTCACCTACCCCGCCAGCCTGCCGCATGTGCTGACGGTCGGAGCAACCGACGAGAGCAACCAGGTGACCTCGTTCTCCAGCCGCTCCCGCTTCGTCGACCTCGCGGCGCCGGGGCTGGACATCACCGTTGCCTCGACGCTCGACCAGAGCTGGGACTCGGAGGCCGGCACGAGCTTTGCGGCGCCGCTCGTCTCGGGCGCGGCAGCGTGGGTGTGGACGATGCGGCCGTCACTCGACGCGAGCCAGCTGTTCGAGGTGATGCGGCGCTCCGCAAAGGACATCGCCGAGCCCGGCCGTGACGACGCCAGCGGCTACGGCCTCCTCGACGTTCCCGCCGCCCTCGCCTTTGCGGCGCCGGTGCGTGATCCGCTCGAGCCGAACGACGACGTCGACTACGTCCGGCCCGGCGCGCTGTACGACAACGGCCTTCCTGCCCCTGACCACGGCGACGAGGCCCTCGACGAACCTGGTGGGTCGCCTCACAGCGGCGGAAGATCCCCGTGACGTCTACCGCGTTTTCGTCCCGGCCCGCGGGCGCATCACCGTCGCGACGGCCGCCGGGGCAGCCGTCGATCTCGCGCTGTGGGATTCGACGAGCCCGACCGTCACCGCCTCCCCGCCCGGAAAGTCGCGGCTGGCGCGAGGCAAGACGCAAGGAGGGCGCGAGACCGTGACCTATGCGAACACCGGAGCCGCCAGGAGCGTGTACCTGGCAGTGACGCCGACCGCCGGAACGCGTGACGCGACCTACCGCATCGCCGTCTCCGGTCGCTGAGGGCCCTTCGACCGTTCGAGCATCTCTCAGGAACGGTGCATTCCGCTCTCAGGTCGCGCTCAGCTACGACGTCCAGGATGGGTTTCACACCGCACGAGCACGCAGACATCGAAGCCGAGGCAACGATCGGATGCGGGTCTCGATGCCAACGAGCGTCCAGCGCCGGAGCCAACCCTTGCACCGATCCGGCGCCGCCGACGAAGCGTGAGCCCCGGTCAACACTCCAGACCGGGGCTTTTCGCTTGCCCAGCCGGGTGCGGCCAGACGCGGGGACCCGATACACGCTTCAGCCCTTGCTGACCGCGCCGCCCGCCGAGCTCGGGAAGCCAACCCAGCCCTGCTCGTCGAACGTCGCGAGCGCCGACGCCATCACACCCTGGTCGGAGACCGTGTACAGCTCGTCGCCGACGACGACGGACCGGCGGATCGGGGTGCCTCCCACCCGATTTCCGTCACCGGTTCCCGGAGGGCTGCCGTGGGTGACCCGGCCGGCCTCGACGATCCCACTCCGGCCGACGCGGAAGCCGACGGCCCCGACGAACTGCTTCTCTGCGTAGGCCTGCAGAGGCAGCACCGCCAGCCGCGAGGGTTGCCACCAGAGGAATGCGTGATGGTCGCTCTCGGCCTCCGACCAGGACGAGCCGAGCGCCGTCGTGTGAAGTCGAACGGGCCGGCGGAGGTCGGAGACGTCGAAGAGCGACAACTGGGTGCCGAGCACACGGCCCTGATCGGAGGCGTCCTGGCCGATCCCGAGCAGGAGGCCGCCGTCGAGCGGATGCAGGTAGGCGGAGTAGCCCCGGATCTTCAGCTCGCCGAGCACAGCCGGCCGCGAGGGCTGCGCAAGGTCGAGCGTGTAGAGCGGGTCGACCTGGCGGAAGGTGACGACGTAGCCCGTGTCGCCGTCGAAGCGGACGGCATACACGCGCTCCCCTTTGCCGAGGCCGCCGACCCGGCCGAGCTGAGCAAGGGCACCGTCCTGCTCCCGGAGCGTCGTGACGAAGCTCTCGCTCTGCTCCTGCGGGCCGGGGTTCCACCACGTCGGCTCCTCGGTGCTCGCCACGCGGAGCACGCCCTCGTGCTCGGAGAGCGACCACTGGTTCATCAGGTAGCCGGAGACGCTGCCGCTGCCCCGATAGCGGGTGGTGTCGGGATCGGAGATGTCGAACTTATGGATTGCCGTCGTCACCTTCGGGGGGTCGGCGTTCGCTGCAACCGGTTGGGCGAACCAGCGTTGCGTTGCGACATAGAGGCTCTTCGGCGACGCGTAGACGGTTCGGCCGTCGGCGGCGATCGAGTCGGTGTCGACCAGTGCGAGTCCCTTCGCGAGATCGACCGTCAGCACCGTCAGCAGACCGAGGCCCGAGTACGCTGCAGGCCGGCGGACGGTGTCGCACCGAACGAGCTGGCGCCGCGCCAGTGTCTCGCCGCGTCGGCCCTTCACCTTGTAGCCGGGAAGCCAGGCGCCGACCTTCGACGTCCGCACAACCGTCCGGTTCCGCTCGAGGGCGGCCGCTGTCGCTGCGGGCGTCGGGTCCGATGGAGGCACGAACGGGAGCGCCTGCGGCATCCCGGAGACGGTGACGATGCGGGCGACCGAGCCGACCAGGCGGCCGGTGAGGATCTCGGCATCGAACGCGAGGCTGCGCACGATCTTCATGGCCGCCGGGTCGGCCACGTTCACCTCGGTCAGCGTCGACTGGGTCGGCGCCGGCCTGATCGGCGCGCGAATCCCGACGCCGATCCCGTCGATCGGATAGACGCCACCGCGAGAGAGCACCAGCAGCCGGGTGCCGTGCAGAAGGAGCTCGTACGACCCACCCTGAGCGAGCTCGAGAGAGCCCACTAGGCGCGGCTTGCGTCCGCCCACATCGACGGCGAAGAGTTGGTTGGCACGGACGACGTAGAGCGTGGAACCGTTCGACTTGACGACATCCGGCTCGTCGACGCCACCCTCCTGCACGTTGGTCGTCGAGTAGTCGACAGCCGCGGACGCAGCCTTGCCGGCCTCCGGGGCGGCAACCCCGGCAACGGCGCCGACTGCAACGCCGCCGGGCCCGCCGCTCAGCCCGTAGGGCCCGACGAGAGGCAGCGTGTGCTGCTTGGCGTAGGCGAGCAGGCTGCCGCACGAGCTGAACGCCTGCAACGGCTGCGCCGCAGCGCCGCATCCCGGCCGAGCCAGGTGCCGCGACGCCTGCGCCACCGAGCACGAGCATCACCAGCACGACGGCGGATACCAAGGCGATCACGGAAGGTGCTCGTCTCATCTCATCTCGTTATACGCCGCTCGCCGGGAAAATGTCACTACGCCGGGTCCGGGCTACGCGTCCCCGCACCCCCGCTTGCACCCTGCGGCGTCGACGCACGTCGTACTGACGAGAGATGTGGGAACATCGTTCGTGTCTTGACACCCGAGGTGTCTCCTCCCAGGAGACACCTCTGAGGAGACTCCTGGAGGAGACTCCTGGTAGAAACTCCTTGCCGGAGCGCGCTGAGAACTACCCGTCCTCCTCAGCGGAGGGGCGCAGGCACGACCACAACCGTGCTCGACCACGTCACCTGGAGGTCGAGCTTCGTCCCGGGCGCGTAGCCCTCGGACGCCGGCGCGGGCAAAGACCTCGGGATGGTGCCGGAGCTCGTGATCGTCGTCGAGGTCCCTCGGAACGACGCCAGCGAGAAGCGAGCGCCCGGCCACAGGCCGCGAACGGCGTCGGGGCTCGAGGGAAGCGCCGCGCGCTCGCATGTCCGAGGCGTGCCGAGGCGCACGCTCGCGTTCTGGCCGAACGGCCCGTGACGCCCTGGATCGATCGACGTCGAGACCTTGATCTTGTTGCCGATCACTGCGAACCCTGCTGCTGCGTCGCGGAGCGGCAGCGTCTTCGCGTACGAGCGGATCACGCTGCGGCCGTGCTGCCGGTCGATCTCCTGCGCCTTGCACGAATAGGTGCCCGTCCCGCGCAGGGCGAAGATCCCGGCGCCCGGAAGGTTCTCCCCACCCCAACTCTCCTGCCCCACGACCGAGAGCACCTTCGCGGAATGGAAGCTGACCCGCACAGTCGCCTCCACGCATGGCTCCTCGACGGGCGCCGTGGGGCATGTCGTCCAGCTGGCAGTCGCCTTCATCCGAATCGACGTGGGCCGGAGACAGGCCACGAGAGCGGCCGCGTGTGAGCCACGGAGGGTGGGCGCCTTCAGCGCGCGCTGTTTGCACTCAGCGATCGTGGGCACCGCCGCACGGGCGCCGAGGAGGCCGCGGGTACGGCGACCACGCAAACACCGACCGTTGCAACCGCAGCGACAAAAACCGCGACGCGCCTCCGGCTCCCCTGACGTTCCGGGCAGGACACGGTCGCGACTATACGCGCTTTCCCTCCCCGTGGGTGCCGCGCCGCGACCGAGCCCCTCGCACCCGACGCCCCGTCGGACACGTCCCATCCTCTACGGTCAGTGCGACAGCAAGCGAGGAGGGAACCTGACGTGGAGTACGTCAATCTCGGAACCACCGGCCTGCGCGTCTCCCGTGTCTGCCTCGGGATGATGAGCTTCGGCACTCATGACGGACGACCGTGGGCGCTTCCCGAGGCGGAGGCGGAGCCGATCATCCGGCGCGCTGTCGAGGGCGGAATCACGTTCTTCGACACGGCGGACGTCTACAACGGCGGCGCCAGCGAGGTGATCACGGGGAACGTGCTGCCGAAGCTCCTCTCCCGGGAAGAGCTCGTCGTCGCGACGAAGGTGCACGGTCGCACGATGCCCGGAGAGAACGGCCGTGGTCTCTCGCGAAAGCACATCATGGCATCGATCGATGCGTCACTGCAGCGCTTGCGGATGGACTACGTCGACCTCTACCAGATCCACCGCTGGGATCCGCTGACGCCCATAGCGGAGACGATGGACGCGCTCCACGACGTCGTGACAGCCGGCAAGGCACGCTACATCGGTGCGAGCAGCATGTTCGCATGGCAGTTCGCGAAGGCTCAGGCAGCCGCCGACCGCTCCGGCAAGACGCGGTTCGTCTCGATGCAGAATCACTACAACCTCGTCTACCGCGAGGAGGAGCGCGAGATGATCCCGCAATGCGTCGACCAGGGGGTCGGAGTGCTGCCGTGGAGCCCGCTCGCGCGCGGGCTGCTGACGGGAACCCGGACCCGCGAAGGCGAGCGGCTCACCGCCCGTGCGGAGAGCGATCCGTTCGGCGACTCGCTCTACGATCCCACGGTCGACTTCGACGTCGTCGAGCGGACGAATGAGATCGCAGCCGAACGCGGCGTGCCGAGCGCCCAGGTCGCGCTCGCGTGGTTGCTGGGGCGGCCCGGAGTGACGGCGCCGATCGTGGGTGCCACCAAGACGGGCCACGTGGAAGATGCCCTCGCAGCGGAGGATCTCGAGCTGACGGCCGACGAGGTCGCCGGGCTCGAGGAGCCGTATGCACCGCACGCGGTTTCGGGACACGAGTGACGATGAGCGCGCCGGCGAGGGGCGTCGCCCTGGTCACGGGGGCGGGGAGCGGCATCGGGCTCGGCGTTGCGACGGCGCTGGCGGCGGACGGTTGGACCGTCGTCCTCAGCGGTCGCCGGATCGGACGTCTGGAGGAAGCCGCGTCGACGGCAGGACACGGTGCGGTGGCTCTCGCGTGCGACGTCACCGACGCCGCGTCCGTGCGGTCGCTGTTCACAGAAATCGAGGCGCGCTACGGGAGGCTCGATCTCCTGTTCAACAACGCCGGGATCGGCGGGCCGCGCGTTCCGCTCGAGGACCTCACGCTCGACCAGTGGCGGGCGGTGGTCGACACGAACCTGACCGGCGCGTTCCTCTGCACGCAGGAGGCGTTCCGGCTCATGAAGCGACAGTCACCGCGAGGCGGACGGATCATCAACAACGGCTCGCTCTCGGCGTCGGTGCCTCGACCCCACTCCGCCCCGTACACGGCGACGAAGCATGGGATCACGGGGCTGACCAGATCGACATCGCTCGACGGTCGCGCCTACGACATCGCCTGTGGCCAGATCGACATCGGGAACGCGGCGACCGAGATGACGCAGGCGATGACGAGCACGGGTGTCCCGCAGGCCGACGGGTCGATCGGACTCGAACCGACGGTGGACGTCGCAGATGTCGCGCGCGCCGTGGTCTACATGGCGGGCCTGCCACTCTCGGCGAACGTCCAGTGGCTCACGGTGATGGCCACGACGATGCCGTTCATCGGTCGCGGCTGAGGACGGAGACGCCGCGTCGAGGCCGCCGACCCGTCCCGAGCCGTCCGATTGCGCATCGAGGTTCGAACGGCACCGCAGGTGGTATATCCATCGGAGACCACCGACGAGAGGGGCTGGCATGGCCGGGAAGATGGTGCACATCGAGATACCCGCCGAGGACACCGCGAAGGCGCAGGCCTTCTACGGCGGGCTCTTCGGCTGGGAGTTCGACGCGTATCCCCCGGGATCCGAGTACCACATGGCGCGCATCGACGACAGTTCGGGCGTCGCCGTCAGCGGCATGGAGCCGGGTCGCAGCGGTACGCGCTCGTACTTCGACGTCGACGACATTCGCGCGTCGAAGGCCCGGGTGGAAGCGCTCGGCGGTCAGGCGGACGAGCCGATGCCCGTGCCGACGATGGGCTGGTTCGTCACCTGCCGCGACCCGCATGGAAACGACTTCGGTCTCTGGCAGAGCGACCCGGAGGCGCCGGCACCGGAGATGTAGCGCGACCGTCACCAGGGAGTGCGTCTGTCAGCTGTCGAGTCGCTCCTCCTCGAGATCGAGGTCGCGGCCGACGCGCAGCCAGACCTCGTTGCTGATCGCCCCCGCGCGACGGAGCTCGACGAGCGCGCCTCGCTCGGCCTCGAGCAGCTCGTGTCGGAGGCGCTGGTAGTCCTGCGAGCGGGACTCGATCCCGTCGTCGTCGTCCCCGTTGAGACGCGCCTGGAACCGCCCCGTCCTGAAGCGGTACCCGCCGCGGACCCGCTCGGCCGTGTCCTCGCGCACCCAGTCCTCCTCGAGGAGCTCCTCCAGCCGCGCGAGCGCCGCCTCGGCCGCCTTGATCCGGGCCTTCGCGTCCTCGCGGTCGTCGTCACCGTCGTCCTCCAGGCCCATCCAGCGGATGACCACCGGGAGCGTCAGCCCCTGGCCCACGAGCGTCGCGAGGATGACGCAGAAGGTGAGGAAGATGATCAGCTCGCGCCCGGGGAAGGGGCTGCCGGCGTCCGTCTCGAGCGGCAGGGCGAGAGCCGCGGCGAGCGAGACGGCGCCGCGCATGCCTGCCCACGAGAGGAACACGGCGCCGCGCCAGTTCGACATCCGACGCGCGACCCATTTCGGCGCATGCATGACGAGGAAGACCCAGCCGAAGCGCAGCAGGATCACCGTGACGCACACGAGCAGCGCATCGAGGAGGAGCTCGCTCGTCGGAACGTCGCCGAGGGCGTCGACGACGACCGGCAGCTGCAGTCCCACGAGGACGAAGAGAAGCGCGTTGAGGAGGTACTGCGCGATCTCCCAGACCGCGACTCCCTGCAATCGCACCTGTGCAGTCGTCAACTCCGGCGTATGCCAGCCCAGGTAGACCCCGGCCGTAACGGTCGCGAGCACGGCCGAGACGCCGATCAGATCGGCAGGGATGAACGCGAGGTAGCCGGTGAGGAGTGAGATCGTGATCTCGGCAGGTGGATTGTGGAGCCGGCGGCGGATCTGCCGCACGAGCCAGCCGACGCCGAGCCCGAACGCGATCCCGCCGCCCGCGCTGACGACGAAGAGCCCACCAGTGTGGAACGCGGAGAACGACCCGGTCACGACAGCGGCGACCGCCACGCGGTAGAGGACGAGGCCTGTTCCATCGTTGACGAGGCTCTCCCCTTCGACGATCGTGACGAGCTTGCGCGGGACCCCGAGGCGCCGCGCGATCGACGTTGCTGCCAGCGGGTCGGTCGGCGAGACGATCGCGCCGAGCACGAAGGCGCTCGCCCACGAGAGATCGTCGATGAACGCGTGGGCGACCACGGCGACGCCGACCGTGGTGAAGACCACGAGCCCGATGGCCAGGAGCCCGATCGGTTTCATGTTCGAGCGGAGGTCGCGCAGGGAGGTGAAGAACGCGGCGCTGTAGAGGAGCGGCGGCAGGACTCCGAAGAAGACGAGCTCCGGGTTGAGCTCGAATTCGGGCATCCCTGGGATGAGGCCGATCACGAGGCCGCCGAGCACGAGCAGGATCGGGTACGGAATGCGGAGGGCGGGTGCCGCAGCGAGCATCGTGGCGACGGCGAAGATCAACCCGAGTGCGACGATCCCGTCCTGGAGCTCGAGGTGCATCGCTCAATCCTGCCCGAACGCGGCTTCTCGCTGGATCGGGGATTGCCGGCCGCGGGCGACCTGCCAGACTTGGCCGGGATGACGACGATGGCCGATCTCGAGGCGCTTGCTCTTGCGTTACCGGAGACGACGAAGGAGGTCTCCGACGACGGCCGACCGTCGTACCTGGCCCACGGGAAGATGTTCGTGTTCCACCGCAGCCGGCGGCCGGACGCCGTCGATTCGGAGACGGGCGAGCGGCTCGAGGATGTCCTGATGTTCCGCGTCGAGAGCCTCGAGGTGAAGGAGATGCTGCTCGCGGACGATCGCGGGATCATTTTCACGACGCCGCACTTCCGAGGGTATCCCGCCGTGTTGATCCGGATCCGCGACCTCGAGCGGATCGACGGGACCGAGTTGGAGGAACTGGTCGTCGAGGCCTGGTTGACGAGGGCACACAAGCGGGTGGCAAGGGCGTGGTTGGCAGAGCACGGAGCCGTGGAGCGATAGCTCGGACGAGGGCAATGGCCACCTTGCGATAGAGTGGCGGGGAAGAAACGGAACGTCGATTCCGTTTAACCCCAGAGATGCCAACAACGGCTCCCCCGACCTCCCGCCAGCGTCGCAGCGACGCAGAGCGCAATCACGCGCGCATCGTCCTGGCGGCACGGGCGGTGCTGGCCGAAAGCGGAGCCGACGCGAGAGTCGAAGAGATCGCGCGTCGAGCAGGGCTCGGGGTCGGCAGCCTCTATCGCCACTTTCCCGACAAGGAGGCGCTGGTCGACGCCGTGCTCGACGACGCGTTCGGCGAGATCCTCGAGCTCGCCGACGCCGCCCTCGAGCAGGACGACGCCTGGGCGGGATTCTCGGGCTTCGTCGAGGGGGCGGTCGCGCTGCACGCCGCGAACAGCGGCCTGAGGGACATCGTCGCCGGAAGTGCACGCGGGCGAGAGCGGGCCGCCGCGATGCGGGCCCGGCTGCGCCCGAAGGTGCGGAGGCTCGTCGCGCGCGCGCACGCCGAAGGTGGGCTCCGAAGGGACTTCGCGGCCGAGGACGTCCCGTTGCTCTTCTGGGGCACCGGCAAGGTGATCGACCTCACCAGCTCCGTCGCACCCGAGATCTGGCAGCGCTACCTCGGGCTCCTGCTCGATGGACTGCGCGCCGGCGCAGTGTCGCCGCTCCCGGTTGCCGCTCTGACACCGGCTCAGCTCGACCGCATCTCCCCCAGGAAGGTTTCGTGAATCCCGGCGGACGCGCCGCTCTCGGGACGGGCGCTCCGCACGGTCTTCGCGGCGCTGATGCTCGGCATGTTCCTGGCCGCGCTCGACCAGACGATCGTCGCGACCGCGTTGCCGACGATCGTCGGCGACCTCGGTGGCCTCGACCACCTCTCGTGGGTCGTCACCGCATATCTGCTCGCCTCGACCGTCTCGACACCGCTCTACGGCAAGCTCGGCGACATGTACGGGCGCAAGCCCGTCTTCCTGGCCGCGATCCTGATCTTCCTCGCCGGGTCGATGCTGGCGGGGCTCAGCCAGACGATGGATCAGCTGATCGCCTTCCGCGCGCTCCAGGGCATCGGCGCCGGCGGCTTGATGGTCGGCGCGCAGGCGATCATCGGCGACATCGTCCCGCCGCGCGAGCGCGGTCGGTACATGGGGCTGATCGGCTCCGTCTTCGGCGTCGCCTCGGTCGCCGGCCCACTGCTCGGCGGCTTCCTCGTCGACTCGCTCTCCTGGCGCTGGGTCTTCTACGTGAACATGCCGATCGGAGCCGTCGCCGTCGTGATCGTGGCGCTGCGTCTCCACCTCCACACGCCCCAGACGCGCCACCGGATCGACTATCTCGGTGCGGCGCTGCTCAGCGGCGCGGTGACGGCGCTCATCCTCGTCGTCACCTGGGGCGGGAACCAGTACGCCTGGGAGTCGCGCCCGATCCTCGGCCTCACGCTGGTCGGGCTCGCGCTCCTCGCCGTGTTCGTCTGGCAGGAGAACCGCGCGCGGAGCCGATCATTCCGCTGAGCCTCTTCCGCTCCCGCGTGTTCAACGTCGCGAGTGCAATGGGCTTCACCATCGGGATGGCGATGTTCGGCGCGATCGTCTACATCCCCGTCTACCTCCAGCTCGTCTACGGGGCGAGCCCGACGAGCTCGGGCCTGCGGATGCTGCCGCTGATGGGTGGGCTGCTCGTCGCCGCGATCGCCTCCGGCCGGGCGATCAGCGCCATCGGCCGCTACAAGGTCTTCCCCGTCGTCGGCACAGCCGTGCTCGTCGTCGGCATGCTGCTGCTCTCCCGCCTCGGCGTCGGCACCGCGCCCTGGCTCGCGTCCGCGTACATGCTCGTCGTCGGCGTCGGGATCGGGCTCGTGATGCAGGTTCTCGTCCTCGTCGTCCAGAACGACGCCGCGCCCGAAGGACATGGGAGTCGCCACGTCGACCGCGACGTTCTTCCGCTCGATGGGCGGCTCGTTCGGGGTCGCGATCTTCGGCGCCATCTTCAGCGCGCGCCTCGCCGACCAGATCCGTCAGCTTCCCCCCGACATCGGGAAGCAGCTCGTCGGCGGCGTGCACCTCACGCCCGAACAGGTGAAGCACCTCCCCGCCGCGATCCACGACGCATTCCTCAACGCCTTCGCGCATTCGCTGCACGGCGTCTTCCTCTGGGGGATGCTGATCGCGGTGATCCCCTTCGGCCTCTCGTGGATGCTGAAGGAGGTGCCGTTGCGCACCACCTTGCACCGGCGCTCGGACGTGGACGGCGGCGCGCAGCAACCGTCTGCCTCCTAGCGCCGACGAGGCTGGTATGGGAACATGTGTTCGTGTCGGAGGCCACGATCCTGCACGCCGACCTCGACGCGTTCTACGCGTCGGTCGAGCAACGCGACGATCCGCGGCTCCGCGGCCGGCCCGTCATCGTCGGGGCCGGCGTCGTGCTCGCCGCGAGCTATGAGGCCCGCGGCTGCGGCGTCCGCACGGCAATGGGCGGGCGTCAGGCGCGGCGGCTCTGCCCGAGCGCGGTCGTCGTCAGGCCGCGCATGTCGGCGTACGCAGAAGCGAGCAAGGCCGTCTACCGCGTCTTCGAGGACATGGCGCCCCTCGTCGAAGGCCTCTCGATCGACGAGGCATTTCTCGACGTGCGCGGGCTCGAGCACATCAGCGGCACTCCCCTCGAGATCGCGGCCCGCCTGCGGCGGGTGGTCCTCGAGCAGGTCGGGCTGCCGATCACGGTCGGGGTCGCCCGCACGAAGTTCCTGGCGAAGGTCGCAAGCGGCGTTGCGAAGCCGGACGGGCTCCTCGTCGTGCCGCCCGACGGCGAGCTCGGCTTCCTCCAGCCCCTGCCGGTCGAGCGCCTCTGGGGTGTGGGCCGCGTGACGGCTCGCCGAAGCTCGAACGACCGCGGGATTCAGCACGGTGGCCCAGGTCGCGGAGCTCAACGAGGCAGCGCTCGTCGCGATGCTCGGCCGCGGCACCGGACGGCACCTTCACGCGCTCGCGCACAACCGCGACCCACGGCCGGTCGCAGCCGCGCAGGCGTCGGCGGTTCGATCGGGTCGCAGCGCGCACTCGGTAGGTCGACGGCGCGCGCCCGACGCGGTCGACACCGTGCTCGTCGCGCTCGTCGACCGCGTCACCGGGACGGATGCGAGGCTGCCGGCCGCGTCGGCCGCACCGTCGTGCTCCGGCTTCGCTTCGACGACTACTCGCGGGCCACCCGGTCGCACACCCTCGCGCGGGCGACCGCCGACACGCACACGATCCTCGCTGCGATGCGGGCGCTCCTCCAGGACGCGCTGCCGCTGATCGAGCGACGCGGGCCTGACGCTCGTCGGGTTGTCGGTCGCGAACCTGGACGGCGACGGAGGCCGTCCAGCTCGTCGCTGCCGCTCGATCCCTACGCCGACGGCGCCCTCGACGCCAGCCTCGACGAGATCCGTCGCCGCTTCGGCGCGAAGGCGGTCACCCGCGCGGTCCTGCTCGGCCGCGAGCTCGGGCCCTCGGTGCCGCTGCTGCCGGACTGAGCAGCGGCCCGGAGTCCGGGGAGAGCAGTCGCTGCCCACCCCGGACTCCGCGAACGCCGCGGCAGCGCCGACGTCTCAGCCGGTCAGCACGCCGCTGTACGTCCCCTCGCACGACTTGGGCAAGCACAGGTTGGGGACGAACGTGACTGGCGGAGGTAGAGCAGCTGGCCCAATTCGTCCGAGCGCTTCGCGGCTCGTGTCGAAACGGCGATCTACTTCGTCGTCTCAGAGGCCCTCGCGAACATCGCACGGTATGCGGATGCCTCGGAAGCGAGCGTGACCATCGAGCGTCACGGCGACGTCGCAGTGCTCACCGATCGTGAGCGCGAGGTCCTGGCTCTCATGGCCGAGGGGCTCACAGACCGCGGGATTGCGGAGCGCCTATGGTTGACGCCGCGGACCGTGGAGACGCACGTTCGCCACATCCTGCGCAAGCTCGATCTTCCCGACGGTGCGTCGAACAACCGCCGCGTCCACGCCGTCCTCGCGTATCTGCGTGCGAATTGAGATCCGGCGTCCTCGGGGCAACCGGCCACAGCTCGGCGGTCAGCCGCGGAGCTCCTGCAGGCGCTGTTCGAGAAAGCGCTGCTCGGCTTCCGAGTGGACCAGCTCGAGGGCGCGTTCGTACGCCGCCTGCGCGTCGGTGGACGCGGCCGAGCTGGCGGAGGAGCTCTGCCCGCGTGGCGTGCAGATAGTGGTACTGGTCGAGCTCGAGGCGATCGACCAGGGCGAGCGCTGACTCGGGATCTCCCGTCTTCGGCGATCGCCACCGCCCGGTTGAGCTCCACGATCGGCGAGGCCGTGCGCCGGGCGAGCTCGCCGTACATGGCGGCGAGCTGAGCCCAGTCCTGCGGCTCGTCGACATGCAGCACGGCGATCGCCGCCTGGAGCACGTACGCACCACGTCCGCCGAGTGCGAGCGCACGATCGAGCGCCGTGCGGCCCTCTCGATCTGATCGCCGTCCCAGAGCGAGCGGTCCTGATCGCGGAGAAGCACCACGGTGCCGTCAGCGAAGCGCGCGTCGCGACGAGCGTCGGTCAGGAACATCAGCGCGAGAAGTCCGTGCACCTCGGGCTCGTCGGGCATCAGCTCGACCAGTGCGCGCCCCAGCCGGATCGCTTCTGCGGCGAGGTCGCCGCGACCGCCGTAGCCCTCGTTGAAGATCAGGTAGACGACGGCGAGCACGGCGGCAAGCCGATCCGGGAGGAGATGCGCCGGCGGCACGCGGAACGGCACGCCCGCCGCCTTGATCTTTTGCTTCGCCCGGACGAGCCGCTTGGCCATCGTCTCTTCGGGGACGAGGAAGGCGCGCGCGATCTCCTCCGTGGTCAGTCCGCCGAGTGCGCGGAGCGTGAGAGCGACCTGGGCGTCGAGCGAGAGGGCTGGATGGCAGCAGGTGAAGACGAGCTCGAGGCGCTCATCTGCGATCACGACCTCATCGAGGTTGTCTTCCACGGCTTCGGGGCGATCGAGGAGGAGCGTCTTCTCGGCGAGCGTGCGCCGGCGGCGGATCCGGTCGATGGCACGGTTGCGCGCCGTGGCGACGAGCCAGGCACGCGGGTTCGCCGGTATCCCCTCGCGAGGCCACCGCTCGGCCGCAATCGCGAACGCGTCCTGGGCGGCTTCCTCGGCGAGGTCGAAGTCGCCGAGGAAGCCGATCAGCGCCGCGAGCACGCGGCCCCATTCGTCGCGGAAGACCTGCTCGAGGATCGTCAGTACTCCACGACCGGTCGCACTTCGACGGCACCACCCATACGGGCCGCCGGCACACGGGCGGCGAGCTCGATTGCCGCATCGAGATCGTCTGCCTCGAAGAAGAAGTAGCCGCCGAGCGCCTCCTTGACGGCAACGAAGGGACCGTCGGTCGTCAGCGTTCTACCGTCCTCCACCCGGACCGTGGTCGCGGTCGCAGGCGGCTGCATCTGGACGCCGGGACTGACGCCGGGAGTCTGGTTGATCGCCTGGTAGTCGCTGTAGACCGCCTGCTGCTCGTCGGCCGAGAGCGTCGCCCATTCGTCCGGCGAGTACGGGGTGGGTGCGGAGCCCTGATGGATCAGCAGCATGTACTTCATCGCGTCCTCCTTGTCGGGATGGTCGCACCTGAGACGAACGGACGGCGGACGAAAGGACATCTCCGTCCGAAACGGCGACGATCTCGATCGCGCCGACCCCGTACGCACGGGAGGTCGCTGCCCACGGCGTCGCTCAGCGGGCGGCGCCCGATCGTGCGACCCGACCGGCAACGACCTGCTCGAGCCACCCTCCGACGAGCGGCGCAGCGGTCGTGAGGCCGTTGCGCAGGCTGTGGTCACCGGGGACGAGGCAGACGGTCCTCCGCTGCGACGCCGGCGGCACGCCGAAGGGATCCCGCTCACCTTGCACCACGAGCGTCGTCACCGACACGGTGTCGAGCTCCGGCAGGCGACTGGGGCGAGGCTCGGGTCGCTTGCCCTGGGGAGGCCGAAGCGGGAACGCAAGGCACAGGACGCCGACGGCTCGCGTTGCCCCGGACGTGCGACACGCCACGCGCGCGCCCGAGGAGCGTCCTCCCACGACGAGCGGCAGCTCGTGGAACCAGCGGTCGCGGAGCCCCTCGACGACCTCCATCCACGCGACGTCGAGCTGCCAGGCAGGCGGCGGCGAGCGGCGGCCCGCGACGCGATACGGCTGCTCGATCAGCGCCACCGCGATCCCGAGCGAGACCGCCACATCTCTCGTCTCGACGAGATCTCGTGCACCGACTCCGCCGCCCGCGCCGTGACCGAGCACGAGCGCTCCGCACGCGTCGGCAACGTCGTCGAGATGCGCGTGCGCGGGGCCGTGCGAGGTGTCGAGAACGAGCATCGTCACGCTGCACATGGTCGCAGCTCGGTGGGCTCGTGCGTGAGACCTCCGACCTCTTCCTGTGAGCTTCGACCTCCCCACCACCTGTGCGGGTGTTGCTGCATTCCTGACGCGGGCTGCGCCGATCGGAGGGATCAGTAGCGGGGACTCGAGGATCCGCGTTCTTCCCGATGCTACGCACCGACCGTTCGGCCATCATCGAGTCGTGAGCGTTCTCTTCGCGAATCGCGCGGATGCCGGCAGACAGCTGGCAGAGGCTCTCGGGACACCCCGTCTCGGCGACACGATCGTTTGAGTCTCGCACACGGAGGAGTCCCGGTTGCTCTCGAGGTCGCGCACCGCCACTCGCTCCCGCTCGACGCACTCGCGGTGCGCAAGATCGGGCACCCTTCGCAACCGGAATACGGCATCGGCGCCGTGACCCCGGGCGAGGACGGCGTCTACCTTCGCTCGATCGACGGGCTGACGGAGGAGCAGGTGCGCCGCGCGATCGAGCAGGCCCAGGTGGAGGCAAAGGCGTTGGACGCCGTCTTGCATGGCGACCGGCAACCGCTCGAGCTCGAAGGGAAGATCGCGCTGCTCGTCGACGACGGCTTGGCGACCGGTGCGACCATGGTCGCTGCCGTCCGCTGGGCGCGCCGTCGACGCGCCGCTCGTGTCGTCGTCGCTGTCCCCGTTGGGGCTGCCTCCGGCATCGATCTTCTTCGGCGCGAGGCGGACGACATCGTCTGCCCGTACAACCCGGAGGGCTTCGACGCGGTCGGACTCTGGTACGAGAACTTCACCCCGATCTCTGACGAGGATGTCGTTGGACTCCTGGACGAGCTGACGAATCCCACGGTCGCCACGCAGACGACGTAACGCTCGGTCGAGCAAGATCGAGTTCTGAGACGGCGTCGCCTCGGAGACGTCAAGCACGCCGGCTACCGGTGCCCGATCTGTCGGTCGGGAGAGGTGCCGGTGCATCCGAAAGCCTCGACTAGCCTGACCCCACCCGATGATGGGCGGCCGCGAATGGCCTCTACGGACTGGCGATCCGCGAATCGAGAGTTCCGGACGGCGACGATCTGAGGCGTCGCGCGAGCTTTCGCGCCCAGGTGTCGGCGGGAACGAGGAGGCCACGGCCCGCGAAGCCAGTCATGCGGTCGAGCGAGGAGAGGTAGTCGTTGGTCAGATCCGTGTCGTCGCGAATCGCCCAGAGAGCTTCGGCATTCACCCAGGCAGCCTCGCGAGCTCGGCCGACGTTCCACATCGCGACGATGTCGTCGATCCGATCGATCCGGAGGTGGCGCTCGACACTCCGAAGCCAGCCGCTCAGGTACTCCGCCTTGACCTGGGACTCGACCGACGCGAGGATGCCGTTGACTCGCTCGAAGTCGACATGCTGCGCTGAGCTCTTGACGGGATCGATCCCGAGCTCGTTGCACGTCGCGACGAGCGCCACGGGGAGATCGCGGTTGATGTGGGCGTTCATGCCCGCCAGCGCGAACTGGAGCGGCGCAATCCCTCGGCGCGAGCGCGCCTCGAAAAGCGGCAGCCAGGCTCGTGGGGTTTCGGCCGGCCCGCGCTGGAAGCTGTCGAACGCATCGAAGAACATGTCGGCGAAGACGATGTCGAGCCTTCCCAGAAAGCGCGGGTCATTGAAGGTGCGCTCATCTAGACGGGTCTGGACGCCTTCGGTGACTGCGAGGTAGAGCCGGGTGAAGCACGCGATCCCGTCGGAGCGCGAAAGAGGCGCAACGATCGCCTCCAGGCGCGCAACGACCTCTTCGACCGACGACGGCGCCGGCACAGGGCTCGTGAGCGTGCGTGAGCTCCGCTCGTACTGTCTCATGGAACTGGACCGGTCGCAAGTTCGTGGAGCGCGTCTGCCGCTCCGTCCACGATCGGCTCGCCGTGACCCACTCCGACGATGTGCGCGTCGAGGGCTGCCATTCGTCGCAGAGAGGCTGCGTGCTGCTTGCGGTTGATGTTGAACGCCGTCCAACCTGCGCAGAACGATGGCCACGTCGCAATCGCATCGCCGGCGATCAGAAAGCCGCGCTCCGGCCAGTGGAACGCCAGGTGACCCGGCGAGTGGCCCGGTGCATGAAGAACCTGGAGTGGGCCGAAGGCGTCGCCGTCTTCCAGCGTCTCGTCGACGGGACACGGGACGTGCCGCGGCCGGTTCAGGAACAGCCCGAGCTGGAACTTGAGCAGCTTCAGCGACTGCTTCGGCAGAATGCTCACGGGCTGTGCCCGTCGGTCGCCGCTGACGATGTCAGCCTCCCAGGCATGGGAGTAGACCGTCGCGCCGCTTGCCTTCTTCAGCGCCGCCAGGCCGCCGAGATGCGAGCGGTGTGCGTGCGTGAGCGCAATCCGCTTCAGGTCGGTGACGCTCTTGCCGAGCGCTCGAATCGCCTCGAGCACGAGCCGGGCGTCGCTCTCGAACAGCGTGTCGACGAGTGAGAGCTCACCGCCGTCGTCGATGAGGAAGGAGCTGACGCGGCCGCCGGCACTATGGCCGAGCCGGTGGACGCCCGGCGCGAGCTCGATCACTGCGCGGCGCGTTGCCAAGGGCGCGAAGGGATTCGCGACCCCGGCGAGCGCCTGTTCGAGCTCCGGGAAGTGGCGCAGGAGCAGAGTCCGCATCGAGTTTGCCTCGACCCAGTCGAGCCCCGCCTTCGTATAGACCTCGGGCCGGTAGTCGCGCGTGAAGAACCGGTCGCTCTCGAGACGGCGTGACGCCATCAGGATGAAGAGGCGGAAGGCGGTGTCGCTGAAGCCGAACCCGTTGCGGCTTCCGCTCGGCGTACAGTCCGATCATCGTGTCGACCCGCTCGACGTCTCCGTAGACGCGGCGCAGATCCTCGGCGTGCTCCGGCGTGTCGGCCATCTCCTCGAACGTCTCGAACGGCTTCAGGTGGAAGAGCCGCGGAACTCGTTGTACCGCGGCACGCCGCGCTCCCGGACGCGCAGGACGTCGATCGAAGCCAGGTCGATGTGCGTCCCGTCGGCGCGGTGGAAGTCCTGGAGGAACCGCGGGTAGTTGTGCAGCGTGATCGCGCCGGGATGCGACGTGCCGAACGAGTAGAGGACGTCGCCCATCGACATCTCGTTCAGCCGCTCGCGCACGTGCAGCACGCCGATCTCCTCGAGGGTGCGTTCCTGCAAGCAGCCGTGTCGTCTGCGAGCGAGCGGAAGCTGAAGTCGTCCGGGATCAGCGGGTGCATCCGGTAGACGGCGACGAACTCCTCGGTCAGCGAGTACGGGCACACCGTGGTGGTTCGTCGGCGAGCCGGGGATGCCGCGGATCACCTCGTTCGAGGTGAAGCGGCCGAAGCGCTTGTCGAGCCGTTCGCCCTCGAGTCCCCACCAGTTCGCCCGCATGCCCGCGCACGGTCGTCGGGTGGGCGATGATCGCCGGCGTCCAGTCGACCGTGTGGATCTTGGCCATCAGCGCCGCGACGACGAGGCGCGCCTTGTCGAAGAGCTCGTCGTCGCCGAGCTCCGGGATGCGTGGCGTGGAGGTGGTCGCAGATCGCGTTGTGCTCGCGCATGAAGAGCGAGTGCAGGAGCGCGAGACCGACCCAGAAGTTCCCGGCGACGCCGGTCAGGTCGACGTGCGCCTCGATGTCGATCGGGGATCAGCCCACGCTCGTCGACTCGTAGCTTGCCGTGCTCGCCGGTGCGGATCGCCTGCGGCGAAGGCGGGATCGCGTCCGTAGATCTGCGAGCCGTCCCACCAGTGGGTGTCGTCGGTGACGAAGGTCGGCGGCCCGTCGGGGTCGGCGCTCGGATCCTCCCGCGTCCGCTGGATCGGCATCGGGTGCTCGGGCCACGGATCGTCGGCCTCGAGCGGGACGAGCCAGGGGTTCTGGCGCCTCGTTCTTGCCGTGGCTGAACCAGTCGTGCACCTCGAACTGGATCCAGGCGGCGGCGAGCAGGTTGAGCGTCGTCGCCGGGCTGGAACTGCGTGGCGGGTGAGCAGCTCCCGGCTGACGAGCCGCGGGTTCGGCTCGAGCAGCCTGTCCTCCGGCTCGCGCAACGTCGCTGCGAGTGGGACGTTGCGGCCGAAGCGGCTGCCGAGGCTGCCCATCAGCGGGTCGTCGAGGTCGTTGAAGGTCCCGTCGAGCGTCCGTGCGGTCAGGTAGCGCGGGTGATCGGGACGTCCGGGCCTGTCGAGCGGCCCTCGGCCCGTGTCGTAGAGGTTCTTCTCGCGCAGTCGGTTGCGCAGTCCGATCAGGGTCAAGAGGCCGAGCGGCCACGGGCAGCCTGTCCCAGCCGTAGCGTCGGTCGAGCTTCTCGGCGGCGTCGGTGAAGCTGGAAGTGAGCAAGCGCAGCAACGACGACCGTCTTCGTGTTGTCAGCCGACGCCGACGCTCGGGTAGGGGAAGCCTGGCGGCTGCTCGAGGTCGGGTGCGACCCACTTCCGGACGGCGGTGTCGGCGATCGCGTAGCCCCAGTTGACGAGTCGTTCCTGCGACCGCGGGTCGAGGGCCGCGAGGCGGGTGGAGACGCCGGCGAGTGTCTTCGTGGCGTCCGCGGGGCAGGGGAGCGAGCTCGCGAGGTCGTAGTCGCCGATGTCGCTGCGGATGCCCCAGTACGTGCCCTTGCGCAGGCCGGCGTGGTATCCGTCGATCAGCTGCCGCTTGCGCAGGCTCCGCACCTGGTTGTCGATCACGCCGAGCACGCGGTAGGCCTGCATAGGCCAAATGTGCTTGGGGCGCGGCTGGTCGCTCATGTGGCCGCCGCCGTCCGAGACGAGCACCGTCGTGTAGCGCTTCCAGGCGGTCTCGAGGCCGAGGTTGTCGTAGACGCCGCCGTCGGCGAGGACGACGCGTGTCGTGAACGGCGGGTGCTGGAGGTCTTCTCGGCCGGGCTCGTCCCCGAGTCGGGCTCGACGTCCGTTGTCGAGGTCGAGCACGACGGGGGAGAGAAACGGCGGGAACGCCGACGAGGCTGCGACGGCGACGGCGAGCTCGACGGTGGGGCTCTCGACCTCACCGACGCGGTAGTCCCAGAGGTAGGCCTTGGAGAATCGCCAGAGGGCGCCCGACTGCAGGTTCGTGGCGTTGAAGACGAACTCGGGGTGCGACGGGATCTGCTGCAGGGTCGTGGCGCCGAAGAGGTGCTTGCGATAGGCGGCGGCCAGGCGGCCGCCGGCGCTTCCCGGCAGCAGCGTCCCGAGCAGGATCGCCTGCCAGTCGATCGTATGGCCGGCCATCGCGCGCACGGGCGTGACGATCTGCTCGTCGAACGCGGTCGCGACGCCGGTGTCGTCGAAGGCGAGCCGATCCCAGTTCAGAGCGAGCACACCGGCGATGATCGAGCCGCCCGAGACGCTCGAGACGCGGGCGAGCCGGTGGAGATAGCCGGTCTCGTTGAGGCGCCAGAGCGCGCCGAGGTGGAACAGCATCGCGCGGTAGCCGCCGCCCGAGAGGCAGAGGGCGACTCCTTCCTGCGGTTTGCGTTCGGCTCGGTCGTGTGGGGACGCGGCGGCGTACCGCTGAACCGGGGCGGCCGCTCGCTCGAGATCGGCCTGTCGCGACGGCGTGCTCACTGCACCGAGAACTCCACCCAGAGGGGATAGTGGTCGGAGATCCGCCAGGAGAGCTGCGTGGTCGTCAGGCCCTGCTGCCAGAACGGCACGAAGTCGAAGCTGCCTGCATTCGTGCAGCGAAGCGAGAGGGCGGGGCCTTTGGTCTCGTCGACGAACCAGGCGATCTGGTCGTAGAAGTGGCCGGCGCCGGGCGTGTCGAAGATCGTTCGCGGCACGTCGTTCAGCGCGGGAGGCGGCGTCAGGCCGGTCGACGTGAAGGCCTGGAAGAGTGGATCGTCCTTGCGGTCGATGTTGAAGTCGCCGAGGCAGATCAGATTGTGGCCCCACTCGGCCGCCTCGTTCGCCCAGCCGGCCAGCCACTGCGCGATCGCGGTCAGCTCGCCGACCCTGTCGGTCGGCTGTCTGCCCGTAGACGACGTGCAGGGTGACGAGGATGAACGTCTTGCCGGCCGAGGCGAAGCTGACCGCGTAGGGCGTTCGGGCGAACTGGCGGGCGAACGATGTGGGCGACACGCGCGGATCGTCGTCGGGCATGACGAGCTCGCACGCGAGCCCGGACGGTGTCACCCGACGCGTGTCGAACAGGAACGCCATCCGCTCGTCGTTGCCGGCCTGTCCCTTCGTCACGTCGGTGAGGGTGAAGCCCCAGTCGGGACCGAGCGCCTTCAGCAGGTAGCGGAGCGCGCGCAGGTCGCTGCGCACCTCCTGGACTGCGACGACGTCGAACCGTGACAGCACGGCCGCGATCGCCAGCACGTCGGCCAGATCTCGCCGGGGAGTGTCACCGTCGGTCGACTGCCACTTCTTCGTCAGTCCGCCGAAGGCCCGGAGGTTCCAGGAGCCGACGAGCAGGTTGCGGTCGAGCTCCTTGGGCGCGACCACCTCGTCCAGGGCAGGGCGCGAAGCGCGGCCACACGGGCTGCGACGTCGTCGGGCGGAACTGCGATGTCGGGGTCGGCTGCCACGAGCTACGCCCCTCCCGAGGCGGGCTCGGGGACGACCGGCGCCGACGACGGCGCCTCGCTTCCGGCAGGCCGCGGCACGTCGTCGGCCGTGACCGCCGGCTTCCCGGGCTCGCCGCCGATCACGCTCTGCGCTCCATCGAGGATGACGCGCGTCCAGCGCTCGCTGAACCCGGCGAGGAAGGCGACGGTGACGTAGAAGGCGAACGTCTTCGTCTGCTGCTCGATCTGGAGCAGCGGCGTCGAGACGAGGAAGTACATCGCGACCCCGAAGATCGCGCCCACGATCGGCCGATACGACCCGAGCAGGTAGAGCCCCTTCCGCGGGATCTCGTGGTCGATCGCGAAGTTGTCCTTCTTGCTCCCCATCCGTGAGAGGACGCTGACGATGGCGCCGGCGGCGCCGGCGACCGCGCAGCCGAAGAAGGCGCGGATCCCCGCGTCGTGCACGTCGAGCGCGTCGAAGAGTGAGATCAGGAACGCCCCAAGGAAGCCGACAGCGATGAGCGGGAAGATGCCCAGAAGCATGCCCTGGATGAAGTACACGCGGGCCGCGCGCTCACCCGAGCCGTTGATGTACGCCTCGATCTGCCCGAGCTCGGCGCGCTCGCGGGCCACGAACGCCTGCATTTCCTTCACGTCGACTCGGCCCGCGTGGGATCGCTCGACGAATCCGAGCACGTGGGTCTCGACGGCGAGGACCCAGTGCATCGCAACCCGCCGCGCCGTCCCCTCGAGCCCTTCTCCGGCCTTGATCGCGAGGATGTCGCAGCTGTGCAGGAGGTCGGCGAGCGGCGGCGCGTTTGCGGTCACCCAGTCGGTGACGCGGTGAAGGCGGAGCTCCGGCTCGGGCTGGCGCCCAACGAGACGGGCGAGGAGTCCTCCGGATGCCTGCTGTTCCGGCTCGCGCGCGGTGAGGGCGACGGCCGAGGCCTCCTCGACGCACCAGTACGCGTCGACGATCGGGCCGGCCGTTCCCTCGAAGTCGGCAAGCGCGGTCTGGTACCGCTCGAGCGTCTGCTCGTCGATTCGGTTTCTGCCGTGCAGCTGCTTCGCCCAGCGATGATGCGCGCGGACGAGCTGCGAGAACGAGGTATGGCCTTCGAGCATCGGCGGCGACCCGTTCGTGTGTGAGAGCGTCGGCATCGTCTGGCTCTCAGTGGTCGTGTCCCGCTTTGCCGGCTCCTCGCAGGGAGTCGATCAGCGCGTTGAGCGCTGGATCATCGACCGGA
Organism: uncultured Thermoleophilia bacterium; assembly: GCA_963776305.1. GTDB lineage: Bacteria > Actinomycetota > Thermoleophilia > Gaiellales > Gaiellaceae > Gaiella. The sequence continues at coordinate 9,717 of CAVZMA010000015.1, read as the reverse complement.
TCGGTCAGCTCGAGGGTGCGCGAGCGTCCGTCGTCGTCTCGACGGTGATCGTGTACCTGCGCAGGTCGGCCGCGCCGGGCGCCGGGACGCCCGCCGCCTCCGGTCGGCCGAAGAAGTCGGCGCCGCCGACGAGGCCCTCGATGCGGGTCGGCCTCCTCCGGCGGCAGCTTCGCCGTGTCGATGGTCGACGGGCTCGTCGAGCCCAGGGAAGTGCCCGAACCCTCCGTCCGACTGGAACCGAATGCGCAACAGCGTGCTCCTTCGTGCCGTGGTGACGAGCGTCGAGGGCGGCCGCCGCCCCCGACACCCCGAGCTCAGCCGGCGACGCCCGCCAGCTCGGGCGCCCGTCTCCTGATTGCGGGCTGCTCCGCGAGGGCTGTCCCGGCGGCGTCGATCGTCGCCGGAGCGTCGTCCGTGGACGACAGAGTCAGGCCGACCATTCCCTGCTTCGAGAGGTACCAGCAGCCGTCGAGGCCGGCGAATGTCGTCATCGCACCCGAGCCGATGTTCCCGTCGATCGTGCCTGCGTACTTGGCGGGGCCGCCGTCGAAGCTGAGCAGGACCGTTCCGTCCTGCTGCTGCCACTTCCCGGTCGCTCCACCGGCGAACGTCCCGTTGCCGTTGAAGCGTGACGCCGACCTGCGCAGTACGTCTGGGTCGGGCCCCAGCTGTAGTGCAGGACCCAGTTGCCGGAGATCTTCGGCTGGGTGGCCGTCACGACGATCCCGACCTGATCCCACGCATTGATCGTCGCGTGCTGCTCCACGTCACCGAACAGGCGGCCGGCGTTGTCGACCGTGAGGTTGGCGAAGTCCTGGAACTGCGCGTTCGACGACAGGCGCGGGTCGCAGAGGGTCTTGTACCAGATCGAGCCCGCCTTCTCCCACGCGTGGCCGCCGAGGGCGACCGCGAGGAGGTAGAACGCGTGGTTCGGGATGCCGGAGTTGATGTGCACGCCGCCGTTGTCGGACGTCGTCGTGACGTAGTTGCTCATGTGCGCGGGCTGCGGATCCTTGCCGAGCACCTTGTCGTCGTAGGCCGTCCCGGGCGCCTTCATCGATCGGAGCGCGACGCCGTTGACGGCCTTCGTGAAGAGCCCTGCGCCGATCAGCCAGTCGGCCTGCGCCGCGGTCTGCTGCGGCGAGTGCGCGTACTGCTTGACGAGCGAGCCGAACACGTCCGAGATCGATTCGTTGAGCGCGCCGGGCTGGTCGTGGTAGACGAGGTTCGCCTGGTGCCCGGTGACGCCGTGGGTGAGCTCGTGGCCGATCACGTCGACCGAGGCGGTGAACCGGTTGAAGTACGTGCCGTCGCCGTCGCCGAACACCATCTGCGAGCCGTTCCAGAACGCGTTGTCGTAGTTCTGGCCGTAGTGGACGGTGCCGACCAGGTTCTGACCGGCGTTGTCGATCGAGTTCCGCTGGAAGATGTTCCAGTAGAGATCGAACGTGGCGCCCGAAGCCGTCGTACGCTTCGTCGGTCGCGGCGTCTCCGGTCGCGGCCTGGGCCTCCGAGCGCACCAACGTCCCCGGCAGGGTCGTCGCGTGGTTGGCGGAGTAGATGGAGCGTTCCTTGTGCGGCGTCGCCAGAGCCGCGCTCGGGACGCGGAGCAGCTGCTCGGTGACACGCTCGCTGCGCATCGTCGTGTCGACTGCGAGCGTCTGTAGCGCCCAGTCGCGGTGCTCGGGGTCGCCCGATCGGGCGATCTCCTCCAGCATGTGAGGCGGCAGGATGCAGAAGATCGAGTGGCGGTGTGGGGTGCGGATGCATGGAAGCCCTCCTCGTGGAGCCGATGCTGTTACCAGGGGCGCTTGCCGCAGGTCGGCGTGCGCTCACGCCGGAACCAGGAGCTCGTTGCCGGCCGCGTCGAACGTTTCGTCGACCAGCCTCCGGCTCGATCCCCACCGTGCCCTGCTTGACGAGGTACCAGGAGCCGCTCAGGCCCCCGAACGTGGACATCGCCCCCGAGGCCACGTTGCCGTCGATCGTGCCGCCGTACTTCGCCGGCCCTCCATCGAAGCTCAGCTGCAGCGTTCCGTCCCGCAGTCGCCATTTGCCCGCGCCCGGCCCGCGAGAACGTGCCGTCCGCGTTGAGGGTGATTCCGACCTGGGCATAGCTGGCCGTGCTGCCCCAGCTGTAGTGGAGCACCCAGGCACCCGTAGCGCTCATCTGTCGTCCTCCTTGGCTTTTCGTGCCTGGAGGCCAGCCGACCTGGGCTCGCCTCACGATCTCCCGTTGACGCTGGAAGGCATCGAGGCCCGGCCGCACACGAACGCCGTTGCCCGACCAGCATTCCACCGTGCCGTGTCGCCCGGTCAATCCTCCGAACGGGTGAACCGGGGTTCAAGGCGGTCGGAGGCTCACGATGCGAGGGGGGACAGCTCGAGGATGCGGGCGAGCGAGCGGGATCGACCCGGCTCGGCGCGTCGAGCCCTTCGAAGAAGCCGTGTGCGCGGATGAGGTGCACGATCAGGCCCGGCCCGCTGAGGCGCTCGCCGGTGGCGAGGTTCCGCAGTGTCCACTCGACGGAGGCATGGCGGACACCACCGCCGGCGGTGCACTGGCCGCTGTGAGGGCTCGCCGCCCAGGGGCAGATCTGGAAGCCGGTGAAGACCTCGACCCGGATCTCGAACCGGCCGTCGACGCGGGCCGAGCGTCGGCGACCCTGCTCCGCAGCGTCGAGAAGCCGATCGAGCGGGGCCGCAAGCTCCTCCGGAGTGAGCCCCAGCTCGACGAGTGCTCGTGCGTCTGCCGCGAGAACGGCCTCGAGCCGCTCGTGATCGCCGAGGAATCCCGACTGCGAGAAGGCGCCGGGCCGCATCCGGCGCTCGAGCTCCTCGATGCCGACGGGTGCGGGATCGCTATCCGCCGGCGCTCACCTCCCCGCACGTCGTCGCGCGCCTCATTGGCGGGGTGGCTGCGGGACGGCCTTCTTCGCGGGCGGCATGATCGTGCCGACGGCGTTGGTCGCCGCCGGGAACACGTGCGCCGTTTTCATGCTGAACCGCTCGTTGGTCGACATCAATGAGAGCAGCATGATGTAGGCCGGTTGCAGGACGCGCTGGCTCTCCTGGAACCCGCGCTCGAAGTAGCCGAACCGCATGTCGTAGACGTCGATCCGAGCCGGGTTGAATCGACGCCAGTAGCGCACCATGTCGGCCTCGGCGAGCTTCGGGGACCGCAGCTCCGGCACCGGTGCCTGGACGCCCTTCGCCGGGCGCCAGATCCGGTCGAAGCCGGTCAGCTCGCGCTCGTGGTCGAGATAGACGATCAGCTTTCCCCCGGGGCCGTCGACGGGAACCCCTCCGATCGTACGCTGGAACGCAACGCCGACGTCGACGATCCGCTCGTTGCCCTTCTTCGCGTCGACGTTGCCGTCGCCGACGGTGAGCCGGCTCACCTTGAGCAATGTGCACTCCTTCGGAGCGGCCAGACTCGTGCTTCGCGATGTGGCTCAGCGCGAGCTTGGCGGCCTCGGCGTCCGCGATCTCCAGGTTCGCCTTGCCGTCGTCGATCTGCCAGCGCGTCTGGTCCTGGTAGCGAAGCGCCCCAGAGGCTCTGAACATCGTGAGGACGTGTTGCCCGGCCGTGTACGTGAGCTTCACGGGATCCTGCGCCTGCACGGCGCGCTTCGACTCGATCCCAAAGCCCTTCGCGAACTGGACCAGGGCCTTCGGGGTTGCTCCGGTCGCGCCGAGCGCGTAGATCTGGGTATCGGCCTTCGGCGCGGCATCGAGCCGCTTGGTGAACGTCACTTCAGGCATATCGATCTCTCCTCAGGTCCGGTACTTCCAGGCCAACCAACTGGTTGACGAAACGGGCGAGCCCAGCCAGTTGACCGACTCGTTCTCGCGGCGGTTGATTGCCTCGCCTTGCGTGGCCCCGGCGGCGATCGCAATCGGGTTGTCGTCCAGCCACCAGGAGTAGGCACGGTCGAGCCAGGCGTTGGCGAGTCGATGGCCGGTGCCGGCATCGTCACCGAAGTCACGACCGAGGCCGGCATTCCACCAGCTGTCGTGCCCGTCCCCGATGAATCCGAACACCATGTGTAGGCCACGCATCGGCGGGAACCAAACGGCAGCGATGTGGGACGCGCTCGTGTTCAGGACCGCCTGGCAGCAGTCGAGCACGAGCCACTTCATCATCCTGGAGCCGAGCTTCCAGGTGTCGGACGAGCCGAGGCAGTTGGTGTGCGCCACCGAGAACGCGATGTGCATCACGTTGCCCCAGTTCCCGCCGTGGTCCGAGTAGTAGAAGAAGTCGACGTTCTCGCTCCAGTGCAGCGCGTCGCCTCCGAAGTCAGGGTGGCGGATGTCCGTCTCCCAGGCGTTGTCGTTGCCCCAGTGGAAGATCCTGAAGTGCCCGTGGCTTCCCATGTGGTCGTAGAAGCCCTCGGCGTGATCGTCCCGATAGGAGAGGTTGTTCTGATTGCAGGCGCCCGGATGGAACGTGTTGATCCATTCCACGCCGACACACACGGGGACCGTCATTCCGTCCCTCCTTCACTTGTAGATGCGGTCAGCGCGCCGCGACCACGTGACCCGCGCTTGCCGGCCTCGCCAGACGCGCAAGCCGGGTGGGTGAACCGACGGCACACCACCGTTTCGGTTCTTCGCCGCAGCAACGATCGTCGACCGGCCCGCATCGGGCGGCTCCTCTCTCGAAGCTGGTGGCCGCGATCGTCGCATCCGTGGACGTCCTTGGCGTCACCCTTCCGGGTGGCGCCCAAGCGCCGACCGAACGGAAGCCATCGGAGGGCTCGCGCGTTGACGCGGCACCGAGCGGGTCGCGCGGAGCGTCGGTCAGCCCGAGCCGCACGAGACCAATCCGATGACGCGCAGCTTGCATCCTTCGAACTCACGTCGCGCGCGATAGGGTCGAGCGCCTGTCGGCGTCGTAGCGCCCGCGTGGCTCGCCGAGGCGGACTCGCATCTCGACGAGTACCAACGCCCGAAAGATGCCTACGCCGGCGGAGCTGCCTGCACCGAGCTCGGAGTTGTCGCAGGCCACGTGACCTCGACCCACGCGAGCCCATTCCAGAACGCGCGAATGCGACCACGGCGACTGATCTCGACGTGTAGCGACTCGGGGGGCATCATCCCAACTGGCACGAAGAGGTCGATGCCCTCGGCTTCGACGTGCCGAAACACCTTGTCCGGAGGCTCCGTGGCGGCTTCGAGCGCGATGGCTCCACCGCAACAGCGTGCCTTGCGAGGCCAGACGTAGAGCTCGCCGCCTCGATCCCGGATCGTGGCGAGCACTCGACTAGACGCAACGAGCTCGGTCGACATGTCTTGCCTGTGTAGCAGGCCGCGGCGTCCGCGGCGACTCTTCGGTCCGGACTTGCGACCGGTACGACGAGACCAGAGTCGACGGGTGATCTTGATCTCAACTGCGGGTAGCGTGTCCTGCCGGCTGAGCCTCCGTCGGCGACAGGGCTGGTTGGACTCGCCGCGGATCAGCTGTGACGGCCGGCCATCGCGGCTATGAACGCGACGAAGCGGCGGGAAAGGTTGGGGGCGGCGCCCGGCCGGCGGCTCGACGGACGTCGCTGCGGTTGCCGCCTCGCGGGCCCTGCGCGCGGCGCCGGCGCGGGTGGCGGCGAATGCGGCGCTGGGCTGGTAGCCGTAGCGCAGGGTCGTGGTCGGTGGTGTCGCTCATGATCGCCTCCGTGGGGTTGTCGATCGTGTCGTCGATCTGCATGACCCGACGGTAGAGCGGCGCAAGCGGCCGCACATCGGCACAACTGCCTAACTGCAGTACCTACCTTCGTGCCCGGCGCTAGGAGGCGAGACCGTGCTGGATCGCGTAGCGCGTCGCGGCGCTGCGGGTGTGCAGATCGAGCTTGCGGTAGATCGAGCGGAGGTGTGCGTGGACGGTGCGCAGGCTCACGACGAGCTGGTCGGCGACCTCCGCGTCGGTGCGGCCTTCGGCGACGAGGGCCAGCACCTCGAGCTCGCGGGCGGTCAGCCCTTCAGGCGCCTCGACGTCGGTTCGCCTCGGATCGCCCCGACGAGCTCGACCGTCGCAGGCAGCGGGAGCATCGTGCCTTCCTCCCAGGCGGCTGCGAAGCGGTCATTTCCGATGGTGCGGCGCGCCGCCGCGAGGACCTGGTCGTGGCGTGCGCGAAACCGTGCCAGGAGAGGTACGTCGATCGCCCCGAGGACGGTGTCGGCGGCGCCGAGGAGGCGGACGGCACGATCGGCGTCACCGGTCGTGTCGGCGAGGAAGGCCGACGACTCGAGCACGAGCACGCAGAACCAGCGGTCGCCGAACTCGATGAAGAGCGTCAACGCCTCCTCGAGCTGCGCTGCCGCGGCCTCTGCGCGTCGCCGAGGTCGGCGTTGATCTCCGCAACTTCCCAGAGCACCTTGCCGAAGGTACGGCGGTCGCCGGCCCTGCGCAGGATGTCGAGGCTCTCCTCGGCGTGCGCTCGAGCCGTGGTCGAGAGCCCCGGCGGGACGTGCGACAGCGAGTCCGTAGAGCGATGCCGCGATGCCGCTGCGAGTCGCCGAGCCGGCGGAACAGCTCGAGACTGCGCTCGAAGAGCGGGCGGGCCAGGTCGTCGTCTCCGGTGACGACGAAGTGCAACGCGAGCCGGTCGAGCGTTCGCGCTATCCCCTCCTCGTCGCCGAGCCCTCGTACACGGCGAGGGCCTCGCGGAAGAGCCTCTCTGCGGCCGGATAGTCCCCACGCGTCCTCCGCACGAGCGCGAGCCCGGTGTATGCCTGTGCCACCCCCTGCGAGTCTCCGAGCGACCGGGAGAGCTCGAGCGCCTCCTGGCAGAGCTCCTCGGCTCGGTCGTAGTCGCCCTGGTAGTGCGCGAGGACCCCGTTCGCCGCTCAGCACGCGGGCGCGGGTCTGCGATGCCTCGGCCGAGGTTGCGAGCGCCTCGTCGAGCCAGAGCCGTCCCTCGCTCAGATAGCCCCGCTCGAACCAGAAGCGCCAGAGCACGGCGCAGAGTTGCAGGGCGGTCGCCCGTCTCCCGTGCCGAGCGAGAAGCTCAGCGCGGCGCGGAGGTTGTCGTGGTCGGCCTCGAGCGTCGTCCGCCACCTCGCCTGGTCGGAGCTGGCGAGGCCCGCCGCGGCCGCCTGGGCGAACCGTAGGTAGTAGGCGGCGTGCTCCCTTCGGGTCTCCTCCGCGCCTTCGCACCGATTCGAGCAGCTCGCCCGCGTACTCGCGGATCGTCTCCAGCATGCCGAAGCGGTCACCGTCGACGCGCACGAGGCTCATGTCGACGAGCGAGCCGAGGGCGTCGAGATCGACGCTGCACACCTCCTCCACGGCCGCGAGCGTGCAGCCTCCGACGAAGACGGAGAGCCGGCGAAAGAGCGCCGTCTCGTCGTCGCCGAGAAGGTCGACGCTCCAGCGCGATCGTGTCACGCAGCGCTCGATGCCTGGAGGGCGCATCTCGCGACCCCGAGGTGAGGAGCTCGAGGCGGTGCTCCATCCGGGCGAGCATCGATCGTCGGGGACAGCAGCTTGACCCGAGTCGCGGCGAGCTCGATCGCAAGCGGCAGGTCGTCGAGGTGGCCGCAGATCTCCGCGATCGCATCCAGATCGGCCTCGTCCGGCTGGAAATCCGGGCGCACGGCGCGCGCGCGCTCCACGAACAGGCGTGACGGCAGCGTCACGCGTGAGCGGCGCCAGCGGGAACTCCTGCTCGCCGCTCACTCGCAACCGGGTGCGGCTCGTGACGGCGACCTTCAGGCTGGGGCTCGCGGCGACGATCGCCGCAAGCGCGGAGGCCGCGTCGACGACCTGCTCGAAGTTGTCGACGACGAGCAGCAGCCGGCGGCCCTCGACGTGCGCGACGAGTCGCTGCTCGAGATCGCCCTCGCCGTCGAACAGCCCGAGCGACCGTGCGATCGTCCCGATCACGTGGCCGGGATCCCTGACCGACTGCAGCGGCACGAACACGACACCGTCCGCGAACTCGTCCGCCGCCACCGAGGCGACCGCCTGAGCGAGCCGGGTCTTGCCGATCCCCCCGGGCCCGGTGATCGTGAGAAGGCGAACGTCGTCCCGGCGCAGGAGTGCGGCCGCCTCGGCGATGCTCTCGTCCCGCCCGATCAACGTCGTCAGCGGTGCGGCCACCGAGTCACCCCGCCATGAGCTCGCGCAGGCGCTCCGCCATCGCGACAGCGAGTGCGGGGTCGTTGATGTCGCATTCGACCTCGTGGAGCTCGACCCGCGAAGGGTCGATCAGCTCGCGGAGCCCCTCGATGAGCGCGGCGTCCGCGGCGGCGTCGTGGAACTCGGCCCCCGGAACCGAGAGCGGTGAGAAGCCCTGCAGCGGCACGAACATGGCCACAGGCCCGGTGGCGGCGTTCAGCTTCCGCGCGATGACCTTGGCGAGCGAGGCACTTTCCTCCGGCGTCGTCCGCGCCGCAGCCATGTGCTCGTCGTGCGTGTAGATCCAGCGGGAGCGGAAGCGCTCGGGAAGCGGATCTGGAGGCCCGATCGCGATCAGGTCGAGCCCGCCGAGAGAGACGACCTGGGGAATCCCGAGCCGACCGGCGACCTCGAGCCGCGTCCGGGCCGGCAGGCCAGACGCCACCCGCGATCTCGCCCACGAGCTCAGTGGGAGTGGCGTCCAGCACCCCGTCGATCACGCCTGTCTCGATCAGCTCCTCCATCGAACGGCCGCCCGTCCCGGTCTGGTGGAACACCAGCACGTCGTAGCCCAGCTCCTCGAGCCGCTCGCGCGCCCTCGTCACGCACGGCGTCGTGACGCCCCACATCGAGGCCGCGACGAGGGGACGTGCGTGCTCGAGTTGGGGCACCGGCTCGGTCGCCATCCCGACCAGGGTGCCGGCGGCGTTGGCCAGGATCCGCACCGAGATCCGGTTGATCCCGGCGACGTCGACGACCGAGTACATCATCGTCACGTCCGTCGAGCCGACGTACGGGCTCGTGTCGCCCGACGCCACCGTCGACACCATCAGCTTCGGAACGCCGACCGGCAGACCCGCATCGCGTGCGTGGCCAGCGTCGTCCCTCCGGTTCCCCCGAGCGCGCCGATCGCGTCGAGCCGGCCCTCTGCGTCCAACCGCCGCACGATCTCCGCGGCCCCTCGTCCCATCGCCTCGATAGCAGCGCCGCGATCGCCGGTGTCGGCAAGAGCCTGCACGTCGGCACCCGCCGCTGCGGCGACCTCCTGCCGGGTGACGTCGGGCTCGGTCAGCGGCTCCCCCAGGATCCCTGCGTCGACCAGCAGCACCTCGACGCCGCGCGCCCTGATCCGGTCGCGCACGAACGCATACTCGCGCCCCTTCGTGTCCAGCGTCCCGACCAGGACAACGGTCGAACGCCGCTCGGGTGCCTCGCTCGTCGCCGCTCCTCTCGGGCTGCCATTTGCTGGTGCGGACCTGGACGCCCCAGCATGACAGGTCGCGGCCGCGAATCCCGGAGCGGCTCAGGCGGTTCGCCCGCGCAGATCCGCCTGAATCCTGGAAGCCGACGCGCGGACTCGAACCGCGGACCCCTTCATTACGAGTGAAGTGCTCTACCAGCTGAGCTACGTCGGCGCGGCTTGGATACTAGCCTGCGATCACCGGATCTTCCCGATTTGTCCGGGTCTGTCCAGGGAGATGTGGTCTACCGGCTGAAGGAGACGGGCGACTTCGCTTACGAACGCACCCGTCGTGTGCAGCTGACTCTCCGGAACGGCCGGATCAGCCGCTACGAGATGCAGAACGTCGGTAACCCTAGAT
>CAVZMA010000014.1:0-28470 GCA_963776305.1 uncultured Thermoleophilia bacterium | reverse complement strand
CGCCCGGCCGGAGCCGCGGCAGGAACACGTAGTTCGGTTGGGCCTGGTCGAGGCTGCTCGATGAGCGTCCGCAATGCGGTGATTGCCATCTCCGCGATGTCACCGATCGGCTGAGCGATCGTCGTCAGCGGTGGTTGTGTCCAGGAGGCCGCGTCGATGCCGTCGAAGCCGACCACGGACAGGTCCTCGGGAACGCGGAGGTCGAGCGCGGCGGCCTCTTGCATTGCCCCGATCGCCATCAGGTCGTTCGAGCAGATAACGCCACGTCGGGCGCAGCTCGGGCGAGACGTCCATGAGCGACCTGAGCGCGCGCCTGCCTCCGCCGACCGTGAAGCCTGCATGCGCAACGCGGCCGTTGGGAGCGATTCCGGCGGCCCGCAGCGCGTCGTCGCGACCCATCAGCTTCTCGCGTGTGGCCAGCACGAATGCCTCCCCGGCGACGAAGCCGATGCGGCGGTGACCGAGCTCCAGCAGATGCTCGGTGGCGAGGCGCCCCGCCAGTCGCTCATCGACTCCGACCGAGGTCACGTTGAGCGACTCGGAGCCGCCGTTGACGAAGACGATCCGCGCACCCTCGGTCGAGCAGTGCTGCGTAATGGGCGTGCTCGCCGCGGACGTCGGTCACCTCGGCGCAGATGAACACCATTCCCTCGACCCTGCGCTCGAGCAGCATGTGGACGTAACCGGCCTCCTGCATCGCAGAACCGCCGGTGTTGCACAGGATCGCCGCAAACCCGGCTTTCGTCGCGCGGTTCTCGAGGGCCTGGGCGAGCGCTGCGAACGCCGGGTTCGTGAACTCCGGCACGAGCAGGCCGATGCGCCCCGGTCGGAGTCGTGCGCCCGGAGGCACGTAGAGGAGCTCCCGCATCGCCTGCTCGACGCGGTCTCGGGTTTCTGGCCGCACGACAGTCGACCCGGTGATCACGCGCGACGCCGTCGCGACGTAACTCCGGCGCGTTGCAGCGACGTCCCTAAGAGTTGACATGACGGCTCAGTGTAATCGTCGCGTTTCATCGCCTATCATCAGGAAAATGGAAAGCACCGACGGACAATGAGGAATCCGGCTTGACCTACCGTTCTCCAACTCGATACGTTTCATCCGTGTTTCAGGATTATGAAACATCTTTTCAACCAGCCGGCGATGCCGCCGGCGTCACAAGGAGGACATTCCGGATGAAGCGCACCCGCTTGCGGGCTCTCGGGCTCGCTCTCGTGCGCGACCGTGCTCGTCCGCGGCCCTCGTCGCGTCGGCCGCCGCACGAACAGACGCGACGACGATCACGTTCTGGAACACCATGAACGACCAGGAGACCGTGACGCTCAAGACCGTGCTCGCCGACTACGAGAAGGACAACCCGACGTCAACGTCGACCTCGTCCAGGTGCCATTCGACCAGCGTGACGCAGAAGTTCACGACGGCTTCACAGGCCGGCAAGGGGCCTGACGTCATGCGGGCCGAGATCGCCGACGTGGCGAACTGGGCGCTCAAGGGCTTCCTCGCCGACCTCACGATCAAGGTCTCGGCCGCCGACAAGGCGCGACTTCCTGCCGGCCGCGTTCGCCTACTACAACTACGCGGGCAAGGTCTGGGGCTGTTCCGCAGGCGCCCGACGCCCTGACGATCTTCTACAACAAGGCGCTGTTCAAGCAGGCCGGCGTCAAGACGACCGCAGCTGCCGAAGACGCTGCCGGCGCTGAGCTCAGACGCTGTGCCAGAAGTTCCCGGCGGTGCAAGGGCATCTTCCTGCGTGCCGACTCGTACTTCGTGCAGCCGTGGATCTGGGGCTACGGCGGCGGCCTCGTCGTCCCGGCCTCGAAGCAGATCCTGATCGGAAACTCGAAGTCGACCGCGGGCATGCAGGCGTACAAGAACCTGTTCTCGTCCAAGTGCGCCTTCCCGAACAAGGACTTCTCGAACGACTACGGCAACGCCCAGACGGCCTTCAAGAACGGCAAGGTCGCGATGATCGTCAACGGCCCGTGGTCGACGGCGGACATCCTCCAGGGCCCGTCCTTCAAGTCCTCGTCCAACCTCGGTGTCCTCGTGATCCCGAAGGGCCCGGGCGGCCAGGGCTCGCCGGTCGGCGGTAACGGCTTCGTGATCTCGAAGAGCTCGAAGGACGCAGCCGCTGCGTACAAGCTGATGTCGTACCTGACCTCGGGCCCCGCGCAGGCGGCCTGGGCGTCGAAGAACAACCTCCTCCCGTCCCGGGCGTCGTCCTACAAGCTCGACGCCGTCAAGAAGAACCGGCTCATCACGGCGTTCCTGCCGCAGATGAAGGTCGCGACGGCGCGGCCCGTGATCCCACAGGGTGGCCAGATCTACAACGACTTCGGCCCGAACGTCCAGAAGATCCTGAACGGCTCGGTCACCGCCAAGTCCGGCATGCTCAGCACTGCCAACGCCTGGAAGACGAAGCTCTTCCCGGACTACACGGTCGTCGTCAAGTAGTAGCGACCAAACGTACGTTGTAAGGTCGTCGCACGATGACCGCGACGGATCAGAGTCTCCCCGCCTCCGGTGCTCGCACGGGCCGGAAGCGGGGAGACCCGTCGTTCCGAGAGCGTGTTCGAAACGGGTTCGGTCGCTGGTGGTTCGCCTACGCCATGCTCACGCCCGTCTTCGTCGTGATGGCGCTGCTCGTCTTCTATCCGCTCGGGAAGGGCATCTACCTCAGCTTCACGAATGCGGACCAGTACAACGCGCTCAACCCGCTCCAGCCCTCGACCTACAAGTGGATCGGGCTCGAGAACTACTCGAACATCCTCAGGAGCCAGGAGTTCCGTGACGTCCTCGGGTTCACGTTCGTGTGGACGTTCGTCAACGTCTTCTTCCACTTCACGATCGGGCTCGCGCTCGCGGTCACACTCAACCGCACGCTGAAGTTCCGCGGTGGGTACCGGATGCTGCTGCTCGTGCCCTGGGCGGTGCCGTCGTTCATCTCCGCCTTCGCCTGGCGCTTCATGTTCAACAACCCCTACGGCTTCTTCGACCAGTTCCTGATCAAGCTCGGGCTGGGACACCCCGCCGGCCTTCCTCGGCGACCCGACCTGGGCCAAGGTCGCCGTGATCACGGCCAACGTCTGGCTCGGCGTGCCGTTCATGATGGTGGCGCTGCTCGGCGGACTCCAGGCGATCGACTCCGACCTGCTCGACGCCGCCGCCGTGGACGGCGCGAACGCCGTGCAGCGCTTCTGGTCGGTGACACTGCCCGGCCTCCGTCCCGGTCGCCGCGACCGTGATCCTGCTCGGCCTGATCTGGACGTTCAACATGTTCAACGTCATCTACCTGATCACCGGGGGCGGCCCCGGCACCTCGACGCAGATCCTCGCGACCTACGCCTACCAGAACGCCTTTACCTTCAAGCTCTACGGCGTCGCCACCGCGTACGGCGTGATCATCCTCTCGATGCTGCTCGTCTTCGGCCAGTTCTACAAGTACTCGGTCAAGCGCATGGGCGAGGAGACGTGGTCGTGAGCGGCGCAAGCGCCTCGCCTGACGCAGTCGGCCTCGGCGATGCCGAGGTTCTGTCGCCGCAGACGCTCGCCGCCACGCGAAAGGCGCCGAAGCGTCGCGGCAGAACCCGCGTGCGTCCCTGGTACATGTCGGTGCTGCTCCACGGCAGCCTCATCGTCGCCACGATCATCGCGATCTTCCCCGTCTTCTGGATCGGGATCTCGTCCTTCAAGCCGCGCGACGAGATCATCAGCAGTCCGACCCTCAACGTCCTGCCGGACAACTGGACCTGGAGCAACTACCAGGAAGTCATCACGGCCAACAACTACGAGTTCCTGACATGGTTCAAGAACTCGATCACGATCGCGATCCTGACGACGATCGTCGGCGTCTTCCTTTCCGCGACGGCCGGCTACGCCCTCTCGCGCTACCGCTTTCCCGGGTACCGGCCCGCCCTCAACTCGTTCCTCATCACCCAGATGTTCCCGGCCGCGATCATCATCGTGCCGATCTACCAGATCATCACGAACCTCCACCTGCTGAACTCGCAGTTCGGCCTGCTGCTCGCCTACTCGACGGTCGCGGTCCCGTTCTGCACCTGGATGCTGAAGGGGTACTTCGACACGATTCCGATCGCGCTCGAAGAGGCGGCTCGAATCGACGGGCTCACGCCGTTCGGCACCTTCTGGCGCATCGTGCTCCCACTGTCGACCCCCGGCCTGGCCGTGACCTGCTTCTACACGTTCATCACTGCGTGGAACGAGGTCGCGTTCGCGAACATCGTCCTCATCTCGCCCGAGAAATACACCCTCCCGGTCGGCCTCCAGACCTACGTCTACCAGTTCGATCAGGCATGGGAGAAGCTCACGGCGGGAGCGATGCTGGTGACGATCCCGGCCGTTCTCGTCTTCCTCGTCGCCCAGCGCTATCTCGTCTCCGGCCTCACGCGCGGCGGCGTCAAAGGCTGACGGCGCGCCCTCAGCACGCGCCGCCTGACGTCGGAGCGACTGGAGGCGGCTACAGCGCTGCCACGAGCGGCCACGGCCGCTGGAGCTCGATCGTCGCTCCGATGCCGAAGACGGTCGCGTCGTCGAACGGGCGGCCGACGATCTCGACGCCGATCGGCACGTCGTCGGCCGAGCGCCCCGCGGGCACCGTCAGCACGGGGCAGCGGCTGGTGATGTTGAAGATCTCGGCCGGGCAGACGTCGTGGAACGTGTCGAGCTCCACTCCGTCGAGGACGAACGGCTCGACCGTGTGGTCGACACCAGCGGCGAAGGCCGGAATCGCGAGCACCGGGCAGAGCAGCGCGTCGAAGCGCTCGAGGACGGCACCGACCCGCCGCATGACCTCGACCTCGGCCGCGAGCCCGTCGAGGGGATCGGGCGGATCCTCCATCGACGCGAGCCAGGAGAGGGTGTAGGGGTTGACGTCCTCGACCCGATCGCCGACGGCCCGCGCGCAGTCGCGCGCGAACAGGAGCGCATGGTGGGCGTTCCCGGCGGTTCGTACGAGCTCCCGCTCGACGACGAGATCGACCTCCTCGACGATCGCCCCGGCCGAGCGCAGTGCGTCGACGACGCCACGCAGGCGGTCGCGCACCACCTCTGTCACCGGCCAGTCGCCCAGGTCGTAGCTCACGGCGAGCCGGAGCCCGCGGACGTCGGCGGACGGCGTGCCGATGACGACCCTTTCGGCCAGGCTCGCGTGGTCTGCCGGATGCCGGCCCGAAAGACGGTCCGCGAGGAGGGCGCAGTCCTCGACGCTTCGCGCGAGTGGCCCCACGTTGCACCAGTGGTCGAGGTTGTACGGTGCCGCGACGGGAAAGCGGCCATACGGCCCGATGTACCCGACGACGCCGCAGCACGAAGCGGGCACGCGAACCGAGCCGCCGATGTCCGAGCCGGTGGCAAGCGGCGTCATTCCTGCTGCGAGTGCGGCAGCGGAGCCGCCGCTCGAGCCGCCGACGTCGAAGGCAGGGTTCCACGGGTTGCGCGTCACGCCCCAGAGCCGGGAATGCGTCCAGAGCGGAATCGAGAACTCGGGGGTCAAGGTCCGCGCGTGGATGATCGCTCCGGCGCTATGCAGCCGGTCGACGATCGGATCGTCGTGTGTGCTGATCCAGTCGTGCCAGAGCAGCGAGCCGTTCGTCGTGCGCTTGCCGGCGATCTCGGTCTCGTCCTTCACCGCGACGGGCAGACCCTCGAGTGGTCTCGGAATCGCACGCTTCGAGGAATAGACCGCCTCGGCCGTCCGTGCCTGGGCGAGCGCCTCGTCGAAGTACGTGTCTCCGACCGCGTTGACCTGTGAGCCCTCGGTCTCGATCCGATCGATCAGGGCCTCGAGGTACTCGACGGGGGAGAGCTCGGCGGCCTTGAATCGGCGCAGCACCTCTCCCGCGGACAGCGCGACGAGCTCACTCACGCGTCGTCCTCAGCGGGCTCGACATGGCACCAGCGGCGGGAACGAACCGGCGATCGCCCTACCGTATAGCGAACGGCATTCGGTGTCGCGGCGCGGCCGTCGACCGGAACAGGCACACTCCAGGGAGTGCAGGTGTTCGAGAAGCCCCGCCTGCGCGGGGTGTTCCACTACTGGGCCTTCTTCGTCGCGCTCGCCGCAGGGGTCGTGCTCGTCGTCCTCGCAGACGGCGCGCTGCCGCGCTTCGCGGCGTGGATCTACGGGACGGCGCTCGCGGCGATGTTCGGCGCCAGCGCGCTCTACCACCGCTACCCGTTCAAGTCGGCGGCGCGGCGCGTGTGGGCCCGGCGGCTCGACCACTCGACGATCTTCCTCTTCATCGCCGGCACCTACACGCCGTTCGCGCTGCTCGCGTTCGACGGCGCGATCAGCTGGATCGTGCTCGCCACCGTCTGGTTCGGCGCAGCGCTCGGCCTCGTGCTCAACTTCTACTGGCTCGACGCGCCGAAGTGGGTCTCGGTCCTGGCCTACGTCGCCGTCGGCTGGGTCGGAGTGATCACGATCCCGCAGATGCTCTCGGGCGTCGGCGTACCCGGCTCCGTGCTCGTGATGATCGGCGGCGTCCTCTACACGCTCGGTGCGCTCATCTACGCCTTCCACTGGCCGAACCCGTTTCCGGCCACGTTCGGGTTCCACGAGATCTTCCATCTGCTCGTCGTCGCGGCTGCCGCGACGCAGTTCGTCGCCGTCTCGCTCGTCGTCCTGTAACGCCCGGCCCGTGCGCGGGACGGTACGGTCATGAGACATGGAAAAGACACAGCTGTCCGACGCCGAGTGGCGTGCCCGCCTCACCCCCGAGCAGTACGCCGTGCTGCGAGAGAAGGGAACCGAGCGGGCCTTCACCGGCGCCTACACCGATACGAAGACGCCCGGCGTGTATCGCTGCGCGGGTTGCGGGACGGAGCTGTTCCGCTCGGACGCGAAGTTCGACTCGGGCTCCGGCTGGCCGAGCTTCGTCGAGCCGGCCTCGCTCGAGAGCGTCGACACCCACGTCGATTCGAGCCACGGGATGATCCGCACCGAGGTCACCTGCGCCGCCTGCGGCGGCCACCTCGGCCACGTCTTCCCGGACGGGCCCGGTCCCGGCGGCCAGCGGTACTGCATCAACTCCTGCGCGCTCGAGCTCGAGCCGCAGAGCGGAATCCATAGCTGGGACTCCCGCTCGCGAGAATCCCTGAAGCCGGAACCTACGGTCCTGGGACCTCCGTCCTTGGAGCCTCGAAGGACCGTTGGCGGATCAGGCAGGCCGGAAGCTCACCCCATCTTCACCTGATGGGACTTGCCTCGGCCATCCGCGAGGGCGTACCCTGGAAGGGCACTGCGTCCAGTTCATCCCGGCGCGCTGCGCGCGCCGACGGAACCGCAAGGAGGCGTTCCGATGGCCGTTGCTTTCAAGATGCGCTTCGAGGGTGCGACCCTCGAGCAGTACGACCAGGTGATGGAGCTGATGGGCCTGGCGTCCGGCGACACCTCTCCCGACGGCGCGATCTTCCACTGGGTCGCGCTCCGCACGCCGGGCATCGGCCTGGCGTGCAGGCGCCCGCCGACTCGTTGCCGAACCCTAGGGTTTCGCGGCTCCGTCGTCGGGAGCCGAGGCGTCGAGCGCGACGACGAGGTCGCCGTCTTCGCTCCGAACCGGGTAGCGCCGCACCTTGAGGCGCGGGTCGACCGTGCATTGGCCCGTCTCGATCTCGAAGTCCCACTTGTGCCAGGGGCAGCGCACGACCGAGAGCGGCGCGCCGACCGCGAGCGTCTCTCCGGCAGCCTCGATCGGCGTGGCGACCTCGCCGGCCGAGCAGAGCGGTGCTCCGCGGTGCGGGCAGCGATCGGCGAGCGCGAAGAACTCGTCGCCGACCCGAAAGACCCCGATGCGATGACGATCCGACCTCGAGCATGCGGACCTCGCCCGGAGCGGGCGCTTCGCCGAGCGGGATCCGGGCCTCGCGCGGTCGCGTCGGCTCACGTCGCGGAGCGGCAAGTCGTAGAACGCCGCGGCATTGCGATACCGGACGGCGTCGCGCCACTCCTTCGGCAGCAGCCGCAGCGTCTGCTCGGGCTCGTCGAAATCCCAGTGCGGGATAGTCGCTCGCGAACATCAGGGTCTCCGCGGGTCGGAGGCCCTGGATCGCCGGCAGCGAGGAGCGACGGGTCCGTCCGGCGACTCGAGCGGCTGGGTTGCGAAGCGGACGTGGTCCCAGACGTACTCCGACGGCGGCCGCTTGCACCACGGGATCTCGCTGCGGCAGCTCTTCCAGTTCGTGTCGAGCCGCCAGAGGAGCCCGACGAACGGCACGAGCCCGCCTTCGACCATCGCAACGCTCGTGTTCGGGAACCGCTCGAAGACGCCGTGGCAGAGGATCGAGACGAAGTGCCCGTACATCCCCGATCCGCAGAGGGTGTGGTACTCGGCGTAGAAGTCGGGCATTCCGGCAGCCGTGATCGGCCCGGCGATCCCGATGCTCTCGAAGTGGGTGTGAACGACCGCCGGGAGCCCGAGGTCGTTGCACGCCGCCCAGATCGGGTCGTACACCGGGTTTCCGTACGGGATCCGCGCCGCGCCCGGGAGGAAGACGCCGACGAACTCGTCCCGCTCGCCGAGCCGCCGGATCTCGGCGCGCCGCCGCCTCGGGGAACTGGGCGGGCACGACGAGCACGGCCGCGCAGCCGCGGCTCCCGCTCGAGCCAGTTGCTCGAGCAGCCAGTCGTTGTACGCGGAGCAGAGCTTCGCCGCGAGATGGCTGTTCGGGAGGATCGCGAACGCGGCAGCCTCGTCCGGCTCGAGGACGCCGAACGTCGATCTCGTGCAGGTCGAGATGCTGCGCCCGCACCTGGTCGAGCGAGACGTAGGTGAAGTCGGTGCCGCCGAAGCCCTGGCGCTCGTAGGTGTCCTTGCGGATCCAGCCGGTCGGGTGGTTCCAGGGGTAGCTCGGCATCGCGAGGCCGTGGGTGCCCGAGTGGGTGACGAGCTCGCGCGGTCGGCGCGTCCAGGTACGGGAGCAGGTCGGCGAGCGACGAGTAGCCGACGTGGATGTCGCAGTCGATCAGCATCCACGGACAATCGCACATCTCGGCGCCGCGACCCGCCGGGTCAAACCGGCAGCACGTACCGCATCTCCTCTCCAGCGTCGGGAACGGACGCCGGTCGGCCGGTGAACGCGAAGCCGCAGCGCTCGTAGCAGCGAACGGCCGCGACGTTGTCGGGGTACACGTTCAGCGTGATCTCGACCATGCCGAGCGAGCTCGAGGCGTAGTCGATGAGCGCGTTGACGAGCTCACCTCCCAGACCGCGTCCTTGCAATCCCGGGTCGAGCAGCACCCGGGCGATCCGACAAGAGCGGCGGGCGCGATCGATGCCGCGAAGCTGAGCGTGGCCGATCGTGCGACCGGATGCGCCGTCCGTAACGGCGAACGCGATGCAGGTGTCGTCGGAGGGGGCGACGAGCTGCTCGAACGCCAGCGGCCGGCGTAGCCCGGGTCCCGCAAACCGGCGCAGAAAGGCGTCATCCGTCACCCACGCGTTCAGCACATCGACGTCCCCGGGGGTGCACGGGCGAAGTCGAAGGCGAACCACGCTCGAAGCCTAGAGGCGGGGATGAGATCCGAGCCGCCGAGTGGTACGTTCGGCGGGGTGGAAGTGATCGAGTACCGGTTGCTCGGGCCGCTCGAGGTGGTCGTCGCCGGCCGGCCCGTGAAACTCGGGGGGCCACGCCAGCGAGCGGTGCTCGCGCCGTACTGCTGGCTCAGGCGGACACCGTCGTCCCGGCTTTGACGACTCGTGGACGAGTTGTGGGGCGAGGATCCTCCGCCCACGGCCTCGAATCTCGTCCAGGGGTACGTCTCGCACCTCCGGAAAGTGCTGGGCAAGGACGCGATCGCGACCCACGGCACCGGCTACATCCTTCATCTCGGCAATCACACGCTCGATCTCCGCGAGTTCGAGCGACTTGCTCACGACGGCAACCGTGCCCTCGGCGCGGGTCAGGGCGCGATCGCCGGTCAGCGCCTGGCCGAGGCCCTGTCGCTCTGGCGCGGCCCGGCGCTCGCCGATCTCACGGAGGAATCGGGAATCCAGCCTCTGGCGGCGAGACTCGACGAGCTTCGCGCGCTCGCGCGCGAGCGTCACGTCGAGGCGGAGCTCCTGTGCGGGCGCTACGCCGAGAGCATCCCGGAAGCGCAGTCGCTCGTGCAGGAGAATCCGTTGCGGGAGCGCCCGCGAGGTCTCCTCATGATGGCGCTCTACGGGAGCGGTCGCCAGGCAGAGGCGCTCGAGGCGTATCGCGCCGCCCGCGAGGCGCTCGTCGACGAGCTCGGTATCGAGCCCGGCCCGTGGCTTCGCGAGCTCGAGGCGGCGATCCTGCGGCACGATCCGGCGCTCGGCCCGACGGGCTGCGTACCCACGCCGGTCGTGACGGCGCAGACACGCTCGATCGTTCTCGCGCTGCTCGAACTGACTGCTCTCGACGGCATCGTCGGCCTGGGTGAGCCGCTTGCGCGTGATCCGTCGCGCGAGCTCGTCATCGTGCACACGGTCGCCGATGTGGACGAGCTCGGGCCGGCGACATCGCATCTCAACGAGCTGTCGCGAACGGCTGCGCGACCGGCGGCGTCGAGGCCCGGGTGGCGGCGTTCACGTCTGTCACGCCCGGCACCGACCTTGCGCGCCTTGCCGACGACCACGAGGTCGACCTCCTCCTCGTCGACGCGCCCGACGGGCTGCTCCAGGATGCACGGCTGCTCACGCTTGCTCGAGCGGGCGCCCTGCGATGTCGGAGTCCTCGTGTGCCGCGCGAGCCCCGGAGACGGCCCGGTGCTGGTGCCGTTCGCCGGCACCGAGCATGACTGGGCGGCGATCGAGCTCGCGGCCTGGCTGGCACGAAACCGGAGCTCGCCTCTGAGGCTGGCCGGTGCATCCACCGGAGCCGACGGTGGCGACGCGAGCCGCCTGCTCGCCAGCGCCTCGCTCGCGATCCAGCGGGCGCTCGGCGTTCCGACGGAGCCCGTGCTCGTCGATCCCTCACCGGACGCGCTCGTGGCTGCAGCGAGAGAGGCAGGCGTCGTCTTCGTCGGGCTCACCGATCGGTGGCGTCGTGACGGTCTCGGTCGTGCGCGCACCGCGCTGGCGACGGCGGGAACGCCGACCGTGCTCGTCCGCCGCGGGCTGCGCCCGGGCGGTCTCGCTCCCCGTGAGAGCGAGACGCGCTACACGTGGACGATCGGGGTCGGCTAGCGGGCCCAGGGAGGCGGCGTCGCCTTGCGGCAGGGTTGGCTCGCCTTGCTCGGAGGCGGTGCCGAGCGAGAGAAGACCGCCGTAGGTCTGCTCGACGTCGTGCACCGTGCGAACGGACTCGTAGTGACTCTTGCCCTTTGTGCCTGCGACGAACCGCACGATCGAGATGTCCCGGACCGCCTGCCGGTTCGCGTCGAGGTGCACGAGGCCGTCCGGGAGCTCGATCCGCATCTGCGCGAGCTCCCGACGCAGCCGGGCTCGGCCGTCGGAGACGTCGCCGTCCACGTGCTCGATCGCTGTCAGGAGAGCCTGTGCGGCGTCGTAGTAGCCGATCACCTAGGAGGCCTGGCGCGCGAAGCCGGCGAGGGCAGGAAACGACCGACGGTACGACGACAGGTACGCCTCCAGCACCCGGGACGGGGCCCGGCCGGGAGCCAGGAGGTGGACGCGACGCCGTCGAGCTTCGAGCCGAGGTTCGATTGCGGAGGGCTTCGTCCTCGATGCTCGGTGCCCAGAGGACGAGCTGCCGCGCGGGATCGTCGAGGTGCGAGAGGAGATCGCCGAGAACAGCGATCGGGTCGTCGAAGTCAGTCGACGAAGGCGGCGACCCCGTCCGGCGACCGTGCGAGCACGTCGGCTCGTCGCCGGGATCCGGACGTTCGGCGTCACGGTAGGCACGCTCACACTTGCCGCCGAGTGCGCAGAACTCGGCCACGAACCCGGCGGCCGGTTGCCATCCCCATGGCTGATCGGCGGCCAGAACCGCAGCGCGCCGCCAGCCGAGCGTCCGGTAGGCGTACGCTCCGAGCCCTGCCACGAGCTGCGGGTCGTCGGGTGTGAAGCGATAGAGATTCGGTGAGGGGTGGCGGAGCGTCACCTCCTGCTCGTCCCAGAACGTGCTCAGGAACGGAACCTCTGGATAGAGGCGTGCTACGTCTCGGGTGACGACGCTTGCACCGCCAACGACGGCGTCGACGTGCTCGCGTTCGACGAGGCGGCGCGCCTCCTCGATGAAGACCGTGTGCTCGCCCGTCTCGGCGCATCCCTGGACGAGCTCGACCGTCCGTCCCCCCACCGTCGACGGGTGTCACGCCGTCTGCCGGCGCCTTGCCCGCCAGATCGAGCGCCGCGCTGCAGGAACGGAAGCTCGGCGCCCGAGAGCTGAGCCGTCCTGCAACCCGCGGAACGGCCCCTGGCAGTCCGCGAGAACGCCGATCCGGATCGGATCAGCTGCTGCCCGCCACAGCCGAGCGCGGTCGCGCATACGAGAGCGACCGCGATTGCGGCGAACGGACAGACGAAGGTGTCTACCCTGCATCTGCGGTCACCCAGACCCTGCCGGCGCCGACGGCGATCTCCCGCGGGACGCCGTCCACGTGGATCGTCGCAACGACCCGACCCGACGCCGGGTCGATGCGCGAGACGGTTCCCTCCAGCCCGCTCGCCACCCACACGTCCGCCGGCGCCGACGGCCACGCCGGAAGCACCTCGGTCAACGGGGATGATCTGCACGATCTGGCCGTTTCCGGATCGAGGTGGGCGACGACATCGTCGATCGATCCCGTGACCCACACGCCGCCTTCGCCGACCGCGATCGAACGTGGCGCGAACGGCAGCGATGTCGTCGTCGTCGATCTGCCCGGTGTGCTCGTCGACACGCCAGACGCGCCGGTCGAGCGGGTCGCCGAGCACCCAGAGCGCGCCCTCCCCGATCGCCATGTCGCGCAGCGGGTAGCGAGTGCTCTCGGCCGTCAGCGGTGTCTGGAAGGGAATCACAACCTTGCGCAGGACTCTGAACCGGCCGTCGTCCGTCGACAGTCGGTCGATGTACGGGCAGCCGGCGGCCCACACGACTCCGTCTCCGGCGGCGACCGAGCACGCCTGGACGGGAACGCCGGACTTCGCGCATGCCGGTTGCCGCGTCGTAGCGGACGACCCGTCCCTCGATTCGCCGTCTCGCCGTCACTTGCGACGTACAGCTTCTCACCGCAGCGCGGTCAGGTCGCGCGGCTCACCCGTCGTCGTGAAATGCTGCAGGTCGCCGGAGCGCGGATCGAGGCGCCAGAGAGATCCGTCGCGAAGGCTGCCGACCCACACCTGTCCTGCGGCGACCGCGATGCTCGCGAGATGAGCGGGAACGGGATAGCTCGCGGTCACCGCATTTGTGGTCGGGTCGATGCGAACGAGCGAGCTGACGGGCGGCGCGGCCGCCGCCGCGTCGCCGCGGGTCAGAGCACACCACGGTTGCGGCTGCTGCCGCGACGAGCGCTGCGGCCACGGCGACCGCGATCGACGACCCGCCGGCTCGTCTGCGGCGCGTGGTCGAGACCGAGAGCGCTCGCGCGCCTCGTCGACCAGCTCCCGACAACTCGAGTACCGCTCGTCGGGATCCTTGGCCATGGCGCGCGTCAGCACAGGGTCGATCTCCGCCGGCAGACTCGGGTTTCGCTTGCTCGCGACCGGCACCGGATCCTCGAGGTGCGCGTACAGGGCGGCGATGTCCGAGGTGCGGTCGAACGGGAGGGTTCCCGTCAGCGTCTCGAAGATGCAGGCAGCCGAGTGCGTACTGGTCGGCCCGGCCGTCGAGCTGCCTCGCCGCGGATCTGCTCGGGCGAGACGTAGTCGATGGTGCCCAGCCCCTGCCCGTCGGCGGGGCCGCTCTCGGAGGCCCACTGGGTCAGGCCGAAGTCGGCGAGGTACGCGTGCTCGCCGCCGTCCTGCTCGTCGATGAGGACGTTCGACGGCTTCACGTCGCGGTGGACGAGGCCGCGGCGGTGGGCTGCGTCGAGCGCATCGGCGACCTGTGCTGCGATCGCGATCGCCCGCGCGGATCCAGCGCGCCTTCGCGACGGAGCAGCGCCTTCAGATCGGTGCCGACGACGAAGCGCATCGCGATGAACAGGCGCCCGTCGGCCTCACCCGTCTCGTAGATCGGAATCACGTTGGGGTGGTCGAGCCCTGCCGCGAGCCGGGACTCGCGCAGCAGCCGCTCGCGAAAGCCGTCGTCGTCGGCGAGTGACGGCAGGAGCAGCTTCAGCGCGACCGGGCGCTCGAGTGTCGGATCGAGCGCGCGGTAGACCTCGCCCATGCCGCCGCGGCCGACGAGCTCGTCGATCTCGTAGCCGGCGATGTGCGTACCGGCGGGTTGAACGCCGGAGCTCACGGTGTCGATTCTCACGCATCGTCGGGGCGTTGTGGAAGCGGGGCATCCGGGCGGCGCAGCTGCCGCCCGGTTTCGCCTGCGTCGCACGTCGCTGGACTCAGCCTCCGCACGTCACGCGCGGAGTTGCCGCTTGGAGCGACCTGGTTCCCTCCGGCGGCCGTCGACTTCGTCGACACGCCGGACCGGAATCGTGAGAACACCGACGTAGCTCGTCGTGACGGAGCCGTCGGACTGCGGTGTGTCCTTCATCGCGATCACACCGTGAGCGCCTTTGAAGCCGTCAGTCCCGCCTGTCACCGGATGAATGCACGCTCCGGTGACGAACGCGTACTCGTTCTGCGGGTCGTACTTCTGCCAGGCGATGAACTTGAAGGACATCGTCCCGGACGGGTCGGACGGTCGCAGCCGTTGCGGAGGCGATCGAGACAGCCTGAGAACGTCTCGGTTCCCCACGCCACCAGCCGCCCGGTTGCGTCGTCGAATCGGTAGTCGGCGACCGTCGTCGTCCAGTCGCCGTTGAGCCCGCCCGTCATCGTCGACACTCCGGATCTCCGAGATCGACACCTGATTGCCGGACACCGTGTAGACGGCCGCGGTCGCGGCCACCGGCGCCGCCGCGAACGCGACGACGACGGCCGCGAGGGCCCCGAGCCGGGCTCGCGGAGCGGCGTCTTCCTCTGATCGTCAGCTTCACCATCGTGCTCCTCTCCTCTGTGTGCGTGCGCGACCCGGTGCCGCGCATCACGCACGGTGGAGCGGGTCGCTGGAGATCCGCTGGTAACGCGCTGGAGGCCGACGGGCTTCATCCGCACCCGCTGAACGCTGGTCATCGCGCGCTCCCGCGTTTCCGACCGGGACAAGAGGGACGCGGGACGGTCGCGCCTCCCGATGGGCGGAGATGGGGGCGGTTAGATCCGGCGGTAGCGTGCGTCGCTGAACGAGTAGAGCGCGAAGGCGATCAGCCCCAGCGCGACGATCCCGAGCAGGAACGGGCCGAGGGAGTTGTGCTGGAGCTTGGCGAGGGCTCCGTCGAGCCCGATCGCGGCGCGAGCGTCGTAGTCGACCGCGGCCTTGACGAGGAAGACTCCGACCAGCGTGAAGACGACCATCCGCGAGAGATGGCCGACCAGTCCGAGGCCGCTGATCCATCGTTTCGCCCGAGCGCTCATCTGCTCGGTCTTCGAGTCGTCGAGAAACTCCCGCGTGATTCCCCGGTACCCCTGGTAGAGCCCGACGCCGATCACGATCAGGCCGGCTGCTCCGACGATCCAGGTCCCGGCCGGCCACCCGAATACGCCTGCCGAGGCCGTGGCTCGGGGTGCTCGAGCTGCCTTTCGAGCCGGTCAGGATGCGGACCGCGACGACGCAGAAGCCCGAGGTAGACGATTCCGCTCGCGAGCGCGGTGACACGGTCGAGCGGGCTGTCGGTTCCCTCCGGGCCGTGCCCGATCGCCGCTCGAGCGAAGCGCCAGAGCGCGTATCCACCCAGGCCGACCGCCAGGAGGGCGAGCAGCACCTTGCCGAGCGGCTGGTGGGCGACGGTCTGCAGCGCACCCTGCTGATTCGTCGTTCTCCCTCCGTGGCCGAGAGCGAGTCGCAGAGCAAGCACTCCGATGATCCCGTAGATCAGTCCTCTCGCGACGAACCCGGCCCGCGAGAGCCATTCGAAGCCGCTCGAGTGCACGACGACCTCGCCGCCCTGCCGGACGGCGTGAGCGTGACGCTTTCACCGATGTCGGTCATGCCGGTCATGACGCAGATCCGGTCGACTGCTTCACGGTGCTCCGGCACCCGTACCGTGATCGCGCCCGGCTCGACCTTCGCCTTCAGCACCTTCGACCGGGTCACGGTCGCCACCGTCGAGCTCGTAGGCGACCTTGCGATCGAGCTCGATCCGGATCTTCTTCGCCTTCGTCACCTGGACGAACGGCGACTTGCTCGTCGTTCCGACGGCCGTTCGGGCCACCGTGCGCGCCCACTGGCCGAGGCCCTCGGCGTTCGTCACGCCGACCTCGAGCAGGCCGTCGTCCGGCTGTGCGTTGTCGAAGGCCTCGATGCCGCCGAAGAGCGAGCCGACGTTGCCGAGCAGAACGCAGCTGGCCTTGCCCTTGTACCAGAGCTCGTCGTTGACGTCGATGCGGGCCTTGAACGGCTCGGCGCGGAGGTTCTTCGACGCCGTCCAGATGTACGCGAGCCGTCCGAAGCGGTCCTTCAGGCCGCCGTCGGCGTCGTGGATCATGTGGGCGTCGAGTCCGGCGCCCGCCATCACGGCGAACCGCTCGCCGTTGATCTTCCCGACATCGAGCATGCGATCGCGGCCGTTCAGCCCGATCTCGACCGCCTTCTCGATATCCGAGGGGATGTCGAGGCTGGAGGCGAAGAGGTTCGCCGTTCCGGCCGGGATGATCGCGAGCGTGACGCCGCTTCCGGCGAGCCGGTCGATCGAGCGTTGCACCATGCCGTCGCCGCCCCAGACGAACACGAGCTCGGCACCTTCGTCGATCACGCGCTGGACGCGCTCGGGGGCGTACTTGCTCTTGGGCACCTCCGACCAGAGAGGATCGACCACACCTGATCGTGCGAGCGTGGCGCGAAGCTCCTCGAGCCCTCCGTCGATCGTCTTGCCGGCGTGGGCGATGACCGCGACCTTGCTCATCTCGTCGAACCGCCCGTCGTTGCGGCCGAATCACGCCGTTCGGCGGCCGCCCCGGCGGCGCGGGCCGCGAAGACGAGTGACCACGAGCGCACCGATGCCCAGGAGCACTCCGGCGACGACGTCGGTGGGGTGATGCATGCCGCGCGCGGTTCGCGACCAGATCACGAAAAGCGGGATGGCGACCGCGAGCGACCACAGCGCGAGCTTCACGCGCCGTGCGCTCGATGCGCGAGGCGAGCACGAGCAGGAGACCGCCGAAGAGCGCGACCGAGGCGGCCGTGTGACCCGACGGGAAGCTCGCGTCGACAGGGAGGGTCTCGAGCCGGTCGACGTGCGGTCGGTCGCGGTGGACGACGAGGGTCGTGACGCGATACGTCCCGGACTCGATGCAGATCACGAACAGCGTGAAAGCCGCGAGTCGCCAGTGGCGGAACGCGAGAAAGCACACGAGGAGCACGCCGACGACGATCGGAATGACGACGCCGCCCGCCAGCGTCGAGCCGACCCACGACAGATCGACGCGAGTCGCGGGTGCGGGCGCGAGCGAGCGAGCGGCTGACGCGCTCGTCCCATGACGCGAACGCATCGATCTGGAGGAGGACCTTCGTCAACAGGAAGCCGATCGGCGATCGTCAGCCCGACCAGCAGGACGTAGCCGGCGAAGACTGCGACGAGGAAGACCCGGATCGGGTTCTCCGCGCCGACGACCTCCGCGAAGCGCTCGGCCGGCCCACCCTCGGCCGGCTCGAGCAGCGGTGCGCCCGAAGGCGCATCCGATCGGCGCGTCGACTCCTGCGAGCCGCCGGCGACCCTGTTCTCGAGCGGCGCGGGACTCACATGTGCAGGAGCGATGCCCATCGACGGGGTTTCTCCCACTTCGCACCGATGGGTAAACATCGACGGGCCACTGATGCCGTTCGTGATCCTCCTCATCCTCGCGTTCGCCGCCGCGGTCGCCGTTTCGGCGGCGTCGCTGCGATACCCGACCGCCGCCGGCGCGCCACCGCCGGCGAGTGCCGCGGCGGCGCAGCAGCTCGGTGAAGAGGCGGTTCGTCACGCCTGGCTCCGCAGGCTGCTGCGCGGCCGGCTCGACGCCGGCACGGCGACGGGCTTGGCGCTCACCGTCGCGCTCGCGATCGCCATCGTCGGCGGGCTCGTGCTCGGCAGCCTCGCCTACCTGATGCGGACGAACGCCCGGCTCGTCGAGCTCGACGCGAGCGTCGGTCAGTGGGGCGCCGACCACGCGACGCGATTGGTCGACGCACATTGCTCCAGCTCGTCACCGACCTCGCGAGCACTCCGGTGACGATCGCCGTGATCGTCGTCGTCGCGGTCGTCGAGATGATTCGAGCGCCGAACAGGTGGATCACCCCGTTCCTGATCACGGTCGTCGTCGGCGAGGTCGTGCTCGTCAACACCGTCAAGCAGCTACTCGATCGCGTCCGCCCGACGTTCAATCCCGTTGCGGCAACACTCGGGCCGTCGTTCCCGAGTGGTCACTCGGCGACCGCGGCGGCGCTGTACGCAGCGGTCGCGCTCGTGCTCGCCCGCCGTCGCTCACCGCGGGCGCGGGCGCTGCTCGCCGGATGCGCGGCCGGCGTCGCCGTCGGCGTCGCCTGCAGCCGCGTGATGCTCGGCGTCCACTGGCTCTCGGACGTCGTCGCCGGCCTCGCCTTCGGCTGGGCCTGGTTCTCGGTCTGCGCGATCGCTTTCGGTGGACGCTTCCTCACCTTCGGTGCGCCGGTCGAGAGGGCAGCCCGTGTCGCCGAGCACGCACACGAGCCGTCCGGCTAGGCCGGCGTCGTAGGGACGACTCAGACGTCGTACAGGTGACTCTGGAGCGGGCCGAGGAGCCGGCGCCGCCGCCGGGAAACACCGGGAAGCCGCACCAGGCGGTGCGTCAGCGGCTTCCCGTCCTCGATCCGATGGAGCTGCTCGTCGGCGATCGGCCGCCAGAGCTCGTCGACGATCGCCGACGTGCTTCCGGCCACAGATTTCTCGTCACGCTCGAGATGCTCCGCCCAGAGCCGGAGGCGCGTCTCGCGTGCGAGCCGCTCGTCGTGCGTGACGACGTTCATCTCGGTGTCGTTCAACAGCGAATGGGCGTTGAGGTTCGCCGAGCCGATCGTCAGCCAGCGGTCGTCGACGATCCCGATCTTCGAGTGCACGTAGACGATGTCGCGGAGCTTCCCTTCCCGCGCGTAGACCGTGCAGGCGAGAAAGCGATCGTTGCCGTCGTCGGCGTCGATCAGCGCCGCCACCTGGCCGCGAGAGATGTCGGCGCCGTCGTTCGCCCGCGCCGGCAAGAAGGACGACGACGCGGAATTCGTCGCTCGGCGGATCGCGCAACTTGTCGGCGAGGATGTCGACGATCTCCGGTGACCACAGGAACTGGTTCTCGAGGTACACGATGCGCTCGGCTGACCGCAGCGCTCCGACGTACGACTCGAGAATCGAGTAGTCGCCGTGCCGGGCGGCGCGGTAGGCGCCGGCGGGAAGCGTGCGGACGATCTGGAGCTCGACGTCTCCGGCAGCCGCCGGCTCTGCGGGCGGCGGGAGCGCCTCGCCTGCTGCGCTCTGCCAACGAAGCCGGAAGTGCTCCGCGACATCCCGCACGGACGGGCCTTCGATCCTCGCGACGGCGTCGTGCCAGCCGATGCCGCCGCGCGCGCGGTGGTTCGGCGTGTCGTACGGATCGCCGCCGTCGACCGTGAGGTCGATCCCGCCGACGAACGCGACGCGATCGTCGATCACGATCGTCTTCTCGTGATGGCAATGGGATGCGCCGGTGCACGAATCGAGCGCCGTTCGGATCTTCGTGTGACGCGTCAGTGTCTGCTTCCATCTCCCGCACGTCACCGCGTGACGGACGAAACGCAGGAATCGGCGCTCCTTTCCAGAGCAACACGCGCACGTCGATCCGCTCGGCGAGCTCCGCGAGCAGCGTCCTCACGACGAGCGGCTCCTCCTCGCGGCTCAGCGCCAGTTCCGGGGAGAGAAACCAGCCGGTGAGGTGAACGTGCGAGGTTGCGGCCGCCATCTCCCTGGCCATGCGGGCAAGGCCTCGGCCCCGTCGATCAGGATCTCGACCGAGTTGCCACTCCGCGCCGGCGCCGTTCCCTTTGCGAACGCGATCGACGACGCGTCGAGCGCGTGCTCCCAGCCGACCCGTCGCAACCGGCGGCGGTGACGGTCGCGTACGGACTTGTCGATCCGTGCGGCCGAGCGACGTGACCCAGCTCGGCGGTGAATCGATCGAGAAACCGAGGAGGCCGGAACCTGGCCGGCGACCGAATCCGCCGGACCGGAGGTACGCCCGGTCGTGGGTGAGTCGTCGTGCGGATCATTGCTCGACACGGCGCGACGATCCTACTCCGCTGACAGCCGCCGCACACCGAGCCAGGCGGCGGATCGGGGCTCTTAGGGGTGGAAGTGGATCGCCTGGAGGGCAACAGCCGGAGGGTGGAGCGGATGGGTCGCCTTGCAAGTGAGCAGGCCGGCCTTCTCGCCGAAAACGGCGCGGACCGTGACGGTCAACGTTCCGCCGGCGACGTGCCTACCCGATCGCAGAGCCGATCAAACGCTCCTCTGCGGAGGCAGCATTCGCCGTCGATGGGACCGTGCTCGCCCGAGAGGCTTGGGTCTCGGCACGAGTCTTCGGGTCTGGACGTTCACCTCTGCGCCGAAGAGGAGCGCGGCGCTCGTCAGCCAGAGCCAGATGAGCATCACGACCACTGCCGAGAGCGTCCCCCATGCCTTGTTGTAGGAGCCGAAGTGAGCGGCGTAGATCGCGAATCCAGCCGAGGCAGTGAGCCACCCGATCAGCGCGGCGATCGCACCGGGGGTGATCAGCTTCCAGCTTCGCTGCTCGACGTCCGGGCCGACGTAGAGCAAGACCGCGAATGCGAACAGCAGGCCGATGACGAGGATCGGCCACTGGAGTGTCCACCATGCCCACGCAGTGAACGTCGGGTGCCCGGCCGCGTCGCCGAGCCACCGCTGGAGGTAGGGGCCGAGCACCAGGAGCGCGCTGACGAGCATCGCGGCCGCGGTGAGACACACGACGATGACGGAGCGCTGCGAGTCGCTTGCGCAGGAACGATCTGCGGTCGGGCGCATCGAACGTGGAGGAGATCCCCTGCATCAGGGTGGTCGCGGCAGACGTCGTGGCCCAAACCGCGAGTGCGACGCCGATCACCGTCATGAGCAACCCACTCCTCGGAGACTCCGTCGTCCGTTGGAGGCTGTCGCTCAGAAGCGTCGTCGCTTCGGCAGGGATCACACCATCAGCCCGGTGGATCATCTCGTTCGCGTCCGTCGGGCTGGCGACGAGCGAGAAGACCCCGAGGACGACCAGGAAGGCCGACGGAATCGCAAGAAACAGCGAGTATGCGAGTGCCTGCGCAGTCGTCGTGATGCCATCGTGCTTGGCTTCCGCCAATGATCGACGCAATACGAGGCCCGCGTCGCTCGCGAAGCTCACAGGTACCTCACCGAGGCAGCCTCCGAAGCCCCGGGTTCGGAGGCTGATCAGTCATCCGCTCTGGCGATCTCTCGGTAGTTGCTGCCATCGTCGATGAGGTCGTCGAGTCCATCGGCTTCCTTTCGATAGCTCGAACCATCCGCAAGGGAATCGTCCTCTTCCTGAAGGTCGTCGACGGCGTCGGTCTGGCCGCCTTCGAGTGGGTGCTGGTCACCGCGGGCCTGCCAATCCGGCCGTCCGCGTCGAACGAATCGTCGTCGAATTCGTCGAAAATGTGTGGTTCCCCTTGCTCTGCCATCGTGGGCTCCTCCGCCTGGTTGTGAGTCCCGACCGGTTCTCGGTACCCAGGGGGCTGACGCGGGAAACGCTTTGCCCCTCCGCCTGCGGGAACTCGTCGCCACCGGATCGACGGCCGCCGCTACAGATTGCCGGCCCTGAGACGGAGAACCGCCTCCCGCCCGACGACGGCCGCAGCACCGAGTATCAGCAATCCCCACCAGCGGTTCCCGGTCGACGCTGCGGCGACGAACCCCCCGATACACGCGGCGCACGCCACCGCGAACCACGCTGCGCCGGGGCCAGAGGCGTGCCGGCAATTTGGCGTCAGCAATCGAACCAGCGCGGGCTTGTCGGTTGGTTCGTGGCTGGTCTTCACCCGATTCCTCCAGCGACCTGTTGCGAGGTGCGTTGGCAGCCACTTCTTACCCCTGCCCGGGAGTGGTGAATCACGCTGCGGCCTGAGCCGGTCAGCACTGGAGGAGCGAGAAGTCCGTCCCGATCACGTGGACGGCGACGTTCCTGACCACGACCTCGCCGATGGCACCCTCTGGGCGAGCCGTGGTGAGCGTGGCCGTGCAGGACGAGATCGGGGCGGTGAGCGCCGATCGGTGGCCCGAGCCTGCCGGAGCCGAGAAACGCCCAGATCTGCTCCGGCTCGCCGACGAGCGTCTCGGTGATCGGCGCGTAGTGCAGCAGCGCGATCCGCCGATGGCATCCCGCGATCGCCTCGAGTCCGAGCTCGAGGGCGTCCACCTCGTCGCCGGTCTCGCGATACACCTCACGAAGGAGCGACTCGCCGAAGTCGGTGATCTCGGCACCCGGGAAGCCTCCGATGAAGCCTTTGCAGCCGACCACTCCGACGTCGAGCCCACGAACCTCGATCACCGTGTGCGAGCGGTCGAGGACGATGATGCCTGCTGCCTCCAGCATCGCTCTCAACTCGACACACTGGCCGGCGTGGTAGTCGTGGTTGCCGAGCACGGCCACGACGGGTATCGAGAGCTCGCGGCACGCGTCGGCCAGGACGAGAGCCTGCTCGGGCTCACCTCGCGTCGTCAGATCACCGGCAAGGAGGATGAGGTCGGCCTCGGACTCGACGTTGCGGAACGCGCGCACGATCCTGTCGCGCAGTGGCTCGGCGCAGTGAAGGTCGCCGGCTGCGGCGAGGCGGATGGGGAGTTCCGTCCATGGAGCGGACATACCCCGAAACGATGTTCGCCGAACGCCTCGAGTGGGTACGACGTCGCGGTGGGATACACACCGAGCGAAAACTTCCCTCAGCTGATCGACACGATGAAGCGGTCGAGCGCTGCCCTCGAGGCAGCCGGCATTCCGGCAATGATCGGTGGCGGCCTCGCGACCTGGGCGCGGGAGGCCACCAACCGACCACGATGTGGACTTCTACCTCCGAGAGGCGGATGCGCCGCGCGCTCGAGGCCCTCGAGGCGACCGGCATGACGACGTCGATGCCACCCGAGGGCTGGCTCGTGAAGGCACACGACGGGCGAGTGCTCGTCGACCTGATCTACCGTCCGGCAGGCGGCCCGATCGGAGACGAGCACTTCGACGCGGGCGAGCTGGACGGAGCTCATGGCGCAGCCGGTGCTCGTCGCGTCGATCGACGACGTGCTGTCACCAAGTTAATGGCGCTCTCGGAACAGGAGCCGGACTTCGGTGCGGTGATCGAGCTCCCCGCGCATTGCGCGAGCAGATCGACTGGGGGTTCGTGCGGGGGCGAACCGAGGGCGCGCCGTTCGCAGAGGCGTTCTTCACGCTCGTCGAGAGCCTTGGAATCGCAGCAGTTCCGGCCGGGAACGTGACCCCGCTCGTCCTGGTCGACGTGCCTGCACATCGCCGTTCCGCCGAGCACGACCACCGGCAACGAGGTGCGACGTGAGCCGGGGCGTCGATCACGTCACGCGGACGCGAAAAGCCTACCCGGCTGAAACATTGCCACAATCGGCGCGCGTTCCTACGGTGAGATGACTGGCGCCATGGGCGGTGGCCGCCGGCACAGCGCGAGGGGCGGGCGGCTCCTGAATCCTCCGTAGCTCGCCCCCCGCGCTTCTCTGCCACCGTCGCCTGAGCCAGGTTGCACGTGGGCGGCAGGCTTAGCCGGCACACATCGCTGAGCTCTCGAGGCGGATCAAGAACGACCCGCCGGCGGCGACATCAACGCCACCGAGATCCTGTTGCTCCACGACGAATCCTTAGGTGCGGGAAGGGGGCGTGAAGGCCGATCCTCGAAACTTCCACCCCCTTCCCGACACCGAGCTTTCGGGCTCCCCCTCCCAGCAAGCTCTACCGACTAGACGCCGCGAGTCACCGGGAATCTTCCACGGCGGATCTACCGCCTCGGTCATCCCTCAGGTTTGCCGCAGAGGTTTGCCGTGGGTCTGGCCGGGGACAAGGGCAACGGCGACGGAGCGGGCCGGCAGATTCCTCCTCCCGACGACGGCCCGCTCCGCGTCGCCTGCGCTGCAGGCTCGGGAAGTGCCGTCCCGAGCTCCCCCGTCAGGTAGCTGAGATAGGGGTGCAGGCCGCACGATCCCGGGCGGCTCTAGCTGCGAGGGTGTGTCTCGACGAATCGCAGAGGACGCCCGCTCGCGTCGCGGTGCCTGATGCGCGAACCGCACTCACTCGAAACTGAAACGGGGCTAGAGTCGAGTTCTTCGAAGTTCCGGTCCAAACGGTGATCTACGTTCCGAACGTCGCAGGTCGGAGAAGAACGCTGGAGGGAGGGCAGCATCCCTCCCCGGGAGCAGCGGTCGATGGCGCAGTGATCACCGAATCGCGACCGAGCCCACGGCCCTGGAGGGCCCCGGGGACCCTTTCCCTTCAGGAACGGCTTGCCGAAGCCATGGGCGGTGACGGGCTCGAACCGCCGACCCCCTCGGTGTAAACGAGGTGCTCTACCAACTGAGCTAACCGCCCGCGCGCGCTGAAGGATACGGGCACGACAGGCGCCGCGATCAGTGGATCGAGCGGAGGAATACCCGAACGAGGGAGTGTGTTCGCACCCGAAATGTGCGACAAGGATTCTGTTGCCCGCATTTGCGACAGATCCTGGTTCGGCAAACCGGATTGATCGGCGGTTGATGCGCGGCTCGAGTTCTTCGAAGTTCCGGTCCAAACGGTGATCTAGCTTCCAACCTCGCAGGTCGGAAAGACCATGGAGGGAGGGCAGCGCCTCTCCCCGGGAGCAGCGGTCGACGGCGCAATGAGTACCGAATCGCGACCGAGCCTTACGGCCCTAGAAGGCCCCGAGCAGAGGGCCCCTCTCCCTCAAAAATGGCTTGCCGAAGCCATGGGCGGTGACGGGCTCGAACCGCCGACCCCCTCGGTGTAAACGAGGTGCTCTACCAGCTGAGCTAACCGCCCGGGTCTGACAGGATAGGTGCTACAGATAGCTGCGCGACGCCACGCGACAGCGGGCGAAACCCTCGGACGAGGGGTGCGCTGCCGGGACGAAACTGCGATACAGATCCTGTTGCCTTTGATCATCAGACATCCCGGCACGGCGAACCGGAGTTCCGGTCGATGATCAGCGGCGTGCGACCTGCGGCGACTGTTGCGAGAGGTGTCGGAAGACACCGAGCTCTTGCACGATCGTCCGGTGTCGCCGATGAGCGCTGACGACAAGCGCCCGGACGCCGAGATGCGCGGCGCGATCGACGCGCTCGCGGACAGGGTCGACACGCTTGCAGCGATGGTGCGCGAGACGGCGGGCGGTCTGGCCGCGAGCCGTGGCGAGGTCGCGTCACTCGATCGGCGCGTGCAGGACAAGATCGGCGAGGACACGGAGAGTGCCGCCGCTGCTCTCGAGTCCGTCAGGGGTGAGCTCGAGGCGCTGCGCTCGTTCGTGACAGAGGCCCCGGGGCGCTCGGGTGCCGTTGCAGCGGCGTCGTCGGATCCGCTGCGCGAGACGATCACGACGCTGACGGAGCGCGTCGAGACGCTGGGCGAGATCGTTCGGACGACCGCCGGCCGGCTCGTCGCCGAGCAGGGAAGGATCTCCGTGCTGACGGAGGCACTGGCGAAGGGGGACGAGCGCACCGAGGCGAAGCTCGCCGCGATGGAGCGCGGAGCCTCCAGGCCGTTTCCGAGCAGGCCGCCCGGGCCGCAAGCCGCCGCCGCGGCGCCCGAAGATTCCGCCCTCGAGCAGCGGGTCGACCAGAAGGTCGGCGTGCTCGACGGAGCGAGTCGAGTTCCTCTCGAGCACGGTCAAGACCACTGCTGGGGGACTTGCGTCGAAGGACGGCGAGATCGCCCGATTGGAGCGACGCGGCGAGGAGACGATCGCGCAGACCAACGAGGCGTGCGCTCCGTGCGCACCGATACGGAGCGCGTGATCGTGCAGACCGACGAAGCGCTGCGGTCGATGCGCGACGATCTCCAGGTCCTGCAGGCCAGGCTCGCAGTGGATCCAACGCTCAAGGACCGCGTCGACGGCCTCGTCGATGCAGTCCAGACACTCGGCGACCGGGTCGGCACGCTCTCCGGCATCGTGGGTGAGACGGCGGTCGCGCCACCGGCCGTGAGAGCGAGATCGCAGCGCTCGACGACAGGCTGGGGACGTCGGCGCCAGGATCGAGGATGTGGCACATGAGTTGCGCCGGGAGATCGAAGCGCTCGCCGCCACACCGACGGGTGGTGCCTCGTCCGTCGCCGATACCGCCGCCATCGAGGCTCAGGTGGAGGCTTTCGGCCAGCAACTCGTCAAGCTCGAGGTCGTCGTCGCCGACGCATCCGGCGCGGCAGAGCAGGTGGGTCAGGACCTGCGGGTCGAGATCGCCGCGCTCGCGGAGGCAGTCGCGAAGGAGCACGTCGACCTCGTTCTGGCCGCGACGAAAGAGTGCGAGGCACGCCGCTGCCTCGAGGAGCGCATGGAGCAGCTCGCCGTCGATCCGCAGCTCGACGCCAGCGCGCCGACGGGGCGTGCGCTACATGCGTTGGCGGAGCGGTTGGAGGCGCTCGAGCGTGACCGGTCTGGAGGTGACGAGCGAGGACCGCGGGGAGCGCCTGGGCGCAGGAGCGGATCGCGTTGGAGGAGCGTCTCGATGCGATCGCAGCCTCGATCACGGTCGAGCGATCGCAGACGCCCGAGGTCGAGCAGATGATCGCCGAGCTGGCAGGACGGCTCGCGCGAATGGAGGACGAGCGCGAGTCGGTGGCCGATCTGCGCCCTCGCTGACACGTCGTCCGAGCTCGCCGCCCTCGAGGCTCGCGTGGGCGAGAGCCTGTCGACGCTCGAGGAGCGGCCGGCTCGGATGCGTCCGGGGTCGATGCACCGTTCGACGCCGGCCTCTCGGAGAGCGTCGACGAGCTGACCGACCGGATCGCGCAGATCGA
This sequence comes from uncultured Thermoleophilia bacterium, assembly GCA_963776305.1. GTDB lineage: Bacteria > Actinomycetota > Thermoleophilia > Gaiellales > Gaiellaceae > Gaiella. The sequence goes on along the minus strand of CAVZMA010000014.1, from coordinate 1,371 downwards.
GCGCGACCGCGACGCGGTGCGCGAGGAGCTGGCCCGCACGGCGGCATCGTGGGCGACCGAGCGCGCCTCGTTGCAGGTTCACGTCGCCGAGCTCGCTGCGCTCGCGACCTCGACGGCGGAGCGTGGCGCCGAGGAGATGGGGCGTGCGCTGCACACGCTGGCGGAGCGGTTGGAGGCGCTCGAGCGTGACCGGCTGGAGGTGACGAGCGATGCGACCTACGCCGAGAGCGCCTGGGCGCAGGAGCGGATCGCGTTGGAGGAGCGTCTCGATGCGATCGCAGCCTCGATCACGGTCGAGCGCCCGCAGGCGCCCGAAGTGGCCCAGCTGGTCGACGAGCTGGCGGGACGGCTCGCGCGGGTCGAGGGCGAACGTGAGACGGTGGCCGATCTGGCCGCGCTGGCAGAGACCTGGGCGGCGGAGCTTGCCGCTCTCGAGGCTCGCGTCGACGAGGGGCTGTCGACGCTCGAGGAGCAGGCGGTTGCGGACGATCGGCGGCGACATGGGAGCCGGCCTCGACCCGGTCCTCTCCGAGAGCCTCGACGAGCTGACCCAGCGCATCGACCAGATCGAGCGCGACAGGGACGCCGTGCGCGACGAGCTCACCCGGACGGCGGCATCGTGGGCGATCGAGCGTGCATCCCTGCAGGAGCGTGTCGCGGAGCTCGCCGCGCGAATCGTGACCGGGCCGGTGCCGGCAGCGTCCGATGGGCAGGAGGAGCCGTTCGCCCAGTCGCCGCAAGAGATCGACCGGCTCCGCATCGGGGTCGAGGGCCTCCGGATGCGACTTGCCTATCACGAGAAGACGGTCAACGATCTCGCGGGGTCGCGCGGGGTCGTCCAGCGCCTCGACGAGCTGAGCGCGCGACTCGACCAGCTCGCAGCGGTCGTTGCGTCCGGCACGGGCCACGGCGCAGGCGCCGTGGCGCGGGTGCAGGTCGCCCCGCCCGAGACTGCAGGGCTCCTGAGCCGGCTCGAGGAGGCCGAGCGCCTGCGAAGTCAGAACCGCGAGAAGATGCTCGAGCAGATGGAGAAGATCGCCTCGAGGATGGACTGGCGCCTCCAGCGCCTCGAGGCAGCAGGCGTCGGAGCCGACGCCGACGACGGCTGAGCGTCGCGAATCTGCCCGCTGCGCGTTTCCGTCTCGTTGCCCGTCCCCGGGTGAAGTAGGGCGGTCAACCCCGTCCGGGTGAGCAGTCAACTCCGGAAGGGTGAGTGTGCGTTCTGGGTCGGGCGTGCAGGATGGGCCTACCTCGATCGGAACGCGACGGTGCGGCGGACGCGGAGGTCGAGTGATACTGGCTCCCTCACGCCTGGTGAGCCTGCACGAGAGGGGGGCCTCGGCGGCGGCCCCTCTTTCATTCCCTCTTTTC
>CAVZMA010000013.1:0-36876 GCA_963776305.1 uncultured Thermoleophilia bacterium | reverse complement strand
GCTTGTAGGTCTTGCCCGTCGCACCAGCGATCGCCACATCGTTCCGCAACCACTGGTAGCTCTTCACCGTCGGCTGCGGCACGCCACCCCAAGAAGCCAGGTTTTCATTCGCCGTCAACACCTGGTCATACGTCGGCGTGCCCGAAATCGTCGGCGAACCCGCTGTCGTCGGCGTGCCACTGACGAGGGCCGTCGCTCCGCTTGTCGCAGTGACATCCGAACCGTTCCCATTACCGGCGGTCACGCTGACCTTGATTGCCTTGCCGACGTCGTCGACCGTGAGCTTGTAGGTCTTGCCCGTCGCACCAGCGATCGCCACATCGTTCCGCAACCACTGGTAGCTCTTCACCGTCGGCTGCGGCGCGCCACCCCAGAAGCCAGGTTTTCATTCGCCGTCAACACCTGGTCATACGTCGGCGTGCCCGAAATCGTCGGCGAACCCGCCGTCGTCGGCGTGCCACTGACGAGGGCCGTCGCTCCGCTTGTCGCAGTGACATCCGAACCGTTCCCATTACCGGCGGTCACGCTGACCTTGATTGCCTTGCCGACGTCGTCGACCGTGAGCTTGTAGGTCTTGCCCGTCGCACCAGCGATCGCCACATCGTTCCGCAACCACTGGTAGCTCTTCACCGTCGGCTGCGGCACGCCACCCCAAGAAGCCAGGTTTTCATTCGCCGTCAACACCTGGTCATACGTCGGCGTGCCCGAAATCGTCGGCGAACCCGCCGTCGTCGGCGTGCCACTGACGGTACCCGTCGCTCCGCTTGTCGCAGTGACATCCGAACCGTTCCCATTACCGGCGGTCACGCTGACCTTGATCGTCGCCCCGACATCGGCAGCGGTGAGAGGAAACGTCGGGTTCGTCGCGCCGGCGATGTTTGAACATGCCGGTGTGCACCGGATCCATTGATAGCCCTTCACCGTCGGTTGCGGCACTCCACCCCACGAACCGAGCTGGGGGTTTGCGGTCAGCGTCTGGCCGACTGTCAACGTGCCCGAAATCGTCGGCGAACCCGCCGTCGTCGGCGTGCCACTGACGGTACCCGTCGCTCCGCTCGTCGCAGTGACATCCGAACCGTAACCATTACCGGCGGTCACGCTGACCTTGATCGTCGCCCCGACATCGGCAGCGGTGAGAGGAAACGTCGGGTTCGTCGCGCCGGCGATGTTTGAACATGCCGGTGTGCACCGGATCCATTGATAGCCCTTCACCGTCGGTTGCGGCACTCCACCCCACGAACCGAGCTGGGGGTTTGCGGTCAGCGTCTGGCCGACTGTCAACGTGCCCGAAATCGTCGGCGAACCCGCCGTCGTCGGCGCCCCGACGTTGATTGCGTTGCTCGATTGCTCCGTCGCGCTGTCAGGCCCTGATATTGCCGTGACGGCACTCAGTACCGAATGGCCGACATCATCATCAGTGAGGGTGTAGCTCGGATCCGTGGCTCCGGCGATCTCGCCACCGTCACGCAACCACTGATAGGTATACGAGTCAGGCACGACCGTCCATACGCCGTTAGTCGTCTGCACGCTGCTTCCGCTAACAGCCTGGCCACCGCCCTGCACCGATGCTACAGGCGGTGCCGAATTCGTTAGTGGATCCGCGCTAGCTACGACAGTAACCATGAGCACGACGCCTACGACGCCGACCGACAACAGAATCCTCAGCAAAGTCCTTCCTCCCCCATGAGTCCCACCCCATCATGCACGCCGGTATCCGGAGATACCAGGCTAGGTTCCCAACGATTTCTTGGCTCAAACGTACGTGTGCGAGAAAACCCTCAACTATAAACCTCTACTCGAGCCTTAGCCAGCGCCCTCGGGCTATGCGTTCTTCGTCGGCGGTGTCACCCCGTCGATTTCGAGCTGGTACGACCGCCGCCGCTTCGCGTCGCAGTAGATGTCGACCCGGTGCTTTCCCGCCTTCGCGACGAGCGACATGGTGAGCAGGTTCGGCTCGGCGGGCGGGAACACCGAGAGAACAACCTCGCCGTTCGGCAGGGCGATCGAGATCTGACACTCGGCCGCCCGGCTTGCCAGCAGGTGAACGTCGAGCCGTCCGGCACCGACCCGGACATTTGTGGAAACGCGCGATCGCACCACGCCGGAACGGAGATCGTTCGTCCGAGACGCGACGCGTGGCGTCGTGGCGGCTGTCGTTGCCGGCTGCCCGGTCGCGGCGCCACCTGTCGACTGCGCGGGACCGGACGACGGCGAGGGCTCCGGCGCGATCGCGTTCAACGCTGCGATCGGGTCGATTCGCCCGCCGGCGATTCCCTCGACCGGAACGGATGTGGACACGAGAACGTTCACCAACTGGTCCGCTGTCAGGGAAGGGTTCAGCGACAGCATGAGACCGGCGATGCCTGCGACGACCGCCGGCGTGAACGATGTCCCACACAGCGTCCCGGGTCCGACGGCGGGGTCGAGCACCAGCTGGCACCCGGGTGCAGCGAGCGGAACCCAGCTGCCGCGTGACGACCAGAAGTAGAGCAGGTTGGAGTCGTTCACCGCAGCGACGGGAAGGACGCCGTCGTACGCTGCTGGGTAGCGGAGTGCCTCCGTGCCGGTGTTACCCGCCGACGCGATCACGAGCACGCCGCGATCACGCGCGTAGCGCATCGCAACCATCGCGTCGTAGTCCTGAGTGCCGGAGTTGAGACCGATGGTGATGAGGCGGGCACCGTGGTCGACCGCCCAGTACACCCCCTGGGCGATCTGGGGCCCTGTCGCCGAGCCGTTCGCCGTGATGCGGACCGGCATGATCCGGCAGCCCCAGCAATAGCCGGCTATCCCGATGCCGTTGTTCCCCTGCGCCGCGATCACCGACGCGACGTGTGTGCCGTGGCCGACGGTGTCGCGCGGAACGGCGTCGTTCTGGATGAAGTCCCACCCCGGCACGAGAGATCCTCGGATGTCGGCGAGCGACGGATCGACGCCGGTGTCGACCGTCGCGATCACGACGTTCGGGCTACCGGTCGAGCGCGCCCACACCTCGGGCATGTGAAGGATGACTTGCGACCATGACTGACTCCAATACGGGTCATTCGGCTCGAGCGGCGCCTGCCGTGCACCGGTACGGCAGCCGACGAGGCGAGAACGGCGACAAGCATCAACCCGGCCAGGCCGGCACGAACGACGTACCTCATACGAGTCATGCCCTGACCGTACACACGCGCCTCCCCCGAGCTAGACCGCGTAGCCGTATCCCCCCCAAGCGACCGGAGACCGTCGGGACTGTTCTCCAAACCTACCCGCCGATCCCTTGATTATGGTACCCCTGAGGGGGCACAATAGCGACGGGCGCATATGTCCGGCGTCTCGTCACGACTCGGGGGAGGTGCGACTGACGAAGGGCTTGTCATCGGGGGGGCCGCTGTAGGGCGGGGGCCCAAAGTCATGTTGCGGCCTCAATGGTCGTGCAGTTCGAAGCAGAGTTACCAATGCACCAACGAAAGTAGGGGGAGGCAAATCAAGATGCGAATCCGAAAGAAGTTTGGGTTCGGGCTCGTCGTCGCCGCGCTGGCCGCTTTGGCGGTTTCAGTTTCGGTGGCGTCTGCAACTACGCCGAGCTATTACGACCCGTCTGATCCTCAGACGACCAACATTCCGTATCTCGCCTGGATCGGCGAGCAGGTGCGGGTGGAGAAGTGCGTCATCACCTGGGATCACCAGCTGAACGGACGCGCAGGTGAGCGACATCCGGCCACGCTGAAGCATCAGCTTCCCGGGTCAGTTCACCGTCGAGGACTGGACGGGCGTCAACGAAGTCAACGCCGGCCCGAAGTGGCTCAACGGCACGGCTGGCCCGAGCGGCAGCTCCGTTGCACCGCTCGAGGTCAACAAGCAGCGGCATCTGCTGGTCGGCTCATCTGAGCTCGCAGAAGCCGGGCATGGCGGTCGTCAAGCTCTCCGTCTCGATGGAGGTGCTGTTGTCGATCAAGGCCGACCTCGACAGCGACGCCGCGACGAGCGACCTCGCGCTCGAGCTCGACAATGTCTCGCTCTTCCACGACGTCCTCCTGAAGCATCAGTTCCTCGTCATCTTCATGAAGGCGCAGGCGCCGACGCTCTATGAGGTCAAGGGGAGCGACTACTTCGGCGGCTGGGGCGTTGCCGACCCGCTTGGCGACGGCATCTTCACGCCGTGGTACGAGCAGGGAATCGACACGTTCCCGGGCTACGGATGTCATGACAGGACGGTCACCGAGGTTGGGGCCGACCAGGCACGCTTCCGCTGCCACTTCAACGACGGCATCTACGGCCTCGTGAAGGCTGACGTGAAGGGCACGTTCCCGATGGGTCTCGACTACTCGGGCATGTTCAAGGATGACATCGTGACCCTGCCCGACCAGTGGCCAGATCTCGCGAACAAGCTCGCGTTCGACGACTACGGCCCCAACGGCGGGATCCCCGGCTCGGCACCCGAGCGCTGGGACATCCACGACGACGACGCGGCAGGTCACGCCCTGTTCACAACGAACGGTGGCTATTCGGACTCCAACGACAAAAACCCTGACCACAACGTGGACAGCGGCTGCGTGGACGGCACCAACCTGACCAAGGATGCGGTCGACAACTGCCAGGGCGGCCAGAACCTGTACCCGGGCGCGGATGCTGCCGACTTCTACGGTGAACATGACTGGGCGACGAACATCGGTCCGTTCTCCAGCATCTTCGGCCTCAAGTTCCCCGCGATCGGTCCGTTCGATCCGGTGCGGTCAGAGACGCTTCTGTCCGACGGCAACCTCACACCCGACGATGCCCCGATGCCGGCTCTCCGCGTCGATGTCAAGTTGAGCGCAGCCAGCGTTGGTGCCCTCGACGCCGTCGACAAGGACGACATCTACGTGAAGGACCCGACGAAGGACGACGGGTACCCGCACAACCTGTATGCACCGTTCTACAAGAGCCTTATCCCGGCAGCATCGCCGGGCTCGGGCAACTCCGGTGTCGCAGGGTCGTTCGCGAACAACTTCCCCGGGTTCATCAACGACGGGGTGTACGACTTCTGGAACATCAAGGGCTGGGTGTGGCGTGACGGCGACAACGGCTGCCGCGCACCGTTCAGCGAGCAGCGACGTGACATGTACCCGAGCCAGGCTGATTACGATGGCAGGGATAACCGCCAGGGTGGGCTCTACCCGCTTCCGACTGGTTGGTCGCACATCTCGGTCTACACGGACGAGCACGGCCAGGCATTCGTGAAGTTCCTCCCGTACCGCGGTCTGTTCCTGACGCCTGACGATCAGGGCAACTGCGACATCACCGGGAACGGCAAGCGCCTGATGGGTACGGCAGACATCTCGGCCACCTCGATCTATCCGGATCAGCCGGTTGGTTGGGAGCAGAGCAACAAGACGTCCGGCCCGCTTCACAAGGTCGTGAACCACCTGGCGACCAAGACGCTGCAGTGCGTTCGCAAGGACGCCATTCACGCCTACTGCGTCGAGACCATCCTCGATTTCAACGGGGATCCGGTCAAGGGTGTGAAGGTCCAGTTCCGGACGTCGCAGCACGCGGGCACCGTCTCGTTCGCCAAGTACGACACCTTCGGCGATCCGCTTCCTGTCGAAGTCCTGACCGATGACTCGACCAACAATCCGATCGGGAAGAACTTCAACACGACGGATCAGCGGAACGGTGACAAGGCGTCGAACGGCGACTGGGCAGAGGTTACGACGGGTGACAACGGCCAGGCCGGCGTCCTCATCGAAAGCTCGAACAGCCTCTGCGTCAACGTCGTCGCAGAGAACCTGCTGACCCCCTACGTCAGGGGCAACGCGGGCGTCATGCGCGACGTCAAGGTCGACCCGACCGGGACGCTGTCGTGCGGGCCGAACTACGACGACGGCTCGACGGCGCTGGCAGCAGCGAGCCCGGCGGCAACACCCCGGCGGCAACACCACCGGCGGCAACACCACCGGCGGCAACACCACCGGCGGCAGCACCACCGGCGGCAACACCAGCGGCGGCTCCGGCTCGACCGGGGCTCTGCCACGCAGAGCACCGTTGTCAGCCTCGGCGGTCCTGTGATTCAGGCCCAGCCGGTGCTTTCGGCCACCCAGACCGCAGTTGTGGCACAGGCGAACGCGAAGCTGTTCTCCGTGAAGGTGCTGCAGACGAAGCTCGGTCGCTACCTCGTGGTCAACGTGAAGGGCACGGCCAAGACGGCCAAGATCCGGATCGCTGTCCTCGGCAAGAACGGCAAGGTTCTCCGGACGATCGTCCGCACCGTGCCGACGAACAAGGCGTTCAAGATCGCCAACTTCAAGCTCGCCAAGACGGCTGTCGCCGTCAAGGCAAGCGTCACGGCGTAACCGAACGCAGCACGACGAACGACTCGGGGCCCGCTATGCGGGCCCCGAGTCGTTGTGCGCAGATGCAGCGATGAGCCGACACGCGGCTCCCGCCTAGAAGATCTCAGGGCACCAGGGCTTTGTGTCGACGCGGTAGAGCGCGTCGGCCCGAGCAAGCCCGCCTCGTGCGACCTCCTCGACACGGCCCGCTCGCGCGAGCTCGGCGAAGGTGAACCCGCCGAGGTAGGCGGACCCGAGCGCCTGGACGTCGAGCCGGACGTCGGGTCGCCGGCGGGACCGGCGCGCCCTGCCGTCCTCGACCGTCCAGACGCCCACGTTCTCGGGCAGCACGGGGTCCGACGTCACCTCGAATGTGACCCGGCCGTCGGCTGCTGCCCGTCGCGCGGAGAGCGCTGCGCCGACGTCGACAAGACGCAACCAGAGGCCGTCGAAGACCTTCCAGTTGAGGCGATTCGGCTTCTGCACGAGCAGGAAGAGCGGATGATCTGCGGGGAGCAGATCGCAGTGGATCTCCTCGACCCAGTCGATCCCGAGCAGATAGCGCCAGATCTCCCGCGTCGCCACCGGCGAGTCACCGATCGCCGCGAGCACGTGCACGGTGCTCTTGTTCGTCGCCTCTTCGAACTGAAGCTTGATGCGGTAGAGGGCGAAGCCGGCGGGGCGACCGTCGATCTCGAGGAGCACTCGCTTCAGAACACCCCCGCCTCGACGGCGCTCGGGCCGGTCGTCGAGGAACCGGACCTCCCACCACGCCGGCGTTCGTGAGATGAAGCCGGGCGATCGGCGGCGCACACGGTCGTACACGCGCGGGAACACGCGCAACGCCTCGTCGTGGCCGACGAGGCGCGTGACGCCGGCGCGACGCGGGAGATCCTCACGCAGAGCCGCCTGGACACGTGGGGCGCGGATCATCACATCCTGCGTGGCGAGGCCATAGCCGAAGCGTCCGTAGATCGTCTCCTCCGACGCCCAGAGGGCTGCCAGCGGCTCGCCGCGGTCACGGACGTCCGCAAGTTGGGCGCGCATGAGCCGGTCGAGGGCGCCTCTCCTGCGGTGCGTCGGCAGCACGCCCACCACGGTCACGCCTGCACACGGCAGCGGCCCTCCCGGGACGGTGAGCTCGAACGGGAAGACGCCGGCGCCACCGACGACCGTCTCGCCGTCGAGCGCGGCATGCATCCGGTCCTGCGGGAGCAGCCGGAGAATGCGCTCGGTGTCCTCCCCTGTCCACTCCCAGCCGAAGTAGTGGCCGATGGCGCCGATCGCCGACTCGTACTCGGCGACGTCGCGTGCGGGGCGAATCCGGAACGCCATCAGGAGATCTTCTCGAGGGGTGCGTACTCGAGCATCAGCTTTCGCTCACTGGCGTCCCTGGCGAAGCGAACCGTGACCAGGCCACCCGGCTCGATGCGGGTCACGACGCCCTCGCCGAGCGACCCATGTCGGACGGAGTCGCCGGTCTGGAGCGATGGCATCGTGGAAATATCACGCACTGCGGCGGCCGGCGTCTGCCGCTCGGAGCCGTAGCCCGACCATGACGAGGGTTGCAACCGCTCGCGCTCCACGCCGGCCGGCAGCTCGTCGAGGAAGCGGGACGGGAGGTTGTACTCGCGTCGGCCGTACAGCGAGCGCGCCATCGAGTGGGTCAGGATCAGCTTCTCCATCGCACGAGTCATGCCGACATAGGCAAGCCTGCGCTCCTCCTCGATCTCGTTGTCCTCGATCGAGCGGGAGTGAGGGAAGATCCCCTCCTCCATACCGATCAGGAACGCCGCGCGGAACTCCAGGCCCTTGGCATTGTGAATCGTCATCAGCGTCACGAGCGACTGCTCCCCCGCGAGCGCATCCTGGTCTGAGACGAGTGAGATCTCCTGCAGGAACGGCGACAGCGTGGCCTCCTCGCGCTCGGCTCTGAACTCGCGCGCCACCCCGACGAGCTCCTCCAGGTTCTCGATCCGCCCTCGCGCTTCGATCGTTCGCTCCGCCTCGAGCGCTTCCATCGTGCCCACTCCGGTCGAGCACCGCCTCGACGAGCTCGTCGACCTCCAGTTCCTGGGCGGCCGACTGCAAGGATTGCATCATGACGTGAAACCCTCGCACCGCCTTGATCGCTGCGGTGCCGAGGCCGGCGGCCTCCGGATCTGCCATCGCCTCGAACAGCGTTATCCCACGCGCCTCGGCGTGGGTCACGAGCCGCTGGAGCGAGGTGTCGCCGATACCGCGGCGCGGCCGGTTGGCGATCCGCAGCAGCGACACCGCGTCGGACGGGTTGTCGAGAACGGAGAGGTACGCGACGGCATCCTTGATCTCGGCCCGCTCGTAGAACCGTGGGCCGCCGATCACCTGATACGGGATCTGCTGGCGCACCAGGACGTCCTCGAGCACGCGGCTCTGCGCGTTGGTCCGGTAGAAGACGGCGATCTCGGCAGCCGACCAGCCGTCGTCGACGAGACGCGCGATCTCCGCCGCGACGAAGCGCGCCTCGGTGTGCTCGTCCTCGACCTCGACGACCTGCACCGGCTCACCCTCTCCGAGCTCCGAGAAGAGACGCTTGGGCTTGCGGTCCCGGTTGTTCTCGATCACCGCGTTGGCGGCGCCGAGAATCGCGTTCGTCGAGCGGTAGTTCTGCTCGAGAGCGATCGAGCGCGCCCCGGGAAAGTCGCGCTCGAAGTCGAGGATGTTGCGGATGTCGGCGCCACGGAAGCTGTAGACCGAATTGTGGGTGACGATCCCGTTGGCGACGAAGTTGTGCGTCCGTTCGATATCGAGGTCGAACACCGGACGATCGAGGTCGATCCGCTCCACTCGTTCGACGACGTCGAAGTCGGCGTCTTCAGAGAACATCACCATGCCGGGACGGACCGCGGCGGCCGGCATGAACGGAAGCGAGTTCCGGTCCTTCGTCGGCGGCTCGCACTCGTGAACCGAGCCGGGCGGTGAATCGCACCGACACGTCGAGGGCAGCCTCGATGTCCTCCACACGTTCGACGAGGCGTCCGAAGCTGGCGAAGGACGACTCGTGGCGCCATCCATCGGATCCCCTGTACGCAGGCCGAAGCGAGAGACCGATTCCCTCGAGCGCCTCTCTGCCCGTGTCGTCGTAGCCGAAGAGCGAGATCCGGTGCTGTGGTCCCGCTCCCCGACTGTCGCCGCACAGCGAGACGGTCAGCCGGCGTCGAACTCTGCTCCCCCCCGTCGTGGTCGCCGCAGAGAAGTGCGGAAAGTCGAAGCTCAGTCCCTCGGCTCGCATCAACAGGCGGCCCGAGCGCTCGGTGTCGAGCTGCTCGAAGACCGAGTCGATCAGCGCCTGGTCACCGACGAGCGTCCGATCGCCCGGGCGCGTGGTAGGACGCGCCACGAACGGCAGGGTCGGGAGCCCGTAGCGCAACGAGAGAAGAGCCTCGGCGGTGCGCGCCTCCGCGTCGCTCTCGTGTGTCGAAACGACCCACGTCGCGTCAGCATGCTCCTGATTCATGCGCAAGGCCGGGCCGGGCAAGGCGCCCGTCCGTGCGTCCGTGTAGGTGCGAGATGTCCCGACTCGGAAGCCGGTACCCCGTTTCCACATCAGATACGTCATGTGAATCTGCGGCGTCGAGCCTGGTTTGAAGCCCGCAAAGTGCGTGTGCTCCGGTCGTCGAGACGATCTGCCGGCCCGAGCTCGTCGTGATCGAGACACCGGCACGCCGCCGCGACCGGTGAACGCCCACGACGCGCGCGGAGCCGAAGGTGCCGCTCCCGAAGCACGACAGGACGGCGTCGCCCTCGGCGACGTCCTCGATCTCCCTGAGACTTCCATCCGCCATCGTCACGAGTGTTCCCTCGACCAGGCACTGATCCGGGTCTCCGACGGCGAAGACGTTGCCGTGCTCGGCAGCGAGCAGCTGCATCAGGCGGTACTGCGCATGGTTCGTGTCCTGGTACTCGTCGACCAGGATGTAGCGGAACGTGTGCTGCCAGTGAGCGCGCGCGTCGGGGAAGCGCTCGAGCACCTCGACCGTGAGCATCAACATGTCGTCGAAGTCCACCGCGTTCGAGCCGATCAGGCGCTGCTGGTAGCGCTCGTACACCTCCGCGACCGTCTTGTCGTAGAACGACGCGACCCGGCTCATCAGCTCGGCGGGGCTGACGAGTTGGTTCTTGGCGTTCGAGATCTGGCTGTGGATGCCTCGTGGGGTGAACCGCTTCGGGTCGACGCCGAGGTCGTCGAGGCAGGCCTTGACGACCCGTAGCTGATCGGCCTGGTCGTAGATCGTGAACGTCGACCGGTAGCCGAGCCGCTCCGCCTCGCGACGCAGCATGCGCCCGCACGCGGCGTGGAAGGTGAGGATCCAGGCGGCGCGCGCCTGCCGGCCGAGCATGCGCTCGAGTCGCTCTCGCATCTCGCCTGCCGCCTTGTTCGTGAACGTGATCGCGAGGATCTCGTTGGGCCTCACGCCGTGAGCGCGGATCAGATGCGCGACCCGGTGGGTGAGCACGCGCGTCTTGCCCGAGCCCGCACCGGCGACGACGAGCAGCGGGCCGTCGACGTGGAGGACGGCCTCACGCTGGGCCGGATTGAGGCCGGCGAGGAGATCCTCGTGGGGTGCGACGCTCACGCTTCGATGCTAGCGGCGGGCACCCAGACGGTCAGGACGTCCGAAACGGACGTGTGCGGATCGGACTAGAGCTCGGCGTCGAGGACGACGATGCCGTCGTCGTCGCTCGTAGAGCGTCGCTCCAGGGTGGAACGTGATCCCACCGAACTCGACCGGCACGTCGATCTCCCCCGCGCCCGCCTTGCCGCTCGGGCGTGGGCACGGTGCCGAGCGCCTTGATCCCGAGCGGGAGGTGACGGAGCACCGCCGCGTCGCGTACGCAGCCGTTCACGACCACACCGGCCCAGCCGTTGGCGGCGGCAAGGCCGGCGACCATGTCGCCGAGCAGCGCCACCCGCAGCGAGCCGCCGCCGTCGACGACCAGCACCCGGCCCTCGCCCGGCACCGTCACCTGCTGCTTGAGGAGGACGTTGTCCTCGTGGCAGCGCACGGTCGAGACGACCCCGCTGAACGCCGTCAGACCGCCGAACTGGCGGAGGGCCGAGCTCGCAGACGAGGGCGTCGTCGGGATACTCGTCGAGCAGGTCGGCGGTCGAGATCACGCGTCGAGCATACGGCCTGTCACCAACGCTACGCGGCGGCGGCGGCGCGGCCCAGGCGCGCGAGTCAGTGCAGCGGAAAAGGCTTGCCGGCGAGCGCAGGCAGCACCTGCGCCGTGACCCACACCGGTGTCGTCCCGTAGCGAACCGAGTAGCGGTAGCTCCCGTCGGCCCGCCGGAGCCGCGCGAGGATAGCGGAACGGAGGCTTGCCGGGCTTCTCGCCGGCGCTGAGGAGCGCCTGGATCGCCCACGCGGTCGACTGCGCGTCCGGATTCGCGGCCCTTCGTGAGCGCGAACCCACCGTCACGGTTCTGGAACGCCCGCAGTGCGACGACCGCACGACGGATCGGAGCACCGGCGACACCCGGCGCGCGCAGCGCCTGGATCGCCGCGGCCGTGTCGTTCGAGTCGGGCTTGCCGCCGCGTCGACCACGGGAAGCCGCCGCCCTTCGCCTGCGCCGCCGAGGATCGCCTGCACGAGCGTCGGCGGCGGCTGCTCCCCGGCGGCGCGCAGGGCGAGCACCGTCCAGATCGTCTCGTTGACGAGCACGTCCGGGCTGTGTGGCCGCGCAGCCGCGCGAGGATGCTCTCGTCGATCGTGTCTCCCCGAGTGCGGCAAGCGCGACGACGCGAAGCGCGAGATCCGCGTCGGTGCGAACGTCGGTCGTCCGCGCGCGCGAGGAACGCGAGCGCCTGCGCCCGCTCCGGCGGGATAGCCGCCCGCCGCGACGAGGCCGAGCGCCGCCCATGCGGTCAGCGGCGCGTCGGGCGCGCGCCCCTGCTCGGCAAAGCCCCCGCTCGCGCTCTGACGGCCGGCGAGGAACGCCGCCGAACCCGGCGCGCGGGCCTGTCGCAGCCGCGCGCTGCGCCGGCGACGCACGACGGTCAGCGAGACCGACGGCGACGCCACCTGCATGCCCACACCACCTCCGTGCGGAAGCTGCGTCCGTGACGCTCGAGCACACGCCGCAACTCGGGCCCGGCGACGAGCGCCGAGCACGAAGTTTCCGAGGGCATGCGCGATGTTGAAGGCGATCCCCGGCGCCAACACCGTGACGAGCGCCGCCCACGTGTGTGGGTAGAAGGCGAACCAGAGCCAGAGGTCCATCAGCGTCCCGAATGCCATCCCGAGCACCGCGCAGAACAGCGGCGAACGGAACCCTCCGGCGCAGCAGCGAGCCGAGAAGACACCGGCCAGAGCACCGCAGCCGCCCCAGGCGAGCATCTGCCACGGCGTGTGCGCCCCTGCCCGAGGAACATGTTCGAGGCAATCGCGGCCAGCGCTCCGACGGCGAACCCGCGCCGTGGGCCGAGTGCGACGCCCGGCGGCGGCGACGATCACGGTGACGGGCTGAACGCTCGGGATCGGCGCGAAGAGCACACGACCCGCGGCAGCAATGCCTCCGAGCGTCGCCACGAGTGTCAGGTCCCTCGCCGTTCCGCCGCCCTGCTCGAGCCAGGCGAATCCGCCGGCGACGAGAGCGAACGCCGCGAGCAGCGTGGCGAGGCCACCATGGACGGGGTCGAGCGCCGCCCAGACGACGCCGCCGACGCCGAGGGCCACGCACAGGACAACGGCGACCCTAGGCCGCAACGGGCACCGCCTCGGCGACACCGAGCTGCACCCGGCGGTGCGCCGGCAGCAGCGGATCGTGCGTCGCAACGAGAACGCCACGTCCCGCGGCCGCTTGCTCGAGCAGCCACTGCGAGAGCATTGCCTTGCGATCCGGGTCGATTCCGCGCGTCGGCTCGTCGAGGACGAGCAGGTCGGGCTCCGACACCGAGACGGCCGCCATCCCTAGGCGCTCCCGCTCACCACTCGACAGGTCGCGAGGATGGCGCGCCGCCGCGAACGCCAGCCCGAACTGCTCGAGTGCCGCGCCCGCTCGCACCGCGTCGCCGGCCACCCCGAGAGCAACCTCTTCGATCGCGGTTTCCCGCGCCATATACCGGCCGGGGTCCTGGGAGAGATACGTCGCCCGCCCCTCCAGCCTCACCGACCCGTGCGACGCTTCGAGGAGACCCGCCGCGATCTTGGCAAGCGTCGTCTTGCCGCATCCGTTCGGCCCTTCGAGGGCCACGATCTCGCCACGATTGACGGCCAGCGAGGCGCCGCCGATGACCTCCGGCCCTCCGCCGTAGGCGAAATGAACGTCGTCGAGACGCACCAAAGGCCGTCGTGGCACCTGCAGAGGATCGGGATCGTGTCGCGCGAGGCCGCCGGCGTACCGCGGGCGATGTTCGCACGAGCCAATCGCGTGCTGCCGCAACAGGGGCGTCGAGCACGACCCGTCCTTCCTCCATCATGATCACGCGGCTCGCGATCGCGAGCGCACGGTCGACGCGCTGCTCGGAGAGGAGTACCGCGCAGCGGGCCTCGACGACGGCAGCCAGGAATGCCTCTGCACCATCCACGTCGAGCTGCGACGTCGGCTCGTCCAGCAAGAGCAGCGACGGGTCGAAGGCGAGCGCGGATGCGAGACAGACGCGTTGCAGCTCGCCGCCCGACAGCTCGACCGTTCGGCGGGAGGCGAGCTGCGAGGCACCGACTACGCCGAGCGCCGCCTCGCACCCGAGGCCAGATCTCGCGGTGCCGGGACTCCGAGGTTTTCCAACCCGAACGCCACCTCGTTCTCGACGCGGGTCATCACGACCTGGTCCTCCGGATCCTGGAAGACCGACGCCACGGTCCCAGCCAGCTCGGCTGGACCGGTGGACCGCGTGTCGAAGCCTCCGACCTGCACGCTGCCGGAGAAGCGTCCGCCGTGGAAATGTGGCACGAGCCCGGCAAGGGCGCGCAACAGCGTCGACTTCCCGCTGCCCGACGGCCCGAGCAATGCAACGACTTCACCCGACTGGATCTCGAGTGACACGTCTCGCACCGCCGCGGCTCCACCCGGATACGCGAACGACAACCCGTCGACGACCGCTACAGCCACAACGCCGCCACTCCCACGAGGATGCACGCGCCGCTCAACGCGACACGGTCGACCCACGTCCACGGCTGGCGCGGCGCCCGGGTCGCCCCCGGGCGCCCGAAACCACGCGCCTCCATCGCCTCTGCGAGGTTCGTGGCCCGCTCGAGCGAACCGGCCACGAGGGGCGAAAGCAGTGTCGCGTAGCCCCGCACGCCGTGAAGTTCGACGCCACGCCCCCGCAACGACTCCGAAAGCCCAACCGCGTCCCGCTCGAGGCTCGGCACGAGCCTGGTCGCGAGCGCAACCGCGAGGGCTGACCGCCGCGCGAAGCCGGCTGCGGCCACGAGGCGGTCGTGATCGACGAGCAAGGTGTAGGCCGTGAACGCGAGGCCGACGACCGCGAACTGCAAGCCGTTCACGAGGGCGATGCGGATCTCGTCGGTCGAGACGTCGAGAGGCCCGATCACCGGCAGTGTGGGCCCTTCCCACAACAGCGTTCCCCCTCCCGATGACCACGTGAACGGTGAGATCACGATCACCCCGAGCGCCCCCAGGAGGACGCCGCTGACGTACAGCCAACGGCGCCGGACCGGCGCGCGGAGGCAGATCACGAGCAGGACGACCGTCATGATCGCGAGGGCCCAGACCCGATCGATCAGGAACGCTGCGGCAACGCACGCGGCGAGGAGGGCAGTGGCCGGCGCCGCGCTCACGGGCTCGAGAACCGCCGCTCGAAGCGCCCCGAGAGCAGCGCGTCGACATCACCCGCGAACGAGAACACCACCGCTCCGGTCGGGCCCGATCCAGGCCGGCGAAGCGCGGCCGTCAGATGAGACGACCCGCCGACGACCTCGAAGAGGTTCGCAGACTCCCCGACGGGCCTTCCGGACGGAGCCACGTCCTTTGTCCCGAGAGCCGCCGCAACACGCTCGGCCCCTGCGCGCATCCCTGCCGCGTAGCGGACGGCGGCGGGTCGCACCACCCCGTCGAAGCCGTGCAGGAACGGCTCCGGAAACGCCCCGGGGACCACCTCGAGCGTGGCCGCATCGCCGGACCAGTCACGGTAGTCCCACCATGCAACCTCGCCGGCGCGCAGCCGGTACGAGGCGGCGGAGCGATCACCCGCGAGACCGTTGACGAACCAGAACCAGTCCCGGTGCCGTCGAGCGCTGCCCTCGACCCCCTCGATCGACTGAACGAAGCCTCCGCCGTAGCGCGTCTCGACGCTCGCCTCCGAGCGCAACGCCCGGAGCAACGTCTGCCCCGCGCTGACCTGCTCGTCGACGAGCACCTCGCTACCGCGGTCGCGCGTCACCCAGAGGCGCGCCGTTCCGTCGGCCGCCGTCGGCATCTCCCCGCCGCAGCCGGCAAGCACAACTGCGAGAGCGGCGAGGAGCGCCACGATGACGAGCGGTCGCCTCACTTCACGGAGTTGGACCGGACAGCGCCTACGGCATAGGCGCGAACCTGCCCCTGATGCTTTCCGACGCAAGCCTTTCCGTCCGCGCCGGCCTTGAACCGACGCCCGTCGACCTTGACCAACGCTCCGGCGGCGGCCGTGGACTTGCCCGCGTCGTCGAACGACGAGACGGTGTAACAGTTCGTGCCGGCAGGCTTCAGTGACAGTGTCGGAGGGCCACCGGTGTCGGAGAACGTCGCGTAGTACCACAGCACCTCGTCGCCGTCTTTCAGCGTCACCGCGTCGGCGCCGACCGGAGGCGAGGCACCGTTCACCTTGAACACCCAACCCGCTGCACCCGCCTCGGGATACCGACCGACCTGACTCACGTAGGTCCCGAACGACGTCTGGGTCAGCCGCACGTAGAACTCACCCCGGATGCTGGCGCCGTCGATTGCGACCAGAGGGTTGGGAGCATCGAGCTTGACCGGCAGCGATCCGAAGATCGACTGGGTCTTGCCTTCGACGCGCACGGTGACGGTCGCGCTCAGAGCCGCAGCTGAGAGCGCGAGACCGAGACCGAGAACGGTCACGAGAACAAGCGAACGTCGTGCCACGAATCCTCCTTCCACGAGGGGTTCGGTATGGAGGAGGCGGCAGGTCTTCTGACTCGGGGCTCCCTCCCCCACCGCCTTCCCGGCCTCCGGTGTTCCGGTGAGCCAGTGGCACGTCGGCGGGCGAGCAACTCCCCTCACAGCGGCGGGACCGTCCCGGATTCGCACCGGATTCCCTCACCGCGCTCCCTTGTGACGGTGGAGCCTATCATCCGCTCGTGCCCGCAGCCGTCTTCCTCCGCGCGTGGGCTCCAGTCGTTCTCTGGGCGGCGGTCATCTTCGCGTTCTCGTCGATTCCGAGCCTCGGCACGGGGCTCGGCACCTGGGACCTCGTGCTGCGGAAGCTCGCGCACATGACCGAATACGCCGTGCTCGGTGCACTGCTCTACCGCGCCGTCGGACGCCCCGAGCTCGCGATCGTCCTCGGTGGGCTCTACGCGGTCACCGATGAGATCCATCAGACGTTCGTCCGCGGCCGCCACGGCGCGTGGTACGACGTCTTCATCGACACGATCGGCGTCTCGATCGGGGTCATCGCGTGGAGGCGCTCACGATGGAGCCGCTGAGCGCCGTTCTGATCGACCTCGACGGAGCGCTCGGCGACACCCGGCCGCTCTGGAACGACTGGCTCGCGGGAACGGCGAAGATGCTCGGGGTCGACCCGGCGTTGCTGCCCGTCGATCGTGGCGAGGCCGCGGCGGAGCTCGATGCGGCAGGGGCAGGGAACTGGCGCGTGCTCCTCGAGCGGTTCGCCTCCGAGCGGGCGCCGGTCTATCTCCGGCCGGATGCGGCCGTGAGCGCTGCGCTGCGGCGTCTCGCAGCCACGGGGCGTCCCCTCGGAGTCTTCACCGACGCACCTGCGGAGCTCGCCGAGGTCGCGCTCGGGCAGCTCGGCGCCGTCCGCCGGATCACCCGCACCGCGGCCGGAGCCGGGGCGCTCGAAGCACTTCGCCGGGAGCTGGGCCGCGACGCCCTCGTCGTCTCCACGAGCGCCGCGCTCACGAAGCTCTGAGAGCGCACATCACGTGAGGGCGCGAAGGTAGCGCTCGGCGCCACACCGTACTGCCGCAGAGCCGTTCGAGCGGATCACGGTGTTCCACCAGCCACCGTAGACCCGTTCGAAGTCGAACGGCTCGAGCACATCGGCGATCCGCTCGACCTCTCTGGCCGGCAGCGGCAGCAGATTCGGAAAGCTCCACATGAACGAGACGATGCCTCGGTCAGGGACGACCATCACGATGTCTCCGGAGAGGAGCGCGCCCCGCCCTTCCGCGCCCCCGGGCCAGTGGAGCACGGTAGCGCCGGCGAAGTGCCCCCCGAGGCGGATCAGCATCGAACCGTCTGCAAGGGGGAATGTCTCGCCGTCCCAGTGCTCGATCGCGGCGCACGGGCGGGTGACGTGCTCGCGATCGGCAGCGTGGAGCAGGATCGGCACGCCCCCGAGTGCCTCGCTCCAGCCCGACATCGCCGAGTAGAAATGCGGATGTGAGATCGCGATCGCCTGAACGGGCCCTTTGGCCGTCACGGCCGCGACAGCGTCGTCGGTCACGACCGGGACCATGTCCCAGATGATGTTGCCGCCGGGCTGCTCCACGAGCAGGAACCGCTGCCCGATCGCGACCGCCGGCTCGAGGCCCACCCCAAGCAGCCCCTGCTCGACGTCCCGCACGTCGGCCCGGTGAGCGGCTGCGAGCTCCTCGGCAGTCGTCCAGCGCTGGCCGCCGTCCAGTACCCCCTGGCGCTCGTCGTCACAGATCGGACACGAGGCCGGCGCCGGACCGTCCGCGAACCACGCACCGCATCTGGCACAAACGGGGATCACGCGCGGATCACTGGGCCAGGCGGTACAGCGTGCCGGAGCCCGAGACGGCGTAGAGCTCCCCGTCGTTGCCCTCGCCGAACGACGTCAGGTTCGCGACCGTGAACGGCTCGGGCCGGATCTGACGCGCGACGCCTCCCACGAGCTTGAGCGACCAGACCGTGCCGCTGCAGTAGTCGCCGTAGAAGTACCTGCCCGCCGCCGACGGCACCGCGCTGCCGCGATAGACGTAGCCGCCCGTGATCGAGCACCCCCGCTGATGGCTGTACTGCGCAACGGGCGAGACGAGCCGCCCCGGTCCGAGCGCCTTGCTCTCGAACGAAGAGCGGCCCTCGAAGACGTCCCAGCCGAAGTTCAGCTGCCCCTGCCACGGCCAGGCGACGTGGTCCACCTCCTCGATCGACCCCTGGCCAACGTCGCCGATCCAGAGGTCGCCGTTCTTGCGATCGAACGAGAACCGCCAGGGGTTGCGAACGCCGAGGGCCACGATCACCGGCTTCGCAGCGGGTCGCGCCGGGTCGAGCCTGAGGATCTTGCCGAGCAGCGACGCCAGGATTCTGTGCTCGATTTTCGGGGTCACCGCCCGAGCCCCCGTCGCCCATGCCGACGTAAACGAGGCGGTCCGGGCCGTAGCTCACCATGCCGCCGTTGTGGTTGCTGTAGGGCTGCTTGACGAACAGCAGCTGGCGGGCGCTCGCCGGGAGCCCCTTCACCCCGTCAGAGCGGTAGCGAACGATGCGCGTGTCGCCGTTCCGATCGGTGTAGTCGACGACGAACTGCCGGCTTGTGGCGTAGTCGGGGGCGAACGCGAGCCCGAGAAGGCCCTGCTCCCCGCCCGCTCTGACCTTCGAGCGGAGATCGAGAAACGCCTGTGCGAGGATCTGGCCGTCCTTGACGACGCGGATCAGGCCGCCCTGCTCGACCACGTAGAGCAGGCCCGTGGAGCCGGGGGCGGCTGTGACATGGACCGGCGCCTGCAACCCACCGACGACCGGGACGAGCCGTAACGCCGTGCCACGCTGGCTGATCGCGAACGCGCTCGAGGCGACGCCGAGCACGATCGCGAGCGCGACAGCAGTGGCGGCGACGCGGCGCATGCTCTCACGGTACCCACCACGGGCGTCGTCGCGTCACCCACACGGTGTACCCTGCGCGCGGCCGTGAAGATCTTCGTCATCGGTGCGGGTCAGGTGGGGACGACGATCGTGCAAGCCCTCCACGGGGAGCACGACGTGACCGTGCTCGACCTCGATCCTGCGCGGCTCGCTGCGATCAGCCAGCGCTTCGACATCACGACCCTCGAGGCTAACGGCGCCAGCCGGCGTGCCCTCGCCGACGCGGGCGTGCGCGAGGCGGACCTCGTGCTCGCATGTACGTCGAGGGACGAGGCGAACCTCGTCGCCGGTACGTTCGCGCGCCTCGAGGCGCCGCGGGCGACTACCGTCATCCGCACCTCGAACATCGAGTACATCGAGCTCTGGCGCCAGGGGCAACTCGACGTCGACTTCGTGGTTTCCTCGGAGATCGAGACTGCGCACGCGATCGCGCGCGTGATCGGCGTGAGCGCTGCCGTCCAGACCGACATGTTCGCCGACGGCCAGGTCCAGATCGTCGAATACGACGTCACCGAGGGAGCAAGTGACACCGTCGTCGGGCGGGCCTTGCGAGATGCTGTCCTCCCGGCCGATTCGCGGGTCGCGAGCATCATTCGGGGAACCGAGATGACATTGCCTCGCGGCGACGACACGATCCTGGCTGGCGACCGTATCGTCGTGATCGGATCGCCGGCTGCCGCGACCGCCTGGGGGAGCTACTCGCACCGTGGGAGGCCGCGGTCGAGGACATCGTCGTCTTCGGCGCCGGCAAGGTCGGCACCGCCATCGCGCGCCAGCTGCTCGAGCAGGGAATCGGTGTGCGTCTGATCGAGGAGAACAGAGAGCGCGCCCGCGCCGTCGCCGACGCCTTGCCGGACGCGCGCGTCTACAACGTCTCGGGCCTCGACCCGGACTTCCTCGCCCGCGAGCGGATCGGGCACGCCCAGGCCGCGGTGTTCGCGATGCGCGAGGATGCGAAGAATCACTACGCGGCCACGCTGGCCCGGATTCACGGCGTCAGGTTCACGATCGCGATCGTCCACGACGCCGTTTCCCGGCTCGTCTACGCGCATGCCGGGATCGATGTGCAGGTCGATCCGCGGCAGGTCACCGCCGAGGAGATCGTCCGGTTCGCCCACGACCCCCGCACGCAGCAGGTTGCGATGCTCGAGAACGACCGCTTCGAGATCCTCGACATCACGACCCGGCCCACGAGCGAGTACGTCGGCCTTCGCTTCAGGGAAATGCCGATCCGTGGCGCCCTGATCGGAGCCATCGTGCGGGACGGCCAGGCGGTCTTCCCGCGTAGTGACGACGTCCTGGAGGCGGGTGACCGGGTGATCGTCTTCACCGAGTCGGAGCGGGTGCCTGACGTCGAGCGCGTCCTGTGACGCCCGGGCGCGCACGTTGAACCAACAGGTGAGGCGGATGCCCCGGCCCCGCCGACCCAGGCTGGCCGTCGACCTCGCGGCGGCGCTCGGCCTCACCGGGACGCTGATCAAGTACCTCAGCATCTCGGCGCTCGTGCCGGCGGCCGTGGCGATCGTCTACGGCGAGTCTCCGTGGCCGTTCGTCGCGGCGGCGGTGCTCGCGGCAGCCGCGGGCTTCGGGCTCGAGCGGATCGGTGTGCGCGCAGGAACGAGCGTCGGCTTCCGAGAGGGGTATCTCGTCGTTGCCCTGACGTGGCTGCTCGCGGCAGCGTTCGGTGCGGTGCCCTACCTGCTCTCCGGCGACCCGCAGCTCGACAACCCGATCGACGCGCTCTTCGAGTCGATGTCCGGCTTCTCCACGACGGGGGCCTCGATCCTGACCGACGTCGAGGCGGTCGACCACTCGCTCCTGTTGTGGCGCCAGTTCACGCAGTGGGTCGGCGGGATGGGCATCATCGTCCTCGCCCTGGCGGTCCTCCCGCGCCTCCGCGTCGGTGGACGGCAACTCCTCGACTCCGAGATGCCGGGACCCGAAACCGATCCCCTCGCCGAGCGGATCAGGACGACAGCCCGCCGCCTCTGGCTCCTCTACGTCGCTCTGACGGCCGCGCTCGCCACCGTCCTCGTCCTGTTCGGGGTGACGGGGATCGATGATCGGATGGGGCTGTTCGAGGCCGTCTCGATCGCGTTCGCAACGCTCCCCACCGGCGGCTTCATGCCCGACTCGCGCTCGCTCGCGGAGTTCGCTCCTGCATCGCAGTGGGTCGTGATCCTCTTCATGGTGATCGCGGGAATCAACTTCGCGCTCGTCTACCGCGCAGCCGTCCGCCGACGCTGGCGGAGCGTGAGCAAGGACCAGGAGCTCCGGCTCTATCTCGGCATTCTCACCGCGGCCTCGGTCATTCTCGTCATCGAAATCTGGGAGGAGGGCATCACCCGCGGCGAGTCGGCGGTGCGTCACGGCGTCTTCCAGGTCGTGTCGATCACGACGACAACCGGGTTCGCGAGCACCAACTTCGCCTCCTGGACGACCCTCGCCCTCATGCTGCTCGTCGGCCTGATGTTCGTCGGCGGGTCGGCCGGTTCGACCGGCAGCTCGGTGAAGGTCGTGCGCCACCTCCTGCTCGGCCGTTCGCTCCGCCGGGAGCTCAGGCAGACGCTCCATCCGGAGGAGGTGATGCCCGTACGCCTGAACGGTCTGGTCGTGCAGGAAAAGACACTGCGGGCGGTCACCTCGTTCATCCTGCTCTACATCGGCCTGTTCGTGATCGGCGCCGGGATCATCGCTCTCGACACGGCGATCCAGGGGCCCGCGTTGGCGCCGTTCGACGCGATCGCTGCTGCCGCAACGACACTCGGCAATGTCGGGCCGGGTACCGGGGTCGCCGGCCCGTTCGGCTCGTACGCCGGGTATCCCAACGTCTCGAAGCTGACGCTGACCGGCCTGATGTGGCTCGGTCGCCTGGAGGTCATCCCCGTCGTGGTGCTGATGACGCGCCACTACTGGCGCGTTCGCTGATCGCTCGAGCGCACCCCCACCCGCGGGCGGGGCACGCGTCGCCCCTACGAGAGACGCGCAAGCGTCTTCGTTTTCAGGTCAAAACGCCAGCGCGCCCCTACCCGACGAGAGCGCGGCGGAGCTTGTCCTCGGCGCCCGGCTTCAGAATCGCCACCACCTGATCGCCCGGACGAATCACCGTCTCGGGGACCGCGATCTCGGCGACGCCGTTCCGCATCACCGAAACGAGGCTGGAGCCGTCAGGCAGCGACAGTGCTGCGACCCGCCGGCCGGCGGCGGGCGAGTCGGCGACGACCTGCACCTCGACCACCTCGAGGCCTTCGCGTCGAAGCTCGAGCAGACGCACCAGGCCGTGCTCCGGCACCTCGTGCTCGACGAGCGCGAGGAGACCGGACGTCGCGCAGACCGTTTCCGTGATCCCGAGCAGGTCGAAGTGCCGCTGGTTGCGCGGATCGTTGACGCGGGCGATCGCCTTCTTGACTCCGTACCCCTCCTTGGCGATCTGCGAGATGATCAAGTTGTCTTCGTCGTCCCCGGTGACCGCGAGAACGAGCTCCGGAGGCCGGGCGATCCCGGCCCGCTCGAGAACGGCGATCTCGGTCGCGTCGCCCAGCATCACCGCGTGGCCGAACTCGGCTTCGAGCTGGGCGAACCGATCGAGCCGTTGCTCGACGAGCGTCACCTCGCGCTGCATGCCGATCAGCGAGCGAGCGATGTTCGAGCCGACCTTGCCGCCGCCTGCGATGACGATGTACATCAGGTCGTCACTTCCTGGCGCGCGACGTCCACGCCAGGCTCACAGGCGCGCACAGCCTCCGTGAGGGTCGCTATCGCCGTCTGGGTAGGGCACACCGTTCGCAGGCCGAGGTTGGCGTAGAACTCTGCGCGGGCGGGATCGAGGACGCGCACGACGACACACTCGATGCCGTATCCGCGCTGCAGGATCTGCCCGATCACGAGATTCGAGTTGTCGCCGTCGGTCGCGACGACCGCCGCCTGCGCGTCCGTGACACCGGCCTCCTCGAGAATATCGCTGTCCATCCCGTGGCCGACCACGAAACCGCCCTTCCAGGCGCCGAGCTTGGCCAGCGCGTTCTCGTCCTCGTCCACGCAGGTGACGTCCCAGCCTTCGCCGGCGAGTCGTTTTGCAACTGCCGAGCCGACGCGTCCACACCCGATGACGACCACTTTCACGCGGTGAAGCCTACCGTCACTCGAACGTTCCTTCCGGGAAGGCCACGACGAGCACCTCGCAGGGAGCGTGACGCAGCACATGGTCGACCGTCGGCGAGAAGAACCGGGACTGGCGCCTCCATCGCGGCGACGATCCGAGCACGATCAGATCCGCTTCGTGCTCGACGGCCTCCGCGACGATGGCGTGGCCGATCGAGCGGGCGATGATGGTGTGGCCGACCACCTCGACGCCGTTTTCGTCGCCGAGTGCACGGGCCTCGGCGAGCGACGCATCCGCACGCTGCTGCACATCGTGCGGGAGCGGCCCCTCGAGCGAAAACGCCCGTGGCACGCGAACCACGAACACGGCCTCGACCGTGGCGCCACGTTCCTTGGCGAGCGCCACGGCGGTTGCCACCATCTCCTCGCCGATGTCGCCGAGTTTCATCGGTACGAGCACCTTCTTGTACGAGGCGCCCGGCGGGAGTGCCGCAACGGGATCGATGTCCTCGAGCAGCCCCGCCTCGCGGCGCCGTCGCACGGCGACAAAGACGACGAGCCCGATCAGCAGCCACGCCGGCCCGGCGTAGCGGGCACCAGGGTGGGTGATGAGCGCGAGGATCCAGACGGCGAAGGTCAGCGGCGCCCCGATCAGGGCGGGTAGCGGAAGCAGCACCCCTTTGATCCGGATCTCGGGCTTCGCCCTGAACGGCCTGGCGAGCTCGGGCTCCTTGCGCCGCAACCGGATCACGGCGAGCTGAGCCGCCGTGAATGCGAAGAGCACTCCGAACGAATACGCGCTCGCAAGGAACGCCGGATCGTCTGCGCCGAAGATCCCGGTGCCGACGACGATGGAGATGGCGATCAGCCCTGTTACGAGAAGCGCTTCACGCGAGACGAGCGATCGTCGCTCGAGCCGCCCGAACTCGCGCGGCAGCATTCCGTGCTCCGCCATCGACCGGGCGAGACGGGTGCAGCCGGTGATCGCAGTCGTGGCGGCCGCGAACAGGATCAGCGCGCCCGACAGACCGACGACGACGCGCAGCATGTCCACCACCGACGCCGGCAGGTGACCCTCGAATGCGGTCACGATCCCCACGATCGGCGCCTGGAGCCAGTCGTCTGCGAGATCGGTCGACCCGTCCTCGGCGGGGAACGCGCACACGCCGACCACGGCAATCAGTGCAGTCACGATCACGACCAGGCCGATCGACGAGAAGAGTGAGCGGGGCAGCACCCGGCCCGGTTCTCGAGTCTCCTCGGCGAGGTTGGCGACCGTCTCGAGCCCGGTGTACGCGAGCATCGCGAGCGGCAACGCGAAGAAGAGGTCGTGCCATCCCTGCCCGGCGGCGAAGTCGAACCCACTCGTGAGCACCTCGGGCGAGAACACGATCGCGAACCCGAGCACGACGACGAGAACCTGCACCGAGAGGTCGAGAAGGGCGAGCGCCAGAGCGGTGGCGTGGATCCGGCTGTGACGGACGAGCCGGGCACCGACGATGACGGCGATCGCCCCGGCTGCGATCACCACGTCCCATGGGCTCTTCGTCAGCGACGGCGCCGACAGCGCCGCTCCGAGGTAGTGCGGCAGGAAGAGCGTCGACAGGGAGATCACGATCAGGTAGTCGAGGAAGAGCACCCACCCCGTTGCGAAGCCCGCCAGGTCGTTGAACGCGCGACGGGTGAACGTCGCGGCTCCGCCTGTCTCGGGGATCGCTGCCGTTCCCTCCGCGTAGGAGAGGGAGACGACGAGGAAGAGCAGCCCCGTCGCGAGCAGGACGACGGGCGTCAATCCGAGCGCCTGGGCTGCCACGATCCCGAGCGCGAAGTAGATCGACGATCCGATCTCGTCGTATGCCACAGCGAACAGTGCCGGGGCGTCCAGGACGCGCTCGAAGCCCCTGACCTTACGTGCCACGCTTGCGCTCCAACTGGATCCGGCCGACACCGAGGGCGACGAAGAGCCCACCGAGCACGAACCCGACGAGGCCGCCGCCGTTGACGGCCGTGACGACGAGGAGCGCAAGGCCGATCAGGACGAACAGCCCCGAGAAGACCAGGATCGCGCGCCGGTACCAGATCACGCCGGCACCTTTTCGCCCGAGGCCGTGACCATCACGCGGCAGGGCGCATTCCGGAGCACGTAGTCGACGGTTCGTCCGAAGACGGCCTTCTGCGACCGGGTCAAGGACTTGCGCGGCGTGCCGATCACGATGATCTCGCTCCCGCGGCGTTCGGCCTCGTCGACGATCGCCGGGCCGGCGCTGCGCGCACGCACGAGCCTGTCCAGCACCCGAATGCCGTATGAGTCGCCGATCGCGATCGCCTCGTCGAGCTCGTCGTTGGCGGCATCCTCGAGCTCGTGAAGGTCATCTTCGAGCGGCGTCCCGAGGGGCACTTCGAGCACGTTGAGCGCCACGATCCGGGCGCCGCGCTCGGCCGCGAGGCTGCAGGCGACGTCGAGAGCGTCGTCCGACGGCTGGCCCGCGATCACAGGAACGAGCAGCCGCCGGTATTCGAGCGCGAGCGCCGGACCGAAGGCGGGCGGCGCCTTCACGGTCTCACGCAGTGACGCTTTCACCACGCGGCGGCGGTAAACGACGTAGAAGACAAGCCCGGAGAGAATCCAGCCGAGGCCCACCCAGCGGGTGGCCGGACTCTGTGCGACGATGACGAGGAACGAGATGCCCGTCGCGGTGCCGCCGATGATCGCGAAGACCGGCCAGTGGACGCCGCGGAGCCATAGGTTGGGGCGTGCGGTATAGACAGGAGGATCCGCCCGGCTCCGGTCGGCCATCCGAATCCTCACGAGGGATGCATGGGCGACCGTGAACGAGAGCGTCGCCCCGAGCGAGTAGAGTGTGCCGACGAAGTTCACGCTCCCGGGAAGCAGAATCACGATCGGAGCAATACCGGCGAAGATAACGAGTGAGAGCCACGGTGTCTTGAACTTCGGGTGCAGCCGCCGGAAGACCTCCGGAAGCTGCCGGTAGCTGGCCATCGAGTAGGTGATCCGCGAGGCCCCGATGACGCCCGCGTTCGTGGCGACGAACAGGATCGTCGCTGCGAGAACCCCGACATAGATCTCCAGACCGTCGAGCAGCCTCCCCTCCAGACCGATGTTCTCGACGAGACCGAGGATCGGGTCGTTCGAGTAGCCGCCGTCCTCGGGGGGAAGCGCGAGCAGCGTCGTCAGTTGTCCGTCGATCTCCTTCACCGGGAGCGCAGAGAGCGCGATCATCGGCAGCGTGAAGTAGATCGCGAAGACCGCCATAGCAACGAGCTTGTAGGCGTTGGGCACGGTCCGCACCGGATCGCGTGCCTCCTCGGCGAGGTTTGAAACCGTCTCGACGCCCGTGTAGGCGAGCATGGCGATCGGTATCGAGATCGCGAGGTTGGCCCATGTCGGCGCCACGCCCCAGATCACGTTGTGCCTCAGGATCTCCGGGCTGAACACGAGCACGAACCCGAGGATCACGAGCAGGATCTGGGTCGCGAAGTCGACGACGGCAAGGGAGATCGAGAGCTTTGCCGCCTCGGTCACGCCGACGACGTTGAGCGAGACGAGGATCACTATCACGATCGCGCCGACGACGATGTCCCACGGGTTGGTCCTGAGCGGCTCCCAGAAGACCGAGAGGTAGTGGGGGACGAAGAACGCCGACACGGCAACGGTGACGACGTAGACGAGCATCTGCGACCAGCCCGCTACGAAGCTGACCAGTTCGTCGAAGGCGTGCCTCGCAAACGAGGCGGAGCCGCCCGCCTCCGGATATCGCGCGGTTCCTTCGGCGTACGTCGCCGCCGTCATCGCGAAGACGATCCCCGCCACGAGGAAGACGAGCGGCGTCAGCCCGAGCGCATAGACGGCAGTGAGGCCTAGGGCGTAGTAGATCGACGAGCCGACGTTGCCGTAGGCGGTCGCGAAGAGGGCAGGCGTCCCGAGGACCCGCTCGAGCTCGACCTCACGTCTCCGGCGACTGGGCACGATCGCGAGTCTACGTCCTCACTCGTCGCGTTCGGCCCACCCTCGGTCGGGGTGCGCGAGCGAAGAACCGCCGGGTTCCCTCGGGCTTCGGGCTCTGCTACACGTCGATGCGCGCGCACACGACGACCGTACGGCTCGAAGGGCGCAGGATCGCGAACCGAGTCATCCTAGAGGGCTCGTGCCGGTTCGTCGGTCCGAGTCGGCGAGCCCGTCTTCGCGCTCACCGGCGGGCAGGCGGATCACGAGCGTCGACCCGCCTCCGGGGGTCTCTTCGACCTCGACACGCCCTCCCATCGCGAGCACGAATGCCTGAGCAACGTACGCCCCCGCCCCCTGTTCTCCGCCGGCGCCCGGCTCGTTCCTGGCCCTTCTCCGATCGATGATCCGAACGTCGACCCCGGGCCACACCGCTCCCGCGACGATCCTCACCTGCTCACCGGGCGGCGATGCGTCGGTGGCCTCGACGACCGCATCGACGAGCGCCCGCCGAAGCAATGAGGCATTTGCGGCGACGGATGGCAAGCTCGGGGCCACCTCGAGCTTCACCCGGGCTGTTTCCACACACCTCTCACGGAGAACCGACGCAACCACATCGGCGATCGAGACGTCTTCGGAGCGGACGAGCATCTCGCCGCTCTCGATGCGCCCGAGGTCGACCAGGTCCTCCCCGAGCAACTCCAGGCGGTCGACACTCCGTCGCACGTCGGGCGCGCCCTCAGCGTGCCCCGTCGCGGCCGTCGCAGTCTGGATCCGGGTGGCGGTCTCCTGCAGCCCCCGTCCCATCGACTCGAGCAGCGCGGCCCGCGCGTCTCGCGCGGCGACGAGCGTGCTCACGGTGCCGACCTCGGCAGTGAGCTCCTCGACCTCGATCGCGGCAGCGATCTCGGCGACGAACGCGTCGAGGATCCGCTGGTCGTGGTTGGCGGTCTGGTACCCGTCGAGAACGAGCACGTGGAGATCGTCGATCCGGATTCCTCGTTCCGGCTCGGCGCCGCCCTCCACGGGATCCCCGGCGAACGACTCCTGCTCCCAACCCGATGACGCCCGGTGGAGCAGCACCACGCCGCGAAGCGCGAGCACGCGGCGCAGTGTTTCGAGCAAAGTCGCGATACTCGACGAGCCTCCGAGCCGCACGAGGGCCTCGCTCTCCGCCCGCGCACGCGCCCCCTCGGCCGCCCTCCGAGATGCGAGGGCGACGAAGCCGCTCACGACCGCGGCCACGACCAGGAAGACGACCAGCGCCACGAGATTGTCCCCCTCCGCGATCGTGAACGTGTGCAGCGGCGGCGTGAAGTAGTAATTCGCGAGCAGAAAGGCTACGACGGCCGTCGCCAGGGCAGGCCACATCCCTCCCACCGCCGAGACGAGCACCACGGCGAGCAGATAGAGGAGAAGGATGCTCGGGAGCCCGAGGTGGGGTCGAAGGTATGTCAGCACCGCGGTGAGGAGAGGAAGGCCGACGATCGCGAGGGTGAAGGCGAGCACGACCCGACGTGCGGGCAATGCCGCCGGCCGGCGGCGTCGACGAGGTCGGTCGGTCGGCGTGTCGGACTCCTCACGGCTGATCACGTGGACGTCGATCCCGATCCCGGAGGCACGGATGACGCGATTGATCACGGATCCCCGCATCAGCTCGGCGTATCGCGACCGTCGCGTCGAGCCGAGGACGATCTGCGTGGCGTTCAGCGTCTTTGCAGCTGCGACGAGTGTCTCACCGACGTCGTCTCCCGTGACCTCCTTGACCGTTCCTCCGAGCTCCTCCACGAGAAGCTTGTGGCGAGCGAGCGCCGCCGCCGCCGAGCCCTGAGCCGCGCCGTCGAACGACGTCACGTGGACCGCGACGAGATCGCCGTGTGCGCGCGCGGCCATCCGGGCGCCGCGGCGGATCAGATGGTCGCCGTCGTCCGATCCGGTGATCGCGACGAGGATCCGCTCTCTCGTCTCCCAGGGCCGGTCGATCCCGTGACGATCGCGATAGTCTGCGAGCCCTTCTTCGACCCTGTCGGCGACCCATAGCAGCGCGAGCTCGCGCAGCGCGGCCAGATTCCCCGGCCGGAAGTAGTTCCCGAGCGCAGCATCGACCCGCTCAGGCGGATAGATGTTGCCGTGCGCCATGCGCCGCCTGATCGCCTCCGGTGCCATGTCGACGAGCTCGACCTGGTCGGCCCGGCGGACGATCGCGTCCGGGATCGTCTCGCGTTGCTTCACACCCGTGATCTGCTCCACGACGTCGTTCACCGACTCGAGGTGCTGGATGTTCAACGTCGAGATGACGGTGATCCCTGCAGCGAGCAGCTCCTGCACGTCGTCGCACCGCTTCTTGTTCCGTGAGCCAGGGACGTTCGTGTGGGCGAGCTCGTCGACGAGTACAACCTGTGGGGCGCGCGCAAGAATCGCATCGACGTCCATCTCCTCGAAGGACGCGCCCTTGTACTCGATCACCTTACGCGGGAGGACCTCGAGATCGCCTATCTGCTCGGCGGTGCTCGGACGGCCGTGCGTCTCGACGAAGCCGACAATCACGTCCGTGCCGCGACTCTTCCGGCGACGGCCCTCGTTGAGCATCGCGAACGTCTTCCCCACCCCGGGTGCTGCCCCGAGGTAGATGCGAAACGTGCCCGGTGTCATCGAGATAGCCTGACGGAACGGTCGGAGGGATGTTCAGCGCCCGTTCGCGCGAGGGAGACAATGGCTACTGGAGCTACGCGGCAGGGCTTGGTCGGAGGACGAGAGCTTCGATCGGGGCGTGCGTGAGGATCCAGGTGATGTCCTTCGACGTGAACCCGCCGGCGCTCTCCGTCGGGGCCGCAGCGATGACGCGGTCGAACGGCTCGACGTCCCACAGCCGGCAGAGGGCATGGGTCGGCGTTCGCCCTTTCTCGATGCGTGCGTCGACGGGTACCCCCGCCCTCAGCGCCTCGAGCTCGACGGCCTCCAGCCACGGCATGGCTCCCGCGACCTCTTCAGTTGCCGGAGCGTCCTCGGCGAGGCTGCGAGGAATGACGAGCAGGTAGGCGGGAACGAGCGTCGCGCTCTCGGCACGTGCGATGCGGATCGCTGCGGAGAGGACGGTCGGGTCGAGCGCTCCGCCCGTGAACGCTACGAGCAAGCGGCGTTCCGTCAACTCCTGCGGCCTCCTCCGTGAGCCACGTCGAATCGTTGCCACTGCGAGCAGGACAATCGCAACCGCGACGATGCCGATGACGGCGGCGGTCACGGCGCCAGCGCTCCGCGGTCGGCACGGTTGGCGACGACGCGGATGTCGATCCCCGGAAGCTCACGCACCATGCGCGAGAGGAGAGAACCGCGCAGGATCTCCACGCGTCGCCGTTCGTCGGGTGTGCCGACGAAGATGTACGTGGAGCCACGTTCATGGGCCACACGGCGGACGACCGCAACGAGATCGTCGCCTTCTTCTTCGAGGAAGTGGACACCCAACACGCTTGCGAGCCTCCGCAGCGCGGCCAGCTGAATCGCTTCGGGGGCGGACGGTGACCGGCCGGTCGGCCGCACCCAGATTGCGTCGATGTCCGAGCCGAGCCGTTGCGACGATCGCCAGGCGCGGCGGAGAATGCGCTGCGACTTGGGCTGCGGCTCGATCAGGGCCAGAACGCGCTCCGCGACGGCCAACTGGCTGAGCGGCTCCAAGACGTTCGGCCGCCGCCGCGCTTCTACATCCTCGGCGACCTCACGCAGGGCGAGCTCGCGCAGAGAGCTGAGGTTCTCGATCCGGAAGAAGTTGGTCAGGGCAACGTCGGCCCGTGCCTTCGGATAGATCTTGCCCGCCTCGAGCCTCTGCTGAAGCGCCTCGGGAGCAAGGTCGACGAGGACGACCTCGTCGGCCTCGTCGAGGACACGGTCGGGGAAGGTCTCGCGAACACGGACGCTAGTCAGCTCGAAGATCGTGTCGTTGAGGCTCTCGAGGTGTTGCACGTTCACCGTCGAGATGACGTCGATCCCCGCCTCGAGGGCCTCATCGATGTCCATGTATCGCTTCTCGTTCCGTGAGCCCGGGGCGTTCGTGTGCGCGAGCTCGTCGACGAGCGCGAGCTCGGGCGCTCGGCGGAGCACAGCATCGACGTCCATCTCTCCGAGTACCAGCCCACCGTGAGGCACTGCCACTCTCGGTACGAGCTCGAGCCCGTGGGCGAGGGCTGCAGTATCGGGCCGGTCGTGCGGCTCCAGATAGCCGATCACGACGTCCCGGCCCTCGGCATCCGCCTGCCTGCCCTCCTGCAGCATCCGATAGGTCTTGCCGACACCGGCGGCCATTCCGAGCAGAATGCGATAGCGGCCGCGCACGACGTCAACCGGCAGGCCCGGACGGGAGGGCGATCGCCGCTCCCCACGCCCCGGCCACGCCCTACGCCCCGAAGAGGTTGTGCACGATCATGTCGATGAGCTTGATCCCAACGAACGGCAGGATGATGCCGCCGAGCCCGTAGATCAGCAGGTTCCTGCGCAACAAGGCGGTGGCGCCGATCGCGCGGTACTTGACGCCTCTGAGGGCCAGCGGGACCAGGGCCGGGATGATCAGCGCGTTGAAGATGATGGCCGAGATGATCGCGCTCTGCGGCGTGCCGAGATGCATGATGTTGAGGCTCTCGAGCGGGCCACGCTCGCCCGGTGCGGACGCATACGTGAACGCGAAGATCGCCGGCAGGATCGCGAAGTACTTGGCGACGTCGTTTGCGATCGAGAAGGTGGTGAGCGAGCCGCGCGTGATGAGGAGCTGCTTGCCGACCTCGACGATCTCGATCAGCTTCGTCGGATTCGAGTCGAGGTCGACCATGTTGCCGGCCTCTTTCGCGGCCGTCGTGCCCGTGTTCATCGCAACGCCCACGTCTGCCTGCGCGAGGGCCGGGGCGTCGTTCGTGCCGTCGCCCGTCATCGCCACCAGGCGGCCCTTCGCCTGTTCCTCCTTGATCAACGCCATCTTCGCTTCCGGCGTTGCCTCGGCCAGGAAATCGTCGACGCCGGCCTCCTGCGCGATCACGGCGGCCGTGACCGGGTTGTCGCCGGTGATCATCACCGTACGGATTCCCATCTTGCGCAGCTCGGCGAACCGCTCGGTCATGCCGCCCTTGACGATGTCCTTCAGATGCACGACTCCGAGCGCCCAGTTGTCGCGGGCGACGACGAGCGGCGTCCCGCCCTGCTCGGCGACGCCCTGCACCAGCTGATCGAGCTCCGCCGGGGCGCTGCCGCCCTGCTCGGCGATGAACGCCTTGACGGCGTCCGCAGCACCCTTCCGGATCACCGTGCCGTTCATATCGACGCCGCTCATCCGCGTCTGTGCGGTGAACGGCACGAACTCGTGCTCGCCGAGATCGCGCTCGCGAAGGTTGAAGCGCTCTTTGGCGAGCACCACGATGGAGCGGCCCTCGGGAGTCTCGTCCGCAAGCGATGCGAGCTGCGCCACCTCGGCGAGCTCGCGCTCCTCGACGCCGTTGACGGGGAGAAACTCGGCGGCCTGCCGGTTCCCGAGCGTGATCGTGCCGGTCTTGTCGAGGAGCAGCACGTCGACGTCACCCGAGGCCTCGACCGCGCGCCCCGACATGGCGAGCACGTTCCGCTGCACCAGCCGATCCATGCCTGCGATGCCGATCGCCGACAACAGGGCGCCGATCGTCGTCGGGATAAGGGACACGAGCAGCGCGATGAGGACGGTCTGCGAGATATCGGTTCCCGCGTAGATCGCAAACGGGCTGAGCGTGACGACTGCTGCGAGGAAGGTGATCGTGAGCCCGGCGAGCAGAATGTTGAGCGCGATCTCGTTGGGCGTCTTGCGCCGCTCTGCACCCTCGACGAGGGCGATCATACGATCGAGGAACGACTGGCCCGGCTCCTGCGTGACCTCGATCACGAGTCGGTCGGACAGCAGCCGGGTGCCGCCGGTGACCGCCGAGCGGTCGCCGCCCGCTTCGCGAATCACGGGGGCGGACTCTCCGGTGATCGCCGACTCGTCGACCGAGCCCACGCCCTCGACGATCTCTCCGTCGGCCGGGATGACCTGGCCGGCCTCGACCACGACGACGTCGCCGCGCTGGAGATCTGCAGCGGCAACCTCTTCGAGGCTTCCGCCGGGGCGCGACGGAACGCAGAGGTCGTCGTGCGCGTGGCCCGCAGAGCGTCCGCCTGGGCCTTGCCTCGCCCTTCGGCGATCGCCTCGGCGAAGTTGGCGAACAGCACGGTCAGCCAGAGCCAGAAAGCGATCACACCGACGAACCAGAGATCGCCGGTGTCACCTCGAGCGAGGTTGAGCAGGAAGATTCCCGTCGTGATAACGCTGCCGAGCTTCGACGATGAACATCACCGGATTCCGCACCTGCAGGCGCGGGTCGAGCTTCGGGAAGGCGTCCTTGACGGCCGCGAGAGTGAGGTCGCGTGTGAAGATGCTCGACGCCTGGCCTGCCATTACTGTCCTGTCTCCTTGTCGAGTGCGAGGTTGAGGCTCGAGCACGTTGACGCCGGTCTCGCCGAAGAACCCGAGCGATCGCTCGTCGGTCGACTGGTCGATGAGGCGCTGAACGGTCGAGAGGGGAAGGTTGCGCACGGCTGCGACGCGTGGCGCCTGCATCGCGGCGTTGGCGGGCGAGATCTGCGGGTCGATGCCCGATCCGGACGTCGTCACCGCGTCGACGGGGACGTCGCCCACGGTGAGCCCCTGGTTGTACGGTTGCTCCAGCTTCAGGATCGCTGTCACCCGCTCCTGCACAGCCTTGGCAAGGTCGGGGTTGGTCGGCCCGAGGTTTGCGAAGGTCGTGGCGCCGGCGTTGTACTCGGGTGCGGTGGCCGACGGTCGCGGATGGAAGAAGTTGGGCTTCGTGAAGGCCTGGGCGGCGAGCCGCGAGCCGACCACGGTGCCGTCCTTGGTGATGAGGCTGCCGTTCGCCTTGTTCTCGAACGCGAGCTGGGCGAACCCGGTCATCACGGCCGGATACACGAACCCGAACGATCGCGGTGAGAACGACGACGGCGACCACGGAACGGATAACGGTGCGGACGATCACGACAGTGCCTCCACGATGGGGCCGAGGGTCAGGGCCGGGAAGATCATCAGGCCGGCGGTGAGAACGATCACGGCGACGAGCAGGAACGTGAAGGTCCCGCCGTCGGTGCGGAACGTGCCCGCCGAGGCCGGAACCGACTTCTTCTTCGCGAGCGAGCCACCGAGCGCGAGTGCCGCGATGAGTGGCACAAAGCGCCCGAGATAGAGGGCGACCGTGCCGAGGTCGGCGGAGAAGTTCGTCGCGCCGTAACCTGCGAAGGCGCTGCCGTTGTTGTTGGACTGCGACGTGTAGGCGTAGAGGGCCTCGCTGAAGCCATGTGCTCCCGGATTGAAGACGGACGCGAGCCCGGAGTCGGTGACGATCGAGATCGCCGTCAAGACGAGGGCCATCGTTGGGACGAACAAGGCCCCGAGCGCAGCGAGCTTGATCTCACGCGCCTCGATCTTCTTCCCGAGGTACTCCGGTGTGCGGCCGACCATGAGGCCCGCCACGAAGACGGTGATGAAGACGAAGAAGATCATCCCGTAGAGGCCGGAGCCGACGCCGCCGAAGATGATTTCGCCGCTGAACATGTTCACGATCGGGACCGCGCCTCCGCCTGCGGTGAGGGCGTCGTGGCCCCCGTTGACGGAGCCGTTCGAAGCGTTCGTCGTGGCCGTCGCCCACAGCGCGGTGTTGGCGATCCCGAAACGGACCTCCTTGTCGGACATGTTCCCGCCGCTCTGGCTGCTTGTGGCTGCAATGTCGACGCCGGAGCTCCGGAGCACCTGCGAGCCGTGTTGCTCGAGCGGCAGCAGGATCGCCACCCCGACGACGAACATGACGAGCATCGCGGCGAGAATGGAGATGCCCTGCCGGATCGCGCCGACCATCTTCCCGAACATGAAGACCTGCGCCGCCGGGATGAGAAGGATCGCGAGGACCGAGAGGAAGTTGGTGATGCCGTTCGGGTTCTCGAACGGGACGGAAGAGTTCG
This sequence comes from uncultured Thermoleophilia bacterium, assembly GCA_963776305.1. Classification (GTDB taxonomy): domain Bacteria; phylum Actinomycetota; class Thermoleophilia; order Gaiellales; family Gaiellaceae; genus Gaiella. The sequence continues at coordinate 1,481 of CAVZMA010000013.1, read as the reverse complement.
AGTTGTAGAAGCCGCCTCCGTTCGTCCCCAGCTGCTTGATTGCGACCTGGGACGCCGCGGGACCGCGAGCGATGGTCTGCTGAGTCCCTTCGAGCGTCGTGGCGGTCGCGTGCCCGTCGAACGTCTGGACGACACCCTGCGAGATCAGGATCACCCCGAGCACGATCGCGAGCGGCAAGAGGATGTAGACGAGCGAGCGGTACAAGTCCTGCCAGAAGTTCCCGAGCCCGGAAGTCGAACGACGCGTGAACCCGCGGATCACGGCGACCAGCACTGCCATTCCCACTGCGGCCGAGACGAAGTTCTGCACGGCGAGCCCGGCCATCTGCGACAGGTACGACATCGTGTACTCGCCGCCGTAGTACTGCCAGTTCGTGTTCGTGACGAAGCTCGCCGTCGTGTTCAACGAGATGTGCGAGGGAACACCCTTGAGGCCGTCCGGGTTGAGGAAGAGATGTCCCTGCAGCCGGAGCAGCGCGTAGAGCACGACGGAGAAGACCCCGCTGAAGATGAGGACGGCCTTCGCGTAGCCCTTCCAGTCCTGATCGCGCTCCGGGTCGACGCCGAGCAGACGGTAAAACCCGCGCTCGGGCACGCTGAGAAACCGGAGCCGACCACGGGCGGCGAAGCCCTGGTCGGTGTAGACCTTGGCCATGTACAGGCCGAGGGGATACGCGAGGGCCATGAGCAGGACCGCGTAGACGACGATCTGGAGAATCCCCTGACCGGTCATCTAGAGGTTCTCCCCTCGGAAGAGCGCGTACAGGAGGTAGACGAGCACGGCGATCGAGACCACCAGCCCGAAGATGTCGGCGGCGGACATCAGATGCGCTCCATCGCCCAGAGGAGAGCGAACAGGAAGACGAAGCACGCTACGGCGATGCCGAGAGCAGCGAGGTCGAACATCAGACGCCGCCCTCCCCGAGTGCGATCTCGATTTCCCGCAGCCGGCCGGGGAGCTGCTCGCGTTCTCCCGCGCGTAGAGCGGGCTGTCCCCGTGTGTCAGGAGGTCTTCGAGCGAGCAGATCCCTCGCGGTGCCACCGGGCGGGAAAAGTCTGCCGACGCGGTCGGCGAGGGGCGATCGCGGCCTCATACGGCCGGACGCCTACGCGATTCAAGAGGAACGGCGCCGGGAAGCGCGTTGCCGTTGAGCCCTCTCCACGATACCTCGAAGCGACCGGGCGTAGCTCCGGCGCCTGCGCGCCGAGGTCAGCTCGGCCGCCCGCCAGGAGAGGAGAGTCGACTCGGGATGGACCCTGGCCCCGCTCCGCAGGATCGTGTCGGCCTGGCGCCGGAGGACGCCCGCTTTGCAAAAGGGTTCCGCGTGCCCGGCGAGTGTGAAGCTCGTGCCGAGCGTGTCCCGCTCGCGGCGGCGGGGGTGTGGAGTGTCCAGTTCGGAATCTCATGGCTCGAGGGTAGAACGGCACGCGTCGAGGGGCCTCAGATCTTGGCTCCAGGCCCTCAAGAATGTCTCAAGACA
>CAVZMA010000012.1:0-131811 GCA_963776305.1 uncultured Thermoleophilia bacterium | reverse complement strand
AGCCGGTCGAGGGTGTCGAGCGCGTCGGCGAGACGCGCGCGCTGCTCGTCGTCGAGCTCTCGAGCCGGGTCGACAGCCACGTCGTCTTCCGGCGACGCGACGCGTCGAGCAGGGTGCGCCCCTTCGTGGTGACGACGACCCGGGTCACGCGGCGGTCGTCCGCGTCGGGCTGGCGGTCAGGAACCCGTCGGCCTCGAGCTTGGTCACGCACGCGCGTGATGGTCGGCGGCGCGACCCGCTCGTGGTCGGCGAGCGCGCCGAGGGTCAGCGGCCCGTGGCGCTCGACCACGGCCAGCGCCGAGAGCTGGCTCGGGGAGAGCCCGGTGTGGGCCTCCTGGCGGAGCCGGCGGGCCAGGCGGGTGGCGCTCAGTCGCAGCCGGCCCGCGATCACCTCGGAGGTCTCGGCGGGCACTCCGGTGGTGGGGGTGACGGCCATGCCGTCAGGATACCACATCATTTAGCAGTCCTAACTAACTTTGTCCGCGGTTCCGGCGCGCTGACGAGCCGGTCAACCCTCCCGGGCACGGGCAGGGGACGGTGACGGTGCGACAGCCGAGCGTCGTGTTGGCGCCCGGGCCGGCGGCGTTGATGCCGTAGACGCAGACCCGGTGGACCCCGGGGCGCGGTCGGGATCGTCGCGTCGAAGCCGTGCCCGGCGCCGTAGAGCGGGTAGACGGCGGCCGATGTCCGGCCGGGCGCCGCGGCCGCGACGACCGTCGCGGCGCCGTCGACGTAGACGTGCACCGTGCCGGGCGACGCGGTGTCGGGGTCGATGACCCAGCCGGTCACCCGCACCTGGCCCGGTCCGGTGCGGACGGTGTCGAGCGAGCCGAACGGCGTGACCCGCCGACGATGACGATCCGGCAACCGAGCGTCGTGTTGTCGCCCGGCCCGGAGACGTCGATGCCGTACACGCAGACCCGGTGCGCGCCCGGGCTCGCGGGGATGACGCTGGTCGTAGCCGTGCGCGGCGCCGTACAGCGGGAACGGCTTGCCGATGTCGGTCGCGGTTGCCGTTCGCCGAGACCGGCGTCGCGGCGCCGTCGACGTAGACGTGCACCCGACCCGGGCGTCGCGAGGTCGCGGTCGATGACCCAGCCGCTGACCTGGATCTCACCGGGTCCGGTGCGCACCCGGTCGAGCGAGCCGAACGGCGGGCCGCCGACGGTGATCGTGCGGCACTCGAGCGTCGTGTTCGTGCCCGGCCCGGCCGCGTTGATGCCGTACACGGCACACGCGGTGCGTGCCCGACGGTGCCGCGACGATCTGGTCGAAGCCGTGGTTGTCGCCGAAGCCGGGGAACGCGCTGCCGACGTCGTCGCGAGGCCGGTTCGGCCGGGATCGCGACCGCGACGCCGTTCGACGTACACGTGCACCGACGTGGACGCCGGCGTGTCCGGGTCGATGACCCAGCCCGACACCCGCGCGATTGCGTGGCCCGCTCTGCGACGCGCTCGACCGACGCCGAACGGTGAGCCGACGACGACGGTCCGGCAGCCGAGCAGCGCGTTGCTCCCGCCGCCCGGCGACGTTCAGCGCGAACACGCAGACCGAGTGCGAGCCCGCGGCCGCGGGATGACCGCGTCGAAGCCGTGGGCCGGGCCGTAGCCGGGGAACGCCGCCGCGATGTCGGTCGGGGCAGCGACGCCGACGCGTGAACGACGGCGCGCCGTCGACGGTGATCTGCACGACGTCGGGCGCGGCGGTGTCGGGGTCGATCGCCCACCCGACGACCCGGACCGAGCGCAGCCACGGCCGCACCGCTTCGAGGGCGCCGAAGGGACTGCCGAACCGGATCTCGACGCCGAGCACGCGCCGCGGCCGCATCGCCGCTCGCGAGTCGAGCGGCCACGGAGTTCGGCGCGCAGCCCTGCAGCGAGATCGATCTGCTGCTGCATCACCGGCGCGGGCGCGCCCGGGCCGCCGCAGAACGCGTGCCCGAACCCGATCCAGTGGCCGGTCTCGTGGTTCACGACCATGTGGCGGTAGTCGCGCAGCGACGCGCCGGACGCGTTCCACGACGGCGACCCGCCGAGCCAGCGCGCCTCGTTGATGATGACGTTGCGACCCTGGCGGCACGAGTACAGCGAGCTGCACGGCGAGCCGAAGCCGGGGACGCGGCCGGGCGCGGCGAGCCAGAGCGTGAAGTTGCCGCCGGACGGGACGCGCACGAACGCCACCGACGCCGCCGAGGCTCCAGCCGCGCGGGTCGGCGTAGGTCTCGGCGGCCTGCGCCGCGAACGGCTCGAGGTCGCTGCCGTTGTCGAGGCCGCGGACCTCGTAGGTGATGATCGCGGCTCGGCGCGCCGACCGCGCGCGGCCGCGGCGCCGGGCTGCCGACGCGACGCCCACGAGCGAGCCCGGCGAGCGAGCGCGAGCACGATCACGCCGACCCGGGTCGCGGCCGCCGACCGACGGAACGCGACCTCCCCGAGCTCAGCACATCCATGTCCTCCCGGCGCGTGTCCCGCAACCTAGCGCCGCGGCTCGGCCGCGGTGAGGGAACCTCGGCCGGCGGCTCAGGCCGGGTCGGGCGCGGCCGGGAGCCAGACCGCGGAGCCGTCGCAGGTCGGGACCGTCGTGGCGCGACGCCCGCGCGCGGTCCCGGTGCGCCTTCTGGTGCGCGGTGAGCGCGGCGCCGAGCGCGTCGATGCCGTCGTGCGACCACATCGTCGATCCCGGGCGGGAGCTCGACGTGCGGCGCGAGGAGCTCGATGCGCGCCTGGAGCCCGGCGCGGGTCGTCTTGCGCGGCGGCACGCCGGCCGGCGAGCACCCGGAACACGCCGGCCGGGTAGACCTCGATCGGCTCGTGGCCCGCCGCCGCGCAGCGCCGCCCAGAGCGCGAAGCCGACCTCGCATCCAGCCCGGCGACCTTCGTCGGCGTCGGCGGGCGTCACCCACGGGACCCAGATCCCGGCCTGCTCGCCCGAGCGCGATCTCGCCGCAGCGCGCGGTGCGGAACTTCCGCGAGATCGTCTCGTCGTCGCGGTGCGGGCGCGGTGCTCAGCTCGCGCCGGCGCGTCGATCGCGATCGTCGCCGGCGTCCGCGGCGACGGCGACGACGCCGTCGAGGTCCGTCGCGTCGAAGGTCCGGGCCGCCGACGACCGACGGGCCGCGCGCCCGTCGGCGCCCACAGCACGACGACGTGGATGGTCGACGCGCCAGGTCGATGCCGACGCGCAGCCGGCAGTGCACCCGGCTATTGGACCCGATCGAACAGCCGCAGCACGAACGGGTCGAGCTTCCCGCGCTCGCTCGAGTTCGCGAACACGAGCACGGTGACGTCGCGCGTCGGGTCGTAGACGACGCGGACCGCGACGCCCGGACCGTTGCCGGCGAAGCCGATGCGGCGGAACTGTCGTGCCGCGCGGGCAGCCGTCGAAGATGCAGTAGCCCGGCCGGGCCGAAGCCGATGATCCCGAGCCCGGCGCCGCCCGCGTTGATCCGCGCGGGCCTGCGCGGGCGAGCCGGCGGGTCGGGAAGTCGCCGCGGAGGAACGCCTGCGCGAACCGGAGCAGGTCGGGCGCGTCGGAGACCATCGCCGACCGACGGGCCGCCGAGCGTCAGGAACGAGTCCTGCGGGTACTGCGACGTGTCGAGCTCGGTCCGGTCGCCGTCGACGTACGAGCACGCCGGGGATCGGCGGCCGGGGCGGCGTCTCCTGCGGCGCGGTAGCCGGTGCTGCGCAGGCGCAGCGGGTCGAGCACGTACGCGGTGGTACGCGTCGGCGAGCGACCTGCCGGTCACCGCCTCGACGACCAGGCCGGCGAGCATCGTGTTCGCGTTCGAGTAGTGGGTCTTCGGTCCCGGGTCGGGCGAGCAGCGGCATCGCGCGCACCGGCTCGAGGCTCTCGGCCATCGTGAACCGCCGGCTGAGGTCCGCGCTCTCGAGCGTCGTCGCGCGGCGAGTCCGGCGGGTCGTCCTTGTTGCCCCAGGACGGGAGCCCGCTCGTGTGGTCCAGCAGCTGGCGGACCGTGATGCGCCGGTCCCAGCCCGGGACGTACTGCGCCACCGGGTCGTCGAGCGCCAGCTCGACCGCGGTGCACGAGCGCGAGCACGACGCGCGGCGGTGAACGCCTTCGACACGCTCGCCACGACGAACGGGTCGTCGGCCTGCGATCGGTCCGCCGCCGCGCCGGTCCCGGGTCCCGGAGCGCCACGATCACCGGCGCGTGGCTGGCCCCGCTGGACCGCGACGATCGCGCCCGGCGCGTTCGTCGCCGCGGCGGACGTCGTCGGCGAGCCGCGCAGCGTCGGCCGGTCGCGGCTGGGGACGCGTCGCCGCCGACGCGGACCGGCGCCGGCGCTCCCGGCCGCCGAGCGCGAGCGCGAGCACCGAGCGCCACGCGGCGCGCGCCCAGCCGCTCGCCTCACGCCGTCCATTCGCTCCGGGGACGCCGGCTCGGATCAGGCCGGGCCCGACGAAGCTGCTCGCCGGGCGCCAGCCAGAGCGGGTTGCCGACGTAGTTGCCGGACTGGGAGACGTTGAAGTTGCCGCCGCGCGAGAAGACGGCGCCTTCCCGAACGGGAACCGGTTCCCGGTCGACCACGACGTCCCGGCAGTTCCTGATCGACACGCCCGAGATCCCCCGGTTGCGCTGCATCGGCTGCACGTTGTCCCGGACCTCGATCCCGACCACGTCGCTGAACTGGAACGCGCCGCCGCCGTTGAAGCCGACCGGGGTGTCGCTGACGTTGCCGATCACCCGGTACCGGGACCGGGTCCCGCTCGGCGGGTTGACCCGGATCGTCATCGCCTTGCCGACGAACCGGTTGCCGATGATCGAGATGTCCGAGGTCGGCGCGGCGAGGCCCTCGTTGGCGAAGAAGTACAGCCGCCCGACGCCGATGGTGTTGTTGCGGATCGTGACGCGCTGGGTGATCGAGGCCTTCGAGCTCGGCTCGAGGTCGATCGTCGCCCGCCGGGTCTGGCGGATGGTGTTGTGCTCGAACACGATGTCCGAGCCGTTGATCGTCCAGCCCTGGCGGCCGTTGCGGGCGAACGTCGAGTTCCGCACGAGAGGTCCCTGCGTCGCGGCGCCGACGAACACGAAGTCGCCGTACACGTCGTACGCCTGCGACGTGGTCGAGCACCATGTTCTGCACGCCGCCGATCACGTACGCGGTCTGCGCCTCGAGCGCGGGGACGTACGCGGCGTCGTTCACGCCCGGCGTACGGGTTGGCGCCGATCACGATCGTGTTGCGCACGGTGAGGTTGCTGCCCCGCCAGAACGTGAACATGCTGCGCGTGCGCGCCTCGGACGGCGGCGAGCTCCCGGCCGCTCGGTGAACGCGCGGAACGTCGCGCCGTTGCCGTCGAACGTGAGCCCGTTGCGGTAGCTGATCGTCAGCTTGCGGTCGACCCGGTAGCAGCCGTTCGGGGTGAACTGCAGCGTCGACCCGTCCGGGCACGGACGCGATCCACGCGATGAGCTCCGCGCTCACGTCGCGGGAGCAGTCGCTCGGGATCGAGGCCGGGCACCGTCGCCGACGGTCGCCGCGCCGGCGGGGCCGGGCCGCGACGGCCGAGCGCCGCGGCCCGCGAGCCAGGTCGAGCGCGGCCACGATGACGGCGGCGAGCGTGCTGCGGTGATCTGCTCATTTCCCCGCGGTTATCGGCAAATCGGCGCCGAATGTTCTGGAATCGCCCGACCCGAGTCGCGCGCGGACGGCCGCGGCGTGGGCTCCGGACGCGCTAGTAGCGTGATCTTGCCGGCGAGGACGAACTTGACCGTGCCGGTGGTCGCGTCCGGCGCGGCGAGCTTGGCCTTGGCCGCGGTGCGCCCGTCGCCCGTCGCGGTCGGCGAAGCGCCCGGTGCCGCCGGTGACGGTGTCGCGTGGTGATGAAGATCCGGCCGATCCTCGTGTGGCGGGCGGTGCCGGTCGACGACGTCGTCACGCGTGTCGCCGTTCGGCGCCGGTGAACGTGGTGGTGAAGGCGACGTGCCCGGCCGTTCGTCGTGCCCTCGCTGTGGAACGCGACCGCACCGACCTTGGCGACCTTGACCGTGCCGTCGATCGTGAAGCTGTTGCCCGGCGAGGGTCAGCGTGCCGGTGCCCTTGCCCTTGAACTTGCGCCGGGCTGGCCGCGCCGGCCGTCGCGGTCGACGGGCAGCGCCGACCATGGCGCACGCGAGTCCGGCTGCGATCACGAACTTCCGCATCTCGTCCCCCTCTCGGTCCGAGGCTGTCGCCCCGACGATCTGGCCGGAATCTCGGTGACGCAGATGAGTCACGGGCGAAGCGTACGTGAGGATCGTGTGAGGCCCGTGGTGACCGCGACGGACCGCGGAGGTGAGCTCGGGCAGCCGAGCGGCGGGCCGTCAGACGAGCAGGGACTGCGCGCTCGGCACGAAGCCGGGGCAGGGCACCGCGTGGTCGACGAGCACCGTGCAGCGGAACTTCTGCTCGGCGATCTGGCGGGCGCGGCTCTCCGCCGCGCCCGGGCTCGTCGGCCTCGACGAGCAGCATCGTCATGCCGTTGCCGTCGATGGCGGTCGAGTGTCTGGACGGTCACTCCGTAGGTCACGGCGCCCTCCTTGCGGGCAGGCCCTGACGCGTCCTGCTGCGATCGGTACCTTGCTCTACCGCGTATCGGAGGATCGCCGCGCGTGAGCCGACCTTGAGCCGGATTCTCGGCTCGACCGCGCCAGCCGTCCCGGAGGCAGCCTATGGCCCGCCGCTACGTCCAGTCGCTGCGCCACCGGGCGGACCAGTCCGGGATGCTGCTGGCGGCGGCGAACGTCCCGCTGACGTTCCAGCGCACGCTGATGCCCCGGCCCGACGATGGACCAGGCGATCGTCACCGGCCTCTCGATCGCGTCGAACCACGCGCTGGTCGTCGCTCGTGCAGGAGACGATCCAGGCCGCCGCGCTGGTCGCGCTCCGCGCAGCGAACGCGCGCTCGGACAACGTCGGCCTGGAGCCGGGCGTCGCTCGCGCTCGACGTCGTCGCGATCGGCGCCGGGATCGGGCTGCAGCGGGCGTTCCGGCAGCGCCGCGCGCGAGCCGCTGCCGCGGGCCGCGGTGCGCACCGGCGGCTTCTGGCTCACGATGACGGGCACCGCCGGCGCGATCATCGGCGGGCTGCAGGAGGCGGTCGGCACGTTCCGGCGGCGCGAAGCCCAACACGGTGCCGGTCGTCGTGCCCGGCGGCCGGCGTGCTCGCGGCCGCTGCTCGAGCTCCGGCGCCGGCGCGCGGCGCGCCTCGACGCCGACCTCCCGCCCGACGGCGCGGTGGTCGCGCCGCTCAAGGCGCTCGGGCTCGGCGTCGGGGTCGCGGTCGGCGTCTCGACGCTGGCGCTCGGCGAGCGCCTGCTTCGCCGACCGCGATCGCCCGCGCTCGGCCGCGGGTGCTCCCGGTCAGCGAGGAGGTCGCTGCGCCCGCTCGGCCACGCGGTCGCGCTGCGCGACGCTCGGCAGCGCGCACGCGGTTCCTCATCGAGCACACCTTCGGCGGCATCGAGCACAAGGAGACGTCGGTCGAGGCCGCGTTCGACATCCCGCCGCCGAACCCGTTCGTGTCGGGCAGCGTCGCGAGCCACGTCGACTTCGACTCGCTGCTCGAAGCAGGGTCGTCGCTTCGTGTGGACGGTCACCGTCGCCCGAGAAGATCCGCGAGGTGATGGACGAGGACGACGCGCGCTGCCGCCGATCCGCGTCTACGTCGGGCTCGGCGAGCGCCGACACCGAGGAGGCAGCGCGTCGCGCTCGTGCTCGACGAGCTCGAGCGCACCGGCGCGTTCGAGCGCACGTGGCTGCTCGTCGCGTCACCGACCGGCACCGGCTACGTCAACTACGCCGCGGTGACGGCGCTCGAGCTGCTCGCCCGCGGCGACTGCGCGACGGTCGCGATGCAGTACGCGGCGCGCCCGTCGGTGCTGTCGCTCGACCGGGTCCACGAGGGCCGCGACGCAGGCGCGGCTGCTGCTCGACGCGCTGCACGCCCGGCTCGCCCAGATCCCGGAGGCGCGAGCGGCCGAAGTTCGTCCTCTTCGGCGAGAGCCTCGGCGCGTGGACGAGCCAGGACCCGTTCGTCGACCGGGGCACCCAGGGGCTCGTCGACACCGGCATCGACCACGCGATCTGGATCGGCACGCCGCACTTCAGCAAGTGGAAGGAGCAGGTGCTCTTCGACGGCCGCGCCGGACGTCGACCGCGACGTCGTGCGGGTGTTCAACGACATCGGCGAGTGGCACGCGCTCGACCCCGAGGAGCGGGCCAAGATCCGGTACGTGATGATCACGCACCACGACGACGGCGTCGCGCTGTTCGGGCCCGAGCTCGCGATCCAGGCGCCGGACGTGGCTCGGGCCGCCGCGACACCCGCCCGTCCGCAGGTGCCGAAGGGCATGCGCTGGATGCCGACCACCACGTTCTTCCAGGTGCTCGTCGACATGAAGAACTCGGCCAACGTCGTGCCCGGGCAAGTTCGCGGCGAAGGGCCACGACTACCGCGCCGACCTGCTGCCGTTCTTCCACGCCGCGCTCGGCTTCGACGCGACCGAGGAGCAGCTCGACGCGATCGCCGACGTGGCTCGAGCGCGAGGAGCTGCGAGCGCAGCGAGTGGATCAAGGAGCACGGCGCGACGGGCAAGAGCCTGGCCGCGACGGTCGTCGAGCGGGCGCTGAGCGACCTCGCAGACGCAGGGCCTCGACCGCGACGAGCACCTCGCGCAGATCGTGCGCGCGATCGCCGAGGAGTTCGGCGCCGGCGGCGGTGCCAACATCCCGATGCCGGAGCACCTCCCGCCCGCCGGCCCGTGCGCCCGTCGACGCGCGAGACTGGAACGGAACCACGACGGAGGTGCGGTGATGACCGAGACGGTTCAGGGACCGACGACGAAGAGCGGCCGGTCGACCTTCGCCCGGATGGACGAGTCGACCCGGGAGCAGTGGGACCACATCGCCGACGGAGTCGATCGACGACTGGGCGAACGTCCCCGACCGGATCCTCGGCATGCTGCGCGGACGCTCGAGGCCATCACCAACGGCTTCGCGGTGGACCAGCTCACCCACGTCTGCCAGACCGCGGCCCGTGCCGAGCGCGCCGGCGCCGACGACGAGGTCGTCGTCGCCGCGCTGTGCCACGACATCGCCAAGGCGGTGTCCGAGCCGAACCACCCGGCGGTCGCGGCGGCGCTGCTCAAGCCGTACGTGCGCGCGACGTCGTGTGGATGGTGCGAGGTCCACCAGGACTTCCAGGGCCGGCACTACTACGGGTTCATGGGCAAGGACCCGGAAGCCCGCGCAGCAGTACGTCGGCCACCCGGCGTACGACCTCGCCGAGCGGTTCGCCGACGAGTGGGACCAGACGTCCTTCGACCCGGACTACGACACCCCGCCGCTCGAGCACTTCGAGCCGCTGGTGCGCGAGATCTTCAGCGCGCCGCGCCGCGCCTGACGTCCCGCGCCGAGCCGGGTCGCGAGGTAGGCGCTGCCGTTCAGCGCCGCGTGCGCGATCGCCGGCGCGACGATGCTGCCCGACCGCAGGCGGAGCCAGCCGAACCCGAGCCCGCCGATCGTCGTCGCGACGACGTCGCCGAGCACGACGCGGGCCGCGGTCGCGCGGCGTGATGCCCGACGACGCTCACCGGTCGCGCGCTGGCGCGCCGGGTGCAGCGCCGGCGCCGACGTGCCAGAGCCCGAACGCGACCGAGCTGACGAGCGAGCGCGCGCCGGCGGTCGCCGTCGCGCAGCCCGAAGCCGAGGATCACGCCCCGGAACACCAGCTCCTCGACCAGCGCGGTCGCGAGCGGGATGCGGACGAGCAGGTGCAGCGCGGCCTCGCCGCGCGACGCGTCGGTGACCCGCGCGTCGCGGAACGCGGTGCCCTGCCGGTCGAGCGCGCCGCGCCGCGGCCGTCGACCGCGACGATCGCCGCCGGCGGCGGCCGCCCGACCGCGCAGCCCGGGCGCGAGGTCGCCGGCGGTCGCAGCCGAGGTCGCGTGCGTCGGCGCCGACGCCGCGGGCGAGCGCGGCGAGCCCGACCGCGGCGGCCGCGCCCGCGACCGGCCGGGCCCGCTCCGGCACGAACCGGTGCGAGACCGCGCCCCACGCCAGCGTGACCCCGCCGCCCCCAGATCGAGCCCCCAGCCCACTCGTTTCGGGGCGACTTGCGGTCGCCAGAGCGACCGGAACGCGCCCCGAAACGAGTCATCGGGCGGGCGGACTCGTCGGCGGTGCCGAAGCGCTCGGCGTAGGAGCGCAGCGCGCGGCGGCGCTCGGCGGGGTCGATGCCGAAGTCGGCGAGGTCGTAGACGACGGTCCCGAACTTGCCCGCGCGGGTGGGCGGCGAGGAACGCCTCCATCCCGGCGCGGGCCGCGGCGGTCATCGGCTGGCCGGCGACGGCGTAGATGCGCTCGACCATCGCGAAGTCGTCGGCCATGAACTCGTGGAAGCGCACGTCGATCGCCTGGCCGTCCGGGATCAGGTCGCGGTCGCGCTCGCAGCCGTGCAGCAGGTCCTCGACCCGCTGCGACCAGTACGGGCCGTACACGACCGGGTCCGGGTGCGCGACGCTCATCCGCGCCGCGTACGTGAGCATCGTGACGACCGACGCGGTCACCGAGACCGGATCGCGATGGGTCACGACGAACGTCGCGTCGGGGAACACGTTGAGCAGCGGGCGGATCTGCTCGCAGTGCTGCGGCGACTTCAGCACCCACCGCTCGCCGCCGCGCAGCCAGGTCAGCACCTGGAGCACCTGCTTGAGGTACTCGTAGTGCGGGGTCTGGTCGTGGCCGAGGTAGTAGTCGCGCCACGTCGGCATCACGCGCCATCGTCTCGAACAGCATCGACGAGAAGTCGATCGCGAGCAGCTGGATCTCCTCGTGCACGTGCTCGACGGTCATCTCGTGCATCCGCTCGAACAGCGGCGCCGCGGCGTCGATCATGTCGAGCGCGACCTGGGTGCTCGCGAAGCGCGGGTCGGGCTCGCCGGGCGCCGGGCTGCGCCGACGGCGGGAGCACCGGTTCGAGCGCCTCCCAGTAGGGCAGCGACCGCAGCGCCGGATCGGACGAGATCAGGTTGTGCAGGTGCGTCGTGCCCGGTGCGGGGCAGGCCGACGATGACGATCGGCGCGGTGATCGGGATCGTCGAGGATCTCGGGATGGCGGTCGAGCAGGTCCTGGATCGAGCAGCCGGCTCCGCAGCAGCCCGAGCACCACCGTGTGGTCGCTCAGCACGCCGAACGGTGAGAGCCCGGCCTCGTCGCGCAGGCCGGTGAGCAGCACGTCGAGCCGCTCGCGGAAGCCGGGGTCGTCGAGCCCGTGGCTCAGCCCGGTCTCGGCCCGGGCCTGCTCGAGCATCGGCTCCGCCTCGAGCCGGAGCTCCGCGGCCATCGGCGCGACCGCCTCGTGGATCGCCAGCACGTCGGGGGAGAAGCGCGGGTTCGCGTAGTCGTCGATGCGCACCGGCGCCGGCCGTGCAGTCGTCATCGGTCCCCCCTATCGTTCGCCGCCATGACCGAGCGACACAGCCGCAAACTTACGGCGTCGAGACCGCGGCTGCGGTCCGCGACCTCCTCGCGCTGATGAGCTCGTTCGAGGAGCGGTTCACCGACGGCGATCCCGCGCTGGTCGACGAGCAGTCGGTGCTCGAGGCGCTACCGGTGGATCTTCACGATCGTGCAGGTCGGCATGCAGGCGCACCTCTGGGCCGACCCGCAGCGACCGCAGTTCGTCGACATCGTCGGCCGCTACCAGAAGTGGGGCGGCGACAACTCCGACGCGTTCTACCAGTACGCGCCGATCGACCCGACGAAGACGTACCGGGTGCGGGCGCGCCGCGCCGACGCGGTCTACTACTCGCTCACCGTCTACGGCGGCCCGAACGACGGTCGGTACTCGGAGCGCATCGTCGGGTCGGTCAGCGACCGCGACGTCGACGATGGACGCCGACGGCGACGGTCGAGATCATCCTCTCGCCGGACGAGCACCCGCAGCCGTGGATCAAGCTCGAGCCGGACGCGGTGTCCGCGATCACCCGCGACTACCTCGTCGAGCCGGACACGAGCCGGCGCATGGAGTGGCAGATCGAGTGCCTCGACGGTGACAACGAGCCGCTGCTCACCGACGAGGGCCTGGCCCGGAAGTTCCGGGCCGTGCAGACCTGGATCGAGGACCAGGCGAAGATCACCCCGCTGGCGCTCGGCGAGCCGAACATCGTCGAGGAGCCGTACCCGGTGCCGACCGCGACGTTCGGCTGGGCCGCCGGCGACGCGGCGTACGCGATGGGGAGCTACGAGCTCGCCGACGACCAGGCGCTCGTGATCCGCGGCCGCTCACCCGAGTGCGCGTTCTGGAACCTGTGCCTCTGGAACCCGTTCCTGCACACCTACAACGCGGACTACGACCGGGTCACGATCAACGGCGGCCAGGTGCAGCTACGAGGACGACGGCTCGTGGACGATCGTCGTGTCCGAGCGCGATCCCGGCCACCCGAACTGGGTGCGCACCCAGGGCCACCCGCGCGGGCGGCTCTGGTTCCGCTGGTTCTACCCCGAGGCGACGCCGGAGCGACCGACCGTCGAGGTCGTCGCGCTCGGCCGACGTGTCGGAACGCTGCGGAGCGCGCGTCTAGACGCCGGCGGGGCGGCGCGAGCGGCGCACCAGCACCGTGCCCGCGAGCGCGGCGCCGGCGCCGATCGACGCGCGAGCCCGACGACGTCGCCACCGGTGAACGGCAGCGTGCTGGCGGTCTGCGTCGTCGCGGCCTGCACGGTCGAGCCGCTGTTGCGGCTGCGACCGTCGGGTCGCCGGCGCGTTCGGGTAGTCGGCGGCCATCGCAGCGCCCGCGGGGATCACGGTGGCGGCACGACGATCGAGGTGCCGACGAGTCGGCGGAGCGTCGTGTGAGTGCTGCGGCGCATCGGTGTTCTCCCGTCGTCGAAGTGACGTTCCGGAATCTATGCGCGATCGCGCGCCACGTCGTGCGTGTCGGCGCGGCGGACGTTCGCCGCGTCGCGGCCGGACATTTGGGACAATGTCGGCTTGCGCCGCGAGTTGATCACGGGACGTGGATCTGGCTGCTGCGGCGGCGCCGGTGACGACCGCGCCGTCGGTGCCGTACGACCAGACGTCGTAGGTGCCCTGCACCGGGCTCGTACCGTCCCAACGGTCGAACGGCGACGACGCGCCGCGATAGTGGATCGTCTTGCCCGCGGTCGAGCGCCTGCACGCACGCGGCGAACGTCGCGCAGTCGGTCGTGCCGCGCAGGCTCTTCGCGAACGCGCTCTTCATCTTCGCCGGGTCGTCCGACTTCGCCTGCACCGCGGCGAGCGCGGTGAGGATCGTGCAGTCGTAGTAGTACGCGGAGAAGATCGGCGTGCACGCCGGCGCGGCGCAGCGCGGCGGTGAACGGGTCTCGCGATCCCGGCCGGCGCCGCCGCGGGCGCGGTGCCGAGGATGCCCTGCACGAGCGCCGGCGTTCGGCGGGTCGACCTTCGCGCGCGAACGTCGTGCTCTGCATGCCGTCCGGGGTGTACATCGGGAGCTGGTTCGGGCCGACGCCGGCGGCGATCATCGCCTTCACGAGCACGCGCGCCGTCGTCGGCGAGCGAGATCGCGACGACGGAGTCCGGCTTGCGCGCCGGCGACCCGCGTGCCGACCGCGGTGAGGTCCTTGGCGTCGGGGTCGTAGCGGATGACCGGCCGGCGGGCGTCGCATCCGCCGCGCGCGCAGCTCCGCGCGCAGCGGGCCCGACGAACGCGTTGCCGTAGGCGTCGTCGCGGACCACGATGACCGGGCGGCGCTTGCCCGCCCGAGCGCCAGCAGCCGGGCGAGCGCGATCGCCTGCAGCCGGTCGGGCGGCGCGGTGCGGAAGTAGTAGCCGCCGGAGTCGCGCGGTGCTGAGCTCCGGCGGCGGAGTTCGAGCCCGAGCACTCGAGCGACGCCGGCTCGGCCGGATCGGTTCGAGCAGGTCGAGCGCGGTGCCGGACGCGGTCGGGCCCGATGATCGCGTCGACCTTGTTCGTCGTCGAGCAGCGTGCTCGAGCGACTGCGTCGGCCAGCGCCGGGTTGTCGCCGCCGCCGTCGTCGGCGACGGCGAGCGTCGACCGGCTTCTCGTTGACGCCGCCGGCCGCGTTGATCTCGTCGACCGCGATCTGCACCGGCGCGGTGAGCGACTCGGAGATCGACGCGAGCTCGCCGGTCAGCGGCGCGAGCTGGCCGAGCGCGAGCGTCCCGTCGACGTTGCCGCGCGCGGCGCCGGCGGGTCGGTGGTCGTCGTCGACGACGTCGCGACGTCGAGGAGTCGGAGTCGCTGCCGCACGCCGCCGCGACCGCGGTCAGCGACACGCGAGCACGACGACCACGATGGATCCTCGAGAGTCGGCTGATGGACATCCAGGGTACCGACGGACCCGATCCGGACCGCGTCGTGCGCCGGCGCTGTTTCAAGAAGCGAGCGCCGTCGATGCCGATGAACGCCACAGAGATGCCCGAAGCGCCCGAGGGGGAAGTCCCACGAATCCGACCCGCGGTTCGCCGAGCGTCACCCCCGGAGCGCTCCGCGCGCTCGTCGTCGTGGCCCTGAGCGTCGGCATGGTCGCGGCGATCGGGCTCGGCGCCGCGCCGGCCCGGCCTGGCCGGGCGACCCGGACGGCACCTTCGGGAGCTGCGGGCTCAAGTCGGTCGACATCACCGCCGGCGAGCCGAGCGAGGCGACGAGCGTCGTGATGGACGCCGACGGGAGCTACCTCGTCGCCGGCTCGGTCGGCACCCGCGCGCTCGTCGCGAAGTTCTTCGCCGGCCGGCACGCTCGACGCCACGTTCGCGACCGGCGGCAAGAAGACGGTCGGGCTCGGCAGCGACGCCGAGTTCGCCGCGATCGCCCGCCAGGCCGACGGCAAGATCGTCGCGGTCGGGTCGCGGACCTCGGCGGACGTCGGTCGACTCGCTCGTCGCGCGGCTGACGACCGACGGCGAGCTCGACCCGGCGTTCAACGGCACCGGCACGCTCATCGACGAGCCTCGGCGCCGACGACCGGCTCACCGCGGTGCAGGTGCAGATCGAACGGCGCGATCGTGGTCGGCGGCGACCGACGGTGACCGACGGGATCGTGGCCCGGGTCAGCCGCGACCGGCAGCGCCCGACCGATCGTTCGACGGTGACGGTCGAGCGGACCAACCTGCCGTTGACGGTGCAGGCGATGGTGCTGCAGCCGGACGGCAAGATCGTGGTCGGCGGTCGGACCGTCGGCGACGACTTCGCGCTGATGCGGCTGAACCCCGACGGCAGCACCGACGCGACCTTCGGCGGCGCGGACGGCGTGGTGGACGACCTCGGTGGCTACGACTGCGGTGACCGCGCTCGCGCTCGACGGCGACGGCAAGGTGCGTCGCGGTCGGCGTCGGTCACGGTGCGAGCGGCGCGGCGCCACACGATCGTGCGGCGCTACAACGCCGACGGCACGCGCGACGTGGACTTCCAGAACGACGGACCGCGCCTTCGGCCTGGACGACGAGCCGGCTGTCGGTCGCTGGTGCGCGCCGACGGCAAGATCGTCGTCGCCGGCAACTCGAAGGTGGGGAACGACAACGACGTGCTCCTGCTGCGGCTCGAACTCCGACGGGACGCGCGACGAGACCTTCGGCATCGGCGGCGTCTCGCTGCTCGACGCGGGGACGTACCCGGTCGCCGACGACGCGGTCGTGCGGTCCGACGGTCGCGGCGTGGTCGTCGGGCAGCCTGCGCGTCACCGGCCGGCCGCGCGTTCGCGCTGCTTCCGCTACCAGGGTGACGCCGCGACCGCGGCCGCGCCCGGCGCAGGGCTTCGTGGTCGACGGGACCGGCGCGCTCGCACGGCTTCTCCGCCGGGTGCGCGACCAAGCCGCGGCGGCCGGCGGCAACACGCAGTGGCCGGGCAAGGACGTCGTGCGCGGCGTCGCGCTCCTCCCCGGTGGCCGGGGCCTCGTGGTCGACGGCGTCGGCGAGCTCCACCCGTTCCGGTTCGGCGACGGGTCGGTGACGACCCTCACGTTGTCCGGCAACCAGACGTGGCCGGGCAAGGACATCGCCCGCGGCATCGCGGTCGTGCCCGAGGGCACCGGCGGCTACGTCGTGAACCGCTCCGGGTGGCCTCTACCCGTTCCGGATCGGGTCCGGGACCCGACCGCCGATCCCGACCGGACGTCACGAAGTGGCCGGGCCAGGACTTCGCCCGCGGCATCGCGCTGCTGCCCGAACGGCGAGGGCGGCTACGTCGCTCGACGCGGACGGCGGCCTGCACCCGTTCGGCGGCGCGCCGGCGGCCGACGCCGGCGCGCCGTCGTGGCCCGGTCAGGACCGGGCGCGCGGCGTGACGATCGCGCCGGACGGCAGCGGCGGCTGGGTCGTCGACTCGTTCGGCGGCCTCTACCCGTTCGGGATCGGCACCAACCCGAAGCCGCCGGCCGCCACCGGCGGCCCGATCTGGCCCGGCCCGATCGCCCGCGGCGTCGCCGCACTGCCGTAGTCGCGCGGAGTCGCGGCACTCCGAACCGGGTCACGTGGGCGGCGGCGGATGGCGCGAGGGGACGTGGAGGGTGGGGCGCCGGTCCCTGCGCGCAGCTGCCGACGCCCGTCCACTCGGCACGATGAGCGCGCCGCGTTAGCGTGCGCCGTGACCGAGGCGCAGGCACTCCCGGGCAACGTCCTCTACATCACGGTCGACCAGTGGCGCGGCGACTGCCTCGGCGTCGCTCGGTCACCCGGTGGTGCAGACGCCGAACCTCGACCGGCTCGCCGCCGAGGGCGTGCTGTTCCGCCGCCACTACGCGCAGGCCGCGCCGTGCGGGCCGAGCCGCGCGTCGCTGCACACCGGGCACGTACCTGATGAACCACCGGTCGGTGCTCAACGGCACGCCGCTCGACGCGCGCTTCACGAACGTCGCGCTCGAGGCGCGCGCGGTCGGCTACGACCCGGTGCTGTTCGGCTACACCGACGCGTCACCCGACCCGCGCGTGCTCGCGCCCGACGACCCGCGGCTGCGCACCTACGAGGGCGTGCTCCCGGGCTTCCGCGCCGTGCTCGACCTGCCCGAGCACCTCGAGCCGTGGGGCGCGTGGCTGCGCGAGCAGGGCTACGACGTCCCCGACGACGTGCGCGAGATGTACGAGCCGATCTCCGACGCGCCGGGCGCGCCGGTCGCGTACGCGGCCGAGCACACCGAGGCCGCGTTCCTCACCGGCGAGGTGCTGCGCTACGTCGACGAGCAGCAGGGCGAGCCGTGGTTCGTCCACGCCGCGTACATCCGGCCGCACCCGCCGTTCGTCGCGCCGGCGCCGTACCACGAGATGTACGACCCGGACGACGGTGCCCGCCGCCGGTGCGGCACGCCGACGTTCGAGGAGGAGGGCGCGGTGCACCCGCTGCTCGCGGGCGTGGTGCGATCCCCGGTCTGCGCGGGCCCGACGACGAGGCCGAGCTCCGCCAGCTGCGCGCGACCTACTACGGGATGATGACCGAGGTCGACGCGCAGCTCGGTCGGCTCGTCGACGGGCTGCGCGAGCGCGGCGCGTGGGACGACACGCTCGTCGTCCTCACCTCGGACCACGGCGAGCAGCTCGGCGACCACTGGCTCACCGAGAAGCTCGGCTGGTTCGACCAGAGCTACCACGTCCCGCTGATCGTGCGCGACCCGCGCGCCGAGTCGGACGCGACGCGCGGGCAGCGTCGTCGACGACCGCTTCACCGAGAACGTCGACGTGATGCCGACGATCCTCGAGTGGATCGGCGTCGACGCGCCGGTGCAGTGCGACGGCGCGTCGCTGCTCGACGTGCTGCACGGCGAGGACCCGCGACGTGGCGCGACCGCGGTGCACTGGGAGTGGGACTTCCGCGACCCGACCGGTCGGCTCACGCAGGAGATGTTCGGCCTCGGCATCGACGAGTGCTCGCTCGCGGTGCTGCGCGACGAGCGCGGCAAGTACGTGCACTTCGCCGGGCTGCCGCCGCTCTTCTACGACCTCGACGCCGATCCCGACGAGCTCGTGAACCGGGCCGACGACCCGGCGTACGCGCGCGACCGTGCTCGAGTACGCGCAGCGGCTGCTGTCGTTGCGGATGCGCAACGCCGAGCGCACGCTGACCGGCGTCCTGGTGACCCCGCAGGGCGTCATCGAGGCCCGCCGGGAGGGTCGCCGCCGGGTGGTGAAGCGGGACACCCGCCGGGCCTCCTGAGCGCCGGTGACGCCGGGCGAATCACACGCTTGTGAAACAGGTCACCGAGAAACCCGCGCGGGCGCGCCTAGGGCCACGGCGGGCCGGCCCGGCGGCCGTCGGTCACCCCACCGAACCGGCCGAATTCCTGCCAGATCCTGGAAATCAGTTCCGGTCTCGTCCGCACCGCCGTCGGTAGCGTCGATGGGCCTGAAAGCTGGTGTTTGCGGCTTTCGACCCCCCTCCCCAATCTCGCGGCTTTCGACGCGCGCGTTCGGAGGGGCGCACTACTGGCGGAGCTGGGAGGCTACCCATGACGAGTCGTCGCGCGGCCACGTCCTGCCGGACGATCGGACCCTGGAGCAGACACCGTGCGGCCGTCACCGCCGAGCAGCGCCGGCCTGGCGCGGCGCCGGCAGGTCCGCCGCACGGCCGGGCTGGTCGGAGCGCTCGTCCTCGGCGTCTCGGCCACCGCGGCCGGCGTCTCCCTCGACCCGACCCGGGTCCCCGAGGCCGCCGGCGCGGCCGAGTCGAGCCGCGGTCCGCCGGCGCGGTGGACCTCCGCAGCGTCGAGCTCGCCGCCGCGCAGCGCTCGGTGTGGCCCGCGCCGGTCGAGGGCGTCCTCGCTGACGCACGCGGCCGACGTCACGGACCAGGCACCAGCAGATCGCTGCGGCGGTCGAGGCGGCGCCGGGCCAAGGCGCTGGCCCGCGCGCACCGGCGTCGACTGGGACGGGATCGCCGAGTGCGAGACCGGCGGCAACTGGTCGATGCAGGGCTCGAGCTTCTCGGGTGGCCTCGGCTTCGCGAACACCACCTGGAGCGGCTTCGGTGGCCGCGAGTTCGCCGTCGAACGCCGGCCTGGCGACGCCGCGAGGAGCAGATCGTCGTGGCCGAGCGCGTGTCGGAGCCGCTGACCGCGACCGACCTCGCGCATGGCCCGGTGGCGGCGCTCGATCCGTTCTTCCCGGTCTGGGCGATCGCGTCACCGGATGCGACTCTGCCGACCGTTCAGGAGGCTGCGTTGCGCATCCACGAGATGGGGGCAACGGTCGTCGCGAGCGGCACCGCCGCCGCGTCGATCGCAGGCAGCCAGTACGTCCTGCCCGTGCCGGCGACCCAGCCGGCACTGCTGTCGCCGCTCCTCTCGGTCGTCCCCGGCCAGCTCTTCGCGGGCGCCCTGGCCCGGTCGCGCGGTCTCGACCCAGACGCACCCCACGGGCTGAACAAGGTCACGCTCGCACTCTGAGAACTCGGGCTCTGAGGCCGGCGCTATCCGCGTGTCGTGGCCGCGATGCCCTCGAGCAACTCGGCGTGCAGGAACCCGTTCGAGGAGATCGCCGTGCCGCCGTCGACCCTGGAGATGCCTTCGGCATCTGTGAACCGGCCGCCCGCCTCCTCCACGATCGGTTGCACGGCGGCGATGTCCCACGCCTTGACGCCGACGGCATCCACCGCGCCATCGACGGCGCCTTCGGCGACCAGCATGTGCGCCCAGAAGTCGCCGTAGCCCCGCGCATGCCAGGCGTACCCGGCGAGCGCCGGGATAGGTTGCTCCAGCGCGAAGGAAAGCACCGCGTCCTCGATGCGGCGGATCGCCGAGACGCGGATGCGATCGTCGTTCACCCAGGCGCCGCCACCACGTTCGGCGTGCCAGCGGCGATGGAGTGCCGGCGCGGACACGACCCCGAGCCGGATGATTCCGTCCTCCTCGAGCGCGATGAGCGTCGCCCACACGGGGATCCCACGCGAGTAGTTGCGCGTGCCGTCGATCGGATCGACGATCCATCGACGTGGGCTGGTGCCACTCGTACCGAACTCCTCGCCGAGGATCCCGTCGTCGGGGCGCTCGGACGCGAGTCGCTCGCGGATCGCCGTCTCCACTACGCGGTCGGCCTCGGTCACCGGGGTCAGATCCGCCTTCGTCTCGACGACGAGGTCGTCGGCGCGGAAACGGGCAGCGGAGATCTCGTCGGCCGCGTCGGCGAGTGCGAGTGCGAGTGCAAGGTCGGGGCTCATCCGAGCCCCGACCCTACCGTTCGACGGGCTACTTGGAAGAGGAGACGAGCCGGAACTTCGGTTTCGCGACGGTGAGCTGCAGCGGGGGTGACCAGCTCATGTACTGATGCCCTGCCGGCAGTGCGTCGTTGATGCCGCGGATCCGGTACCACCATTTGCCGGGCTTCAGCGGTAGCGTGGCTGCAGTGCCGCCGTCCACGGGGATCCGCTTGATCGCGCGCCACGGATAGCGCGACGGCGACCATTCGATCTCGTAGGTGTCCGCACCCGGGGCCGGTAGCCAGGCAACGAGCGGGTGCCCGTAGAACGGCTTGTTGCCCGCGGAGGCGATCAGCCGCCCGCGCGGAGAAAGGCCGGATGCATAGGCGGTGCCCTGGCCGGCGACAACCGGGGAGGAGGCCTTCCCGAAGGCGAGCACGCGGCCGCTTGCGCACGTGTCCTGCGGCAGTTCGGCGTCCATGTACTGGTAGCTCTGGACCTTGCCGTCCGAGCCGTACTTCGGCACGAGCTTCACCGGCACGACCGTCCAGTAGAAACGTCCGTTCGGCCATCCGCTCTCGAGCAGTTCGATCTGCGGCCAGGCGCTGTTCGACGCCTGCTCGACCGGTTTGTCGCCGGAAGAGGACCCTGCAGGGGTCGTTGTGACCGGGGCTGCCGCGCCCGTGTCGGCGCTGCCGGCCTCGCTGGCGGGCTTCGAGAGAATGCCCTCCGCCGTGTACGACTTGCCCTCGTCGCCGAGGTCGAGAATCGTGGTCGCGGCGTCCGCGATTGCCTTGTCATCCGTCGGCAGCTTCATCGTGCCCTTGTTGCGCGCGGCATACGCGGGGCTCCCGACGATCGCTCCGCGGAAGACGGGGTTGACGCACTGCTGGTCGCTGAAGACGTAGACCCGGTAGAAGCCGTACTGGTTCCCCGCCGCATCGCGTGAGCCTGTGAAGGCGAACGCCGGCGTCATCTCGTGCGCCTTCGGGCTGGCCGGAGTGCTCGTCGCCAGGGCAGTCGTAGCTGCGACGGGCCGGACGACGCCGTCGTCGATCGCCGGATTGGAGGAGGTGAAGGTCGAACTCCAGGGGCCGTAGTTCACCGGCGTGATGAACCCTTGCAGCTTGGCGACCCGACGAACCGCCCGCACACGCCACTTGATCGAGCTCGTGTAGTTCGAGCCCTGATGGAAGGCGTAGAACTCGCGCTGATCGACAGCGTTGACGCGCGTCTCGACCACCCGGCCGATGTCGGTGAACCACACCTGGTAGCTCGTCGCGCCCTCGATCGGTGTCCAGCGCGCAAGACCGGGATAGGAGGTGGTCTGCCGCGGAACGTCTTTCCAGCGGACGTTGAACCCGTACCCGCCGCTCCAGGCCGACGTGCCGGTGCGCGTGACCGCCCGGACTCGTGCATAGGCCGCGAACGGTGCGCCGGTCATCCACGGGAGCGTCAGGGGAATCGCAACGGCCGGGCTCTTGAGCGAAGAGCTCGCCCAGAAGATCGTGCCGTCCTGGAAGTTCGGAGTCTTGGCGAGCTGGAACTCGTACCGGACGGCCCCCCTCGTGGGTGCCCACGAGAACGACGGCGTTCGCGGAAAGTCATGTGCAGCGGGCTCGCTGGCGCGAAGCAGGAACGGCTTGAGGCTCTGTGGAGCCGAGAGAGACTTCTCGCCCTGCGCGAGGGCGGAGCCGGAAAGCAGCGTGGCTGCCAATGCGGCGAGGAGGGCGAAACGGGCATATCTCATATGGCGTATGTCGGCATCGGCGCCGCCGGTGCCCTCCCTCCAACGGGGGATACCCGCTCTCCGCCGGTCATCACCCCGCAGGGGGATGCTGCCCCCTCGAGCGAGTGACGATGCGTCTCGGGTATGCGCGCCACCCTCAGCGGGCGCAGGGTCGTTCTCCTGGCCGTCGCGCTCTCAACAGTCCTCGCGGCCGCGACCCTGCGTGTACCTCTCGACCGTGGTGTCGACGTGGAGCAACGCCGAATCGCGACCGCGGCTTTCGCCAGCGCCGCCGCCGGCCCGACGCCGTCGGCCGGAGCGTTCTCCGCATCGACACTCTGGCAACAGGCCGCCGCCCGCCTGCCGGGTCCACTGGTGGCCGTCATCGACACAGGTGTCGCGCCAACGCCCGACCTCGCCAGACGCCTCGACCCAGGCATGAGTTTCGTCGGCGGGGCAGCGACGGTCGACGAGAACGGGCACGGCACCGCGGTCGCTGGGATCGTTGCCGGGTCATCCGGCGTCTGCCCGACGTGCCGGATCCTTCCGCTTCGTGTCTCCGCCGGAGCCGGTGGGATCGCCTCGTCGGATGACATCGCGGCTGCTGTGGACGCTGCCGTCGCGCGTGGCGCAGTGGTGATCAATCTCAGCATGGTCGCGGAATCACCGACCGAGCCGGAACGGGCTGCCATCGCGCGTGCTGTCGCCGCCGGCGTCATCTTCGTCGGGGCGGTCGGAAACGCCGCCTCATCGACTCCCACGTACCCTGCGTCCTATCCCGGCGTGCTGTCGGTCGGGGCCGTCGGAGACGACGGTGCCATTGCCTCGTTCTCGAACCGCGGCCCCTGGGTGAGCGTGCTCGCGCCGGGGTGCGGCCGCTCGCATTCGCCGGACGGCGGGGAGGTGGTGTTCTGCGGAACGTCCGCTGCCGCGCCGTACGTCGCCGGCGTCGTGGCCGTGCTACGCGCCGCAGCCCCGACCGCAACCGCCTCCGAGCTCGTGGCAGCGGTGAGGAGTTCGTCGCATGCGGCCGAAGGGGCGGCGAACGGCATCGTCGATCCGGCCGGCGCGCTCGTCTCGATCGGCGGTCTCGCGTCGGTTCCGGAGGCTGCGACAGTGTCGGCGAAGGTGTCCCCTCCGAAGGTCGCCGTCTCGAAGAAGCCCGCGAAGCCGGGCCGCCGGGTGGCACAGGCGACGCGCAAGGCAGTGCGACCTCCCGCTCGCGCTGCGAAGGTGCCACGTGCGATCAGCGGCCTGCCGCGCTGACGTGTGACTCAGGCGATGAGCGGATCGACCGCGGCGGCAACGAACAGCAAGGCCAGGTACGCGAGCGAGTAGTGGAACAGCACCACGGCCCGCCGCCGCGACGTGTCTCGGCGCAGCTGCCACGCAAGCAGGAGGAAGTACGAGCCGAGAAGGATTGCCGCCACCGTGTAGACGGGCCCGAGCCAGTACCCGACGGCGACCGTGAACGGCACCATGGCCAGCGAGTAGAGAAGGATCTGGCGCGTCGTCTCGCCGATCCCCCGGGTTCCCGGCAGCATGGGCACGTTCGCCGCGGCGTAGTGCTCCTTGATCATCAGCGCCAGCGCCCAGAAGTGCGGCGGTGTCCAGAGGAAGACGATCAGGAACAGCCAGAGAGCGGGAAGCGCGAGGCTCCCGGTGGCCGCTGCGTACCCGACGAGCGGCGGTACCGCACCGGCGGCGCCACCGATGACGATGTTCTGGTCCGTCGAGCGCTTGAGATACCCCGTGTAGACGATGACGTAGAAGAGCCCGCCGACGAGCGCCAGCAGCGCCGTGAGCACGTTCACCGTCGTTGCGAGCAGCGCGAACGAGAGCGCCATCAGGACGACCCCGAACTCGAGCGCACGCGGAGCGGCAACCCGTCCCGCAGCGACCGGTCGCGCCGCGGTGCGCTCGCCCATCAAGCGGTCGATATCGGCATCCATCACGTGGTTGAGCGCGCTGGAACCGCCACAGGCCAGTGCCAGGCCGACCATCGTCGCGAGGAAGGCCCAGCCGTCCGGCCACCCGGCGGCACCGACGAACATCCCTGCTGCCCCCGTCAGGAGCAGTAACGACATGATCCGCGGTTTCGTCAGAGTGGCGTAGTCCCGCCAGGAACCGAACGGGACCGAAGCACCGCGGAAGGAGACGACGAGGGCGACGAACGACGCGGCGAGGGAGGCGCCCGCCGCCGCGACGTGCAGGCCGACCGACCAGCGCGCATCGTTGCTCCAGGCGACGAGCCCACCAGTCGCGACCGCTACCAGCATCAACGCGAGGGCAGCAGTCGTGGCGACGCGCAGGCGCGGGTAGGTCGTGAAGGCGAGCACGACTGCTGCCACGAGCAGCGGGACCGCGACGAGAGCAGCGGCCCAGTGGCCGCGGTCCGTGTCGAGCGTCGCACTTGCGACGACCGCAGCGGTGGCGACCGCCGCAGCGGCGATCGAGAGCCGCAGCAGCGGCCCGGGCGAGACGCCGACCACGGTCGGGTTCGATTCCCCTGGTTCAGAGAGCATTGCGTTCCGCCAACAGCCTACGCAGGTCGTGGAGCGGGCGGGCGCTTTCGATCGCAGGCAACGAGTCGAAGTTGCCCGGCGGTGGAGGCGAGGTCGTGTACCACTCGAGCGTGTCCGCGTGCCATGGATCGTTGCCGGCGCGGCGGCCCTTCTTCGCCCGGACGATCGCGAGCACGAAGAGCAGGACACCGACCGTCGACGTCAGGACACCGATCGTCGAGATCATGTTGTACGCGGACGTGCTGCCGCCGTCGCTGAACGACGAAGCGCCCCGAACCTGGCCCTGGTCGCCCAGCAGGAACTGGACGAAGAACGTCAGGTTGTAGCCGACGAAGAGGAACACCGCGGCGCCCCTCGTGAGGCTCGTGCCGAGGAGACGCCCGAAGACCTTCGGCCACCAGTAGACGAGGCCACCGAGGAGGGCGAACAGCGCGGTTCCCCAGAGCAGGTAGTGAGCGTGCGCGACGCCGAACGCGGTGCCGCGGAGATCTCGATCGTTCGCAAACACGGCCAGGACGAGCGCCGAGAGGAGCCCGACGGCCAACAGGAAGACGGCTCCGCTCGCGAACAACAGCGGTGCGGTCCAGCGAAGGTCCGAGCGCGCCTGCCAGAGGCTCACCTTGAGGAACCACAGTGCCACCACCGCAGGGATCGTGGCGACGACTGCGACGAGCAAGAGCACCGTGCTCGGCGCCTTCCCGAGCCCTGTCGAATAGATGTGGTAGACGACGACGAGGATCATCAGGCAGGCCATGGCGAGAAGGGACTGGGCGAGCACCTTGGCGTTGGCGATCGCGCGGTTCGAGAACACGGCGACGATCTCGGCGACGACCCCGAGGGCCGGCACGAGCGCGACGTACGCGAACGTCTGGCCGAACAGCCAGATCAGCTTCGGGTCGACGGTGTCGCCGTCGAGAAAGAAGTCGAAGGAGCCCGAGAATCGTCGCTCGAGGAGCACCAGGCCCAGTCCGACGGCAGCGATGGGCGCCAGCACGATCGTGAGCCACGACCAGACGTACACCGACCAGGCGAAGATCGGAATTCGTTGCCAGGTCAGGGCGGGCGCACGTTGGCGGCGGATGGTTTCGACGAGGTTGATCGCCGAGCCCAGTTGCGAGACGACGAGGAGGATCACTCCGATCAGCCAGAGCCTGACACCGTTGCCTTCCTGCGAGAGAGCCAGAGGCGGGAGCCCGGTCCAGCCCGCTTGCGAGGCCCCGCCGTCGGCGAACGCGGAGAGGACGACCGCGCCTCCCCCGAACACGTAGAGCCAGAAGGAGGTCGCCGCGAGGCCCGGCATGGCAATCCGGCGCGCTCCGATCATCAGAGGGGTGATGTAGAGCGCGAGCCCGGTGACGACGGGGACGAGGACGAAGAAGACGAGCAGAGTGCCGTGCATCGTCAGCACTCCCCGATACGTGCTGTCCCCGAGAATCGTCGAGTCCGGCCGCGTGACCTGCAGCCGCATCAAGACCGTGAGCACGCACGCGATCAGGAAGAAGAGGCCTGCCGACCCGAGATAGAGGGCTCCGATCCGCTTGTGATCGACCGAGACGAGCCAGCTCGCCACACGACCTCGCTGCCACGGGGCAGACGTCTGGGACGTGCTGCTCACCGGGGGCTCACGATGGGTTCGCGGTCGAAGGGCACGGAGATGTCATTCTAGGTGGATGAGCGAGACGGCTTCACGGCGAACCCGCGTCCGGCTCCCGCCCGATGTCACGCGCCCGTTCGAGGTCTTCGTGAACGGCGTGCTCCAGATGGAGGGGACGGACTACGTCGTCCGCGACGGCGCTCTCCTGTTCGAGCGTCCGATGAAGGAGGAAGGAAAGCTCGGCTTCATGCGCTGGGCGTCGATCACGCTCGGGATCGCGGGCTCGTACAGGCAGAACGACTCCGTCGACGTGGCCTACGAGCGTGCCGGCGCCAAGGTCGTCGCGGCGAAGCTCCCCGTCGAGCCGGCACCGTAGGGGCGAGTCGTGCCTCGCCCGTCCTACGGCGACGGGCACGAGCACGAGCCAGGCGAATCCGATCGCTCCCCGGTAGCCGTCCTCGTACTCGGCGCGGCGCTCTGATGCGAATGCGACGGCGTCGGGCTCACCGGATCTCTCGAGGCCGGCCCGCCAACGTGCTTCGAAGGTGTCCCACTCCTCCTGGGACGACGTCGCGTCGCGCTCGATCCGGAAACCTGCAGCGGCCGCAGCCCGATGCACGTCGTCGAGCCCAGGAAGCGCTCCGATTGCCTCCAGCGCTGCCGCAGAGGGCTCACTCGCCCAGAACCCCTCGCCGAAGAGCACCCGCCCACCCGGAGTAACGCAGTCCCGGAGCGCGTGCAACGCTTCGTCGGTGCCTCCGAAAGGGTGCGAGGCCGCGACACAGAGGACGACGTCGCCGACGTCCGCGAAGGTCGCGACGTCGGCCTCGACGAACTCGACCCGTCCGTGCAGTCCACGCTGGGTGGCGAGACGGACCCCGCGGTCGAGTGCCTCCTTCGAGGTGTCGACGCCGGTGCCGGTCGTCGCGGAATGCGCGGCGAGGATGCGAAGCAGGAGCTCGCCCCACCCGCAACCGAGGTCGAGGACGTGGTGACCGGGAGAGATCGGGAGCGCCGCGACCAGATCGTCGGCCCGCTCTTCCGACAGCGGCGCGTTGAACGTCAAGCCGGCATGGGCGAGGCGACGGAAGGCGTCAGACACGAGCCGTCGCCTCCGCCGACGCGCGCACCCGGGCTGCGTGCTCGAGCGTGAGCTGGCCCGGCTCGAGCGCCCACGTCCAGTTGCCGCCCACGGTTCCGGGCCGATTCATCCGCGCTTCCGAACCGAGCCCGAGCACGTCCTGGACGGGCACGATCGCCAGCGCTGCTCGTGAACCGAGCGTGAGCTCGACGAGGGACCAGGCGGACCGGTCGGGAAAGTGCCCGGCAAGGGTGTCGGTGTCGTGCGTCGAGGTTGTGACGACCTGGTGGACACGATGGTTCTCGAGACGGAATGGATTGGCGGCAGGCCCGTCGAACGCCCACAGCATCACCGCCATGCCCGGAAAACCTAGCTCGTCACGCAGGTCGTAGACGTCCTGCGTGATCAGGCCGAGGTCCTCGACGATGACGGGCAGCTCGCCGAGTGCGTGCTCTGCGGCGCGGAAGACTGCCGCACCGGGCCCGGGCTCCCAGTGGCCGTCGCGCGCCGAGTTGGCGGTGGCGGGGACAGCCCAGTACGCGCAAAAACCGCGGAAGTGGTCGATGCGGAACACATCGACCAGCGCGAGGGTGCGGCGCAGGCGCTCGATCCACCATCGGTACCCCTGACGATCGAGCTCGCCCCAGTCGTAGAGCGGGTTGCCCCACAACTGCCCCATGTCGTTCAGGGGATCGGGCGGCGCGCCTGCCACGAATGCTCCAGGGAGGAAGATCTCGGGGTGGGCCAGCTGATCACAGCTCCCCTTCGCGATGTAGATCGGAACGTCGCCGATCAGCCGAACGTCGCGCGCGGCCGCGTACGCGCGCAATGCCGACCACTCGCGGTGGAAGCGCACCTGATCGGCGAGCGCGTCGCCTCCGGCGTAGCCGATCCAGTCATCGATCCAGTACGCGTTGTCGATCTCGAAGCGCCGCAGCTCGGACGCGGCCACTGGCGCATCCGGATCGGCGAGCAGCCCGGACCAGGCCGCAAACGCCGATGCGGACGAGTACGGCGAACCGAGGTCGTCGGGCGGATTGAGTGGAAGCACCTGCCAGTAGCGGGCTCCAGCAGCCGCGAGCCAGTCGACGAAGGCATATGCCTCGACGCCCAGCCTGCCGCCGGGGAGGGAGGTCGGGTGGAGCTGAATGCCGAGTGAGCGGGTGAGCCACATCTCAGGACTGTTTACCTTGTCGGTGTGGCGCCATCACGGATCCAGATTCAGAACGTCCAACCACAGGTTGATTGTGGCCGCTACGCGACGAAGGCCGTCGTCGGCGACACGGTCGCCGTGTCGGCGACGATCTTCCGCGACGGTCATGTCCATCTCTTCGGCGTCGTTCGGTTTCGACCTGTCGGGACGCGCCGGTGGCGCGAGGTCGCGCTCGAGCCGAAGGGGAACGATCATTTCGAGGCCGCGATCGCACCGGACGCGATCGGGGCCTGGGAGTTCAGGGTGCAGGCGTGGGTCGACCCATACTCGACCTGGCTCGACGAGCACGACCGGAAGGTGGCCGCCGGGCAGACCGATCTCGGCGGCGAGCTCTCGGAGGGTCGTCGGCTCTTCGGCGAAGGGACGATCGACGACTGGCGCATTGCCGCCGCCGCGCTCTCGGACAAGGCCCGCCCGGGCTCGGCGAAGAGCCCGGTGCTCCGCCTCGACGTCGAGCGGGAGCGCGCACGATTCGGCTCCTGGTACGAGCTGTTCCCACGGTCGTGGGGCGGGTTCCGGGGCGTCACCGCGGTCCTGCCCGACCTTGCGGCCCTCGGCTTCGACGTCGCGTACCTCCCACCCGTGCATCCGATCGGGAAGACCAATCGCAAGGGGAAGAACAACACCGAGCGTGCCCTGGACGGCGACGTCGGCAGCCCGTGGGCGATCGGTGGCGAGGAGGGTGGGCACACGGCACTCCATCCCGACCTCGGGAGCGACGCCGACTTCGACGCGATGGTCGCCGCGGCTCGCGACGCCGGGATCGAGATCGCGTTGGACTTCGCGATCCAGTGCTCGCCGGATCATCCGTGGCTCGTCGAGCACCCCGAGTGGTTCCAGCGTCGGCCCGACGGAACCCTGACGTTTGCGGAGAATCCACCGAAGCGCTACCAGGACATCCACAACGTCGACTGGGACACGGACGAGCGCGAGGCGCTCTGGACAGCGCTGCGCGATGTCGTGCTCGGCTGGTGCGCGCGCGGTGTCCTCGTCTTCCGCGTGGACAATCCGCACACCAAGCCGATCCCGTTCTGGGAGTGGCTGATCGCCGAGGTGCGCTCCGTCTACCCCGAGGCCGTCTTCCTGGCCGAGGCGTTCACCCGACCGGCTCCGATGACGACCCTCGCGAAGGTCGGGTTCGGTCAGTCCTATACGTACTTCACGTGGAAGAACAGCAAGGCCGAGCTGATCGAGTTCGTGGAGCAGGCGCGCTCGTGGTCGGCGTTCTACCGGCCGAACATGTGGCCGAACACCCCCGACATCCTGCACGCGTACCTCCAGGAGGGCGGCCGGCCCGCGTTCGAGGCCCGACTCGTCCTCGCGGCGACCCTGTCCCCGAGCTACGGCATCTATTCCGGCTACGAGGCCTGCGAGAACGTTCCGCTGCGGGCAGGGAGCGAGGAGTACCTCGACTCGGAGAAGTACGAGCTGAAGCGCCGGTCCCTGGCCGGCCCGCTGCTGCCGCTGATCCGGCGTCTGAACGAGATCCGCCGTTCCCGGCCCGTCTTGCGGCGATTCGAGAACCTGACGTGGCTGGACACGTTGAACGACGATCTGATCGCATTTGCGAAGGGCGACGGCGAGGATACGGTGATCGTCGTCGTCAACCTCGATCCCCATCAGAGCCGTGAGGGCGTCTGCATCGTTCCGGCGGAGCTCCGGCTTCCCGCGGCGTTCGCCGCGGTCGACCTCCTCGACGACACTGTCTTTCGCTGGCGGACGGGGCGGAACTACGTGAAGCTCGGGCCCGGTGGCGCCCACCTGATCGCGATGGAGCAGGCCGGAGCCGCGACGGCCGTGAAGGCAGAGCCATGAGCGGCCTCGACGAGCTCGACCTCCACCTCGCGGGCGAAGGGAGGCACGAGCGCCTCTACGAGCGCCTCGGTGCACATTGCCTGGACGACGGGGGTGTGCGATTCGCGGTCTGGGCGCCGAACGCACGCGCGGTATCTGCCGTCGGCGACTGGAACTACTGGAGCGAGGGCGCCGACTCTCTGATCCCCGTCGGATCGTCAGGCATCTGGGAGGGCATCGCGCCGAACGCCGTCGAGGGCCAGCGCTACAAGTTCACGGTCGCCGGCGTCGACGGCATCACCCGGCACAAGGCCGACCCGTTCGCGACCTTCGCCGAGGTGCCACCCGAGAACGCCTCGATCGTGTACCGCAGCCGGTTCTCGTGGTCGGACGAGGAATGGCTCACCCGCCGGCGGGCCGCCGACCCGCTCACGGAACCGCTGTCGATCTACGAGGTCCACGCCGGCTCGTGGCGCCAGGGCCTGTCATGGATCGAGCTGGCGCAGCAGCTCGTACCGTACGTCGCAGAGCTCGGCTTCACCCATGTCGAGCTCATGCCGGTGATGCAGCATCCGTACGCGCCGTCGTGGGGATACCAGGTCAGCGGCTACTACGCTCCGCAGTCGACGTTCGGTCCCCCGGACGACTTCAGAGCGCTCGTCGATGCCTTTCACCGTGAAGGGATCGGCGTCCTGCTCGACTGGGTGCCGGCGCACTTTCCACGTGACGAGTGGGCGCTCGCACGGTTCGACGGGACGGCGTTGTACGAGCACGAGGATCCGCGCCGAGGCTCCCATCCGGACTGGGGCACGCTCATCTTCAATCTGTCACGGAACGAGGTGCGCAACTTCCTGCTTGCGAACGCGCTCTACTGGCTGCGGGAGTTCCACGCCGACGGCCTTCGCGTCGACGCCGTTGCCTCCATGCTCTACCTCGACTACTCGCGCGAGGGAGGAGAATGGCTGCCGAATCAGCACGGCGGGCGCGAGAACCTCGAGGCCGTCTCGTTCCTCCGCGAGTTGAACGAGGTGGTGCATGCCCGCGAACCGGGCGTGGCGGTGATCGCAGAGGAGTCGACCGCCTGGCCCGGTGTCTCGCGGCCGACCTCGATGGGAGGGCTCGGATTCACGTTCAAATGGAATATGGGCTGGATGAACGACACGCTCTCGTACGTCGAGCGCGAGCCGGTTCATCGGCGCTTCCATCACGACGAGCTGACCTTCTCGCTCGTCTACGCGTGGGACGAGAACTTCGTCCTGCCGTTGTCACACGACGAGGTCGTGCACGGCAAGCGGTCACTCCTCGCCAAGCTGCCGGGAGACCGCTGGCAGCAGCTCGCCACCCTGAGGGCGTTGTACGGGCTGATGTGGGCTCACCCCGGGAAGCAGCTCCTCTTCATGGGTGCCGAGCTGGCCGAATGGGGTGAGTGGTCAGAGGCCCGCTCGCTCGACTGGCCGCTGCTCGAAGACCCGGATCACGCGGGCGTGCGCACCCTCGTGCGCGACCTCAACACGACCTACCGCGGTCAGCCGCCGCTCTGGGAAATCGACTTTCGCCCGGAAGGCTTCGCCTGGCTCGTCGGCGATGCACGTGACGAGAACGTGATCGCGTTCGCGCGCTTTGCGGCCGACGGCTCACCGCTTCTCTGTGCCGTGAATCTCTCACCCGTCGTCCGCGACGCGTGGCGATTGCCGCTCCCGCGCGACGGACACTGGAGCGAGGTGCTCAACACGGACTCGCGGTTCTATGCCGGCTCCGACGTCGGCAATGGCCTTGGCATCGACGCGACGTCCGAGCCGCTTCATGGCCAGCCGTTCTCGGCGCTCGTGACGTTGCCGCCCCTCGCCACGGTGTGGTTCGCCCCATCCGGTACGACCATTGCACGAGCCGGCTGACCGAGGCCCGGGCGAGTCGGCCGGGTCGCGATCGATCGTCTAGGCTTAGCCGGCACCGGCACCGTCGACCAGGGCGAAGGAGGAGGGCGTGAGGAAGAACACGGTCACAGGCTTCGCCGCCATGGCATTCGTGGTCATTGGCGTCGCCGCCGGCTGTGGAGGCTCCGACTCCGAGACAGACGCCGCTGCGACCGACACTGCCTCCTCGGCCGCCGGTCCGCGGCTGACGGTGGATCAATGGGCCGCCTACGAGGCAGTGGCCACCCCGTTCGAGGCCGCCAACCAGGCGATGCTGAAGAAGTTCGACTCGTGCCCGCGGTCGGGAACCGGTGACACGACCGTCTTCGCCAAGTGCCTCGGAGATACGCTCGCGACCGCCGAGGCGGCAGGAAGAGCGCTCGGCGCGACTCTCGCCGGCTTCAACGCCACCGTCAGCGGCACGTGCTCGACGTCCCTTGCCGCCTACTCCAACTACACGACTCCGTACCTCGCGTCGGTCACCTCGGTCCAGTCGGCGATCGACACCGAGAACGCTGCCGCGCTGACGAACGCGAGCACGAACCTCGAGCAGACGCTCTCCGGTGGCAAGGACGAGAAGACCTCGTTCGAGGCGGACTGCAAGCCCGCCTGACCATCGTTCAACTAGCCTGGGCCGGGATGGCCCGGGACAACAGCATCTCCGTCGAAAAGCTCGTTCGCGAGTTCAAGAAGGGCCCGCGGGCGGTCGACGGTATCGACCTCCACGTCTCTCCGGGGGAGATCTACGGCTTCCTCGGCCCGAACGGTGCGGGCAAGTCGACCACCGTCCTGATGTTGACGACGCTTCTGCCGCCGACGGCGGGATCCGCGCGAGTCGGCGGCTATGACGTCCGTACGGAGGGGCCGAAGGTGCGGTCGGTGATCGGCGCCGCGCTCCAGGAGGCAGCGCTCGACCCGCTGCTGACCGGGCGCGATCACTTGAAGCTGCAGACGATGCTGCAGGCGATCCCCAGGGCCGAGCGAAAGTCGCGCCAGAACGAGCTGCTCGATCGGGTCGGGCTCACCGACGCTGCCGACCGCAAGGTGCGCGGCTACTCGGGCGGGATGAAACGCCGGCTCGACCTTGCCCTGGCCCTGGTCCACCGTCCCAGCATCCTCTTTCTCGACGAGCCGACGACAGGCCTCGACCCCCAGAGCCGCACGGCTCTCTGGGAGGAGGTTGCGCGGCTGGCCCGCGAGGACGGAGTGACGGTGTTCCTGACCACCCAGTACCTCGAGGAGGCGGATGTCCTCGCCGACCGCGTGGGGATCATCGACAACGGGCGCATCGTCGCCGAGGGAACGCCCGCGTCGCTGAAGGCAGAGATCGGTCGTCCCTCTGTGCATGCCATTCCGTGCCGGGAGGAGGACAGGTCCCAGATCGCCGAGCTCCTCGCCGGTTTCGGTGAGCCACTCGGCGCCGAACGCGATCTTGCCGTTCGCCTCCGTGAAGGGATTGGTCTCGCAGACGTGATCCGGGCGATGGATACCGAGGGAGTGGTCGTCGACGATGTCGAGCTCCGCGCCCCAACCCTCGACGACGTCTTCCTCGCGAAGACGGGACGGACTCTCGAGGGCGCGGCCGCCGGCGACGGAGGGTTGCCGGAGGTATGAACGCACTCTCGACGCAGGTCGGCGCGCTCGCTCAGCGCTCCATCATGCGTACCGCGCGTCAGCCTGCCAGCGCGATTCCGCCGCTGATCTTCCCGGTCGCGCTTCTGCTCGTCAACGCGGGTGGGCTCAAGGCATCGACCGAACTGCCGGGCTTCCCCACGGACTCCTTCGTCGCCTTCGCCCTGGCCGTGCCCTTCATCCAGGGGGCGCTGTTCTCGACCATGAACGCGGGGACGGATCTCGCGCGCGACATCCAGACCGGTTTCTTCTCACGGTTGTCACTGACCCCCGTGCGCGGCACGGCGCTGCTCGCCGGCCAGATCTCCGGGATCGTCGTGCTGGGCGTCCTCCAGGCCGTCTTCTACATCACCTGCGGCCTGCTCCTCGGGGTTCGGTTCGCCTCGGGCCCGGCCGGCATCGCGTTGTTGCTCGTCTACGCCGCGCTCGTGGCGATCGGGTTCGGCGCCCTCGGCTCGTTCCTGGCACTGAGAACCGGCTCCGGCGAGGCGATCCAGGGCCTCTTTCCCGTGCTCTTCGTCTTCCTCTTCATCTCGTCGATGAACGCGCCTCGGAACCTGATGGCGGTCGACTGGTTCCGGTTCCTCGCCTCGATCAACCCTGTCTCCTATCTGATCGAGTGCGTCCGCAGCCTGATCATCACCGGCTGGGATGCGGAGGCTCTGGCGCTCGGATTCGGCCTGGCGACGCTCCTCGCGATCATCTCCCTGGCCGCCGCGACCTGGGCTCTCGGCCAGAGGATGGAGCGGACGTGAGGACCTGGTCGGTCGCATCCGGCGTCGCGTGGCGCACGTTGAAGAACGTGATCACGACACCGTCACTTCTCGTGCCGTCGCTGATGTTCCCGCTGTTCTTCTTCATCGCCTTTGCTGGCGGCCTGTCGCAGGTGCAGGACGTTCCGGGCTTCGACTACCCCAACGGCTACACCGCGTTCCAGTTCGTCTTCGTCCTGCTCCAGTCCGCCGCCTTCGGCGGTGTCTTCACGGGCTTCGGTGTCGCACGAGATTTCGAGGGAGGGTTCGCACGTCGGCTGTTGCTCGCTTCGCCGAACCGCACGGGCATCGTGATCGGCTACGCGCTGGCGGCGGTCCTGCGTTGGTGCATCACCGCGACGCTTCTGACCACGATCGCCCTCATCGCGGGAATGCAGGTGGGTGGCGGCCCGGTGGATGTCGTCGGTCTCTACACCCTTGCGATGATCGTCAACGTGTGCGGCTTCCTCTGGTCGGCGGGGATCGCGATGCGCCTCCGGACGATGCAGGCGGGCCCACTGATGCAGATGCCGGTCTTCCTGCTCCTCTTCCTCGCGCCCGTGTACGTGCCGCTGGCACTCCTCGGCGGAACCCTGCACGCCGTGGCACGGTTCAATCCGATCACCTACGCGCTCGAAGCGGGTCGTGGCCTGCTGGCCGGCGACCCGACCGAGGTCGCGCTCGCGTTCTCGCTCGCGCTGGGGCTCGCGGTGGTGTTCACGGTATGGGCGATGCGGGGCCTGCGCGCCGCCGAAGCGGCCGGATAGTGCGGTCTCTCGCTACGTTCGTCCTGGAACCGGGCGCGCGAAGCGCGCCCCTTCATGCAGCAAGCATCAGTGCGGCGCCCCGTAACGTACGGTTCCCGGTCAAACGTTACGGGGCGCCGCACTAGCCGTGGAGGCGCACGCCTGGCCAGGGGAGCCCTTTCCGCTCGGCGCGAGCTGGGACGGCCACGGCACGAACTTCTCGCTGACCTCCGAGAACGCCGAGCGCGTCGAGCTCTGCCTGTTCGACGATGCGGACGAGGAAACGCGCTGTGAGCTTCCGCGGCAGACGGCGCACAGCTGGCACGGCTATCTCCCGGGTATCGGGCCGGGACAGCGATACGGCTATCGGGTCCACGGGCCCTGGGCGCCCGAGCGCGGTCACCGCTTCAACCCGCACAAGCTGCTGATCGACCCCTACGCGAAGGCGATCGAGGGGCCGATCCTCTGGGATCGAGGCCGAACGCTCGCGTACGCCGACGGTGACGATCTCGTCCTCGACGCAACCGACGACGCCGGGGCGATTCCGAAGTCGGTCGTGATCGACGCCGCGTTCGACTGGGAGGGCGACGCCCTGCTCCGGCGGCGCTGGGACGAGACCGTCATCTACGAGCTTCACGTGAAGGGCTTCACGCAACAGCTGCCGGGCATCAGGGACGATCTTCGCGGCACCTATGCGGGCCTTGCCTCCGAGGCGGCGATCGCCTACCTCGTCGGTCTCGGTGTCACGGCGGTCGAGCTGTTGCCGATCCACCACATCGCGGACGAGCACTTCCTTCAGGATCGTGGCCTGACCAACTACTGGGGGTACTCGACGATCGGGTTTTTCGCCCCGCACTCGGGGTACGCCGCCACCGGCACCCAGGGAGAACAGGTCAGGGAGTTCAAGGGGCTCGTCAAGGCGCTTCATCGGGCCGGGATCGAGGTGATCCTCGACGTCGTCTACAACCACACGGCCGAGGGCAATCACCTCGGCCCGACGTTGTCGTTCAGGGGTGTCGACAATCTGGCGTACTACCGCACGTTGCCGGACACACCGCGCTACTACAAGGACTTCACCGGCACCGGCAACTCGTTGAACCCGGTGAACCCATCCGTGCTGCGGTTGATCATGGACTCGTTGCGCTACTTCGTGACGGAGTGCCATGTCGACGGGTTCCGCTTCGATCTCGCCTCGGCACTCGCCCGCGAGTTCCACGACGTCGACAGGCTCTCTGCGTTCTTCGACATCATCCACCAGGATCCGATCCTGTCGCAGGTGAAGCTCATCGCCGAGCCCTGGGATGTCGGCGAAGGGGGCTACCAGGTCGGCAATTTCCCGGTGCTCTGGACGGAGTGGAACGGTATGTACCGCGACACCATGCGCGATTTCTGGCGCGGCCACACGGCGGTCGCCGAGTTCGCCCGCCGGTTCACGGGGTCCAGCGACCTCTACCAGTCCGATGGACGGCGGCCGTTCGCCTCGATCAACTACATCACGTGTCACGACGGGTTCACCCTCAACGACCTCGTGACCTACAACGAGAAACGGAACGACGCGAACCTCGAGGGCAATGCGGACGGGACGACGGACAATCGATCGTGGAACTGTGGTGTCGAGGGGGAAACGGACGACGCCGACGTCAACGCGCTGCGCGATCGTCAGCGTCGCAACTTCCTCACCACGCTGCTCCTCTCGCAGGGCGTGCCGATGCTGATGGCCGGTGACGAGATCCGCCGCACCCAGCACGGCAACAACAACGCCTACTGTCAGGACAACGAGCTCAGCTGGGTGAGCTGGGAGCTCGACGAGCGGTCGGCCGAATTGCAGGCGTTCACCCACCGCCTGATCGCCCTGCGCCGGGCCCACCCGGTCTTCCGCCGGCCCACCTTCCTCACGGGCAAGGAGCGCGAAGGCTCGGGCGCACCGGATATCTGGTGGTCGCGTCCCGACGGCCGTGCGATGACGCTGGCCGACTGGCAGCGGGGGGATGCGGCGGCCGTCGGGGCGTTCCTCAACGGCGCCGAGATGATGGCCGAGACACGTGAGGGCGAGCCGATCGTCGACGACTCGTTCCTCGTCCTCTTCAACGGCTGGCAGGACGCGTTGACGTTCAGGTTGCCCGCTGCGCGGTTCGGACGGCGTTGGTCGGTCGAGCTGTCGACCGCCGAGCCGAACCTCGAGGCCGGCGCCTGGGAGGTTCCGGTGCGACACGAGGTCGAGGTCGTCGGGCGCTCGATTCTGGTGCTGCGCCGGATCGGCTAGAGCCCCCTCGGGGCGGGACGGTCCTGCAGCTACGCGTCCGTGTCGCCGGCTTCGTCCGGCTCCGGCGCCTGGAAGAGCCTCAGGCAGACGTCGACGATGGCCGGGTCGAACTGCGTTCCTGCCGCCTCGGTCAGACGCCGGCGTGCCTCCTCGACCGGCAGAGCTCTGCGGTAGGGACGAGTGGTGGTCATGGCGTGGAAGGCGTCGCAGACGAAGATGATCCGGGCTTCGAGCGGGATCTCGTCGCCCTCCAGGTGGTCGGGGTAGCCGCGCCCGTCGTACCGCTCGTGGCAGGCGCGGACGATCGGACGGACGTGCTCGAGCTGCTCGATCGGTGCCAGGATCCGCTCGCCGAGCTCCGGGTGTGTCTCGATCAGCGCCCGTTCCTCGTCCGTCAGCGGCCCCGGCTTGGTCAGGATCGCCGCGGGGATCCCGATCTTCCCGATGTCGTGGAACAGCGCGCCCAGCTCCACCCGCTTCAGCGTCCCCGGATCGAGACCGAGCTCCTCGCCGACCCGGATCGCCATGTCGGTGATCCACCGGGCGTGTGACGAGGTGTATTCGTCCTTGGCTTCGAGAGCATTTGCGAGCGCCTCGACAGTGGAGAGGAATGTCCGCTCGAGGCTTTCGAACGAGAGCGCATTGGTGAGAGCCATCGTTGCCTGACCGGCGATCCCCGCCATCAGCTCGAGCTGTCGATCGTCGAGCTCGCCGTCGGTGTCGAGAACAAGGGTCAATGCCGCCCAGCCCGCGTCCAGCGCGATCGGAACGACGGCGTAGGGCTCGGGGGTGTGGCTGCCGAAGCCGGCCTGAACGTCCGCCGCATAGGTCTCCGGGCCGACGACGAACGGCTCTTTGCGGCTCGCGAAGTGCACCGCCGTCTCGGCGCTCAGGTGATCGCCGGGCCGTGGAGGGCCGCCGTCGCCGTCGTTGCCTTCGAACCAGGTGCTTCGGCACACGAGCCCGTTGCCCTTGTCGGCCGGAAGCCAGACAGACGTACGAGGCGTGCGGAGGATGCGAGAGGCTCCCCGCGCGATCCGGTCGACGACCTCGTCGAGCTGCGTGCTCGATGCGAGCTCGCGCGAGAGCTCGAGCAGCGCCTTGGCGGCCTCCGCCTCACGGCGCTGCGTCTCGTAGAGCTGCGCGTTGACGAGTGCAACCGACGCGTGCCCGGCGAGGACTTCCAGGAGCCGGAGGTCGTCCGCATCGAACTGGTCGAGCCCGAGCTTCGAGATCACGAGCACGCCGATGCTCGTGGTCCCGTATCGCAGCGGGACGGCCAGCAGGGATTCCTCGATCCGCGACGTCCCTTCGATGTGTTGCCCGATGCCGCAGTTCGCCGCGTCGCCTGTGAGAAACGCCTCACCGGTTGCCGCAACGTGCCCCGTCACCCCGATGCCGACCTTCGTCGCGAGCAGCGACGCCGCGGAGTCGACGACGTGCGTCAGATCGCCGCGGAATGCAATCGGGTCGAGGTTCTCCCCGTCGCGCAGGAAGACACGGCAGTTGTGGTAGTCGATCAGCTGCCGCAGCTCATCGGCGATCGTGGCGCCGATCTCGGAGACCTCCAGCAGCCGGCTGAGCTTGGTCGAGACGCCGTGGAGCATCTTCAGGTGCGCGATCGAGCGCATCGTCTCGTGCCGTGTGGTCGGCGTGTCCGGTCGCTCGCTCTCGTCCTCGTGAAAGACGACGATGCGACTCTTGCCGCGTGCCTTGGCGGTCATCATCGCGAGCTCGGCGCAGGCAACGAGCTCGCGTGGGTTGGCAGCGTGCTCCGGGCCGACGGCGATCCCGACCGAGACGCTCAGGGTGCCGACCGGGCCGAAGTCCGTCAGCGCGACCCGCTCGGCGACGCGCTCGGCGAGAGCCTCTGCGATACCGAGATCTCCGGACGGAAGGATGATCGCGAACTCCTCGCCGCCGGTTCGGCAGACGTCATCGCTCTGGCGGACGGCTCCGCGGAGGACATCGGCCAGCTCGGCGAGGGCGTGGTCTCCGACGGCATGGCCGTAGACGTCGTTCACCCGCTTGAAGTCGTCGAGGTCGAGCATCACGAGCGCGACCGACTCACGCTCGGACGAGCCTCGGACCATCGCGTTACGGAGGCGCTCGTGGAAGGCGCGATGATTCCAGAGACCCGTGAGGGGGTCGGTGTTCGCCTGGAGCTCGAGGGTCGCCCGGATATGCGCGTTGTCGAGCGCGAGCGCCGCGGCGTCGCCGAACCGCACCGCCAGCCGGAACTCCTCCTCGGTGAACTCGTTCAACCCGACGCGATAGATGTTGAGGGCGCCCTTGACCGACCCGCGGGCGATCAGCGGCACCGCAATGAGCGACTCCGGGTCGGGCGGTGTTCCTTCCACGAACCGCACCCGCGGGTCGAGATCGGCCCTGTTGGCAAGCACCGGCCGGCGATGGTCGACCGCCCAACCGGTGATCCCCTGGCCGAACGAGAACGGCTCGTCCGCCAGGACCTCGTCGGCGTACTCGCCTCGTGCGAACACGCCGCGCAGTTTCCGCTCGCCCTCGTCAGCTTCGTAGAAGGCCAGATCGTCGTGGGGAATCAGGTCGCCCAGGGTGTCTGCGATGCGCTCGAGGAGAGCATCCAATGACTGCTCCGAGAGCACGTCGTGGAACACGTCGGCGAGGCGCCGGTACGACTCGACAAGGGCCTGAGAAGCCTCTCGCGTTTCAGTGCTCACTTCACCCGGCAGCGCTTCGGCCGCGCCGTTGTTCGTCGGAGGGGACATGCCTTCCCGTCATCGACCGTTCCGGGGCACGTCTTGAGTATCGAGAGGCAGACGCCGACCAGGTAGGAAATGCGTCTACAGACGGCGAACCCGAGGCACATGCGATGGCGATGGTGTGGTCTCCCCGTAGCGGTTCTCGTGGCGCTCGCGCTCGCAGGCCCCGCGGGGGCCGGAGTGGAGGTCTGGTTCGTATCGAAGGGCGAGCCTCGCGCCGTCGTCCGGGGTGGCTCGACGATCGAGGGTGCGGTCAGATCGCTCCTCGCCGGGCCGACACCGGCAGAGCGCGACCGTGGGTTTCGCACTGCCGTACCGCGCGCGACGCCGCTGCTCTCGGTGACGGTCTCACGCCGGGTCGTTTCGGTCGACCTCGGCGCGCGGTTCGCCGCGGGTCGCGACGGGGCTGCGCTGACGGCACGTGTCGGACAGCTCGTACGGACGCTCAAGGGTGTCCGAGGTGTCCGAGCCGTGCGGATCTTGATCGAAGGCGGCACCCCGATCGGGCTCTTCCCGGGTTACGACCTCCGGAGGCCGGTGAGCGCCGCCATCGTGGACGACGAGAGGCCGCCGACGATCCGCGAGCTGCAGCAGAGACTCGTCGATCTCGGGTTCATGGCCCCTTCTGGCCTGACGGGCGTGAGTGACATGCAGACCTCGACCGCCGTCCTCGGGTTCCAGAAATGGGCAGGCCTTTCGCGCGACGGGACGCTCGGTCAGAGCACGATCGATGCGCTGGTGCGTGCCACGAGGCCCGACCCCGCTCTGCGCCGGCCCGGACGAAGGATCGAGGTCCAGCTTCGCCGCCAGCTCGCGTTGCTGATCGAGGCGAATCGAGTCGTTCGCACAGTCCACGTCTCGTCGGGCGCGGGGGGCAAGACACCTCTCGGCTCCTTCAGGGTCTATCGCAAGGAGCGGTACTCGTGGTCGGTTCCGTTCAAGGTCTGGCTGCCGTGGGCGAGCTACTTCACCGGTGGGGTCGCGTTCCACGAGTTCGGCTCGGTTCCCACGTACGCCGCGTCGCACGGGTGCATACGTGTCAACCATTACGACGCAGCCACCCTGTTCGGCTTCGCCGAGACCGGAACGCCGGTGGATGTCTTCGACGAGGCGGCAACGGCATGACGCTGCCTCGCGAGCTACGCGCCGTCGCGGGCGGGTTGGGAGTGATCGTCGGCGCACTCGGCTGTGCCGCCGTGGTCGGGGCGATCCTCGTTGCACTCGGGCTTCCGCCCGCCAGCCGCGCAGACGAGCCGCCGCCCGTCGTCCAGCCTCGCCCGACCGAGCTCGTCGTCGCCCTCACGTTGAGCGATCCGACCCTGCAGGCAGGGGTCGTCCGCGACGGCGAGGTGATCCTTGCACGAGGGCTCGAGGTCGACATCGCTCGCGAGCTCGGGCGCAGGCTCCTCATCCCCAAGGTGCGGTTCGTCTATCTGCGGCCGGCCCAGCGCCTGGTCGCCTCGGAGACGCCCCCTTGGCACCTCGTGCTCGGCTCGATTCGGCCCTCGCGGGCCGCGTCGTCGTTCACCGACCTCAGCGGGCCGTACGTCGCGGCCGGTCAGGCCGTCGTCCTCCGTCGAGGCCTTGCCCCGGCGACGCGACGTGCGGATCTGCGCGGCAAGATCGTATGTGCAGTGCGGGCGAGCGAGGGTGCGCGTGGGATTGCGCCGTCGGTGATCCCGGGGAGACGTGTGACCCTGGTGCCAACGAGTGCGCGCCTCCTCCAGCTCGTGCAGACCGGCGCCTGTGATGCCGCACTCGTCGACGCGCCCAGCGCCGGGAGGTTCGTCGCAGGTAGGGGTGGTGTGCTCGGCCCCGTTCGGGCGCGGATCGAAGGAGACGACGGCTACGTCGTCGGCGTCGCCCGCGGCGGCCCGATCGTCGTCGCCGAGGTCAGTCGCGCCCTCCGTCGGATGCGGGCCGACGGGACGCTACACCGACTGGCCCGGTCGTGGCTCGGGATCGATCCTTCGCGGCTGCGCCCGCTGCGGTAGTGGAACGCGCGGCATAGGTCTAGACCTTAAGGGGCGTGACAACGAACGTGCTCTTCCCGAGCAGAGGGCCGTAGACGGCTGCCGCCCGGCCCCCGATTCCGGGCCAGACGTACCAGGTGTACCGGCCGGGCTTGAGCGTGTACGCCTTCCCGTCGTAGGACCAGGATCGCGCGAGCTGGAGGCGGGTAGTCGCCGGCCAGGCCGAGAGCGCCTTCGTGCCGTTGAGGTAGAGCTGGACGTTGTAGTACGTCGCCGAGGCGATCCGAGCCCAGCGGAGGATCGGCGGCGTCGCGACACGCGCTCCGGCCAGCGGGCTCGCCAACGCTGGGGCGACCGGAGTCTCGGTCACGACGACCGACTTCGACGTGTTACCCGCCCTGTCGATCGCGACGACGACGAACCGATAGACGACACCGTTCCGGAGACCGCTGCTCGTGAAGGTGTTG
Organism: uncultured Thermoleophilia bacterium; assembly: GCA_963776305.1. Classification (GTDB taxonomy): domain Bacteria; phylum Actinomycetota; class Thermoleophilia; order Gaiellales; family Gaiellaceae; genus Gaiella. The sequence goes on along the minus strand of CAVZMA010000012.1, from coordinate 89,239 downwards.
CGAAGGCCGTTGTAGACGGTCGTGGTTCCCTTCCGGCCGACCACCGAACGGACGACCTTGATCGACGCGAGGTCCTTGGCCGCCGGCTTGGTCCAGCTTGAGCACGATCGTGCGATCGCCGGGCTTGGCCGTGAGCCGTCGTACGGCTCCCGGAGGTTTGAGATCGAGGGCGACGACCGGCGTGCCGGGGGCGAGGACTGTGAGCGTGACCGTCTTCTGCGCCGTGTTGCCCGCGGCGTCGCGGGCCGTGACGGTGATCGTGGTGGCGCCGATCGGAAGTGTCTCGGGGGTCGTCGTCGTCAGGGTGACGGTCGATACCAGGTCGTTCGCCGAGATCCCGGCCAGATAGGCGGCGATCGCCGGATCGGTCCGGGCCAGGCCCAGGGCGCCCTTCGCCGCGAACGATGCATCTGGCGCGTTGATCACCGGAGCGGTCGTATCGACAACGGTGATCGAGAAGGACAACGAGCCGGCATTGCCGCCGGCACCGGTCGCGTGACACGCCACCGTCGTCGAGCCGAGGGGGAACCTCGTTCCCGAGGACGGCGAGCACGAGACCGCGCCTGGAAGCAGGGCGAGGCCGCCGTCCGATCCCGAGACGTCGAAGGTGACGATGGCGCCGTCCGGTCCGTTCGCCTCGACTGTTTGATTCCCGGGGCCGGTCAAGCTCAATCCCGGCCCCGGGGCGCCGACCGACCAGGTTGCGGTCGCGGGCGTCGGATCGACGTTGCCGACGCCGTCCGATGCGCGTACCGAGAACGTGTGGCTGCCGTCGGTCAGCGCAGTGAGATCGGCGGGTGACGTACACGCGGCGAAGGCTCCGGCGTCGAGCTTGCACTCGAAGGTCGCCGGAGCTCCGGTCGCCGTGAAGGCGATCGAGAGCGTCGGTCGTCGAGATGGTGGCCGGGATCGTGGTCGTGATGCTCGTGTCCGGCGCTGTGGTGTCGACCGTGAAGGGGCGTGATCCGGGTGCGCTGGTGTTCCCGGCGGCGTCGGTCGCGGTGACGTAGAAGGTGTGGGCCCGTCAGCGAGCGCACTCGATGTGAACGGGCTGGTACACGACGTGTTCGGCGTGGGATCGTCGATCGAGCAGTGCGACGTAGCCTCGGTGGAGGTGAACGTGAAGGTCGGCGTCGGGTCGTTCGTGGGGCCCGTCCCTGTACTCACGGCAGGTGGAGCAGGCGGCGTCGCGTCGATCGGCGAAGGGAATGATGCGGGGGCGCTCGTTTCGCCTGCGGCGGTGGCTCGTACCTGGAACGTGTGGGCTCCCTCGGTGAGGCCCGTGAGACCGTGCGGCGAGGTGCAAGCGGCGAACCCGCCGCCGTCGATGTCGCACTCGAACGTGGCCGTTGGGGTCAGCGAGCTGAAGGCGAAGGTTGCCGAGGTCGAGTTCGTCGAAGCCATCGGTCCTGAAGTGATCGAGATGCTGGGCGGAGCTGCACCGGCGACAGGCACACCGAACAGGACGGTCGTCCCCGCGACGAGGAGGACGAGGAGCAAGCCTCGCCTCACTACGTCCCTCCCAGCCCGACGGCGACGAGCGTGCCGACGGCCATCGCCACGCCGATGCCTGCCAGCGCGAGTCGTCCGTGGACGAAGGTCTCGCCGACCCGCGGCCCGAGCGCATATGCGGCGTTGACCGGGGCGATGGCGAGCAGCACGAGGAGCGCCGCCACCCCGAGGACGGCCTTGCCGATCAATGAGATGCCACCACCGGTGCTCGTCGGCGAGCCGGTGAGCGGCGTTGCAGCAGTCACGAGCTGCTGCGCGCTGCTGGTCTTCTCTGCCGCCTTCGCCCGCTGCTTCGCCTCGGCCCGTGCTTTCGCTTCGGCCCGGCGCTTTGCATCTCGCTCGCGCGCCGCTTTCGCTCGTGCTGCCTTCCGCTCCCTGGCAAGCCGTGCCCTCGTGGCGGCTCTGCGTTCGGTTGCGCTCGGGCCGGAGCTACTCGATCCTGCGCTGGATGACGAATTGCCGGACGGAGATCCGGATGAGCTCGAGGAGGACGAGCTCGAGGACGACGAGCCGGACTGCGCCGACGACGGAGAGCTGGTCTGCGGGGCCGGCGGCGTGGGCGCAGGGTCCGGTGTCGGCTCGCCTGCGGCAAAGCACGGAGCCGCGAGGGCGAGCGCCCCGAATGTCACGACCACGATATTCCGCGCGAGGCGCGACCCGCGGCCGCCAAGAGTCCAGCCAACCCGCACTTCTATCTCCTTCCGACCCCGCGTCTCAGTGTAACGGAGACATTTCCGAAATCGAGAGGCACGATCAGAGAGAAGCGCCCACCGGCTCCTCGGCGCTCCAGGGGAACGTTATCCAGCGGTCGGTCCTGCGCCAGACGTAATCGCTCGCGACGGTCGATCGTGACTTCTCGTAGAGGACCGCGACCCGTGCCTCGGCCACCCTTCCGCCGCAGAAGTCGCGAACGAGCTCGAGCGTCGCTCCGGTGTCCGCGACATCGTCCGCGATCAAGACGCGGGCCGATGCAAGGTCGACGAGGTCGGGCACGGGAGGGAGCAGCATGGGCAGCTCCAGGCGCTCGTCGACCCCTGTGTAGAACTCGACACTGATCGTGGCGGTGTTCTTGACCCCGAGCGCGTAGGCGAGCGCACCCGCCACGAGCAGGCCGCCGCGGGAGATGCCGAGGACGAGGTCGGGGACCCAGTCATCGGCGTGAATCGACTCGGCGAGCTCGCGGCTGCCGGTGCCCAAGTCGTCCCAGCTCATCACCTCGCGCTCAGTTGCCACCCGCGCACCGTATCGCCCCGCTCGGTCTCAGCGATCGTCGAACCATGCGGGACCATCGTCGGGTCGGCGTCGGAACCAGCCGAGCCAGAGAATCACCGCGAGCACGGCGAGCGGCAAGATGATCGCCGCGGCGATCCAGCCGATGGGCCCCGCCAGAGCCGCGAGCACGATCAGCGCGGGGAGCCCGATGAAGAGACCGACGGCGACGGCGATGGCGGTCGGGAGCGACATCAGTGCGGCCTCGCATACCACCGCGCGGCAAGCATGCGCACTAGCGTCTCGCCGTCACGGTGATCTCGTTCACGGCCGCTGCGCCGGAGGGTGGCATCGACATGATCCAGAGCAGCAGATAGCGGCCGCGGGTGGGGCGAAGTGCGAAGACCGTTCGAGGGGTTGTCGAGGTCGCCTGCGACACCGGCGAGAACGGCCCCTTCTCCGTGTCGCCGACGCGGATCTCGGCCTTGTAGCCCGGGGTGTCGGTGACCACCACGACCCGTGTCGCCGTGATCGGCTTGCCGGCGTCGAGAACGAGGCCGACGCCGGTCTTCGTGAACGATCTGCGGTAGCGCTCGCTCTTCCAGGCGGAAACCGTGTTCCCGTCCGCGGCGAGCGGCGCGTCGCCGTCGTTCTCAGATTGGTCGCCATCGGGGTCATAGGTGCCGACGGCGGTGAGGATGACGCGTCTCGTCTTCGGCGGGGCCGGCTTGCTCTTGGTCACCGCTGGGGTAGCGATCGTCGCCGTCACGCGCTGCGTCGTATCGTCGCCCGCGTCGTCCGCTGTCACGATGATGGCGGTCATCGTGCCGATCAGGAGCGCGAGTGCGCCTCCGGCCGCGAGCCGAGCCGCGAATGCAGGCTGCTCTTTCGATCGCTCTCGCGTCATGCCGGTGCATCGTTGCAGCCGTCGCTCCTTCCGGCGAGTCGAGAGCTGAGGCACCGCGCGGGACTCGGCTCTATGATCCGGCGGTGGCCGCCAGGATCGTCGTACTGGGAGCGGGCTTCGGAGGTCTCGAGCTCGCGACAACGCTCTCCGAAGAGCTCGGCGACGACGTCGACGTTGTGCTGATCGATCGCAGCGACGCCTTCGTGTTCGGATACTCGAAGCTGGACGTGATGTTCGGTAGGACGACTGCCGACGCTGTCCGGATCCCGTATCGCGAGATCTCGATGCCCGGCGTGCGGTTCCTGCAGGAGACGATCACTGCGATCGACCCGGAGACGCGGCGGGTGACGACGGAGGCCGGCTCCCACGAGGCCGACGTCCTCGTCGTCGCCCTCGGCGCCGACTACGACCTGGCATCAACTCCGGGGCTCGTGGAGAAAGGCAACGAGTTCTATTCCATCGGAGGCGCCGTCCGACTGGCCCAGGTGCTGCCCTCGTTCTCCGAAGGTCGTGCGGTCGTCGGCGTGTGCGGAGCACCGTTCAAGTGCCCTCCCGCGCCCAGTGAGTGCGCTCTGCTCCTCGACGACATGCTGGTCGAGCGCGGCGTTCGCGACCGCTGTGAGATCACGTTCGTGATCCCGTTCTCGACCCCGGTGCCTCCCTCGCCCGACACCTCCACGGCCCTGCTCGCCGCGTTCGCCGAGCGGGGCATCGGGTTCGTGCCGGGCCGTCGCGTAACCTCGCTCGCGGGCGATCAGGGTGTTGCCCTCCTCGATGACGGCAGCCAGTTGCCGTTCGACCTCTTCCTCGGCGTTCCGAAGCACCGCGCGCCGGACGTCGTCGTCGCCAGCGGGATGACCGAAGACGGCTACGTGCCCGTCGACTCGCGAACGCTCGAGACGAGGTATCCGGACGTCTACGCTGTCGGCGACGTCGCCACGGTCGGCGTGCCGAAGGCGGGCGTGTTCGCGGAAGGCGCGGCGCGCGTCGTCGCCCGGTCGTTGATCGCGCGGATCCGCGGCGCCGCCGCCGCCGAGGAATACGACGGGCGCGGTTCGTGCTACATCGAGTTCGGCGCGGGCCGCGTCGGTCGCGTCGATGTCGACTTCTTTTCCGGCCCCAAGCCGACGGGGGTCTACCGGGAAGCATCGCGGACCCTCGTTGTCGAGAAGGAGCTCTTCGGCTCGAGCCGACGCGCGCGCTGGTTCGGTCTCTGACCCACCCCGTCAGGCTGAGGCGGAACTCGATCCGAGTCGTTCCGCGCGCTCCCTGATCCCGAGGAGCATCTTCCGCTCCATCACGAGCGACCCCGGCTCCATCGGCAACATTCCCATCCGCGCGGTCAGCGTGGGGAGGCGGAAGCGGTTGCGGCTGATCAGGCGCGTTCCTCCGCACCTCTCCTCGAGGACGAACGTCCAGACCCAGTTTCCATCCGCCGAGCGCCAGGCCAGGACGTGCTCGGGCTCGACGAGCTCGAGCCGCATGGTGTTCGTGCCGTAGCCGGTCAGGTCACCGACCGATGGATGCTGGAACTCGTGAAGCACATGATCGACGCTGTGCATGTCGAGACCGAGCAGGTTCTCGATCCAGTCGTAGGTGTACGCGCCGCCGCGTGGGGCCGGGCCCATCTGCGCGAGCCACGGCCACACTGCTGACGGAGGCGCACCGATCGAGACCGCGCGCGTGGCAACCCCGTCCGCGTTCTCGAGCAACTCGTCGCCGGGAAGCCGCGCCTCGGCCTCGGCGTCCGTCGCACCCCACGTCAGGATCCTGCGCCTGAGGGCAATGGGGTAGAGGACGACCAGGGCTACAGCTAAGAGAACGGCGATCGAGCGGAATCTCATGGCTCCATGATCGCCGCAGGACAGGGCCGACACATCCGGGAATTCACGGTGGGTGACGAGGGCGACCCGCACGCCCGGGGGACCGTGACCGGCGTCAGCCGTGGGACGCGCGGGCGTTGCCCGGTCGCCTGTGCTGCGCCGCGAAATGCTCCATTGCAGCCTTGTGCTTCGCCCGCGTGAGCGGCGGCTGTGGTAGAGGTGAGGGGCCGGGCGTGCTGAGGCCGTCGACGATCAGCGCCAGGTACCGCTGCCAGAACGCCGGTGCAACGTTGCGCGTTGCGTCGACGACGCGTCCGGTTGTCCAGAGGAGCACGGACACGTCCTCGTAGACGACGTCCGATCGAAGGCCGCCGGTCTCCTGCGCGCGTGAGATCAGCTCCTCGACCAGGGGACGGAGACGTTCGCGGGCCCGGCCGGACGAGCTCCTCGGCACGAAGGTGCGCCCCGAGGATCTCGGACAGCCCACGATCGGACGCCTGCATCTGGACGATCCGGGTCAGGTATCCGAGCAGCGCCTGCCAGGCGTCCGGGTCGTCGAGGGCGTGCTCGGCCGCCGCCGCCATCTGCTCGAGATGCTCCTCGAACACGGCGTCGACGAGGGCGTCCTTGGTGGGAAACCTGCGATAGAGCGTCCCGACCCCGACACCGGCTCGGGCTGCGATTTCCTCGACGCTTGCGTCGGTACCGAGCTCGGCAAATGCCGTTCGCGCAGCGGCCAGGATCCGGTCGCGGTTCTCGCGGGCGTCGCGTCGGAGTGGCCGCGCCGCGGTCTGTGGATAAGCGGAGTTCACGTTCCGCTTATGATAGCGTCGGGAGGTGACTCGACCTGCCGCACCCTCGACGCGGCCCTCGGCCCGGAGTCGTCCTCGCGGTGCTTGCGGTCGGCGGTGGTGCCTACGCGCTTCTGCAATCGCTCGTGGTGCCCGCGCTCCCGACACTGCAGGAAGATCTTCACACGACGCCTGCCGGTGTCACGTGGATCTTCACGTCGTACCTCGTGGCCGCGTCGGTCGCTACGCCCATAGCGGGGCGTCTCGGCGACATGTTCGGCAAGAAGCGCGTCGCTCGTGATCGTGCTCGCCGGCGTCGCCGGGGGAACGTTGCTTGCGGCGCTCGCCACGAGCTTGCCCGTCATGATCGGCGCCCGCGTGATCCAGGGGCTCGGCGGAGCGATCTTTCCCCTCGCCTTCGGCATCATCCGCGACGTGTTTCCCCGCGAGCGCGTCGCAGGCGGGATCGCGCTCATCTCAGGGCTCCTCGGGATCGGAGGAGGGCTCGGGATCGTTCTCTCCGGGCCCATCCTCTCCCACCTCGGCTACCACTGGCTGTTCTGGATCCCGCTCATCGTGTTCGTCCTCACGACCATCGCAACACTCCTCGTCGTGCCCGAGTCGTCGGTGCGGGCCCCGGGCGCCGTCAACTGGCTCGGCGCGGTCCTCCTCTCACTCTGGCTGATGTGCCTCTTGTTGGCGATCACCGAAGCGCCCAGCTGGGGTTGGCTCTCGGCTCGCACCCTCGGACTTCTGGTCGCCGGGGCGGTCATCGCCGTCGTCTGGATCCAGACAGAGCTACGGTCTCCGACTCCTCTCGTGGACATGCAGATGATGCGCCTTCGTGGCGTCTGGACGACGAATCTCGTCGGGTTCCTGATCGGGTTCGGCATGTACAGCGCGTTCGTATTGATCCCCCAATTCGTTCAGACCCCCTCGTCGAACGGGTACGGCTTCGGTTCGTCGGTGACGCAGGCAGGCCTCTTCCTGATCCCGTCGACGATGATGATGCTGATCGCCGCTCCCGTCGCCGGCAGGCTCTCCGGGAGGTACGGCTCGAAGCTCCCACTCGTCGTCGGCGCCTCGGTCACGATGCTTTCCTTCGCATTGCTCGCCGTCGCACATTCGTCGCACTGGCAGATCTACCTGTCGTCGTTCCTCCTCGGTATCGGCGTCGGTTTTGCGTTCGCATCGATGGCGAACCTGATCGTCGAGGCAGTCCGGCCCGACCAGACCGGGGTCGCGACGGGAATGAACGCCGTCATGCGCACCATCGGCGGCGCCGTTGGTGGACAGGTCGCGGCGTCCATCCTCTCCGCCAGCCTGCTCGCGGACGGGATGCCGGAGGAGAAGGGCTACACATTGTCGTTCGCGATCATGGCCGTGTCCCTCGCCGGCAGCGTCGTCGCCTCACTCGCCGTGCCGAGGGGTAGGCCGCAGAGAGCACGGCGGGTCATCCTCACCGAGCCTCAGGCGTCGGTCGAATGACCACTGCTGCCAAGCGTTACGTGGTCGTCGGCGTGGATGGATCCGCGGAGGCCGACGCAGCGCTTCGGTTTGCGCTCACGGAAGCGCAGCTTCGCCGGCTGCCCCTCCACGTCGTCTGCGCCTGGGAGCCGTCGACATCCTCGTACGTCGGAGAGGCGTTTGCTGCCACGCCCGACGCGTTCCTCGAGGCCGAGCACCTCGCCGAGGAGGTCGCTCCGGGTCGCGATCGCCGGGATCTCACCGGCCGACGTGCCGATCGAGGCGATCGCGATCGAAGGCCGACCGGCGGCCGTTCTGGTGGAGCAGGCCGCAGATGCCGAACTCCTCGTCGTCGGGTCCCGCGGGCATGGCACCGCGAAGCGGCTCCTGCTCGGGTCGGTCAGCACGGAGGTCGCCCATCACGCGCCCTGCCCGGTCGCGATCGTCCCGCCGCCGCGCGGCGACAGCTGACGGGCCGCCAGATCGAACCGTCCGTTGGAGGCGGTGGGCCTCGAGGGAGAAGGTCGGAGCGGGTCGGTCTCAGGGGAGAAGTGACGTACCGGCCCGCTCCGTCGTAGGTCTCTCCGGTTCACGGTAGCGAGAGTGACCAGGGTCATGACCGGGTTTTCACCACGGGCCCGGAGGCAGGACGGAGAGCCCCGTTCGCTACCGTGAATCGCGTGGAGAGGACGCTCTCAGGATCCTCGCTCCCCATTCGCCTGGTCACGATCGCCGCGGTTGCTGCGCTCGCACTCTGCTTCGCCCGGGTTGGAGTTGCGAGCCAGCGGATCGCCGTCAATGCCTCGGGGGTCTCTCTTTCGGTGAATGCCAACGGCGATGCCGTCGTCGCGTATAGCGATGAGCACGGCCGCCAACGCCACGTTCTAGCGTGGGGCGGAGTCGACGCCGCTGCGTCGGGTCGTCCGCAGCCCGTTCTCCTGCTCGACTACTCCGGCGGCAACCGCCGCTACGACCGCAGCTCCTGGCAACGGTTCAATCCGACCTGCGATCCCTACCGCGGCCCGGCGCTCGTGTACCTGATCGAAGGCTGCACGGCGCCGGACGGGTCGCACTGGGCGCTTCAGGCCTGGCGCCGGACACAGCCACTTCGCGGCGTTCCTCCCTTCCGGCCGCAGGACACGGACGTCGAACTGCGCATCTCACACTGGACGCGTACGCTCGCCAGCCTGGACGTCTATCCGAACTGGACGTACCGCGGCACCCTGCAGGGGCTGTTCGGCCGCCTCACCTACGCCGGAGCCCCGGTCTTCGGTACCCGCACCCCCTCGACGAGCCGCAACGACCCACAGGCGCGCTATGTCTATATCGACACGTTCGACTCTCCGTATGGCCCGGGCTGGAAGCGGGAAGGCGCCAAGGTCACGCACGCGCCAACCGGGGGCTTCTGTTACAGCTTCGCTCCGATCCCGCCACCGACGGGGTACCCGAAGGCGATGCCGACCGTCCCGGGCGTCGGGAAGCGACACCGGGTAACCGTCGTCGGCCCAGGCTTGACCCCCGATGTGCAATGGACAGGGCTGCCGCTAGGCGCCTATGACCCTGCGAAGGACGCGGTCTTCAACGGCATCTTCGACGATCTGCTCGCCAACGACCGGTCGTGCTCAAGCGAGCGTTGAGCCTTGCCCGAGTCTCGGCCGGCCGTCTACGAGGCGATCGAGGCGGCAACGCGGTCGCGTGAGACGACGCTGACGAGCGCCGCCACGCACCGGGGATCGAACGCGGTTCCAGATTCTTCTCGAAGGAGCGCGAGCGCTCGCCCCGACGACCAGGCGCCGCGGTAGACACGGGGTGAGACGAGCGCGTCGTAGACGTCGCACACCGCGAGGATCCGGGTCTCCACGTCGAGGTCGGCGCCGACGAGGCCACGGGGATACCCCGTGCCGTCGAGGCGCTCGTGGTGGTCGAGAACGAGATGGGTGACGCGGTCGTCGAAACCGCCGAGCTCCGCGAGCAGCTCCTTGCCGCGCTCCGGGTGCCGCTTGATGACGCCGAACTCGTCGTCGTCGAGCGGGCCCGGCTTCTGCAGGATCGCCGTAGGAACGGAGAGCTTGCCGACGTCGTGGAGGAGGCCGCCGATCGCAAGGTCCCGCAGCCGCGGTGCCGGCAGGCCGAGGGTCTCTCCGACCTCGACTGCCAGGGTGGCCACGCGTCGCGTGTGCTCTTCCGTCGAGCTGTCCTTTTCGGCAAGCCGGACCATGATGGCGCGGACACGGGCACCGAGGAAGGCTTCCTCTGCGGCCACGATTTCGGACGCACGCAGATCTCCGGCGAGTGGTCGTGACTGACTGCCCCGTCGCAGGTCGTACGCCACGGAGGCGCCGACGAGAGTGATCCCGACGAGCTCGAAGACGTGGCCGATCCACCAACCGAGGTCCATGAAGGTCAAGGCGAGGGCGCCGAAGAGGGCGCACGCGAGGAGGACGAGGCCGACGACGACGGAGAGGTCGGCGAGGCGACGGGTCAGAAGGAACGTGTTCGCCGCCCTGATGGCGAGCGCGGCGAAGAAGAAGAGGCCGACTGCCAGCAGAGCCCACGCTGCGGTGGACCGCGCATCGGGCACGGCGGGGACGAGACGTGGCACCAGGATCCCCACGAGACTGACCGTCAGGATCGTGACGACGATGACCGCGACGAGCCCGAGGAGGAACGGGATCGACGTTCGTGCGTTGAACAACGCGAGGCTCGAGAGCGCGAGCACGGCGGCGCCGACCGGGAGCGTTGCGGCTCCGGTCAGGGCGACCACTCCGTTCTGTCCCACCACCACGCCCGGAGTGACGAGGCCGTGGACCGCGAGGAGGGCGGCCATGATCGTGAACCCACCTGCGACGACGACGGTCCGCGCGTCACCGCGCCGCGCCCCGACGGTCGTCAGAGCGAGGGCGGCCAGCGCGGCGGCCAGCGCGCTGACGCCGACGCCGTAGAAATGCACCCAGAGCGGCGGCATCACCATGACCCCGCCGAACAGCCACATCACGAGAACGGGGAGCACGGCGACGCCGACCAGAAGCCGGGCTCCGGGGATCGGCAGACGATGCCGCATCTCGGGCTTATCGACAGACACCCGCCAGTTCTGAAGTGTCCGATTCGGGTCAGGCGCGCTTCTTGACGAGGTCCGTCTGTTCGACCTCGATCAGCTCCGGCACCATGCGAGACAACCTCGGCGATCCTGATCCCAGGACGCTGCCGAGGAGGCCGCTTGCATCGGACGCGTTCTCACCGTACGATCGTCGCTCGGCGATCCGCGTCGTGAGCGGACGGCGGCTGAGGCAAGGGCGGGCGTCCGGTTTTCGGATGGGCGCGCCCGCCCTCACCGTGAACTTGGGTACCCGGCTTGCGCTCGGGCAAACGCACCGCCGGTGCGGCCGAGTCAGGACGCCGCGTGAGGCTCAGATCGAAGTCGTATCTTCTCGCACGTGATGATCGCGCCGCCGCCTGCGACATCTTTGACTCCGGTCACCATCAATGCGAGGCCGCCGATCCCGATCGCCGCTCCCACTGCCGGCTTCTCGCGGAGAACTGCGGTGACAGCGTCGCCGTCGACCAGCACCTTGACGGCGACTAGACGTTGCGCACTCCGGCGCGTGAGATGATCCAGACGGGCGCCGAATGCGCCCTGGATGACGTCTCCCATGGGGACGTCATCCCCGCAACCACAGACGCGCAAACGCGCCGCGGGCCACGTAGGCGACTGGAGGGACGCCCGGAGAACGATGAGCGACCGTCCGTCCTGCGAGCAATCTGGCCCGAAGGCGGCAGACCGGCGAGGTTTGCCGCCCGGGCAGGTGCGGGAACATCCACGCGTGCGATTGGGCGCGCCACGAGCAGGCTTGTGCCTGCTCGCGATAGTCCTGGCCTCGGCAGCTGCGAGATTCGTGATCTCACTGACGTTCCACGCGCCGTGGGTCGCCCCGGACGAGATGGTCTACGGCCTCCTCGGCGAGTCCCTCTGGTCCGACGGAGCGTTGACGGTCCGCGGGGAGCACGTCGGGTATTACAGCCTCGCGTACCCGGCGTTGGTCGGTGGCCCGCTCTCGCTGTTCGGCCTGCCCTCGGGACTCGTCGTGCTGAAGGCGCTTCAGGCCTTGGTGATGTCCGCCGTCGCGATTCCTGTGTACGTCTGGGGGCGCAGGCTGATGAGCCCCTCCATGGCACTCGTCGCCGCGGGGCTCTGCGTGTTGGTGCCTGCGATGGCGTATTCCGGTTTGATCATGAGCGAGTCGTTGTACTACCCGCTCGTGACGGCGGCCCTGGTCGCGCTCGGCTTCGCGGTCGAGCGACCGACGACCTTCCGCCTGGCGTTGCTGGCCGGGTTGGTGACGCTCGCAGCAGCGGTACGCCTGCAGGCGCTCGTCCTGGTCCCGACGTTCGCCGTTGCTCTCGTTCTCGACGCGTGCATGGCGCGCGACGTGCGAAGGATCCGCCTGTTTTCGGCGATCACGGCCGGAGCAGTTGTCCTCAGCGGCTTGGCCGGGATCGCGATGGTTGGAGATTCATCCTGGAGCGAAGCCCTGGGGGCGTACGGGAGCGTCGGAGCCAGTAGGCCCGCCCCGGGAGCGGTCGCGGGCGGGTTCGTGGAGAGCGTCGGCGGCGTCGCCTTGATGTCATTGCTGATCCCGTTCCTCGCAACGGCCCTCCTCGCAGTCACGGCATTTGCCCACGGCGAGCAGCGACGGACCGCGTCGCGCGTACCTGGCGACGGCCGTGTCGTATCTCGTTTGTCTCTGCCTGGAGGTCGCATTCTTCGCAGCGACCTTCGTCGCCTACCTGCCGGAGCGATACCTGATCACGATGCTGCCTGCTGCTCTTTCTGGGGCTCTGCCTCTGGCTGGCCAGGGGCGCACCGCGGACGTCTCGCATCCTCCTCGCGATCGTGTGCGCTTCGATCGTCGCTGTCGCGACGATCTCCCCCGACCAGCTGTTCGCCACGATCGGTACGCACGATCTCCTCACGACGCTGCCACTCCGCGACCTCGCCGACGGCGCCGGAGAGCGCACGACGCGGGCGGGAGTCGTCGGTGTAGCGGTCTTGGCGTCGGCTGCGTTCGTGCTGGTTCCTGCTCGCAGGACAGGAGTGCTCGTCATCGCGCTCGCGACTGGGCTGGCGTTGATCTCGATCGGCGCCTCACGCGAGGTGGCTCGGCAGTCTCGGCTCGAAGAGGCCAAGGCTTTCGGAAACGCCGAGCATGACTGGATCGATGCTGCTTCCGGAGGGGCGAAAGTGGCGCTGCTCAACACGGGCGATCGCGAATGGCCGATCATTCCACGGACGGTGTTCTGGAACAGGCGTGTGACGACCGTTGCTCGCCTCCCAACGGCGCACGACTCCGGCGCGATGCCACAGGTTCGGGTCGATCCGGGAACGGACGGGATCCTTCGTACGGACGACGGCGGCACGCTCGACGAGCCGCTCGTGGTCGCTCCGGCCGGGGTGGTTCTCGACGGGGCGCCCGTTGCGACGGGCGCCCCCACCGCGGATGCGAGCAGCCTCGTCTTGTGGCGTGTCACGGCCCCCGCCCGGGTCGAGAGCGCCGTCAGCGGGCTGGCGGCGAACGGGGACTTCGCAGGCTCCGTGTACGTCACCGTGTACGACTGCGGTCCCGGAAGGCTCGAGCTCACGCTGATCGGGAAATCGGGTGGCCCGGTCGCAATCCGCGCCAACGGGATCCCGCAGGGGACCGTCGTCCCGCCGCCGGACACGATCTGGCAGGGTTCCGTCCCCGCACCGCCGACGCGTGAAGGAACCTCCGTCTGCGTCTTCGAGCTCTCACCGTCCGGATTGGTGGGCTCGACGCGAATCGCGTTCGAGCACGAAACGTGAGGCTCGGGAGATGCAGGAGCTGGCGGCCTTTCGGGGGAGGTTGGTGTGGCCAGCCAGCTCCGACCTCGATCGTGCCCTCGGGGAGGAGACCCCAAACACCTGCCTGTCGCACCACCCTGCCCCGGCCGGTGACGATCTCGGGTCAGCCGGCGAGGGCCTCGGCTGTCCGACCGGCCTCGCCGGTCTTCTCGACCACCCAGTAGCGGTCATGCCGTTCCACCACCGTCTCGACGCTCTGGATCAGTGTGCAGCACGTCCGGGACGGTGAGAAAGTGGGATCCCGTACCCCGGATCGATTGGTACTCGCCCATCGTCAACTCGACGATCTGCGCACATCCGGTACGAAAGCATTCGCACACATACCGATCGAGGGGCTCGGAGCTCGCGTCGAACGTGGCCAGCTCGTGCAGGCGTTCGTTGAGCCGTCGAAAGAGGTGCTCGTTGCGGGCGGCCCGATCGGAGCGGCCGCCGGCAACGAGCGAAGGATCGTCGACGTGCATGGGAGTCAGGGTCCGTCGTCGATCGTGACGATCCGGAGAGGTACCCCTCCGATGTTTCGTCCAGGGAGCCCCGCTGCGCCGGTCGAGGCGCCGATCGATTCGACCAGGTCGTCGTCACCGGGGTGGATTGCCACGACGACCTCGTCCGCCGGGAACTGAGCAAGCGCATCCCTGATCGCGAGGGCGATGTCGGCCTCGCCTGCGCGAGTCGACGTGGTCTCGGCCGGCAGGGCAGCGGCTGTCTCGGTGGCGACGATCTCCGCCTGAGAGAACGCTTGCTCGTCATTCGCGATCCAGTCGACGATGCCTTGACGCACAACGGGAACGACGACCCTGACGTTGTCTCTCTTGGACACGAACCGATTCAGCTCGGGAGACGGTCCGTCGAGCGTGCTGACGATGAGAATGTTGCGCCTTCCCGCCGCCTTGGGCTCGACCACCGAGGGAACCACCGCCGCCGGATCGTGCGGCGCCCACACGACGACACCGGGCGCCGGCGTCGGCCGCAACCCCATCCGTGCGGACGGCGTCACTGGGTCCTGCCGATCCCGCCCGCAAGCGCGACGACAGCCGCGACGATCAACAGGAGCAAGAGGAATTTGGACAGCACGAGCCCTCCCGCGAGAGCGATGACCACGATTATCAGGGCGAGAAGCCAGAGCATGTCGAGCCTTCCTTGTCGTTTGACGAGGGCTACCCTCGTGTGCCCGCGGGCAAACATGCTGCTCCGGGCGAGCACTGTGGCGGCCGGATGGTTTCGGATGGGGTTCGGACGGGCAAACCCGCCGCATGAACCCACGTGATATCCGCCACAATCGCGCTCGTCCGGTGACGCGTCAGAGCCGACCGAAGCGGGTCGGCGACGAGGCACCGATCGGTACCGAGCCCTCGCGGCGAGGCCGCTGCGGTTGTCGCGTGGCAGGTAGTGGTAGATCCTGTGGATGTGGTGATGAACGAGATCGAGCCGACGTTCGCCGAGCGGTTGCGTCCCCGAACCCGCGGCATTCTCGGCGGTGTCGCCGCCGGAGCCCATGCTCGGCCTCGGCGGCGTCCTCGTGGCGGCCGCTCTCCTCGCCGTGGACGCGGAGATCTCGTATGCGCCGCTCGTCGGGGCCGTCGCTCTCGCGGTCTGGGCAGGTGGTGGGATCGGTGGAATCGCTGCGGTGGTCACCGGGTGGGCCCTCGCGGCACTGGTGCTGAGCCCACCCCGCACGTCCTTCTCGATCGGATCGCGCGACGACGTCGTCCGTTGGGTGGTGGCGCTCGTCGTCGGTATCGCGGTCGCGGCGGTGGGCTTCGTCATGCGACGCGGGCACGGCCGAGCGGCCGACGCGGCGGAGCACGCGGAACGATCGAGGCTGCAGGTCGAGAGGCTTCAGGAACTCGCAGCGTCCCTGTCCGCGGCGTTGACGCCCGAGGAGGTCGCGGCGGTCATGGTCGAGAGCGTGCCCTCGGCGATCGGTGCCCACGGTGGCGCCCTCGGGCTGCTGGACGGGACCGAGCTCGTGATCGTCGATCCGGTCGGCGCTCCCGGGCAAACCCTTCAGCCCGGCTCGCGGATGCCGCTGACCACTCGCGCTCCGATCGCGACCGCCGCACGAGAGGGTCTTCCGGCGTGGGCGCAGCGGAGAGGTGACTTCGTCGAACGGTTCCCCGACGGAGCCGCACTCGCACCGTATGCGTCCGGCGCCCTGGCCGTGCCGGTGTTCGCAGGAGACAAGCTGGTCGGTGCGATGGGATTCCCGTTCGTGGAGGCGGATGCAGTCACCTCCGAGATTCGCGTCGTCGCACGGATTGCGGCCGATCTCGGGGGTCAAGCGCTCGAGAGAGCGGCGTTGTACTCACAGGAGCGGACCTCTCGCGAGGCGCTCGATCGGATCCTCGCGGTTGCGCCACGCTTTCATCAGGGGAGGACGACGGAGTCGGTGGCGGCCTCGGTGTGCGCCGAGGCGTGCCGCACGTTCGACTGCGACGTCGCCCAGGTCTGGACCCCGACCGGGGATGAGCAGCTCGAGGTGACCTGGCGTGATCCGCCGAGCAGCGTCATACCCGTCGGCTCGGTTCTGGGTTTCGAGGATTTCCCCGGACTCGTCGATTCGATGCGCGCACTCCGACCGATGTTCGTCTCGAACGCGCAGGAGCACACGCGCGGACCCGCTCTGCGCCATGCGCAGGAGCTGGGGATCGTCTCGTCCCTCCGCATCCCGATCGTGATCGGAGCGCAGTTCGAGCGGATTCTCACATTGCAGTGGGAGCGTGAGATTCCGGAACCGCCTCCCTCCATGGTCGCCTTGGCCCGCAGGTTCGCCGATCAAGCAGGGCTCGCGATCGAACAGGTCGAGCGCCGCCGCGCCCAGGAACAGACACGCTCGCTGCAAGCCGTCACCGAGGCCCTCGCCGCGGCGACGACGCCGTCGGAGGTCGGCGCGGCGATCGTGCGCGAGGGCGTGAGCGCGCTCGGTGCGCGAGCCGCCACCTTGTACGCGTTGGCGGACGATGGACGCAGCGTGTACCTCGTCGCGGCGGAGGGCTACGAACCAGATGTCATAGCCGCATTCGAGACGATCCCGATCGACGCCGAGACACCGGTGACGGATGTCATTCGCGGCAGAGAACCGATCATCTGTGTCTCACCCGCTGACATCGCCGCCAGGTATCCGTGGTTCGATCGGACCGAAGACTCGTTTCTGGCTGCTCCGATGATTGCCGGAGGTCGTGCGATCGGCGCTGTTTTCATCGGCTCGTTGCCGGAGCCCGAGCGCACGCTGGCCGATGCCAGCCTGTCGATCGGGATGGTGCGTCAGGCAGCGCAGGCGCTCGACCGTGCTCGACTCTTCGAACGTGAGCAGGCGTCGGCCGGCAGGCTGAGCAAGCTCCAGGCGGTCACCGCTGATCTCTCGACCGCGGTCACGAGATTGGACGTCAGTCGTACCTGCATCGAGCACGCGGCGGCGGCCACGCGCGCGCGAGGTGGGCTCGTCGCGCTCCGTCGTCCCAACACGAGCAACCTCGCCGTCGTGGCGGCGGTTGGGGGCGTTCCCGCAAGCGACGAGGTGGTCCCCGCCGAGGTTGCACCGACGATCGCGGCGTGTTTGCGGAGCGGTCGACCCGCGAAGAGCTCTGGCTGGGAAGTCTTCCCGCTCGCGAACGGGGTTCTCGCCCTCGAGCTCGGTGTCGAACGGGAATTGGCGGCCGTCGAGCACGAATGGCTCCTGACCCTCGTCAGCCAGGTCGAGCAAGCGCTCGACCGCGCCGGACGGTACGAGACGGAGCGGAGGATCGCCGAGACCCTCCAACGTAGCGTCCTGCCGGAGCGGCTCCCCGATGTGCATGGGATCGAGCTTGCTGCGAGATACCTTCCGGGGAGTCTCGGGGTCGACGTCGGAGGCGATTGGTACGACGCGATCCAGTTCGACGACGGGCGACTCGGGATCGTGGTCGGGGACGTGGTCGGGAAAGGCGTGCAGGCCGCCGCGATGATGGGCCAATTGCGAAACGCGCTCCGCGCGTTCGCGTTCGAGCACGAAGATCCGCACGAGGTGATCTCCCGACTGGGCGGGCTCGTGGACGGGATCACGGATGCACCGTTCGCAACGCTCGCCTACCTGATCGTCGATCCGCGCGCCCGTCGCGTTCGGTACGTCGTGGCCGGTCATCCGCCACCGCTCATCGTGTCCCCCGACGGGCGGGCGACGTACTTGGACGGGGGGCGGACGCTCCCGATCGGCGTCGACTCGTCGATGTCCTTCGAGGCAGCGGAGATCGCCCTTGCTGCGGGCTCTTCCATCGTCTTGTTCACCGACGGTCTCGTCGAGCGACGCGACAGAACGCTCGACGACGGCCTTCGGTCCCTGGCCGAGGCGGCCACAGGCGCATCCGTCGATCCGGAACAGCTGGTCGACCGTCTGATCGAATCCCTGATCGGCGAAAGGAGCGTCCCGACGACGTCGCCATCCTCGTGCTTCGCCTCGCGCCCGCCGCGGTCCCTGATCTCGACGTGACCGTGCCCGCGAGCCAGGACGGGCTGACCGAGATGCGTTGGGCATTGCGCGAATGGCTCTCACACGGTTCGATGGCGTACACCACCGACGAGGCTGAGATCGTGCTCGCGGTCTGGGAGGCCTGCGCAAACGCCGTCGAGCACGCCCAGGCGCCGTCGCTT
The DNA here is from genome assembly GCA_963776305.1 of uncultured Thermoleophilia bacterium. Classification (GTDB taxonomy): domain Bacteria; phylum Actinomycetota; class Thermoleophilia; order Gaiellales; family Gaiellaceae; genus Gaiella. The sequence continues at coordinate 71,029 of CAVZMA010000012.1, read as the reverse complement.
TCGACCTTCAGCCTACGCGGCATGTTCGATGACAAGGGCCACATCCGCATCGAGGTGTCCGACAGCGGTCGCTGGAAGACCGGTGACGGCTCGAACGACAGAGGTTTCGGATTGCGACTGATGCGATCCCTGATGGACTCCGTCGATGTGACGAGCTCCGAATCCGGCACGACGGTCGTCATGGAGCGCCAGGTGGGCCTGCGGGAGCTGGTTTAGCGACCAGAGCCTACGGGTATCGAGCCACGATGGACCGTCCCGAGCACGCCGCCGAGACCACCGGCCGCATTCGCCATGGGCTGCTGGTCGAGTCGCGAACGCATCCGGACGGTGCGGTGATCGTGCGCCTGCTCGGAGAGGCCGATCTTCACACCGCGCCCAGTCTCCGCGACGCCCTTGCCGACGCGAGCCAGACCGAGTCGCACGCAGTCATCGTCGACATGAGCGGTGTCACGTTCATCGACTCGATGATTCTCGGCGTGCTCCTCGGTGCCACGCGCGCGACGCGGTCACAAGGGGGCGGGAGCGATCTGAGGATCGTCGTCGACGACCCTCACGTGCGGAGGATCTTCGAGATGACACTCCTCGACAGGGTCCTTCCCTTGTACGACGATCTCGAGCTTGCCCTCGACCCGCCGGGACGTGTGGTCAGGTGAGCGAGACGACGGCGTCGTCGAGGCTCTCGTACACGCGCATGACGCGATCGAGTGCCGCGACCTCGAGCACCCGGCGGGCGGGCTGCGACGGTGCGACCAACGCGAGATCGTTACCCGCCGTCTCGCGCCGTTCGTTGTGCTTGCACGAGGGAGCGCAGCGCGGAGGAGTCGATGAACGTGCATTCCGTGAGGACGACGACGAGATCGTCGCCGTGCAACTGCTCGAGCTCAGCGTCGAATACGGCGATGGTCGAGAGGTCGAGCTCGCCGACGACGTGGAGCACAGCCGCGCCGTCGGCGCGGTCCGTGCGAAGAACGAGTCCGGTTGACGACATGCCCTGCAGTCTAGAGCCGTCGTCGACGGGTAGCGTCTCGTGACGGACACGATCCTTCTCACCGTTCCTTCCGGCTCGCGAGGTAGCGGCGTCGTTTCGCTCGTTCTCGGTGGCCTTGGCTCGCGACTCGATCTGCCAGTCGATCGCATCGACGAGCTCGCGCTCGCCGCAACGACCGCGGGCGCTTCGGCGCTGACCGACACGCTCGAGCTCGAGCTCCGTGTTCTGGAAGACAGGCTCCTCGTTCGCGTCGGCCCGCTGGTGGACGGAGCGTCGACCGACCTCGGGCGCCGGCGGGTGATCGAGCTTCTCGTCGACGACGTGGCCGCGGTGCGCGATCGCGGCCACGATTGGCTCGAGCTCCAGCTCGGCCGCGGTACGAGTGGATGAGCCTGGTGACCCATCGGCCTGCCCATTTCGACCTCCTCGAGGCGTACAAGCTTCATGATGACCGGGAGGCTCGCGACCGGCTCGTCGCGGAGCTGATGCCGCTCGTCCAGTCGCTTGCACGGCGTTATGCGGGGCGAGGAGAGCCGGTCGAGGACCTCGTCCAGGTAGGCGCGATCGGGCTCATCAAGGCGATCGACCGCTTCGATCTCGACCGGGGGGTCGAGCTGTCGACGTACGCCGTCCCGACGATCATCGGAGAGATGAAGCGCCACTTTCGTGACCGCTCCTGGAGCGTCCACGTACCGCGCAAGCTGAAGGAGCTCTCGCTTCGGGTCTCTCACGTGGTCGACGACCTTTCGACGGATCTCGGACGTTCGCCAACCGTCACCGAGATCGCTGCCGCCGCGGGCGCGGAGGAGGAGGACGTGATCGAGGCCCTCGAGACGGCGCGTGCCCACACGGCGATGTCACTGTCCGCGCCTGTCGACGCGAGCGGTGAGCTCACGTTCGTCGATCTTCTGGGAGAGGAGGAGCTCGGGTACGAGGCCCTCGACCGCGGCTCGGTGGTCAGGACCGGCCTCGACGCACTCGACGAGCGTGAGCGGCGGATCATCGTTCTCCGGTTCCTCCACAACCGGACGCAGTCGGAGATCGCGGCCGACCTGGGCATCTCGCAGATGCACGTCTCACGGCTGTTGCGCCGCGCCCTCGAGGCCATGCACGGCCGGATCAACGACGGCGAAGGTGCGCCGGCGTGAGTGAGGGCTCGTTCACGCTCGTCTTTCCGGCCAGAGCCGAATACCTGCTGCTCGCGCGCCTCGCCTTGACCGGGGTCGCTCGACTCGGCCTGGCCGACGAGGAGACGCTTTCCGACCTCCGCCTCGCGGTCACGGAAGCTGCGGCGAACGCCTGTAGGCACGCGTACCAAGGCAACGTGGGTGACGTGAAACTCCAGCTCGAGCTGGGCCCGAACGATCGACTGGAGGTCGTCGTCGAGGATGCGGGACCCGGGTTCGACGACAGCTCGGTCGTCGATTGGCAGCCGGAAGAGCTGGGAGAGGACGGTATGGGTCTCGCGATCATCCGGGCCGTGGCCGATGAGGTCGAGATCGGGGCGCGTGCCGACGGATCGGGCACGCGGGTACGTTTCAGTCGCGCGTTGCGCTGACCGCGTCCCTCCGGTTCGAGTAGAGGTCGAGCACGGTGTCGAGGCCGGTCAACGCAAAGATTCGATTTGCGGTGCTCGCGGGGCGGACGATGCGCAGATTGCCGTCCCGCTCGCGCAGCCGCCGCAGCGCACCGACGAGCGTGCCCAGAGCCGAGGAGTCGAGGAAGGTGACGAATGTGAGGTCGACGACGACGGTGTGGGCCTCGTCGACCTCGATCAGGCGTCGCAGCTCCAGTCGAAGCTCGGGTGCCGTGAACGCGTCGATCTCGCCGTGAGGCGTCACCACGAACCCGTCGTCGAGTCTCTCGATCGTGGTTGTGTGCATGGATGTGCGAGAGACGTTACGGGGCCGACCGGTTCCCCTCCCGGCCGGCCCGCATCGTGGGCTAGCGGGGCAGGGCGTCGTCCCGTACGACGGTCGTCGTCTCGCGCCGGGTGCCGAAGCCACCCCAACTCGACCAGAAGACCATTGACAGCACGAGGCCTACCGCGCCCACGATCATCAGAATCGCACCGACGGTGACGAGGTCGATTCCGGACACGGTCGCCGTGACCGCCCACGCGAGGATTGCGCCGACGGCGATCAGCACCAGGCTCACGGATATCCCCATGAGTTGCGTTCCTTTCGTCGGGGGAAGCGCTGCGTTCTCCGCATACCCCGATGGCGTCGGGGCCAAACTCTGGCCTCCGAAGGCCCGTCAGGCCCAGAGGGCACCGCGGATTCACCGATTCGACATCGGGCCCGGGCTCGGGTCGCCCGGTGGTGGTTGAGGCGACGGCGACGGATCCGGGCTCGGGACCGGTTGGGGCGCATCGGGGCTCGGAGGCCCTCCGGTCGCTGGACGGAGGAACGCCGGCCCGCCCAGAAGCCCGAGAACGATGAAGGCAATGATTCCCACAGCACGTCCTTTCCGCTGGCGGGGTCGAGGAGTGGTTCTTCCCCGGCGGCTCGCCACATAAACGGCGAGGCCACCAAAGCCTCGTCTGATCAGGCGTTCGTCGACGCTTGCGAGGGGCGAGGTTTGCGCGATGGCGACGGCGGGAACGACGTCCCGTAGCCGGGAACGCCACGAGGGCGACCTCGTAGCGGCCCAGCGCAACCCACCAGAACGGCATCCAACCGAGGAGAGAGCTGATGAGCGCCACAGGAGACAAGCTCGAAGGCAAGACGAAAGAGGCAGCGGGCAACCTGACGGGCGACCGTGACCTCGAGCGCGAAGGCAAGGCCGACCAGGCCGTCGGAGCCACCAAGAGCAAGCTCGACGACGCCAAGGACTGGGCGGACGACAAGTTGGACGACGTCAAAGAGGCAATCGACCGCCGTTGACGCCCGAGTGTCGGGCCGGAGTTCGAGTTCCGGCCCGGCACTCCCTCACTGCAGAGTCCCGTCCGCGCACGCCGCCGTGGGCGACCGGCGCGGACCTTCGTGCCGGCCGCGGGTTACGCTCCCCGCTGTCGGCGGAGCTCGTCGATCCGCGCGTGGAGAGCCCGCCTCTCGGCTGAGATCACTCGCTCTCGATCGTCGAGCGCGGCGAGTTGCTCGGGTGTCGCGGCCGTCCCGTCTGCATTGCCGCTGGTGCGTTTGAACTCGATCTCCTCATGAAGGCGCCGTCTCCGCCGTGAAATGCGTGCCTCCTCGGACTCGAGCTGCCGGAGCAGCTCGTCGATCTCATCTCGTTCGCGTTCGTGCGGCATCGAACTGAGATATGTCCGGGTCCGCTGCGTCGTAAACGCCGCCCGGCGTGTGAACCCGCGGCGCACATGCATCTGCGCCTCCGGGGCGGTCTGCACTCCTGTGTGTATGTTCAGCGAGGAGCGGCGGCGTGCTCGCGCCCGGTTCGTTGCTCGTACTCGGCACGTGCTTCGCCGAGGTCCCGGAATACGAGACTGACGCTCACCTTTCCGTGCGCGCACGCGCGCGAGCACCGTCTTGGTGCTGTCCGCGAGGCCGCCGAGCGGGATCGAGTGTCGAAGCCGAGCGGGCACGATCATCCAGCCGTCACCGAGATGGTTGAAACTGAGGAGGACAGGGTCGAACAGCAAGTCTCGGTTCGCCTCCACTGCCGCGAGGACATCGGCGCGCCCGACCGCGAGCTCTCCACCGATCGCGTTGCTGCGCAGCTCGACATCCTCGGCCAGAAGCGTGCTCAGAACGTTCAGGTCGCGCTCGACGAGCGCCTCCACCATCCGCCTGAAGACAGATTCCATCTCCGAGCGGTTCGTGGCGTCCATCGGCACCGCACGAAGCCTCTCACAAACGCAGACGACAGAACAACGTGGGGAGCATCGCGGGGCGGATTTCGCCCCATGCGAGGTGGGCCCCGGTCAGGAGCTCCGGGCCCCACCTCGCAAACCCGCCCGCGTGCGGAGCAGGCGAGCGCTGTGGCCGGCAGGCGCGGAACGATGGCCGGCCCGCCTCTCAGGACGATTCCCAACTGCGCGGGCGCTCAAACCCGATCGCCGAGAACATCGACGCTCTGGCCGACGCCGCCATGTGCCGCGATCTGAGGCGGTAGGCTCAGCCGGCCAGCGAGGTCACAGGAGGGTGGGGTGTGAACGTTTCGTCGCAGTTCGACGTCAGCGGGTTCGGTGTCGTCGTCACCGGTGGTGCGAGCGGGCTCGGGCTCGCGTATGGCGAGGTCCTGGCGGCCCATGGTGCTCGGGTGACGCTGATCGACCTCGATACCGACGTGGTCGCTGCTCAAGCGTCTCGACTCCAGGACGAGGGCCTCGACGTGCGTGGCGCGGTCGCCGACGTGACGGATCACGCCGCGCTCGATCGCGCGATCGACGAGGCCGCGGAGGCATACGGCCGGCTCGACGTCGCGTTCGCGAACGCGGGCGTCGATTCGGGTGTCGGCTTCCTGGGTGGCTGGGCGGGTGGCCAGCGGCCACGGGTCGAGGACGGTGCGCTCGAGCGGTACGCCGACGAGCGCTGGGACCGCGTGATCGAGATCAACCTCAACGGCGTCTTCGCCACGGCGCGTGCGGCAGCCCGCCACATGCGCCCCCGCGGGTTCGGGAGGATCATCGTGACGACGTCACTGGCGGCGACCAGGGTGGAGCCTCCGGTCGGCTCGGCGTACATGGCGGCAAAGGCCGGTGCCCGGCACCTGATGCACTGCCTCGCGCTCGAGCTGGCAGCGTTCGGGATCACGGCGAACGCGATCGCGCCGGGGTTCTTCGTCACGAACATCGGCGGCGGCCACGCCCACAACCCCGACCTCCAGGCGGCGGTCGCGAAGGAGATTCCGATGCACCGGGTCGGCCAGCCGGACGACATCAAGGCGCTGGCGCTCTTTCTCGCCTCGCCGGCCTCTGAATACATCACCGGGCAGGAGATCGTGATCGACGGCGGCTGGGGGCTCGGAGTCGCGGACTGAGGCGGGCCTGAGCGGGCGCCGCCGCTCCCGCTCCTTGACGACGACCCGGCTCAGTCGGCCGTGAGCGCCGCCATGCTCGTCGCGTAGGAGCGATCGAAGATCTCCTCGATCGGGAGGCTCCGCAGTTCCTGGGAGAGCACTTCGACTCCCCACGGACCGCCATAGCCGGCGTCCCGTACGGCGGCGACATACGCGCTGATCGGGAACTCGCCTTCGCCCGGGAGTGCCCGGTGGTTGATCGTCTCGTCGACGGGGTCGGGCATGTTCGCGTACCGGCCGTCGCTGAGCTCGACCCAACCGAGATGACGCGCCGGGACACGGCGCAGCTCATCCGGGGCGATGCCGAGCTTCGACATGTGCCACGTGTCGATCGCGAGCCCTCCGTTCGGTGCGTTCGCACCGTCGACGACCGCGAGTGCCGTCTCGAGATCCTGGACGTTGACGTCGGGCGGCATGAACTCGTACACGACCTTGGCGTCGTGATGCTCTGCGGCGTCGGCGCACAGCTCGCCGTAACGCTCGGTCAGCTCGCCGATCCCGCACGGCGTCCCGGGGATGTTGCCGACCTTCACGTGATGCGCCGGCAGAGCGGCTGCGGCGTCCCACAGCAGGCCGCGCAGCCGGTCCGACTCGCGGCGGCGGTCGTCGGGGACGTCGCCGAACCAGTCCATCAGGAACTCGAGCTCGATCGTCCCGAGGCCGTACTCGTCCAGTAGCGCCGCGATCTCGGCCAGCGTGCGGGTCTCGAGCACGTGCTCGAGATCGGCATGCCACAGCCCGATACCGGCGAACCCCACCCTCGCCGCCTGGGCGCAGCGATCGCGGAGATCGAAGAGGCTCCACTCCCTCCCGTAGTGGACGTCGACGGGGCCTGATGTCGTCCAGTAGAGGCCGAGCAGGTCGACGTCGCCGCTCATCGACCAAAACCTACTTGCTCGTGATCGGCGATGCCAAGGGCATTAGGCTGTCCCCGTTGACTCGACCGAGAGGTGTCTGATGGCCACTGACTACATCATCGTCGGCTCCGGCTCCGCGGGCTGCGTCCTGGCGGCGCGATCTGAGTGAGGACCCGGATGTCCAGGTGCTTCTGCTCGAAGCCGGCCCACCGGACACGGTCCCCGAGATCCGCGTCCCGGCGGCGTTCCCGATCATGTTCAAGTCGAGCCTCGACTGGGACATCCTGGGCGAGCCCGAGCCGGGGCTCGGCGGTCGGAGGCTCAACCACCCGCGGGGTCGCATGATCGGCGGCACGAGCTCGATCAACGCGATGATCTACCTCCGCGGCAATCGCCTCGACTACGACGACTGGGCCGCGGGTGGGTGCACCGGCTGGAGCTACGCGGAGGTGCTCCCGTACTTCAAGCGCAGCGAGGACAACGAGCGAGGGGAGAGCCTGTACCACGGCGTCGGCGGGCCGCTCTCCGTCTCCGAGAGCCGTTCCATGCACCCCTTCATCGATGCGATGCTCGAAGCGGCCGTCGAGGCGGGGCACCCGGCGAACCCCGATCTCAACGGAGAGCGCCAGGACGGGGTCGGCCGGTTCCAGTTGACGCAACGGAACGGGAAGCGTTGGAGCGCCGCCGACGCGTTCCTCCACCCGGCGAAGAGCCGGCCCAACCTCACCGTGCAGGACTGCTCCTTCGTCGAACGGATCGTGTTCGACGGGAACCGTGCGATCGGGGTCGAGGCGATCCGCAACGGTGTGCGCGAGACGTTCCAGGCCGAGCGCGAGGTGATCGTTTCCGCCGGTGCCTTTCACTCCCCGGTGCTGCTGATGCTCTCCGGGATCGGGCCCTCGGACGAGCTTGCCCCGTTTGGAATCCCCGTCCGCGTCGATCTTCCCGTCGGCCGCAACCTCCAGGACCACTGCATGGCGAACGTCAACTACCTCACCGACGAGGAGGGGCTGTTCGGCATCTTCACACCGGACAACTTTGCGCTGCTCGAGACCGAGGGACGAGGGCCGCTGACCTCAAACTACCCGGAGGCCGGAGGCTTCTTCCGCACGCAGCCCGATCTGCCGGCGCCGGACGTCGAGTTCCACTTCGCGGCCGCACCACTCGTCGACGAGGGGCTCGCCCCGCCCGTCGACAACGGCTGGGCGTTCGGCCCTGTGATCGTGAAGCCGTCCTCGCGCGGGAAGGTGACCCTGCGAACACCGATGGCCGACTCGAAGCCGCGCGTGCTCACCAACGTGGTGACCACCGAGGATGACCGCGCCAGCATGATCGCCGGTGTTCGGATTGCGCTCGAGATCGCCGCGCAACCCGCACTGAAGGCGATCGAGCGGGAGCCGTTCAGCGTTCCTGCCTCCGACTCGGAGAAGGACATCGTCGCCTGGTTCGAGCGAGCCGCCCATACCGTGTGGCATCCGACCTCGACCTGCGCGATGGGTGACGTGGTCGACGCCGAGCTCCGCGTCTTCGGGGTCGACGGGCTCCGCGTGGTCGACGCGTCGGTGATGCCGACCATCAGCCGGGCCAACACGCACGCCACGACGGTGATGATCGCCGAGAAGGCCGCGGACATGATTCTCGGGAAGCCGCCGCTCCCTGCCGCAGCGCTGGACGGCTAGCTCGCGCCCGACGACCTTCCCGACCCCTGCCTGAACGCTCGGTTCAGTCCCGTTCCGAGCGCCAGCCCGTCGGTGCGTAGTCGCGTCGCACCGTCTCGACGTACGGCACCGGGCTGACGATTGCCCGGATCTCCGTCTGCACGTGCGGCTCGACGGTCGGCTTGGTCGTGCCCCCGCCCTCCTCGCCCCAGATGAAGCTGACCTCGGTCCCGGGCTCTGCATGCTCCGCGTCGAGGACGGCCAGGGTCAGCATCTTCCCCTCGTTGGCGCTGTAGCCGATCCACGTCGAGACACCGACAGTCTCGCCGGCGACGGTAACCCGGTCGAATGGGTGCATCGAGTAGACCGCCGAGGGCCAGTCGACGAACTTCGCGCGATCGCTCTTCTGGAACATCGAGCCGATCGTCCGGGTGACGTCCTCGTCGTCGAGCGCGAGCGTGACCTTGCGTCGATGATCGTCCTCCGCGAGTCGCTCGAGCGCCTCGCGGCCGATGAACTCGTGATCGAACTTGACGTAGCTTCCGTAGCCCAGATCCCACGGCGTGAAGTAGTAGTCCTCGATCGTCGGCCGAGACGAAGCTTCCACCGATCGACGCTCGTCCCTCGTAGCCGTTCGCGGGAAGCCACTCCCGATACGCCTTGAGGGAGTCGCCGGAGTACACGGCGGGCAACGGGGAAGGGATCCAGCCGGACTCGAGCGTGTTGGAGGAGTAGGCCCGTGCGCCGACGAGCCGCATCCCGAACTCGTCTCCCGCGGCAACGAGCGCTTCGTGGACAGCGTCGTAGTCATCCCACGGGCCGAACAGCTCCCAGCCGGGCTGACCCGCCATGCCGTGGCGCAGCGCATTCACGACGCGTCCCGCGATCGTGATCGTGGTCATGTTGAAGAACTTCAGCTCGGGCGGCTCCTCACCAAGGGCCTTCTCGACGACCTGCATCGCGTTCGGCCCCTGCACCTGGAATCGGTATGACTTCCGGCGTCCGTCGGAGCGGAGCGCCGTGCGCTGGTCGAGCGTCACCTGGGCGTCGTAGCCGCCCGTCTCCGCGTGGTACGTGATCCAGTTCAGTGCCGGCGCGCGGCCGACCAGGTTGAACCTGTTGTCGCCGAGCGCGAAGAGGATGACGTCGCCGATCACGTAGCCGTCGGGTGTGCACGGCACGAAGTGCTTGGCCTTTCCGACGTCGAAGCCCTCGAAGCTGTTGACGCCGAGGCGCGACAGCAGCACCAGCGCGTCGGGGCCTTCCACGGCAAGGTCGGCCATGTGGAACGACTGGTTGTAGAGGACGCACGTGTGCTGCCACGCCCACTGCTCGTCACGCCAGTTCGTGAACTCGGGCGGGACGCCCGGGTAGACGTTGGGGCCGGTCTGCGAGTTGCGCAGCATGCCGACCGGGCTCTCGACAGAGTCGAGCAGGTCCTCCAGGCTCTTGTGACTCACGGTGCTCCTTCCTCGCGCCGAAGCGCATCTACCTGGCGGCCGTCGTCTCTGACGACGGCGCCCGTACGCACCTTCTTCACCGTCCGGCCTGCATCACGCCACGGCTCGCGCTGTCGATGCGCGGAAGCAGTCCGCGCTGGAGTGCCTCTGCGACGTTGAACAGATGGCGGCGCATGGCTTCCTCGGCCTCGCTCCGGCTCGCCTCGCGACGACGGCCTCGACGATCGCTGCGTGCTCCGCCTGCGAGGCCGCCGGACGGCCGGGGATCAGGATCGTCCGGTACTGGTACCGCACCATCTGGGCGTTGAGGCCGCGGATCAGGCGCTGCGCGGTGCTGTGACCGGAGAGCTCGAGGAGCGCTGCGTGGAGCTCGGCGTTCGCGTCAGAGGCGCCGAGCAGGTCGCCGGAGTCGAGGAGCTCGCGATGGAGCGCGAGGTGCGTCCTGCAGCCGCTCGGCGCCCGGCCTCGTCGAGTCGCTCGGCGGTCAGGCGGACGGCCAGCCCTTCGAGCACGGCGCGCGCCTGGAGGATCTCGATCGCTTCGCGGTCGCCGACCTGCCGCACGCGTGCCCCGCGGTGCGGCTCGCGGACGACGAGCCCTTCCTGCTCGAGTCGGATCAGCGCGTTCCTCACGGCGCCCCTCGACATCTCGAAGGACGAGCTGATGTCCGACTCGACGAGATGGGCGTTGGGGGCGATCTCGCCGCGAACGATCGCGCCGCGGAGCTTCTCGTAGTTCGGGTCGGCGCCGGACGTCTTCAGCGTCGGGGGATCCGATCGGGTCGTGCGTACGCGGCCCGGTCACGGTTCCTTCCCTGCGAAGAGCTCGGTGTGCTCGCCGAAGTAGCTCGAGATCAGGAGGTCGTGGTTCGTGCGCAGGTGATCCGCCTGGCCCTCCAGCACGGTCTCGCCGTGGGCGAGGACGTGGCCTCGGTCGGCGATCGTCAGCGCCAGCTGCGATGTGCTGCTCGACGAGGACGACGCCGCAGCCGCTCTCCTCCGCGTACTCGCGGACGACCGGCAGGAGGCCCTCGACGATGACCGGCGCCAGGCCGAGGCTCAGCTCGTCCAGCAGCAGGAGCCTGGGATGGCGGGCGAGCGCGCGCCCGACGGCGAGCATCTGCTGCTCGCCGCCGGAGAGGAGGCCGCAGCGCCGGTCGCGAAGCTCGGTGAGCGCGGGGAAGTACCGGTACGCCACGTCCGCGTCGAGGCGCTCGCCGCGATAGCCGAGGCGGAAGTGCTCGGCGACGGTGAGACCGAAGAACAGGCCGCGGTTCTCCGGGACGTGCGCGATGCCGAGCTTCGCGCGCGCGCTCGGCTGCACGCGCTGCAGATCCTGCCCCTTGAAGCGGATCACGCCGTCCATCGGGTGCACGAGGCCGGAGACGGCGCGGAGCGTCGTCGTCTTGCCCGCGCCGTTCGCCCCGAGCAGGGCCACGATCTCGCCCGGCGCGACATCGAGGTTGATGTCGCGGATCACCGCAGCGCTGTCGTAGCCGGCCGTCAGGCCCTCGATCTCGAGCACCGGCGCGCTCATGTCCTCCCCGCCTCCGCCTGGTCGCGCCCGGCGATCGGCCCGCCCGCCGCCGTCTCCGCGGTCGCGGCGCCGCCGAGGTACGCCGTCACCACGAGAGGGTCGCGTCGCACCTCGTCCGGCGATCCGGCTGCGATCACCTTGCCGAACTCCAGCACGATGATCTGGTCGCAGATGTTCATCACGAGCCCCATGTCGTGGTCGATGAGCAGCGTCGTCGTGCCCGCGTCCGCGATCTGCCGGAGCCGCCGGCCGAGATCCGTCGCTCTCGTTCGTGTCGAGGCCCGCCGCGGGCTCGTCGAGGCAGAGGAGCCGCGGCTCCATTGCGATCGCCCGGGCGACTCCGACGAGCTTCCGCTGTCCCTGGGTCAGCTCCGTCGGCATCGCCTCGGCGATCGGACCGAGGTCGAGCAACTCGAGTGCCTGCTCCGCGGCGAGCGCTCTCGCCGATGCGCTTCCCGACCAACTCGGCGGCGAGGGACAGGAATCGACGGGCGCTGGGCAGCCACGGTGAGGTTCTCCCTCACGGTGAGGTCGTCGAACAGCTCCGTGCTCTGCCAGGTTCGGGCGAGCCCGCGCTGCGCCCGCGCGTGCGGCGGCAGCCCCGTGAGATCGCGCCCGTCGAGCTCGACGCGGCCCGTGGAGCGGACGAACGCGGTGATCGCGTCGATGAACGTCGTCTTGCCGGCGCCGTTCGGTCCGATCAACCCGACCAGCTGGCCCTCCTCGACGACGACGTCGACGGCGTCGACGGCCCGGACGCCTCCGAAGTGGACCGACAGGCCGGTCGTCGCGAGGACGGCGCTCATGTCACCCTCGCAGGTTCCGACTCCGCGAGCTCGGCCTTTCGCTTCGCCCGCGCCTGAGCCGTCCGGTAGAAGGAGCCGGCCACGCCCTCGGGGTTCTGGATCAGCGTGAAGATGAGCACGAGTCCGCCGAAGAGGAGGAACCAGTTCCCGGACAGGCCGAACCACTTGTCGAGCGTGTACGGGAAGATTCCCTGCGCGGCGACGAGGCCGGCGAAGACGGCGCCCGAGACGAGCGTGATGCCGCCCGTGTAGGCGAACGCGATCAGGCTGAGGGCCAGCGGCACGCTGAAGCGGTCGGCGCTCACCGATCCGAAGTTGTACGCGTACAGGGTTCCGGCGACGCCGGCGATCAGCGCGCTGATGCCGAACGCCGTCAGCTTGACGTTCCGGACGTTGATCGCCGCCCCGGCCGCGGCTCGCTCGTTCGAGCGGACCGCAAGCATGCGCCGTCCCAGGATGCCGCGGCGCACCGACACGACGAGGAGACCGAGAACGAGGACGGCGGCGAGCGCGACCCACCCGAACACGGGGCTCGGGAGGTTGCCGTCGAGGCCGCGGAACGACGCCGTCGGCCCGAGGTTGATGCCGAAGAGGTGCGGAGCCGGCACCGGCGAGCCAGTCCCACCTCCGCCCCAGGTTGGGTTGACGAAACCGAAGTTGAAGACGGCCACCGCGGCGGCGATCGTGACGACGGCGAGGCCGACACCGCGCACGCGGAGCGCCGACAGCGCTGTCACGAGGCCGAGCAGCACCGCCGCGGCGACGCCTACGAGCGGCGCCAGCGGGAAGCCGATCCCAGCGTCGACGGCGAGATGCGACACGGTGAAGCCGGCGACGCCGGCGAGCGCGAGCTGGACGACCGAGATCTGACCGACGAAGCCGGTGATCACGACGAGGGAGAGGGCCATCACGATCCCGATCAACGAGTTCGTCAGCGCCTGACGGAAGTCGAACGGCAGCACGACGAGCGCGATCGCGCACAGGATGCTCGAGGGGATGGCGATCTTGACCGCGTGCTTCGGCCGAGGCACGTCGGGTAGGCGCTGTTCGACGATCTCGCCGCGTGTCGGCAGCGACGCGCCGCGCAGGAACATCGCCGCCACGATGAGCACGAAGACGAGCAGCTCCTTGACACCCGGCACGCCAATCCCTGGGTGGTCGGAAACCACGATTTCGTCGAGGAATACTCGGTCAGAGACTCGAGCATGCCGATGCCGAGCCCGCAGAGCGCACGCGATCCAGAACGAGGTGAGCCTGGCGAAGAGGGCGGCGGCGAGAGCAGGCACCACGAGGAACGGAAGCGTCGTCGTATCGAGTGACGCCACCGATCCGGCGAGAATCCCGAGCGTACCGAGCAGCATGTTGGCGAGCAGCGTGTTGGCGAGCGACAGCTCGTTCGGCGACAGGCCGGCAAGGCGGGCCGCGACGTCGTTCTCCGACGCCGCCCGCGTCGCGAGCCCGAACCGGGTCCAGCGATAGAGTGCCCACAGGGCGGCAGTGAGCACGACGACGATGCCGCTGATCACGAAGCTCGACAGGGGCACCGCCGCCCCGAGCATGCGGATCACCCGGACGGGGATGATGGTCGGCTGCGGGATGCTGCGACGTGCCGAACGCGAGGAGCATCACCGCCTGCGCTGTGAGGAGGACGCCGAGTGAGGCGACGAGCTTGGCGAGTGGCGCAGCAGCACGGAGCGGCCGGAAGACCGCGAGCTCGATCACGACGCTGATCGCGATCACGACCGCATACGGAGGCCACGACCGCCAGCGGGGTGGAGAGCGTGAAGCCGAGCTCACCCGTATTGAGCGCCCAGAACGAGAACCCGGCGAGCATGGCGATCGCGCCTGCGGCCAGGTTGATGAAGCCGGAGCCCCGGTAGGTGACGACGACACCGACCGCGATCGCGGCGATCGTCGCCCCGGTTCCGAGCCCGAGCAGGATGAAGAGAAGAATCTCGTTCACGTCGCCTCGTGAGGTTCATCCGACGGGGCCGGATTGACCGGCCCCGTCGGTACGAAGAGTGGTCGTCGTTGATTCACCTAGGGGGAGATCCAGCCGGACGCCCTCGTGAACTGCGAACTTGCCCTTGTACGTGAACGCCTGGATGCTGTCGTTGCAGATCGCCGGCGCATCCTTGTACTTGCCGCACACGAGCTTCGGCGGACCGAGCGCGAGCGGGCCCTTGAACGCCTTCGCCTTCGCGAGGACACGGGCCGGCGTGATCTTGCCCGTTGCGTCTGGCCTCGTTGAGGAACCGAACGGTCGTCAGGAGCTCGGAGAACGCGACGATGTGCCACGGATCCGGAGCGTTTGCCTGCGCCTTGTACATCTTGATCACCGCGTCGTAGGCGGGCATGCCCTTGTCGGTCGGATCGCCGTAGAGCGACGATGCGATCGCATACGTCCAGAGCGCCCAATCGCCGAGCGCGTCGATCACCACCTGGTTGAGGCAGAGCGGAGCCGTCACGATCTTCTTCGAGTCGGTGATGCCCAGCTGCTTGAGTGCCTTCGCCTGGTTTGCGCAGTCGGACGCCGAGCCGTAGGGGCCGATGAAGTCCGCCTTGTCCGCTCCGGCTGCGAGCAGCGGTCCGGTCAGGTCGGTCTGGCCCTGCGTGTAGCCGACCTGCTTGGTCTCGATGCCGGCGGCCTTCAGGCCTTTCGCGATCACCTGTCCCGACTCGGCGACGCCCGGCGCGTTCGGGTAGACGACCGCGGCGGTCTTCGCGTGGAGGACGTTCTTCGCGTAGTTGCCGAACGGCAGGAGGATGTGCGGGCCGTCGCCGAAGAGGACGACGCCGGTCTTCGATGCTCCGTTGACCGGGGTGATGGCGACGCCGGTGACGATCGGCTTCTTGGCGCCGATCGTCGCGTGGAGCGACTGGGCGCCGGTCGCGACTGCGCCCTCCGCGACCACGCTGATCCGCTTGTCGTTGACGAACTTCTGTCCGCAGGTCGTGCCTTCCTCCTCGGCGGACTTGATGAAGCACGGCACGAGCTGGACGGGATGACCGCCCACGCCGCCGAGATGCTCGATTGATGTAGCTCACTGCCAACGACGCCCCGGCTGTCGCGAGGCCACCGATCACGACCTGACCACCCTGCTGGTTGACCCAGCCGATGTAGACCTTCGACAGCTTCGGGTTGGCCTTGCCTGGCGTTCCCGTGGACGTACGTGAGGTAGTTCGTCACCGCCTGAGGCGATGCCCCCATCGGCCTCTCTGAGTCTTCTGAGCCTGCTCCGTCTTGGAGGTGGTCGCCGAGGCAGCGATCGCGAGCACCAGGGCAGCGAGCGCAGCGCCAAGGGGCACGGCGATTCGAGCAAAGCGCTTCATGGGTCTCCTTCCGATTTGACACCGACTTCGTCGTCAATGACATGGACGCGCGACCGATGACCGGCCTCTCGCGACGATCGCCCGATCTTGCGTGATCGAGTCAACCATATGAACACCAATGTTGTCAACAATCTGTGCGCGCAATCCAGAGCGCGCCCGCACAGCCGGTGAGAGTGCGATTCACGTCGGTGCGTAGACTGATCACGTGCCGGTCTGTAGCCACCTCGACGTGATCGCGGTGACGGAGCTTCCCGACGTGATCGCCGGGTGTGAGGAGTGCCTCAAGATCGACGGTCGCTGGCTGCATCTGCGCATGTGCGAGAGCTGCGGGAAGATCGGTTGTTGCGACTCGTCGCCCAACCGCCATGCCAGCCGGCATGCGGACGAGGTCGGCCATCCGATCGCTCGTTCCGCCGAGCCCGGCGAGGAATGGAGCTGGTGCTACGTCGACGAGGTCGCGTTCGTCGTCGAGCCAGGCTCGACGAGACCGCACTCGTAGGCGAGCACCACAGCCTGCACGCGGCCCTCGACGTCGAGCTTCTGGAAAAGGTGGTTGACGTGTGTCTTCACGGTCGCCTCGCTGATCACGAGGCGCTCCGCGATCGCGGCATTCGACAGCCCGCGGGCGATCAGCACCAGCACCTCCCGCTCGCGCTCCGTCAGCTCCTCCAGCTCTGGAGGCTCCGGCAGGCCGCTGTGGGTCTCGGTTTCATAGGCGCGCTCGGCCACACCGCGCTCGCGACGGCGTACCTGGCGTGGGCGTCGATGCCCGGTGGCCGGGCGGACGACCCTCAGGTGACCGCGGCAATCGACCGCGTCATGGGCTCCGCCGCGATCGCCCCTCTCGCGATCGGTTTCATCGCCTTCCCGCTCGGCATCATTGCCACCCATGGTGCGCTGCTTCGGGCAGGCGTCTCCCCGCGGTGGGTGCTGGCTCCGGTATTGGCGGCGCCGGTTGCAGCGATCGTGTCGCCCGGTGGCAACGTCGCAGGGACGACGATCGCGCTCGTGCTGCTGCTCTTCTCGACGGCCGTGGTCGCCGTGAGGATCGCACGCAGTCCGACGGCGATCTCGAACGCCACTGCCCGGCCCTCATCGGGCCGGATGGTGCCGGCGACCACCGCCTCGTAGCCGGGGCTCGACAGTCTGCGGCCGGGAGCCTCGACGGCGCCCGGCCGCAGCCATGGTCCGAGCGAGACGTGCACTGCGGCGGTCCGTCAGCCGGGTGAATCCGGCCGCAGCTGTGGTGACGAATCGGCTCGGGGCGGCTGCGCACCGGCCGCCGTTCGTGTCCGTGCACCGCGTCCGAGCAGCGTGATGCCTGCCGCGGTCAGCGCGAGAGACACGAGTGCCGCTGCGACGATGGCGGCGCTCACGCCACTCGTCAGCACGCCCTCCTGCAGGCCCAGGGTGACGACGGCCGCCGGGACGCCCAGTTGGGCCGTTGCCGCGAGACCGGCCCCCAGGGGTTGGCCCGTGAGGAATGCAACAACGACGTGGATGAGGACGCTGAACGCAACGAGCTCCGCCACGAGACCGAGAAGCGAGGGTTGCCGGGCGAGAGCACGCAGGTCGAGGCGGGCGCCGAGGACGACGAAGAAAAGCGGGATCATGAGGCCCTGTGCAACCCCGGTCACCTGGCGTGAGAGCCGCCTCGGGCCGCCGATCGCTGCCACCATCAGCCCGACTGCGAAGCCGGCGACGAGGACACCCGTGCCGCTGCGCTGCGCGACCCAGGCGAGCCCGAAGAGGATGAGGAGCGAGAGCCGAAGGTCGAGGGCCCAGCCGCGCTTCTTCGATCGCCTTCGCAATCCTCGAACCCAGGGCTGGCGGTGGATCGCCTTCACGAGGAGATAGAGCCCGAGCACGATGAGCGTGATCACCGCGCCTCCGAGTACCGCCCCCAGCGCGTGGCTTGGCTGGAGCACCAGCGGGAGCAGCACGATCGCGGCAATGTCTGCGAGGGCGACCTGTGCCATCACGACCATCGCGTGACGGTCGCCGAGTAACCCCTGCTCGTCGAGTGCGGGCAGGAGGACGGCGGCCGACCCACTCGCCAGCAGCAGGGCGTACACCGACGCATGCGCCGTTCCACTTGCCAGCGCCACCGCGATGCCCGCCGGCACTGCGAGCGCCGCCACGATCGCCGCGGCAAGCCCGCCTCGGCGGACCCCCGATGAGAACCCGGGCTGGCGCAGCGGCACGTGCATGCCGGCGACGAACATCAGCATCGCGAACCCGACCTCGGCCAGGAAGGCGACCGTCGGCTCGGCTGGATCGAGCCAACCGAAGCCGCTGGTGCCGATCACGACCCCGGCGGCGAGCTCTCCGACGACCACCGGGACGAGCGCGCGCCGCCCCGACGAGAGCAACGGGCCGGCGAGCCCGGCGAGGACGATCAGCGCAAGGATCCCGAAAGTCATCGGCCAGGCTCAGGGGGCTGCCGCGACCACGACGCGGCGAGGAGGAGCCTCTCGAGGAGTGCGTGCCGGATCGTCAGGGTCCGGCCTCGCCGATCAACCGTGCCCGCGGCGCACGCCGGCCGTGACCGCGATCGCCGCAATCGCGGCGAGCAGTGCGCCGGCGGCGAGCATCCCGATCCCGATCCAGAGCACTGCATCGAGCTCGGCGCCGATGCTCATGTCGGCGGACACGCCACGGGTCGCGTCGGCGTTCATCACGACGGCGCGCCAGTCGCCGTCGTCCGGCTTCCAGTCGAGCGTCTGTTCCCCGGATCCCGTTGCCGAGGCGGCCCAGAACGTCTGCGAGCCGGGTGGAGCGGCGGGGGCACTGCCCGCGCGTCGCGAGTAGGTGGGGTGACGGTGGTCGAAGTCGGTGACGACGTCACGCTCGACGCCCACGAGGTACCGGTCGACGTCGGCTGCAGAGCCGATGCCGACGAACACGTCTCGGTCGCTCTCGCTGCGGAGCCGGACCGTCCCGAGGAAGATGTCGAGAGCCCGCTCGGCGCCGTCGGCGTTGATGTCCGCACGATCGGAGACGATCGCGTACGTCGAGGTCGAGAAGTCGACACTCGGTGACATGAGATAGCCGTCGTCGTCGCGCTGCGTCTGATCGACGGCGACGAGCGCGCAGCCACCGGTCAACAGCCCGAACGCCACGATTCCGACGACGACGCCGACGATCGTCAGCACGACCCGCCCGGCTGTGCCACGCTGATGGGCCGCGGCCGCGGGATCCTGCTCGGATAGCTCGGCTGCCGGGACTTCCTCGGCCGCCACCTCTGTCTCCGCGCCGCCCTGGTCGAGGCGGAACGGCGGGTATTCGTCCCGCATCAACAAGACGTACGCGGCGACGCGAGCCACCCAGCGGTCCAGGCCGAGCACGACGTCGAAGATCCCGCGCGGGTACCGCGCGGTGAAGAGCAGGGCGACGCCGGCGA
Organism: uncultured Thermoleophilia bacterium; assembly: GCA_963776305.1. Classification (GTDB taxonomy): domain Bacteria; phylum Actinomycetota; class Thermoleophilia; order Gaiellales; family Gaiellaceae; genus Gaiella. Next base: position 52,008 of record CAVZMA010000012.1, on the reverse strand, counting down.
AGAGGACGAGAACTCCGATCAGCCCCGTCTGGTAGCCGAACCCCCAGGCCCGGTCGTAGGCGCGCGAGGCCGCGTAGCTCCCGCCACCGAGCAGGATGCCGACGACGATGAGGTGTGGAATTGCGAGGAGCCACGACTTCACGAGCACGAGGCCTCGCGACAGCCGCTCCGGATAGGGGATGTCCAGCCGCGCGGGGTAGTCGGGCACGTCGTGGAGCGTGAACGGCGGGTAGCGGTCGGTGCCGAGCGCGCCATACGAGTAGAACAACACGCGCCAGGTCCAGCGGAGCACTCCGAGGTTGAAGTCGAAGATGCCCCGCGGGTACCGGCCCGTGATAAGGATCGCGAAGAACGCCACGATCGTGAGCACGAGCAGCGTCAGCCACAGGAACCCGAGCAGAATGTAGTGGGGAATCGCGAGCGCCCACTTGACGAGCCACAGCCAACGGCTGACACCCGGGTCGAGCTCGCCCTCGATGCGGACGGGATACGGCTGCTTGGAATCCACGCTGCCTCCTCGATCGCCTGACGATGAGCCTATGCGAATCTCGCGCGGCCCGGTGATGGCCGAACGTCGTCGTCTGGGTGCTCGCCGCTCCGCGTTCTGTGCAGCGTGCCTAGCTGTGTCGGTCCTCGTCGGTCGGCCGACCTCCAAACGCGTACTTTGCGACCGCCCACGAGCCGAGGAACGCGAACACCGCGACGACGATCCCCGATGGAATGGTCGTGCTCTGCGTCCCTGCGCCGTTGGTGGAGACGAAAGCCGGCGCCCACACGGCGCTAACCGACACGGCAATCCACATCGCAACGATCGCCAGTGACGCCCAGATCTCCTTGAGCTGGAGCAGCGAGATCCAGTTGCGCTCGTCGATCGATCCTGCGGGACGGTGCGAAACTGTCGACATATAGACACACCTCCTTTCATTTCAGTGTCCCAGGCGGCGCACATGGAGATATCGGGGGCGAGCCGGATGCCTCTGCCGAGAAGTACGGATTCGCAAGCGCGAGGTGCGGGGTTAGATAGGCCGATGACAGACGCGCCCGGGGAAGGTCACGAGCTCGTGACGGAGGGCCAGGGTCCCGTGCGGAGCGGCCCGGCGCGGTGGGCCGTCGGGCTTGCGACCACGGCCGCGGCCGCAATCGTGGGCTCGCTCGCGGTCTTTGGCATCGCGTCTGCCGTCGGAGGGTCGAGCGCGACCGAGGACAACGCGGTCGGGGTCGTCGTCGGCGTCCTCCTGCTCACCGCGTTGCTGGCGTCGCTCGTTGCATTCGTGCTCGCGCTCGCAGCGACGCTCCGGCACGAGCGATGGGCGCTGCTGGCGCTCCCGTTGGCCGTGTTCCCGGCAGTGCTCGCCTTCATCATCCTCGGTGAAGCGTTCTGGTGGGAGTGACAGCGTGCGGCGCCAGCGTTACCCTGCCGTCCGCTTGCTCCCGACTCGGTAGCAGGAACCGGCGACGCCGCTCTGCGATGCCGGCCGACCGCGCGCGAGGCGGCGTCGCTCTTGCGTCGACTCAGCTCCGGGTGGTAGGCGCCCGAACGAGGGACGTGAAGTGAGCGTGCCCGGCCCTCACTCCGGTCGCCACCCAGACCCGATCGGAGCGCCGCCCACAGCGCCCGACCCGCTCGCAACGGAGCAGCATCTCTTCGGCGACCTTCATTCCCGTCCGACGGGTCTGAGCGACCGGGAAGCGGAACGGAGGCTGACGGAATACGGGGCAAATACGATTCATCGGCGAGGAAGCCGACGATGGTGGGACGGCATCGTCGCGCAGCTCATCCATCCGCTGGCGCTTCTGCTCTGGGCCGCGTCGGGCCTCGCGTGGCTGGCCGGCACACCGGTCCTCGCGGGGGCGATCGTGGCCGTGATCCTGATCAACGCGATCTTCGCGCTGTTCCAGGAGCGTCAGGCCGAGCGGGCCGTCGAGGCGCTCGCCGCGTTCCTACCCGAGCAGGTCACGGCGCTGAGAGGTGGTCGTCGAGCACTCGTCGAGGCGCGGCTCCTGGTCCCTGGAGACGTGATCATCCTGCAGGAGGGAGACCGAGTTCCCGCGGACGCGCGCCTGATCGAAGGTCGGCTCCAGATCGACATCTCGGCCTTGACGGGCGAGTCGGTGCCCGTGACACGCGAGGCCGGCGAGCCGGAGAGCGAGATCGTTCTCGAGGCGCTCGACCTGGTATTCAGCGGCACGAGCTGCACAGGCGGAGAGGCCCACGCGCTCGTTTTCGCGACCGGAATGCAGACGGAGCTCGGGCGGATCTCGGCGCTGGCGGAGCGAGTGGGCCGCGAGGAGAGCCCGCTGGAAGCGCAAGTCCGCCGGGTCGCGAAGCTGATCGCGATCGTCGCAACTGTCGTAGGAGCAGCCTTCCTGCCTCTGGGCCTCCTTGCCGGCCTGACGTTCTCGGACGCACTCGTGTTCTCCGTCGGGCTTCTGGTCGCCAACGTTCCGGAGGGCCTGCTGCCGACGATCACGCTCTCGCTCGCGGTCGGGGTCCGCTCGCTCGCCCGCAGCGGCGCGCTCGTCAAACGGCTGAGCGCGGTCGAGACCCTCGGCTCGACGACGGTGATCTGCACCGACAAGACGGGGACCCTGACGCTGAACCGGATGCGCGTCGTCGAGACCTGGGGTGACCAGGGAGCGCTCGCCGACGTCGCCGTCTCGTGCAACACGGCCGCGGTCGGACCCGCCGGCGAGCGCCTCGCTGGGGATCCGATGGAGGTCGCGCTACTCGCCTATGCCCAGGGACTGGGGCGGCACGCCGAGCTTGCAGCGCGTGAGGAGAAGCGGGAGGCGCTCTTCGCCTTCGATCCGGCGCTCAAGCTCATGACGACCGTGGACGACGAGGAAGCCTGGTCGCCGCCACCAAAGGGGCGCCCGAGTTCGTTCTGGCGCGCTGCGCCCTGTCTCCCACCGAACGCGCCGAAGCGATGACGCGTGCGGACGCATTTGCAGCGCAGGGACTGCGCGTGCTCGCCCTCGCGCGGCTCCCCCTCGAGACCCTCCCTGCGACGCGGACCGAGGCCGAAAGCGACCTCGAATTCATCGGCCTTGTCGCGCTTGCTCGACCCGCCCCGCCCCGAGGTCGCCGATGCCTTGATCAGCTGTCACCTGGCTGGAATCCGCGTCATCCTCATCACCGGGGACCATGCGCTGACGGCCCTCGAGGTGGCGCGCCGCGTCGGGATGGACGTGCGGCAGGAAGACGTCATCGGAGCCGACGAGTTCGGCGAGATGAGCGACGAGGTACTCGACGGGCTTCTGGCCGAGGGGCGCGAGTTGGTCTTCGCGCGCTCGTCTGCCGAGGCGAAGATGCGCATTGCGGAGGCGCTGCGTACGCAAGGCGAGACGGTCGCGATGACCGGGGACGGCGTCAACGACGCCCCGGCGCTGCGACGCGCCGACATCGGAATAGCGATGGGCGTCGCCGGCACGGAGGTGGCCCGCGAGGCTGCGACGATGGTGCTCACGGACGACAACTTCGCAACCGTGGTCAAGGCGGTGGAGGGTGGAAGGCGCGTCTACGCCAATATTCGCAAGTTCGTCTTCTACATCTTTTGCCACGCGACGCCCGAGATCGTGCCCTTCCTCGCGTTCGCGTTGTCGGGGGGCCTCATCCCGCTCCCGCTGACAGTGCTGCAGATCCTCGCCGTCGATCTCGGGACGGAGACGCTGCCCGCGCTCGCGCTGGGACGCGAGCCCGCAGAGCCCGGCGTGATGACGAGCCCTCCCCGGCCGAGGTCCGAAGGCGTGATCCGGCCGCGGATGCTCTTCCGCGCCTGGGTCTTCCTGGGCGGCATCTCGGCGGTGCTCGTGATGGCCGGCTTCTTCTACGTGTTGCTCCGTGCCGGCTGGACGCCGGGCGCGCCAACGGGCGCCGGAACGCCGCTACATCAGGCCTATCTGGAGGCGACGACGATGACGTTCCTGGGGATCGTCGTCTGCCAGGTGGGTACGGCGATGGCGGCGCGCACGGAGCGCGCGTCGCTGCGGCAGACAGGGTTCTTCAGCAATCCACTGCTGCTCTGGGCGATCGCCTTCGAGCTGCTCTTCGCGGCCGTCGTCGTCGCAACGCCGCTCGCCGGCCCTCTCGGGATGGCGGCGCCTCCGTGGGATGCGCTTGTCCTCCTGCTCCCGTTCCCGTTCATCGTCTGGGGAGCGGACGAGCTGTGGCGCGCCTTCCGTCGGAGAGGTGAATGAGGCTCGAACCGCGCGGCCGCCGCTGGCGCGACGACACACCGTTGCGTCGACGCGAATCGAGTGTGGGGTGGTGGTGCGGAGAACCCCGAAGTGGCGAGGCCCCCTGGCGGGGGCCTCGCTTGCTGCCGGTCAGACTGCGGCCGCTTCTGGCCCGTTCGCTTCGATAGTCTTCGACTGCGACTTCTCGCCGGAGATTTCGATGCGCTTGGGCTTCGGCTGTGCCGGCTTTGGCACGGTGACGCTGAGGACGCCATTCTCGTAGGCGGCCGAGATGCTGTCCTCGGCGACGCCCTGGGGGAGCCCAACGGTGCGTGAGTAGGTGCCGTAGCGGCGCTCGAGGCTGTAGAACCTCTCGGTGTCGATCTCGCTCGAATGACTACGAGAGGCCGAGACCGTCAGCCTGCCGTCCTCTGCCTCGATCGTGATCTCTTCCAACGGAATGCCGGGAAGATCGAACGAGTACGTCACCGAGTCGTCGTTCTCCCAGACGTCGAGTGGGGGAATCCAGGCCTGGGTCTGCCGGCCGTTGCTTCCGCCGCTCATGCCGTTCAGGAAGCGGGCGAGTTCGGTTTGAAGGGATGCCACGTCACGAAGCGGATCCCAACGGCGAAGGGTCGTCATTGCGTGTGTCCTCCTTTGCCAACGACGAGGTTGTCTATGTCCAACAACCATTCTAGCAATCTAAGCCTCAGCGTATCAAGTTAATCTGAGTCTCTACGTATCAGATCTTTGGAGGCACGACGCCGCACTGATCGGAGCCTGCTGCGACACCAAGGCGCTTCCCTCCGACGGGCGGGGTTTCCTCAGCTTCCAGCTCGGCGGCCGTCGCGCCACATCGTCGTCACAGGTGTGCTGCTGCCCGGAGGGTAGAACTCGCCGATCTTCTCGAAGCCGTACCGCTCGTACCGGTGGTTGTTGGCAGGGTTGCTCGATTCGAGGTAGGCGGGCATCTCTTCCCGGTCGATGTGCGCAAGGTTCTCGGCGAGGAGTCCCATCCCGAGCCCGCGGCCACTGTGCGAAGGGTTGGTGCCGAGCAGGCTGAGGTAGTAGTGCGGCTCGTCTCGGGGATGTGCTGCTTCGAACCGGTCGAACAGCTCGATCACCTCTGCTGCTCGCTCTCCGACCAGTTCATCGAGCAGTGGTGCGAGCTGCGCCTCGTCCTCGGGCGCGATTTCGGTGCCTCCCGGCGGAATCCACACGGATGCAACCTCGCAGCTTTCGGCCATCCGCACCCAGGGGTAGCGAAGCGCGCCCGCGATCATGAACCGCCAGAACACTGCGTACTGCTGCTGCCGGCGGAGAGGATCGGGGAACGCCCAGCTCCAGGTCGGATCGTCGTGGAACGCAAGGGAGATGGTCTCGGTCACGGCGGGCAGGTCCGCCCAGGTGGCCGACCGGGCTACGACTCCGCTGTCGCCGGGTGTCACGGCGTGATTATTGCCATCGCGGGCGGCGACTGGGGGTCCGGCGCAGTAGGCTCGCGCAGTGAGACGGATCGGCTGCAAGGGGATGGCTCTCGTCGTTCTCGCGCTCGCCGTATCGGCGGCAACCACGGGTGACGGGAGTGCGACGCCAAGCCGTGGGCTCGGGTCGTTGGTCGGCGCAGTGGTCGCTGCGGGAAGTCCGGGTGCGGTCGTGCTCGTCGATCAGGGCGGATCACGCCGGGAGGCGGTCAGCGGACTCGCCGTGCTGCAGGGGCGCGTGCCGCTCCATGGCGGCGATCGGTTCCGGGCAGGCAGCATCACGAAGACCTTCGTCGCCGTCGTCGTGCTCCAACTCGTCGCCGAGCATCGGCTGAGTCTCGATGACACGGTCGAGCGTTGGCTTCCCGGCCTTGTCCCGAGTGGCAGTCGGATAACCGTCAGAGAGTTGCTCGGGCACACATCGGGGCTCGCCGACTACGCGGCGAATGCGACATTCCTGCGCCGGACGGTGACCGAGCCGCGACGGCATTGGTCGCCACCGGAGTTGGTGCGTATCGCGCTCGCCGACGGCGTCGTCGCCCGACCGGGCGAGCGCTACCTGTACGCCAGCACGAACTACATCCTCCTCGGCTTGGTCATCGAACGGGCGACCGGTACGACAGTGGAGCGCCACCTGCAGCGTCGGATCTTCGAGCCGCTCGGACTCCGGGCGACGAGCTTCGCGGCCGGCTCGTCGATCCCGGGACGGCATGCGAACGGCTACATGCCGAGTCAGCACGACGGCATCGTCGGCAGCCTTGCGACCGCACGCGATCGCAGCACGGCGAGTGCGTCGTGGGGGTGGGCTGCGGGCGCGATCGTCTCCACCGCACCCGATCTCTCTCGATTCTTCGGCGCCCTCCTTCAGGGGCGGCTGCTCCCGGCTCGCCTGCTCGCACTGATGCGCCCACCGGCCGGAGCACGCTACGGGCTGGGGCTGGCCGCATTCCGAACGCCATGCGGCCCCGCTCTCGGTCATACCGGCAATCTGCTCGGCACCGTCTCTGCCGTCTGGAGCAGTCCCGACGGTCGCCGCCGCGTCGTGGCAATGACCAACAGCTTTCCGCTCTCCGCCGCGGCCGACACTGCGTTCCGCCGCCTTCTGGAAACTGCCTTTTGCCACGACTAGGGACGCTCGCCGGTAGGGAGGGCTGGCTCGGTCAGCCCTCCCTGTGGCTCCGCTTTGGCGTGGGACTATGGCATCAGGTGAAACTCGAGGTTCGTCTTGTTCTGGTTTCCGTCCCCGAGATCACGAACCCTGACGTAGCCTCGAGCGTTGGCGTATGTGCCCGTCCCGCCGGTCACAGGGAACGTCCACCTCTGGGGGCCGTCGTGGGTGAATTGCCCGTAGCCCTGGGCGAGGATCGTTCCGCCCGGGAGGTAGACCTGCGCGACGAACAGCGCAATCGGCCCCCGTGAGACATCCGCTGCGAATCCGGTGATGAACGTGATCATCACCTCGTCGTAACCCACGCGGGCACCTTTCTTGTTCCCCGCCCACGTGTAGAGGGTGTTCGTGACCGCGAACGCGTCACCGCCGACCGGCGGGCGATCGAATCTGAAGTCGCCCATGGGCTGCTCGCTGTTGCCGGTGCTGATCTCGAGCAGGCTGAACGTCTTGGGACCGTTGATCGCCGACACCGATGACGCCCAAACCGCAGCCGACACCGCGATCAGGGGCAGCACGAGCACGTGTTTTCTCATGGTTCCTTCCTTCGAGTAGATGTCCGTCGCAACATCTCGGGCCGCCCTAGACAGCGAGCCTGCGACCGTTGCTCCGGCGGATGAGAAGCAGTGCTCCCGCGGCGAGGAGCGCGACCCCGAAGGCGCTGGTAGCGCCGATTCCGGCGTCGGTCCAGTCGAAGCCGCTCCCGCCGGTGGTGTCGACCCGCATCGCCGGGCTCGAGGAGGCGGCGAGGCCCGTGTCGCGGGTGTCCGGCGATCTGAGGTCGCCGACCAGTGTTGCGGGGGCCTCGCGTGGCGGCGACTGCCGCGTCGAGGGTGTCCGGCGACCTGAGCTCGGTGCTCGGTGTCGCAACCGCCCGCGTAGTCGCATCGATCGTGTCCGGTGATCGCTGGTCGAGCAAAGCGCCGACCGGAGCCGTGGTCACCGGGATCGCTCACCTGGCCGCCGGCGCCGGCGCCGGCACTCGCACCGAGCGCAATCAGTGCGAGTGCGCCGAGGGTGGCCGCGAACTTCGGATGTGTGCGAGCCCTCATCATTCGTCCTTTCGGTCTCGGCCGCCCACTGCGGCCGGATTGCGAGGGACGATGACGTGAGGCCGTTGCAGGGCGGCTTCACGCGGCAAACGCGCGGTAAACGCGGGGCGGCGGTGCTAGGTTCCCGGACGAGATCGATCGGAGGCGGCCGGTGGAGTTCCGCATTCTCGGTCCGCTCGAGGTGGTCGATTCGAGCGGCGTCGTTTCACTCGGCGGACAGCGCCAGCGTGCGCTCCTGGCGGTGTTGCTCCTTCATCGCAACGAGCCGGTGACCGTGGACCGTCTGGCGGACGAGCTGTGGGGTGAGCGGCTGCCGGACAGTGCCGTGAAGACGGTGCAGGTGTACGTGTCGCGGCTTCGGAGAGAGCTCGGAGAGGATCGGATCGAGACGCACGGGCACGCCTATACGTTTGCCTCGAGGCGGGCGAGCTCGACCTCGATCGCTTCGTGGCGCTGACCGAGCGAGCTCGTGGTGAGGAGCCGCAGGCGGCGGCGGTGACGCTGCGCGAGGCGTTGTCACTGTTCCGAGGCGACCCGTTGGGTGACCTGTCGTACGAACCGTGGGCGCAGACCGAGGTCGCGAGGCTTGCGCGAGCTGAGGCTCGGGGCGCTCGAGGATCGTCTGGAGGCAGAGCTCGCGCTTGGTCTGCATCGCTCGCTCATCGCCGAGCTGGAGAGGCTCGTCGTCCAGCACCCGCTCCGCGAGCGGCTTCGTGGTCAACTGATGCTGGCCCTCTATCGCTCCGGCAGGCAGGCCGACGCGCTCGCCGCGTACCGGGATGGCCGCCGCACGCTCGTCGAGGAGTTCGGGATCGAGCCCGGGTCGCCCACTGCGCGACCTCGAGAAGGCGATCCTCGAGCAGGACGCTGCGCTCGACCTCGAACCGACGAGCGAGGAGACCGCGGTCGCCGCTGAGCGCATCGAGGGGCGCTTTCGTCGGGCGTGACGCGGAGCTGGGCGAGCTGCGCGCCGGTCTCGACGAAGCGCTCGCCGGACGGGGTCGCCTCTTCCTGCTCGCCGGCGAGCCCGGCATCGGCAAGAGCCGGCTCGCCGACGAGTTGAGCCGCCACGCGAGCGGACGAGGTGCACAGGTCCTCGTCGGGCGCTGTTGGGAGGCTGGAGGAGCTCCGGCGTACTGGCCCTGGATTCAGGCGCTCCGCGCCTACGTCCGCGATGCCGACGGCGAGACGACTGCGGATGGAGCTCGGTGCCGGCGCACCAGAGGTCGCACAGATCCTCCCGGAGCTGCGCGAGTATTTTCCGGATCTCCCTGAACCACCCTCGCTCGACTCCGACGGTGCTCGGTTTCGGTTCTTCGATTCCGCCGCGACCTTCCTGGGGAATGCGGCGACTGCCGGCCCTCTCGTGGTCGTTCTCGACGATCTCCACGCGGCGGACGAGCCGTCGCTCCTTCTCCTGCGCTTCGTCGCACGCGAGATGCGCGACTCGCGTCTGCTGATCGTCGGCACGTATCGCGACGTCGACCCGACGGTGCGAGACCCGCTTGCCTCGACTCTGGCGGAGTTGGTGCGCGAGCCCGTGACGCGCAGGATCCCGCTCGCCGGCCTCCCTCAACCGGAGGTCGCTCGCTATGTCGAGCTGAGCGTCGGGCGTCGCCGCGTCTGCGGAGCTGATCACGCGGATCCACGCCGAGACCGACGGCAACCCGCTCTTCGTCGGCGAAGTCGTCCGGCTCCTCGACTCCGAGGGGCGCCTTACAGGTGACGGCGCGGGGAACGTCGGCATTCCCGAGGGCGTCCGCGAAGTGATCGGCCGTCGCCTTGGTCGGCTATCGGACGGGTGCAGGCAGACCCTGCTGCTTGCTGCAGTGCTGGGCCGCGAATTCGAGCTCGCAGCGCTCGGGCTCCTTTGGAGCGCCACGCGGCGAACTTCTCGACCTGCTCGACGAGGCGATAGCGGTCCGTGTCGTCGGCGGAGTGCCGGGTGTACCCGGTCGGCTGCGATTCTCGCACGCGCTCATCCGTGAGACGCTCTATGACGACCTCACCGCCGTACGGCGCCTGCAACTCCACGCGCGGGCGGGTGGGGTGCTCGAGAGCGCTCTACGCCGACGATCTCGAGTCACACCTTGCGGAGCTCGCATTTCATTTCGCCGAGGCTGCGCCGGCCGGGGATGTCGAGAAGGCCGTCGACTACGCCCGGCGCGCCGGCGATCACGCAGCAACGCTGTTGGCGTACGAGGAGGCGGCGCGCCTCTACGAGTTGGCGCTGACGCTGGCGCGAGATGATGCGGCCCGCTGCGAGCTGCTGATCGCGTTGGGAGACGTCCAGGCGAGGGCCGGGGAAACCCCCGCCTCGAGGCGGACCTATCGCGAAGCCGCCGATCTCGCAGAGCGGCTCGGTCTTCACGAGCAGCTCGCTCGTGCCGCGCTCGGCTACGGCGGCCGGATCGTCTGGAACGTCTGCGCGCGACGACGAATACCTCGTGCCGTTACTCGAGAGAGGCCTCGCCGCGCTCGGGGCCCAGGAAAGCGAATTGCGTGTGAGGCTGCTCGCCCGCCTGGCCGGAGGTCCTCTTCGAGACGCCTCGTTCTCCGCCGCCGCGGCGGGCCGCGCTGAGCGCCGAGGCCCTCGAGCTCGCCCGCCGCATCGGCGACCCGACGACGATCGCATACGCGCTGGCCGGCTATATCGCGGCACATCATTCCCCCGAGCACACCCGCGAACAGGTGAGGCTGGCCACCGAGCTCGTGCAGGTAGCGACGGACGCCGGCGACCTGGAACGAGCGCTGGAGGCGCACGAACATCGTTCCGAGGCGTTGCTCGAGCTCGGCGAGATCCAAGCGGCGAAAGCCGACCTCGAGGCGATGGCGGAAATCGCCTCGGAGCTTCGCCAACCATCCCAGGATTGGATCGTGGCCGAACTGCGCGCACACCACGCGCTCCTGGAGGGCAGCTTCGCTCGAGCAGAAGGCTTCATGGTCGAGGCTCTCAGCCTGGGCGAGCGCGCCGAGAGCTGGAACGCCGCGGTCTCGTTCCGGCTCCAGCTCTACATACTCCGCCGGCACCAGGGCCGGCTCGCTGAGATCGAGGAGATCGTCCGGGGCTCGGTCGAGGACTACCCGACATATCCGATCTGGCGCTGTGTCCTGGCGCACATGACGGCGCAGCTCGGGCACCGGGACGAATCGCAAGAGACGCTCGACGCACTTGCGATCGACGACTTCGCCGTCGCTCCCCTTCAACGAGATGTGGCTCGCGAGCATGAGCCTGCTGGCCGAGACCGCGAGCTGCCCTTCACGATGCGCAACGGGGCGGCTGTCCTTCGAGGGCTCCTGCTCCCATACGCCGACCGCGTGGCCGTCTCGCACCCCCGAATTCAGCGCGGGCTCCGTCTCCTACTACCTCGCTCTCCTCGCCGCGACGATCGGCGACTCGACAGAGGCAGAGCGAACTTCGAGGACGCAATCGCGATGAACGAGCGAATCGGCGCTCGACCCTGGTTGGCGCATACGCAGGAGGAGTACGCCCGGGAGCTCATCGCTCGTGGCGGCTCGAATGACCTCGAGAAGGCCGAGACACCTTCTCGAGCAGGCGCGAGCGAGCTACAGCGAGCTCCACATGGAGACGGCAAGCGCTTCCGCGCCTGGCTAGCCCATCATCGTTCCGGCACCGCTCGGTCGCGTTGGGCCGAGCTCGTCGCCGCTTCAGCGACTGTCCCGAGCCCTCGCCGACGAGTCGATCGGTGCCTCGGCCGCGGCGATCGGCTCACGGGCGGTCTTCGCCCAGTCCCGCCGCCGTACGAGCTGACGGCCGGCCGCACGGGTCAAGACGGGCCAGATCAGCCACGAATATGCCGCGTAGGCAGGAGCGGCGAGAATCCCGAGGAGCGCTCCGCGGGGTCCTGCCCTCGAGCCCTCGCGCAAGGCACCCGAGCACGACACCGCCGAATCCGAGGAGGAAGAAGAACGCGAGCTGGAGCCAGCCGTCGTCGCCCCAGAACGCGGCCACTCCGGTCAAGGCGAGGATGATGCTCGTCGCGAATGCAACGCCGATCACGGCTTGGAACACCGGTTGCAGCAGGTAGGCGACGAGATCGAGTCGTGCCCACAACGGGAGCTCGACGCGCCACGCCGCAGCGAGGTGCGACATCGCTTGCAGGTTCCCCTGTGCCCACCGGGTCCGCTGCCGGAGCAAACGACGGATATCTCCGACGCCCTGTTGGGAGACCGATACCCGTGCTTCGGCAACGCAGCTTCCAGCCCGCCTCGAGCAGGCGTAGACCGAGGTCCTGGTCCTCGGTGAGCCGGTCACGCCACGGCCCTCCGGCTCGCTCGTCGGCGACCGAGTCCAGGGCGGAAAGGCGGTTCAACTGACCGTTCCCTCCCATGCCTGCCGTGCCGAGCGCCGTGCGGCCTGCTTGGAAGAGAAGGCCGTAGACCGAGAACTCCACATCCTGGAGCCAGGTCAACGGCCGGGACCGGTTGTAGATCCGAACGAGTGTCTGCAGGCCGCCGATCGAAGGGCTCGCGAAGTGAGCGGCTGCGAACCGTGGGACGGTCGGCTCGAGGCGGCCGTCGGCATCGATGACGACGACGATCACGCGGTCGCGGGGCCAGGCGTCCCATCGCCCTCCCGCGAGCAGCCCGTCGAGATGGCGCCAGGCGGCGTTCAGTGCGGCTGCCTTGCCACGCCGTGCGTCGGGCAGCGTGCGCCGGAGAACAGTCAGCCCGGGCTCGTCGATTTCGGCGAGCACTGCCGCGGTTCCGTCGGAGGATCCGTCGTCGATGACGACGATCGCCTTGTTTGCGGCCTCGACGGCAAGCAGGCGACCGACGCTGTCCGCGATCGTGAGCTCCTCGTTCAATGCCGGCACCAGGAACACCCACAGGAACGTGTCCGCGCCGGCAGCGTCCGGGGAAGGCGCTCGTGCCAGGGCACGGCGCGATGCGACGAAGAGAGCAGTCGTCCACCCGAGGCCCGCCACGATCAGGACGAAGGCGACCCAGAAGAGCGCCTGGATGATGGCCGGCAGTCCCTCGAACGGGAGCGCGACAGCGATCAGCGGCCGACCCAGCGGTCCGTCTCCTCGTGCCGATCCGGCTGCATGTTCCGGGTGCCGTCCGGCTCGCTGAGGAGGCCGACGGGATAGCCGGCCGCTTCCAGCACGAGATCGCGGGAGAACCCGGAGCCGAATCGACGCGGAGCGGGACCGACGCCGGCAAGGTTCTCGAAGGCAGCGACGATCCGCTCCGCGGCGCGACCGTCGCCGTACGGGTTGCTGGCGGGGTCGACGAAATGGGCCTCCGGTGCGGCGAGCACTGCCTCGACCGCGGCGACGATTCGGGCGATGTCCGTCCCTACGAGTGTCAGGGTGCCGGCGTCGACTCCCTCCCCTCGCTCCGTGCTGTCGCGCGCCACCAGAACGGGGACCCCGAGCGCGGGCGCTTCCTCCTGAATTCCACCGGAGTCCGTGAGGATGACTGTCGCCCGGGACATCAGCCGGGCGAACTGGGCGTAGGCGAGTGGCTCCGTCAGAATCACGTTGGGACGGTCGGCGAGCGGCGCGCCGAGCTCTTCGCGAACGAGCGGATTCGGGTGGAGCGGAACGACGAAGCTCACCTCGGGGTGCGCAGTTGCAAGCAGCCCCACCGCCGCCGCGATGCCTGCCAGCCCTCCGTTCCAGTTCTCCCGACGGTGGGCAGTGATGAGCACGAGCGGCCCGTCCGCATCGACGGCATCCGCGACCAGCGGATCGTCGAACGGGTGCTCGAGGATCGATGCGTACCGGAGCGCATCGATGCCCGTGTTTCCGGTGACGAAGATCTGCTCGTAGCGGACTCCCTCCCTGACGAGGCTTTCCTCGTTGACCGACGTCGGCGCGAGATGGAATGCCGCTATTCGGGAGATCAACTGCCGGTTCAACTCTTCAGGAAACGGTGTCAGCGTCGACCACGTTCGAAGCCCCGCCTCGACGTGGCACACCGGGATTCGCAGGTTGAACGATGCAAGCGCAGACGCCATGGCCGAGGAGGTATCGCCGTGGACGAGCGTCGCCGCGGGGAACCCGTCGATACGGATCGCGTCACGTGACGGCCCTGTCATCCCGGTCGCACCGAACCGGTCACGGCAGAAGGCGTCGAGGCCGACGATCACAGCGGAGACGAGATCGTTGAGCGTCAGACCCGGCCGGCCGACGTCGAGATCGTGATCCGGCTCGATCTCCGCGAGCTCGAGGATCGGCGTCACGAGATCGCGGTGCTGCCCCGTGATCACGACCACGGGAGAGAACCACTCGCTCCGGCGCAAGGCGTGAATCACCGGGAACATCTTGATCGCCTCGGGCCGCGTGCCGATCAGGACCAAGACGTGGCTGACCGGCGCTTCGACGGGAGGCGGCGCTTGGGTGTTGATGATCGAGACGGTCGTCACGGAGATCGCTCGGCTGTTCGTCCGCTCGAGCAGGCGATACGCGATGGATCGGCACGGGCTCACCGTTACTTGAGCGGCTAGGCGTACTTGAGGGCTGGGCGCCGCTGACTTCCAACTCGACCTCGCGGATCAGGTCGAGCGCGATTTCGCATCCGAGGGCTGAAGGTCTAGGCTCCAGCCGAACCCGCAGCAAGGCGGTGATGGCACGACACTCCCTGCAAACGCACCTCGGTCGCGAAGTACAACGTCGCATTCCGCATGGCCCACGAAGAAGGGAGACGGCAATGGCTGGACTTCAGGTTCGTGCCTTCAACGCCCCCGACGAGACCCGGAATCCTGACAAGACCCGGGTGGATGTCGTCAAGATGGGCGCCAACACTGCAGCCCGCTTGACGCTCGAGCCCGGTTGGAAGTGGTCGGAGTGCATCAAGCCGATCGCCGGCACCGACAGCTGCCAGGTCAGGCATGTCGGCGTCGTTCAGTCCGGCAGGATGCACGTGATCCACGACGACGGGAGCGAGGGCGAGATCGGCCCGGGCGAGGCCTACGTGATCGAGCCCGGTCACGATGCGTGGGTGGTCGGCGACGAGCCCATGGTCGGCTTCGAGTTCGAATCACCCACCGCCGAGGTATTCGCGAAGGGCTAGAGGTTCGAACGATCACGAGCACGATGTCCGTGCTGACGATGCGACAGTCAGAGGCCCCGGGGCGAGCCCCGGGGCCTTCATGCAGAACTTCTCCTCGCGGTGCTGGGGCTAGAGGACGTCAGTCCCAGTCGCGGAAGCCTTCCCCTCCGACCCCGTAATACGATCCGAGGCTGTCTCGATAGGCCGGTTCGGCGCGGACCGTCTCGTCGTATTCGGGTGCGTCCTTGATCTGGTCCTTGCTGCGGTTGACCCAGACCTTCTCTTCGCTCTCGTCGACCCGGTTGATCACGCCGGCCGGCAGCATCACCTTCTTGCCGAAGATCCAGGGGCCGGTGTCGACGATGAGGAAGTTGTGCCCGCTGTCGTAGGTCGACTCGTCGACCTTTCCGATCGAGCCGTCGAGCGCTTGCACCTCGTAACCGCTGAGGTCTGTGCCGCTCGTCGGATCGAACCCGAGTGCCGACCGATCACGGTACGTCCACACATCGCTTGTCTGCATCTGCTTCATCGCCTCCTTGGGTTGTGTGTTGATGGCGTACCCCGATGAGTGGATCGGCAAAACATCCGCGGCTGTCTGTCTGTGCTGCGCGGCAGAATCTCGGCATGGACTGGGACGAACTCGACGCGACCCAGCTGTTCGAGCGGATCCGTGAGGACGCGCCGGCTCCCGACGCCGAGCGGATGATCTGGGCGCTCGAGCACGTGCTCGCAGCGGCGCGCATCGATCCGCTCCTGCTCGACCATTTCGCGGCCGCGGCGATCTGCGGCCTCGCGTATCGCGACAGGACGACACCGCGACACGTGCTCGCAACGCTCTCACGGCGCTCGATCGGCGACGATGGCTGGCACGACGGGTATGCCGGCCTGCTCGATTTCGCCCAGTGACTGCAAGCCCCGTCTGCGGTCGCGCCTCAGATCACGGGCTCAGGGATCGGGTCCGGCTCGCTCGGTGGTGTGGGATCCGGAGGCGGCAGCGGATCGGGGCCCGGTATCGGTGCGGGTGGAGATGAGGACGAAAGCATGTCCGGCTATTCCCTTCCCCGGGACGGGCGAAACACAGCAAGCGAAACCACCAACGAGTAGGCCGGGTGTGGTGACCGACGTGAATATGCGCCGCGGCACGCCCGGCCGTCCGTCGCGCTGGTCGAGGTTTAGAACGGCCGCATCGCAGGAAGAGTCGGATCATCATGAATCAGACGACGATCTTCCAACGCGCGACGAGCCAGGACGTGTGACGCTCCCGCACCGTCGTGCTCGCTGGTGTCCGCCGAATGGCGCGGGACTGCTGAGGGCCGAGGCGAGATGGAAATCACGCGTGAGCTGATCGCAGTTCGCGAGCGCAGGGCTTCCCGGGTCGGCGTGACCGGCGCGCCGGAGCCGACGCTCGTCGGGCTGGTCGACGCGTAGACGGTGATCAGGTACCGATCGAAGGAGAACAGGGATGCCACCTCGTGGAGTCCAGAAGGGCAGTAAGCGCGGCCGTCAGTACGAGCACATCAAAGAGAGCCTGCGTGAGCGCGGTGAGAGCGAAGACACCGCCGAGGAGATCGCGGCGCGAACCGTGAACAAGGAGCGAGCCCGGCACGGAGAGTCCGCGACCGCCTCGAGAACCTCGACGAACGACATCTCGTCCGGTCGGCGCGGCGGACTTCGTTCGCACTCGGGCGCGCGGGGGCGAACACGAGATCAGTTGTACGAGGAAGCCAAGCGGAAGGGTGTTCGCGGCCGCTCGAAGATGAGCAAGGCGGAACTGGAGCGCGCGGTAGGCAGATGACGAGAAGCGATTGCGCGACGCACTCGGAACAGGACACGCCTGAGCTCCGCCGGGAGCTCTGCACGGCCGTGGTTGCCGCAGGCTGTTTGCCGGAAGCCCCGACCGGGTAGGGAGATCCCATGGCGCTTCAGGAACGCGCGTTGATTGCCCTCCACGAAGCCGCGATCGAGCTCCTTCGACAAGGCAAGGAGGAGGACGGGATGCTGCTCTTGAGCTACGTCGTCTGGCCGAGCGAAAGGCTCCGATCCGGTACTCCGAGGTCGACGACACGGACCGTGCGGCGGACATTCGGAGAACAACGCAACGGCAGGGCGCTTCGGGAAGGAGCCACCGCGAGTCGAAGGTGAGCCGACCCGGTCGGGGCCGGGCTCGAAGCGCCTTCAGATCGGACGAGTCTCAGGTTTGCCGATCGCACGGGTGGGTACGAGACAGCCAATGACCGGCTAGCCGGTCGCGAACGCCGCGCTGCTTCCCATGAGGACGTTCGACGGCGGATCGCACCGGTGGGCGTTTCCTCGAGTTCAACGCAGGGGGTCTGATGATGCTGAACAGATACGGAAAGCTCGCGGCAATCTCGGTTGGGTTGGCAGCGGTGTTGGCGCTGATCGGCAGCAGCGGCGTGATCACTGCCGCGTCCACGGTGGCGCCGAACAACACGGCGCCTCCGACGATCTCGGGCACGGCCGAAGAAGGCAAGACGTTCACCGCGAACAAGGGGACCTGGACGGGCACGGACCCGATCACCTACGCGTATCAGTGGCGTCGCTGCGATGGTGACGGCGGCAGCTGCTCGTCGATCGGTGGTGCCACGGAGGCGACCTATGTGCTCAAGAAGGTCGATGTCGACAACACGCTCCGGATCGTCGTGACTGCGAAGAACGCCGACGGCACGCGAGCCCAGACATCGGTTCCGACCGCCGTCGTCAAGGCAGCTCCGGTGACGCCGCCGCCAGTGGCGGACGGCTGCGCCAAGAAGGGCGGCACAGTCCCGGTCGCGGGAGTGACGCCGCCGGCACGGCTGTCGATCGATCAGACGTCCGTTTCGCCCAGCGCGATCAGTCACTCGACGCGATCGTTGGCAGCCCGCTTCCACGTCAGCGCGTGCGGCGGCTCGGTCGAGGGGGCGCTCGTCTACGTCACTGCCGTGCCATACGGGCAGTTCGCCATCCCCAACGAGCAGGCCACAGACTCGGGCGGCTGGGTGACCCTGGAGTTCAACGCTCAGGCCGGCTACCCGGTGAGCAGCAAGCAGCAGCTCCTCGTCATGTTCGTCCGCGCCCGCAAGTCAGGAGAGAACATCCTCGGCGGAATCTCGAGCCGAAGGCTCATCTCCTTCCGCGTCACACGGGGGTAACAGCACGCACGAACGAAACGCGTAGGGGTATCGGCGAACGGCACCCGGGAGATCGGGAGCCGTTCGCCGACCCCCTAGGGCAGGATCTCGACGTACCCGTCCGTTCCATGCACGCGGATCCGCTGCCCGTCCCGGATCAGCCGGGTAGCACGCTCCACGCCCACGACGGCCGGCAAGCCGTACTCCCGAGCGATCACGGCGCCGTGGGTCATCAGCCCTCCCACCTCGGTCACCAGGCCCGTGATCGCCACAAAGAGCGGCGTCCAGCTGGGGTCCGTGTAGGCGGTGACCAGGATGTCGCCCGCCTCGAGGTCGGCCTCCGCCATGTCCAGGATGACGCGGGCGCGGCCTTCGATCGTCCCGGCGGAGACCGGCAGGCCGACGAGCGCGCCGGCCGGCAAATCGTCGCGTCGGTAGGCCCCGGCGATGACCTCTCCGTCCGACGTGAGCACCCGGGGCGGCGTGAGCGCTTGATACGCCCTGAACGCCTCCTTGCGCCCGCGGATGAGCTGGTCATCCACCCGGCTCGTGCGCGCGACGTCGGCGAGCTCCTGGAACGTGAGGTAGAAGATGTCCTCCTGCTCACGAAGCACGTGGGCGTGCACGAGTCGCTCGGCTTCGTCCAACAAGGCCCGCTTGTACACGAAGTAGCGGCTCACCATGCCGTACTTCGGATACTCCCGGTACCCGATGAACGTCCTGACACGGTCGATCATCCGCTTCGTCTCTTCCGCCTTCCGCTCCCCGTCCGGCAAGGCCCGCAAGCGCTCCAGCAGCTCCTGCTCCTTCTTCCAGGCCTCCTGCCGCCCTTGCTCGAAGCGCCGCTCCGCGGCGCCCGGCTCGAAGTTCTCGATGTTGCCGAGGATCGCGGGCACGAGCGTGGAGGGCCGTTCGCTCCAACGCGGCCTCGTGATGTCGATCTCGCCGACGCAGCGCATGCCGTACTCGTCGAGGTAGGCCAGGATGGCGTCTCGCGCTTGCCGTCCGCCCGCGAGGTTGGGCAGCTCGTCCAGGAAGCCCTCGCCGCTCGACCTGCCGCAGGAAGGCCACCACCTCCGGATGCGGGCGGATCACGTCCGCGACGTCGAGGAGCGCCAGTCCCATTTCCGACGTGACGTTGTGGGGGACGGATTGCGTGAGCGTGTCGGCCGCGTTCTTCTCGCCCAGCCACTCGTGCAGCTGATCGTTGAGCCACCACGAAGCCTCCATCGCTCCCATGAACACCTGATGGCTTCGTGGATCGAACAGGATTCGCTTCAGCTCCTGGATGTCCGCCAGGATGAAGTCGAACAGCTCCGGTCCGGTCTTCGTCCGGATGTCGCGTTTCAAGGCGGCGACGGACGCCTGGTTGCGCTCGATCAGATCGGTGACGATGGCCGGATCCGTTTCGATCGGTTCTGGCGCGTCGGCAGGCGGCGCCACGCCGAGCCCCTCGTCCGTGCAGCAACGGGACGAAGTCGCCGCGGTGGAGGATGGTCTGCAGCGCGTCTCCGATCAGCGGATCCGATCTCCCCAGGGCCTCCAGGACCGCCGCGCGGCTCGCCGGCGAAGCCAGGCGCTGGGTGACGTCGACGAAGAGCCTCCCGCCGGCCTCGTACATGGGTGCCGGGGTCGTCAGCAGGAAGAAGGAGAGCCCGAGCGGCTTCATGGCGTCCGTCATCATCTGCTGGTGACCGACGGAGACGTAGACGTGGTTCTCTCGGTCGCCGACCTCGGGGATGGGGAACAGCGTCGTGATCGGCCGGCTCTGGACGATCTGGAAGTCATCGCCGACCAGGCACCATTCGATGTCCTGGGGGCGGCCGAAGTGCGCCTCGATCCGCCGGCCCAGCTGCGCGAGTCGAACGACCTGCGCATCCGTCAGTACCGGCTGCTCCTGCCGTGCCGGCTCGATCGCCCGTTCCTGCGTCCCGCCGCCCGGCGAGGCGTAGACGGCAACCTGCTTCGTGGCAACCGTCTTGGCGACGACCTCTCCGTCGCGCACCTTGTAACCGTCCGCATTCACCAGACCGGAGACGAGGGCCTCGCCCAGGCCGAAGCTGGCCTCCACGGAGGCGACCGTCCGGTTCGACGTGACAGGGTCGGCCGTGAACAGGATGCCGGCTGCGTCCGGGAAGACCATCTGCTGCACCACCACTGCCATCTGAACCTGCCGGTGACCGAAGCCGTTCCGCACGCGGTAGGTCACGGCCCGCTCGGTGAACAGCGACCCCCAGCAGCGGCTCACGTGCCGGAGGATCGCCGCCGGGCCTGCGATGTTCAGGAATGTGTCCTGCTGGCCCGCGAAGGATGCCGTCGGCAAGTCCTCCGCCGTTGCGCTCGATCGAACGGCGTAGGCGGCCCGCTCGCCGAGCTGGGTGATCGCGCTCGTGACCGCCGCCGCCAGATCGTCCGGGATCGCAACTGATTCGAGGGCGCGCCGGATCTCCGCGCTGAGCGTGCCGATCGACTCCCGGTCGTCCGGGTTCACGCGGGACAGTCGATCGAGGAGCTCGTCGATCGGCGGCGCTCCCGCCATGATCCGCCGAAACGCCTCCGTCGTCACGCAGAAGCCGGCAGGCACGCGGACGCCTTCCATCCGCGAGAGTTCCCCCAGGTGCGCCCCCTTGCCGCCGACGACCGCTACGTGCGTGTGGTCGATCTCATGGAAACCCAGCACGTAGCAGCCCATTCGCTCACCTCCGCTCGCGTCGTGCGTAGGCACGGTGACCTGCGAGCGCTGTTGGACGATGACCTCGACGCCGATCCCGCCAAACTACAGCGGCGCCTCCAGCGGATGGACCCGAATCCGCGATCGATATCGACCAAGCTGAGGCTCGGACCCGGAGGGTGCGTTTCGATCTCCGGCCGCCGCGTCAGCTCGCGCGACAGCGTTTCAGGCGGTCTGTGTGGCGCAATGATCCCGTCGACGGCAGACTTCCACCGCGACTTGACGTCATAGAGCATCTTCCTTCGACTGCGGAAGCCGAGCGTTCACGGACGCGACCTCCCTGACGCGCTCTCGGACGGAACTGTCGAGAGCGCCGACCGGATGGAGCGGGAAGTACCGAGCCGGTCTCGACGCGCCCGTGCCTCGTCGACCAGCTCCGCAGGCGGAACGAGAAGCGTCCGCGCGGTCGCCATGACGACTGCGCCGATCGCTCCGAGGTGATCCCGAGCGCCCACGGCTGCCCCGTGTCGGTGCCGCTCATCACGCCGTGCACCACCATGGCGGCAAAGATCCCGTACGTCGACCAGTGCAGCCTCCGCCAGGTCTTCACGCCGATCCGCCTGCGTTGGGAAAAGGAGACGTAGACGAGCACCATCAGCTCGGCCGCGACCACGCCGACCCCGACCCACACGGGACGGTACGGCACGAAGCCCGGCACGAAGCAGCCCGACGACGCTGATGTGAACGGACGAGTCGAGCACGAGCGCGGCACCGTGGATTGCGGTCGCACCCAGACAGAGCATCGCCAGGAAGCGGTGGATGTCGGTCACGGCAGCGGGTTTGAGGGTGTTGCCGAAGGGGCGTGATTTCAGGACGAGACCGGCGATCACCGATGCCGTGAGGAGTAGGAGCGCTAGCAACCCGCTCGCACGCGCCTCGATCCAGAAGGTGGGATCGGAGCTCACGCGAGACCACCGACGACGGCGACACGACCGTCGCGCGTTAGCAGCACCGCGGGAATTCCGACCTTCTCCGCTTCGGCGCGTGCGGCCGCTTCTCCCGCCAGCAGCAGCGCCTTGGCGTTCACCTCAGCCCCCACAGCCGTCTCCGCGAATACCGTCACTCGAAGCAGATCCGACGCAGACGGTAGACCGGTGCGCGGATCGATCAGGTGATGGAGCTCGATCCCTCCCCGCCGCCAACGTCGGTGGTCGACGCCCGACGTGGCGAGCGCACCACGCGACAAACCCACCGTGAGCGCGCCGACGGGCAGATCGACCGCAACCGGCCACACACCCGCCGCCGGCCGGCCGGCGACCGCGAGATCGCCCCCGATGTTGACCACACACGGCGCGGTCTCGGCCAGAAGGGCGCAGCCCCGATCGGCGGCATACCCCTTGGCGATGCCCCCGAGATCGAGGCGGACCCGCACACCCAACGTGATCACGGTCCCCCATGATCGTGACCTGGCCGTCACAGACCCCTCCCAAGCCGACGGACGGGCCTTCGGGATCGAGATCGTCGAACGAGCGGTCGTAGCCTGCCGCGACGACGGCGTCGTGCACTGTCGGGTCGAAGCGCCCGCCCGTCGCGGAGCGCGCGGCGAGCGCGAGGGCGACGACCTCGACGAGCTCGGCCGACGCCTCGAGCGTGCCCAACCGGTTCAGCTGTGAGAGCTCCGAGGCCGGATCGAAACGCGAGAAGATCCGCTCGAGGCGTCTGACCTCGCACTCGACCTCGTCGAAGGCGGTGTCGGCGGCGGGCGGAGAACCGTCGAGGAGAAGTTCCACCGTGACCCCCATCGCGTCGAAGGAATGCCGTGTAAGGCCGGCGAGGCCGGGCTGCAGAACGACGCCCATCAGCGCTTCTTCGACGAGGGTTGTGTGGTTGTGGCGGGTGGCAGCGTCACGATCTGGACGGGCGGAGGCGCGGCTACCGGAGCGGGTGTCGGTGCGGCTGCCGGTGCGGCTGCCGGTGCCGGGGCGGAAGCGGGCGCCGGTGTCGGGGGCTGCCGGGGAGGCGCCTGCGGCTGGAGCCGGAGTCGGGGCGGCGGCCGCGGAAGCCGCGCTCTGCTTGCCGCCGGCGGCTGGAACCTTTGCGGGCTGCGCGGCGCCGGTGCCTGGTGCCGCTGTCCGGGTGACGACCGGCGTCGTCGCGGACGGCGACGTTCCGGCCGATGCGATGAGCGTTCGCCCAGGCGACGACGCGCGAGGCGTAGGCCTGCGCCTGTAGGGCTTGGGTCTGGTACGCGTGCGCTGCCCGGAGCGCGGCTGCCTGTGAAGCCTCGAGCTCCCGCAGGTGGCGCTGCAAGGCCACCTCGTTGTCCCATTGACGCCGTCGTAGCCGCTTCTCGTACGCCGTCCAGCGGACGTCGACCACGTGCTTGACCGTTTCTGCGCGGACGCGCAATGCCTTCTCGCGTCGGGCGAGGGCGAGCAGGCGCGGATCCTCGGGTGTCGCCTGTGAGGCGGTCGCCCACGGGTGCGCGGCGACCGTCGCCCAGAGCACGAAGAAGACGACGATCGTCCCCGCCGCCACATAGAGCCGAGGGAGGTGATTACCCGTCAATGATCTCCCTCGGCGGCCTGCTTCAGCGCCTCGCACTGAGCCTCGGCCGCATGCGTTCGCCTTTTCGCCTTGATTCTCTGCTGCCCGAAGTATGGTGCGGCACTGTTGCTCGGCTGCCTTCTCTCGCAGAAGGCGCGGACACGCGCGGCGCTGCCGGGGGCGTCTGAACCGTAGGTGCTGCTTCTGTAGGCGCAGCAGCTGCCACCGGTTCCGGTTGGGGGGCCGCGACCTGGACAGGAGCGAGATCCTTGCTGTCGTCCTTCGTCGTCGTCCTCACCCCGTGGCGCGGATGACGGCGACGCTTTGGGCTGAGGAGTACGCGTCCGCTTCGTGTGCGAGGTCGTGCGAGCAGTGCCGCGAGACCGTGGCCGAGACCATCGTGCCGGCCGGCCGAGAGGGAGCTGTCGCCGGTGTCGGCAGCGCCATCGCACCTGGCGGGCTGATCAGGACAACTGACGTATAGCGAGCCCGCGCTGGAACCGCCGGCGGGCGAGCCGCGAGTGCCTTGCGGAGGACGCCTCCCAGGCGTCGAGCTTTCGCGCCCGAACCGCGATCGCGTGGTCCGTCGCGACCTCCGGCCTCGTCGTTCCCTCCGCGACGTTGCCGGTCACGATCACCGCGTACGCGGCGACAGCCGACGCCGTCACCGAGAGCGAGCGAGATCACAAGGCCGTGCGTCCGGGACGTCATCGACGGTACCGCCGAACGCGAGGCGGGGTGGCTGCGCGAAAGAGGATCGCCGCGGTCGGCGGCGAGGGCGATCCCGTCCATCGACGTCCTTTCGATCGAAGGCCGTACCCGAACGATCGGCCGGCCACATCGAAGCCACATCACTCAGTAGGGTGACCTGCCAACAGTCCTCGCTCGGTGGGCCCACGTCATGCTCCCGAGGTCCGCGCCGCTCGTTCGTTACGTGTCGTCGGCCAACAGTGGAGTACGCCTGGCCATGGCCTTCCCTCGATCGTGCTTGACCGCAACCAGGTGGCCGATCTTGGCGATCTCGAATACCCGAGTCGTGGTCGGGCCTGGTGCCGCCAGAACGACGCAAGCTGAAGAAATCGCAGTTCGGGGCCCCTGGCGGGCGCCAGGGAGGTATACGGTCCGCTACTGAACCCGCGAGCAGCTCATCCGACAGCGACATGGCGTTCACAGTCCCTCAGAGCTAGTCAGCGCGGAGCCGAGGTCGAGTCTCAGCCCATCGCCACTCCTTCGAGTGCTGCTGGTGTGGGGTCTGGCAGGCGTCTCATGCGAACTCCGTTGAGGAGCCCGAGGAGGCTTGCGAGGACGGGAACGAGGAGCGCTACTTGCAGGGATCGATCTCGTGCTTCCTTATTGATGCGGAGAATCTCGGCTTGGATGTCCGGTGGCTCGTCGGCGAGTAGCGGAGCGAGCTGGGCGTTGCTCATCACCTCGGCATCGTCCTCGAGCGTGTCCGCGATCTGCTGCTGCTGGGCCGGGGGGATCACCTTGCTCTCTTCGGTGAGGTTCGTGAAGTCGAAGGCGAGGAAGGCGAGCATGATGCCGCCTGCCATCGCGAGTCCGAACGAAAGGCCGAACGATCCCGCCGCAGAGTTCACTCCGGCTGCTTCGCTCACGCGTTCTTCCTCGATCGGGGACAACGTGAAGTTGTTCAGCTGGGATACCAGCAGGCCGAGCCCTGATCCTGTGATCAGCAACGGGATCACGAGCGCCCAGCCGGAGTCGGTGCGAGGCACGATCGGGATGATCGCCGCGATCCCGACCGTGCTGAGGGAAAAACCGAGCAGGATGATGTTGCTCGGCCGTCGCTTGCCCGCTTTGCGCCCCGCCAGGATCGCGATGCCGAACATGCTGAGCGAGAGCGGCGCGAGGGTCAAGCCGGTCTCCATCGCGTTGTACTCGAGGGTCATCTGCAGGAAGATCGGGAGCGCGATCATCGCGCCGCCGAGCGTCACGTTCTGCAGCAGCTGCCCCGAGATGCCGGTCGTGAAGTGGGGGAACTTGAAGAGGCCGGGATCGAGCAGTGTCGGCTTCCCCTCACGCTTGCGGCGCACGAGCCAGTAGGCGAGGAGCGCGAGTGCGACCGCGCCGATCGCCATCAGCAAACCGACGAAGTCGCCGCCCTCCTGCCAGACCAGAATGCCGAGCACGAGCCCGCCCATCCCGAACACCGAGAGGACCGCCCCGACAACGTCGATCTGCCGCGGCCCTGTGTAGGCAACGTCGTGGACGAGCTTGATCTGCGACAACACGACCGCGATCACGACGACTTCGAGCGCGAAGCCAACCCGCCAGGAGAGAAACGTGGTCAGGAAGCCGCCGACCAGCGGCCCGACGGCGGCGGCGATTGCGGCGGCGGCCCCGACCAGCGCGTAGGTCTTCGTCCGTGCCGGCCCTTCGAAGTTCCCGTGGATCAGGGACTGCATCGCGGGCAGCAGCAGCGACGCCCCGAGGCCGCCGATGATCGCCCAGAAGATGATGATCGCAGTCACACTCTGCGCGAGCGTCATCGCCAGCGCACCGATCGCATAGGCGAGAAGACCCAACACGAACGCTCGCTTGCGTCCGATCAGATCGCCAACCTTGCTGCTGATCAGAATGAACGCGGCCGACACCAACGCTTCGAGTGCGATCGCCGCCTGCACGCTGCTGACGGTCGTGTCGAGATCGTTGACGACGGCAGAGATCGAGACGTTCATCAGCGACGTGTCCACCACGAGCACGAACATCGCCATCGCCAACAGGACGGCGAGTCTGGGATGGCCGGACTGCGCCTCCTCGGGACTGCCGCCGGAACCCCCGTCGCTCATACGCGACCCGCGAGCCTTCTGCCGCGAAGAACATCACACGAAACCATCCATCCGCCTCTCACTCGCCATGGCTGTCGTGACCGGATCCTACGCCTCGAACGTCCCAGGAGCGCGGCCGCCGAGAGTTGTCCGCGCCACCCCCTGGTCGGCCCGTTAGTCGAACGTTGCTTCGACGGCGCGGTGGACGTTCCCGTGGATGTGGTCGGCGCCGATGCGGTCGACGAACCCGTCCGCTTGGAGCACGGCGAGAACCTGAGGCTTGGCCCGAGCAACCCGAAACCCGACGCCGCCGGCTGTGAGGAACTCGTGGATCTCTGCCAGCTTCGCCGAGCCTTGAGAGTCGACGAAGTTGACGCCTTCGAGGTCGAGTACCAGCGCCCGAACGTTGTCGTCGACCAGGCCACGGATGCGATTCTCGAGCGCTTCCGCTGTGGCGAAGAACAGCCCTCCGTCGAGGCGCAGCACGACGATGCCTTCGAACGTCTGGTCGGCTGGGTTCCCTTGGATGATCCCGGAACACTTGGGTGTCGGGCTCGCGGCCGAGGAGCGGCATCGAGGGTTCGGTGGCGACGTAGATGAGCCAGCCGAGCGAGAGCACTATCCCAATCACGACGCCGGCGAGGACGCCTGCCGAGAGCACGCCGAGGATCGCTGCGATGGCGACCCAGAAGTCGAACCTCGTCACCCGGTACAAACGCCGCAGCTCCGGGACATCGATCATCCCGAACACGACCGCGTCGATGATGATCGCTGCCAGCACGGCCTTCGGCAGCTCCGAGAACAACGGCGCCAGGACGATCAAGGTCGCGAGCACGAGGCCCCCGGTGACGAGCGATGCCACGGGGGTCCGGGCCCCCGCGGACTCGTTCAGCGAGCTTGCCGACAGGCTGGTCGAGACCGGCATGCCCTGGAAGACACCGGCTCCGACGTTCGCCATTCCCTGGGCCACCGACTCCTGGTTGACGTCGACGCGGTACCGATGGCGGGTCGCGAACGCCCGGGCGTCACCGGCGGTCTGCGAGAAGCCGATCAGCAGCAACGCCACCGCCGCGATCACGATCACCGAGAGGTTGTGCCTGACGAGGTCGTAGTCAGGAAGCATCGGCGCAGGTAGCCCTCGCGGCACGTTTCCGACGACCGCGACACCGTGGGCGCTCAGGTCGAAGAGCGCCGATGCGAGGAGGCCACCGACGACCAGAACGAGAGCCCCCGGGATCGCCGGGACGGTGAACCGCAGCGCAAGTATCACCGCCAGCGCGACGACCCCCACGAGGAGCGTCGCCCAGTGGATGTCTCCCAGGGTGCGGGCCCACGACCCAAGTTCCCGCCAGGCGCTGTCACCCTCAGACGACGTGCCGGTCAGCTTCGGTAGCTCGCCGATGACGACGTCGACGGCCGCTCCGGCGAGGAATCCGGTGACGACCGCCTTGGACAGGAACTGGGCGATCCATCCCAGCCTCAAGGCGGCGAGCAGCAGGAACAACACACCCGCCAGCAATGTGATCGCGGCGACGAGTTGGGCCGCCTGGTCCCCTCCCAGACCCGTCACGATCACCGCACCCCCGGCAACCGCTGCGAGAGAGGAACTCGGGCCCGTCGAGATCTGCCGCGACGTGCAGAACACCGCGTAGATCAGCGCCCCGGCCGCCGCCGCGTAGAGACCGTTCTGCACCGGCACCCCGGCGATGCCCGCGTAACCGAGGTTCTTCGGCACGATGAGCGCCGTCACCGCGATGCCCGCAGCGACATCACCCCGCAGCCAGCGACGGTCGTAGCGTGGCAGCCACTCGACGATCGGGAGGAAGCGTCGCACTCTGAGGATCCTCTCACGCGCCTGCAACCCCGCTCGTGTTCCCTATGACGAAGCGGCTCGTTGCCCTCGGCAAGAATCGATCGTGCGCACTCGGCATAGCAAAGCCTGATCAAGCACTGAGAGCAGATCAGTAACAACTACGTACATTCTACAAGTACATAGTTGTGTATAGTTGAACGTATGAATACGGACACGGCACCGTCCTGGAAGCTGCTCGAGCTGTACCAGACGGAGTGGTGCCCGGCCTCGCGCCGGGTGCGCCAGCGACTGACCGAGCTCGACGTGACCTACGTGGCCGGCAGGTGCCGGTCGAGCGGGAGCAGCGGTCTCGAGCTGCTGCATGCGGGCCGACACCGACTCGATCCCCGCACTCGTCTGCGAGGACGGCGAGGTGCTTGTCGGGGAGGAGGAGATCCTCGCCTACCTGGACGAGCGCTTCCCGGAGCCGCGCCGGCGCCGAAGCTCACCGACTGAAGGCAATCAAGGCGCGCAAGCGCGAACTCGAGGAGGCAGCACGATGCTTGGAACCAGCTACGCACTGACCGGCGAGACAACACTCCCGCTCGCAGACGCGGTGGAACGTGTCCGCGAGGAGCTCAAGGTCGAGGGCTTCGGCGTCCTGACCGAGATCGACGTGCAGGCAACCCTGAAGGAGAAGCTCGACATCGACGTCGAGCCCTACGTGATCCTCGGCGCCTGCAACCCGCCGCTCGCCCACCAGGCGCTCGAGGCCGAGCCCGACCTCGGCGTCCTGCTCCCCTGCAACGTCGTCGTCTATGAGCGCGACGGCGTCACGCACGTCTCGGCCGTCGACGCGGAGCGGATGCTCTCGATCGTCGAGAACGACGAACTCGCAGACGTGGCCGAGGACGTCCGCGCCCGGCTCGGCGCCGTCGTCGACCGCGTCGTCTCCGACGAGCACGTCTGACCGACTGACTCACGAAAGGAACCTGAGATGACCAGGAACGAAGGAAACATCGATCGCCTCGCCAGAGGTGTCGTCGCGATCATCGCCTTGATCCTCGCGTTCGCGGTGGGGATCGGCTCGGTCGTCGGCGTGATCCTCGCTCTCGTCGCCGTTGTGATGGCCGTCACCGCTGTCGTCGGCTTCTGCCCGCTCTACCGGCTGATCGGCCTCTCGACCGAGCGGCACACCGTCGCGCCCCGGTAGCCGGCCCAACCTCGAACACTGAAGGAGAACCACGATGGACGTTTCAGCCGAATCCTTCGAGACCGCAGTGATCGAGCGCTCCCGTGAGCTGCCCGTGATCGTCGACTTCTGGGCGCCCTGGTGTGGCCCCTGCCACGCCCTCGCCCCCGTACTCGAGCAGGAAGTGGAGCGTCGAGGTGGCGCCGTCGAGCTCGTCAAGGTCAACGTCGACGAGAGCCCCGAGCTCGCGAGCCGCTACGCGGTCAGCGGCATCCCGAGCGTGAAGGCGTTCTCGGGCGGTGCTGTCGTCAACCAGTTCGTCGGCGCGATGCCACCCGCCGTCGTCAGCGGCTTCCTCGACGCGATCGTGGACGAGGCAGCATGATCTAGCCGATACGTCGGCTACCAGAAAGGCTAGATGCAACAACCATCGCACCCAGAAGCCATGTGGGCGAGGCGGTTCCCTTACTTGCAGCGAGTCGTTGTGATTTCGCCGTGCCGGGCCTTGTACCAGGTGCTCTTGCCGACCTTGGAGCGGATGCAGTACCAGTCTGCTCCGACGGACACGACTGCGACGGTTGTCGGGAAGCCTCGGTCGTAGGTCTTGCGTAGCTTCGCGACGGTCATTCCGACGAATGTGCCGTTATCGAGGTAGTAGGTTCGCACGGGAGTGACGGCTTGCCTCACATTCGCCGCCGCGGCGGTGCTTTCAGCGTTCGCCCTGCGACCGAGGTATGCGGGCATGCTGAGGGCGACGAGGACCCCGAGCACGACGAGCACAATCAACACTTCGATCAGGGTAAACCCGTGTTCGCGCCGCATGGTGCAAATATCGGCCGTTCGAGTATCTTGGCTTGAGAGTCCGACACGACGATCAGGCGCTGCGGTCAACGAGGTGCACAGGTGGACAGCCTGCGGCTCACGCGACAGGTATTCCGTGGCCGCCCGAGGTTAGCCTGGGCTCGCTCGCATGAATCCGGCCTTCACACCGACTGTGGCGATCCTGCTTGCTCTGCTGGGTGTTGCGGTCGGGACGTTTGGGACGCTCGCTGGTGTGGGGGGAGGCTTCTTGCTTGCACCTATCCTCCTCCTGGTCTACCCGGACGAGTCGCCGGAGACGATCACGGGTATCAGCCTCGCCGTCGTTCTGGTGAACGCGACAGCAGGGTCGGTCGCCTACGGACGGCAGCGTCGAATCGATTACCGCAGTGGCCTCGCCTTCGGCGTCGCGGGGATCCCGGGCGCGATCCTCGGGGTCTTCGTGGTCGGGGTCGTTCCACGTCGCCCGTTCGACGCGATGTTCGCGATCACGCTCTTCCTGGTCGGGCTTTGGCTGCTCGTACGGCCTCGCCTCGGAACGCCCGCCGTCAATGAGTCAATCGGCGGCACGGCTCGCCGGCTCGTCGATCGACGCGGGATCTCGTACTCCTATCGCGTCCGCATGCTGCAGGGCGCCCTCTTCGGCATCGTGATCGGATTCGTTTCAAGCTTCCTCGGTATCGGCGGCGGGATCTTCCAGGTACCGCTGATGATCGGCTACCTCGGCTTCCCGACCGCGATCGCAACTGCAACCTCCCAGCTCGTCCTCACGATCGTCTCTGCCGTGGGTACCGGAACCCATATCCTGACCGGCGACTTCGCACACGGTCACGGACTGCGGCGCACCGCAAGCATCGCAGCAGGAGTACTGTTCGGTGCCCAACTCGGGGCTCGACTCTCACTCTCGATCTCGTCCGCGGCGATCGAACGGGTTCTCGCGGTCGCCGTCATCGCCGTCGCGATCAGGCTCGCGGTCGCGGCGGTCGGATGAGATGTCTCGCCCCCGACCGCGACCGCAACCTGTAGACCACCGAAGCAGCGGCGAGGCGATGATCACAGGAAGCGCGACCACGCGCCGTTCCAGCTCAAGGAACAGCGCCCAGCACTGTGACGTCGGTGTCAGTCCGCGAAGTTGCCTAGTAGCATCCGCGGCAACGTTGGCTGGAGCGCTGGTCGTCGGTTGGGAGGGTCTGTGGGGGAGTCAACGGGTGGGACGCGAGGATAGCGATGGCGGTCTGACCCGTTCGCAGTTGCTGGCGACTGGCGGAGCGGCGAGCCTCGCATTGCTCGGGCTCGATCGGGGAGGCGGCCTATTCGGCGGCGACGCGCTTGCGAGCACGTTTGGAGGAGTCCCCGCCGCGGGTCAGCAGATTCGTGTCGCGTCCCGACCTGCGCCCTCCGCTGCTGACGATCCGTCAGCCGCCGAGGAACGCCGGCGAAGGGCATCTGTTCATCGCGCCGTCGTCGGGCGCGGGCCAGCGCGGCGTCCTCATCTTCGATGAGCTTGGACAGCCGGTCTGGTTTCACCCGACGACGCCGGATACCGCCACGGCCTTTCGTGCCTCCATGCTTCGCGGCAAGCCGGTCTTGACGTGGTGGGAGGGCAAGTATTCGGCCGAGGGGCTCGGCCGCGGCGTCTACGTGATCGCCGACGCGTCCTATCGCGAGATCGCCCGGATCCGTGCCGGCGGCCACCGGGATGGCGATCTGCACGAGTTCCTGATCACGAGCGAGGGCACGGCTCTCGTGACCAAGAACGAGGCCGTCACGCGCGATCTGCGGCGCGTATGGCGGCAGCGCGGGCGCGACGCTGTACGGCGGCGTGGTGCAGGAGATCGCGATCCCGAGCGGCAGGGTCCTCTTCGAGTGGCGAAGCCTCGACCACGTCGGGCTCGATGAATCGCACGTGGGGCCGAGCGAGAATCACTTCGACTACTTCCACATCAACTCGATCGACGTCGACGCTGATGGCCACCTCCTCGTCTCCGCGAGGAATACGTGGGCGGTCTACAAGGTGCACCGTCGCACCGGGCAGGTGCTGTGGCGTCTCGGAGGCCGCAAGAGCAGCTTCGCGATGGGCAAGGGCACCGTGACCGCGTGGCAACACGACGCACGCTCGCACGACGACGGCCGTCTCGATCAGCATCTTCGACAACGGCGCCGCACCGCAGGTGCAGACGCAGTCGCGGGCCATCCTCGTGCGCCTCGACCTCGAGCGGATGACGGCGACCCTCGAGCGCTCCTACACGCATCGCCCCAACCGGATCGTGTCGAAGTTCATGGGCAACGCCCAGGTACTGCCCGACGGAGGTGTCGTCACAGGCTGGGGAAGCGAGCCGTTCGTGACAGAGTTCGCGCCGAACGGCTCGATCCGCTTCGAGGCGACGATGCCCCCGGGTGGGCAGAACTACCGTGCCTTCCGGTTCCCCTGGAAGGGAACACCTTTCGCGCCTCCCCGGCTCGGAAGGGGAACCTCGAAGGGCAAGCGCGGTCTCTTCGTGAGCTGGAACGGCGCCACCGACGTGGCCGCATGGCAACTGCGCTACGGCCCTTCCCCGACCGACCTCCAGGACGGTCCGGTCACGCCGAGGTCAGGCTTCGAGACCTACCTCGGACGCCCCGCCGGCGCCCGCTGGGCATCCGCCATCGCATTGGACGGGAAGGGAAGGCCACTCGGACGCTCCCGCCCCAAGCAGCTGTAGGGGATATCACGTGTGGCCTGCCGGCTCCGGGCCGCCAGTCGGCAGTGAAGCCGCCGCGAAATACGAGCTCCCCCTGACGTTCCCCCGCGACGTCGTCCGGATGCGGCTCGGGCTCGCGACGGTCATTCCGGGTGTACGTTCACCCTCCTGCGGCGGTGCTCGCCGTCGCCCGCGCACAAGCCGTGCTCTCAGGCGCTTTGTGGGGAGAGCAAGTAGTGGCTGACGAGCCACTCCTGTCCGCCGTGGTACCCCCACAGCTCGCTGCAGGCGAGCAGGAACGCGCGCCAACGCCAGTATCCGCCGGCGCCGACGAGCGCGCGGATCGCAACTCGGTGCCTGTGGAGGTTCTCGACCCACGCGTTCGCCGTCTGCTGGTAGTGGCGCCCGGAGAGAGTCCAACGCTGCTCGACTGCCAGGTCGCTTGCGAACTCGAGCATCAGGTCGTGCGAGGGCATCAGTCCGCCGGTGAAGAAGTTCCGCGCCATCCAGCCGTCCTCGTAGGGGTACGAGTGCGTCCGGTGGGAGAAGACGTGGACGAACGTCTTGCCGCCCGGTTCGAGCCACGACGAGATCCGCCGTAGCAGTGCCTCCCAGTTGCGGGTGTGCTCCATCATCTCGACCGAGACGACGCGGTCGAAACGCCGGCCGGGATCGAAGACGTTCGCGTCCGCAGTCGTGACGTCGACGTTCGGAAGCCGCTGCGCTTCGATCGTCGCCCGCTGGGCGTGCGAGTTCGAGACGGCGAGGATCCGTGCCGATGGGTAGCGCTCCGACAGCCAGCCGGTCAGCGACCCCCAGCCACAGCCGAGGTCGAGGATCTCCATCCCGTCCTCGATCCCGGCGCGCTCGCAGGTGAGCGAGAGCATCGCCTCTTCGGCCGCCGCGAGGGTCTCGACTCCGGCCGGCCAGTAGCAGCACGAGTACTTGAGCCGCGGCCCCAGCACGAGCCGGAAGAGCTCGGGCGCGACCTCGTAGTGCTGCTCGTTTGCCGCAGTGGTCTCGACGGCGATCGGTGATCGGCGCATCTCGGCTACCCATCCCGGACGCGGATTTCGCCGCTCGCGCTGGAGCCGCCGCGTGCACGCCGCGCGGATGCCGGCCCGAAGGATCGGGTCGGTCAGCGGCTCGATCATGCGAGCACCAGCTGCGCGTCGCGCAGCCAGCGGGTTCGGAAGCCTGCTTCGCAGGAGGCGAGGTAGAAGTCCCACGTCCGTTCGAAGCGGCGGTCGTACCCGAGCGCGCGCACCGACGGCAGTGAGGCGTGAAACCGCTGCCGCCAGCGCCGGAGCGTCTCGGCGTAGTTCGGGCCGATCTCCTCGACATCGAGCATCTGGAGCCGCGAGGAGGCTGCGACGACAGGCGTGAGCGCCGCGAGCGACGGGATCAGGCAACCGGGGAAGACGTAGCGCTCGATCCAGTCGGGTGTGCGCCGGTAGCGCGCGAATCGCTGGTCGGGGATGAGAATCGTCTGCACGAGTGCGCGCCCGCCCGGCTCGAGGGCGCGGTCGATAGCCGCGAAGAACTCGGGCCACTGTTCCTCGCCGATCGCCTCCAGCATCTCGATCGACGCCACCTTCGTGTACCGGTCGTCGGCCGTCCGGTAGTCCTGCTCGCGGATCTCGACGAGATGCGAAAGGCCGGCGGCTTCGACTCGTTCCCGCGCCAGCGTCGCCTGCTCGTGCGAGATGGTGAGGCCGGTGACATGCGCGCCGTATTCGCCGGCGGCGACGAGGGCGAAGGAGCCCCAGCCGCAGCCGATCTCGAGCACGCGGTCGTCCGGCGTAAGGGCCAATTTCTCGCACACCAGGTGCAGCTTGCGCAGCTGCGCGGCCTCCAGAGGCTCCGCCTCGTCCTCGAAGATCCCACACGAGTACGTCAATGTCTCGTCGAGCATGAGCCGGTAGAGCTCGTTGCCGAGGTCGTAGTGGTATGCGATCCGGTGGCGCGCTCGCGAGAGGCCGTTCCGGCGGCGAAGCCGGGGGCGAGCCGTCATCAGCCGGTGCCAGCGTGGATGCCGCTCCCGGGCTGCAGCGGCGTTCCGAAGCAGGAGCTCGAGCAGCCTGGTCAGATCGTCGCTGTCCCATTCGCCCGCGACGTAGGACTCTCCGAGGCCGACCGCTCCGCGGGTCGCGATCCTCGAGAGGAGTCTCGTCGAGTGCACGCGCATCGTCACCTCGGCGCCGGAGCCGTATGTTCGCCGCGTCCCGTCGGGCGTAAGGACGACGAGCGTGCCGCCCTCGAGTTGCGGCAGCATGCCGTCGAGCACTCGCAGCGAAGCTGCCTCGAGGAGTCGCCCTCGCGCGGGCGGGACCGTGCGAAGCGTCTCGGTCATGGACGCACCGACCCCTCCCCCGGCACGAACGGAGGCTTGTGGTGGAACGGGACGCGCTTGAGGAAGAGCCTCACTGCCTGCCAGTGGATGCGTGCGGTAACGCTGAGCGGCGCCAAGGGATAGCGGACCAGAAACCGCACGAGCTCGCGGTCGGAGAGCTCGCGGCGGCGGCCGTGCAGGACAGCGGTCAACGGCCGACGCCCGTTCTCCTGCACGTGAACCCGCACCCAGACCTCGTCCTCGGGATGGGAGAACGCCCACGCGTAGTCCTGATCGAGCCCGAAGAACGGCGACACGTGGAGCTGCTTCGCGTGCTCGTACTCGAGCGCCGCTCCACGCAGGACCTGGGGTAGCCGCTCGCCGAAGGTGTTGTTGAGCTCGGCGACAACGCATGAAAGCGAGCCGTCGCGCCGGTAGCACCAGTAGAAGGAAACGGGGTTGAAGACGTACCCGAGGACGCGCAGCTGGGTGAGGCAGAGGATGCGTTCCACCTCGGGGTCGTCGGCGAGCTTCCGCACGGCCTCGTCGACGGCCCCTCCGTCGAAGTGATCGCCGTCACGGAACCGGATCAGCCCGAGCCGAACCGGCCAGAAGCGGCGCAGCTGCTCGAGCTCGTCGAGGTCGAGCAGGAAGTAGGCGACGGGGTAGCGGAAGACGTTTCGTACCGGCTCCCGCCTCGCATGCATGAGCGTGCCGCGGTAGAGCGCCGACCTCACCAGGCCACGCCCAGTCCTCGGGCAACGGCAACGGCCGACGCGAGCCCTGCCTCGTGGAAGCCGTTGCCGAGGTGCGCGCCGGCATAGTGGGTGCGGCGCTCACCCGAGAGTGCACGGAGCGCCGCCTGTGCCGAGGGCGTCTGCGCGGTGTAGAGCGGGTGCGCATAGCGGAAGCGGGCGAGCACGTGCTCCTCAGGCACATGACCGTTCAGCGTGACGCAGTAGTTGCGCACGGCGTCGAGCCCTTGGAGCCTGTTGAGCCAGTACGTCACCGTCGGGCGTTCCGCGTCGTCCAGGAGGTAGTTCCAGGACGATCGGGCCGCGTGCGACCGCGGCAGGAGCGAGGTCGCCGTGTGCAGCACGGCGTCGTTCTGCGTGTACTCGAATGCTGTGAGCACGGCCGTGTCGGTGGGCGACGGATCCTCGAGGAGGGACAGCGCCTGGTCAGCGTGGGTCGCCACGACGACCCGGTCGAAGCGACGCCGCTCGCCGTCGTCGGTGCGCAGTTCGACACCGTCGGCGTCGCGCCGGACCGCGCGCACCCCGAGTCCGAGCTGGAGGCGCGCCCCGAGCTCCCGGGTGATCGCGTCGACGTACGTTCGGCTGCCGCCGGTCACGGTGCGCCAGCGGAAGCGACGGAAACCGAGCATGCCGTGGTTCGCGAAGAACCGGATCGCCGGTGCTGCGGGGTGTTCGAGCGCGCGGCCGGGTGGCGTCGACCAGAGCGCAGCGGTCAGCGGGATGAGGAAGTGGCGGCGGAAGCGCGATGAGTAGCCGCGCTCGTCGAGATAGTCCTGCAGCGAATCTCTGTCGTCCAGGCCGTCCAGGCTCGCCTCGGCACTGCGGAGCCAGCGGCCGACCTCGCTCAAGAGCCCGAGGAAGCGTGGGCTGACCGCATTGTGACGCTGTGCGAACGGCCGGCGGGCAGACCACTCGAGTCCGCAGCCGGCGCAGCTGATCGAGAAGGACATGTCCGACTCGTGCGTGCGCACCCCGAGCTCATCGAACAGTCGTCGCAAGAGGGGGTAGTTCGGCACGTTGTGCACCAGGAATCCGGTGTCCAGCGCGAGTCCGTCATGCACGACCGTGTTTGCGTGGCCGCCGGCGCGCTCGGCGCGTTCGAACACCTGCACGTCGTACGCCCTGGAAAGAAGGCGTGCAGCTCCGAGTCCGGCGATACCCGCGCCGATGACGGCGATCCGTTTCTGAGAGGGGTGCGAATCAGTCATGTCTTCTTGTCATTCGCCTCGGACTCCGAGTCGGATCATCTCGTACTGTACAGATATTGTCCAACTTCATGGAGGTGAGCGAGATCGCACCCACCGTCGTCCCCGTCGCGACCGTCCGCCCCGGCACGCGCCGCGTCGAGCCAGGTCGTCAACGTGTTCGCTGTCGTCGTTCCGCCGCTCGGGCTACTGCTCGCGATGGGGCTGCTCTGGGGCGTTGCCTTCCACTGGATCGACGTCGCGCTGTTCCTCTCGCTCTACGTCGTGTGCGCTTTCGGCACGACGATCGGGTTTCACCGCTATTTCACGCATCGGGGTTTCACGGCCCATCCGGCCGTCAAGGCAACGCTCGGCGTGCTCGGCTGCATGACGATGCAGGGGCCGATCACGCAGTGGGTGACCGACCACCGCAAGCACCACGCCCTCTCGGACAAGCCCGGCGACCCGCACTCCCCTCACGTCGGGCATGGTGAAGGGGCCTGGGGGGCCGCGAAGGGCTTCGTCCACGCGCACGTTGGCTGGCTCTTCGCGAACCTCGGGATGGAGCAAGGTCGCGTCTACGGCAGGGATCTCTACGAGGACAGGACGGTGCGCTGGATCGACCGTCTCTACCTCCTCTGGGTCGTCCTGAGTTTCGGGATCCCGTTTGCCATCGGATACTGGATCGGCGGCGACTGGCGCTCCGGGGTCGAGGGGCTCGTCTGGGGCGGGCTGCTCCGCGTGTTCGCCTACCAGCACGCGACGTTCAGCGTGAACTCGATCTGCCACATGTTCGGGCGGCAGGACTTCCGCTCGCGCGACGAGGCACGGAACAACTGGGTCGTCGCCCTGCTCGTCTTCGGTGAGGGCTGGCACAACAACCACCACGCGTTCCCGGCGTCCGCACGACACGGCCTCCGCCGTTGGCAGATCGACCCGTCGTGGTGGGTGATCCTCGGACTCGAGCGACTCGGACTCGTATGGGACGTGAGGACGCCAGGGCAGGAGCAGCTCGCGCGACGCGCGATCACGCCGCCCGCCGCGTCCCCCCACCTGCGTGACGGTTAGACCGAGACTCGAGGGTCCCGGCACGACGCGCGTGATTGCTGGGGTCGCGAACCCGGGGCGAACCTAGAGGGGACGAGACGCGACGAACGGCGTCGCCTTCTCTGCGAGCTCCCTGCCCCAGGCCGTGGCGTGTTCGATCTCCCCTTCGAGCAGGAGGTTCTGGGTGGAGACCAGGAAGCTCTCCCGCTCGACGACGAGGCGGAAGCCGCGTTCGCCGAGTCGGCGTCCGATGCCTTTCGCCGCCGAGCCGGTGAGTATTGCGGGCTTGTCGAACCTCGTGTCGAAGGCCGCGGCGAGCCGGCCCGTCCCGGGCGGCAGGTGCTTCACCCACTCCCGGAGGCCCGGTTCGAGCGTCGGTTCGCCGAATGTGTTCTTCTCGTCGTCGTTGGCCGTCTTGCGCGTTCTCGAGCTGCTCATGCCGTGGACGTGCGTCGGGCCTCCGACCACGAGGAGATCGACGTCGGCCGTCTGCTCGGGGTCGATCTCCGAGACGGGGACGGCTTCGACTTCGAGGCCGCATGCGCGAAGCGAGGCGGCGATCGCGTCGCCGACCGCGGCGGTGTTGCCGTACAGCGACTCATGGACGACGAGCGCTCTCATGTCTGTCTCTCCTCGATTGAATCCGATACCACCAGCCTCGCAGCGGAGACCCCGGACTTCATCCGCGACCTGACGGATTCCCCGGCGGAGAACTACGCAACGGACCGGGCGTACCGATCCAACTGCGCACACGGTCGCTCCACGCGACGGTGTGGTCGGCGCGCGTTTCGCTCGTGGAGTCAGCCGATCCGGTCGAGCCATTCGTCGGTGCTGACGACGTCTGCGAAGAACTG
Source organism: uncultured Thermoleophilia bacterium (assembly GCA_963776305.1). Classification (GTDB taxonomy): domain Bacteria; phylum Actinomycetota; class Thermoleophilia; order Gaiellales; family Gaiellaceae; genus Gaiella. The sequence continues at coordinate 13,314 of CAVZMA010000012.1, read as the reverse complement.
TCCCTGGGCGACGAGTGTCGCGCGGTGCAGCTCCTCTCCTGCTGCTGTGCCGCCGCTGTTTGCGAGCGGCAGTGTTCCGGTCGCGTCGTTGAGGATCTCGACGGAGAGCCCGAGGTGGGCTGCCTGACGCGAGGTGGTGTCGACGCACATGTGTGTCATGTAGCCCGTGATCGAGACGGTGTCGACCTCGGCGGCGGCCAGGATGCTCTCGAGCGGCGTTCCGGTGAACGAGCCAGGGAGCGTCTTGTCGATCAGGTGATCGCGGGAGCGTCGCTCGATCTCCGGGTGCAGCTCCCAGGCGTGCGAGCCTTCACGGAAGATGTCCGACTCCGCGTCGGTGGAACCGTGACGCACCACGATCACGGGCACGTTGGCATCGGTTGCGGCGTCCATCGCCCGTCCGATGTTGGCCAGGCTCAGATCCGAGGGTGGATCGCTGATCGGCAGCGCACCGTCGAAGTACTCGTTCTGGACGTCGATCACGATCAGCGCGCGCCTCGACACCGTTGTCGCCTCCCGTGCTGGTTTGGTGGGACCCCGTCAGGATGACGTATCCGAGATGCCCCCGGCAAGAATCGAGCCCGGTCGACGACCCGAGCAGGACGTTCAGGTGACGGGTGATGTCGTCCTGGCGGTCGCTACGCAGTGGAGTGATCCGTGATCTTTCCGGTCGGATCAATCGTGAACGCGTCCGTGAATGGGAGAAATGAGCGCAATCCGCCGTCGTCTATCGAGGCAACGACGCGAAGTTCGCTGTGTTGGTCGTCTTCCCAGAACCCTTGTAGCTCCACGTGGTAGGCGGTTCCCGACAGCCCGACGGTCTCGGAGATCACCTGCTTCTCGGCGAGCAGTTCGACAAGCCCGCGGTACCCGGTGGCTTGGAGCTTGATGAACTCTGCGCCGAGCACCCCCTTCGCCTCTTCATCACTCACTGCGGTCTCCCCTCGGAAGGCGGAAATGACATGGTCACGGCTGTGTACCCGCTGGAGCCAGATGTGATGCCTCGGCAAGAATCGAACGTGCGCCCCCGGTTTGGGGAACGGCGTGAGGGAGCGTCCGAGCACCGCCGACTCGGGGCAATGGTGTCGCCTGCTAGTCCGTCTCGCGAGCGGACGCATGTGACACGAGCGCATGGAGGCTCTGGTACTCCTCGTTGCATGCGGGACAGCCGGCCAGGTGGGCACCCATGCCGGGGACGACCATGTCGCCGTCGCCTCCGAGAAGTTGTGCGTCGACGTAGCGGTCGAGTTCGTCGAAGCAGGCGTCGCAACCGATCTCCGGCGCCTCTGGACCGAGGAGGCGTTCGATGAGAGCGTCGGTGCCGTGTGTCATTGGGTCTCCCTTCCTGAGTGGCGCCGAGGTCGTGTCCGGTTTGGGTGAGCTCGCGCCGCAGTTTGCGGCGGGCGTCGTGGAGGGTCTTGTAGAGGGCGCCTCGAGTGGTGTTGAGACGCTCGGCGAGAACATCGATCGGGACGCCGTCGACTGCAAGTGCGATGAGGACGCGCCGCTGATGTGGCGTCAGGTGATGGGCAATCGCAAGCCGGATGGCGGTAAGGAGCTCTGATTGTTCGGCTTCGTCGCCCGGACCGGCGTCGGGGTGGGGAAGCAGACCCCAGGTTTCGTCGCCGATCGGTATCTCGCGGCCTTGCCATGCTCGGCGCCGCAATGTCACTGCCGTCTCGAGCAGTGCGAATTTGTAGGCCCAGGTCGTGAAGCGGCTGAGTCCACGAAAGGCGTCCAGGCGGGCGAGCACGCTCACCAGCGCTTCGGCGGCCGCCTGGTGGGCGATGTCGTCGAGGTCGCCACCGCGGAGGCGCGGCAGGGTGGAGTGGCGGCGCGCTACCTCGTGTCTGGCTGCGCGAAGCAGCAGCGCATGCAGTCGCGCGATCGCCTCGTCGCGCACCGGCCCTTCGTTCCGCAGAGCTGACAACCAGTCGCGCGACTCCTGGTCTTCGGCGCCCGCCGCAGTTGGCCCGCCGGCGCGCGCTGCCTGGGTTCTGTCGGGTCGCACGGTGCCGGCGACTGTACTTGGGCGCTTGCTCACGGAGTCGCGTCGGCTTCGTCGAGCGGCGCCAGGATGCGGGTGGCGAGCTCCGGCGGGCAGCCGCGTTCCGTGAGCTCGATCAGGGCGTGGAGATCGAAGCGGGGATCGCGTCCCAGCCGGGCGGCGAGCGAGGGAGCGAAGCCGCTATTGCAGAGTTGGAGGCAGCGCCAGGCGACCAGATCGACGGCACCGGGACTGACGTTGGTCTCAGTCATCCGACTGATTCCACGTGGTTGGTGCCGAGCGGGATCGTGGCGTCTTTCAGCTCCTTGCGGCCGTGTTCCCGCTCGCGACGTAGCCGACCGCTCTGGCCCGGCCCGGTACTGACCGACGCAGGTCAGCGGCGGGGAGTACGCGTGAATCGAGACCGCCGGCTCACCTTCCCGATGGGCGACGGCGTGGATGTAGCCGTCGGCGCCACTCCGTGCGATGCCGATCGTCATCTCGATCGTTTCCGCGCGTGCCGCCGATCACGAGGCTCGACTCGTCGAAGGCTGCCTTGGGCGCACACGAGACCGACCCGCGACCGGTCGTGATCGTGGTACCCGGTGCGCTGCCCCGGCATCCACGACAGCACCCAGACATCGATGTACTCGTCTTCGAAGAGCAGCTCGTACCTTCGCCGCGTCTGTCGACTATCACCAGAGGACGCCATAGATCCGGTGCGCCCGCGATCTCGCTGCACGAGCCCGACGAGTTCGACCTCAGACAGGAAGCCGGGCCTGTGCAACAGCTCTTGCGTGCGTGCTGCGAGCGCGTCCGAAAAGTGCGCGACCGGATACGGTTCGAACACTGTTTCCACTCTCACAACTCTTCGTCGGTCGGAACCGGTTACTCGTTTCCCTTTGTGTCTGCGACGGCGGTTTTCTTACCTCGGGCAAGAATCGCGGAGACGACCTGAACGGCTCACCCGGGCCGCGATCGTCCAGACGCTCGTCACGCAGGGAGAGCAATCACGGTGATCGGCGGTGGCATCGCCGCAGGGAAACCGTCAGCGGGTTTCTCGCGTAGCTCTCGTCGAAGGGGGAGTCGTCTTCGAGCGAGAGGGTGGTCAGATGTCTGGGTCGTTTCGGTTGCTGGTGACGATCGGTGCTGTGGTGCTTGTTGCCTGGGTGGCTGGTTCGGCGGGTGCTCGTCAGCTGGCGGGTATCTACAACGTCCATCCACTCGTGTCCGATTCTGCCGCGGTCCCGGCGCCGGCCGTGGATGCGTCTCTCGTGAACGGGTGGGGGCTGAGTGCCGGCCCGACGACGCCGTGGTGGACGTCGAACAACGGTTCGAACACCTCGACCCTCTACAACGGGGTCGGAGCGAAGTCGGCGCTGACGGTGGCGGTCGCGGGAGCGCCGACCGGCACGGTGTTCAACGGCAGCGCCACGGATTTCGTCGTCAGCCAGAACGGCAAGAGCGGCGCGGCGCGATTCCTGTTCGCGACCGAGGGCGGCACGATCATGGGCTGGTCGCCGGAGTCAACGCGACCGTGGCAGTCACGGCCGTCGACCGCTCCGCCGCGGGAGCCGTCTACAAGGGCCTCGCGATCGCGAACGGGAAGTTGTACGCGTCGGACTTCCACAACGGACGCGTCGACGTGTTCGACAAGTCGTTCAACCTCGTCTCGGGTGGTTTCACGGACCCGAAGATCCCAGCCGGCTTCGCGCCGTTCGGGATCCAGGCGCTTGCCGGCAACATCTTCGTGACCTACGCCAAGCAGGACACCGCGAAGAAAGACGACGTGACAGAGCCCGGACAGGGGTACGTCGACGAGTTCACCCCCGACGGCGCGCTGGTGGCCCAGGTCGTCAACTCGGCAAGAAGAATGCGCCGCTGAACGCCGCCTGGGGGCTCGCGCTCGCCCCGACCGACTTCGGCTCCTTCGCCGGAGACCTTCTGGTCGGCAACTTCGGCAACGGCCGAATCAGCGCCTACTCCAAACGCGACACCAAGTGGGTCTACAGAGGCCAGCTTCGCACTCGCGACGGAACCCCGATCGCGATCGACGGGCTCTGGGCGATCGCGTTCGGCAACGGCGCCGCCGCCGGGCCCGACGAACACCCTCTACTTCCTCGCCGGGCCAAGCGGCGAAAGCCACGGGCTCTACGGATCGATCACCTCCGGCTGACCGGAACGCCGGCAGGCGGCTCGGCAAAGGCGGTGCCGGGTGCCGAGATCGTGGGCGAGCGCCAGGACTTCGGTCTGGCGGTTGTAGGCACCTTCGAAGGAACGTGATACCCGGCAACAATCGAACCTGCACACGCGGTATGCAGGAGCCGTGAGCAGCGTGGAAGCACCGTCCGTGGCGAGATCCCGTTCCGCCGCGTCGCTCTCCGGCCGACGCTGCGGCGGGCTACGGTTGAACCATCACGGGTGTTCCGTTGTCGACGTGCGTCGCGATCCACGTGATCGCCTCGTTCCCGAATCGGATGCAACCGTGCGAAGCGGATGTTCCGAGCGGCGCGCTGAGCCCGACGATGCCGTGAAGGGCGACCTGTCCCGGCCCCCCTGCAAACTCGTGGAGCACGTTGGAGTACGCGGACGTCGCCAATGCCCACGGCCCCTCGGTCACGCCTGGCGCGACGCGGATCTTCTCGACGACGAAGAAGGCGCCGAGCGGGGTCGGAGTCGCGGGGTGCCCGACGACGATCGGGTAGCTGGCTCTCACCTTCCCGCCCTGGAGGACCAGGGCGCGATGAGCGCCGCGGTGGACGATGATTCTCCAAGGCGTCCCTTTGATCCTGCCGGTGTCTGCGGGGACCCAACCGCTTGCACTATTCGGGCGCATCGGCAGTCTCACGCGAAGCCAGCGGCCACCGGCCGGGCCTCGCGCAGTTTGCAAGACGGGGAGCACCGTCGGCGCGCCGGTGAGCGGTGTCCGCGCTTCGACCTGGCCGACGACCCTGGCGCGCGGGGACGGATGCGCCCTGGCGGTCACACGCTGGTCGATGAAGAGCAGTGGTTGCGCTCGCTTGGAGACATCGTCGGTCAGCCGTTGGGACAGCGCTGCCCTGGGCGGGCGCCGCGGTCATACCGCCGAGCGCCGCAAGAATCGCGACGACGATTGTCGTGCGCATGAGCAGCCTCGTTGCGATATGTGGGAGCATCGCGATCATTCTCCTGGGTCGTCGTGGTAGTTGGAGCAGTTATCGCGCGCCCTGAGGGAGGCAGGCTCCCCCAAACGGGTTAACCGGCCACCGGAGCGTCGTGGTGCGAGCGCGATTCGGACCACAGGGTGATGTGTCCGAGCTCTACGTCGTCGGCGGCTGGATCAGTGCCCTATCGCAGAAGCCTCAGAGCTTGCGGGCCTGGCGGTGGCCCTCGAAGACCGCCTCGTAGGTCCCGCGCGGGGCGACCGCGTCGCCGATCATCTCGACGCTCTGACCCGCGCTCGCGCAGCCGGTGGTAGAGGCCGTTGACCGACTGCCGGCCGGTCGACATCACGATCCAGTCCGCCTCGACGCGTGCGTCACGCGATCCGGGCGCGTAGACGTTGATCAGCTCGACCGAGCGCGCCGTCGATCCGCGTGACGAAGTGGTCGGTGATGACCTCCACGTCGGCTGCGGTGGAGTTGCTCCGCGATCCACAGGTAGTAGACCTCGGGGATCGTCTCCATGCCGATCATCGGCCAGCGCGTGACCAGCCGCACCGTGCAGCCGGCTCCCGGCCAGCGCCACCGCGGTCAGCGGCCCGTTGGCGTCCTGCAGGTCGTCGACCACGAGCACCGCTGCCGGTCGGCGTCACCTCGCCGGTCGGCGACGCGATCCCACGAGACGCAGTTCCCCGTCTCGGCGCCCGCGAGCGGCGCCGCGGTCTGGCCCTGCCAGCCGTCCTCGCGGTAGCGCGAGCCGGTGGCGACGACGACGTGGTCGGGGCGCTCCGGCGCGAGCAGCGCGTCGAGCCCGTCCTCGTCGACCGCGACGCCCGTGCGCACCTCGGCGCCGTTGCCGGTCGCCTGCTGCAGCAGCCAGCGGCCGATCTGCCCGTACTCCTTGCGGCCGGGCAGCAGGGCGTGCGTGCGGACGTGGCCGCCCGTCTCGGCCTCGCGCTCGAGCACGACGACGTCGTGGCCGCGCGCGGCGGCGATGCGCGCGTACTCGAGGCCGGCCGGGCCGCCGCCGATCACGAGCACCTTCTTGCGCGTCGGCGACCTGCGTCGAGCGTGCCCGTGCCCCACTGCCGCTCGCGTCCGACCTCGGCGTTGTAGACGCACTGCACGCGGCCGCCGCGGATCACGCTGCGCCAGCAGTAGTTGGCGGCGACGCAGCGGCGGATGTCCTCGGCGCGGCCGTCGCGCGCCTTCACGGCCCAGTCGCGCGTCGGCGAACAGCTGGCGCGCGAGCAGGATCGCGTCGGCCTCGTCGGCCGCCAGGATGTCCTCGGCGACGTCCGGGTGCGTGATCCGGCCGACGAGCAGCACCGGCTTCGTCGAGACCTCCTTGACGGCCTTCGTGTAGCCGCGCTCCCAGCCCGGCTCGTAGGTCATCGGCGTGTGGATGAACGAGTGGTGGACGCCCGCGGAGAGGTTGACGTAGTCGAGGTCGACGTCGCTGCTCGAGGTCGGCGACGACGCGCTTGACGTCCTCGAGCTCGAGGTCGCCCGGCCAGAACGAGGTCGAGTTGATGCGGTAGCCGAGGAAGCGCGTCGTCGCCGATCGCCGTCGCGCACGCGCTGCATCGCACTCGACCGGGAAGCGCAGGCGGTTCTCGTAGCGAGCCGCCCCAGCCGTCGGTGCGGTGGTTGTAGAGCGGCGAGAGGAACTGCCACGGCAGGTAGCCGTGCGACATGTGGTACTCGACGCCGTCGAGGCCGGCCGCGACGGCGCGGCGCGCGGCGTCGGCGATAGGCCTACGAGCAGCTCCTCGATCTCGTGCTCCTCGAGCTCCTTCGGCATCGGCGCGTTCGGGTACTCGCCGGGAGGCACCTGGCTGGGCGCGACCATGTACCACTCGGCGTCGAAGTCGTAGGCGGGATCCTTCTTGAGCACCGGCATGGCGCGCAGCCCGGCGTGCAGGAGCTGGCACGCGAGCTTGCAGCCGTGGCGGTGCACCGCGTCGGCGACGCGCGCGAGCCCGTCGACCTGATCGTCGTTCCAGAGGCCCGGGGAAGTTGAACTCCGAGTAGAGCGCCTCGGGGTGGATGATCGTGCCGCCGATGATGATCAGCCCGCAGCCCGCCGTGCGCCCGCTCCTCGTAGTACGCGACGGCCTGGTCGGTGAAGATCGCCCTCGTACGGATCGGCCACCCAGGTCGGGCAGGTCGGGCGCGAAGACGACGCGGTTCGGCGATCGTCGTCGATGCGGATCTGCCACTCCGAGAAGAGCAGCGGATAGGTCGGGATGCACCGCGATCTCGGCCATCGTCGTCCTCCTGCACGGGGTGTCGCCTCCCAGCGTCGCGTCCGGGGCGGCCGATGCCACCCCACGTTCGGAGGGTCGCTCTTGCCGGAGGTGGGCCCCGTCCATAGCCTTAGGCCGACGTGTCCGCCCGATCGACGCCCCCGAGCCGTTTCCCGGAGCGGCGCGCAGCTCGAGGCCACGGCGCGCAGCGTGCGCCGTGAGCTCGACTGTCGACCGCATCTCGATCGCGCTCGTCGACGTCTGCGTGCAGACGTTCCGGATCGTCGCCTGGGACGGCAAGGGCCTGCTCGCCGCCGGCACCGAGCTGCCGCTCGAAACGTCGACGCAGGTCGCTGCGGCGGCGCGCGGCGAGCGCTACGCGGCGTCGGACTTCCGCTCCGCGCCCGGCTGGGACCGGGCGAGCGATCGCCTCATGCTGGCCGTCGGCTTCGTCTCCGGCTGCTCGGTCCCGCTACGCCACCCGTCCGGCGCCGTGTGCGGCGTCGCGTCGATCTCGGCGACGCAGGTCGTCGACTACGACAGCCGCTGCGCGGCCCTCGACGCGGCCGCTCCCTCGCTCGCATCGCTGCTCTGGCCCGAGCACGTACCGCCGCCGCCGCACCTGACGCGGCGCGAACGCGAGCTCCTGCCGCTGCTGGAGAGCGGCCTGCGCTTCAAGCAGATTGCGCGCGAGCTCTCGATCAGCGAACCCACGGCGAAGGGCTACGCACGAGACATGTTCCGCAAGCTCTGCGTCAGCTCGCGCGCAGAGGCAGTCTTCGAAGCGCGCCGGCAGGGCCTCCTCTAGCGCCGAAACCGACGCCCTGTTCGCGGCGATGACATGGTCACGGTTGCGTACCCGCTACAGCGAGATCTGCTGCCCCGGCCAATAACGATGCGACGGCCTCAAATAGTCGTACCGGCGGCGCGCGCAGCGCTTCGACGAGCTTGGGCTCCGGGATCGGGAGCACCTTGTCCTGCCTGACGCTCAGAGCGTCGACGACCTCACCGCGCTTCTGACCTCGGGGGGCGCTGAGTTCGACGTGACCGCTCCCGGACTGCGTAGGTCAGGTGGGTCACCCGCTGCGTCGGCTCGGCGCCGACCGGCTCCAGGGCCACGCGGCCCGCGTCCACGCCCTCGAACAGACGGATTCCGGAGCCGAACAGCACGGGCGAGAGCGCGATCGTGAACTCGTCGACCAGGCCGGCGTTCACGTACTCCAGGATCGTCGCGCCGCCGCCCGCGATGCGGACGTCCCGGTCGCCGGCGGCCTCGCGGGCCTGGTCGAGCGCGGCCTCGATGCCGTCGTTGACGAAGTGGAAGGTGGTCCCACCCGGCCGCTCCCAGGTGTCACGCTTCTCGTGCGTCACGACGAAGACCGGCGTGTGAAACGGCGCCTCCTCCGGCCACATCTGTTCGCCGGCGTCGAACATGCGCTTGCCCATCACGCTCGCACCGGTGCGCTCGAACGTGTCCCGCACGATGTCGTTGTCGAGCCCTTCCTCGCCGCCCTCGCCGAGCTTCAGGTTCTCCCGAAAGAACCGCTGCGGGAAGATCCACTGCTGCAGCTCCATCCACTGCTGCCCCATCAATTCCCCGAGAGACCCGGGCGCGATGAACCCGTCCAGCGACATCGTCACGCTGAAGAACACCCTTCCGGCCATCAGTCCTCAACTCCCTTCCGAACGATCTCGGTGACGTAGGCAGCGAGGTTGCTCAGGGTCTGCCGGCCGCCCTCGATCGCGTGGTAGCGCTCGACCGCCTCGTCGCGCAGCTCCTTGGTGGGGAACACCGTGCGCATCTCGATCCGGGTCGCCGCGCCGTCCGGCGCGAACGTCGAGGACCGACTCGAAGGCGTTCGGGTCGCCGCGGGATTCACCGTGCAGCAGCGCGATCCGCTCCGGCGCGGCGATCTCGGACCAGGAGATCCACTCCTGGTAGTCCGTCCCGTCCGGTCCGTGCATCACGAAGTCCCATTCCCCGCCGACGCGGAACTCGAACGCCCGCGTGGTGGTGGTGAATCCCTCCGGTCCCCACCATCGCGACAGGTGCCGGACCTCGGTGAACGCCTCGAACACCAGCTCCCGTGGGGCACGGATGACCCGGGCGATCACGATCTCGCGGTCGGCCGTCGCTGACTGCGCCGGCGCTCCTCGTCCCATCGCGCTCATCAGCTACTCCTCCCCCTTGCCTGCTCGAGGTCCTGCACGAACGCGTCCAGCCGGTCGAAGCTCTCGTTCCAGAACCGCTCGAACCCGCCGGTCCACTCGTGGACCGGTCGCAGCCCGCGGGCGTCGAGGCCGTACAGGCGCTGCTTGCCTGCCTTGCGGTCCCGCACCAGCCCGACTTCCCGGAGCACCCGCAGGTGTTTGGACGCTCCCGGCTGGGTCATCCTCAGCTCCTGGGCCAACTCGGTCACCGGCCGCTCACCCGCCCGCAGCAACTGCAGGATCTCCCGGCGCTGCGGCTCGGCGATCGCGTTGAAGACGTCCGACGTCGTCGCTGCTCGTGCCACGGGCACGAATCATATTCCGATATCGGTATGCGTCAAGTCGGCTTTGAACATCGCTGCTGCCAACCGGGGATCGCGCAATGGATACGGTGATGCCCCCGGCAAGTCAACTCAGGAAGTGGGTGCCGCTGGGAGCCGCACGTTCCGGCGCCCATGACCGGCCGGGGCGGCAGCAACGGGAAGCGCCCCGGCCGGATTCTTGTCGGTGCTAGGAGACGGAGCGGGGCGGCACGCCGATCTTGCGCCCGAAGTATGTGCCTGCCAGGAGCCCGCCGCTGAGCAGCACGAGCCCCAGCATCGCGGCGGCCCCGATGCCGAAGTCACCCCAGTCGAGGCCGTTGCCGGAATCGGTCGGCCGCCCCACAACCCACGTCGGCTGACTCGGCCGGTCGAGCCCGTATCGGCGGTCGAGAGCTTCACTGCGGGTGACGAGCGCAGCAAACGCCTGCGGCGCCATCCCGCTCGCGTCTGCCTGGTCGACCGCCTTGAACTGCTGCTGCGAGCGGCTCGTGACGGCGTTCCCGTGAAGCTTGTTCAGCGCCTCGCTGCGGATCACCAGCGCCCGGTACTCCGCGTTGGCTCATCCCGGCCGGCTTCGACGCTCCGCCTGGGCGGTCCCGCCGAGGATCAGCAACGCGCCGATCATGCCGAGAGCAGTGCGGCGATCGTGTGGTCTCCGAGTGGTGGTGTTCATGCCCTCCTCCTCCTCCTTCTCTTCGACCGCCCCGTGCGGTCTTTGCACAAGGAGACAGAACCGGCTAAAAGAGGGCTAGTCAGGACCTAAAGGGCCGCTAAAGAAAGGCCGGAAGGCGGATGGAGTTTCGGATCCTCGGGCCGCTCGAGGTCAGGGAAGAAGGCCGGGTCCTGAGGCTCGGCGGCTCGAAGCAGCGCGCCTTGCTCGCCTCCTTGCTGCTGCACGCCAACGAGGTCGTCTCCCGCGACCGGCTCATCGACGAGCTCTGGGGTGCCTCACCTCCCGCCACCGCCCGGACGGCGCTCCAGGTGTACGTCTCCCAGCTGCGCAAGGCGCTCGGCCGGGATCTGATCCTGACGCAGCCCCCCGGCTACCTCATCCGGGTCAGCGACGGTGAGCTCGATTTCCATCGCTTCGAGTCGCTGGTGGCGACGGCGCGCGCGGAGGAGCCCGCCCAGGCCGCCCGGCTGCTCCGGGAAGGGCTGGCCCTGTGGCGTGGAGCGCCTCTGGCCGAGCTGGGCGACTCGTTCGCCCGCGCCGAGCGAGCGCGGCTGGAAGAGCAGCGGCTGGCCGCGCTCGAGCAGCGGATCGAGGCCGAGCTCGCGCTCGGCCGGCACGCGGAGCTCGTTCCCGAGCTCGAGGGGCTCGTGCGCGAGCAGCCGCTGCGGGAACGTCTGCGCGGCCAGCTGATGCTGGCCCTCTATCGCTGCGGCCGCCAGGCAGACGCGCTCGAGGTCTACCGCTCGGGCCGGCGGTTGCTGGACGAGGAGCTCGGGCTCAAGCCGGACGATGAGCTCCAACGCCTCGAGAGAGCCATCCTCAACCACGATCCTTCGCTCGAGTCGCCGGTAGTCGCCGGGGTCGAACGACCCTCTGTCGCACAGCGTCGCCGAGCGTCGTCCATACTGAGGCGCCGGTTCCTCCCGACTCAGTCGCTGTGATCGACCTGCAGCGCTCCCGGGTCGTGGGCCACGTGCCCGTGGGCCGAAGGCCTGTCGCCGTCGCGATCGGGCACGGCTCGGTCTGGGTCGCGAACGCAGACGATGGAACGGTCTCTCGCATCGATCCAGATCGCCGCGAAGTCATCAGGACGATTGGAATCGGAGCACCGGCGATAGACCTCGCTGTCGCCACCGATGCGGTCTGGGTGGCGAACGGGAGCGACGGCACAGTCTCGCGCATCGATCCCAGCGCTGACGCCGTCGTCGAGACGATCGACCTGAGGGGCTCGAGCGAACTCGTCTGGAACCCGACCTACGCGGTCGACGCCGATGACGATTCCGTCTGGGTCGCCGCGGGTCCTCACCATGTGCTCCGCATCGACCCGGCGACGAACGAGCCCTCCGCGATCATCGACGTCGGCCATGTACCGGTAGGCGTGGCACTCGGCGAGGAGGCACTCTGGGTGGTGACGACCGCCGAGCGGGCCCTGCGCATCGAGCCGCACACGAACACAGCCACGACCGAGGTGCCCATCGGGTACCCCGTCGCGTTGACGGCCGGGAAGCAGGCTGTCTGGGTCTCTGACTCGCGAGGACAGGTCTGGCGCATCAACCCGGACACGGGAACGGTGACTCAGACGACCCCGGTCGGCAGAGGGCTCATGGGCCTGTGCGCGACGGATGGAGCGGTGTTCGCAGCCAACAACGCCGACGGCACCGTCGTCCAGATCGATCCGCAGGACGGTCGGGTTGTAGGCCTCATTCCGGTTGGCCACGCGCCGACCGACGTGGCCTCCTGGGACGGGACCGTCTGGGTCTCGATCCAGAGCGAGAGCGCTATGTGACCGAGCTCGCGATCGGGATCTTCCCGGCGACGATCTCGGCCCTGACGTCCTCGATCTCGGCCTTGAACGACCGGGGCACGGCCGCGCTGATCGTGCCGAGGCCGACACCGCCGTTCCGGAGGGAGAAGCGGGACGTGCGACCGGTCTCGAGTGTCCCGCGCGTGAGCTCCTCGATCGTGTCGAACACGGCCACGTCGAACCTCATCAGCGCGCTCGTCAGGATGTGCCGGCCGAGGTGGGATTGGTCGACATCGACTCCGATCCCCCAGATTCCACGCTCGCGTGCCGCCTCCAGCGCCCCGAGGCCGCAGGCGCTGGCGACCTGGAACACGACTCGCGATCCCTTCGCGATCTGGCTCAGGGCGACCGACCTGCCTTTCACCGGGTCGACGAAGTCGTCGGTATAGCTGTTCAACGTCGTGACGCGAGGATTGGCTCCTCTCGCGCCTGCCTGGTAGCCGGCGATCCACCGCTCCACCGCCGGCACCCGCTCGCCGCCGACCGAGCTGACCACCTCCTCCCCGGGAGAGAGCGTCAGCACGAGCGCAGCCAGGTGGCCGGCCAGATACCCGGCTTGCTCTTCCCTGAACGCGAGGCCCAGGACGTTCTTCGGGCGATGCGCCAGCTCGTCGTGGGCGACGTCGATGATCGCGAACCGCGTTTCGGGAAACCCGGTGGCGACCCTGTCGATCGCGGCGGCCGCAAAGACACCCATTCCGATGACGAGGTCGTACTTCTGTCGCGCGAGAAGTGAGAGGCTCGGGACGTAGCCTTCCTTCGGGGCCGGTGTCAGCACTCGCCCTCTGATCCCCAACTCTCGGACGGCCCGCTCGAGCCCGAGGTAGGCCCCATGGTTATACGGGTCGTCGATGCCTGTCGGCTCCATGACGAGTCCGACTCTGAGGCGCCTTTCGCTCACCAAACCGGTCTCATCTTGTCCGATTA
>CAVZMA010000011.1:0-254430 GCA_963776305.1 uncultured Thermoleophilia bacterium | reverse complement strand
CTCTCCGAGCAAGGACCGGCCGACTGGCTCCGAACATTCGACCTCTGGGCGACCGACCCGTTCTTCGCGGCCCAGCCGTGGCTCGACGCCGCGGTCGCGCGCGGCTCCGGCAGCTGGGTCGCCGTGACGTCGACAGTCGGGACGCAACCCTTTCCCGGTGGCGGCGCACCAGGCGCAGGCGCGATGGCGCTCCACACGCTCGTCCGCGTGGCCGCACTCGAGGGCGGGCCACGCGGCGTGCGCGCGAATGTCGTGGCACCCGGCTGGAGCGACAGCATGATCCCGCGCGAGCTCGACGCGGAGCTCGCGGTCGCCGACACACCGCTCCGCCGGCTTGCCGCGACCGGTGACATCGCCCAGGCAGTGGCCTGGCTGCTCTCGCAGCGCGCCTCGCACGTGACCGGCGAGATGATCCGTGTGGACGGCGGGTACACGATCACCCGCGGCGGCCGCCCCGACCCGAAGAGAGGTGAAGGTGGAGGTCGCCGCCGGCATCCACCGCATCGAGTCGAGCCTCGGCGTGCGCTTCATGGCCCAGTACGTGCTCGTGGGCGACGCCCGCACGCTCCTGCTCGACACCGGCATGCCGTACACGCCGGCGGACGCCTTGAAGCCGTATCTGGAATCGATAGGCCTCGGGCTCGAAGCCATCGACGACGTCCTGATCAGCCATGCCGACCTCGATCACTCGGGTGGAGACCGCGCGCTCCGCGATCTCCACCCCGGCGCGCGCTTCTCCTGTCACGAGCTCGATCGGCGTTGGATCGAGTCCAACGCAGCGATGGTGGCGGAGAACTACCTCTGGCACGAGCCCTACGGCTTCGACGAGCCCGACGAGGAAGGACGAGCCGAGCTGAAGGCGATGTGCGGCGGCGATGCTCCGATCGACGAAGGGCTGCGGGGCGGTGAGACGATCCGGCTCGGCGACCAGTGGCGGATCGAGGTTCTGCACCTCCCCGGCCACACGCTCGGCCACATCGGCCTCTGGGATCCGCGCAGCCGTGCCGCGATCGTGATCGACGCCGTGCTCGAGCGCGGCATCTACGCGGACGATGGACGGCTTCTGATCCCAGGCCGCGTCTACGACGTCGCCGCCTACCGGAACTCGATCCGGCGCATCCGGGCGCTCGAGCCCGACCTGCTCCTCACGGCCCACTACCCGATCATGGACGCAGAGGCCGCCCGCGAGTTCCTCGATCGCTCTCTCGACTTCACCTACGAGCTCGAGCAGGCCGTCAGGGAGGAGATCGCCGCCGGAACGACCGGCCTCTGGCCGCTGACGCTGAAGATGAACGAGCGTTTCGGGCCGTACCCCGAGTTCATGAACGAGCTGGGTGCGACCGTCCGGTCGGTTGCAGCGCTCTGACTACTCGGGCTTGGCCAGCCGATACTCGGCGGCCACGATCGACGTCAACTCGGCGATCGAGGTCTCGTTGGTCGGCTTGTCGAACGTGATGCGTCCGTTGCGGAGCAGGTTGACGCGGTCGCACATCTCGAACACGTGCACGTAGTTGTGGGCGATCACGATCATCGAGACGTCGCCGCGCTTCTTGAGCTCCGTGATCAGCTCGATGATCAGCGCCCCCTCGCGCGCGCCCATGGCGGCGAGCGGCTCGTCGAGCAGGATGATCTTGGCGTTCGAGTGTGTCGTGCGCGCGATCGCGATCGCCTGGCGCTGCCCGCCTGACATGCGCGCCACCGCCGCGTCCATCGACTGGATGCGCACGCCGATGTGCGTCGAGGTACTCGCGCGACCGGTTCCGCATCGCGCGGTTGTTGAGGAAGCGCAGCGGGCCGATCCGGTGCGTGATCTCGCGATTCAGGAACATGTTGTGGTAGACGGACAGGCCCGGTACGAGTGCGAGATCCTGGAAGACGGTGTCGATGCCGAGCGAGCGAGCGTGCGTCACCGATTTGAGCTGCACCTCTTCGCCGTGGACGAACATTCGACCCGAGTCGGGCTTGTGGAAGCCCGTGAGGATCTTGATCAGCGTGGACTTGCCCGCGCCGTTGTCGCCGATCAGACCGAGCACCTCGCCGGGGCGGAGATTGAGCGAGACGTCCTCGAGCGCCGTCACGACACCGAAGCTCTTGCGGATGTTCTCCACCCGGATCGCGTCGGGTTCCGCGACCGGCGTTCGATCGTCCGAGCTGGACCGCAAACTCGCTCATGTCGAGGTCCCGAGCCGCCCCGACTGGCGGATCCGCTCCAGCGTCACGTTGAACGACATCGACGCGATGATCGCAATCCCGAGGACGAGGTCGAACGTATATGCGTTGATTCCCTGCAGCGTGAACCCGAGATTCAGCACGGCGAGCACGAGCACGCCGAGCGCGGCGCCGATGATGGTGCCTGACCCGCCGAACAAGGAGGTGCCGCCGATCACGGCCGCGGCGACGGCGTAGAACATCAGCGGCGTGCCACCCTGCAGCGCCTGGATGGAGGTGATGCGAACCGACTCGAGAATGCCGGCCAACGCGGCGAGAGTGCTGCAGAGCACGAAGTTCCCCACCTTGATCTTCTGGACGTTGACGCCGCTCTCGCTCGCCCCGATGAGGTTGCCACCGGTGGCGATCGTGTGGAGCCCCCAGCGTGTCCTGTTGAGAAGGATGGTCATCGCGACGATCACGCCGAGCGCCCAGTAGACCGTCACATAGGCGCCCCCGCCGAAGATCTCGAAGAACGTGCTCCCCCCGGGAGTCTCCACGGGAAAGGCACCCGACATGAGCAGCGTCAATCCGTTCAAGAGAAAGATCATCCCGAGTGTCGTGATGAACGAGGGCACGCCGACGCCGACCGTGACCACCCCGTTCACCACTCCGACGAGCGAGCCCGAGAGCAAGCCGACGATCACCGCAAGCCAGATCGGCAGACCCCAGCTGTGGTTCGCGAAGTAGAAGATCCAGGTGGAGAACGCGTAGACGTTCCCGGCTGAGAGGTCGATCTCGCCACAGATCAGGAGCATCACCTCGCCCGCGGCGATGATCGCGATCGGTGCCGAGAACTCGGCGATCACCTGTGCGTTCTCCTGCCCGAAGAACGCGTCCGTCCTCAGCGAGAAGTAGACGACGAGTCCGACCAGGACGACGCCGATGCTCGCCTCGCGGCGGCGAACGAACGCACCCGCAACGCGCCAGCCGAAGCTCACGCGTTGCGGGGGTTCGGGAGGCCGTGGTGCTGTCGCGGCCTCGGTCACGTGTTACGAGACGGGGTACTTCTGGGCTTTGGAGCTGCCCTCGTAGCGTGTCGTCGTCGACAGGTACGGCTTCACGTTCGCCTTCGTGACGAAGAGGATGCCCGTGTTCGTGTCGGACGGCGCCACGAGCCCGGACGAGTAGCGGTAGAAGAACAGCTGCAGGACCGGGAGCCAACCCTGGAGGTACGGCTGCTGGTCGATCGTGAAGTCCAGCTGGTTCGCTGCGATCAGCTTCAGGGTCGTCGGCGTGAGATCGTAGCCACCCGCCTTCACTCCCTTCTTCTTCAGTCTCGTACTTCGCCACGGTCTGACCCGACCGCCTGCGTCGAGCCGGCGTCGACGGCGAACATGCCCTTCAGGTCCTTGTGACCGAGGTAGTAGGCCTCGACCTTCGCGACCTCGTCGGGAAGCAGCGCGCCGGTGGCGATCGCCGTCGTCTTGATCTTGCCGGCGCCGAACTTCTTGATCGCCGCAATGGCACCGTCGATCCGCGGCTGGATGTTCAGCTGGCCGGGGGTGGCGATGAACAGCGCCACGTCACCACTGCCGACGAGGTTGACGATCCGCTGGCCCATCGCGTACCCCGAGGCGTACAGATCCTGGCCGATGTAGGCGAGCCGCTTGTTCGGGTTTCCCGGAGGCACGTCGGCGTTGTAGGCGAGCACCGGGATGCCCTTGGCGGTCGCGGCGGCGGTCGGTCCGTTGAACGCCTTCAGGTCGACGAGGCAGCACGAGATTCCGGACGCCTTGGCCGAGATGGCCGAGTTGAACGCGTTGACCATCTGGCTGATGTCCGACGTCGTGGAACCGGTCCACTGGTAGCTGCAACCGAGCAGCGAGCACGCGTCCTGCGCGCCGTAGATCGTGGGGACGAAGAACGGGTTCGTCGTCACGTGGTTGACGAACACGAACTTCCAATTCGGATGGGACTTGATGAAGCTGTCAGCGGCGAGCGCTTCGGTAACCGCACCGAACGTCGGGCTCGCGACCACGGCCGAGGGGATCGTGAGCGCTGCCGCTCCGAGCCCGACGCGCTTCAGCAGGGTGCGCCGATCCAAGACGAGCTCTCGGCGTTCTTCCTGCTTCCGCCTTGGGGACGTCGTCGCCGACGATGTCGTCGAACTCCACGGGAACCTCCTTCTGTCTCGTCGCGTCGAACGATCGGCGCGACCGTAACACGGTCGCGAGGCGGTGTCTAGAAATAGCATTATCGTATGAAGAAAGGGAAAATGTACCCCGGCGCGGCTGCACGACGAGTTCGTGCAGGGCACTCGCGCGAGCGAGAGATGGCCTCTGGGTAGCTCCGATACAGGTCGAAGGGGGTACCACTCCGCGCAGCCGCCCCCGTCCGTGCGGCCGCGAGCCGAACGATGCCGTACTCTGGTGTCCGGCTAATCGAGTATCGTATGACTAAACGCCGGACATACCCTCGCCGCGGCATCCACGGAGAGATCGTCCACACGATCGGGCTGCGCATTGTCCGGGGGGAGTTGCAGCCCGGCGATCCGCTGCCGACCGAGGATGAGCTGAACGCCGACCACGGTTACAGCCGGACGGTGCTTCGAGAGGCGGTGCGCGTGCTCGCCGCCAAGGGTCTCGTGCATGCACAGCCGAAGACCGGCACGCACGTGCGGCCCCGCTCGGAGTGGAACATCGTGGATCCCGACGTGCTCGCCTGGCGCGTCGAAGCGGGGCCCGACCATGAGTTGTACGAACAGGTTGCCGAGGTAAGAATCGGCATCGAGCCTCAGGCAGCCCAGCTCTCGGCCGCGAGAGCCACCGACGAGGAGATCGAGGCGATCCAGGAGGCCTACGCGGCGATGGAGGCGGGTGTCGGTGACCAGGCGGCCTACCTTGCCGCCGACCTGCTCTTCCATGACCGGATCCTCGGCGCCTGCCACAACGAGCTCCTCGGACACCTCGGCTCCTTGCTGCGCGCCGTCTTCCGTTCGATGTTCACGTACACGAACTCGTCGCCCGCCGCGAGGTGCCGCGCGCTGCCGCTCCACCGTGCGATTGTCGAGGGCATCGTCGCCCGCGATGGCGACGTCGCCGAGGCGGCGATGCGAACGCTGATCGGCGATACCGCCGCGGCCGTCGGTCGCTCGGCGAAGAGGCAGCGCCGCATTGACGCGCGCCCCTGAGGCGCCCCCTCGCGGTCACCGTTCCCAACCCGCGCAGGGTTGGTTCTGGAATCATCGTATGATACGTTCAATTGGGTTCTTCGCGAGCCCTCCTGGGCGCTGGGCTGGATCCGGCGGCAGACCGCCGGATCCAGTCCGGCGAGCCTCACGACATCGAGGGGTGCTTGCCTGAGTGCAGAGCTCGCGTGCCGGCACTTCGTTTGCCCGGGCACTAGCGCGAGGACTCGCAGGGCTGCGTCGGGTTGCTTGAAGGGCGGGATGATGTAGATGCCTGCGACGGCGTCACGAATCGTGTCGACGAGCTCGCGGGCGAGCCAAGCCCGACCTTGGCTGCGTCCGACCCGGCATCGCGGAGTACGTCGCGGATGTGGCCGGGAACGGTGATGCCTGGCACTTCGTTGTGGAGTCGGAGCGCGAGAGCATGGCTGCTGAGCGGCCAGAAGGCGCCCGCACGCTACCTTCTGGGCCACGTGGCAGCGCGTCGACGGGTTTCACGACCACATCTACTGGCGTTGGCTGGAACTCGCTGCTGTACTCGCTGAGCGCGACCGCGATAACCCTTGTGACCGTTCCTACGAAAACACGGACGACGAGCGCGAGTCAGCGGGGGTCGAGGAGGAACTTGATTCCCGTCGCCGCCCGCGTCGCGGCGAACGCTTGCTCCCAGTTCTCGAGCGGAACGACGTCTGTGACGAGCGTGCCGAGATCAACAGATCGCTGTTCGATCAACTGCAGGGCTCGACGCCACGACGTGGGCGTGCTCGCGTTGCCGCTCGTGACCGTGAGCTCGCGGTAGACGATCTCGTCCAGCGGGAGCGAGACCAACCGGCCCGCCAGACCGACCTGGACATAGCGGCCACCACGGCGGGCCGCCGCGAGGCACGTCCGCATACCGCTCTCGTGCCCGGAGCAGTCGATCACGACATCGAACGAGGTGGAAAGCTCTTCGCCGTCGAGGGATGTCGCGAAGCCGAGCTCTTCAGCCTTCGCGAGCCGGACTGCGTCTCGTGGGATACCGCGCACGTGGACCTCACCGCCGCACGCCCTGGCGACCTGAGCGGTGAGCAACCCGATCGGACCGGGGCCGACGACGAGCACGGCGTCGGCTGCTGAGACGACAGGCGGGTCGAGCAGGCAGTTGCAGACGCAGGCGAGCGGCTCGGTCAGCGCTGCGGCCTCGTCGGTCAGCCACTCCGGCACCCGGTGCAGACCCCTCGCCGGGACGAGCAGCCGCGGTGCGAACGCCCCGTCTCTGGCGGATCCGATCGAGCGGCGTTCGAGGCAGAGGTTCACGCGGCCGGAACGGCAGTAATCGCAGGCGCCGCACGTCGAGAAGTACGTTTCCGAGACGACGCGGGCGGCGAGCAGCGCCTCTTCCACCCCGTCTCCGATCTGCTCGACGACCCCGCATACCTCGTGGCCCATCGTCACAGGTGGCCAGGAGCGAAACTCGTCGTCGACGATGTGGATGTCGGTGCCACAGATCCCCGCCGTCCGCACTGCGATGACGACGTGGCCCGCACACACCTCCGGCTCGTCACGCTCGACGATG
This sequence comes from uncultured Thermoleophilia bacterium, assembly GCA_963776305.1. Lineage (GTDB taxonomy): Bacteria > Actinomycetota > Thermoleophilia > Gaiellales > Gaiellaceae > Gaiella. The sequence goes on along the minus strand of CAVZMA010000011.1, from coordinate 247,537 downwards.
CCCACGTTCTCGGCGCCGGGGCCGAGCTTCGCCAGGCCTTTCATGAGGAGATAGTCGTCTGCACGGGGCGGATGCGATCCGGGCGCGCGTTGGAGCGCACAACCCGCTCAGCCTGCCTTGCACCACGAAGCCCGTCAAGAACGCGCTCGAGCTCAACCGACGGCGAAGACCTGCCAGTGCCCGGGCACGCCCTTGAGCTCGTGCTCTCCGTGATCGACGAGGTCGAGCCCGGAGCCTGCGATCAAGTCCTTCACCGTCCGCGAGACGAGAATCTCGGACGGCCCGGCGACGCCCGCGATCCGGGCCCCGATCGAGACTGCGAGCCCACCCGGCTTGCCATCGATCGTCCGGCACTCGCCGGTGTGCAGCCCGGCGCGGACTTCGAGGCCGAGCTCCCGCACGCCGTTGACGATCGCCTGTGCGCAGCGGATCCCGCGCGCCGGACCGTCGAAGGCGGCGAAGAAGCCGTCGCCGGCCGTGTCGAGCTCGCGGCCGCGGTAGCGCGCCAGGCAGCCACGCACCACCTGGTGGTGCGCATGCACGAGATCTGCCCAGCGACGGTCGCCGAGCTCGGCCTGCCGCTCCGTCGAGCCGACGATGTCCGTGAAGAGAACCGTCGCGAGGATGCTCTCGAGCTCGGCCTCCTCGTCGCGCAACTCGCGGACGAACCTGTCGATCTCCTCGAGGTACGCCTCGCTGTGCTCGGAGATGACGTACATGGCCGTACCGGGCATCGCCTCGTGGCGGGCCCCGGGGATCAGCCGCGCGAACGCGAGGGCCTCTTCGGCCTGCTCGCCGCCCCGGCTGAGAACGAGCGTCGGAACGCGGATCGTGCTGAGGACATGGCGGACGTCGGATTCGTAGAACATGCGGTATGCGGCAGCCGCGTCCCCGGGGCCCGCGGAGACCCGCATGTTCTCGAGGTACCAGTCCACCTGCTCCTCGTACGACATACCCTCGAACCGATTGCGTCGAGTGCTTGCCTCGGCCATCGACCGCATGCCCCAATCGCGGTCGATGTTCGCCATCTCCTGCTCGAACTCGCCTTCCCGCGTCCCCCACGGGTAGTCGGGTGCCCACGCGATCCGGGGTCTCGTGTTGCAGAGAACGAGTGCCGCCGTTCGTTCGGGGTGGGACGCCGCGAACATGCAGCCGAGCGGCCCGCCGTCCGCGAGCGCGATGAGCACGGCTCGCTCACACCCGGCGGCGTCGAGGACGACCCGAAGGTCGTCGACACGCTCCTCGATCGTGGGCAAGCGATACCCGCGCACGCGATCGGAGAGACCCGTCCCGCGGTGGTCGAAGCAGATCAGCCGCCCGAGGCGCCCGAGCCGTTCGGTGAACTCGGTCATGGCGGGCAGCCGCCGGAAGTGCTGGAGCTGGGAGACGAAGGTCCTGATGCACAGAACGTCGATGCCGCCACCCGGTCCGACCACCTCGTAGGCGATGTGGACGTCGCCGTTCTTGACGTAGCGGATGTGGTCGTGAGGCATCGTCATGCGTGCTCGTCGAGTGTCCGAACAGACTACGCCCCCAGCTGCGTCATGCATCGCGACCGAGACACGACTCCCTCGTATGCTGAACCGCTCTAGCCGGTGAGCTGCGACGCCGTCCAGTCCACGAGCCCTCCGGCGGCCCCGACCTCGAGCACGAGCGTCGGTGCGGCAGGCGCGGCGAACGTGACGCCGTCGACCTCGACGGCTCCCGTCGTGTCGATCGCGACCCGCGAACCGTCGTGGGCAGCGTCGGCCGCCGCGGGGCAAGCGACGATGGCGAGGCCGAGGTTGACGCAGTTGCGATAGAAGATGCGCGCGAAGCTCCGGCCGACGACGCCGCTGATCCCGCTTCCCTTCATCGCCAAGGGAACGTGCTCGCGCGAGGAGCCGATGCCGAAGTTCGAGCCGACGACGAGGATCGTCCCCACGACGAGGCGATCGCGCAGGGTCGGGTCGAAGCCCTCGAAGAGGTACTGCGCCATCTCGTCGGGGTCCTCTACGTTGAGGTACGCGCCGGGATACATGACATCCGTGTCGACATTGTCGCCTTCGACGACCAGCGCGACGCCTTCGACCTTCACGCGATTACCTCCGGGTGGACGAGCTCGCCGGCGACGGCGGCGGCCGCGGCTACCCATGCGTTCGCGAGATAGACGCCTGCCTCGGGCGACCCCATGCGGCCGCGGAAATTGCGGTTCGTCGTGGCGACAGCGTTCTCACCCGGCGCAAGGATGCCGTTCGAGCCGCCGAAGCAGGCGCCGCAGGTCGGGGTGGAGACGATCGCACCCGCCTCGACGAACAGGTCGAGCAGACCCTCGTCCACGGCCTGACGCCAGATCGCCTGCGTCGCAGGGACCACGATCGCGCGCGTCCGAGGATGAACGCTCCGGCCGCCGAGGATCGACGCCGCCTGCCTGAGGTCGGTCATCGTCCCGTTCGCGCAGTTGCCGATGTAGACCTGGTCGACGGCGACCGGTCCGACCTCCGACACGGGCTTGACGTTGCCGGGGAGGTGCGGCAGGGCCACCAGCGGCTCGAGCGCCGAGAGGTCGATCTCGAGCCGCTGCCGGAACGTCGCGTCCAGATCGGAGCGCTCTGCCGTCCAGCTCGTCCGCGCCCGGCCCTCGAGGTACGCCGACACGGCGCCGTCGGCCGGGAAGATGCCCGTCTCGGAGCCGGCCTCGACCGCCATGTTCGCGACGGCAAGACGCTCGTCGACCGAAAGCACCTCGGCACCCGGGCCGACGAACTCGAGCACGGCATTCGTCCCTCCTCCCACACCGATCCGTGCGAGCACGGCAAGGATCACGTCCTTGCCGGTGACGAAGCTCCCGGGACGGCCGCTGAGCTCGATCTGGATCGTCTCCGGCACTGCTTGCCAAAACGAACCGAGCGCAAGGCACGAGGCGATGTCCGTCGACCCGAGACCCGTCCCGAACGCGCCGAGCGCACCGTAGGTGCAGGTGTGGGAGTCGCCGCCGGCGATGACCGCCCCGGGCACGATCCAGCCCTCCTCGCAGAGGAGCGTATGCTCGATGCCGCCGCGGCCCTGCCCGTAGTACGTGACGCCCTGCTCCTCCGACCACCGCTTCAGGCGCGCCTGCAGCTCGGCCGACTTGACGTCCTTCGCCGGCATGAAGTGGTCGGCCACCATGACGACGCGGGACGGGTCGAAGACGCGCTCGGCGCCCATCTTCTCCATCGCGCGAAACGCGACCGGGCCGGAGACGTCGTTCGCCATCACGACGTCGCAGCGAACGGTGACGACGTCACCCGGTGTGATGTCGTCAGCGTCGCAGTGCGCGAGCAGGATCTTCTCAACGAGCGTGCGCGCCAACCAACCCCTCCAATGCGGCAAGACACTCTTCGAGCGTGATGTACGACAACTATACGGTCGGCCTCAGGGCGCAGTACGACTATCGGTCCTTGCGCCACGTCCAAGGTGCCCTCTCGTCGTGACCGGATTCCTCGTATCGGAATAGGATGAGGGTTTCGCCCGACATCTGCTGAGGAGGCGCTTTGAGCTCGAAGTCCACCGCCACGCCTGAAAACGCTCTCTCGCAAGCGGAAATCGACGAGAGGCTTGGCTCAACCGCCCTCGCCCGACTTGCCACCTACCGCGCCGACGGGATGATCCACCTGACCCCGATCTGGTTCGACTGGGACGGCGCTGTCTTCCGCCTCACGCTCGGCGCCGGCCGCGTGCACCTGAAGAACCTCGCGCAGGACGACCGAATCACAATCCTGGTGGATCAGGATCCACGGATGGAACAGGGGCTCGCGGCGGGCGCGTGGGCGATCGAGTGTCGCGGCACCGCAGAGCTCTCACGCGACGACGACCTGATCAGGCAGGTGACCAAACGAGTTCTCACGAAGGCGCTCGGGGCGAGCGACGCGGAGCTCTACACCGAGCCGATCATGGCCGAAGGCCGCACCATCGTCACGATCACACCCAGGGACTGGCACACCTGGGATTACAACAAGGGCGACGAGTAGAACGGCGATCCGACACGGCGTCCCCGGACACCATCGTCGAGTGGCGCCCTCGCCCTGCCTAGCCCAAGACAGAGATCGAGGCGATCGCGGTAGCCGGTTGAAGCCCGGAACCGGAGTGATGCGACCTGCACCGACGGGCCGCCACTAGGCTGGGGCCATGGCACAACCGGTGAGGGTGACGCTGCACAACGATGCCGGCTGCCCCTGGGGCTACTCCGCAAATCCGGCGTTCCGTGTGCTCGAGTGGCGCTACGGCGCGCAGCTCGACTGGAGGCTCGTGCTGATCGGGCTGACGAACGTGGCGCAAGAGTACGTCGACCGGGGCTACACGCCGGTGCGTTCGGCCGAAGGGTACGCGCGGCGGTTCCGCCGATTCGGCATGCCTCTGGCACCGAACCCGCGGGCCCGGATCGTCGGGACTGGTCGCTCCTGCCGGGCGATCGTGGCGGTGCGCCTCCAGGCGCCGGGGCGCGAGTGGGCGGCATTTCGGGCGCTGCAGTTCGCGTTCTTCACGACCACGCTGCTCCTCGACGAGGACGAGAGCATTGCGACTGCGCTTCGGGGAGTGGACGGGATCGACGTCGACGCGGCGATTGCGGCGATCGACACGCCGGCGGTGGAGGAGGCCTACCAGCGCGATCGAGCGGAGGCGCGCAGCGCCGCCGGCTCGCCGACGCAGCTCCAGGACAAGCACGCAACCAGTGACGGCCCTGTTCGGTACACCGCCCCGTCGCTCGTGTTCGAGCACGCAGGCCGGCGCCTCGAGGCCGGTGGCTGGCAAACGGTCGAGGCCTACGACGTGATCGTCGCGAACCTGATCCCGGACGGCACGCGCCGGGGAGTGCCGGACGACCCACTCGAGCTGCTCACCGCGTTCCCCGGTGGGCTCACAACCCAGGAAGTCGCTCAACTCCTCACCCGCGGCAACGACGCCCCCGACCGAGTCGAGGCCGAGGTGACCATGGTGAGGCTCGTCGCAAACGGGACGGCGACACGCACACCGCTCGGCGACGACGCACTGTGGCGGCCAGCCTAGGCCGGCGACGAACGAGCTTCGCGGGAACGCTCGGATGCAGGAGTACTCACGCTTGTGGTCGCAGTAGGGTGAGCTCCCCTACGCCTCTTGGGAGTGCTTCTACACCAGAATGAGTGCGTGGCCGGCATGCGGATAGGTGTGGTCGGTGCCGGGATCGTCGGTCTTGCTGTGGCGAGACGGCTGACGGAGCTCCGCCCCGACGCGACCGTGACCGTGCTCGAGAAGGAGCGGCAGGTTGCGCTGCACCAGACCGGGCGCAACAGCGGGGTCGTCCACGCGGGGATCTATTACCCGCCGGGATCGTTGAAGGCCCAGTTGTGCCGCCGTGGTGTCGCGCTGCTGCAGAGCTATTGCGAGGAGCGGGAGATTCCGCTTGTCGCGTGCGGCAAGCTCGTCGTCGCACTCGACGAGTCCGAGCTCGGACGTCTGCGCGAGCTCGAGCGGCGCGCCCTCGCCAACGGTGTGCCCGGGATGCGCTGGGTCGACGGGGACGGCGTGCGCGAGATCGAGCCGCACGCAGCGGGAATCGCCGGGCTGCATTCGGCGACGACCGGGATCACCGACTACCGGGCCGTCGCGCACGCGTTCGCTGACGACGTTCGTGCGGCAGGCGGCTCAGTTCTGCTCGGCGCGGAGGTTCTCTCGATCGCGGCGAAGCAGGCGACAGCGCGGGTCGCGACCGCAGACGACGAGCTCGAGTTCGACCTGCTCGTCATCTGCGCCGGGCTGCAGTCCGATCGGATGGCGCGCCTGGCCGGAGACGACCACGAACCGACGATCGTCCCGTTCCGCGGCGAGTACTTCCGGCTCGACCGCCGAGAAAGAGCAACTGATCCGCGGGCTCCTCTACCCCGTCCCGGACCCCGCCTACCCGTTCCTCGGCGTCCACTTCACCCGCCGCGTCCACGGCGGCGTCGATGTCGGACCAAACGCCGTGCTCGCCCTGGCACGCGAGGGCTACCGCCGCCGGGACGTTCGTCTCGGCGATCTCACCGAGACGCTCCGCGCCCGCGGCTTCAGGACACTTGCGCGGAAGCACTGGCGCATGGGCGCACAGGAGCTCCGAGGCTCCCTCAGCAAGCGCGCATTCGTCGCCGAAGCGCGCCGCTACGTCCCCGAGGTCTCGGCTGCCGACCTCGTGCCCGCACCAGCAGGTGTCCGCGCCCAGGCAGTCGACCCAGACGGATCGCTCGTCGACGACTTCCGCATCAACCGACTCGGACCCATCACCGCAGTACGCAACGCACCGTCCCCCGGCGCCACCTCGAGCATGGCGATCGCCGAGCACATCGTCGACGAGGCACTCCGCTCCTAGTCGTCGCGCGTCTGGGAGGCACGCGGAGGCAGCCGTTCGGCGCCCGAGCGCGAGAACGGTACGCTCACCCGGGCCAACCCGGAGAAGCGCGGGCGGCGGCTTCGCCCACCCGCACCACAGGAGGGACAGACATGGCTGAGAGCATCGCCGCAGTCCTGACCTACGCGATCGGCGTCGCGATCAGCCCCGTGCCGATCATCGCGGTGATCCTGATGCTCTTTTCGTCCCGCGCACGGGTGAACGGGCCGCTGTTCCTCGCGGGCTGGGTGGTCGCCCTTGGCCTCGTCAGCGTCGTTGCGTACCTCGCCGCGGACGCCGGCGACGCAGCGACCGACAGCGGCACGAGCGACACCATCGCGTGGGGGAAGCTCGCAGTCGGCGCCCTCTTCCTCTCGATCGCCGCCCGGCAGTGGCGCGCTCGTCCTGCCCCGGGGGAGCAGCCGCAGATGCCGAAGTGGATGGCGGGTATCGACACCTTCTCACCGGTCAAGTCGTTCGCGCTCGCGCTCCTCCTCGCAGGGGTGAACCCGAAGAACCTCCTGCTCTCGGCGGGCGCGGGAGCGGCACTCGCCCAGGTCGGGCCGACGACGACGGACGCAGTCGTCGCACTTGTCGTCTTCGTCGTCCTCGCCAGCATCACGATCGCCGGGCCGGTCGTCTACTACCTCGTCGGCGGCGAGAGCGCGCGAGCGTCCCTCGACTCGATGAAGGAGTGGCTCGCTGTCCACAACGCTGCCGTGATGACGGTGCTGTTTCTCGTGCTCGGCGTGAAGCTCGTCGCCGACGGTCTGCCGGTGCTGGGCGGCTGAGGACGAGGCGACACTCGGCGGAGGTGCGGACTGGGGCTCAGACGAGCAGCTGGCCGATCCCGTCGAGAGTCAGGAAGACGCCGAGCACGTAGGCCGTGCCGACGAGAAGCCGCCGCTCGTTCCCGGTGATCCACGCCTGGACCGAATCCATCATGCCGTCGGTGCGCGCCCCGAGGACCAGGTAGATCAGGACGGGACACCAGACGACGACGGTCGCGACGACGACGTATTCCACTCCCAGCGCGATCTCGGAGGCTCGATCCAGCCCCGCGCTCGCGATCGACGCGGCGGCGAGGAACGTGATCACGAGCCGCTTGAGGCCGATTCCGAGTGGCATGCCGACGCCGAACGAGATCGCCGGCTTCACGTGCGACAGTCGCGCAAAGAACGCCGCCGAGGCCGGCGGGCCGATTCGTTCTCCCGGCGGCACCGACCTGCGCTGCCACGCGATCGCGACCAGCGCAATCCCACCGGCGATCTCGAGGACGCTCACAACGGTGCCGGCCGTGCCGTCGCCGAACGTGACGGCCGACCCGATGAGAAAGGCCGCGAGGAACGTGAGCGTCTGCCCGATCGCGAACGCGACCAGGAACACGAGCCCGTTCAGCCGTCCCCCACCGCCCAACACGGCGAGCGTCGCGAGCAGCACCGTCGGGCTCAGCGCGGCGAAGAGCCCGTAGAGCAGGACGTATGCGGCCTCAGACATCATGTCCGGCCTCATCGACGGCGTTCGGCCCGGGAGCCGGAGCTCCGACCGTGACGCGGGCGCGGCCTCCCGTGGCGGCCGGATAGCAGAGGATGAGGCTCGGCCTACCCGGCGCTTGCGACGACATCGCCGGACGGGCTCCTACCGCCGGCATCGGAGGGCGTCTCCGTTGAGCCTTCGGAGGCCTCGGAGATCCAGATCGCCCCGAGCATGCCGAGCCCCAGACCGATCCAGGCAACGACCTTGTGCCACGTCGGCTCGCTCAGCGTCTCCTCGAACAACAGGATTCCGATGATGACCGAGACGATCGGGTTCGAGACCGAGACGGTGGCAACCGAGGTCGCGAGGAAACCCTCGCTGAGCGACATCTGCTGAACGACGAATGCGACGACTCCGGTGATCGCCATGGCCCAGAACTCCCAGTTCGAAACGACCTCGGAAACGCCGCCGACGTCGAGTTGCGTCGTGACCTGCTTGACGAGACAGGCGGACGTGCCGTAGAGGATGCCCGACATGACGCCGAGGAACGACGCCTTCCGCTGCCTCGATGATCGTCGAGCGAGGAGGAAGAGGGCAACGGAGATGACGGCGACGGCACCCAGGGCGATCAGCCACTCGTCGTTCGGTGCCGAATCGTTCCCGCTGGCGGGGTCGCCGTAGATCGCATAGAGCGCGAGTCCGAGCACGACGACGAGGGCGCCGAATACCTCCCGACGCGTCACCACCTGATCGGTGATGAAGTACCCGAGGGGCAGCGCGAAGACGATCGTGGTGACGAGCAACGGCTGGATGATGGACAGACGGCCGGTGTCCAGGGCGACCGCCTGGAACAGGTACCCGACGAGCAGGACACCTGTGCCGATCAACCACCAGCCGCTCTTGGCAAGCCCGAGCAGCGACGACCCGCCCTCCGACCCGACCCCGAGCGCGACCGATCCCTTCTGCTGCAACGTCGCGGCGACGGCGAAGCAGAACGCCGCCACCAGAGCCAGAATGCTCGACCATTCCACGCTCCGGACTCTACTTCTGCCCCCGGACCGCTTCAACCGGCTCAGGCGGGCGCATCACGCACCCTAAAGGGTTCGCGGCGATGCCCGCCGCCAGGGCTGGTCGGTCACCTCGCTGCTCTCGAGTCCCGGCTCCTCGCCCTTCCGGTGGGCCTCGAACCAGGCCGCATACCGGTTCGCGAGCGGCGCCGCCGTGAGCCCGTGCAGCAGTACCGACAGCGCGATCGTGGCGTACGCGGTGGTCAGCACCATGATGCTCGTTCGGCAGGAGATGGCGCTCCTCGATCAGGATCGCGAACACGATCGACGCGAGCCCGCGAGGGCCGAACCAGCCGAGGAACGCGACCGTCGGCCGGCGTGCATGTGTTCCGAGAAGCGCGATCCCGACCGGGATCATCCGCACAGCGGTCAGGCTGAGCACGGCATAGAGACCGATCTCCCACGTCAGCTCGCCGAGCGCGGGACCGAGCAGCACGGCGCCGAAGACGACGAACGTCAGGGCACCGAAGATGCCGCCGGCTTCCTCGATCAGGTACTCGGTCGAGGTACCGCGACCCCGGGTGAGAGCCCCGTAGACCATCCCGGCCGCAAACGCGGCGATGAATCCCGAGCCGCCGAGTGGGGAGGCGATCCCGTACGCCAGCACCGCACCTCCGAGCGGAACGATCTGGAGCCAGGCCGACTGCACGAACGACCGCGGCACTGCATAGACCACGATGGCCATGGTCACGATGCCCGCCGCGACTCCCCCGAGAATCCCGTACCCGATTTGCTCGACCACGATGCGGACCGCCGTCCCGCTCGACTCGCTCGTGGTCTCGACATCCTCGATCGCCAGGACGATCAACAGCAACGGGACGCAGATCCCGTCGTTCAGCCCGCTCTCGACATTCAGGCCCTGCCGCACGCGAGACGGGATCCGGTCGAGGGTGACGACCGCCTGGCCGAGGGCGGCATCGGTCGGTGCCAGGACGATCGCCAGGAGGAGCGCCTCGGTCCACGAGAACGAGCCGAACAGGATGACTGCGACGCCGAACCCGTCGGCGATCGTCAGCGGGAGCCCGATTCCGAGCAGACGCGCCGGCAGTGAGACCTCGTCCCGCAGCGTCGCGAGGTCGATGCGCGACGCGTCCGAGAACAGCACGAGGGTCAGCGTGACCTCGGCGAGCACCTTGACGACCTCGCTCGAGGTCGCCGGGTCGACGAGGCCGAGCGCCTCGGCCCCCACCAGCACGCCGGCGATCGTGAACACCATGGGTGCCGTCACGGGCGTTCCCGACAGCCGTCCCGACACCGCCGCGTAGGCGAGCAGAATCACGGCAATCGTGGCGAGCGACCAGTTCACACGACGAGCATAGGCCCACGCACCGGCCACGTCTAGCCGGGCCGAGGCTGCCGGAGCGCGAGCGCCCCTCCGGCTGCACACGCCACCCAGAACAGCGCCTGGCTGATCAACGAGGCGAGGCGGAAGTCCCGGATGAGCGCCGTGTCGACCTCGCCCACGAGCCGATCGCCGGGAAGCGCAACGAGAACGACCGCCGCCGAACGCGGCGAGCGCCGTCGCGGCCGCGAGCACGCGCACAGCAGGAGCGTCGGCTCTCCGGTCCTCCGCCAGATCCACGCAGCCCCGACACAGCCCGCCGCGCCGATCAGCACCGCCGACACATACGTCAGATCGCCTCGCATCGATCGACGCGGCGGCTTCGGCCCCCGGCGGAAGCGGTGGCAAGCGCGAACGCGGGTGTGACCGCAAGCGACCAGGCGCCCGCCGCCGACAGTGCGACCCAGCGGAACGCCGGCTCGCGCACCCGGCCGCAGAGAATGGCGACGTCCGGCGAGGACGAACGCGGCTCCGAGTGCGTAGAGCAGCTCGGCGAGCACGAGCCCCCCTTGCTGTTCCCCCCGCGTGAACTGCTCGGGCACCGCAAGCGCCCCTTGCGCGCCGTGGGAGTCTTCGGCAGCGATTGCGCGGCCGACCACGCGCTCCGACACGGTCAGGTCGAAGACGGTGACGCACACGGCCGCCACGACCGCGGCAACGAGCGCGGCACGGAACCACTGCGCCGGCGCGACGCGTCCGGCCACTGCGCCCTCGCTCAGTGGCAGGGGGCGCCGCGCAGGTGACGCCCGTCGTGCAGGAGCTCGTGGAGAGGACCGGGGTCGGACCCGACGCCGAGAACGACGGCGATCAGCGCCCCGTCGGAGAAGAGCACCACCGAGAGCAGGAAGATCCCGACCCCGATCAGCAGCGCCGCCACGGTGCGGTCATCGGTCCGGGCGACGCTCCAGACGTTCGCGACTGCCGTCACGGGTGGGCCTCCGCGTGCGGATGCGTGTGCACGTGGTCATGGTCGTGGTCCCAGGCGTGCGCGATCTCGGCTGCCCGGTCGTCGAGCTCGCCGGCCGAGACGATCCCTTGCTCATCGAGTACCTGCTCGAGAGCGTCGAGCCAGCGCTCGTAATAGTCGGCTCCGCTCTCGACGCGCGCTTCCGGGTCTCGCGCGAGCTGGGCGATCAACCTCGAGCGGAACACCTCGTAGTCGATCGCCCCGGCGTCGTGCAGAGCGATCGCGACCCCGAACGCCCGACTTTCCCAGGGCGCCGCGAACACGAGCTCGCCGTTCGAGCGAGGCGGCGCCGCCTCTGCGCCGGCCGCGACCATCTCGGGGAGCGCGCGGCCGATCACACCAGCGCCCCCTCCGCCGGGCGTGCGATACCCGTACCAACCATGCTGTCGCGCGTCACGAGCTCGACGAGCTCGTCCTCGGTCAACGCTTCAGTGCCCTCAGGGCGCATCGGCAGCACGAGATAGCGCACCTCCGCCGTCGAGTCCCAGACGCGGATCTCGACGTCCGGATCGAGCTCGAGGCCGAATTCGGCCAGCACCGCGCGCGGCTCGGCGACAACCCGCGCTCGGTAGGCCGAGCTCTTGTACCACGAGGGCGGCAGCCCGAGGACGGGCCACGGGTAGCACGAGCAGAGCGTGCAGACGATCACGTTGTGCACGGTCGGGGTGTTCTCGACGACCACCATGGTGTCGCCCTCGAAGCCGCCGTAGCCGAGCTCTGCAATTGCCGCCGCCCCGTTCGCACGCAACCGCTCGCGGTACGCCTCGTCGACCCAGGCGCGCGCGACGACACGGGCGCCGTTCTGGGGCCCGACGTCGTTCTCGTAGTAATCGACCACCGCGTCGATGGCGTCGGTGGAGACCAGGCCCTTCTCGACCAGCAGCGACTCGAGCGCCGCCGCACGCACCGCGATGTCGTCGTGGCCGTGGCTCATGCCGCCTCCAGATACGTCTCGGTGAGGTCGAGGAGCACCGTCCAAGTGCCGTCGTCGCTGCTGCCGAAGAGATCGTCTGAGCGGAATGCGACGCTGTAGACGGGCTCGACCGGGCCCTGGTACGGCCCGATGTCGGGAAGCCTGTCGGTGCCCCTGACTGCCTCGACGACCCCCTGGGCACCTCTCACATACCTCGGGCAGCGCGTGTGCCCCGGGTGGCGCCAGCGAACGGCGCGCACGGCGTCACCCGGTGAGAACCTGGTCTCGCGCGCGTCGCCGAGCGGGCTCGTCTCGGAGCAGGCTGCGCGATCACGGGCTGCTTGCTCGGGGTCGAGGCGCTGCGCGACAGGCTCACCTGCGAGCAGTCGCTCGACCCAGGCATCGACCTCGCCGGGCGCGATCGTCCCCTTGCGCAGGAGCCGTTGCTCGGTGGACCAGAGCCACCGCTCGTAATAGGAGGCGTGCAGGTAGTGCTCCGGTGCCATCTCCTCGCGGATCGGGCGCCCGCCGCCCTTGCCGAGGCCCTCGATCCCGACGATCGTCGACATCGCGAAGGTCCGGACCTCCCACTGCTCCTCGTACGCGTCGTCACAGCCCGGGAACGACGACCGGCCCGAAGCCGTGCATGCCACCCATGTCGTGGATTCCGTCGATAGCGGCCACGATAACGCGGCACGATCGGCGATGGAAGCCTGACGGAGTCTGCTTCGCCCGGGGTTCGGGTGCAGGTTTTTGCTCGAGCGCTACTAGGCGCGGTCGAGATACGCGCAGGGCCGGCCGTCGAGCGGAAGCGGTGAGCGGCCGTAGCGCGTGACGACGAGCGGTCCGTCGGAGCACTCGAGCTCGAGCGTCGCACCGATCTCCGGCGGTGTGCCGGGAAGCTCGACGAGGCGGTACCCGGAGGGAGTCGGTGCGAATGCGACGCACCCGTCCGCCTCGGAAACCGGGATCTGGTCCGCCATCCGGGCGTCGGCCTCCACGACCGCGGCGCCGAGTCGCTCGATCGAGCGACGCAACGCGTTCCCCGCATCCACGTACGCAGTCTCGCTGTCGACCAGGCGCTCGCCGAGCGCGGCGAGACCCTTGCGGAGGGCGCGCTCGGTCACCCGAACCTGTTCCTCGCTCAGGACCGACTGCCCCTCGAGCTTGCGCTCGAGCTCGGCGAGACTCGCCTTGAGCTCCGCAGAGTCGTCGGCCGCGAGTGACTCCTCGATTCGCTCGAGCCTCCACCCCACGGACGACGCGACGCGCTCGAGCTCTCCACGGAGCTCCTCACGTGCCTCGATGCCCTGGACGTCGCGCTCCTCGAGCCGTGCCGCAACACCGTCGAGCTCCTCGCGCAGAGCCTGCTCGACCTCGAACGCGGCCGCCGCCGAGCGAACGGCATGGTCGTCCAGCCGCGCTGCCAGCTCCGCTCCCGCGAGCTCGGCGGCCGCCAGGTCGTCGGCGCGCCAGCCCTGGAGCTCGGCGAGCTGGGCGCCGATCGAAACAGCGGCCGATCGGGCGTCTGCCGCCTCCCGCTGCAGTGACGTGGACAGGGACGAGAGCTTCTCCGACAGCTCGTCGGCGGCGCGACGGGCTGCATCGGCGTCGGATTCGCGCAGGGTTGCGAGCGCCTCGACCCGTGTCGTCAGCTTCTGGTTGGCAGTGACCGCGTCCTTGGCGTCGGCGGACGTGAGCTCCAGCACCTCGTCGAGCCGGGCTCCTAGCGCCTCCACGTCGGCCCGTGCCGCAGCCGTCGCGGCCTCGGCCTCGGCGCGGGCGGCAGCCGTGTCGGCCTGCGCATCGACTCGCGCACTGGCAATGTTCTCGTCGGTCAGGCGCGAGAGTCCCTGGAGACGCTCGTCGAGCGTGCCCTCGAGGCGATCCTGCCATGCGTTGTGCCCCGCCGCGGCTTCCCGCAGCGCCTGGACCTCGAGCCGGAGTGACTCCATCTCGACCTGTTGGGCATCGACCCTCGTGCCGAGCGCCTGCGCGTGCCGCTCGAGCTCTGCGCGGACCGAGGCGACCTCGCCTGCCGCGTGCTCGCTCAGTGCCTGCCCTCGCACGTCGAGGTCGTTGCGGACGTGAGTGATCTCGTCGTCGATGCGCGCATGAAGCTCACCCTGCTCCCTCGAACGAGCGTGTTCCGCCTCCGCCATCGCGGCGTCGTACGCCGCCGCGCGCTCGTCGCTGACATCTCGAACCGCCTGCAGCTCGGCTCGCACCGACGCAGCCTGCTCCGCGGCGATCGCCGCTGCCAGCTCGCGATCGACGAACGTCGCCGATGCCTGGTCACGTGTGACGAAGGTCGCCGACGCCTCGTCGCGTGGCAACATCGCTCCCGCCTCCGAGACGAGGCCGTCGATACGCACGCCGAGTTCGCCTGCGAGCTCCCCGATGCGTGCTTCCAGCTCGTCGCCGAGGGCGCCGATGCGCTTCTGGCCGCCCTGCGCGACTCCGTCGATCCTCCGACCGAGCTGGTCGAGCCGGTCGGACGGGTCCGCGATCTCGGGCCGTGCTGCCAGGGCTTCGAGCTCACGGCGAAGCTCAGCTGCAAGGGCAGTGAAATCATCGCGCTCCGAGACTCGCTCGGCGAGATCTGCATCCAGGCGGGCCTGGACCCTCTCCTCGAGACCGTCGAGCGACTCGAAGGCCGTCTCTAGCCGGACGAGGCGAGCGCCTGTTGCGAGCGCGTCGCCGACGCGAAGGGCGTCGAGCCGTGCCAGCGATTCACGCAGCTCGGTGAGACCGCCTTCGACCGTTGCCAGCCCTTCGATGCGTGTCGAAAGCCCCTCCACTCGTGCCTCGACCGCCGGATCGACGTTCGGTCGGACCGCAAGTTCGTCGAGGCGCGAGCGCAACTCCGCCAGCTCGTCCTCTCGCGGCGCCACAGCGGTGATCGCCTCGACCCGCGCGAAGAGAGCGGCGGCGAGCGATTCGCGCTCGGCGGCCGTGCTCTCCTCGACCCGACGCACCTCGTCCCGAAGCTCCGCGGCCGAAGTCGCCTCCGCGACACGAAGCTCGAGGTCGCCCACCCGTGATGCGAGCGTGTCGAGCGCAGGATCGGAAGCGATCGTCGCGACGAGCTCGTCGAGCCTCGCACGCAGTTCGTCCACCGACGTCAGATCGGGCTCTGCCGCGGCGAGCTCGGCGATCTCGACGACCCACGTCCGCAATGCATCGAGAGATGCGCGAGGCGCGGCGGTCGCAGCCAGTGCATCGACGCGCTCACGCAGCTCGTCGACAGGGGTCAGATCGGGATCGCGCGCGACCGACGCCGCAAGCTCGACGACCCACGTGCGCAGCGCTTCGACCGACTCGCTCGGTGCTGTCGACGCCGCCAGTTCTTCGACCTTCGCCCTCAGTTCCTCGACCACGACTCGGTCGGGATCCGACCCGGCAGCCACCGCGAGCTCCTCGACCCGCTCGCGCAGCGCATCGACCGAAGCGCTCGGCGCAACCCACGAGGCAAGTTCCTCGACCCGCACGCGCAATTCTTCCATCGTCCCGTTGTCCGGAGCCGCCGCCGCCGACGCTGCGAGCTCCTCGACCCGCTCGCGCAATGCATCGACGGAAACGCTCGGCGCAACCGACGCGGCAAGCTCCTCCACTCTGTCGCGCAGCGCATCGACCGGCGTCAGATCCGGTTCCCGCGAGACTGCTTCGGCCAAGGTCTCGACACGCTCGCGCAACGCTTCGACAAGAGCTGAGTCTGGCCCCGTGGGCTCCGTGCTCAGCGCGTCGAGGCGAGCTTCGAGCGCCCGTACCTCATCCGCGCGCGCGACGGTGCCGGAGAGCTCGTCGACCCGCGACTGCAGGGCGTCGACGGGGGCGATATCGGGTTCGCGGGTGGCGATCTCATCCAGTCGCTCCTGCGTGCGCGCCTGCAGCTCGCGAAGCTCTGCCTCGAGGTTCTCGAGCTGATCGTGCCCCACGCGGCTGCCGTTCTCGAGCGATTCGATCCGCCCCGAGAGATCAGTTGGAAGGCCTGTCGGAATCGCGGTGGCGACCGCGTCGACGCGCGTCTCGAGGTCGTCGACGCGAGGTCGCGAGATCAGGCGTCGGGTTCGTGACGACGGCGTCGACGCGGCCAGAGACCTCATCGAGCCTGGCGGCCAACGCTGCGATCTCCTCGCTCTGGTCGACACCGCCTGCACCCGGTTCCCCCTTCGCGGCGACGTCGGCCAGTGACCGGCGAAGCTCGTCGATGACGTCTTCGCCCACCAGCCGGGTCGCGAGATCGTCGAGACGGTGCTCGAGCCCGGCGAGGTCGTCGACGCGGCTCGAAAGGCCGGCGATCCCCGTTTGTGCGGCCTCAGCCTGCTCGGCGACCGTCGCAAGCTTCTCGTGGAGCTCACCGACGCCTGCGAGCTCGTCAAGGCGCGATGCGAGGGTCACGATCTCGGCTGCCAGCCCATCGAGCTCGGCAGCGCGGTCCGGCATTCTCTCGAGCCGCGCGACAGCTGCACGCAACTCGTCGAGCCCTTCGACGGTGGTCGGGCGGCTCTTCAGCTCCTCGATCTCGCGGCGCACCGCGTCGAGATCGCTCGGTTCTCCGGCGCTTTCCAGTGCAGCAAGCCTCAGGCTCAGAGCGTCCACCGCACCGCGCAGCTCGTCGTCGCCAGAGTCGGTCGTCGCGGCGCCGACAAGGGCCTCGACGGCGTCGATGGCGGCCCGCAGCTCCGCGGTCACGGCCTGAAGATCGTCGTGTGAAGGAGACGCACCGGCGGCCCGCTCGACGACCCTCAGACGTTCCTCGAGTGCGGCGACATCAGCGTGAGCCTCGGGCTCTGGGCCGCTCTCGACAACGATCGGAGCCGGCGCCGGAATCCCGTTCTGCCACGGCTGCGGCTCGGCGACCGGCGCGGGAGGGCGAAGCTTCTGGAGCGCCGACCACTGCTCTGCGAGCGCGCTCGCGAGGTCGAGCCGACTCAGGCTTCCCTGCTCGACGAGGATCTCGCCGATACGGGCTCCCGTCTGGCGCTGCCTGTCGAGCGCGGCATCGAGCTGCTCGCTGGTGATGAACCCGAGCTCGACGAAGATCTCACCGATCGGCCGTCGGATCTGCACCTCGGACGGTGACAATGGGTGAACCGTCGCCTGGGGCGCGTCGCGCTCGACGACGGCTGCCTGCTCGCTGCTCTCGAGCTCGGCCCACTGCTCGGCGAGAACACCGGCGAGCTCGAGCCGGGAAACACCGAACTCCGCCACGACGATCTCGCCGAGGCGCTCACCGGTCTCCTCCTGCAGCTCCAGCGCGCGCGCAAGCTGGTCATCCGAGATGAGAGCCCTTCTCCACCAGGATGGCGCCGATCAGGCGCGACTGAAGAGCGGTGGCTGAATCCATACTGCCCCTATCGGCAGACACTCGTTCGAGGTATAGAGGCGAATTCGGGCCTTTCCCGTGAGTGCTGCGACTGCGGTCCGAGCGGCCGGCGCCCGGTCACGCCTTCAAAGTAGATGAAGGCACCGTTTACGTGCCGGCAGCGTGGCCCTTCTCGTTCGCGGACGTTCCGTGACTTGACAAGCGACTGCATTGCGATATATCGTGATATCACACAAAGAAAGGAACGGATGACTGCAATCACAGTCCCAACGGGCATTCGCCATCAGCGAGATGCCCACCGCAACATCTGGTTCATGGCCGAGGAGCACCCGAGGGGCCGAGGTCGGCGCCGGCGCTCGCACGGCCCGGGTGGCTTCAGAGGCCCCGGCGGCTTCGGAGGCCCGGGCTTCGGGCCCGGCCGTCGCGCGGGCCGCGGCGACATCCGTGCCGCGATCCTCGCGCTCCTCGCAGAAGAGCCGATGCACGGCTACCAGGTGATCCAGGTGATCACCGAGCGAAGTGGAGGCAACTGGCGGCCGAGCCCAGGATCGGTCTATCCCACCCTCCAGCAGTTGGAGGACGAAGGGCTGATCGAGGCCGCTCCCTCCGAAACGGGGCGACGGGCCTACACGCTCACCGAGGCCGGGATGGCGGCAAACGCCGCGGAGACCTCGCCGGCGCCGTGGGAGGAGGCAGGCGAGGCTGTCGACGACGACCTCGTCGAGCTCCGTGATCTCGTCCACCAGGTCATGGCCGCAACCCGCCAGGTCGCGATGGCCGGGTCGACCGCCCAGATCAAGGGCGCCCAGGACGTGCTGCGCGCAGCGCGGAAGGGTATCTACCGCCTGCTTGCCGAGGACGACGCCTAGGGCTGAGCCGGCACGCGCGTTGAGGGCGACGCTCAGCGTCGCCCCTACGTGTCCTCTGCCGATGATCTGGGGCGACGCTCTGCGTCGCCCTACGTGTCTTCGCGTGAGGGCGCGCCACCCGAACCCGCTCCTACGCATCGGCGAACCGCACGAGAGCATCGACGACTGCCTGTAGCCGCCGCCCCTCGGACGTGACCACGTACTCGACGCGCGGGGGGCGCGCATCCACCACGTGGCGCTCGAGCAGGCCGGCTGCCTCGAGCTCGACGAGCCGCTGCGCCAGCGTGCGCGGAGGAATCTCGCCGACCGACTGCTTGAACTCGTTGAACCTCGAGGCGCCCTCGTACGATGCCCAGAGAATGGAGACCGTCCAGCGCCGTTCGAGGAGGCCCGCCGCCTGGCGGACCTCCTCGGGAACGGGCCGGCAGTGCTTACACCGAGACATCCAGCGGCTGCGCTGACGGCTCGAGCGCGAGCTCCAGCACTTCGGACAGCGCCATCACCGGATGGAACGTCATCTCGTCGCGGACGTGCTGCGGCACATCGTCGATGTCGGCGCGGTTGCGCTCCGGGATGACGACGTCCGTCAGACCTGCCGCGTGAGCGGCGAGCACCTTCTGCTTCAGGCCACCGATGGGGAGCACGCGGCCTTGCAAGCGTCACCTCGCCGGTCATCCCGACGGTGTGTCGGACCGGGCGTCCGTGAGGAGCGAGGCGAATGCCGTCGCCATCGTGATGCCCGCGCTGGGGCCGTCCTTCGGGATCGCGCCGGCCGGCACGTGCACGTGGAACGACCGGTTCTCGAAGGCCTCGTCTTCGAGACCGTAGTCGCCCGCTCGCGCGCGCACCGCAGAGAGCGCGATCTGCGCGGATTCCTTCATGACCTCGCCGAGTTGGCCGGTGAGAACGAGCTTCTCGCCACCGGGGATGCTCGTCGCCTCGACGAAGAGGACGTCGCCACCGACGCCGGTGACCGCCAGCCCTGTCGCCACGCCCGGGACAGCCGTCCGCTCCGCGGCCTCGCGGAAGAACCTCTGGCGACCCAGAGCGTCTCGGACGACGTCGATGTCGACCGTGACCGGAACTTCGACCGTGCCCGACGCGATCCGCGTCGCGGTCTTCCGCAGGACCTTCCCGAGCTCGCGCTCGAGCTGGCGGACGCCTGCCTCACGGGTGTACTCGGAGACGATCGCCTCCAGCACGTCGTCGGCGACGACGACTTCGTCCTCACGAAGCCCGTTGCGCTCGCGCTGTCTCGGCCAGAGATAGCCGTGCGCGATTGCGAGCTTCTCGTCGGTCGTGTAGCCGTCGAAGCGGATGACCTCCATCCGGTCGAGCAGCGGCCCGGGGATCGTGTCGGACTGGTTGGCGGTCGCGATGAAGATGACGTCCGAGAGATCGACCTCCACATCGAGGTAGTGGTCGCGGAACGTCGAGTTCTGCGCCGGGTCGAGCACCTCGAGCAACGCCGCAGACGGATCGCCCCGCCAGTCCGCGCCGACCTTGTCGACCTCGTCCAGCAGGATCACGGGGTTCATCGTCTTCGCGTCGCGGAGGGCACGGACAAGGCGACCCGGAAGGGCGCCGATGTAGGTGCGCCGATGACCGCGGATCTCTGCCTCGTCACGGATGCCGCCGAGCGACATCCGGACGAATTCCCGGTTGAGCGACCGGGCGATCGACTCGCCGATCGAGGTCTTGCCGGTACCGGGCGGTCCGACGAGGGTCAGGATCGCACCCGACTTCTTGTCGACCTCGATGCCTCGCTCCTCGCGGAGCTTTCGCACCGCTATGTACTCGACGATTCGATCCTTGACGTCCTCGAGACCGGCGTGGTCGGCATCCAGCACCTCGCGGCTCGCCGCGGGATCGAGCCGCTCGTCCGAGCGCACTCCCCAGGGCACTGCGAGCAGCCAATCGACGTAGCTTCGGATCGTCTGCGCCTCCGGCGAGCTCTCGCCCATCCGTTCGAATCGGGCGAGCTCCCGCTCGGCCTGCTCGCGAACGGCATCCGGCATGCCCGACTCGGCGATCTTCGCCCGGAACTCCTCGGCGACGGACGTCTCGTCCTCGCCGAGCTCCTTGCGGATCGACTCGAGCTGCTTGCGCAGGATGAACTCGCGCTGCTGCTTTTCCATCCCGGTGTTGACATCGTCGCGAATCCGGCGCCTGATCTGCATCAGGGCCAACCGCTCGCGCTGAAGGCTCAACGCGAGCTCCAGCCGCTCGGCGATATCGACTGCCTCGAGCACCTGCACCTTCTGCTCGAAGGTGAGGTCGGGCGAGTAGCCGGAGGTGTCGGCGAGCGCGCCGGGGTCGGAGATCGAGCGCACGAAGGCGGCGATGCGTCCGTCGTCGCCACGAAGCTCGAGGATCTCCTCCACGACGGCGCGGTACTCGGTCTCGAGCGCGCGGATCGAATCGTCGACCTGCGCTTCGTCGGGACGCTCGTCGGCGTCGACGAAGAGGCGCCCCTGGGCGTCGGTTTCCGCTGCGCCCGCGATCGCGCGATGAAGACCGTTCAGCGCCACGGCGGTGTCACCGCCTGGGAGGCGAACGCGGTCGGTCACCTCGGCCACCGTCCCGACCTTGGCGTACTCGCCGTCGCTCTTCGGGACGAGCAGCACGCGCTCCTCGTCGCCGACATCGACGGTCAGGGTCACGCTCATGTTGGGGAAGACGACGATGTCTTCGAGAGGGACGAGCAATAGCTTGCTCACAGTGGGCTCACGCTCCTCGGCATCAAGATGTGTTTTGGTCATACAAGTAGTAACTATCAAAAGTGTACCGGTATTCCCGATCCGGAAGCCCACGCCGTCCGGTCGCCGAGACCCGTGGCCCGGTGCTTACGGAATGCGTACAAACCCTGCCGAGCGCAGCGCGTCTCAGTCTTCGGAGCCCGGATTCCCGAACCATCGCCTCCCGGGGCCGGACACCGTCTTGCGGACGCGCACTCCGAGGGCGCGACCGCAGGCAAGGGCGCCCGCAAGGGCGCCCTTTATCTTCTGCAGGTCGAGAATCCCCGAGCGGGGATTCTCGACCGCGACAACCCCTGAAGCCGGGAACCTACGGTTCCCTCGGGTACCCTCCCTTCTGTGGGAGCTGGGCGCTTCTAGCTACCCGGATCCGGCTGTTCTAGCCGCGGAAACGGCGCAATGCGGTCGCGGCTACTCGACCCGCTAGCACATCCGATGCGAGGCCCGCACCCGCGGCGCGGTAGGTCATCACCGTGACCACGAGTGCGCCTCCCGACCAGAGCACGATGCCGTTGTCGTGCCGGGCATCGTTGATCCAGCCTGCCTTGTGGAGCACGCGGACGCCGGCGAGTCGGCCCACGTCGCGATCGAGCTTGGCGTGGTCGCGCACGTGGGCGAGGAGGTAGAGGAGATATCTCGCGTCGCCGGGCGTGAACCCGGGCTGAGCGGCACGGAGCGGCCCGAGTCCGCCGCTCGCGAGCCACACTCCGCGCATGAGGCTGGCGAGGTCGTACGCACTCGTCTTCTTGCCTCGACCCCAGTACGGCTGGCTGTCGACCCTGAGCGGGATCGCGGTTGCGAGCGAGCGCTGGGCGCCGACGGAGTCGAGCATGTACCCGCCGTACATCTCCGTGTCGGCGAGGCCGATCGACCGCATCAAGGCGTTTACCAGCGCCGATCCACCGGACGTCGAGCCACCGTAGTAGCGCTCCGTCGCATTCGCCGCAGCGTTGTCGGAGTAGGTCAGCATCTGCCGCAGGAGAGCGTCGAGCGTCGAGCCTCGGGCCGGGGTGCCGCTGCTGCGTGCAAGCGCGGTGAC
This sequence comes from uncultured Thermoleophilia bacterium, assembly GCA_963776305.1. Lineage (GTDB taxonomy): Bacteria > Actinomycetota > Thermoleophilia > Gaiellales > Gaiellaceae > Gaiella. The sequence continues at coordinate 225,418 of CAVZMA010000011.1, read as the reverse complement.
CGCAATCGCGAGCTTGAGGGACGAGGCGGCCGGGAAGGTGGCGCGTGCGTTCCAGCCGGCGCCTTCTCCCGTCACCAGGTTCTGGGCATAGATCGCGCTGGTGCTCCCGAACGACGCGGTCAGCCGCCGGATCTCCCGGCTGAGCAGCGGATCGAGCCGGGGAGCGCGCAGCCTGGGACGGGCAGCGGGCGAGGCGCCGAGAACATGGGGAACGGTGGTGCGGCTGCGGCGCCCGGTCTCGTCGACCGTGATGACCGCCACGGTCGTCTCCGTCGAGGGCAAGGTCACGCGCAGCTGGAACCGGCGTTGCCGCAGCGGCATGTCGGCCAGCGTCTTCGACCCCACGCGGACGATCACGCGCCTCGTCCCGGGGGCGGCCGTCCCCGTCACGACGCCGAACGAGAGCTCGTAGGGAGCCGGCTGCTCGATCGCCGGCGGCAATGGGAGCGCAGCTATCACCGCGGCACCGTAGCGTTCACGGCGTGCCGATACTCGCTCATCTCGACCTGGATGCCTTTTTCGCCGCAGTCGAGGAGCTGGAGGAGCCGGCTTTGCGCGCCCAACCGCTCGTCGTCGGGGGCGACCCGCAGGGCCGCGGGGTCGTCGCGACCGCCAACTACGTGGCGCGCCGCTTCGGGATCCGCTCCGCAATGAGCTCCGCAGAAGCCCTGCGACGGTGTCCCGATGTCGTGTTCGTCCGACCCCGACACGTCCTCTACCGGCAGTACTCGCAGGCGGTCTGGGGAGCGGTCCGGGAGGTGGTTCCCCGCGTGGAACAGGTCGGGATCGACGAGGGCTACCTCGATCTCGGGTCCGTCGTCTCGGCGTTCACGGGCGCACGGGCCGTCGCGGAGGCAGTGCAGACATCGGTGCGGGCCGCGACGTCGCTCTCCTGCTCGCTCGGTGTCTCGACGTCGAAGGTCGTCTGCAAGGTCGCCTCCGACCGGCGAAAGCCCGGTGGCATCACCGTGGTCCCTCCGGGAGGCGAAGCGCGGTTTCTGGCCCCTTTCCCCGTTCGCACGCTCCCTGGCGTCGGGCCCGAAGTCGGAAAAGCGGCTGGCCGCCGCCGGCGTGATCTCGGTCGCGCAGTTGGCGGCGCTCGACGACGCGGAGCTACGCGTCGTCCTGCCGGGGACCGTCGGCCCGCTTCTGCGAGATCGTGCGCTGGGCATCGACCCGCGCGACCTCGAGCTCGAGACGGAGCGGGTCTCGATCTCGGTCGAGGAGACATTCGAGCGAGACCTCTCCGACCGGGCGCAGCTCCATGCCGAGATCCGCCGCCTGGCGACCGAGCTCTCCCAGCGGATGCAGCGGACAGGTGTCAGCGGGCGCACGGTGACGACGAAGCTTCGCTACGCGGACTTCTCGATCCGCTCGCGCTCGACGACGCTCCCGGCGCCGGTCGACGAGGCCGATCGCATCGGTGACCTTGCATGCGGCCTGCTCGACCGGGGGCTGCGCGACCGACCGGGTGCGCTCCGTCTGGTCGGAGTAGGCGTCTCCGGGCTGTCCGACTATCGCCAGCTCACGCTCGAGTGACAGGAGAGAGCCGGGACGGGGCCGCCGGGCACGCCCGGCCCCCACAAGGCGCAGGCCCGGGGACGGGCCGGGCACGCCCGGCCCCTACGGGACGGCGCGGAGGACGGGTCTCGTCAGGCAGGTCGGGCCACCGTCGCCCAGACGGGAGATGTGGTCGCCCCGGTAGGTGACGACGTCGACGCCGGCGGCCTCCATCCGACGACGTGTCTCGTCATTCCCTTCGAGCGCGAGCGCCCGTCGCGGCCCGAGCGCCAGCACGTTGGAGCCCATCGACTCGAACTCCTGATCCGGGACTTCGACCACATCGATGCCGCGATCCGCGAGCAGCTCCATCAGGCGCACCGGTGCGATGCGGGGATAGACGACGGCAAGATCGTGGTCGAGCGGCGAGATCAACGACATCAGGTGCATCACCTCGGAGGCGCCGACCCAGTGCGGCAGGTCCAGAACGACGACCTCGACCCGGGGGAAGGCGGCGCGGAGCGCCTCGATTCCGGCCGTCCCGGTGCGATAGCCGTGACCGACGAGCAGTGTGTCGTGATCGAGCCAGACGGTGTCGCCGCCCTCGGCCGATGCGGGAGCACCCATTCTCGACGCGATCGGCACGCCCGCGGCCTCGAGGCTCGACCCGATCGCTTCGGGCTCACCGAGTCGCCCCTCCTTACCCGGGCGCAGGAGCGCGGCGCCGTCGGCGCCCACGAGCACGGGGTCGTAGACGTAGATCGCGTCGGGGTTCCCGGGATCGTGCTCGGAGACGATCACCTCCGCCCCAGAATCGGACAGCAGCTCACACAGCGCCTCGTGCTCACGGCCGGCGGCCGCTGCGTCGGGCACCCCGTGCCAGCCGTATCTCTCGACGTGATCCCTGTCGCCCGGGAGCGGCGGCCGCACGAGCACGCGCTCGAGCGTCCCCCACATCGCCTGACAGCCGTAGCCCGACACAGACGCCAAGGCTAGACGACGGTGTTCGGAGGCGTACGGCCCTCGAGCAGGACCGCCCGCGCCGCCTCCACGCAGAGCATCCCCATCGCAACGCGGGTGTCCCGAGTCGCGCTCCCGAGATGCGGCGCGAGGACGACGTTTTCGAGCCCGAGCAACGCCTCGGTGACGTCGGGCTCTCGCTCGTAGACGTCGAGCCCGGCGCCGGCGATGACACCGTCGCGCAGGGCAACGGCGAGGGCGGCCTCGTCGACGACCGGCCCCCGCGCAGTGTTGATCAGCACTGCGCGTGGCTTCATCAACCGCAGGCGCCGCGCGTCGATCAGGTGACGGGTCTCGACCGTGAGTGGCACGTGGAGCGAGACGACGTCTGCCGCTCCGAGGAGCGCGTCGAGATCGGCGTCTCTGCCTGCGAGGACGGGATTGGCTCCGAAGGCTTCGGCGAGCCGCGCGGTCTCCCGGCCGATTCGACCGCTGCCGACGATCAGCACGGTCTTGCCCTCGAGACGCTCGCCGAGCATGAACTCGAGCGAGAACTCCCACGGCTCCTGCCTCCGCACGAACCGGTCTCCCTCCGTCACGCGCCGCAGGAGCGACAGCATCAGCGTCAGCGCGATCTCCGCTGTGGCCTTCGTGAGGACGTCGGGCGTATTCGAGACGATCACGCCGCGGCGGCGGGCAGCGTCGAGATCGACGTTGTTCACCCCGACGGCGTAGTTCGCGACGAGCCGCAGCTGCGGCCCCGCCGCCTCGAGATAGCTGTCGTCGACGACGACCGTCAGCATCGTCACGATCGCGTCTGCACCGATCGGGGACTCGACGAGCTCGAAGTCGCGAGCGAGAGCTTGCTCGACCTCGTCGGGCACGCGGTCGGTGAGGTGGACGCGAGGCGGCACGAAGCGCATCATCCCTGAATGGCCGATCTCTATCACGACGGGAACCGGGCGCTCCAGGAGCGGTTCGACACCAGGCGGCTGGCGGACCGGATCGAGGAGCGGATCCACCACGAGACGTTCGACGACGACGACCGCGCTTTCATCGAAGCGCGCGACATGTTCTTCCTCGCCACCGCCGACGAGCACGGGATGCCACAGTGCTCCTACAAGGGTGGCGAGCCGGGATTCGTTCGTGTCGTCGACGAACGGACGCTCGCGTTCCCGAGCTTCGACGGCAACGGGATGTACCTGTCGCTGGGCAACCTCCTCCAGAACGCGCAGGTCGGGCTTCTGTTCATCGACTTCACGAGACCGAAACGCCTCCGAGTGAGCGGGATCGCATCGATCGACGACGACGATCCGCTTCTCGCGGCCTACGCGGAGGCCCAGCTCGTCGTGCGCGTCCACGCGACGCACGTCCTCACGAACTGCCCCCGCTACGTGCACCGGATGGAGGTCGTCGAACGCTCACGATTCGTGCCCCGCGCAGACCGCGAAACGCCGATTCCCGACTGGAAGCGCCGGACCTGGTCGCACGACGCACTGCCGGAGCACGACCCGGCCCGCCAGGAGGAGCTCCTCCCCGACTAGCGACGGGCGGATCGGAGGTTCAGAGCCACAACGTCAGGCGAGCAGGTGGCGCCGGTTGGCGAGCGCCGCGAGCAACGTGTCGATGTCGTCGTCGGTGTTGTAGTAGTGCGCGGCCACGCGCAGGTTCTCGTCGCGCAACGAGCAGGTGATGTCGGCCTCGGCGAGCGAGGCGACGAGCGCCGCCGCGTCGCTCGAGCGAACGCAGACGAGCGGGCCGCGCCGCGCCGGGTCGGCGGGGGTGACGACCGAGGCACCGAGCTCGTCGAGCCCGGCGATCAGCCGCGAGTTCAGGGCCGAGACGTGGGCCTCGACCGCCGGGACGCCGGTCTCCTGCAGAAGGGCGAGCCCGGCGACGCCCGCATAGATGTTCGGCACCGGCGGAGTACCCGCGTCGAACCGGCGAGCGGTCGCGTGGGGCGAGTAGTCGGAGATGTCCATCTGAAAGATGTCCTCGTCGGCGAACCAACCGGTCTGGGTCGGCATCAGCCCTTCGAGCACCGCGCGCCGCACCCAGAGAAATCCGAGGCCCGCCGAGGCCAGCAGGTACTTGACCGTCCCACCCGTGACGAAGTCCGCTCCGAGCGTCTCGCAGTGTCGACCTCGATCGCGCCGGCGGCCTGGTAGCTGTCGGCGAGGACCAGGGCGCCGTGGGCGTGTGCCGCCTCGGCGATCGCCGCGACGTCGTGGCGGTGACCGGTCCGATAGGAGATCGTCGTGCAACAGACGAGTGCGGTGCGCTCGTCGATCGCCTCGGCGAACTTCTCCGCCGGGATCGAGCCGTCGGCCTCGGGGCGCACGTGGACGACCTCCGCCCCGCGCAACTCCTGCGCATGGGCGATCTGGCCGACGGTCGGGAACTCGTAGTCGCTGATCACGATCCGCGTCCGACCGCCGCGCTCGAACGGCAGCGCCGAGACGATCGCGTTCACCCCCTGCGAGACCGACGTCGTCACAGCGACCTCGTCGGGCTCGCCGTGGAGCAACTCGCGCGAACCCGGCGCGTGCCGCCTCGGCGCGCTCGACCCAGAACTCCCACTCGGCGCCGTTCGAGTCCCAGCCCGCCAGGTACTCCTCGTAGGCGGCGCGGACCCGATGCGAGAGCGCACCCTGCGAGCACGAGTTGAGATACGTCGTGTGCTCGAAGATCGGGAACTCGGCGCGGACGGCCTCGCCCACGGCGCCGACGACGGCTCTCGTCCGGTCTCTGCGACCCGGCGCTCACGCCGGCCCGATCGACGTACGTCGCGGCGACATCCGGCGTCAGGTATGCGGCCGACGGGCTCCCGGCCGGGGTGAAGATCCCGAGCACGGCAAGCTCGCGATCGGGGCTCGTGTTCTCGACGATGTGCACCTCGCGCGGCGTGATCCGGAACGCACAGCCGTCCGTCGAGCGGCTCGACGTCGTCGCCGAGGTGATACCGGCCGGGACCACGCCAGATCCAGACGATCTCGTCGTAGAGGTGGTAGTGCCACGGCGCCTTGCCCGGCGGGACGTAGCCGACGAACATCGTCGCGCGCGTCGAGCCGTTGTGAGGGCCGAACAACACCTGGAACGAGCGGCTGCCGGTCGCCTTGCCGGGCTCGACGGCGTCGATCGCGACGATCCGCTCGCGCGCGCCCATCGGAGCGTGGAGGTCGGTCGCGCCGCCGAGCGTGACCCGAGCGAGCGAGACGCCGTCGGCGCCGGCCACGAGACTCGCCTCTTCGCCCTCGAGCAGCAACGCGGCCGAGCCCGTCGCGAGCTCCGCCCCCGCGAGCAGGCCGTTGCCCGCGAAGGCGAAGAGCAGGACGTCGTGGCCCGCGTCGCCGACCTCGCGATTCTCGCCGGCCTCGAGGTGCAGCGTCTCGAGAGCGAGCTCCGATCCGCGCTGCGGCGGGACCTGCCCTGTCTGGGCTGACGACGCCCATCAGCGGCCCAGGTACGCCTTGCGGAGCTCCTCGTTCTGCGAGGAGATCGGCCGCCTTGCCCTCGAGGACGACACGGCCCGTGGACAGAACGTAGCCGCGGTCGGCGATCGAGAGCGAGACGTTGGCGTTCTGCTCGACGACGAGCATCGCGACGCCGGCCTCGTTGACCTGCTTGATGATCTCGAAGCTGCGCTCGACGAGCACCGGGGCGAGGCCCATCGACGGCTCGTCCATCAGCAGCAGCTTCGGCTGCGACATCAGCGCGCGGCCCATCGCGACCATCTGCTGCTCGCCGCCCGACATCGTCCCGGCGAGCTGCGTGCGCCGCTCGTAGAGCAGCGGAAAGAGCTCGTAGACGCGCTCGAACTCCGCCTTCAGGTCGGCCTTCGGCCGCAGGTAGGCGCCCATCTCGAGGTTCTCGAGCACCGTCATCGGCCCGAACAGGCGCCGGTTCTCGGGCACGATCGCGAGGCCGCGCTTGATCCGATGCGCGGTCGGCATCGCCGTCACGTCCTCGCCGTTCGAGGAGCACACGGCCGGTGCGGGGACGGACGATCCCGAGAATCGTCTTCAGCGTCGTCGACTTCCCCGACGCGTTGCCGCCGAGCAGGCAGACGAGCTCGCCCTCCCGCACGACGAGGTTCTCGTCCTGGAGGATGTGGATCTGCCCGTAGTAGGTGTTGATCCCCTCGAGCTGGAGGAGCGGCGTCGCCGTTGGCGCTCATTTCCTGCGCCATCCCGCCCGTGCCGAGGTACGCCTCGACCACCTGCGGCGAGGTCGCGACCTCCTCGAACGATGCCCTCGGCGATCTTGATGCCGTGGTCGAGCGCGATCGACGCGATCCGAGATGCCCTCGACGACGTGCATGTCGTGCTCGATCACGAGGATCGTGTAGCCGCCGTCCGTGCGCAGCAGCTCGATCAGCTCCGTGATCTCCTGCGTCTCCTTCGGGTTCATCCCGGCGGCCGGCTCGTCGAGCAGGAGCATCCGTCGGGTTCGTCGCCGTCGCCCGGGCGATCTCGAGCCGGCGGCGGTTCGCGTACGAGAGGCTGTAGGCGGGCTGGTCCCAGCGGTATCCCATCAGCCGGTCGCCGAAGAACGCGAGCCGCTTCTCGGCGAGCTCGCGGATCTCCTGCTCCTCGCGGCGCATCCCCGGGGTGCGCAGCATCGAGCGGAAGACCCCTGCCTTCGTGTGCCCGTACGCGGCCGCCATCACGTTCTCGCGCACGGACATGTTGAGAAAGAGCCGCAGCGTCTGGAAGGTGCGCGCGATCCCGCGCCGCGTGATCTGGTGCGGCTCGAGGCCCGTGATGCTCGAGCCGTCGAAGACGATGTCGCCGTCGGTCGGCTCGTAGACGCCCGTGACGAGGTTGAACAGCGTCGTCTTGCCGGCGCCGTTCGGCCCGATCACGCTGACGATCTCGCCCTCGTCGACGTGGAGGTCGAGACCGTCGACGACCTTGAGGCCGCCGAACGCCATCGAGACGCTCTGCAGGTCGAGGAGCTTCTCGGCCACCACCTAGATGATCTCCACGCGCTTCTCGCCGAGCAGCCCGGTCGGACGCAGGATCATCAGCGCGATGAGGAGGACGCCGAGGATGATGTACCGCGTCGGCTCCGGCTTCGCGAGCATCACGTTCTCCCAGACGAACGCGGCGAGGTAGAGCACCGGCACGAGCAGCGCGAGCCGCACCCAGCCGTGCAGCAGCGTCAGGACGAGCGCCAGCGACGACGAGCGAGATGTACGAGACGGGCGTGACCCAGGCGGCCGGGTGCCGTCGGGCACGATCACCCAGTTCGCCGCGAAGTCCGCGACGCCGCCGCCCTCGCCGCCGCTGCCGTTGACCCAGGCGTTGTCGATCGCGCCCGCGATCGAGTGGACGACGATCCCGAACGACGAACGTCCCTCCGAGCACGACGGCGAGCTTGACGCGAGAGCCGGAACGCGGCGAGCAGGCCCGAGCACGATGACGGCGTAGAAGAGGACGCGCGAGTCGCCCGGGTCGCGGAGCAGCTCGAGCAGGATGCCGATCAGCACCGCGCCGAGGACGACGCCCGGCCTGGCTGCCGGCGCCGCCGAGGATCACCATCGTGTAGATGATGATCAGCAGCGGGAACGAGAACGAGAGCGGGAAGACGCTGCGCGTTCAGCGCGGTGACGAACGTCCCGCTCAGCGCCGCGATCGCGGCGCCGAAGGCGAAGCTCATCAGCTTCAGCCAGTTGACGGGCATGCCCATCACCTCGGCGGCGAGCGGATCCTCGCGCAGCGACCGCCAGGCGCGGCCGGTGCGCGAGAGGTTGACGAACCGCAGCGCAACGTAGACGACGACGAAGACCGCCAGCACGACGTAGAGGTAGGCCAGGTTGAAGAGACCGCCTCCGTGTCGAGACGGGCAGCTCGTGCCCGAAGAAGCTGAGCGGATCGACGCTGAGGATCCCGTTCGCGCCGCCCGTGACGTTGTGGCCGAAGAGGTCGTCGCCGTTCGTCGTCACGGTGAGGAAGAGCTGGAGGAAGAAGAGCGTGACGATCGCGAGGTAGTCGCCGGTGAGGCGTCGCGACGGCAAGCCGACGAGGAAGCCGACGACCGCGCCGATCACGACGACGAGCGGGATCGAGACGAACGTCGGCAGGTGGATGTCGTAGTGGTCGGAGCTGAGCAGCGCGTAGGCGTAGGCGCCGATGCCGTAGAACGCGACGTAGCCGAGATCGAGCAGCCCGCCCCAGCCGACGACGACGTTGAGCCCGAGCGCGAGCAGCATGTAGATGGCGATGTCGAACGCGACCCGCCGGACGTAGCCGCTGTCGGAGACGACCGGGACGAGGCAGAAGAGGGCGACGAACGTCGTCAGCCAGGCCCACCAGGGGACGGCGCGCAGGCGCTCCTCGAGCGCGCCGAGGCGGCCGCCGCGCCGGTCGCGGTTGTCGCCGTGGCGGGCGACCCACTCGTCGCGGCCGACCGCCGGGCTCGTCGCGCCCTTCCGACGTCGACGCCTCGAGCGCGCCCTCGAGCGGCCGGCTCAGCTCGTCGTCGTAGCCGCCGCTCACGTCACACCTTCCGGATGTCCGCTTTGCCGAGGATGCCCTGCGGGCGGAAGAGGAGGAAGAGGATCAGGAGCACGAACACGAGCAGATCGGACCAGCGCGTCGAGATGTAGCCCTGCGTGTACGACTCGGCGAAGCCGAGCACGAGCCCGCCGGCCATGCGCGCCCGGGATCGACCCGATGCCACCGATCACGGCCGCCGTGAACCCCTTGAGCCCGATCAGGAAGCCGATCGTCGCGTACGTCGGGACGCGGAGGGCGAACAGCACGCCGGCGGCGCCGGCGAGCGCCGAGCCGAGCACGAAGGCGAACACGATCACCTTGTCGATGTCGATCCCCATCATCGCTGCGGCCTCGCGATCGTACGAGGTCGCGCGCATCGCCTTGCCGATCCGCGTCCGCGTGACGAGCAGCCAGAGCAGGATCATCATCACGAAGGCCGAGACGATCGTGATGATCCGGATCAGCGGCACGCGGACGTTGCCGATGTCGAAGCCCTTGAAGTAGAGCGCGCCGCCGTCGAGCGAGAACGTGTCGTAGTTCCTGAGCGTCGGCGCCGAACATCAACTGCATCGAGTAGGCGATGAAGAACGAGACGCCGAGGGCGCTGATCAGCGGCGCGATCCGCGGCGCGTCGCGGAGCGGCCGGTAGGCGAAGCGCTCGATCGCGACGCCGAGCACGGCGCAGCCGGCCATCGCGGCGAGCGTGATCAGGGTGAGGAGCAGCCAGACGGGGACGATCGGGTCGACCGAGCCACCGAGCACCTGGAGCACGCCGAAGCCGATGAACGTGCCGACCATGAAGACGTCGCCGTGGGCGAAGTTGAGGAGCTTGAGGATGCCGTAGACGAGCGAGTAGCCGAGCGCGATCAGCGCGTAGACGCTGCCGAGCGTCAGGCCGTTGAGCGTGAGCTGGATGAAGGTGTCCACGCGGGTCGCGAGTCTATCGTGGAAGCGAGCGACAGAGGGCGGCCCGGCGTGCTCGGCCGGGCCGCCCTCCACGTCACGCTCGGAACTAGCCGACGAGCTTGTACGAGCCGTTCGACTGGATCTCGAAGATGTAGAACTTCGCGTTCAGCGGGTCGTTCGACTTCGTCGAGAAGCGGAAGTCACCGCCGAGGATCGAGTTCTTGACGAGATCCGCTTGACGTTGCGCACGACGTCGCGGCGATCCTTGATCTGACCCTTGCCGGCGTCGCACGCCTTCTTGATCGCGTTGAGCGCGACCTGCACGGCGAGGTAGTGCGGCGGGCCGAACGAGCCGAGCTGCCTTGCCGGGTTGTCCTTCTTCCAGCCGGCGATGATCGCCTTGTTGTACGCGAAGCCGCTGATGTCCGGAGCGAAGTTCGAGACGTACGAGCCCGGCACCTTGAACTGCGACGGCGTCGTTCGAGCCGTCGCCGCCGAACACCTTCGCCTTCTTGCCCTGCTCGATCAGCTGCTGGGCGAAGTTCTGCGCGTCACCCGGCTTCTGCGTCGGGAAGAAGACGAAGTCCGCGTTGCTCGGGACCTTCGTCACGAACGACGAGAAGTCCGTCACCGTGTTGGCGACCGACTGGCGGGTCGTCGTGACGCCCTTCGCCTTGAGGACGAGCTCGGCCGCGTCGGCGAGACCCTGCGAGTACGGCTCCTGGAAGTCGAACAGCGACGACGTTCTTCGCACCCTTGCTTGATCATGAAGTTCGCGTCCGTCGGGACCCTGGATGTAGTCGCCCGGGACGACGCGGAAGAACGCCGGCGTCGCCTCCTTCGATGGCACCCTTCGTCAGCGACGTCCGCGTCGCCGACGGCGAGATGTGGGCGAGGCCGGCCTGCGAAGAACGTCTGGCTCGACGCTGCCACGGCGCCCGACGTCGACGGGCCGATGACTGCGACGACGGTCTTGTCGGCGACGAACTTCTGCGCCACCGTCTGTGCGATGGCCGGACCCTGCTCGACGGGGGTGTCACCCGTGATGAGCTTGATCTTGAGACCGTACTTCGGTGCCAGCGTCTTGACCGCGTACTTCGCCCAGCTGAGCTGCTCGTTGCCGAGGAAGCCCGCGCCGCCGGTGAACGGTGCGGCGAAGCCGATCTTGAGCGTGCTCTTGCAGCTCACGGCCTGCGGTCTTCGCGGCAGCCGTCGATCCGGCCCCCGCGGTCGATGCGAGCGCTGCGGCCACGACGGCCGCGAGTGCGATCGCAATCCCTCCACGTCGTTTCATTCGATACTCCTCCTTGATGGGTGTGCAAAGTGTGTGACGCCGGTCCGCCGGAGTTTGTTGCACGGCGTTCGCCGCGTCTCTGGCAGGGGCCGGCCGCGCGAGGCGCTCGCGGGAGTGAAGCAGCACGACCCGTGACATGTCAACCCGCTCGAAGCGCGTTCAGCGATCGGCGGAGAGCGCCTCGACCCAGCCGGCCGTATCGAGGAACTGCCGGAAGCGCCACGCCTTGCCGTCCCGCAGCGACCAGACGTGGACGAACGGGACGTCGAGCACCTTGCCCGTCTGCTTGGCGACACCGCGATAGCGCCCCAGCACGACGACCTCGTCGCCGGCGTCGAGGAACTCGTCCGGCACGGCGGAGAACTCCGACCACCAGTCGCGATCGAGCGGATCGAAGACGTTCGCCCTCACCTCGGCGAGGCCACGGTAGGTGCCGCCGTGCGGAAGGCCCTGCGCCTGCTGCCACTCGATGTCGTCGTCCATGTCGGCGACGACCGCGTCGAGATCGCCCCGGGCGAACGCGTCGTAGGAGCGGCGCACGAGGTCGGCAGCGGCTGGCATCCGGGTGATTGTAGGGGCGAGGCATGCCTCGCCCGCGCGCGGCGAGCCACGCGCCGCCCTCTGCAGCTCAACCCCGTCGGGCACGCGTTTAGTGCGGCACCAGAGCGGTAGACTCGTCACACGTGACGTCCGTCGTCGAAGCCGTCGACCTCCGGCGCACCTATACGACCACGACGGGAACGCTCCGGCGACGGTCGATCGAGGTCGAAGCCGTGAAGGGGATCAGTTTCGAGATCCGAGAGGGCGAGCTCTTCGGGCTCCTCGGGCCGAACGGTGCCGGCAAGACGACGACGATCAAGATGCTGATCACGCTGCTGATACCCACCTCGGGCACCGCCCGCGTGCTCGGACACGACGTGGTCAAGGACGCGAAGTGGGTGCGCCACCGAATCGGGTACGTGTTCGGCGGCGACCGCGGGCTGTACGAGCGCCTCTCGGCGCTCGACAATCTCCGCTATTTCGCCGAGCTCTACGGTGTCGACCCGAAAGTGCAGCGACACCGGATCCACGAGCTGCTCGAGCTCGTCGGCCTGAAGGGTCGTGAGAAGGAACGCGTGGAGGGCTACTCGCGAGGGATGCGCCAGCGGCTCCATATCGCGCGCGGCATCCTCCACGACCCTCCCGTCGTGTTCCTCGACGAGCCCTCGATCGGCGTTGACCCCGTCGGGGCCCGAGAGCTGCGCGCCATGATCGCCGGCCTCAGGGACGCAGGGAAGACGGTTCTGTTGACGACGCACTACATGTTCGAGGCCGACGAGCTGTGCGACCGCATCGCGGTCGTCGCGCACGGGGAGATCCTCGCGGAGGGGACCCCGCGCGACCTGAAGGACCGCGTCGCAGACGGCACGGTCGTCGAGATCGAGGTCTACGGGGTCGACGACGAGGCTCTGGACGGAGTTCGCCAGATCGATGGTGTCACGGGGGTCGCCGTGGAGAACCGCGACCAGGCCCAGGTGATCGTCGTCCAGACCGCGCGAGGGCCCGAGCTGACCCAGGCGATCATGGCGCGGCTCCAGGGCGCGAGCCTCGGGCGGATCACGACCCGCGAGCCGACCCTCGAGGATGCGTACGTCGCGCTCGTGACACAACACGGGCCGGGTGACCTCGCATGAGGCGGCTGCTGCGGACGATGACGCTCGGCTGGGCGCTCCACTTCAAGCAGGAGTCCCGCAACCCGTTCTTCCTCTGGATCGTCATCTGCACGCCGGTCATCTACGCAACGATGACCTACTTCCTGTTCCAGGGCGGCGAGCAGCCCTCGACGCTCGTCGCGGCGGCCGTCGGCTCTGCGCTGATGGGGATCTGGTCGCTCACGACCACCGCGGCGGCCGCGGCGTTGCAGCGGCAGCGCCGTCTCGGGATCCTCGAGCTGCTCGTTGCGTCTCCGACGCCGTTCTGGGCGACGTTCCTCCCGATCACGATCGCGATCGGAACGATCGGGATCTACTCACTCGGCACAGGGATCCTGTACGTGAGACTGCTCTTCGGCGTTCCTGTGTCGGTCGACGACTGGCCCGCATTCATCGCCGCTGTCCCTCCCACGATCCTTTCGATCGGAATGCTCGGCTTTCTGATGGGGTCGGCGTTCGTCCGCTTTCGCGCCGCCTGGATGGTGGGCAACCTGTTCGAGTTCCCGGTCTGGACGATCTGCGGGTTCCTGATCCCGCTCGCACTGCTCCCGGGCTGGGTGGAGCCGATCGCGTGGGCGCTCGCTCCGACCTGGGGGATGAATGCGCTCCGCAATGCGGCTCTCGGGGACCCGGCGTGGCCGGATATCGCCATGTGCACAGTGCTCTCGGTCGTCTACGGCCTGCTCGGCGGTCTCCTGCTGAAGGCCTTCCTGCGCCTGGCGCGCGAGCGCGCCACCCTGGGTCTCACATGATCACGCCGCCTGCGAACGAGCGAACTGGAGTGAGACCCCTGCGCGTCTTTCTGATCGGCGGCTGGCTCAGCTACCGGGCGCTGTTCCACTGGTTGCGTCCGTCGCTCTTCGTCATGGTGCTGCTGATTCCGTCCGTCACGCAGATGGTGTTCTTCGTCTATCTGGGCCGCGCCGCCGACGTCGAGAACGACACGTTCTACATCGTCGGGAACGCGCTCGTGGCGGCCGCAGTCCCCTGCCTGTTCGCGATGTCCCAGACCATTGCCGAGGAGCGGTTCACGCTCACCCTCCCCTCGCTCATCGTCTCGCCCGCGAATCGCGTCGCGCTCTTCCTCGGCCGAGCGTTTCCGTCGGTCGCGAACGGTGCGATCGTGGCCGCGTTCGCGCTCATCGTCGGCGTGACGGTCTTCCACATCGACGTGCCGGCCGGCGCCGTTCCGGGCGTCGTCATTGCGATCGTCGTCGTGGCCTTCTCGTGTACGGGGATCGGTCTGCTCAACGCATCGCTCGGCCTGCGCTGGCGCGAGACGGCAGTGCTGTCAAACTTCATCCTCTACTTCCTGCTGCTCTTCGCCGGGGTGAACGTGCCGCTCGACCTTCTTCCCGACTGGCTCCAGACGGTCGCCCAGGGCTTGCCCATCACCCACGGCGCCGAGGCCGCCCGCCAGATCGTGGCGGGATCCTCGATTGCCGACGTCGCGGGCCTGCTCGGGGCCGAAGCGCTCGTCGGCACGGTGTACGCTGCCGCCGGCCTGATCCTGCTCCGCCGGTTCGAGGTGGTCGCGCGACGTCAGGCAACGCTCGAGGTGGCCTGATGACGGGCGCCGAAGGGCGGTGGGGCGTCGAACTCGTGGTTACACCGGACGCCGAGGCCGCGGCGTCGGCGGCAGCCGCGATCCTCGCCGCCTGCGCGGCCGCTGCCGGCTCGATCGTGCTCGCAGGCGGCTCGACGCCACGCCGTGCCTACGAGCTCGCTGCGGCAGCCGAGGGCGACTGGGGTGATGCCGAGGTGTGGTTCGGCGACGACCGCTGCGTGCCTCCGAACGATCCTCGCTCGAACCAGCTGCTCGTCCGCAACGCGTTGCTCGACCGGCTTCTCGTGCCGCCGACGGTGCACGCGATCGAGACGACGCTACCCGCAGTCGCGGCCGCGGACGCATACGACGCAGCCCTCCGCGACGCCCTGCTCGACGTCGTTCTGCTCGGCCTGGGCTCGGACGGCCACACCGCGTCGCTCTTCCCCGACGCACCGAGCCTCGACGTCGTCGACCGGCTGGCCGTCGCGGCAGCTCCGGCACTCGACCCGTTCGTCGAACGGGTGACGCTGACGATCCCGGCGCTCGCGGCCGCGCCGCACGTGGTGTTCCTGGCGGTCGGAGTGGACAAGGCGGAGGCGGCCCGCCGGGCGTTCGGTGAGCCGCCCTCCCGAGGCACCCCGGCGAGCCTCGTCCGCTCGCTGGAAGGCCGGACGACGGTCATCCTCGACACGGCGGCGGCCTCGAAGCTCGCCGCAGCCGCCCGCTGAGCGTCGCTGCACGTGGACGACCGACAGCGCTATCGGCAGCGGAGCCTCTGGCTCGAGGGCGCGGTCGCGGGGCTCACGCCTCGGCCCGCGCTCGCTGCCGACCTCGAAGCCGACATCGCGATCGTGGGCGCAGGGTTCACGGGGCTCTGGACGGCGTACGCCCTCGCACAACGCGATTCGAGCCTGCGGATCGCCGTCGTCGAGGCCGAGATCGCCGGGTACGGTGCGTCCGGCCGGAACGGCGGCTTCGTCTCGGCCGGCATCGCAGGCGAGGCCCGCGTCTACAACCGTCGGGGAGGGCAGGTCGCGGTGATCCGCGCCGAGCGCGCGATGATCGACGGAGTCGACTGGATCGGTGACGTCGTGGCGGCCGAGTCGATCGACTGCGGTTGGGTCAAGAGCGGCGCCTACCGGGTGGCGACGAGCGCGCCCCAACTCGAGCGGGCGGCGGCGACCCTCGGGGCGAAACGGAACCGTGGCTACGGAGCCGACGACATGTGGTGGGTGACGCCCGCCGAGATCGGCCGCGACGTCCGCATCCCGGGTGTGCTCGGAGGGACCTACACCCCACACTGCGCACGTGTCGACCCGGCCCGACTCGTGCGAGGGCTGGCGGACGCGTGCGTGGCGCGAGGGGTCGCCATCCACGAGCGTTCCCCGGCGATCGCGATCGCGCCCGGGAGGGTCACCTGCCCGAACGGAACGATCCGCGCACCGGTTGTCGTTCGGGCAACCGAAGCGTTCACGACACGGCTCCCGGGCGAGCGTCGCTCCTACCTCCCGCTGGCCTCGCACATGCTCGCCACCGAGCCCCTCCCGGCCGAGATCTGGGAGACGATCGGCTGGTCGAGTTGCGCGCCGATCGCCGACCAGCACTACCAGTTCGTCTATGCCCAACGCACGCCGGACGATCGCATCGCGCTCGGCGGCCGGGGCCTCACGTATCGGCTCGGCGGAGCCATTCGCGAGCAGGACGAGGTACAGCCTGCCATTCACGACCGCCTGGAGCGCACCCTCCGTCGTCTCTTTCCGGCTGCCGCGGCAGTACCCGTCAGCCACCGCTGGGGCGGCTTCTTCGCCGCGCCGCGCGATTGGAGCATGAGCGTCTCGTTCAACCGCTCGACGGGCCTCGCCCGGGCCGGTGGCTATGCGGGACATGGTGTCGTCGCCTCGAGCCTCGCGGGACGGACGCTCGCGGACCTGATCACGGGAACCGACAGCGACCTCGTCCACCTGCCGTGGGTCGGGCACGCGAGTCGGGCCTGGGAGCCCGAGCCGCTGCGGTATGTCGCATCGCACACGATCGCCCGCGTCCTCGCGAGCGCGGATGCGGCAGAGGACCGGTCCGGAAGGACCGCGGGCAGGGTCCGGATCGTCCGCCGCTGGCTTCCCGGGCGCTGAGTGGGGCTTGCTGCAACGATCGACGCGAAATGGTCGTTGCAGCAAGCCCCACTCGATGCTTTCTGCACGCCCTGACGGGCGTGATCCTGAAGCGGCGCGCTTTCGCGCGCCGAGTTACAAGCACAACGATGCTCGAGCCCCACTAGGATCGCCTCGTGAGCACCAGGCCGGGCCGCCGCCAGTTCAACCTCCAGACGACGCCGTTTCTGGCCTATGACATGGAAGGCCCCGTGCAGCCGGAGCTGAGCTGGCTGCCGATCTCGTACGACGTCGAGACGGGCCAGGGGTGCTACGCGATGCGGATGCAGCCGGGCGCCGTCACGATCGCCCACGACCACGAGGGAATGGAGGAGTTCCTGATTCTCGAGGGCGATCTCGTCGACTCGGACGGCACCGTGTTCGGCCCCGGCGACTTCGTCAGCTACGAGGCGGGCACCCACCACAACTCGCACACGGTCGGCGGCTGCCTGATCGCCGTGTTCGAGTGGCAGCGCCCTCAGGTCTGACGCCTGAGGCTGCGGTAGCGGCGGATCAACGCGTTCGTCGACGCGTCGTGGGCCAGCCCGGAATCGTCGGCCGCCCGCAGCTCCGGCACGATGCGTTGGGCCAGCTCCTTCCCGAGCTCGACGCCCCACTGGTCGAACGAGTTGATCGACCAGACGGTGCCCTGGACGAAGACGAGATGCTCGTACAAGGCGACGAGAGCGCCGAGCGACCCGGGCGTGAGGCGCTCCGCCAGCAGGACGTTCGAGGGGCGGTTCCCTTCGAAGACCCGATGGGGCACGAGCCACTCGGGGGTCCCTTCGGCGGCGACCTCGGCTGCAGTCTTGCCGAAGGCGAGGGCCTCGGCCTGCGCGAAGACGTTGGCAACGAGAAGATCGTGGTGCCCCTCGAGCGGATTGAGGCTGTTCGCGAAACAGATGAAGTCGCACGGAATCAGCCGCGTCCCCTGATGGATCAGCTGGTAGAAGCTGTGCTGGCCGTTCGTGCCGGGCTCGCCCCAGTAGACCGGGCCCGTGTCGCGGTCGACAGGCGTCGAATCGATGCGCACGCTCTTGCCGTTCGACTCCATCGTCAGCTGCTGGAGATAGGCGGGGAAGCGCTCGAGGTACTGGTCGTACGGGAGCACGGCGGCGGTCTGGGCGCCGAACACGTCGGTGTACCACACCCCGAGTAACGCCATCAGGACGGGCACGTTCGCGCGCAGAGGGGCAGTGCGAAAGTGCTCGTCCATCGCGCGAAACCCGCCGAGGAGCTCCTCGAACTGCTCCGGCCCGACGGCGAGCATCGTCGAGAGCCCGATGGCCGAGTCCATCGAGTAGCGCCCGCCGACCCAGTCCCAGAACCCGAACGCGTTCGCCGGGTCGATGCCGAAGGCTGCGACGGCCTCGAGATTGGTCGAGACGGCGACGAAGTGACGGGCGATGGCAGCCTCGTCTCCGCCGAGCCCGTCGAGCAGCCAGCGCCGGGCGGTGTGCGCGTTCGTCATCGTCTCGAGCGTCGTGAACGTCTTCGAGCAGACGATGAACAGCGTCTCGCCGGGATCGAGGTCGCGGGTCGCCTCCGCGAAGTCGGTGCCGTCCACGTTCGAGACGAACCGAAAGACGAGGCCTCGCTGGCTGTAGTGCCGGAGCGCGCGGTAGGCCATCGCCGGGCCGAGATCGGAGCCGCCGATACCGATGTTGACGATGTTCCTGATCGGGCGGCCCAGGTAGCTCCTCCACTCCCCCGAGCGCACGGCGTCTGCGAAGCTCGCCATCCGATCGAGCACCCCGTGTACCTCCGCCACGACATCGACGCCGTCCACGACGAGCGAGCTGCCTCTCGGCATCCGCAACGCCACGTGAAGTACGGGCCGGTTCTCGGTGACGTTGATCCGCTCGCCGGCGAACATCGCGTCGCGTCGCGCCTCGACCCCCGCCTCCTCCGCAAGCGCGACGAGGAGCTCGAGCGTCCGGTCGGTGATGCGGTTCTTCGAATAGTCGAGCACGAGCCCCGCCGCTTCGAGCGAGAAGCGATCGGCGCGACCCGGATCGTCGGCGAAGAGCTCGCGGAGGTGTGTGCCCCGCAGCTCGTCGGCATGGCTCTCGAGCGCGTGCCAGGCGGCGAGCTGCCGCTGGGGGGAGATCGCGCCCGTCACCATCTGGACGATAGACCTCCGAGGTCGTCAGCCGTAGCAGGCACGCACCCGTCGGGGCGAGGGCGGCGAGGCCGAGCAGGGCGAGGGCGAGGCGCGCCTCGCCCCTACAGGAAGAACTGGCGCCACGCGTCCCACCAGGTGTCGGCGCGCGAGACGATCATGCGGTCGCTCAGCCGTTCCACGCCGGGGCGGTGGCGGAGAAGATCGGGCGCGCGTGTGTTCTTGTACTCGACCTGGATCTCGCACGGGCTGCCCGGAAGGTAGGGCTCGACGGCCGAGAGGTCTGCGAGAGCCCGTCGCGCGCCGTCCTCGATCAGAGCGCGCGCCCGCAGCGGAGCGACGTTGCGCGCGGATTGGGCGCCGAGCCCCTGCTTGACGGGAACCGTGACGAGACTCTGCCCCAGCAACTCCGTCGCCTCGTCACAGGCGGCGTCATCGCCGGTGACCATCAGAACCGGGCAGCCCCAGGTGCCGCAGAGCGCGGCATTGATCCCGGTCTCACCGACGAGCAGGCCGTTGAACCAGAGGTTCTGCCACGCCTGACCGGACACGGTGTGGTTCATCACCCCGAGCCGCGTGCCGGCCATCGCGTGCATGCCGACGAAGAGAGCGGCGTCCACGCCGCTCTCGAGAAACGACGTGTACTCGGTCCACGAGTCCTGGACGACGAAGTCGCAGGCCTCGTCCAGAAGCTCCGGGATGAGCGAGTTGAAGTCCCACTCGGCGCCTGCGCCGTGGCAGTCCATCACCACGATCTCGGTCGCACCCGCGCTTTTCGCGCCGCGCACGGCAGCGTTGATCTCCTCGGTGTAGAGGCGGCGGCTCTCTTCGAACATCGGCGCGCCTCCGGTCGTCTGCCCACCCTTCGTGATGCCCGACACACCCTCGAGATCGCTGACGACGAACACCTTCATGCCGCGAGCCTACGCCTGACGGAGCTCCTCCACACAACCGAGAGGCTCACGGCAAGCGAGGAGCGAACGAGTGGAGCTCATCCGGACCTTCGTGCACGACGCCCCAGCTCGACTCCGGCACCTCGTTCCACGCGCCCGTGACATGACCCAGTGGCTCCGAGACCACGATCCGCGACTCATCGGACAGCTCCGACAGCGCTTCGAGCTCCGGGTGGAGCGCCCGCAAGTGGTCGACCCGGGTGCTGAAGAAGAGCGACCGGGACGATCCCTCGCTCGAGTAGCGGAACGCCCACAGGCTGCTCCCGTCGCTCGTCGCGATGGTCATCTGGAGCGGGTACTCGATGCCGTGCTTGCGCCCCGTGGCCTCGACGAGGCCGACCATGCGCTCGACGGCGCCTGGTGGATCCTCCTCCAGCCCGAACGAGAGCGCGAGATAGAACATCGTCTCGGAGTCCGTCGTGCCTTCGATGAACGGGAACAGCGCGTCGTCGACCGCAAGACGCAGCTCCCGCATCACCTTCGGGAACTCGCGGATCAGGCCGTTGTGCATCCACAGCCAGCGCCCGTGCCGGAAGGGGTGCGTGTTGGACTGCTGGATCGCGCCACCCGTCGACGCGCGCACATGCGCGAGGATGATCGGAGCCTGGATGCTGGCGGCGACCTCGCGCAGGTTCCGGTCGTTCCAGGCCGGGTGCGAGCTGTGGAAGACGTGGGGCTGATCCGGCCGCTCGTACCAGCCCATGCCGAAGCCGTCGCCGTTGGTGGTCGTCGCACCGAGCTCCGAGTGGAGGCTCTGGTCGATCAGGGACGGCTTGGGTTTCAGCAACACATGGTCGATCGGGATCGGGGATCCGGAATACGCGAGCCAACGACACATCAGCGTGGCCTCCTCCTGCCGTGATGCTTCGACATCCAGCAGAGATCCTAGAACCCCGGCGGCCGCCTCGCCTGGCGACTTCCCCAGAACGGCTGTTGGAAGCAGCCAGCTAGCCTGCGCACGATGGAGTCGGGGCTCCGAGGCAAGGGCGTCGTCGTCACGGGCGCGTCGGGTGGCATCGGCGCCGCCTGCGCCCGCCTGTTCGCCGCCGAAGGCGCGAACGTGCTCGTCCATTTTCATCGCGGCTCGGAGCGTGCGGACATCCTTTCGGCCGAGCTCGGTGGAGCGCCCACGGCGCAGGCCGACCTCACGAACGAGGACGATGTCGAGCGCCTCTTCGCGACCGCCCGGAGTGAGCTCGGCACAGTCGACGTCTGCGCGGCCGTCGCAGGTGTCTGGCCGGCTGAGGACCTCTCCGTCTGGGAGTTGCCGCTCGAGCGGTGGGAGGAGACGCTACGCCAGAACCTGACAGCGACGTTCCTGACCGCGCGAGGGTTCCTCCGCGAGGTTGCCCGCAACGGTCACGGCTCACTCGTCCTCGTCGGCTCCACCGCAGGGCGCTTCGGCGAGGCCGGGCATGCCGACTACGCCGCTGCGAAGTCCGCTGTCCAGGGCGGACTGCTGCTGTCGTTGAAGAACGAGATCACTCGGGTTGCCCCACGAGCACGCGTCAACGCGGTCGCACCGGGCTGGACGGAGTCGCCGATGACGCGAGGGCTCGTCGACGCGGACGCCGTGCACCGGATCTCGCGGACGATGGCGCTCCGGAAGGTCGCCCAACCCGAGGATGTCGCGGCTCAGGTCGTCCTGCTCGCCTCGGACGTGTTGACCGGCCACGTCAGCGGCGAGGTCGTGACGGTGGCCGGCGGCATGGAAGGACGTGTCGTCCACGACGACCCCTGACGGCTAGAGACTCGGAAAAACGAGAAGGGCGGCGAATCGCTCGCCGCCCCTTCTCTCACTGCCAGTGTCAGAGATGATTGCCGTCAGTCCCCGACCCGGAGCTGTTCCCGGTATCGGCACCGAGGCGGCAACCTTGAGCGGCCGAACGACGCCCAAACGAAGAGGGGCCGCCGCCAGACGCCCCTCTTCAACGCAGGTCCCAACCAAGGAACCGTATCGCCCACCCGCGCGTCCGCCGCACCGTCGCGCTGGATGAGATGTGCTCAGTATCCCGGATTCACGGCACTTGACCAATCACCCGAACTGCGTTGACGGGCCTGGTTCACTCGGACTCCCGCACGGCGTTCCAGGGGAGATGCTCAGCGGTCGACGCAGGCTGTCCGGAGCGCCGTGGTTCCTGCCTGCTCGATCGCGGAGCGCACGATCGAGGTCGGCACGCCGAAGCCTCCGTCGGTCCCGGCGCGCTGCGCGAACACCGTGGTGAGGACGTGGCCGGCGGCGTCGACGACCGGGCCGCCAGAGTTCCCGCTGCGCACCGTGCCTCTGATCGTGGTCACCTGGCGCGGCGTCGGGAAGCTCCCGTAGGCGTCGCGACCGATGATGCGGGCCTCGCGGCCGACGCGAACGGGGGTCTCGGTATAGGGGCCGTTGCCGGGGTAGCCGAGGAGCGCGGCCGGCGTGCCCTCCGTCGCTGCCACGAGCGGCAGGGGCCTCGCGGTCAGCCCTGCGACTCGGAGCACGGCGATGTCGTTGACCTTGTCGAACGCTACGACGCGCGCATCGAGGAGAACGCCGTCGTTCCTGTCGACCCGGGGAGCCTCGATCCCCGCGACGACGTGGGCGTTCGTCACGACCAACCCGGGCCGTGCGACCCAGCCCGATCCCTCGATCCCGAGGCCGCAGGCAGTCCCGACGACCCGCACGACGCTGAGCGCAGCACCGTTCACACCGGCCGTCCGGAGGATTGCGGGGTCGGGCGCATCGACTCCAGCTGCAGGGCCGGCGAGTGCCGCAAACGGGTCGATCGAGGCGAGCCTGTCGATCAGCCGGCTCGGCGGGAACTCGTCGTTGAGGGTCGACAGCACCGCCGAATCCTGGGCATAGCGGCGCAGGTCGGTCTGCCCCGGGGTGTAGAGAAGCACGGCACCGATCGCCCAACAGAGCACGAGGCCGGTGACGACTCCGAGCATGCCCCCACCGACGCTGTCGAAGACCCTCAGTGGCCCGAGCACCACGAGTCCGCGGCGGAGGCTCCTGCCGAGCATCGCGCCGATCGCATGACCGACCGAAGCGAACAGGACCGCGCCGCCGAGGGCTACCACCGGAAGCCACCTCGCCTGCTCGTCGCCGACGACCGAGGGGCCGACACGCGCTCCCACGTACGCGCCGAGCGCGAGACCGGCGAGGGAGAAGACACCGACGACGAGGCCTCGTCTGAACCCGGCGAGCGCCGTGAGCGTGATCACGGCGAGGACGATCAGGTCGACTGTCGACACACCTAGGGATTCGGGCAGCAGCGCTGCAGCCCTGCGCGGCCGTTCGCCGGCGGTAGCTCAGCCGGATGCGAACGGCGCCGCTACAATCCCTCGGCCCACGGGGGCGTAGTTCAGTTGGTTAGAACGCCGGCCTGTCACGCCGGAGGTCGCGGGTTCGAGTCCCGTCGCTCCCGCTCAAGAAACGCCTGCTAGCGGGCGTTTTTTGCTTTCTAGGCCAACCTACGTTTCGGCTCAGACCCCGGAGAGACCCCGGCAGATTTCGCTGATCGCCGGGCAGACCTCGTCGTCACGCAGATGCGTCAGGGGAAGACGTAGTGTTGAACCTTCGGGCACGGCAGGCCGGGGCTGGCAAGCCCACCTGTGCCGACGAGCGCTCTCGCAAGACCGTCCTTCACAATCACCGTCACGTTCAGCGTGAAGCGTGTGGGCTTCGTCCAGGCGACGGGCACCGGAGCGTCATAGTTGCGTGAGTTATCCGGCGTGACGAGCCCGCTCCAGTGGATCGTTTTCGTCAGCGGCAGAGAAACCCGGGCGCTGAACCGCTTGCCGATGAACTCCCTCCCGAGAGATGGAGTGTCCAAAGGACCGCTGCGGCCGCAGGTCGTTCGCACCATCACGATCTTGCGGCCGGTGCGGTCCAGGACAAGCGTCGGGCCGGGACCGTACCGGTTGCCCCCGCTGACCCCGTACACCGGCACGCCGCGGATCGGACCAGCGGCAGCCCCGAGCAGGCGCTGATCTCGGCGCGAGCGAGCGGCGCACCGGTAGAGAACTCGAGGTCACCGTTCGCCTCAGAGCCCGGTTGGAGGTACGCGCAGAAACGCTGGGTGTTCGCGAGGGTGAACACACTGACCTTGCGCGTGAAGGCACCGAGCGCGAGGGTGGAATCTGATGACCAGAACGCAGTGTCAAGTGACGGGAGGCGGGCCGGACACAACGAGCCGGAGACGGCTATAACAGCCGGCGCGGCAGTCTCGTCTGCGACGCCTCGGACCGTTACCACCGCCAGCGAGTTGGGAGCAGGCTTCGCAGGGCTGAGCGACAGCGTCATCTGTGAGACGCTTCGCCCGGGCGCAGCCGCCACCGCGACCGTGAGCACGACGGCCGCGGCGATCGCGACGAGGGCGAGTCCACGAAGCGCCGACCTCACAAGAGAGCTCGCGCCCGGTGAGGTTCCCACTCATTGAGATGATCCTCTCGTACCTGCCGACCTGTGTCTACGGTGTACGCCCACTACTCAGCGGGGCAGGTTATCCGAGCGATGTCGGGCGAGAGCACACTCGCGCAGGCCAGCAGTACGGCTCTCGATGTCACCTGTTGACTACGTGTCGCAGCGTGGTAACAGGAGGTTTCCCCGCCCTGGCGGCTGTTGCCTGGCCCACCCCGCTGGTTGCTTGGCCCCTCGACTATTTGTTGAGCTGCGTGAGCCTCCGTTCATCGCTTCCGTCGGCTTTCACGATGTACACCTCCCGGTTGTGCAGGAAGGCGATCGTGCGCCCGTCGGGTGACCACGCGAAGAACGCGGCACGTTCCCCGTTGCGTGCCAGCCGTCGCAGCCCGCTCCCGTCGGCGTTCACGACATAGAGGTCTGCGACTGAGGCCTGAGTTCCCCGCCGAAGCAGCGGGGGCCGTTTAACCTTCTGAAGGCGATCCGGCGACCGTCCGGGGACCACGCGGGATTGCTCCCGACGTGCGTAGCGCGTCAGCTGCCGAGGGTTGCTTCCGTCGGCGTTCACGACCCAAAGTCCGTGCGTCTGCGTCGTCGGTTCGGTTCCCGGGGGAGGTGTCTATCACCGCGAAGGCGATCCGCTTCCCGTCGGGCGACCACGCTCCGTCGGACGGGACGTTCCTAGGCAGCTCTGTCTGCCCGCTGCCGTCGGCCTGCACGAGATAACGCCCGTACCGGATCGTCTTCCCGTCCGCCGACCAGCTGTGCTTGAACACATACGCCCGGCTGTGTTGTCAGTCGCCGCAGCCCGCTCCCGTCGCCGTTCACGACATAGAGGTACGTCTCGTAGTTGTTGCGCACGGAGTGCCGGGTGCGTTCGGCGCACACTTCCCCTGGATCATCTTGACAAACGCAATCGCACGCCCATCAGGCGACCAGGCCGGACGCGAGATCGTTCGACGGAGCCCGTGTCACGTTGCGCAGCCCGCTCCCGTCGGCGTTCATCACGTAGATCTCGGAGTTGCCGTCGCGTCGGCTCACGAACGCGAGCTTCCGCCCGTCGCGCGACCAGCTCGGATGGCTGTCCCTCGCCGGGTGCTGGGTCAGGTTCTCCTGCCCGCTGCCATCGGCGTTGATCACGTAGATCTCCGAGTTGCCGTCGCGTCGGCTCACAAACGCGAGCTTCCGTCCGTCGGGCGACCACGCAGGTGTCTGCACGTCGAGCGGGGCGGGCGTGCTCCGGATCAGACTCAGGAGGCGATCACCGAGACCGAGCGCCGGTGTGACCAAAAGCCCGCCGACCAGGACAACGCCAGCGACTGCGACGATCACCCACCTCCCGCGTGAATGCGCTCGTGTCCGCTCGGGACCGGTAGCAGCGTGCCTCTGTTGGCGCGCGGCCGCGGTGAGGAGCTCGTGCTTCAGATCGCTGATCGGATCACTCATGAGAACGCTCCATTTCGAAGTTGGGCTCGCATCGCAGCCAGGCCACGACTGACGCGCTTCCGGACCACGCTCTCCGAGCAGCGAAGCTCGGTCGCGATCTCCGCGTAGCCGCGCTCTTCGACGTGGTGGGCCTTGACCGCTTCGCGCTGCTCGGGAGTCAGGGTCTCGAGGAGCTCGACCGCCGGAGCGCTTGCCGTCGCCTCGAGGATCTCGATCGCTTCGTCATCCAAATGGATCGGCTGCATGGCGAGCGCGCGCCGCGCCTCATCCTGGATGCGACTGCTGCGTTGCGCCTCGCTCAACTTGTGGCGCGCAATCGCGAACAACCAGGCCTGGGGCGGCTCTGGCCCGGGCCGAAATCGCGGCACCGAGGAGAGTGCGGCGGCGAAGGTCTCAGCGGTGAGATCGAATGCCTCTTCGGGGCCGGGAACCCGGCGGCGAAAGAACGCGAGCACCGAGGCGAAGTACCGCTCGTAGAAGACGCCAAAAGGATCAGCGCTTGTGCGCGCATCGAGCAGAAGATCACTGTCGGAGCATTGCTCCCAGTTCTTCATGTCTTCTATATGACACGTTCCCGCGGTTTGTGACCGCAGGCGAACTGGCAGTCGTCACTATCAAGCGACATTCCCGAACACTGGCGCAGGCGAGTGTGCAGTCCGATGGGTTTCGGATCACGTCACACCGTCAGTTTGGTGCGGGCCTTTAGCAATCAAGTCGAAGCCAAGACGAGACCAGCCCAACATGCGATCGGTCGTGAGGCCATTGCACCGCTGGTGCCGCGTGGCCGCGACCGCACTCCCGAAATCGACGCGATAGGCGGGGATATACGACACCTGCGCAGCACGCGCGGAGAGGTACGCCGTGGGGCGTAGCCGGGGTAATACCGCCACCGGTATATCGCGGGGCGTGCACACGCTGTCTGGCGCCGTGCAGCGGTAATTGCAGCTGAGCCTTGGCCGGGCAGTGACCCTTAGCCGCCGGGAGTACGGGGATAATGCGGACGCGAATGGCCGGGCTACGCCGTCCGGCTCCTCTCACGCCGCAAGGCACGAACAGCCGAGATCCTCGACGTCCTCTCGATGCTCAGCCCCGACCGCGTCTGCGCCATCTACTACGCCGTCCCGAAGGACCGGCGCAGGTGCGTCCTCCGTGACGTCGCCTTTCGGTACCACGTCGAGCAGCTCGGCGACATGCGCGCTGCGCTCTCCTGGGCCGAGGAACCACAGCCCGTGACCGGCCAGCGCGCTGCGACGGCGCTCCGCTCGGAGTTCGGCACCCCCTGCACCGCCGCAGGAGCCGCGTGGAGCGCCAGAGATACCGGCCCGCGTCTCAGCGGGGACGTTTGAGGCACAGGGCGGCGAGGTCGATCCCGTAGATGGGTTGGTAGATCTCGCAGCCGGTACGCGCGGAGAAGAACATCGGCTGTTCGAAGTTCACGAGCGGTGCTGCCGGCGCGGCGTTGTGCAGGAGGTCGGTTTCGAGCGCCTGGTAGTAGGCGTAGCGTCGCGGCCCGGTGAGCCGTGCCGCGGCGGCGAGTTTGCGGTTGTAGACGGGATCGTCGAAGTAGGAGTGGTTGCTGTTTCCCTTGGCTCGAATTGAGCGCCCGTCGAAGAGGTGGTTGAGGAGGTCGGCAGGGTCGGTGTAGTTCGGGAACCAGGCGTCCAGGGCCATGTCGAACGGCTCGCCGCGTCTTCCGGCCCGGTCGTACACAATTCCGATGGGCATCGCTTTGATCTCGACGGTGATCCCGATCGGCGCCAGTTCGGCCTGGATGAGTTGCGCCACTTCGCGGCGTGCCGTGTCGTTCGCGGTGTAGAGGACGGCGTGACCGCCGAGGCCGCGCGCGAGCCTTTTTGCTTTCGCCAGATCCGGTGTGAGGGGGTAGATTTGGGTGTTGCGGAAGCCAAGGATGCCCGCTTGGAGATACTGGTCGGTCGCCCGGGCCGAGGATCCGTAGACCGCGGCGATCGCCTTGCGGTCGAGCGCGTAGTTGACCGCCTTGCGTATGTCCGCGTTAGCGAACAACAGTCGGCTGGTGTTCATGTAGAGGCTCTGCACGCCCAGCAGCGAGTGGACGGAGAACCGCGGACCGCCCGCTTGGGCGGTCGGACTCCTCGGGCCGTAGCTGGCGGCGACCCTCGCGAGTTGCCCGGCTGGGAGGTCGTAGAGCGAGGCGTAGTCGAGTGTGCCGGCCTCGACCTCCTTTACTTTCCGCGTCCCGCTGATATCGACGCTGACGTCGATCTCGTCGAACGTGTGCGGCCGCGACCCGTGGTAGTTGGGATTGCGCTTCAACACCGCTCCCTGGTCGTGCACGTACGAGGCGACGTAGTACGGCCCCGCCGAGGGCACGGTGTTCCTGCCTGCTGGATCGACGGGCGTGCCGAGTGGGACAGGGCAGAAATAGATCAGCGATAGTCGTGCCAGGATGTCCGGGGCGATGTCTGTCAGCCGGACGGTGAGGGTGTTGCCGCGGACGCTGATGCCGGAGATGTGCTTCGCTTTCCCGGTCTCGTAGGCGCGTGCGCCGACGATGTCGCCGACGAAGTTTCGTCCCGGGCCGTCCACAACTTTAGGGCTCAGCGCCCGTTCGATCGCGTACTTGAATGTCTGAGCGGTGACGGGGGCGTTCGACGGCGGCGAGAAGCGGAAGCCGGGCCTGACCGTGAACGTGTAGCTCTTGCCGTCGGCTGAGCGTGTTGGCATGGCCGCCGCTACTTCCGGGACGAGCCGAGAGCCTTCCGGCGCCGGCCGATCCGGGTAGTTGAGCAACCCCGCGCAGGTCACGTACTCGACCTGCCAGGAGCCAAGGCTGTCGGCGATTGCGGGGTCGACATAGTCGATTGGAGTCGACGCCACGCGTACGACGCCGCCGCGCTTGCCGCTGGCAGCGACGAGCGCGGTCCGGACTGACACCCAGACCCGGCCATTCCCGACCGAGATCGCCGTCGGGCTGCCGCCCACCGGGATCGTCACCGTGACCCGGTTTCGTGCGGGATCGATCCTGGACACCGTGCCGTCGAGGCTGTTGGCCACCCAGACGCTGCCGAAGCCGACCGCGATCCCTGTCGGGGAGCGGCCGACCGGGATCGTCGTCGCGACGGAGTTCGTTTCAGGGTTGATCCGGGCCACCGCGTCGTCCAGCCGCTCCGCGACCCAGACCGCCGCGGCGCTCGTCGCCACCGAAGCCGGCCCGTTTCCGACCCGGGTCGTCGCGATCACGAGGTTCCTGGCCGGATCAATGCGGGCGACGGTGTTGCCGAGTCCGTCACTCGCCCACACCGCACCCGTGCCGGCCGCGAGGCTGGAGGGGTTGTTGCCGGTGTCGATGCTCGAAATGACTTTCTTCCCCGCAGGGTCGAGACGCTGCATCAGCCCTTCCTCGGCCGCCACCCAGATCCCGTTCGGGCTGGTTGCAACACTTGCAGCGCTGGCAGGGTCTCCCTGCGCGACTGGCCGTCGGCCCGCCGCCACGACGTCGAAGCGCGGGTCGATCTTGATCAGCTCGGGATAGCCGTCTGGCCGCTGGCGAACGACCCATACTGCGTTGCGGCCAACGGCGAGGCTGATCGGCACCCCCTCGACCGGGATGTTGCGTGTCACCTTCTTGCCCGCGAGGTCGATCCGGGACACGCTCTGATCGAGGATGTTCGCAACCCAGAGGCTGCCGTTGCCAACCGCGAGCGCGCCCGGCGCGACGCCCACCGCGACCTGGCCCGTGACCCGATTCGAGTCGGGATCGATGATCGCGACCGCGTTGCCAGTGATCGTCGCCGCGGGCACGGAGTGATCGCTCCAGGCGAAGACCGCAGCGGCAGACACCGCGACGGCGGCCGCCGCGGCGAGGACGACAACGAGCAGCCGCTGGTTGCCGAGCACTGCCGGCCAGCGTCCTGAACCCGACCGAACGCCGGTTGCCGTAGACGGTGGCTGTTCCGGGAAGGGCTGCTCGATCGCTGGGTCGTGGTTCAGGATCGATTGTTCCAGGCGCTGAAGCGCCTGGCTTGGCTCGATCCCGAGCTCCTCGACCAGCGTGCGACGTGTGTCCTGGTAGACCTGGAGCGCCTCTGCTTGGCGGCCGGAACGGTAGAGGGCGAGCATCAGCTGCCCTCGAAAGCGCTCCTGCAGTGGGTGACTCGCGACGAGCGTCTCCAGCTCGCCGATCAGGTCGTGCTGCAGGCCGAGCGCAAGATCGGCGTCGATCCGTTCCACCAGAGCGCTCAGGCGAAGTTCCTCCAGCCGGCCGATCTCGTGGAGAGCGAACGGCTCATAGGCGAAGTCGGCCAGCGGCGAGCCGCGCCACAGAGCGAGCGCGTCGCGCAGGAGGGCCGAGGCCCGCGTCGGGTCGCCTGCCGCTTGAGCCCTCTTCCCCTCGTCGAAACGCTGCTTGAAGCGGTCGACGTCCAACTCGCCTCGCTCAACGTGGAGCGCGTAACCTCGCGCTTGGGTCCGCAGACGGTCGTCGCCCAACGCGCGGCGCAGCTGCGAGACGTAGTTCTGGAGGATCTTCGCCGCCGTCGCGGGCGGCCGCTCACCCCAAAGCTCGTCGATCAGCCTGTCCGTCGAGAGCGACTCGTTTGCATGAATCAGCAGGAGCGCCAGCAGCGCACGCTGCTTCCCACCCCCGAGCGAGACCGCTCCCCGCTCATCGCGGACCTCGAGCGGACCGAGGATGTCGAAATCCATTTCTGTAACCCGTGACCGTACCACCCGCCGAGGAGGAAGCAAGGCAAGCCGACACCCCACCTGTTGCCCTCGCGTGAGCGATCCTTACCGCTGCATGACCGCCCGCTGACCAACCTCCACAACGCTCCTCCTGCACCGCATCCCGCGGTCGCCAGGAAGGAGCACACCATGAGAGATCGCCTGCTCAAGAGCGCGACTGTCGCTCTCACAGTCGCCGCCATCACCGTCCCGCTCGCCCGCGCCACGAGCCCAGACGATGGCTACAAATCGGGCTACCCCCAACTCCACGCCATCCACATGTACAAGGCATCGACCTCACCCGCAAACACGGACGAAGGCTACAAATCCGGCTACCCCCAACTCCACGCCATCCACACCTTCAAAGCACAAACCCCACCGATCCAGAACGCCAACCGCAGCTTCCACTGGAGCGACGCGGCCGCCGGCGCTGGAACAGCAGCCGTAGCAATCTTCCTTATCGTCGCCGCCCCCCTCGTCCTCAGCCGCCGCCTAACCAGGAACGCCGTCTGAGGCAGGTCAACCAGCCTGCCCTGAGTCACCGATCGATGCGCCTCCTCCAGTCGGAAGAGGCGCATCCGCATCGGTTTGCCGTCGCGTCGGCACCGGCGAGGTCCACGATCGAGCGCCTCGAGCAGTGGCGGCGTTGAGATAGGGGGCTCCGAAGAGGCCCCCAGTCCCTGGTGCGGCGCCCTCGCTCGTCGGTTACGGCGGACGGTGAAGGGCGTTGCGTAGCGCCGCGAGCTGTTGAGGCTCTGCACATTGAACACCGTCTAGCGCGGGTTCCGCACGACGGCACTACATCGATTCGCCGGGCGGCACGGCGCGGGGATCTCGAGGATCTGCTTGCTCGTCCTTACCCGAGATCGCGTAGGTCGTCCTCGTCAGGCCGGCCTCGACCGTCTCGGACATTTGCAACCCGGGGCGCGGCCGTTGAGATTCGGGGAGGTCGATATCGGCCGGCGCTCCCGCCTCTGGGTCGACAAGGGCGTCGATCGTGGCGACCAGCGAGTGGTCTTTCTCGGTGATGGTGCCAGCGTCGTGCGTTGAGACGCGGAGGGTCACGCGGTTCCATGAGATCGCGATGTCCGGGTGGTGCCCGGCGGCCTCTGCCGCGTCTGCGACCCTGTTCACGAAGGTCATCGCCTCGACGAAGTTCGCGAAGGTGATCGTCTTCTCGAGTGCGCCGTCGACCTCGGCCCAGTCGTTCATCGGACGGCGAGCAGGCTAGGCGGGCGGACCGGGAAAATAACCCCGTTCTTGTGCGCTTCCGCTCCGGAGCGGTGACCAACTGCCGCTTCCCGAAGCACGGTCGTCTCGATCATCAGCCCTCATACGTGGTTGTCGCCTGGCCGCTAACGCCGGCGATGTCGCCACGTGCCAGGATGGCGACCAAGGTCATCCCAACTGGGGTGGCGGGGCCGGTTGCGGTGTCGGGAGGAGGAGAAGGTGGCTTTCGACGACGGCGGCGGCGACGTCGGCGAGCTTGCGGCCGTTGTGTTGGGAGTGGTCGCGGAGCCGCTCGAAGGCGGCGTCGGCGCTGATCGCGTGGCGGGCCATGAGGATGCCTTTGGCCTGTTCGATCATGGCGCGGCGTCCGAATGCTCCCTGCAGGCTCTGGTACTCGGCGAAGCGCTGCAGGGTGATGTCGATCGCGCTCTGCAGCTCGTCGGGGCTGCCGTCGACGATGTAGGCGAAGACGCCGCGCTTGGCGGCCTCGTGGATGTAGGCGGGGTCGTCGGCGTGGAGGATCGCGATCACCGGGCAGGAGGCTTCGCGCACGATCTCCGAGATCAGCTCCAGCGCGTGCTCGGAGCTCGATCCGAGCCCGACGAGGGCGACGTCGGGGCTCTCCCGGGCTGTGGCAGGCCCGACTTCCTTGACGTAGATCTCGCGGGCGATCACGTCGTGCCCGAGCCCGATCACGACCTGGGCGAGCAACTCGAGCCGGTCGCGCCTCTCGTTCGCGATCAGGACGCGTAGGTGGTGGAGAGTCGCTGTCGGCCATGTCCACTGCCGCCCGGACTCTACCCCGTTGCGCAACAGAGGCCAGCGAGCCGGGAGTGATAGGGTCGGAAGCTGCGGCGCCACAATGATCGGTGCTGTGAATCCTCGCCGGGCCTCAAGAGCATGTGGCCCGGCGAAACGTCCTCCCACAGGCGAAGCGGGCTGGAGCAGAGAGGAGCCGACCTGACATCGCCAGGTCGGCGACCACGCCCACCTGACTCTCTGGAGGAGAGATGTCCGACCCACCCGCAGTGACCGTTCTGACGCGTAAGGCCGGCCGCAGCCGTTCTCATCACCGTCTGCATCTGGCCCCACCGACGCCGGCCGCTCCCACGACCCTGTGCTCGACGGCGTCGAAGCCGTCGAGATCGTGGCCCCGGATCGGTACTGCGCCGATGCTGCTCGCTCGACTACGCCGCACCGGTGTTCCCGGCCGAGCTCGTCTCGGGCCCAGCGATGGATCGTGCGGTTCCAGCCGCCACCGACCGGGGGAGACTGGGTCGACCGACCTTCTCGCGCTCGTCGAGCGTTGGCTCGCTTCCGCTCCGATCCCCTGCGCCAAGATGCGCCGAGGCGGCCGCTCCTACCTGATCCGCGGCCCCCTCGACGCCGCCTAGCTCTGGCCGCCCCCGCGCGTGCGCGAGGAGCCCTTCGAGCGCGCCATCGCAGAGTCCGGTGAACGATCGGCGGTCGCGTGGCGGCGGCGGGTGGGCCGGCACGCTTGGCTCAGTGGTCGTTTCGATGGGGTCTGACTCGACAGGTTCCATTACGGCTCCGTTCCTCGCGTGCGATTGGGGCGAGGGCGCCGGAGTCGTGTGCTCCGGCGCCCTGGTCGTGGGTTTCGGTTTCAGCTCAGCCGTTGGTGACCGGGAAGGAGACGAGGCGGCGGCTGGAGATGCCGCCGAGGAGGTCTTCTCCGGACTTGCGGGCACGGACGAACATCACGAGCAGCTGCTGCTTCTGGCTGACCGGGAAGCCGGCGAGCGCGGTGAACTGCAGGGTCGCCCAGCCGTCGGATCCGGTCGGCTGCTCCGCGGCGTCCGCGAACATGCCGTACGGGACGGCCGTCACGTAGACGAGCGCGCCTTCCACGTTGCCCTTGCAGGCGCTGATGTGGAAGCGGGCCGTCAGCGAGCGGGTGCCGAAGCTGATCCTGCTCGGACTGACCTGGGTCTGGTCGATGTTCAGACGTGCAGGCGGGGTGATGCCCGCAACCGGGACGGTTCCGCCTTCCTTCGTGCAGCCGTTCGTGACGGGCGGCGGCGGCACGGTCGCAGCGGTCACGACGGCTGTCGGCACCGACGAGGCGAACGTGTTGCCGTCCGCGTTCGTGGCCCTCACCTTGAACCGGATCGTGTTCCCGACATCGACGCCCTTGAGCACGTAGCCGTTGCGGTCGTTGGCGCCGCTGATGTTGGCGCAGCTCCCACCGTCCTTGTCGCAGCGCACCCAGTAGTCGTTGTAGTCGGTCGGGCTGCCGCTCCAGGTGCCGCGGTGGCCGACGAGCGTCTTGCCCTCCTGCGCGGTGCCCGTGACCGTCGGCGGCGACGTGGCCTTCGGCGCCGCCGCGGTCGCCGTCGTTCCTGCGCCGGCGCCGAGGCTGACGGCAAGCGCGACGATCGTGAGCAGCGCCGACGACCAACGCGCCGAACGTCCAGCGTTTCTTGAATGAACGAGACATGTCTTCCCCTTCGCTCGAGATTCCTCTACGGGTCGCCGACAGCGGTCTGGGCCGGCGAAAAGCCATGCCACCCGGTCGTTGAGGATGGAGCGTGCGCGGAGCCGATCAATGTGGCACCCGCTGGAAAACCCCTGCAAGCACCGCTTGATTACGGCGCTACGTGAAGAGTAACACCGGCGGACGAACCGCGTCGCGGCCGATGCTGCGCACATGAGGTTCCCTTGCGGGATTGGGCCGGAAGCTGGCGTCCACATCGCGGCTGTCGAGTTGTCGGTGCGACGGCGCTCCGTAGTTCCTCCGACGAAGATGCTCGCTTTTGCGGATGGCGCGCGACCTGCCGTTTCCTAGCATCCAGCCAGATCGCTCAAGAGGGAGGCAATCGTGTCCCAGCTGGCACTTCACTCGCAAACGGTGGCTCGAGGACATCCGGCAGCTCTCCGAACCTCGCTCGGCGGGCTACTGGCCTTCGGCGCCGTCAACGCCTTCGCCGGCGGCTACTACGGCATGGCGGGAGCAGCGGACGTCCCCAAGGAGTGGCTCGAAGGGAGCCCCTTCGACAGCTACTTCATCCCGGGCCTCGTTCTCTTCGTCGTCGTGGGCGGCAGCTTGCTCGCCGCGGCGATCGCCGTCTTTGCGAGACTGCCCATCGCTCGCACGATGGCCTCGGCCGCAGGCGCGATCGTGCTCGGATGGCTCGTCGTCGAGACGGCCATCATGCCTTTCTTCTGCCACACAAGGGTGAGAGCTGGTAGCCGGAAGCAACGGTTCGCCTCGGTAGCGACGGTGCCCTCCGCGCGAGGAATCCGATTCCCCCCGCGTCTCGTAGGAGCGAGTGGACGGCAATCGCGACACCGGAGGTCAGAATGCGAAAGATAGTCCCGCTCGTCGTCGCGGCGTGCGCTCCTCGTCGTAGGAGCTGCTCTCGCGGCGCTGGCGAAGTCGACCTATACCTACAGGGCCACGATGACAGCGGGAGGCGAGATCCCGAAGCCGAAGGCCCCAGCAGGAGCCAAGGGCCTTTTCACGGCGACCGTGACCGAGAGCGGTGCCACACGCAAGCTGAAGTGAAGCTCACGTTCTCCGGGCTCAGCGGCAAGGTCGTCGCTGCGCATGTCCACAAGGGCAAAGCGGGGGTCGCCGGGGGCGTCCTGATCCCGCTCTGCGGGCCGTGCACGTCCGGACAGACCGGGCAGCTGACGATCTCGAACGACGCCGCAGACCTGCTCGAACGTGGCCCGACCTACGTGAATGCGCATACGACGAAGAACAAGGGCGGAGAGATCCGCGGCCAGATCAAGCTGCTCGACCACGTCGGAGCAGCATCGTCGCCTTCGCCCGTCACCACCCCAACGACAACGACACCGGACGACGGGGGCGGGGACGGAGGCAAGGGCAACTACTGAGAGACCGGCAGCACTCGGCAAGGAGGATCAGGCTGGCACAGTGTGGTCGCATTCGATCTGTTCGTCGAATTCGATCCCGCTCTCGATCGACCGACGCACGGGGCACGTCGCGGCGACCTTCTCGAGACGGGCGAGCTGCGCGTCAGTGAGATCGCCCGTAAGCGTGATCGTGACCTCGAACCGGCGTGGCTTGGAGTGGTTGTCGTAGTCGACGTCCACGTGACGTCGCCGAGCTCCCAGTGCTTCGTGCGTGCGTACATGACGAGCGTGGTCGAGATGCAGCCGGCGAGCGCGGCGGGCAGGAGCTCGTGCGGTGCCGGAGCGCTGCCCTCGCCGCCGACTGCTTCGGGCTCGTCCGTGATGAGGAGGTGCTTGCCGTCGATCACGATCTCCTGCCGCAGCGAGCCCGGAATGGAGCGTGAGGTGGCGGTGAGGCTCATGAGTGGCCGAACCTGACGTCGGGGAGGACGCGGTCGAGCCAGCGGGGCAGTCCCCAGGCCCAGGTGCCGAGGAGTCGGAGTGCGACGGGGATAAGGACGAGCCTGATCAGGAGGGCGTCGAGGAGCACCGCAACGCCGAGGATGACGCCCATCTCTTTCGGTGGCAGCGGTCCTGAGAGCGCAAACGTCAGGAAGACGGCGACCATCACCGCGGCGGCGGCGAAGATCACCCTTCCGGAGTGGGCGACACCGCCGACCATTGCCTCCTTCGGGTCGTGCGCGCGGTCGTAGTGCTCTTTCGCGGACGAGAGCAGGAACACGGTGTAGTCCATCGAGATCGCGAAGATCATCGCGAAGAAGAAGACCGGCCCCCACGCGTCGATGAATCCCTGGGGCTCGAAGCCGAGCAGGCCGGCGCCGTGCCCGTCCTGGAAGATCAGCCGGGCGACGCCGAACGCGGCTCCGACGGCGAGCAGGTTGGCGACGACGCCCACCGCCGCGATCACCGGCGCCTGGAGCGCGAGCAAGAGCAGGAGAAAGCCGAGGGCGAGCACGACGCCGATCACGAGCGGCGTCTTCGCCGACAGAGTCCTGCTCGAGGTCATGGTTCTCGGCGGTCGCGCCGCCGATGAGCGCCCCGGTCGGCAGCTGCGCGCGCATGCGGTCGATCGTCGCACCGACGGCGGTGCTCGATGGGTCGGCGTTCGGCACCACCTGCAGGAGCTGCATGCCACCCGACCCGCGACTGGATCGGCATCACTCGTCGCAACTCCGGGATCGGCCTTCGCGATCGCGACGACATGCTCCATCGCGAGGGCGGGACCGACGATCTGGAGGGCGCCCGGTGCCCCCTCGCCGAAGGCGGACTGGACGAGGTCGTAGCCCTGGCGCGAGGTATCGCTCTTCGGGACGACCTTGATCGACGGCATCCCCGTCCTCAGCCCGAGAACCGGCAGCGTCAGAGCGACGAGGATCGCGAGCGCGGCCGTGCCGTAGAGAAGCGGCCGCCGCCACAGCCGCTCGGCCCACGCGGCGAACACCGGCGAGCGGTGCTCCCCGGAATGCACCCATTTCACGGCCAGCCGGTCGACGCGTGGCCCGAGCTTGGCGAGCACCGCGGGCAGGAGCGTCATCGTCGCGAGCAGCACGAAGACGACTGCGACCATGATCCCCAGTGCCATCGAGCGGAACGCTGGGCTCGGCACGAGCATCACGGCGGAGAGGGAGATGAGCACCGTGGCGCCGGAGAAGAGCACTGCCTTGCCGGCGGTGTCCATCGTCTCGGCGACCGCGTCACGCGCGCTCAGTTTCGAGCCGAAGAACGCGCCGCGGAAGCGGTGCACGACGAAGAGGGCGTAGTCGATCCCGAGCGCGAGCGCGAACATGAGCGCGAAGTTCATCGCCCAGATCGAGATGTCGAAGAAGCGCGAGCCGAGGTAGAGCGTCCCGGCCGAGGCGACGAGCCCGAGGATCGTCAGCATCAGCGGCAGGCCGGCGGCGACGAGCGAGCCGAACGCGAGCAGCAGGATCACCAGCGTGACGGGCCACGAGAGGAGCTCCGACTTCATCATCGCGTTGCGGTTGGCGACGTTGAAGTCGGACCACATGCCCGAGGCGCCGGTCAGGCTGACCTGCACCCCTTCAGCACCGGCAGCCTTCAGATCGCTCTTCAGGGCATCCGCGGCCGCGACCATCTCGGTCGGTCGACCCGTTCGCCCCGGCGCTGACGATCGCGGTGTGCCCGTCCTGCGAGATGGAGAACCCGGCACGCGGCAGCGCGACCGACGCCACTCGCGGGTCAGCGCGGAGAATCCCCGCCACGCGGTCGACGGTCGCCGTGAACCGCGGGTCGCCCGACCGCTCGCCGCCGAGGAGTGAACGACGACCATCAGGGCGGCGCTCGACTGGCCGCCGAAGTCGCGGTTGATCAGATCACGCGCCTGCACCGACTGCGAGCCGGAGGCCTCCCAGCCCGCGCCCGACAGGGCTGTCTCGACCCGCGGTGCCAGCACACCGAGGCCGACGGCGACGACGATCCAGGCGACCAGAACGGCGCGGAAGTGGTCGGCCGTCCAGGCGCCGAGACGGCCGACAGGACCGACGGTGGTCATCGTGCGGTCCCCTCGAAGATCGCATTCAGCTCGGCCACCTGGCGCTGCACGCTGCCGCACACCGTCTCGCAAAGCTCGAACACGCCCGCGTCGACGACACGGTAGAAGACCTGCGTCCCTCCTTGCGCCGGGCGACGATGCCGGCGTCATGAAGGACGCTCAGGTGCTTGGAGACGTTCTGCTGCGACGCGGCAACAGCCTCGGTGAGCTCCTGCACGGTCGCCTCGCCGTTTCGAAGCCGGTCGAGCAGCTTGATCCGCATCGGCTCGCCGATGACACGGAAGCGCCTGGCGACGAGCTCGACGAGCGGTTCCGGTAGTGGATGCGGTAGGGCTGACATCGTCTGCTGGCTCATCGCGTCACCTCTCTCGACACCGCGGTCACTGGGTCGATCAATTCCACTATACAACTACGTGATTGTAGAGAGTAAGTAGTTGTTACTGATTCGGCCTGCGCCGTCATCCGGATGCGAGCGCTCTCGGCCGGCACGACACTGCAAGCAGACGACAGGAACAGGAGGTGCGACGATGGCGAAGAGGATCGTGATCCTCGGCGGCGGCACCGGCGGCACCCTGATGGCGAACCGGCTTCGCAAGGTCCTACGACCCGGACGCGGTCGAGATCGCCGTCGTGGACAAGGACGACCGGCACGTCTACCAACCCGGTCTCCTGTTCGTCCCGTTCGGCCTGGCGCGGATCGACGAGATCGTGCGGCCACGGCACCACCAGCTGCACAAGGACATCGTGTTCCACGAGAGCGACATCGACCACGTGGTCCTCGATGACGACAGCGTGCATCTCGCCGACGGCACCGTGCTCCGCTATGACGTGCTCATCGTCGCGACGGGCGCCCGGCTCGCCCCGGAGGAGACCGAAGGCCTCACCGGCCCGGGCTGGATGGAGAAGGTCTTCACGTTCTACACCCCTGAAGGCGCCGAGGCGCTTGCCGAGGCGCTGACGTGGTTCGAGGGCGGCAAGCTCGTCGTGAACATCGTCGACATGCCGATCAAGTGCCCCGTCGCACCGATCGAGTTCGCATTCCTGGCCGACTGGCACCTGCGGGAGCTCGGCATCCGCGACCGCACGGAGATCGTGCTCGCAACGCCCCTCGATGGCTGCTTCACGAAGCCGATCGCCTCGAAGCACCTCACCTACCTGCTCGAAGAGAAGGAGATCGGGCTCGAGGTCGAGTTCTCCGCGGGCGAGGTGGACGGGGCCGGCGGACGGCTCATCTCGTACGACGGCCGGGAGATTCCCTTCGACCTCCTCGTTACCGTCCCCGTGCATTCCGGCGCCGAGTACGTCGGCCGCTCGCCGGGGCTGGGAGACGACCTCGATTTCGTACCCACGAACCCCCGCACGCTGCAGTCACTTGCGCGCGAGAACGTCTTCGCGCTCGGCGACGCGACCAACGTCCCCACCTCGAAGGCGGGCTCGGTGACGCACTTCGAGGGTGAGCTGCTGACCAGGAACATCGAGCGCTACCTCGCCGGCGAGCCGCTCGAGGAGTCCTTCGACGGCCACGCCAACTGCTTCATCGAGACCGGCTTCGGAAAGGCGCTGCTGATCGACTTCAACTACGAAACGGAGCCGCTCCCGGGCCGCTTCCCGTCCGCCCTCGGCCCGCTGCCGCTGCTGCAGGAGTCACGGCTCAACCACCTCGGGAAGCTGATGTTCCAGTGGATGTACTGGCACCTGCTGCTGCCGGGTCGCACCATCCCGGGCATCTCGCCCGAGATGCACATGACCGGCAAGAAGACCGCCGAGACGATCTCGTAGAGAGGAAGGGAGACCACATGACGACCATGGAACTGACCGCCGTCGATCGGGACAGCGAGGGATTCCTCACCGACCCGCAGCAATGGAACGAGGAGATCGCCGTCGAACTCGCCCACGAAGCCGGTATCGACGAGCTGACACCGCGCCGCTGGCAGGTCGTCCGCTACATGCGGGACACCTATCTCGCGACGGGCGAAGCGCCCTCGATCCGCACCCTCGGCAAGGCATCCGGCGTCCCGATCAAGGAGCTCTACGAGCTCTTCCCCAAAGGCCCGGCCAAGCTCGCCGCCAAGATCGGCGGGATTCCCAAGCCCCACGGCTGCATCTAGGAGGAACGATGACTACGACCATGGAACCGATCCGCGCGGTGGACCCCACACCGATGGAGGAGCTGCGCAACGCCAATCGAGAAGGTCTCGATCATCATCTCCAAGGGGTCTCTGGACGGCGTCTATCCGGGCCTGATCATGGCGAACGGTGCCCGCATGGACGGGATCGAGGCGAACGTCTTCTTCACGTTCTTCGGTCTCGAGGCAATCACGAAGAAGCGGCAGGACAAGATCAAGATTGCGACCGTCGGCAACCCGGGACTGCACATGCCGACCCTGATCGGCGCCCTCCCGGGAATGTCGCGGCTCGCGACGAAGATGATGGCCCGGAAGATGGAGAAGCTCGACTTCCCCCCGGTGTCGGAGTTCGTCGAGATGATCGCCGACTCGGGTGCCGGAATCTACGCGTGCAAGGCCAGCGTCGACATGTTCGGCCTGAAGCCCGAGAACTTCGTCCCTCAGGTCACCGGTGTGATCACGGTTGGGGAGTTCTACGCGCACGCCGCGGGAGGCGAGATCGTCTTCACCTAGGCGGACCGCCGAGACGTCGGAACGAGCCGCTTCGGGCGGCTCGTTCCGTTCCGGTGGGCTACGGTCGGCCAGCGGAGATCGTCGAGTGTCCGGCCACCGCCGGCCCTGCCACCGACTAGCGCGAGAACGCCGCCTGGAGCACGGTCGTCATGTCCGACCAGATGCTGTGGGAGCCCAGCACGACCGCGATCACGGACCGGTCTCCTCGGCGCTGCGCCACGATCAGGCACCCGCCGGCGCGTGTCGTCCAGCCGGTCTTGACGCCGTAGGTCCCGGGCGCCGACGACAGCATCTTGTTGTGGTTGACCCAGACCTTGGCATACGTCGGGGCGCGCCAGGCAGTTCTGAACGATCGCGTGCGGACGATCGCGGCGAACGTCGGGTTCTGGAGGGCAGCGCGTGAGAGCACGGCCTGATCGAGCGCCGTCGACAGATTGCGCACGTCATCGAGGCCGGAAGAGCTCGCGTACTCCGTCCGCGTCATCCCGAGCTCCCGCGCCCTCGCGTTCATCAACGCGTAGAAGCGCTCCAACGACCCACCACCGGCGTCGAGCGCCAGAGCGGTCGCCGAGTCGTTGGCGGAGACCATCAGGGTCGAGCGCAGGAGGATCGACCGGCGATAGCGACGGCCCGGGCACGAGGCCCTCGCGGAAGTCCTCGACCCGGACGGCCTCCGGCGTTGCCAGAACGCGGGCGGACAGGTTGCCGTCGCTCGATCACGAGCAGTCCCGTCATCACCTTCGTCAGGGAAGCGACCGGCCGCCGGATCTGCTCCCCGCGGGAGACGAGAATCCGCCCGCTGGAGGCATCGATCGCGACATACGACGGCGCCGTCACCGACAGGGCGGCACCGTCGTTCGTCCGCTCTCGCTCCGCCGGGCACCAAGAGCGCCAGGCAGATCGCGCTGATCGCCAGCAGGCCCGCACCAATCGCATGGCCTCGCGTCGCGCGTGTTGCTGCACTCCACCGACTCACGCGGGCCATCAACTCGGTGTTTGCGATCGGCGCGGTTGTTCCTTCCGACCGTGCGGCCTGGCCTGGCCCTGGCGTTGCCGCCTCCTGGTCGTCTCCGTCAGGCCCCGCCTGCCGCTCCGGGAACAACAGGCGCGGCGTCGGCGAGCTCGGGTGCGTCATCACCGTGCGGCGGCTCGATCGTGATGTTCGGGCAGCAGGCGGTCGAGCCAGCGCGGGATGTACCACGACTTCTCGCCCAGGAGGGTCAGGAAGGCCGGCACGAGCGTCATCCGCACGATCAGCGCATCGGTGAGGATCGCGACCGCGAGCAGGAGACCGAACTCCTTCGGGATGCGGTCGGCGCTGAGGATGAACGCCGCGAAGACGGTGCCCATGATCAACGCCGCGGCGACGACCACCCGGCCGATCGCGGAGATCCCGTGCTCGACGGCCGCTCGGGTGTCGAGCCCGTGGACGTGCTCCTCCCGGATCCGGCTCATGATGAAGACCATGTAGTCCATCGAGAGCCCGAACAGGATCGCGAA
This sequence comes from uncultured Thermoleophilia bacterium, assembly GCA_963776305.1. Lineage (GTDB taxonomy): Bacteria > Actinomycetota > Thermoleophilia > Gaiellales > Gaiellaceae > Gaiella. Next base: position 183,460 of record CAVZMA010000011.1, on the reverse strand, counting down.
CGCGATCGGTGGCACGAACGTCTCGATCGGCCCGGTCTTGTCGAGGCCCGTCAGGCCGAGCAGGTGGCCCTGCTGGACGACGAGGCCGAGGACGCCGAAGCCGATGAACGCCGAGAGGATCGTCGTGAACGGCCGCCGTGAGCAGCGACGACGATCGACCTGAACGCCATCGTCAGCACGAGGAACGTGACGCCGATGATGAAGAGCAGGAAGATCGGCATCCGGCTGATGATCTGGTCGGCGATGTCCTTGAAGGCGGCGGTCTGACCGGACACGTAGGCCGACCGCGTCGCCGCCCGAGGTCGCGGCCGGGACGACATCGCCGCGCAGCCGGTCGACGAGCTCGTCGGTCGCCTCGTCCTGCGGTGCCGACGTCGGCGTGACGAAGACGATCGCGACGGTGCCGGCGTCGTTGAACTGCGGCTCGCCGACCGACGCGACGCCCTCGAGCCCCTGGACGTCGTCGACGATCCGCTGCGGCGCCTGCTTGTCGCCGTTGACGTCGACGACGATCGGGATCGGCCCGTTGAAGCCGGGCCGAAGCCCTCGGCGAGGAGGTCGTAGGCACGACGGCTCGTCTGCTCGAGCGGCTGCGTGCCCTGGTCGGCGGCACCGAGCCGGACGAGCGCCGACGTCCCGGCGAGGATCGAACCCGGCGATCAGCAGCACCGGGAAGACGATCTTCGCGTGCGCGTCACGAACCGGCCCCACCGCGCGATCGAGCGTCTTCTCGCGCGCCTCGGCCGGAGTCGTCGATGGGCTTGCATGAACGGCACCTTCAGCCGGTCGATCTTGTGGCCGAGCAGCGCGAGCACGGCGATCAGCAGCGAGTTCGCGATCAGGACGGTCGTCAGCACGCCGAGCGAGCTCCCGATCCCGAGCTTGGTGACGAAGTCGAGCCCGATGAACGCGAGCCCGGCCACCGAGATGGCGACCGTCAGGCCGGCGAAGATCACGGCGCGACCGGCCGACGAGCCTGCCTCCGCACGCCGCGTCGCGCGGCGAGAGGCCGTCGTGGAGCAGCTGTCTGAACCGGGTGACGATGAACAGCGAGTAGTCGATCCCGACCCCGAGCCCGATCATCGAGACGAGAATCGGCGTCACCGTGTTGATGTCGGTCTGCCCGCGAGGATGAAGAGGAGCAGGAACGCCGTCATGAGCGCCACGATCGCGAGCGCGATCGGGATCAGCATCGCGACGAACGTGCGGAAGACGAAGAGCAGCACGATGATCGCGGCCAGCAGGCCGAGCGCCTCGGAGGTACCCTGCTCGAGCGGCGGGAACTCGGCGTCGCCGTTGAACTCGACCGTGACGCCCGCAGGCTCGACCGTCTCGCGGACGGCGTCCTGCACGGCCACGACCGCGTCGCGGTCCTTGTCCTCGATCGTCTGGTCGAACTGCGCCTCGGTGTAGGCGATGCGCCCGTCGTCCGAGAACGTGTCCTTGCTGAACGGGTCACCGACGCTCGTGAGGCCGGCGACGCCGTCGGTGGGCTTGAACTCGGCGGTCTTCAGCCGCGCGACGGCCTCGATGACCGCGGCCTTGCGCGCGGGCGTGTCGAGCCGCTCGCCCTCGGGCGCCGCGAAGACGAGGTTGAGGACGCCGCCCTGCTCGGAGGCGAACTCGGCCTCGATCAGGTCGGTCGCCTTCTGCGTGTCCGAGCCCGGGATCGTGAACTCGTCCCGCAGCGAGCCGCCGATCGTCGCGACGAGCACGATCAGCGCGGCGATGATGCCGAGCCAGGCGAAGACGACGCGCCAGGGATGGCCGCGCACAGGCGCGCATCCAGCGTCGCAAGCGCCGCCCGTCGCCAAGCGCTCGTGCGCCGCTAGTCGGTCTGTCGTCCCGTTCTCGTCGTGCTGCGTCATTCGCGTACGCCCTCCTGGGCTCCGTAGTTCCGCCCAACGCTACACGCGGCAGGCCGACGCGGGCGGGTACGGGAAACCGCACTCTTCGGCGCTGCGCGGGAGGCGCAGGCGGATGCGCGAGGCGAGGCTGCGCCTCGCCCCTACAGTGACCGGCATGTCGCGGCGCAACCGGGTGACACCGTTCGGCGAGCTCGTCGACACCGGCCGCGGGCTCGTCTACGGGAACCGCGGCTGCCTCCACGACGAGAGCGGCGCGATCAGGCGTCCCTACCAGGTGAAGCGCTGGATCGCCTGCCGGCTCGAGTTCCGCGGGCGGCAAGCGCGAGCTCCTGCAGCCGGGCCGGTACACGGAGCTGTTCTTCCTGGACGAGGCGACCGCGTTCGCCGCCGGCCACCGTCCGTGCCGTGAGTGCCGCTACCGGGACTACCAGGACTTTCGTGACACTTTGGCACGAGCTCCACCCGGGCGACGCGCTGCGGGCCGCCGCGATCGACGCGCGGCTGCACGAGGAGCGGATCGAGCCGGGCACGCGGGCGCAGCGGCGGCACGCGGCCCGATTCGAGACGCTGCCGGACGGGGCGTTCGTCGCTCTCGACGGACGAGGCCTTCCTCGTGCTCGGAGACCGGTTGCTGCGGTGGACGTCCCGGCGGCTACGACGGCTCGGTCGCGCGTCCTGCCGCCGGCGTGGCGGAGGTGCTCACGCCGCCGTCGCTCCTCGCCGTTCTCGCCTCCGGCTGGGAGTCCGAGCTGCCGCTCCACCCCTCGACCCAAGGCTCGTTCACGCCGTCGGCGAGCCGACCCTCGACGGAGGAGAGTGGAGCCTCGCCCCTCGCGGCCTCCGGCTGAGCATCGTCGTCGAGCGCTGACCACGGCGTCGATGTTCGCGCGCCAGACGTCCTCGGGCGTCGGCGGGAGGATGTCGTCCCAGATCGCCGCGAAGCTCCCGATCAGCTGCGGGAGGCGGGCCGGACGCGCCAGGAACCACCAGTGCAGGTGCTCGCCGCCGTCGCCCCAGCGGCAGACGTGGACGCGGCCGATCTCGCCGATCGAGCGGATCGCGCGCTCGACACGCGCGATCATCAGCCCGAGCTCGGCGGCGAGCTCGTCGGGCAGGTCGCCGGGCTCGCCGAAGTGCTCCCGCGGCTCGAGCAGGAGGACGACCGGGAGGCCGGACGGCTCGGCGAGCGGGATGAAGCCGCCAGCGCTCCGACACCCAGGCGAAGTCGCTGTCGGGCGCCTCGCAGCGCCAGCAGTCGACGCCGCGCTCGCCACGTCGCGGCTCCTCCGCGGCGACGGGCGGGAACAGCGCGCGCGGGCGAAGGTCGCCGTCGAACGGGAACGTCTCCCACGTCTCGACGGGCGGCATCCGCAGCGCCCCCGCCGCGCGGGCGTGGAGCTCCTCCGGAGTCTCGGGCACGTCCGGCAATGCTAACGTCGACGAGGAGCGCGGGGATCCGTCCGAGCGAGGAGACTTGATGCACGCCCGTGTCGTCACAACGCTGCGCAACGCCGTCGTCATGCTCGCGTCGTTCTTCCTGCTCACGGTCGGCTGAACGGTCGCCCGCGCCCCCGGGAGGGGCGCCAGGGAAGCAGTCGTCGCGGGCACGGCCTGCCGACGCCGGCTCCCGGGCATGCCGCGCTCGGACGATCCTGGGCCGGGTGTCGGTACCCCGGCGGACTAGGCTGCCTCCGTGACGACGCCGTCGGTAGCCGGCCATGCGCAGGCCCTCCGCGCCTGCTGGCATCCGGTCGCCCACTCGCGCGACCTCGAGCCGGGCGCCGCGACGGCCGTCGACCTGCTGGGCGAGGCGCTCGTGCTCTGGCGTGACGCGGATGGCACCGCCCACGCATTCCTCGACCTCTGCATCCATCGCGGCACCGCCCTTTCGCTCGGGACGGTGGAGGGTGACGAGATCGTCTGCCCCTATCACGGGTGGCGCTACCGCGGCGACGGCGCCTGCACGCGCATTCCGCAGCTTCCCGATCCGACGCGTGTCCCCGCCAAGGCCAAGGCCACGGCCTTCCATTGCCTCGAGCGCTACGGGTTCGTCTGGGTTGCCCTCGAGGGCCCTCGCTGGAAGCTGCCGGAAGTGCCCGAGCTCGAGGACCCGGCCTGGGCGACGGTCTTCTGTGGCCCGTACACCTGGGCGTGCGATGCCTCGCGTCAGGTGGAGAACTTCACCGATTTCGGTCACTTTCCCGTTCGTCCACCCCGGCCTGCTCGGCGATCCGGAGCGCCCCGTCGTCCCGAGCCACGAGGTGCGGACCGACGGTCACGTGCTTCGCTACGAGATCGTCCGCCCCGAGGCTCCGGCCAACGACGACTTCCCGGTCTTCGGGAACGAGGTGGTCGAGGCTCCCGAGCGCCGGAGCAGGTACGAGCTCCACCTCCCGTACACGATCGTGCTCCGGCTGGGTTGGGGTGGCCAGGCCGGCATGGTCTACTTCTTCTCCTGCCGCCCCGAGGGGCCCGAGCGGACAACGGGCTTCCTCGCGATCGCCCGCAACTACAACCTCGAGCAGCCGGACTCCGTGCTGCAGGAGTTCGAAGACGTGATCTTCGCGCAGGACCGCCGTATCGTCGAATCGCAGCGCCCCGAACGGGTGCCGTTCGACCTCGCGGACGAGCTCCATCTCACCTTCGACGCGGTCGCCGTCGCCTACCGGCGCGCGATGCGAGCGACCGGCCTCGCGTCGTAGGGGCGACGCGTGCCTCGCCCGCGGCAGTACCCACGCCGTCAGTCGAACGTGATCACGCTGCGGATGCCGTCCTGGTCGTGCATCAGCTCGAAGCCGTGGTTGACCTCGTCGAGGGTGATCCGATGCGAGAGCAGCGACTCGACGTCGATCTCGCCCGCGAGCCAGCGGTCGACGAGCAGCGGCACCTGGGTGCGACCCTTGACGCCGCCGAACGACGAGCCGGTGACGCGACGGCCCGTGATCAGGAAGCGCGGGCACGACCTCGAGCACCTCGCCCTTGCCGGCGACGCCGCACATCGTCGCGAGCCCCCACGCCTCGCGCGCCGACTCGACCGCCTGGCGCATCACCGAGACGAGGCCCGTCGCCTCGAAGGTGTAGTCGGCGCCGAACCCGCCGGTCTCGGAGCGGATCCAGTCCACCGTGTCGTCGCCGGCGACCCGCGTCTCGGTCGCACCGTGATGGCGTGCCTGCGCGAGCCGGTCCTCGGAGAGGTCGACGGCGATGATCCGCTCGGCGCCTGCGAGGCGGCAGCCGATGACGGCCCCGAGGCCGACGAGGCCGCAGCCGAAGACGACGCACGTCGAGCCCGGCTCGACCCGGGCCGTGTAGAGCGCGGCGCCGATCCCGGTCGAGAGCCCGCAGGCGAACGGCGCGCACCCGTCGAGCGGCGCCTCCGGGCTCACCTTCGCGAGCGCGATCTCCGGCATCACCGTGTACTCCGCGAACGTCGACGTGCCCATGAAGTGCCGCAACGGCTCGCCGCCCCGCGAGAGCCGGGCGGTGCCGTCGGGGAGAAAGCCGAGTCCCTGCTGGTCGCGGATCGCGACGCAACGATTCGTGCGGTCGCTCAGGCAGTGGACGCACTTCCCGCACTCGGGCGCGAACAGCGTGATCACGTGATCGCCGGGCGAGACGAGCGTGACGCCGTCACCGACCCGCTCGACGACCCCGGCGCCCTCGTGGCCGAGCACGCACGGCGCGTAGCCGGTCGGGTCGGCACCGGAGGCGGTGTAGAGATCGGTGTGGCAGACGCCGCAGGCGGCGAGCCGCACGAGCACCTCGCCCGCCTTCGGCTCGGCGAGATCGACCTCCTGGACGACGAGCGGGCTGCCGAACTGCTCGAGGACTGCGGCGCGGATCTTCATGCCGCGAGCCTATCGCAGCCCCCGATCCGTCCAGCCGATTCCCCGCGTCGCCTACTGCAGCAAGCGCCGGTAGAGCGACAGCGTCTCGTGCGCTGCGACGTCCCAGCCGAAACGCTCGACCGCCCGCGCCCTCCCCGCCACTCCCATCGCCTCGGCGCGGGCGGGGTCGGCGACCAGCTCGTCGATCCGCGCAGCCAGGTCGCGGGCGAGCCGCGGCGGGTCGACCGGCGTACCCGTCCCGTCGGCTTGCGCCTCGTAGGGAACGAGGAGGCCCGTGACGCCGTCGGCGACGACCTCGGGGATGCCGCCGACGGCCGTTGCGACGACGGCCGCCTCGCACGCCATCGCCTCGAGGTTGACGATCCCCATCGGCTCGTAGACCGACGGGCAGACGAACACCGTCGCGTGGCTGAGGATCTGGATCACGTCGGGCTTGGGCAGCATCTCCTCGATCCAGACCACGTTGCCGCGAACGGCACGCACCGCCTCCAGCTTCGCGGGAGATCTCGGCCGCGAGCTCCGGCGTGTCCGGCGCACCTGCGCACAGGACGAGCTGCGCGTCTGGGTCGATCAACGGCGCGGCGTCGAGCAGGTGGGTCAGCCCCTTCTGGCGCGTGATCCGGCCGACGAAGACGATCGACGGCCGAGCAGGATCGATCCCGTGACGCTCGAGCACGTCCGTTGCCCGGTCCGGCCGGTACTCGCGCGGTGTCGATGCCGTTGTAGATCACGCTCGTCCGGCCGGGGTCGACCAGCGGATAACAGGCGAGGATCTCGTCGAGATGCGCGGCCGAGACGGCGATCGACGCCGTCGGCGGCCTCGAGCGCCGTCCGCTCGGCGAAGCTCGAGAGCGCGTACCCGCCACCGAGCTGCTCGCGCTTCCACGGCCGCATCGGCTCGAGGCTGTGCACGGTCGCGACGTGCGGAATCCCGTGCACGAGCTTCGCCAGGTGACCGCCGAGGTTCGCGTACCAGGTGTGGCTGTGCACGATGTCCGCGCCCGCCGACGCCCTCGGCCATGGTGAGATCGATCGAGAGGGCCTGCAGCGCGGCCGCGTACGGCTCCTGGCCCGCGAGCGCGTCCCAGGGCCGGTAGGCGACGACGCCCGGTTCGCCCGCGGCAGGCGTCCGCTCGTCACCCCAGCAGTGCACGGTCACGTCCGCGACCCGCGAGAGCTCGCGCGCCAGGTACTCGACGTGGACGCCGGCGCCGCCGTACACGTCTGGTGGATACTCGCGCGTCAGCAATGCGACCTTCGATCGCAGCTCGGGAGAAGCGCTCTCATGCCTCGACGGTGGCGCCCTTCTTGATCACGACGATCCCGTTCGCCGAGACGTTGAAGCGCGCGCGGTCGGCCTCGGGATCGACGCCGACCTGCGCCCCCGGCGCGATCCGCACGTTCTTGTCGATGATCGCGTTGCGGACGATCGCGCCGCGGCCCACCTCGACGTCGTGCATCAGCACGGATCCTTCGACGAGCGCGTGCGAGTTGACCCGAACCCCGGGAGAGAGGATCGACCGTCGCACGGTCCCGCCCGAGACGACCACGCCGGCGCAGACGATCGAGTTCATCGCGGCACCCACGCGACCCTTCTCCTCGAAGACGAACTTCGCCGGAGGGAGCTGCTCCGGCCACGTGAGGATCGGCCAGTCCTCGTTGTAGAGGTTGAACAACGGGTCGACGGAGATCATGTCCATGTGCGCGTCGTAGTAGGAGTCGAGCGTGCCGACGTCGCGCCAGTAGGCGAGGTCACGCTCGCTCGCGCCGGCGATGTCGCTGTTGGCGAAGTCCCAGACGCAGGCCTGCCCGCGCTCGACGAGCGCGGGGATGATGTTGCCGCCGAGGTCGTGGGCCGACCTCTCGTCGGCGGCGTCGCGGGTGACGGCGTCGATCAGCACGTCGGCCGAGAAGACGTAGTTCCCCATCGACGCGAGCACCTCACCCGGCGATTCGCTCATCCCGACCGGATTCTTCGGCTTCTCGCGGAAGGCTCGGATCGTGCGGGCGTCGCTGTCCGCCTCGATCACCCCGAACTCGCCCGCGCTTTCGATCGGGACGCGGATGCCGGCGACCGTGAGCCCGGCGCCGAGCGTGATGTGCTGCTCGATCATCTGCCGCGGATCCATCCGGTAGATGTGGTCGGCGCCGAAGACGCAGATGTACGAGGGCCGCTCGTCGTAGATCAGGTTCAGGTTCTGGTAGATCGCGTCGGCCGAGCCGGCGAACCAGCGCGGACCGCGGCGCATCTGGGCGGGAACCGGCGTCACGTAGTTGCCGAGCAGCGGCGACAGCCGCCACGTCGTCGTCACGTGGCGGTCGAGGCTGTGGCTCTTGTACTGCGTCAGCACCGCGATCTTGAGCAGCCCGGCGTTGACGAGGTTGGAGAGCGCGAAGTCGATCAGCCGATAGTTGCCGCCGAACGGGACCGCGGGCTTGGCCCGGTCGGCCGTGAGCGGCGCGAGACGCTTTCCCTCACCACCGGCGAGGACGATCGCGAAAACCCTCGAGTTGCGCATCTCGGCGCAGCGTAGTCGTTCGCCGCCGCGATCACGAATCGCGAAGACCGGTGCCGCATCTCACGGCGTCCGACCCGGGACGAGGCGCGCTTGCGCGCCTCGTAGGAGCGAGCGCGCCTCGCCCCGAGCGGAACGCTATCGGCAGATCAACCCCGTGCAGCACGCACGAGCTAGGCGGTGATCACGTCGTGCAGTCGCCGCTGGAAGTCGGCGATCAACTGCTCGCTCTCGAGCATCAGGCGGCCCTGCGGGACGGTGCCGGAGCTGAGGCCCTCCTGCACCGTGAGCACGAGGTCCGTGTCCTCGTTGCTCACCTGCTCGTCGAACTCGAGGACCTCGGCCACGATCTCGGCCGGCACGTCGGCTCCGAACCAGTAGTCCGTCACCTCGATCGTGCGCCCCGTCCCGTCCGGCACCCACCGCTCGAGCGAGATGTTCATGGGGCCGGGCGAGATGTTGATCGTCGTGTTGGGCCAGATCAGGTGGTACTGCGAATGGGTCACGGCACCCTCGGGCACGTAGGGCACGTTCCCCTTGCCGTTGAGGGCCGACTCCCGGATCGAGCCGATCTGGCTCGAGAACGTCGGCGACACCGACAGCGCGTACGAGTCGGGGTCGATGTCGATCACCTTGCTGAAGCCCGGGTGAGCGACGGGGCAGTGGTAGCACTCGAGGTAGTTCTCGAGCGCCACCTTCCAGTTGGCCTCGATCGGCCAGACATGGTTGGAGTGCAGCCGCAGCTCGGCGAAGTCGACGCCGCAGCCGGCGACGATGTCGGGGAGGTCGCCGAGCGTCTCGGCCAACGGTGCGGCGTCCGGGTCGGGATTGACGAAGACGAACGGCCCCCAGGTCTCGACGGAGACCGGAAGCAACGAGAAGTCGGCGGGGTCGAAACCCTCCTCGCGCTCCGAGCGCGGCGCGCGACGAAGCGACCCGTCGAGCTCGTACGTCCAGGCGTGATAGGGACACTGCAACGTCTCGCGGCAGCCGTTGTCGCGGGCGATCACGTAGGCGCGATGACGACAGACGTTCACGAACCCCCGGAGCACACCGTCCCGGTCGCGCGTGACGACGATCGGGACGTGACCTGCTTGCGTCGCCATGAAGGAGCCCGGCGTGGCGACGTGCTCGGCCGGCCCACCGTACTGCCAGCACCTGGCGAAGATCCGCTCTCGCTCGAGCAACGCAACCGTCGGGTCCGAGTACCAGGACGCAGGCAACGTCCACCCGTCCTCGAGCGCATGCTCGAGTGGCGGGACCTGGCTGGAGAGGCGATCGGTCGGGATTGTCATGGCCTGACTGTCCGGTCAGTCAGGATAGCGTATCCTTGCCTGATGGGTCAGGATAGGGCCACGTGATGGTCGAAGCAACCGCCCCACCAGCAACCGATCGCGCCGTCGGGATCCTGGAGGCAGCCTGCCGTGTGATCGTGCGCGAAGGCGCCCACGGGCTCCGGATGGCGAGCGTCGCCGACGAGGCCGGTGTCTCCAAGGCGCTCGTCCATTACTACTTCGCCACCCGCCGGGACCTGCTCCGGAATGCGTTTGCCTTCTCGGAAGCGCGGTGGCACGCGGCCGTCACCGCGGAGCTCGCCGGACTGACGACGGGAGCGGCTCGGGTCGAGCGGATGCTCCTCGTCGGCGTCGAGCCGGACGTCGCGTTCAGCGAGCAGCGCGCGCTCTGGAACGAGGTGTGGAGCAGCCTGCGCTCGGACGACGAGCTCCGCCCGCTGGTCGAGCGCTCGTACCGGGCCTGGCTCGGCCGCATGGTCGACTTGATCCGCGAAGGCGTCGCCGACGGCTCCGTCTCGCTCGACGTCGACCCCGAGACGGCCGGCTGGCATCTCGCCGCGGTGGCAGACGGCCTCGACTCGCTGCTCTATCTCGGTCTCGTCGACCGCGAACAGGCCCGGGCGCTGATGGAAGGGTCGATCACGCGCGAGCTCGGGCCTCAGACGCGGCCGTAGGGGCGAGGCAGAGCCTCGCCCTCGCCCCGCCTACCCCTTCTCCGGGTCGTCCGGAGGGGACGCGAGCACACGCACGGCTTCCGGCGGCAGGTGGAGCGTGACGGCCGTGCCCTCTTCGAACGTGAACGGAGAACCGTCGTTTCGGATCGACGCCTTGAGCAGGTCCCCACCGACGAGCCGTACGTGGAGCTCGTGGGTCGCGCCGACGTAGACAGCCCGCTCCACCAAGCCGGGAAGCCGGTTCTCGCCGGCGGCGCCCTGCGCCTCGACCACGACCCGCTCGGGCCGCACCATGGCCTTGACCTCTCCGCGGGCGCCGACCGCCCCCGCCGAGGCCCGGAGGGTGCGCTCTCCGATGCGGAGGGAGCATCCCTCGCCGTCGGGTGACGCGTGCGCCGAGACGAGGTTCGAGACACCGAGGAAATCCGCGACGAACAGCGTCGCAGGCGCCTCGTACATCTCCTTCGGCGACCCGACCTGCTCGACCCTCCCGCCGCTCATCACCGCGACCCTGTCGCTCATCGTCAGCGCCTCCTCCTGATCGTGCGTGACGAACACGAAGGTGATTCCGAGCTCGGCCTGGAGCGCCTTGAGCTCGACCTGGAGGTCCTTGCGGAGCCTGGCGTCCAACGCACCGAGCGGCTCGTCGAGCAGCAGCACCTGCGGCGTCAGCACGAGGGCCCGCGCCAGCGCAACCCGCTGCTGTTGACCGCCGGAGAGCTGCCCCGGCTTGCGCGTCGCGTAGTCGCCGAGCTGCACGAGCTCGAGCGCCTCGCCGACCCGCCGGCGCTGCTCGTCCTTCGTCAGCCGCTTGTACTTGAGCCCGAACCCGACGTTGCCCGCCACGTCGAGGTGCGGGAACAGGGCGTAGCTCTGGAACACGGTGTTCACGTTGCGCTTGTGCGGCGGCACCTGAGCGACGTCGACATCGTCGAGCACGATTCGACCGCTCGTGGGCCGCTCGAAGCCGGCGATCATCCGCAACGTCGTCGTCTTGCCGCACCCCGACGGGCCGACCATCGTGAAGAACTCTCCCGCCGGCATGTCCAGGTCGATGCCGTCCACGGCGGTGACGTCGCCGAAGAGCTTCGTGAGCTGCTCGAGCTTGATCTCGCCGTTCATCAGACGTCCAGACCGGCCATGGCCGCGGCATCGTCACTCGTCGCGAACCGTCGGTAGACGAGGTACGCGAGCGCCAGGGTTGCCAGCGTGATCAGCAGAGCGATCGTCGCGAGCGCGTTCAGCGCCGGCGTCGGCGCCGCCCGGGCCGACGCGTAGAGCAGCATCGACACGGTGGTCGTGCTCGCGTCGCCCGAGAGGTACTGCGTGACGACGAAATCGTCGAGCGAAATGGCGAACACCACGCCGGCGCTCGCGACGATCGCCGGCGCGAGCAAGGGGAGCAGGACGCGGATGAGCTGGTCGTGCGGCGGCGCTCCGAGGTCCGCGGCAGCCTCCTCGTAGTCCTTGCCGATCGAGACGAGCCGCCCGCGCACGATGACGACGACGTACGAGATCGTGAACGTGACCTGCCCGATCGCCTGGGCCGTCGAGCCGAGGCCGATGCCGGGGAGGAGCTGGAGGAAGAGCAGGAGCAACGCCACGCCCATCACGATCTCGGGCGTCACGAGCGGCAGCAGCATCACGGTGTTGACGGTGCCGCCGCCCGGCCCGCGCCACCGCTGCAGGCCGAGCGCCAGCGCGACGCCGATCGGGGTCGCGACCAGAACGCAGACGACGCCGAGGAACAACGTGTGACGAAGCGCACCCTGGAGGGCGGGGTCGTGCAGCACACTGCCCGACTCGCCCGTGAACCACCGCATCGAGAAGCCCTGCCACGTCGTCCGGGAGCGACCGTCGTTGAAGGCGAACAGCACCGCCAGCAGGACCGGCACGAGCGACCACAGGATGTAGACGACCGTGAACACGATCAGGAAGCGGGGCCGGCCCCACGGATTGCTGAACCACGCCCTCATGCCTCTGCCCGATCGTCCGCGCTTCGAGTCGAGCGGAGGTAGTAGAACATCAGCGCGAGCAGGAGGATCGCGAGGATGAGCGTGAGGCAGGCGCCCACGACCTTCGAGGAGCCCTGCCGGGTGAGCTGATCGATCTGGTTCCCGATCATGCTCGTCTTCGTCGACGACGAGACGAGATCGTTCGTGTAGTAGTCACCGAACATCGGCAGCGCGATGAGCACGAGCCCCGCCAGGACCCCTGGCATCGACAGCGGCAGCGTGACGCGGAAGAACGCCCTCGAAGGGCTCGCGCCGAGATCACGGGCCGCCTCGATCTGGCGCTGGTCGATCCGGTCGAGGAAGGCGAACAGGGGCAGGATCAGGAACGGCAGGTAGCCGTACGTGAGCCCGAGGATCACGGTGAACGACTGGCCCTCGAGCCAACCGCCCCGCGTCGACAAGAGGTGCAGGCCGAGAAACAGCCGCTCGATGCCGACCGCCCTCATCACCCTCGTGCCGGCGCCGTCGGGCGACAGCAGGTTGATCCACGCGAGCATGCGCATGAGGTAGTTGATCCAGAACGGGAGCAGGAGCAGGAGGAGCACGAGCCCCTTCCACCTGCCTGCGTGGCGCGCGGCGTAGTAGGCGACCGGGTAGCCGATCAGGAGCGCGAGAGCGAGCGCGATCGCGATGAAGACGAACGTGCGCACGAACACGGTGAGGAACTGGCCGCCCTGGACGATGTTCTCGAGCGTCGCCAGCATGTAGCCGACGTTCCAGTCGAGCGGGTTCCAGTACGGGACCGCCTCCGAGTAGCTGTTCTGGTTGCCGAAGGCCACCGCGACGACGACGTAGAACGCCAGCAAGAAGAAGACGGTCAGCCAGGCGATGCCCGGGAGGGAGAGCAGCCGCCACGTCCAGCGCGAGCCCATCGCTCAACCGGCCTTGAACTTCGACCAGGCCGCGTCCCAGTAGCGCTGGCCCTCGACGGAGAGCTGGAGCAACCCCTGATTGAAGGGGAACTGGGCGGGGCGGATGACGGCTGAGGTGAGGCTCTCGGGGATCAGCCCGCTCTTGATCAGGGACTCCGCCGTGATCGAGTTCTGCGGAGGCGTGTAGCCGACGAAGTTGACCATGTTGTCGTAGGCGACCTTCGCGTCGAGCATGAAGTTGACGAAGCGATGTGCGAGAGCCGGGTTCTTCGCCGATCGACCGATGCAGAAATAGTCGTTCTGGACGACGCCGTTCGTCTCCGGCCCCCAGAACGAGAGGACGCTCGCAGGGACACCCTTGGGCATGTAGTAGAACGCGGCGCTGAGCAGGTCGCCGGACCAGCTCTGGTGGAGCCAGGTCTTGCCTTCCGGGAGCGTCTGGTAATCCGTGATCGCGACCTTCACGTTGGCGATGTCGGTCAGCTGCCCGAGGTCCGAGCCGGCCTTGGCGACGACATCCGGATCCTCCGTGTTGACGTCCGGGCGGGCGCCCGTCCGCATCGCGTCACGCTGAATGGGCATCGAGAGCGCGTCGCGCTGGTCGTCGAGAACTGCCACCTTCCCGCGCCAGGGCTTCGACTCCCAGAAGATGTCCCACGGCACGTCGAGGCCTGCGATGTCCACGTCGATCTTGTCGTTCCGCCAGCCGATCCCGTCGGACCAGACGACGTAGGGCACGGTGTAGCGGCTGCCACGGTCGTAGAAGGGGTCCTGCAGCTCGGGCCAGATGTTCGACTCGAAGTTCTTCAGATAGGAGTGGTTGAGCGGCTGCAGGAGCTGCTGGGCGATCAGGCCGACGATGTTCGACGCGGAGAGCCCCATGATCAGGTCGAACCCGACCGCTCCGGATGCGATCTTCGCGAACGCCTCGTCGGCCGAGTTGTAGGTCGCGATCTCGACCTTGCGGCCGGTCAGCTTCTGGAACGCCTTCACGAGGCTCGGGTCGAGATAGTCGGCGTAGTTGTAGATCGCGAGCGGGCCCGCCTCGTTCGGGACACCGTCCGGAATCGGCTCGTTGTCGTCGGTGATCGCCCACGTGATCGCGTTGTCCGGCCGGGGGAGCGGGAGCCCGCCCGGACCGGTCGGCTTCGGCACCACCAGGTCCGACGACTGACCGGCACCTGGGGCAGGGATCGATTCGGTCGTGTTCTCGCACCCGGCGAGCAGCCCGAGCGCGCCGATGCCGAGCGCCCCGCCTGCAGCACCGCGAAGCAGGCCCCGCCGGCTGACGCCCTTCTGGTCCCGTGGATGCGCCATCGACTGCTCGATTGAAGCGTGGACCTGACCATCAAGTCAAGCGATGTACGATCAGCGGCCATGCACGAGAAGCAGATCGAGATCCGCTGGCGTGACATGGACGCCTTCAAGCACGTCAACAACGCCGTCTATGCGACCTACCTGGAGGAGTGCCGCGACGAGCTCGTGGAAAGCGTTCTCGGCGACGCCGGTGACGTTTGGGACTTCGTGCTCGCCCGCGTGGCGATCGACTACCGCCGCGAGCTCACGCAGGACGACGGTGTCGTCGTGGCACGCTGCGCTGTCGCGCGGATCGGCACGTCGAGTGTGACGCTCAGCGAGGAGATCAGGACCCTGGCCGGTGAGCTCGCGACCGAGGCCGAGGCCGTTCTCGTCGCCCGCGATCGACAGACGGGCCGGTCACGGCCGCTGACGGATGCCGAGCGACGCGCCTTCGAGCGCATGCAGGGTGAGGCGAAAGCAGCACCGTGAAGGTGGCGGTGGTCGGAGCCGGGTTCGCGGGGCTCGCCGCCGCGGACGCGCTGGCCGCTGCAGGTATCGACGTGGTCGTCTTCGAAGCACGCGATCGGGTGGGCGGCAGGGTCTGGTCGCGCGAATTGGCGCAACGGAGCCGTGGTGGAGATGGGGGCCGAGTTCATCCTGCCGGGGAACGACACGATCCGGTCGTACGTCGAGCGGTTCGAGCTCGGGCTGTGGGACAAGGGCATGCGCTACGGCGTTCGCGAGCCCCGAGGCGGAGTCGGCGTGTCGGCCGCAGCCCTGCACGACGCAGTCGCGACGGTCGCCGCCGCTCTACCCACCGTCGAGCCAGGGACGTCGGCTGCGGATGCCCTCACCCGCCTGCCTCTCGATCCCGGCGCCCGAGAGGCGATCACCGCCCGATTCGAGGTATCCACCGCCGCCGCCGCCGAGCGGGTCGCGGCAACCGAGCTCGCCGGGCTCGCAGCCCACTCGGATGAGATCTGCCCGAGCGTTGCGGGCGGCAACCAACGCGTGGCGCTCGCGCTCGCAGCAGGACTCGGCTCCGTCGTCCACCTCTCGGCCCCGGTCGAACGGGTCGCCTGGAGCCCTGATGCGGCGATCGTTCGCGCCGGCGGATCCGAGCTCGTCGCCGACCGGGTCGTTCTGGCCCTGCCGGCGAGCGTGATCGGCCGGGTCGAGTTCGAGCCACCGCTCCCTGCCCCGCTCGGGGCCGCGTATGCGGCAGTCGAGTACGGCAACGCCGCCAAGCTGTTCGTGCCGCTCGGTGAGGACGCGCCGCCGAGCGCGGTGCTCTCGGTGCCCGATCGGTTCTGGTGCTGGACGGCGACTGCGGACGAGGGCGTGCAGCGCGTCGTCAATGCGTTCGCCGGATCGGCCCCGGCTCTCGACCGACTCGGGGTCGCACAGGGCCCGGGCACCTGGGTGCGGCTGCTCCACGACCTCCGTCCCGACCTCCAGCTCGGGGACGACGGGATCGTGCTCTCGACCTGGGACGACGACCCCTGGATCAGGGCTGCGTATTCGTGTGCGGCTCCGCCGCCGGCGGCGTGGGCGCCGGCCGGCCCGTTCCACGCCTGCGGGGAGCACACCCACGACTCGAGCCGGGCTCTGATGGACGGTGCGCTCGCCAGCGGGATCAGAGCCGCGCAGGAGATCATCGGCGCCAGCTAGGCTCTCAGCCACATTCCTGACCGTACGGTCAAACACCTGGAGGTCGTCCGTGATCGTGCCCGAGCTTCCCGCTGACATCGCCGATCTGAAGCATCGCGTCGGGCGTTTCATCGAGGAGGAGGTCTATCCCCGTCGAGCAGCGGATCGTGGAACGGAACGCGATCGATCCCGACGAGGTCGAGGCACTGCGCGCGAAGGCCCGCGCCGCCGGGTTCTCGATGCTGAACATGCCGGCCGAGCTCGGCGGGCGCGATCTGTCGATGCTCGCGCAGGTGGCGCTGGAGGAGGAGTCGGGCAAGGCGACGAACGGCCTGGGATTCTGCGTGGTCGATCGCGGCCCGCGCGAGCTCCTCGAGCTGCTCACCCCGTCGCAGGCGGAGAAGTACGTGATGCCGATCGTCCGCGGCGAGTACCGGGAGGCGTGGGCCCTGACGGAGCCGGGCGCCGGCTCGGATCTCGCTGCGCTCGCCGCGACGGCCTCACGCGACGGCGATGACTGGGTGTTGAACGGCGAGAAGTGGTTCGTCACGAGCGAGGGAGAGGCCGGGATCTACCTCGTCGCCGCGACCCACGACGACGAGCAGCTGCTGTTCCTGGTCGAGCCCGGGACTCCCGGCATGACGATCACGCGGACGCCGCGGTTCCTGCACGACCCGTACCTCGACCACCATCCCGAGATCACGTTCACCGACTGCCGGGTGCCGGGCGCCAACCTCGTCTCGGGCGGAGACGCCGGCTCGCGCGAGTGGATTCTCGTCGAGCGCCTCTTCATCGCGGCACGCTGCTGCGGCGCTGCCGAGAGACTGCTCGGAGAAGCGACCGCCTGGGCGCAGGAGCGCGAAGCCTTCGGTGGCCCGATCATCGAGAACCAGGGCGTGTCGTTCCCGCTCGCCGATTCGCTCACGGAGCTCCACGCCGCACGGCTTCTGACCTACCACGCGGCCCATGCCTTCGACGTCCTGGCCGACCGCAAGGTCGTCCACGGCAAGGTCGCGATGGCCAAGCTCTACGCGTCGGAGATGGCGGGCCGCGTTGCCGATCGTGCGGTGCAGATCCTCGGCGGCCGAGGCTACATGCACGACCACGCGGCGGCGCGCTTCTACCGCGAGCTCCGGGTCGACCGGATCTGGGAGGGAACGAGCGAGATCCAGCGCCTGATCATCGCCCGTGGGCTGCAGAAGCGGGGCGCTGCCCCCTACCTGGGTTGGGAAGCGTAAGGCGGTCGCTCAGAGCCATTGCCAGAGCCCCCGGTCCGGCCGCCGCAGGAGCGCCGTCCCGGCGGCGCGGGCCCGCTCACGGGACGGAGGATCGAAGAACTGCGCCGGTGACTTCCCGTCCGTGCGCGCGAGCATCAAACAGGCGGTGTGACCGGTGACGGACGCCGGATCGCCGGCAAAGCCGGGGCCGACGACGTCGTGGTACGCGTCGAGGAACCCGTCCGCGAGAACACGCAGCTCGGGAGTCAGCCGCGGCCAGCGAATGGCCGACAGGACGACGAACGAGAGGAAGAACGCGACGTCGAACACCGGGTTGCCGTAGTGGGCGACCTCGAAGTCGAGCTTCCAGTTCCGACCGGGCGCAACGAGCATGTTCTTCATCGCGAAGTCCCCGTCGACGAAGCAGCGGCGGCGCCGTAGCTCCTCGAGCCGCTCGAGGATCTCTCCTGCCAGGTCCGGCAGGTTGAGCGCCGCCACCTCGTAGAACGGGCTGAGCCGCTGCTGCTCGAACGCCTCGAAGTCGTGGAACTCCGCTGCGACGGCCGGGTCGGCCTCGGTGTTCCGATGCCAGGCTCCGAGCGTCTCGCCGGCCCACCCTCCGGCGCCCGCGTGGACGCGGCCGAGCGCAACCTCCCCTTGCCAGTTGTGAGCATCGTCCGGCAGGAGCTCGATCACGATGATGTGCGCTGACGGGTCACTCGCGAGCAGCTGCGGGACCCTGGCCGGGAGTGAGCCGCTCGCACAGGCGCAGCGCCGCGGCCTCCAGGTCCGTCCGTTCCTGCTTGGCGATCCATTCCGCCGCAACCTTCAACCGGAGCAGCGCCTGCTTGACGACCACGGCGACCCCCGGGCCCCGCACGGCGAGCACCGTTGCGGACACCCCGCCCGCAAGCTCCACGACCGACGCCTGGACGCCCTCCCGCAGGATGCCCCGGCTCACCAGATACCCGACGACGTTGCCCGGATCGAGGGCGAACACCTCATCCTCGCCACTGTTTCCGACGAGCCCCACCTCCTCCGAACGGCAACCCTACTGGTCCGGGCTCGTAGCATGGCCGGATGCACGACCTCCCGATCGGCTGGGCGACCGACCTCGCCGTGTTGCAGCACACAGGGTCGACGGTCGAGAACCACACGGATCACCTCGTCCTCCGTTCGCCCGCGAATCCGACCTTCCACTGGGGCAACTGCCTGCTGGTGACCGAGCCCGACGCCGTCGATGATGCGAGCCGCTGGGTGAGGGCGTTCCAGGCGGCTTTCCCGGCCGCCGCGTGGGTGGCGATCGGGCTGATCCGTCTGCCCGACGACGCGACGTGCCTGGGCGGCTGAAGACGTCGAGCTGGAGCTCGACGAGGTCCTCGCGACGGCGACTCTGCCGCGCCAGAAACCGCTGCCCGACGGGTACGCCGTTCGTCGGCTGGCGGGTGACGACTGGGAGCAGGTGGTCGGACGTGCGATGGCCGAGAACGAGCGGACCGGCGAGTACGAGGCACCATCGCACGAGCGCTTCGTTCGGGCCCGGGTTGCGTCGCAGCGCGAGCTGTGCGAGCGTGGCGTCGCGGCGTTCTTCGGTGCCTTTGCCGCCGACGCGCTCGTCTCGGACCTCGGCATCGTGCGCTGCGGCGCGATTGCGCGGTATCAGAGCGTGAGCACCGAACCCGAGCATCGCCGCCGCGGGTTGACCTCCCATCTCCTCGGCGTGGCGGCGCGCTGGGCCGCGGATCGGGGCTGCGACCGCTGGGTGATCATCACCGAGGCGACCAATCCAGCCGGCCGCGTCTACCGCGGCGTCGGGTTCGAACCGACCACCCCGAACGCCCAGGCATACAGGCGGCCGCCACGCTGACTGCCCCGATCGTCAGCCGAGCACGACGCGCGCGTCGAGCCCGACCGCGCCCCCCGGCAACACGAGCAGCGGGTTGATCTCGATCTCTTCGATCTCCGGATGCGCCGCCGCGACAACGGACAACGCTGCAGCAGCCTCGGCAGCCGCGCGCACATCGACCGGGGCACGGCCGCGCGCTCCGGTGAGAACGCCGGCTCCACGGAGTGACAGCAGCAACGCCTCCAGCTCATCCGCACCGGCCGGGGCGAGCGCGAGGCGGACATCGCGGAGCAGCTCGGCGTAGACGCCGCCGAGGCCGACGAGCACGAGAGGCCCGAAGCGCGGATCGCGGCGGCACCCGACGATCAGCTCGACGCCTCCCGCCGGATCGACCATGGTCTCGACCGAGAAGCCGTCGGGAGCGAGCCGCCGCTCCATGTCGGTCGCTGCGGCCGCGACCGCCGCATCGTCGGCGAGCCCGAGCGCGACGCCCCCCGCATCCGACTTGTGCAGCAGGCCGAGAGCCTTCACCGCGACCGGGTACCCGAGCTCCGCCGCGAGCGAACGGGCTGCCTCGACCGAAGCGGCGCGGCGCGCCGGCGCGAACGGCACGCCCGCCCGCTCGAGCAGCTCACGCGACTCGAAGTAACCGTCGCCGACGATCGACGGCTCTGCGTTCCCGAGCTCCGGAACGCCGAACGAGGCTCTCCGCTGCTGCTCGACGAGCTGAGCCAGGGTGTCGACGGCCGCCTCGACGTCACGGTACGTCGGAACGCCGCCCGCCCGCAACGCTGCGGCGGGGGGCGAGCGCCAGTACATGGCCTGGGCGAGGAGCAGGCAGGGCGTCTCGGCGGCCGCTCGGGCAATCGCGTGTGCGACCTCGGTCTCGAGCTCGCTGAAGCGCTCGTTCATCTGGCTGTAGCCGCCGAAGTAGCCGGTGAAGAGGACAGCGTCGACCTCGCCGGAGCCGAGCACGGCGCTCGTCACGCGCTCGAAGTTCCAGAAGTCCTGCTCCCCTGCACCTGCCAGATCGATGGGGTTGACGGTGATCACGCTGGGCGCGATCGCCGTGAGTCTCGCAGCAAGCCCCTCGGAGAGCGGCGGCAGCTCCAGCCCGGCGGCGGTGACGAGATCGGCAGTGACGACTCCGGTGCCACCCCCGTCGCCGACGATTGCGACGCGCGGCCCGCTGCGGTCGCCGGGGCACGAGGCTCGCCAGGGCCCGATCGACCAGCTCTTTCGGGGTCGCCACCCGCAGGATCCCGGCCGCCCTGCACGCCGCCTCGACGGCCGCCGTGTCACTCGCGAGGGCTCCGGTGTGCGAGGCGGCGGCGCGCGCGCCTGCCTCGCTGCCTCCCGCGGCGAGCAGGATGACCTGCTTGCCCGCCGCGACAGCCGCCGCTCCGGCCCGGGCAAAGGCACGCCCGTCCCTGAAGTCCTCGACGTAGACGCCGATCACACTCGTGTGGCGGTCCGCGGCGAACGCCTCCACGAGCTCCGCCGCCTCGATGTCGGCCTGGTTCCCGAGGGAGGCGAACCGCGAGACACCGACGCCGTAGTCGGCCGCGAGGAGGCTCAGCTCGAGGGCGAGGTTGCCGCTCTGGGAGATGATCCCGAGCTCCCCCGGGGTGAACTCGTTCGAGCCGAGGTCGAGGTCCGCGGCGGCGTCGTACACGCCGAGGCAGTTGGGGCCGAGCATGACGGCCCCCGCCTCGCGAACGCGCTCCACGACGGCGGCTTCCCGGGCCCGGCCGGCGGCGTCGATCTCGCCGAGCCCCGCCGTGATCGCCACAATCGCACGTGCACCGACGGCGAGGGATGCGTCGATCGCCTCCTCGAACGCGCCTGCCGGCAGCGAGACGACGACGAGCTCGGGAGCCCCCGGCAACTCCTCGAGCGAGCGG
This sequence comes from uncultured Thermoleophilia bacterium, assembly GCA_963776305.1. Classification (GTDB taxonomy): domain Bacteria; phylum Actinomycetota; class Thermoleophilia; order Gaiellales; family Gaiellaceae; genus Gaiella. The sequence goes on along the minus strand of CAVZMA010000011.1, from coordinate 162,456 downwards.
TACGCCGCCCGGCCCAGGATCGTCCCGCCCTTACGGTTGACGAGCCACACGTCGCGCCTGTGGGCGCCTTTGAGAGCCCCGGCGGCGATCCACTGACCCCACTTGGCGGGGTCGTCGGAAGCCCCAAGAACGGCGACCGATCGCGGATCGAAGAGCGGTCGCAGATCGCGCACGCGGTCAGCCTAGCGGGGCGGTTGGAGCGGCCTCGCTCGACCGAGCTCAGGGAATCTCGACGTCGCGGAACTCGATCGGAACGGTGCGCCGCGCCACGAACCTCGGGAGGAGCGCGAGCGCTGCGGCCGCGTCAACGGCCTGCACGCGCCACCAGAGCGCATGCCCGCCGACGAGGCACGTCGACGGTGCAGAGCTGGTGTCGCAAGCGGACTCGAGAACCCAGTCCACGCAGCGAACGCGGCGGCACACTCGTGTGGCTCATGACGGTGATGGAGCAGGAAGAACGGCATGAAGGAAGCGTGCCCGACCTACCGCTCGAGATCATCGGGGACTCTCCCTGAACCTGGTCCCGAACCGGAGTAGGGTGCCCGTCACGGTGCAAGCCGACCACAGCCCCGCAACGATCGGGCGCGAGCCCGAGCTCCAGCGATTCGATGCAGCGCTCGACGCACTGGCGACGGGGACACCGGCGTGCGTAACCGTCGAAGGCGAGCCGGGAATCGGCAAGACGCACCTGCTCACCGAGCTGCGAGCCCACGCCGAGGAGCGGGGCTTTCTCGTGCTCGCCGGCTCGGCGACGGAGTTCGAGCGTGACCTCCCGTTCAGCGTCTGGGTCGATGCGCTCGACGCCTACGTCGCCTCTCAGGAGCTCGACCTGGAGGCAGTATCGAACACCGAGCTCGTCGACGAGCTCGATGGCATCGTTCCGTCGCTGCAGGCCGCACGGTGCCGGTACACGTGGCTCGGTCGCCGACGAGCGCTACAGAACGCACCGCGCTGTCCGCCGGCTGCTCGAGCTGCTGGCGCGCGAGCAACCGCTCGTGCTCGTTCTCGACGACCTGCACTGGAGCGACGAAGCGTCGAGCGAGCTTCTCGGCGCCCTCGTGCGGCGCGGGCCCGAGGCACCGGTGATGCTCGCGGTGGCCTTCCGGCCCGCACATGCGCCGGTGGGATTGACGGCGGCACTGGCCGTGTCGTCTGTGCGACGGATCATCGTCGAGCCACTCACCGAGGCGCAGGCGACCATCCTGTTGGGCGATCTCGAGCCGCGCGCCGCTGCGACGATCTATCGCCATGGTGGCGGCAACCCGTTCTACCTCGAGCAGCTCAAGCGCGCGAGGGAAGAAGGGCGACTGCCGACTGCGATCGATAGCGCCGTCAGCGACATCGATATCGCGGGAGTCCCCGTGCCCGCGGCCGTAGCGGCCTCGCTGGCCGAGGAGTTGGCAGCACTTCCAGCGGAACACCTCGCACTCCTTCGTGCAGCCGCCGTCGCCGGCGAGCCCTTCGAGCCCGATCTGGCAGCGGCGATAGCCGAGCTGCCACGCCCCGAGGGGCTTCGTGCCCTCGACGCACTCCTCGACCTCGACCTCGTCCGCCCGACACCGGTGCCTCGTCAGTTCGTCTTCCGGCACCCTCTCATTCGGCGAGCCGTCTACGAGACAGCGCCGGCGGGTTGGCGACTCGGGGCCCACGCACGCGCAGCTGCCGCACTCGCGTCGCGGGGCGCCGACGCCGCCGAGCGTGCGCACCACGTCGAGCAGTACGCGGGCCAGGGCGACGAGGAGGCGATCTCGCTCCTGCTCGCAGCCGGGAGGGCCGCGGCCGCGCGGGCTCCCGCGGCGGCGGCCCGCTGGTTCGAGGCGACACTGAGCCTCCTGCCCGCGACCGACGAGCGCCGCGTAGACGTGCGCGTTTCTCTCGCATCGTCGCTCCGCTCGCTCGGCGAGCTGGACCGTTGTGGCGCGACGCTGCTGGAGGCGATCGAGCTCCTTCCCGAGGATGCGATCGCACGGAGAGTCGAGCTGACGGCACGGTGTGCCGCCGTCGAGCACTGGCTCGGCCGACACGACGAGGCCCATCGCCGGCTGTCACGGGCGTGGGACGACCTGCCCGACCGTTCGACGGCCGAAGCCGCGGTGCTGGAGATCGAACTGGCCGTCGACGGGCTGTACGAACGGGATTTCGGCCAGGCAGTCGAGATGGGCCGTCAGGCGCTCGCGACGGCACAGGAGGTGGGCGACGGGGCGCTCGTCGCGTCGGCGGCGGCGGCGCTCTGTCTGGCCGAAACGGTCGCGGGCGAGATCGAACAGGCCCGAGGGCACCGGGACGAGGCTCTCGCAGCGCTCGCCCGGCTCTCTGACGCCGAGCTTGCGCCGCGCCTCGAGGCGCTCTACCACCTCGCCTGGGCCGAGACCTACCTCGAGCACTACGACGAGGCGGTCGCCCACGTCGAGCGGGGCATCGCAATCGCCAGGGCCTTCGGCGAGGGCCAATTGCTCGTGCCGCTGCAGCTCGCCAAGAACTTCCCCTTCGAGATGCAGGGACGACTGAGCGAGGCGATCGAGCTCTGTGAGACGGCCCTCGAGGCCGCGCGGCTCTCCGCCAGCCCGCACGAGCTCTACCGGGTCCTTTTCGAGCTCGGCTGGACGCTGTACTACGCCGGCGACCTCGACGGCGCGATCGCGGCGCACGAGGAGAGCTCACGCGTTGACCCGAGGCTCGCCGGCGCCACGATTCCCAACGGTGGCGGCGGCCCGGGCTGGGGGCTCGGCGTCGCCTTGTTCGAGACGGGCGATGTCGAGCGCGGCCATCGGTTGCTGCTCGAGCTCGTCGGCGAAGACGGGGCGAGCACGATGCCGGTGGAGCGCTGTTTCGACTGGGAGAGCTTGACGCTCGCCTCGCTCGCCGTCGGAGACACCGAGGCTGCCGCAGGGTACGCCGACCTGGCCGAGGAAGACGCGTCGCGCCTGCCGCTCCTGTTGCCGGCCGCGCTTGCCGGTCGGTGCCGGGCTGCAGTGCTCCTCGCCGGCGGCGAGCCGCTCGAGGCCGCCACGGTGGCACACGCATCGGCAGAGTCCGCTGCCGCGGCAGGGGCGCGGCTGCAGGCTGCCTTCTCGCTCGGCCTCGCAGGACGGGCGCTCGCTGCAGCCGGCGAGCGCACACGCGCGATCGCAGTCCTGCGCGAAGCCGAGCAAGAGCTCGCCGCCTGTGGGTCGGTACGCGTGCGGGACGAGATGCGCCGCGAATTGCGCAAGCTCGGCGCGCGTGCAGAGCCCCGCGGCCCAGCCGCCGTCGGCGACAGCGGGCTCGACGCGTTGACGAAGCGCGAGCTCGAGATCGCAGGCCTCGTCACCGACCGAATGACGAACCGCGAGATCGCATCGGCGCTCTTCCTCAGCGACAAGACGATCGAGTCGCACATCCGGAACATCTTCCACAAGCTCGGCGTCTCCTCACGAGTCGACGTCGCGCGGGCCGTCGAGCGTGAGCGGCGCATGCAGGAAGGGCCACGGCAGGCGTAGCCGTGGCAGCGAATCCGCCGATCGACTCGGACGCCGACCGACTCCACGAGCTCGGCTATCCCCAGGAGCTCGCCCGTGGGCTCAACGTCGTCGACAACGCGGCGCTCGGCATCGCAGCGATCTCACCGGTCGTCGGTCTCTATGCCGTCGTGCTCGTCGGAACGACGGTTGCGGGTCCCGCCTGGGTGTGGGTGCTGCCGATCGCACTCGTGGGTCAGTGCCTTCTGCTCGTCGTCTACGCGGAGCTCGCGTCGGAGTTCCCGGTCGCGGGAGGCGCGTACCAGTGGACGCGCCGGCTCGCCGGCCCCGGTACGGCTGGATGAGCGGCTGGGTCGCGATCTGTGCCTACTGCGCGGCCAACACGACGATCGCGTATCTCGGCGCTCCCTGGGCGCTGACCCTGCTCGGGATCCCAGCGACTGCGAACGCGATCGTGATGATGGGCATGGTCCTCGTGATCGTGTGTGCGGCGATCGGCGCGCAGGGCGTCTCGCTCCTGGGCCACGTGATCAAGGCGGGGATCGCCGCCGAGATCCTCGCGTCCGTCGGCATCGGGCTCGCGCTGCTCCTCGTCTTCCGGACGCAGGACTTCTCGATCCTCACGCACACGTTCGGCGCTGAGGAGCTCTCGGGTGGCTCGGTGCGTGCGGGGATGCTCGCGGCGCTCGCCGTTGCCGGCTGGGTGTTCATCGGCTTCGACGCGTGCGTCAGCGCATCGGAGGAGACGAGAGGAGCGGCACGCCACGTTCCCCGCGCCCTCTGGATCGCGCTGCTCAGCGTCGCGGCGCTCGTCATCCTCAACGCGTTCGCGACGACGCTGGCCCACCCTGACCCGGCCGGCGTGGTCGCCGGCCGGGACGTCGACCCCGTCACCACGTCGGTCGTCAGCTCGTTCGGCTCCTGGTCGGCGAAGCCGTTCGCCGCCGTTGTCCTGGTGGCGTTTCTCGCCTGCGGTACGGCCGCGCAGTCCCTGACGGCGAGGACGATCTTCTCGACGGCTCGCGACGACGTCCTGCCAGGCTCGCGCTTCCTGCGGCGCGTCAGCAAGCGGCAGGCGCCGCTCGGTGCCATCCTTGTGACCACCTTCGCAGCGTGCGCCGGCCTCCTGCTCGGCCTGGACTCGGCTGCCGTGGGCAGCCTGATCGCGTTCGGCACGGCCGGGATCTACGTTGCCTTCCTGCTGGTCGCGCTAGCGGCGCTGATCGCTCGGCTACGGGGTCGCTGGGTTCCGGCAGGTCGGGTCAGGCTCGGTCGCGCGGGTGTCGTCGTCAACGCGCTGGCCGTTGTCTGGCTCCTGTTCGAGAGCGTCAACATCGCCTGGCCGCGAACATCGCTCGCGCCGCCCGGCGCACCGGGCTACCAAGTGTGGGCTGCGGTGATCGTGCTCGCCGCGATCGGCTCGGTCGGCGGTGCGTATCTGCTCGCGGTGAAGCCACAGCGCAAGCTCACCGCCCGCTGAGGAGCGTCCGGTCGAAGAACCCCACGACGCGGCGCTCGTACTCGCGCGGTTGGGCGTCGACGCCACCGATGTGGCCCGACTCCGGCACCTCCCAGATCTCCTTCTGGCCGCGAGCCAGCGGCGTAGAAGGACCGGTTTGCGGGCCGCTCGGCCGGTTGACCGTTCTGGCCGTAGACGAAGAAGACGGCGCCGGAGATCTGCGGGACAAGGCTCTTGAGCGCGGCCGGCGGCAGGTTGTCGGTGAAGATCGCGGTCGCGAGCGTGGCAACGCCGTTGCCGATCATCTCCGACCAGCCGCCGCCCGTTCGCGAGCTCGTCACGGACGGAGCGGCTACTCGCGCCCTCCGAGACGATCGCCTTCAGGGCCGGCGACTCCGCGGCGGCCTCGATCATCATCTCGCCGCCGACCGAGAGCCCGATGCCGCCGATCCGCTCCGGATCGACATCCGGGCGGCCCTTGAGGTACGTCACTGCCGCGTGGATGTCGCGCTCGCCTTGCCAGCCGAAGAGGTTGGGGTCGCCTTCGCTGTCGCCTTCGCCGCGACGGTCGAAGAGGAGGACGCCGTATCCGTGCCGCGCCAGCAGCTTCGCGCGCTGTTGGGACGAGGCCCGGCCGGGGAACGAGATCACCGCTGCCCCGTTCCGCGAGGGGATGTACCAGCCCTTCAGGAGCAAGCCGTCGGTCGTCGTGAACTGGACGTCCTCGTAGGCTGCGCCGAGGTCGGCTGCCGGCACGCCCGCGCGGGCGGCGTGCGTGACGACGTACGCGGCGGAGACGGGGAAGAGGATGGCGGACGCGAAGACCAGGGCGCCGACGGTCAGGAGCAGCCGTCGCACGTAGCGCCAGCGGGCGGCGATCCTCCAGGCGTCGTGACCGCCACAGCGTGACGCCGCCGAGCCCGAGCAGCACGAGACCGGCGACGAGCGACAGCAGGCCGGTGTAGTCGTCGCCCGAGGGGCCGCCCTCGATCGTGTAGTGCACCGCCTCCGTCCCGGCGAGCACGCCGAAGAACCCGCTGAGAAGGGCGATCGTCGCCCGCGCCCCGGCCCTGACGCGACCGTAGAGGATGCCCGCAACGATGAGCAGTGAGAGTGGAACGAGGCCGCCGAAGAGGTGGTCGCCGGCCGACGTGCCGGAGTTCGGCTGCAGGAAGGAATCGTCGACGAGGTGGAGCGCGATCACGCCGATCGCGATTCGCGCCAGGCCGGTCTCGCTCCGCAGTCGGGTCATGTCACGTCACATCCCGCTCGGTCAGACGGCCTGCCACGACGACCAGTGCGGCTGCCCAGGCGACGAGGACGACGAATGAGCTCATCACGCCAGGCCCGCCTTCACCGCCCATGCCGACGGCGGCGAGGGTTGCGCCGAACGGGAGAACCGGTGGGAAGAAGCCACCGAAGAACTGCTCGACGAGCAGCGTCCAGACGAGAATGACCAGGATCGCGGCTGTCTGGTTGCGAAGGATCGAGCCGGCACCCACACCGCAGACCGACGCGAGAGCTCCGGCAGCGATGATCGCAGCGGCCAGGCCGATCACGTGGGCAGGCGCTCCGACGCGGATCCCGTCGTTGCTCGCCATGAGCAGCACGACCGGGAACGCGATCGCGACGGCCACCCCTGCGACCGCTGCTCCCAGGGCCGCATGTGCGACGAGCTTCGCGGCGAGGACCTGCCGGCGGCGCGGGGTAATCAGATAGGTGGTGATGACGGTTCCGTGACGGTACTCCGAGGTGGCGCCGAGTGCGCCGAGGATCAGGAGGACGAGGGTGGCCACGAAGCCGGGGCCGATCGCCAGGGCTTCGAGGGCGTCGGCCGTCGGGCTCCTGTCACCCTGTCCGGCCTCGGACATCGCGATTGGTGTGATCGCGGCGGTCAAGGCGAGCAGGCCGGCGATCGTTGCCCACGGACCCCTTGTGGTGGCCAGCTTGAGCCATTCAGTGCGGATGAGGTGACGCATCGCTAGTGCTCCTTCGTATTGTCGCCGTCGGTCAGGTTGAAGAACGCCGTTTCGAGGTCGACGGCCTCGGCGGTGAGTTCGTAGATCGCCGCACCTGCCTCCGCCGCGAGCCGCCCGAGCGCTTCGGGGGTGATTCCGTCGACGCGGAGAACGTCAGGCTCGAGCTGCCGGTAGTCGTGGCCGGCCGCCGTCAACGCATGCGCTAGCACGGCGGGAGACGGAGTGCGGACGCGCGTCGCGGCCTCGCCGCCAAGCGTCGCGGTGAACTCACCGACGGGGGCATGCGCCAGGACGCGGCCACGGTCGATGACGACGATCTTGTGCGCGGTCTGTGCCACCTCGGCGAGCACGTGGCTCGAGAGAAGCACGGTTCCCCCGGCGGCGGCAAAGTCGAGCAAAGTGTGCCGGAGCCAGCGGATCCCGTCCGGGTCGAGCCCGTTCGACGGCTCGTCGAGGACGAGCGTCTCGGGCTCGCCCAGGAGCGCGCCGGCGAGACCGAGGCGCTGCCGCATGCCTTGGGAGAAGCCGCCGATGCGCCGTCTCGATGCGTCGGCGAGCCCGACCTGGTCGAGCACGGCGCCGACACGGGAGCGAGGGACTTCCAGCGCCGACGCGAAGCACCTCGAGGTGGCCCGCAGCGGTGCGCCCTGGATGCCCGGCGTTCGCGTCGATCATCGCTCCCACGAGCTTGCCCGGCCGAACCAGGTCCCGATACCGTCTCGAACCGAAGAGTGCGCTCCCGGACGTCGGTTCGACGAGCCCGAGCAGGGCGCGCAGCGTCGTCGTCTTGCCTGCCCCGTTGGGCCCGAGGATGCCGACGATCGAGCCACGCCGGACGGTGAAGCTGACGTCGAACACCGCCTGATGGCGGCCGTAGGCCTTGGCGAGATGGCTGACAGAGACGACGGTCTCCGTGGCGTCGGCCCGGCTCGTAGCCGCCGGCGCCGCAAGGCCCTCGGTCACGGTCTCTGTTGTGAACGTTGTGGTCATGGCGAATCGCGCTTCCTTTCGAAGTCGAGTCGCCTGCGGCGCCGCTTCCGTTCGAAGCAGCACCGCAGGCGGGGAATGGTGGTTCAGGCGGCCTGCTCGAGAGCGGGCGCGGCCACGACAGTCTCGGTCGGCTCGGCAGAGCCTTCCGTGTCGAGATTCGGCAGCCACTCGAGCCAGCTCGGGAGGTACCAGTTCCGGTCCCCGAGCAGCGTCATCGACGCGGGCAGGAGCACCGCGCGGATGATGGTTGCGTCGATCAGGATCGCGAGTGCGAGCCCGATCCCCATCTCCTTGAGGTCGAGCAGCGGCAGGATCGCGAAGATCGCGAACACGCCGACCATCACGATCGAGGCACCGGTGACGACACCGGCGGTCGTGCGGATGCCGTACTCGACGGCGTCCTTCGTGGAGAGTCCGCGGTCGTACGCTTCGCGGATCCGGCTCAGGATGAACACGTGGTAGTCCATCGAGAGGCCGAACAGGATCACGAACAGGAACATGGGCAACCAGGATGCGATCCCGCCGGTCGAGTTGAAGTCGAGCAGGTTCTCGCCCCAACCCCACTGGAACACGGCGACGAGCATTCCGTACGCCGCTGCCACGGAGAGCAGGTTGAGCAGGATCGCCTTCAGCGCGACGATGATCGACCGGAACGCGACCAGGAGCAGCAGGAACGCGAACAGGAGGACGAAGCCGAACACGAGGGGTGCCGACGACTTCATCATCGCGTTGAAGTCGTGCGACTGAGCGGTGGGACCACCGACCGCGTACACGGCGCCGGCAACCTTGCCGATCGTTGCGGGAACGAGCTCGGTGCGAAGCGTCGTGAGCGCGTGGGTCGACACCGCGTCCGTGCCGTCGCCGGCGAGCGGGATCTCGACCTTGTACGTCGTGCCGTCCGGGCTCCGCTCGGACTGGATCGGATTCAGCATCTCGCCGGACGCGAGCGCCTTCGCCTTCAGGTCGGCAATCGCGGCACGGACGTCGGCCTCGTTGCCTCCCTTGACCGCGACGATGGCTCCGCTGGCGCCGCCAGGGAATGCGTCGTCGATCGCGTGGAACGCCTTCAGCTCCGGCTGGCTCTTCGGCAGTGCGTCGAGCCCGCTGTCCGCCGTGTGCAGGTGGACGGCCGGGAGTGCGAGGGCCACGAGCACCGCCACCGACGCCACGGTCGCGATCACCGGGTGCCGGAGGACGGGCTTCAGGATCGCGCTCCAGAAGCGACTTCCGTTGCCGTCATCGCGACGAAGCCGGTGCACGAACGGGATCCGGCCCTTCTCGACCTTGTCGCCGAGCCGCGAGAGGATCGCCGGCAGGACGGTGAGCGAGCCGATCATCGCAACTGCAACGACCATCATCGTGCCGATTGCGAACGACATGAACGTCTTGTCGCCCGAGAGCAGCATGCCGGCCATGGCGATGATCACGGTGATGCCCGAGATCAAGACCGCTCGGCCCGACGTGGCCGCTGCTGCCTCGATCGACGCCCGCTCGCTGCGGCCGGCGCGACGTTCGTCACGCACGCGTCGGAGGTAGAACAGCGAGTAGTCGACGCCTACGGCGAGCCCGATCAGGAGGATCACCTCGTTGACGGAGCCGTCCATCGGCACGATCTTGCTGGGCAGCGAGACGAGCCCGAACGTGGCGAAGACAGCCGTCAAGCCGACCAGGACCGGCACGAGCGCCGAAACGGCCGAGCCGAGCACGAGCAGCAGGATCACGAGCGTCAGGACGAGCGCGATCAGCCCGACCTTCGCGATTCCCGAGTTGATCACCTTGTCGAGGGCCTTCTCGGTGGAGGTTCCGGCCTCGGCGACGTAGAAGTCCGGATGGGCCTTCTGGACGCCGGCAGTTGCCGCGACGATCTCGTCGATGTAGAGGACGGCCTCGTCGTAGGTGCCGTGCGGACTGAAGGTGATCAGCACGGAGTGGCGGTCGGGCGAGATCTGACCCTCGTTCCCGGGAGTCAGCGGCGAGCTCAGCTTCTCCACCTGGTCGAAGCCCTCGAGTGCGGCGATCGTGTCCGTGATGGTGGCACGGAACGCGGGATCGTCGACGGTCTTGGTCTTGGACTGCACGACCACGAGCTCTCCCTGGCCGTTCTGGCCGAGGTCGAACGCCGTGTCGACGATCTTGTTGGCCTTACCGGCCTCGCCGACCGCGGCGTCCTTCTGCTCGATCATCTGCATCGGGACTGCTATTCCGATCGCGAACGAGGCGATCACGAACGCGAGCCAGCCGAACGTGGCTGTCTTCCAGTGGCTTGCGCTCCAGCCGCCCATGCGGGCGGCGACGTTCTTGGATTGCTTCAGGGGTGACATGGCATGGTCCTTTCAGGCCTGCGAATGCAGGTTGAGGGATTGGCGCTCGGCCGCAACCGGGCCGAAGCTCTGGGAGGGGACGTACGCGAACGGGTGGTTGAAGGCCGCCAGCGCGTCCGCGCCGGCGACGTCGAGCTCGAACTCTTCGTCGAACTTCGCGTCGGCCACGGTGACCTTCACGCGGTCGGTCGACGGGCTCCAGAGGAGACGGACTTCGATGCCGTCGCCTTCACGGAATGCGAGCTCTCGCCAGTCTGTGCCGGCTGAGATTGCGGGTGTGGTCGTGGGGCTAGCGGACATCGGGGTCGCCTCCTTGGCGGGTTTCTTGCGATTGGCAAGAGCCTGCTCTGGAACGCGTTCCCTGACATCGGGGGGGCACCCTGAGCCCGCACCCTGATTTCCCTTAAGGGTCAGCCTGGCACCACGGTCAGTCGTCGAGGAAGAGCACCTCGACCATCGGTGCATCTGTAATGAGCTCCTCGAGCGAGGTCTGGCTGAGGTACCAATCGTTCCACCGATGGGGCTGGGTGAACACCCAACGCCGGGTCGGCTCGTCGAGCACCGGCACCGCGCGCGCTTCGAGATCTGCGGCGACCGACTCCTTGAGGTGGAACGTCAGCCGGTCGTGTGCGAGGACGTTCGCGTACCAGTTGCGCGATCCCGGTGTGCCCGTGATGAACGTCCGCCGGCCGAGGTGGAGGAACCAGATCTCCGACCGGCGGGCGAGGCCGCTCCTCGCTCCCACGGTCGTGATGTCGATCGTTCCGTCAGCGGCGAGGGCCGTCGCGATGGCGCGGTCCATCGGACGACGATAGCCCGGGTGACAGGCTAGAGCCTGTCACTGCGACCGGCCGCTGAGAAGGGAGGGCTCACAGGGAACCGTAGGTTCCCGGCTTCAGGATCACGCGAAGCGTGCAGAAAACAGATGCGTGAGGGATGCTGCGGTACGCTCTTCCACCGCAGCGTCCCTCACGCCAGGCCGCGCGCCTTGCGGCTCGACGCCTGCTGCCGCTTTCCGGCTGCCAGCTCCACCTTGCGCAACCGGATCGAGGCGGGCGTCACCTCGACGCATTCGTCCTCGCGGATGAACTCGAGCGCCTGTTCGAGCGAGAGCGGTCGCGGCGGGATCAGGCGCACGAGCTCGTCCGACGTCGACGCCCGCATGTTCGTCAGCTTCTTCTCCTTGGTGGCGTTGACGTCCATGTCCTCCGAGCGCGCGTTCTCGCCCACGATCATCCCCTCGTAGACGGCGACGCCCGGCGCGACGAACAGCGTCCCCCGCTCCTGGAGATTCGAGATCGCGAACCCGGTCGTCGGACCCTGACGATCGGCCACGAGCGAGCCGCTCGGGCGCGTCCGGAGGTCGCCGTACCAGGGCTCGTAGCGGTCGAAGACGTGGTGGAGAATCCCTGTCCCACGGGTCTCGGTGAGGAACTCCGTGCGGAACCCGATCAGCCCGCGCGCCGGCACGAGATACTCGAGCCGCACCCAGCCGGTGCCGTGGTTGACCATCTGCTCCATCCGGCCCTTCCGCAAGGCGAGCAGCTGCGTGAGCACGCCGATGTACTCCTCCGGCGCGTCGATCGCAAGCCGCTCGACGGGCTCGTGCACCTTGCCGTCGACCTCCCGGGTGACGACCTGCGGCTTGCCGACGGTGAGCTCGAAGCCCTCGCGGCGCATCAGTTCCACGAGCACGGCCAGCTGAAGCTCGCCGCGCCCCTGGACCTCCCAGGTGTCCGGCCGCTGCGTGGGGAGCACGCGGAGCGACACGTTGCCGATCAACTCCGCGTCGAGCCTGCTCTTCACCTGGCTCGCCGTCAGCCGTGTGCCTTCGAGACCTGCAAGGGGTGACGTGTTGATTCCCACCGTCATCGACAGCGAGGGCTCGTCGACCTGCTCGACCGGCAACGGCCGGGGATCGTCGACATCGGCGAGCGTTTCGCCGATCGTGACCTCGGGGATGCCGGCCACGGCGACGATGTCGCCTGGTCCTGCCTCGGCAGCCTCGACGCGATCGAGTGCCTCGGTGACGTAGAGCTCCGTGACCTTCGCTCGCTCGACGGTGCCGTCGGCCCTGCACCAGGCGACCTGCTGCCCCTTGCGGATCGCGCCGTTGCGGATCCGGCAGATCGCCAGGCGACCGACGTACGGGGACGCGTCGAGATTCGTGACGAGAGCCTGGAGCGGATGCTCGTCGTCGTACGTCGGGGCAGGGATCGTCTCGAGCAGGAGATCGAGGAGGGGCCGCAGGTCGTCCGCCAGCGCATCGACCGCGAGGCCGGCTTTGCCGGCTTTGGCGTTGCAGTAGACGATCGGGAACTCGATCTGGCTCTCGTCGGCGTCGAGGTCGAGGAACAGCTCGTAGACCTCGTTCACGACCTCGTCCACGCGGGCGTCCGGTCGGTCGACCTTGTTGACGACGAGGATGACGCGCAACCGGGCCTCGAGCGCCTTCCGGAGGACGAACCGCGTCTGCGGGAGCGGCCCTTCGCTGGCGTCCACGAGCAGGAGCACACCGTCGACCATCCGCAGCCCTCGCTCGACCTCACCGCCGAAGTCGGCATGGCCCGGCGTGTCGACGATGTTGATCTTCGTCGCGCCGTAGCGGACGGCCGTGTTCTTCGCGAGGATGGTGATGCCCTTCTCGCGCTCCAGGTCCATCGAGTCCATCACGCGCTCGGCCACATCCTGGTTCGCGCGGAACGATCCGGACTGCCAGAGCATCGCGTCGACCAGCGTGGTCTTGCCGTGGTCGACGTGTGCCACGATGGCGACGTTCCGGATGTCGTCGCGCGTCAGCACCGAAGGAGGGTAGCGGCGGCGGCCGGAGCGGGCGCCGACCGACGTGTTTTACATCCTGCTTACGCATGCACCACGACCGGCTTACGAGGAGACGCGACGATGAGTCGCATGAGCCTGCGACATCTCCGACCGCTGGTGCTCGCGATTGCGTTCGCCGTCGCAGCGCTCGCGCTGCCGGCCGTCGGTGCGGCGGGAGTCGCCGTCCAGACCGACCGCGGCGTCGTTCAGTCCGTGGCTCCCGATCAGATCACCGTGCGCGCGCTCGACGGGACCGTCGTCGCGTACTCCGTCTCCGCGAGCACCCTCGTGAAGCTGAACGGCGTCGTGGTGGCGATCTCCGACCTGAAGCCGGGATTCATCGCGACCGTGGTCCACGACGCGAAGCTGCGGGCGAAGGTGATCCGGGCGTTCGGCACTCCGGTCGTCGTCACGGATCGAGGGACCGTGACCGCGCTTCTGAAGGGCTCGATCACGATTCGCACCGCAGACGGCCGCGTGCTGACGGTCGCCCTCGATCCGGCCACCAGATTCCGGGTCCTCGGCCTCCCCGGCAAGCGGGCTCTCGCCAGACCCGGAGCGTTCGTCGCCGTCAAGCACGTGGACGGAGAGCCGGCACGGGTCGTCAACGTGCTCAAGCGCGCGGGAGCGTGAGCGGCAGCGCAACGCGCGGCGGCACGATCCTGCTCGTCGAGGACGAGGAGGACATCGCGACCCTCGTCCGCACCTATCTCGAGAACGACGGGTTCACGGTCATCTGGGCGTCGCGCGGCGTCGAAGGGCTTCTCGCACTCGAGCAAAGCGACATCCGGCTCGCGATCCTCGACCTCCAGCTCCCCGACGCCGACGGGCTCGATCTCTGCCGGGCGATCCGTGACCACTCGCAGCTGCCGATCGTGATCGTGACCGCGCGGGACGAAGAGATCGATCGCATCACCGGGCTCGAGCTCGGCGCAGACGACTACATCACCAAGCCGTTCTCGCCACGAGAGCTCGTCGCGCGCGTCCGCGCAGTGCTTCGGCGGGCGGAGCCCGAGAACGGCGCGGATCTCGTCACCGCCGGGGACATCGTGCTCGAGCACGGTGGCCGCAACGTCTCGGTTGCGGGGAGCCCCGTCGACCTGACCGGGATGGAGTTCGACCTCCTTGCCTTCCTCCTGGAGCACCCGGGGACCGTCTGGTCACGCGAGCGGCTGCTCGAGCGCGTGTGGGGATTGTCGTTTCCGGGCGGGACGCGAACCGTGGACGTGCACGTCGCCCAGCTCAGGAAAAAGCTCGACCGACCCGATCTCATTCGCACAGTGAGAGGCTCGGGCTACAAGGCAGTGACGTGAGCGGGCTCCACGGGCCTCGGACGCTGAGGGCGCGGCTGTTCATCGGGATCGCCGCGACGGTCGCCGTCTCGACCATCGTGATGCTCGCCGTCGGCGCCGCCCTGACGCGCCGCTCGTTGGACAGCGATGCCCGCCGGGCCCTCAGCCGCCAGGTCGACCTGATCGCCGCCCAGCACGTCGCGAGCCCATTACCGCGTCGCGATACCGCCATCGGCCAGTTCCTCGCGACGGAAGACGAGCGCCTCGCGATCCTGACACCCGAGCAGGCAGGGCTCCTTCTGCCCGAGGCGGCCGCGGTCGAGCTGCGCCGGACCGGGAGCTCGAACGGGACCGTCGACGTGCGCGGGGCGCCGTTCCTCTACGCCGCCCGCGTCCGCAGCGGCGACGCGCTCGTCCTGCTCCGCTCCTCGCGCGACCAATCGGCCGACTGGAGGCCGTTTCTCGTCGGACTGGGGCTCGCCGCTCTGGTCGGCGCAGCGCTCGCGGCCATCGTCGCGTTCCTGCTCGCGCGTGCGATCGCAGGCCCGGTGACGAGGGTCGCGTCCGCCAGCCGCCGCCTCGCCGAGGGTGAGAGCCCCGACCCACTTCCGCTCGAAGGGTCGACCGAGCTGCGCCAGCTCTCGACGGCGTTCAACGACCTTTCGGCCGAGCTGCGTCACGCGCAGGAAGCCGAGCGCTCGTTCCTCCTCTCCGTCAGCCACGAGCTGAAGACACCCCTGACTGCGATTCGGGGCCACGCCGAAGGCCTTGCCGACGGCGTCGTCGAGCCCGACCGGGCCGGCGAAGTGATCGAGCGGGAGGCCCAGCGCCTCGAGCGCCTCATCCGCGACCTGCTCGACCTCGCGCGCCTCCGCCGCCGTACGTTCGATGCGACGCTCGTACCCGTCGACCTGGGGGAGGTCGCACGGGACGCCGCTGCCCGCCATGCCCCGCAGGCGGAGGCATACGGCGTCGAGCTCCGCGCGCAGGTCGACGACCCGGCAGGTGCGATCGCCGACGCCGGCCGCGCGCTGCAGGCGGTCTCCAATCTGGTCGAGAACGCGATCCGCTGCGTGCCCCGCGGGGGATCCGTCGAGGTCATCGCGTCGCCGGGCCGGCTCAGTGTCGTCGACGACGGGCCGGGGCTCGAGGCCGGCGATCTCGAGCACGCCTTCGATCGCTTCTACCTCTGGGACCGCTACGGCGCGGATCGTCCGGTGGGGACAGGGCTCGGGCTCGCGATCGTGGCAGAGCTCGCGACGGCGATGGGAGGGCGCGTCACGGTCGAGAGCGCTCCGTCGCAGGGATCGGCCTTCACGCTCGAGCTCGAGCCGGCGCCGCTGACCGACGACGCGCTTTACGCACGGCTTACGCAGCGCTGAGATGTCGCGAACACGACCCTCCTAGGGTCAGGTGTGTAACCACCACTGGGAGGACAGTTGACATGAAGCGCTCCACCATCATCGTCGCGCTCGCCGCCGTTCTGGCGACGCTCGTGGCGACTACCGCAGCATTCGCGGGCACCGCGAACGGCAAGACGCTCTACCGCTACGTCGGGCAGCTCAAGGCAACGAACGGCTCGTCTCTCACCATCTCGGTCGAGAACGGCAACCGCCAGGCGTTGCGCTCGCTCATCGGCCAGAGCCAGGAGCAGACGTTCGCGACGGGCGACAAGACGGTGTTCCTGAAGTGGGAGCACGGGATCCCGACCGTTCTCACCGGCATCGACAAGCTCGTCGTCGGCGACTACGTGACGGTGAACATCCGCACCGACCGCAGGGCGTCGATCGAGACGATCAAGGCGACACCTGCAGCAACCGTCGCCGATCGCAGCGCACTGATCAAGCCGAACAAGCCGCTCTACCTCTTCCGTGGCACGTTCGTGTCGACCGCAGACGGCAAGGTGACGATCGACGTCAAGGGCGGCAACCGGAACGCACTGAAGCTGATGATCGGCCAGGCCGCGCAGCAGACCTTCACCACGAGCGGCGACACGGTGTTCCTGCACTGGGCGCATCGCATTCCGACCGTGATCGACGCGACCAAGCTCGAGGTGGGCGACCGCATCGTGATCCGCGTCCGGGCCGATCGCGGCGCGACGCTCGCGACCGTCGAGGCGACGGCGGCAAAGCGCGTCGCCGACCGCGAGCCGAAGTCGCAGGAAGCGCAGCAGAGCGCGCAGGCGTAGCGGTCTCGTCGCGCCCGGGCTCAGGGGACGAGCGCGGCGAGAGGATCGAGAGGCGGCCGGTGCCCTGGAGGGTGCCGGCCGCTCCTCGTTTCGCAGCAGGCGACCACGTAGAGTCACGATCGTGGACGTGCTCGTTCTCCAGCACATCGCCTGCGAGCCTCCCGGGATCTTCGAGGACGTCCTTCTCGAGCGGGGTGCCAGAGTGCAACGCGTCGAGCTCGACGAGGGCGAAACGCTGCCGGAGACGCTCGACGGAATCGACGCGATCGTCGCCATGGGCGGGCCGATGAGCGTCAACGACGAGTCCGAGAACCCCTGGCTCGAGGCGGAGAAGTCGCTGATCGCGACCGCCGTCAGAGCCGGCGTCCCGTTCTGGGGCTCATGCCTCGGCGTGCAGCTCCTCGCCTCGTCGCTCGGGGCCGCGGTGCGACGTGGGGCGGTTCCCGAGGTCGGCGTGCTCCCCGTTCATGCCACGCCCGAAGCAGCCGACGATCCGGTGTTCGGCGGTCTCTCGTGGCCGCGACCGACGCTGCAGTGGCATCAGGACACGTTCGATCTCCCGGCCGGCGCCACGCTGCTCGCAACCTCGCCGGCGTACCCGCACCAGGCGTTTCGCGTCGGGCGAGTCGCCTACGGCGTCCAGTTCCATGTCGAGCTCGACGAGGCGATGGCCGACGCATGGGCGCGCGTTCCCGCATACGTCGCCTCGGCCGACGCCGTGCTCGGAGCGGGCGGCCTCACCAGGCTGCTCGACGACTTCCGGGCCTCGATGCACGAGATGCAGGCCGACGGGCGCCGGCTCTTCTCCCGTTGGGTCGACCTCTGGGCGTAGGGGCGAGGCGTGCCTCGCCCGCACCGAGTTGGTCTACCGCCAGCAGATCAACCCCATGAACCTGAAGTGCGCGCAAGCGCGCCGTGTTTCAGGCCCAACGCTGCGAGCCGCCGCACTAGCGGGCATGCCAGAGGGTCGCCCGGGCGGCGGCGCCCTCCTGCGGCCTGGCATCGGCGAGTCGCCGGTACTCGGGCACCTCGTCCTGCGGGATCGTCGACGCGTCCCGGTGGTCGAGCTCCACCAGGTTCCCCGCCGGATCGCGCACGTACATCTGGATACCGCCGTCGGGGAGCTCGTACATCGCATTTCCGAAGGTCTCGTGGTCGAGGGCTCCCAGCTCTTTCATGCGGCGGTAGATCGGCATGAACTCGTCGATCTCGAGCCCGAAGTGGGCGTGAGACGGGGGTAGCCCGGGCCGCTCGAAGAGGTGCACCTGGCGCTCCCCGGCAGCGAGCCAGACGACCGGAAAGCCGAAGTCAGGGGTCGGGAGCGCCTCGAGCCCGAGCTCGTCGACGTAGAAGCGCAGCGACGTCTCGAGATCGAGCGCGACGACGCTGACGTGGTTGAGCCCGGTTGCCATCTCGATGATCATCTCGGTCCCACGCGCGCCGCCGCAACCGCTAGCTGCCGGCGATGTCGTGCCCGAAGTACGTCGCCGTGAGAGGCTCGCCGGTGGCCTGCTCGATCAGCGCATCCCAGCGAACGGAGAGCCCGGGAGCGAACACCCGCTCCGAGAGGAGCCTGCCGGCCTCGGGCCGGTCGACGAGCCCGCCGCACTCTCGCCTCAGCGTCGCTGCGAGCTGGGAGGCGACGATCTGCCCGTAGAGGTACGTGTGGTAGTAGACCGGCGCGCACGCGATGTGGATCTTCGCCGCCCAATCGGGGTTGCGTCTCGCCGGCCGGAGGAACGACGAGCTGATAGCGGGCCGACGAGCTCCCACCAGCGAGCATCGAGATCGGATTCCGGGTCGGCATACAGGGAGCGCTCGAAGTTCGTCATCACGAGCACCCAGCGGGTGAACACGAGCAACTCGGCGGCCCGAGCGGCCCGGAGCCCCCCGGCCAGATCCGTCACCCGATCGGGATCGACACCGAGGACCCGCTCCAGCCACTCCGCGTCGCTCGCGAGCCTGCCGAACATGATCGCGATCCCCTCGGTGATCACCAGGTGACAGTCACGAAGGAGCCACGAGAGGGTCGGGGTGAAGCCGAGGTCGAACGTCGCGTGCCCGAGCTCGTGGAGCAGCGTGTCCATCCAGTAGAGGCCCGGCACCACGTTCGCGAGCACGCGCACATCGCCGCCGCGGTCGACGTCGATGCAAAACGCGTGTTGGCACTTCCCCTCTCGCGGGAGCAGGTCGCTGCGGTCCAGGACGTCACGCGTGTCGAGCCCGATCCCGTCGAACGTCCGTCGGGACAGCTCCAGCAGATCCGCGTTCTCGAACAGGGAGTCGAGGTCGACGCCGCCGTCGGTCGGGACGTCCTGGAAGAACGGGTCCGCGTAGTGCCACGGCGCCAGCTGGTCGACCGGGCAGCGAAACCGAGCTGCGAGTGCCTCGTCGAGGGAGGCCTTCCAGCGTGCAAACGGTTCCGCGGTCACGGCGTCGGCCTCGTCGAGCGTGGCCAGCAACCGCTCCTCGTTCATCTCCGAGGTGGACACCGAGAGCGCGAACCAGTCCCGATACCCCAGAGCGTGGGCAGCCGCGTTCCGGAGCCTGGCCAGCTCGCGGACATCGTCTGCCACGAGCGCCCCGATCGTCTTCGAGGCCTCCCACGCAGCCCGGCGCTCGTCGGAGTCGTCGCTCTCGCGCAGGATCCGCTTGATCTCGTTGTCGTCGACCCGACGGCCGGCGATCTCACCACGATGGCGGGAATACCGCAGCTCGACCGACGCCTCGAGCGCGACGATCCGCGACCGCAGGTCGGCGGGAACCTGCTTGGTGAGAAAGGCGTCGCGCAGGAGGTCGAGCCGGCGCCGGTCGAGACCCTTCGCGGCCGCCCGCGCCGCCTCGATCGCTGCGAACCGGTCGCCGTCTCCGAGGAAGTCCGACAGTGCGGTTTCGCTTTCGACGCGCTGCTGCGCGCTCTCCTCGTTCGCGTCGACGTTGAGATCCCACCAGGCATGACAGACGCGCGTGGTGAGTGGGGCGAGCTCGCGTTCGATGCGATCGGCGACGGCGGCGGCGGGCGTCACGATGCGGCAGTCTACGGAAGTCGGTCGTGTCGACGGCGGCAGAACCATCGACAGACGGGGCGTGGAATCGCCACAATGCGGCATTCCCCTCCAACGAAGGAGCCCGCCGTCATGGCTTCACGGACCCACGTCGAGATCGATCGCGCGCGCATCACGGAACTGACCGAGCGCGAGGCAGCGAAGCTGAACGCCCGCACACCGGGCTCGCAGGCGTTCTACGAACGGGCGCGCCAGAGCCTCGTCGGCGGCGTCGCTTCCTCGTACCAGACACGCGACCCCTGGCCGATCTACCTGTCGCACGGGAAGGGTGCCCAGGTGTGGGATGTGGACGGGAACGAGTATCTCGACTTCCACAACGGCTTCGGCTCGATGGTGCAGGGACACGCCCACGACGTGATCTCGAAGGCCGTGACGGACCGGATCGGGCTCGGGACGCATTTCGCCGCGCCGACCGAGGACGCCATCGTCGTCGGCGAGGAGCTCGCGCGCCGCTGGGGCCTGCCGAGATGGCGCTACGTCAACTCCGGCTCCGAGGCCACGATGGACGCGATTCGGATCGCACGAGGGGCGACCGGACGCGACACGATCGTCAAGATCTTCGGCTCCTACCACGGCCACCACGACTACGTGATGGTGTCGCTCGGCGTCGACTACGCGGCGATCGGCGACCGGTTCGACCTGCAGTCGATCCCCTACGGGCTCGGCATCCCGCAGGTCGTCGCCGACATGACGATCGCAGTCCCCTTCAACGACGCCGAGGCGATGGAGCGCCGGATCGAGCGGCTCATCGAGGAGGACCGCGCGCCGGCCTGCGTGATCATGGAGGCGGCGATGATGAACCTCGGTGTCGTGCTCCCCGAGCCCGGTTACCTCGAGGCCGTGCGCGAGATCACCCGCAAGCACGGGATCATGCTGATCTTCGACGAGGTCAAGACCGGGCTCTGCATCGCGGCCGGCGGTGCTGTCGAGCGCTACGGCGTCGTGCCGGACCTCGTCACCCTGGCGAAGGCGCTCGGCGGTGGGCTCCCATCGGGCGCGATCGGGGGCACCGCCGAGGCGTTCGAGTTCGTCGAGTCGGGAGGCGTCGTCCAGGTCGGGACGTACAACGGCAACCCGCTCTCGATGGCGGCCGCCCGCGCGAACCTGCTCGAGGTGATGACTCCCGACGCGTACGCGCACCTCGACATGCTCAACGAGCATCTGCTCGCAGGCTGCCAGGCCGTGATCGAGAAGTACTCGTTCCCCGGCTACTCGATCGGCGTCGGCTCGAAGGGCTGCGTCACGTTCTCGCCCGAGAAGATCACGGACTACGAGTCGTTCAAGGCGAACCAGGACGCCGAGTTGTGCGAGCTCGCCTGGCTCTACAACATGAATCGCGGCATCTTCATGACGCCGGGCCGCGAGGAAGAGTGGACGCTCTCCATCACCCACACGATCGAGGACTGCAACGGCTTCGTCGCAGCGTTCGAAGAGCTCGCACACGATCTGACCGCGTAAGAGCTCGAAGGGCGAGGACGGTCCGTCACGCGGGTCGGTCGTGGGCCGAGCGGCCGCCTGCGCCGGCGAATGCCGCCGCCGGGTAGGGCGCGAGGTCGTCGAGCGCGCCCGGCGTCGCCGCGACTCGGTCGAGCCACGCCTTCACGCGCAGGGTACGACGGCCATGTCGTACCCGGCCTCGTGCGCGACCCTGGTGTAGGCGTACAGCGCACAGTCGGCGACGGTGTAGCCGTCGCCGACGACGAAGTCTCGCCCTGCCAGCCCGCGCTCCAGCGCGGCGAGCGCACCGCGCCCGCTTCGACGTGCCGGGCGAACGCCTCGGGCCGCTCGGTGTCTCTCCCGGTGAGGCGCCAGAAGCGCGCGGTGCCGACGTTCGGCTCCAGCAGGTTCTGCTCGAAGAACATCCACGCGTGGACGTGCGCCCGCTCGACGGGATCCGCCGGGAGGAATGGTGTGCCTTCGGCGAGATACAGAAGGATCGCGCCGGATTCGGGGATCGCCACACCGTCGCTCGTTTCGAGCAGCGGCGTCCGCCCGGCCGGATTGCGGGCGAGGAACGAGTCCGTCTGCGACTCACCCGCGAAGATGTCGACGGCAACGCGGTCGTAGGCGATGCCGAGTTGAGAGAGCAGCATCCGCACCTTGAAGCAGTTGGCCGAGGCCGCGAAGTCGTAGAGCGTGAGCATGATGAGAGGTGAAACGTCTCCGGCGTCCCCGGTGTGAGATGAACGACGGCCGCCCGGTGCTACGAGCTCTCGTTCAGGCTGAGCGGCGCCGAGAGAATCCGCGACCGCTTGCGGCGGCGGACGCGCCTCCGCCGCGAAGTAGCTCCCGATCACGAACGTCGCCGGCCGCGACCTGTGCGAGCAGGCCTTCCCACGTCGGGTAGACGCCGAGCCACACGCCCGTCCAGTAGGGCAGCTCGAGATTCTCGATCGGGGTCACCGGGACCCAGCCGACCTTCTGCATCACCTGCACCGTCTGGCCGACGAGCACGATCAGCACCCAGGTGATCATCACGCCCGTGACGATCAGCATCTTCTTGTGCGGCAGCCTGCGCTCGAGCGCGATGACGAGGAAGAAGACGGCGACGACGGCGGCGAAGCCGATCAGCGACCCCCTGAAGCACCGTCCACGCGCCTGCCTCGAGCGTGAGCGCCTGGAGGAAGAGCGTCGTTTCGAAGCCCTCGCGGTAGACGCTCGTGAACCCGAGTGCAACGAGGCCGACGATCTGCGCCGCGGCGAGCGAGAGGCCGGCGCCGGCGAGGATCGACTTCTTGCGCCGGTGGAGATCCTGCAGGTTCTCCTGCCAGTAGACCCGGTGGTAGAACCAGTTCAGGATCAGGAGGAGAACCGCGATCGCGATGAGTGACACCGACTGCCTCGAGCTTCTCGCCGTAGCGGGCCAGGGATCCGAGGACGGTCTGCGCTACGACCCAGGTGACGACGCTGGCGGCGAGGGCGAGCCCCACCCCGGCGAGCAGCGGCCGACGGTAGCGTCGCTGTGGCCCGACCATGCTGGCCATCAGTGCGGCGAGGATGAGAACGGCTTCGAGCCCTTCCCGAAAGACGATGATGGCGCTGTTCGCGACGATCGAGACGCGCGATCCCGGTCCGCTGCCGATGCGCTGCTCGGCCTCGGCCGAGGGACGTGTCGAGCGCGGCGCGTGTGGCGGCGAGCTCTGCCACCGGTGCCTTGCGCTTGATCAGCCGCACGAGCCCGTCGTGTCTCGCCGCCGCCGTACCAGAACAGCGACTCGACATTCTGGAAGAGCGACGGGGCGAGGCCGCGCAGGCGCTGCTCCGGACCGAGCTCGAAGATGCCGTAGGCCTCGATCCGGGCCGACTCGGCGGCCCGCCAGTCGCCGCTCGCCGCCGCTGCCTGCATCCGGTCGAGCGCCGCGGCAGATGACGTCGAAGTCGGCCGTCTCGGCCGCCGATTTCCACGTGGCCGGGTAGAGCCGGTCGAGATCACCGACAGCGGCTCCGACCGTCGCTGCGATCGTCTCCGGCTCGGCCGCTGCGCCGCCGTGGCTCGCGGTCACGAGGGACGCTCCGAGGCTCGACAAGCGCGACCTTGACGCGACGGGTGGCGACCGGGTCGCGCGCGAGCAGCACCGGCTCGAGATCGGCGAACGCGGCCGCGGCGCCGTCTCGGAACGTGATCGCCTCCTGGATCTCGAAGTCCTTGGTCACCCGCCCGTTGCTGACGCCGCGGCCGTATTCGATCGAGACGAGGCGCACGAAGCGATCGAGCTGGCCCGGCCCGGCGCAGCGTCTCCTCGTTCGAGAGCGGCGCCGCTCGGAAACCCTCGAGTCGCTTCTCGACCCGCGCGAGCGCAGCGCCCGAGCTTCTGACGCCCGTCCCGCGCCGAAGCGGCGAGCTGCTCGATCTCGGCGGTCGCCTGCCGCCAGGCGACGTCCCCTCGCTGCCGGCGATAGACGGGCGCCGACGATCGCCCAGTACCCGAGGACGGAGGCGCCCGCCTCGGCGCGTGAGGCTGCGAAGCCGAGCTGCTCGGCCTCGCCGAGCGAGCCGAGAGCCGTCCGGAGGCGTCCGTCGTAGGTGTCGAGAAGATCCGTCCGCACGGTCGTCGCGGCGGCCGCCGGGGTCGAGCGCACCGCGGCCCGAGCCGATCGAGCGCGAGCGTGCCGTCGGCCGCTCGCGCGCGAGAACCGTGTGGGTGGGCGGAACTCGCGCACCAGAAGCCACGAGCGTGCGGCCGCGACGTCGCCTCGTCGCGTGGCACCGAGGGCCTCGTCGAAGGCGACGCGCAAGATCGTCGTCCAGATCGCCGCGCGGGCCGCCGCGAGGCCGGTCGCATCGAGTCCGTGCGGCGGCAGTGTCGGCCGAGTCGAGCGCCATCCGGGCGGCCGCGAGGTCCTGCGGGTGGCCGGCGAGCACCTCGAGTCGTGGCAGCGCGCGCCTCGTCGATCTGGGCACGGACTGCACCGGGGTCGCCGAGCGCGATCTCGGCGTCGGCGTCGGTGAGCGCCAGACGCGCCGTCGACGCGCTCTGCCAGGGAGGCTGCGAGAACGCAGGAGCGGCGAGCCAGAGGCTCGCCGCTACGACAACCCCGAGGAGGCTCGCCAGCCGCACGACTACTGTGCGATCTGGACCTTGAGCCGGGCTGCCGATTGCGTGACCTGCCCGGCGATCGCAGTCGCGCGTTCCTGTGCGACGCGTCCGAGCGTGTCGGCCTGGTTCGGCTGGAACCGCTTGCCGCCGAGCTCCTGCGCCTTGAGCTTCGCGACGTACGTCCAGAGCCCGTCGAGCTCGCGCTTCGTCTGCGCGTGCTGTTGCGGATCGACCTTGGCGATCGCCGGGCCGATCCCGGTGTAGATCACGCGAAGCCCACCGAGAATGTCACCGATGTCCGAGAGGCGCGAGACGACGTTGAACGACTCGCCTTTGGCTTTGTCGCCGAGCACGAAGCGCGACACCTTCCACTGGCCGAAGTACTCGCTCATCGTCGGCACCATCACGACGACCGACGTGAACGCGTCGGATGCGGTCGGCTTCCAGGCCTTCGCCGAGCGGTCGAGCTTGCCGGCGTAGAGGACGAACGCGTCGGCGGCCGCCATGAGGGCGTTCGCATCGGGCAGAACCTCGCCGAACTCGAGCCGGCCGTCGCCGTCGAGATCGAACTTGGCCGCGACGAGATCGGGGCGGGTTCCCCAGAGCATCCCCTCCGTGATGTTGTAGAGGTTGCCGGGCTTGCGGAGCACCTTGCCGTTCCGAAGCTCGAGATCGAAGGGCACGGCGCTTGCCGGATCCTCTTTCGCCGACGAGCCGGCGTCGAGGATCACGTCGTAGGCCGCAAGCGACGGAGTGCCCGCGACGATGCCCTCGACACGCTCGTAGTAGGGGTTGCCCTCGACCCACATGCGCCTTGGCGCCGGCGAGCTCGCGCGCGACCGACGCGCGCTGGGTCTTCCCGAGCCGCTGATAGTCGAACCCGGTCGCCTGTGCGGTGGCGTAGTAGCGGCGAGCGGAGGCGCGGAAGTCCCGCGTGAAGCCGGTCAACAGCGCCGTGTGCTTGAGGAGATAGCTCTTGACGGGGGCCAGGTTCGCGCCGGACGGTGTTGCCGTCTGGCTCGCCTGACCGGCCGGGGCGGCAGTTGCCGTCGCAGCTGCTGCGGACGCAATGCCGATTGCGAGAGCGAGCGCTGCCCGTCGCGCGAGGGCGTGGTGACGCGGAGAGGTATTCATGTAAGGGCGACCTTACACGAATCTCCCACGATGTCAGGGATACCTTACAGGCCGAGGAAGAGGGCCGTCCGCGCTCGCGGCTCACGCCGCCGGCTGCTGCTCACAGATGGGCAGCGACCGCGTCGCCTCCTCGAACGCGTCGAAACGCTGGTTCCAGACGACACCGGGCCAGCGGAACTCCGCCCGGCCCTCCGCCAGGTGATACGCAACCGTGTACAGGGTGGCGAGACGCCGGTCGGCATCGGTGGAATAGAGCGGCGGACGCAGGAAGCCGGCGACGAACTGCTCGGACGCGCTGCTCTCGTCGACCAGGCGGGCGAGTGCCTGCTCGCGCTCGACGCTGTTCGTCGCGTGCGCGTGCTCGTGCCACTCGACACGCCCCTGGTGGTTCGTCGCGACAGGCGCATCGGTCAGCACGACGTCTCGGTCGGGCGAGAGGTAGGCCGTGCACACGTCGCCGGCGCGATCGACGATCGTGAGCGTGTGCGCGAGGTGGTAGGGCAGGCGGCGGAGAGTGGCGCGGGCCTGCTCGGTCGTCTCACACGTCTCGAGGAGATAGCGCACGACGAGCGGCACCCCGAAGCCGCCGCCGACGACCTTCCGTCCGCCGAATGCGAGCGACACGGCGACACCTGCGTCGTTGACGCCGTCGAGCAGACCCCACGCGCAGTCACCCGAGCCGATCACGGGCCGCACCCACCGCGTGTGGAGGATCGTCCCCTCCAGCCTCTCGGGGGCGTAGTCGTAGTTCCGAGCAAGAACCGGGGTACCACCCGCGCGCCACACGGCCTGCGAGCAGCCGGAGAGGTAGGAGGGAGGAGCCCACATGCCGAGGAAGCGCGCTTCGAGGTCGCCACCGCCCGCGAGTGCGCAGATGCGGTCGTAGGTCGGAACCAGCTCCGGCATGTGCTCCTGCATGGCCCGCAGAGACTCGGCGAAGGAGGTCCGCGCGGCCTCGCCCTCCTGGAGGAACCACGCTCGGTAACGCGGCCAGTGCCGTTCGAACAGGGCCGACCAGCGGCTGCCGGGCTCGAGCTCGCCGATCGCCTCGAACGTCAGCATCACAGCATCTTGAACGAAAACGGCTCTGGTTCCGGGGCGGGCTGCGTCGCACCCGCGGAGATCGCGGCGGTGAGGAACTGGCGCTTGATCCCGTCGATCCAGGTGCGCGCGCGGTCCGTCAGCTCGTGATCGTCGGTCTGCAGCCGCCCACGCGTGACGAGGATGCCGATGTCGGCCCCCGGGTAGCGATAGCCCCCCGCAGCGGCAATGCGAAGGTAGAACGCCTCGTCCTCGCTCGCGACGGTGTGCCAGTCGGTCTCGCGCCGGTCGAAGGAGATGCCGCCGTGGGCCGTCGGGTCGAGGCGCCAGATCCCGGAGCGTGGCGCCTCGGTGATCAGCTCGACGACATCGGCGGTGTCCTTGAGGATGAACTGGCTCCACTCGTCGATCGCGCTCGGCTGCGCCCAGCCCGCGTTGAGCTCGTCGACGTCGATCTCGTAGTCGACGTCGAGGAATTCGAGCAGGTGGAAGAGAAAGAGCGGCATGTCGCCGTAGGCGACCGCAGTGACGTTGGTCATCGAGCTCGCTCCCGTGACACGCGGGTTGAGCTCCCCGAGCCACATGTCGCCGGTGTCCATGTCGGCGAGGAAGTCCAGCTCGAAGTAGCCGCGGTATCCCTCGCGCCGCAACCGCTCACCCATCAGCGTCGTGTACGCCCGCGCCTGCCGGCGATGCTCCTCGGAAAGGGCCGTCGCGAACACGTCGTTGCCGCACCAGCCACCGCCGTAGGGAGTGAGCTCGGGGTAGCCCGTCAGCTCCGTCATCAACGGCCCGACGAGCGTGCCGTGCCGCGTGATCACACCTTCGATCGCGGCCTCGCGACAGCGGATCCGCTTCATCACCTTCAGCTCCTCGCCGACGAGCTCGTCGTCATGCTCGGCCCAGTCGGCGGCGGAGGCGATGAAGTAGGTGGTCTGGCCCGAGTCTCCGTACGGCGTCTGGACGACGAGATCGGTGCCGATCCCCCGGGTGTCCGCAAGCGCGAGGAGCTCGGCGTGGCTCGACGCGCGGCCCAGGGTGTTGGGGACGCTCGGCACGCCCGCCTCGTCGCCGAGCCTCGTCGTCACGATCTTCGAGTCGAGCCTCGTCCGGAGCGCCGCCGGCGGGAACGCGACCTCGAGGCCCGCCTCCGCCGCGAGCCGCTCCGTTTCCTCGTCGAACATGAGGAACACTGCCTTGCCGCCCCCGCGTGCCCTGACGTGGTCGATCACCTCCTTGTGGCCGAGGAGGTAGTTGCAGATCGCCTCGATCGAGTCGAACGTAGGCGGTGCCACGTGGTGCGGGACGAAGACGTTCGGATGCGTGCCGTCGAACGAGTCGTAGTAGTTCAGGTAGGTGAAGTTCCGCACCCAACGATCGATCCCGAGCAGGTTGAAGGGGGTGGCGGAGACGAACCAGATCGGCGTCTCGTTTCTGCGGAAGAACCGCCGAATCTCGCTGATCCCGCGGAGAGTGGCGCGTGAGGAGCCTCCTGCGAGGGCGCTGACCGGTGGAGCGTAGGCACGTCGTGGTGGCGTCACCACCGGCTCGACGGTGGGAGGGTCGGCGGCCGGCTCAGCTGGTTCCTCGGCAGGCTCCGCGCTCGAGGAAACGGCCACGGCGGACGCCGGCTCGACCGTCGCGGGGCTGCTGCGTCGCCGCACACGTGTGACGACAGCAGCGCCGAACGCGGCCAGGAGGGCGAGCACGGCGATCGTGCGCGCCCTCACGTGCCACCCTCCCCGAGCCCGCACCAGTCGTGGATGAAGACGGCGAGGGTCTGGGCGGCGGCGATCATCGACGGTATGTTGACGCGCTCGTCGACTCCGTGCACGTTCTCGGCCCAGGCGCCGAAGCAGACGGCCGGGATGCCCTCGGCCAGGAACAGCCTCGCGTCCGTCGTCGCGGTGGTCGGCACGAGGAGAGGCGGTTCGCCCTCGAGCTTCGTGTAGCTCTCCGAGAGGGTGCTCACGAGATCGTGATCGGGTGCGATCTCGGCGCCTGCGCACGCGAACCCGTCGTACCGCACCCGCGGCGGCCGGCCGGCGAGGAACGGATCGTCCGCCGCGGCCCTCGCCACGGTCTCTTCAACCCTTCGCTGCAGCGAGGCGACGTCCTCACCGGGAAAAAGGGCGAGCCGACACGAGAGCGTGCATTCGGCTGCGACTGTCGAGGGCCAGTCACCCCCTTTGATGACACCCACGTTGAGGTTGATCGGGTGCTCGAACCCGTCGTAGGGGGCAGGTGGGCTCTCGTTGAGCTCGGCCTCGAGCCGTCGCAGGGCGGCGACGATCGGGAACATCGCCTCGATCGCATTCGCGCCGTCCTGTGCATCCCCGGCATGGGCGGGAACCCCGGCGACGTCGACGTGGAACCAGAGCACGCCCACCTGCGAGATCGACACCGTCCCCGGGAACGGCTCGGTGATGACACAACCGTCCGGCCGGAGGCCGCTCACCGCGCACTGCAGGGCCCCGTTGCCGGTGCACTCCTCCTCGACGACCGACTGCAACTGAACCGGCGCCAGCGGGGCGAGCCCGAGACCGCCGAGTGCCTTGACCGCGCCCAGGATCATCGCGAGGCCGCTCTTCATGTCGCCGCTGCCACGGCCGTAGACCCAGTCGCCCTCACGCACGGCGCGGAACGGCGCCGACCGCCACAGGCCCTCGGCCGCAGGAGCGACCACGTCGATGTGGCCGTTGAGGACGAGCGACCGGCCGCCCGTCCCGGCCGGACGCCAGTCGGCGACGACGTTCCTCTTAGCCGCTACGTCCCACGAGAACGGCGACGACGCCGGGTGGCCGCGAAGCATCTCCTCGTCGAGTGGCAGATCGACGGGCTCGAGCCCCAGCTCTCGGAACGCCGCGCGCATGACGTCCTGGCCGGGCTCCTCGTTCCCGAGGGTCGTCGGCACCTCGATCAGCCGGCCAAGCATCTCTTCCATGTACGCCGATTCGCCGGCGACGGCAGCCGCGATCTCCGCCGGTGCGACACCCGCTGGAACGTGGCCCGAGCCCGGCATGCGGGCGAGGGTACCAGCGGGCCGGACGGGGTTCGATCCGCCGCTCGCTCCCGCTGCCCGGCGACGCGCTCGGCGGCCGGGCCGCACCGGTTAGCATTCCGCGATGAGCACGACCGCCGGCAGCCGCACGATCCCCTGGGACTGGTACGCCGATCCAGCCGTCGCGCGGATCGAGCAGACGCAGATCTTCCATCGCACCTGGCAGTACGTCGGACATACCGGAGGCCTGGGCGAGGCCGGCTCGTTCACGTCGGCGCGCGCAGGCGATGTCCCGATCGTCCTCGTCCGCGGCCGGGACGGCACGCTGCGCGGGTTCGTCAACGTCTGCCGACACCGCGGCTATCTGCTGTGCGACGGAACCGGTCGGCGCGAGAGCCTGCAATGCCCGTATCACGCCTGGACGTATGACCTGGACGGATCGTTGCGGACGGCGCCGAGAGCCGAGCACGAGCCTGGCTTCGACCGCACCGGCCTCGGCCTCCTCCCCGTGGCAGTCGACACGTGGGGGCCGTTCGTGTTCGTCAATCCGGACGTCGACGCGGCTCCGCTCGCCGACCACCTCGGCGACCTGCCCGGCCTGGTGGCCGAAGGCGGGATCGACGTCGATGCCCTCGTCTTCCACCAGCGCGCCGAGGGGGAGTACGAGGCGAACTGGAAAGTCTGTGTCGAGAACTACCTGGAGTGCTACCACTGCGCCGTCGCCCATCCCAGCTTCTCGAAGGCGATCGACGTCGCGCCGGGGACCTACACACTGGAGGAGCACCCGACGTTCGCGAGCCAGTACGGCCCCGCCAAGAACGGGGGAGGCGGAGTCTACGACGCAGCCGGTGAGGTCGAACGAGGCCAGTTCCACCTGTTGTTCCCGGGAACGACGATCAACGTCATGCCCGGGCGCGGCAACTTCTCGATCGGACCGGTGGTGCCGATCGCCCCGGAGCGCACCTATCGCTTTCTCGACTACTTCTTCCTCCCGGACACCGACGAGCACTGGATCGCCGACTACCTCGAGCTCGACAACCAGGTCGGGGCCGAGGACCGGGTGCTCGTCGAGCGCGTCCAGGTCGGCATGCGCTCGGGGTTGATCAGCGAAGGGGCGTTGATGCCCGAGTCGGAGCGGCTGATCGCGCACTTCCAGCATCTGCTCGTCGAGGCATTGGGCGGCGACGCCCCGTAATGCCGCACCGGAACACGAGCGCCGAAGAGCGCCTGCTCAATCGTGAGCTCTCGTGGGTCGAGTTCAACGCGCGCGTGCTCGATCTCGCCTACGACGAGACGCAGCCGCTGCTCGAGCGGGTCAAGTTCTGCGCCATCTTCTCGTCGAACCTCGACGAGTTCTTCATGGTCCGGGTGGCGGGCCTGATGGGACAGGAGACGGCCGGGTTCGCGGTGCGCTCCACCGACGGGATGACCCCGGCCCAGGCGCTGGCAGCGATCCGAAGCCGCGTCCAGGAACTGACCGAGCGGCAGACGAAGCTCTGGACACGCGTGCTCCAGCCCGAGCTCGCCGCCGAGGGAGTCGAGATCGTGACGATCGGTGACTGTACGGCGAAAGAGCTGCAGCGGCTCGAGGCGACGTTCGCGCGGGACATCTACCCGGTCTTGACTCCGCTCGCGGTCGGCGCCGGCCAGCCGTTCCCGTACATCTCGGGCCTGTCGCTCTCGCTCGCGGTCCTGGCGGTCGACCCCGACACGGCAGAGGAGCGATTCGCCCGGGTCAAGGTGCCGGAAGGGCTCGATCGGTTCGTCGACTCGGGCAAGCGGCTCGTCCCACTCGAGTCCGTGATCGCTCACTTCCTGCCCTCGCTCTTCCCCGGGATGGAGATCTCGGAGCAGGCGGTGTTCAGGGTCACACGTGACGCCGACTTCGAGGTCTCCGACGACGCCGACGACCTGCTCGAAGCGGTCGAGTCCGAGCTCCGGCGCAGGCGCTTCGGTGACGTGATCCGCGTCGAAGTTTCCGCCTCGGCGTCGCCGAGAATGCTGGAGCGGCTCAGGGACGGTCTCGACGCACCAGCGGACGAGATGTACGAGATCGACGGGCTGCTCGACCTCGCCGACCTGATGCAGCTGACGAAGATCGACCGCCCGGACCTGATGCTCGAGCCCTGGGTCCCCGTCACCCAGCCACGCCTCGCGCGCGTGAAGACGTCGGCACGGTTCTTCGACGAGATCCGCCGCAGCGACATCCTCGTCCAGCAGCCCTACGAGTCCTTCCGCACCAGCTTCGAGGCCTTCTCGGCCGCAGCTGCGGCGGACAAGGACGTGATCGCGATGAAGACGGCCGTGTACCGCACGTCGGACGACAGCGCGCTCGTCTCGGCCCTGATCGAGGGCGCGGAACAGGGAAAACAGACCGTGTGCCTCGTCGAGCTGAAAGCGCGGTTCGACGAGCGGCGCAACATCGAGTGGTCGCGCGAGCTCGAACAGGCAGGAGTGCACGTCGTGCACGGGTTCCCGGACATGAAGATCCACGCGAAGATGACGCTCGTCGTCCGCAGGGAGGCGGGCGGCCTGCGTCGGTACGTCCACATCGGCACCGGGAACTATCACGCTTCCACGGCGCGGCTCTACGAGGATGTCGGGATCTTCACTGCCGACGAGGAGATCGCCGCCGACGTCGCCGACGTCTTCAACTACGTCACCGGGTTCGGCCGCCCACAACGGTTTCGCAAGCTCCTCGTCGCCCCCTTCGAGATGAGGGATCGCCTCGTGCAGGAGATCCGTGCTGTCACCGCTGCCGCGGCCGGAGGGGAGCATGCTCGGATCCGGTTCAAGCTCAACAATCTCGTCGACCCGACCCTGATCGACGAGCTCTACGCAGCGTCAGCAGCCGGCGCGTCGATCGACATCTGCGCGCGCTCGGTGTGCATGCTTCGGCCGGGCGTCAAAGGGCTTTCGGAGACGATCCGCGTGCGCTCGATCCTCGGCGGCTTCCTCGAGCACAGCCGGATCTACTCGTTCGAGGCCGGCGCCCACACGTCGGTCTTCATCGGCAGCGCCGACATGATGCCCCGCAACCTCGACCGTCGGATCGAGGTGCTGGTTCCCATCGAGCAGGTCCGGGCACGCCAGGAGCTCCAGGTGTCCTGGACAGCGTCTTCGCGGCGAATGTCCACGTCTGGGCACTCGACGGGGACGGCCTGTGGACGGCAGTCGAGCCCGCGAAGGGCGCCAAGGCCACCGAGCACCAGGCGGCGATGATGCGACGCGCGCGCGCGCGGTCGAGGCGCCAGGCCGACACCACCAAGGCGAAGAAGAGCCACGCCTAGCCGCCTCTGCCGCTTCGAGCCCTCGGGCCGACAGCGCGCAGCCCCGGACCCCACCCTGGCCTGTCCGGCACCGCTGCCACAATCCGCCGGATGCGTGTTGCGGTGATCGACGTCGGGTCGAACACGGCTCGGCTCCTCGTCGCGTCGGTGGCGGAGGACGGGTCGGTCGGAGCGGTTGCCGAAGAACGCGACTATCTCCGGCTCGGGGCTGAGATCGAGCACAAGGGAACACTCAGCCCGGAGAAGATCATGGAGTGCGCGTTCGTCTGCGGTGAGTTCGCGCAGCGCGCCTCAGAGCTCGGGGCCGAGCGCGCGATCGTGATCGTCACCGCCCCGGGCCGCCAGGGTGCGTCGGCACCCGCGCTGGCGGCGGCGCTCCGGGACGCGACCGGTCTGCCGGTGCGCGTCCTGACCGCCGAGAGCGAGGGGCGCCTCGCCTATGACGGGGCCGTCGCGCGGGCGGCCGGCGAGCTCCCGGACGTCGTCGGCGTGGTCGACGTCGGCGGCGGCTCGACCGAGATCGCGGTCGGCACGCCGCTGCTCGGAGCGGCGTGGCTCCGGTCTGCCGATCTCGGCTCGCTACGGCTCACGCGGGCCCACCTTCACGACGACCCTCCGACCGCACGCCAGCTGACCGCCGCGATGGATGCCGTTGCCCGAGCCTTCGAGCCGCTGAGCCCACCACACCCGGATGTCGCGTTCGCCGTGGGCGGCAGCGCCAGAGCACTGGCGCGGATCGTCGGCCGCCGATTCGATACGGATGACCTCGTGGAGGCTGCCAAGCTTCTCGCCCGCCGGCCGGCTGCGAAGACGGCCCGGTCCTTTGGGATCGACGCGCAACGGTCGGAGACACTGCTCGCGGGAGCGATGCTCCTCGCCGGCGCGAGCAAGGCGCTCGGGTCGACGCTCGAGCTCGGGCGCGGCGGCCTGCGCGAGGGTGCGGCACTCGAGCTCGCCGGCATGCCGGCCGTCGCCGCCGCCGAGCTCGCCAGCGCGGCCGCGCGCATACGCTTCCGGCGACCGTGGTGGGAGCCCGCCTAGGGTCGAACGAGGGGCTTGTACGCGATCCGGTGAGGCTCGAGCGCCTCGGGGCCTCGCGTCTCGGTGACCCAGGCGGCGTACTCGCCCCACGAGCCCTCGAACCAGGTCACCTGCGAGTCGCCCTCGAACGCAAGGATGTGCGTGGCGATCCGATCGAGGAACCACCTGTCGTGGGTGATCACGACGGCGCAACCGGCGAAGTCGAGGAGCGCGTCCTCGAGCGCACGGAGCGTGTCGACGTCGAGGTCGTTGGTCGGCTCGTCGAGCAGGAGCACGTTGCCTCCCGACTTGAGGAGCTTGGCGAGGTGGACGCGGTTCCTCTCTCCGCCCGAGAGGTCCTTGACGAGCTTCTGCTGGTCGCCGCCGCGGAAGTTGAACCAGGAGGTGTATTGCCGGGAGTTCACTTCCCGCTTGCCGAGCAGGACGACGTCCTGGTTCTCGGAGATCTCCTTCCACACCGTGTTCTGTGGGTCGAGGCCACCACGCGACTGGTCGACGTAGGCGAGCTGGACCGTCTCGCCCACGCGAAGCGCGCCGCTGTCCGGCTGCTCCTCGCCGGCGATCATGCGAAAGAGCGTCGTCTTGCCCGCGCCGTTCGGCCCGATCACGCCGACGATTCCACCGGGTGGCAGTGAGAACGTCATGTCCTCGACGAGGAGCCGATCGCCGAAGCCCTTGGCCACGTGATCGGCATCGACGACGAGATCGCCGAGCCGTGGCCCGGCCGGGATGTGAATCTCGACTCCGTCGAGCTTGAATGTCTCGTCGTCGGCGAGCAGCTTCTCGTAGGCCGTGATGCGGGCCTTCGACTTCGCATGCCTGGCGCGAGGGCTCATGCGCACCCACTCGAGCTCACGGGCGAGGGTGCGTCGCCGGGCCGACTCCGTCTTCTCCTCGACGGCGAGCCGGGCCTGCTTCTGCTCGAGCCAGGACGAGTAGTTGCCCTCGAACGGCAAGCCCTTGCCGCGGTCGAGCTCGAGGATCCAGCCGGCGACGTTGTCGAGGAAGTAACGGTCGTGCGTTACCGCCATCACGGTGCCCTTGTAGTCCTCGAGGAACCGCTCGAGCCAGGCGACCGATTCCGCATCGAGATGGTTCGTGGGCTCGTCGAGCAGCAGCAGGTCGGGGGAAGAGAGGAGGAGTCGGCAGAGCGCCACGCGGCGACGTTCGCCTCCCGAGAGGGTCGTCACGTCGCGATCGCCGTCGGGGAGGCGAAGGGCGTCCATGGCGCGATCGAGCGCCGCGTCGAGGCCCCACGCATCGTGGCGATCGATCTGCTCCTGGACCTTGGCCTGCTCCGCAAGGAGTGCATCGAAGTCGGCGTCCGGCTCGGCGAAGGCCGCCGAGACTGCGTTGAAGCGGTCGAGGAGGTCGCGCAACTCGCGCACGCCGTCCTCGACATTGCCGCGGACGTCCTTGCCCGGGTCGAGCTCCGGCTCCTGCTGGAGGAAGCCGACCGTCGCGCCGGGATGGAGCTCCGCGACGCCCGAGGAGGGCTCTTCGAGACCGGCCATGATGCGCAGCAGCGTCGACTTGCCGGCGCCGTTCGGCCCGAGGACACCGATCTTCGCTCCCGGCAGGAACGAGAGCGAGATGTTCGCAAGCACCTGCCGGTCGGACCCGTAGAACTTGTCGACCCGGTACATCGTGTAGACGTAGTCGCTGCTCATTGAGACGCGGAGGCTACCGACGCGGCCGCTCCAGGCACGACCCGACCCACACGTGAAGGCTGCACGGCCTCAGAAGGATTCGAGAAGCTCGACGTCGCGCTCATAGGTCAGGAGCTCGACAGCGTCGCTCACCGGTACCCACCGCGCCTGATCCACCTCGAAGTCGAACCGAAGCGCGCCGCCGACGACCGTCATCTGCCAGTAGCGGACCCTCTTGGGCCTGCCTTTCCCGTCCACGTAGTCGGTCGCCGGGAGCTCGCGCCCCAGCGCGCACACGAGCCCGGTCTCCTCCTCGACCTCGCGCACCGCGCAATCCTCGTCGCTCTCCCCGGGCTCGACCTTCCCCTTCGGGAAGCTCCAGTCGTCATACGACGGCCGGTGAACGACGAGCACCGAACGGTCCCCGCCGGAGCCATGGACGACGACGCCACCCGCGGCCCGAACGACCGGCTTCAGAGGACGGCCCGCCGTGCGGCGTGGTCGAGACGGCGCCACGCCTCCGGCCACGCTGCCCGCGCGGCGACCATCCGCTCGCGCTCGAGCTGAATCAGACGGCCGGCCGCGAGCCCCCCCTCGGGCGCGGAGGCGGCCCAGTCCCGGATCGTACGCTCGGCAACGACGGCGTCCTGGTGGTCGCCGAGGATGTCCTGCAGGCGCTTGGCGGCGGTGACGAAGCGGCGTCCGTTCCGGCCGAGCTCGTGCGCGGCCAGATCGGCGGCATAGCGCGCACGCTTGACCGAGATGCGCGATGCGTGGAGCGCCTCGGAGGCCGGGTCGTCTCCCAGTGCCTCGAACGTCCGCCGCATCCGCTTCGCCTCACGATGGAAGAGCGCGGCGAGCGTCGTGTCGTCGCCTGTCAATGGTGGAGCGGCAGCGGCCTCGAGGCGTTCGAGCAACGCGAAGTATCGTTCGGTGCCGAGCACGTCGACGACGTCGGCGTATGCGGCGGCGCGCTCGTCGGCGAGGCCGGCAAGCAGGCCTTCGGCGCCTCCTGCTTCGTCGCCGAGCAGCACGACCTCCGCCCGCAGGCGCCCGAGCATGACGTCGAGGTCGCGCGCCGGGCCGAGGTGGCCGCCGAGCCACCGCAGCTCCTCGCGGAGCGAGCCGGCCCACTCGCGATCGACGAGCGGGCGCGCGACACGCAGGAACGCCCGGAGGCGGCGTGTCGCCACCCTGAGCTGGTGGAGATCCTCCGGATCGTCGCCCTGGCGGGTTCCCGGATCGTGGACCAGCAGTGCTCGGTATTCGATGTCGAGCGAAATTCCGAGCGCCTCGCCGGCCGGGCACCCCTTCTCGATCACCCGCGCCTCGAGCGGCCCGGCGAGGTCGAGCGCCCGATAGAGCTTCGGCTGGAGCTCGCCGGTCGAGGCCGCTCCGGCTTTCCGCAGCTCCTTCTCGAGCTGGCGCAACGTCCGTTCGTCCCCTTCGAGCAGCTCGACCTCGACCTCTCGGAACCGTCGCGTCACGCGCTGGCCTTCGAGCACGGCGACGTTGTCGTCGACGATCTCCGCACCGTACGCCCGCATCACCTCACGCCGCGTCCTCAGGCGGGCGATCGGGACGAGCTCGCGGCCGCGAAGATAGGCCGGGAGGAGCCCGAGCATCTCGGCAGGGGCTCGCGCCGGGGTCCCCGCGAGCTCGAGCTCGAGCCGCGCCTCGCCACGAGGGAGCTTCAGCTGCCACAGGCCGGCACCGTCTTCGACACGATGCCGCAGCGTCACCCCGTGTCGAGCGAGCTGAAGGTCCTTCGTGTCGTGATAGGTCGAGATGAAGACGCGCGTCGGCAGCCGCTCGCCGCCGAGCTCCGGGAGCACGAAGCCGTCGCCGGGAGTGAGCTTGATCTCGCGTTCGAGCGTCTGCCGCATCGAAGCAAGCGTACTCACGTCCCCGGTTCACATCTGTCTCCAATTGGTTAACGTGCGCGTGCGATGAAGATCTCTCTGACCCCGCGGACGACCGAGTTCTTCGTGCTGTTCGCTCAAGCCGGTGAGAACGCGCGCGAGGTCGCGCGCCTCGTCGAGCGGCGCTTCCGCGAGCACCCGAACTCGGGTGTCACACAGGAGCAGGTCAAGGCAGCCGAGACCGCCGGAGACGACATCACACGCCAGCTGATCGTGCTGCTCAACACGCAGTACCTGACGCCGTTCGACCGCGAGGACATCTACCAGCTGGCGACGGAGATCGACGACGTGGTCGACTACCTCGAGGAGGCGTCCGACCTGCTCGGTCTCTACGGCGTCGAGATGCCGACGCGTCATGCGGTCGAGCAATGCGCGATCCTGGTCAAGGCGGTCGAGCAGCTCGCCACCGCCTGCGACAACCTGAAGGGGATGCGAGGCGTCCAACAGGCGCTCGTCGAGCTCAAGTCGCTGGAGGACCAGGGTGACCGGATCCTCCGTGATGCGCTCGCCTCGCTCTTTCGCGACGACCGCATCGACCCGCTCATCGTGATCCGCTGGAAGGACATCTACGAAGCGCTCGAGCGCGCCCTCGATGCCTGCGAGACAGCAGCGAACGTGATCGCGAACATCCTCGTCAAGAACGCCTAGCGGCCGTGGAAGACCTCACGCTGGTCGCCGTCATCGCGGTGGCGCTGTTCTTCGACTTCACGAACGGTTTCCACGACACGGCGAACTCGATCGGGACGAGTGTCTCGACCCATGCGCTGTCACCGCGATCGGCTGTTGCGATGGCGGCGGTCCTCAACTTCGTCGGCGCCTTTCTCTCCTTCAAGGTCGCTGCGACGATCGCCAAGGGAATCGTCGACCCCGACGGGATCACACTGCAGATCATCCTCGCCGGGCTCGTGGGGGCGATCACCTGGAACCTGATCACGTGGTACCTCGGACTTCCTTCCAGCTCGAGCCACGCTCTCATCGGGGGAGTGATGGGGTCGGCGATCATGGCCGAGGGCTGGGATGTCGTCGAGTGGGCCGGCCTCTGGCAGAAGGTCCTGAAGCCCTCGCTGATAGCCCCCTTCGCCGGCATCGCCGTCGCGTTCGCGCTGATGACCGCCATCGTCTGGCTGATCGCACGGCGGTCACCGGCGAAGATCAACCGCGCCTTTCGGCGGGGGCAGCTCATCTCGGGCGGTTTCGTCGCGCTCACCCACGGCACGAACGACGCCCAGAAGACGATGGGAATCATCGCTCTCGCGCTCGTCTCTGCGGGCGACCTCGACGCGGACTTCACGAAGCCGCCGGTGTGGGTGATCGTCTCCGCCGCACTCGCGATGGCAGCCGGGACGTACGCAGGTGGGTGGCGGATCATCCGCACCCTCGGGACGCGCATCTCGAAGATCGACCCGCCGCAGGGCTTCTCGGCGCAGACCGCGTGCGCGTCGATCCTCTGGACGACAGCTCATCTCGGCTACCCGGTCTCGACCACCCACGTCATCTCCGGCTCGGTGATGGGCGCGGGTGCAACGCGCGGCCTGCACGCAGTGCGCTGGGGTGTGGCCGGCAACATCCTGCTCGCCTGGATCTTCACCATCCCGATGGCGGGCCTCGTCGGGGCCTCGATGGAGTTGGTCACGCGACTCCCCGCCGGCGACCTGCTCGTCTTCCTGCTGGCGATCGCGATCTCGTTGACAGCGTTCCTGGCCCGGCGCTGGGAGACCCGCCGTCTGCTGCCGCCCGAAGCGCTCGAGAGCGCGCCGATCTAGAGACGGTCAGAGGGCGTCCTGGCCTAGATGCCTTCCAGTTTCCTGTGGCACGGTCTCACTGCCTGCCTCGTCGCAAGCGTGATCTTCCTCGTCGCCGCCGGCATGCTCTCCCTCCTGCTCCCCCGTGAGGTCACGGCCAGGACGAGACGTCCGATGCGCGAAGCTGTCTGACTACTGGGACCGGGCGGGAGTCGGAAGAACGTGTTGCCCGGCGGTGTCTTGCCGTGCCTCGGCGGGTGGTGGCCAGGTGAGCCGTCGTTGCAGCCAGAGGGCGACATAGACGAGCCCTACGAGGACGGGCACCTCGATCAGCGGCCCGACGACGCCGGCGAGCGCCTCACCTGATGTCGCCCCGAAGACGCCAACGGCTACGGCGATCGCCAGCTCGAAGTCGTTGCTGGCGACGGTGAACGAGAGGCTCGTGGTCTGGGCATACGGGAACCCGGCAATCCGGCCGATCCAGAACCCGGCCACCCACATGCCGGCGAAGTACGTCAGCAACGGCAGCGCGATCCTTGCGACCTCGAGCGGGTCGGCGGTGATCGCGTCGCCCTGGATCGCGAAGAGGAGGACGATCGTGAACAGCAGTCCGTAGAGGGTGATCGGGCTGATCCGGGGGATGAACGTGTTCTCGTACCAGTCGCGGCCACGGCGGCGAATCCCGATCCGCCGGGTCAGGAAGCCCGCGGTAAGCGGGATGCCGAGGAAGATCAGGACGGTACGCGCGACCTCCCAGATGCCGACGTCGAAGCCCTGGGTGTCGAGGCCGAGCCAGCCGGGCAGGACGGTGAGATAGAAGTAGCCGAGCAGCGAGAACGCGAGTACCTGGAAGATCGCGTTGAAGACGACGAGGATCGCTGCCCGCT
Source organism: uncultured Thermoleophilia bacterium (assembly GCA_963776305.1). GTDB lineage: Bacteria > Actinomycetota > Thermoleophilia > Gaiellales > Gaiellaceae > Gaiella. The sequence continues at coordinate 122,639 of CAVZMA010000011.1, read as the reverse complement.
CCCGGTCGCCATGGGCGATGTCGTTCCAGATCAGGACCATCGCGATGCAGCGCGCGAGGCCGACGATGATCACCCCGGTGCGGTATTCGGGCTGATCGGCGAGAAACAGCCAGGCGAGAGCGAACATGAAGAGAGGTCCGACGACCCACGAGAGGAACAGGGAGATCCCGAAGAACCGGCGATCGTCGATCCCGTCGTGGCGGCGACGGCCGATGTCCTCGTAGCGCACCTTCGCGAGCACCGGGTACATCATCAGCAGGAGACCGATCGCGATCGGCAGCGAAACGGTGCCAATGCGCAGCCGATCGAGGTCGTCGTTCAGGCTCGGTACGAGCGAGCCGAGTCCGAGACCGACTGCCATTGCGAGGGCGATCCAGAGAGGAAGGAAGCGATCCAGGGTCGAGAGTCGCGCTACGACCGCGCGCTCTTCGGCAGCGATCCGGGAGGCCTCATCTGAGAGCGCTCAGCAAATGGCGTTTCTTGGGCTGGCGCGGGTTCGCCCAGGTGTCGTGCGAGCAGCCGAAAGTCGTTCCGCCCGCCGGATGGTCGGCAGCGGCTTCTCGTAGATGCACCATGCAGAGGCCCGCACCACAGTTCCTGCACGTCGCCACCGCAGGCACCCCCACTTCGTGCTCGGCACAGACGTAACAGTTCACGGGTTCCTCCTTCAGCGTTGTTCGCGGATCGCAAATCGACCATAGGGGCCAACGCGGGACAAGGCATCGGCAGGGAACCGCAGTGCCTCTGCCGCAATCCCACAACCTCGACGACAAACCAGGATCACGTGACGATCGGGCTGCGTCGTTCGAGCAGGAGCACGTCGCGCCAGACGCCGTGTAGCTTCCCGAGCTGCTTGCGTCGACCGACCACGGAGAAACCGACCTGCTCGTGCAGGTGAACGCTGCCGGTGTTCTCGGGGAAGATCCCGGTCTGGATCGTCCAGACGCCCGCTTCCTCGGTCGAGGAGATCAGATGCTCGAGCAGGAGTCTGCCCGATCCCCTGGCCCCGAGCTTCCTCGGCGACGTAGACGCTGTTCTCGACGACGCCGCCGTAGACGCAGCGATCCGAAACCGGACTGACCGCAGCCCAGCCAACGACCCGTCCTTCGTCGAGAGCGACGAGGCGATGTGCTTCCAGATGGGAGAGTCCCAGTCTTCCCAACTGGGAACCGAGGTCTCGAACGTCGCGTCGACCGGTTGCGATTCCCTCGTCGTAGATGCGTGCGACCTCCGGCCAGTGCTCCGGCCGGAGGTCGCTGATCGTGATCTGACGAACGTCGCTGGGCATCAGCAGCAGCCGGCGGTCTCGGCCGGTTGGATCACCGGCAGCCCCTTCAGTTCCGGGAGTCGACGTCTTCACTGCCTTGACGATCGCGCCGTGCATTCCGTCTGCGACCTCGTGGGTGAACTCGACGCTGATCTGCTCGAAGCCCGCCGCGTCGAGCCCGGCCTCGTACTCGCCTTTCGAGAGTGCACCGGCGATGCAGCCGACGTAGTTGCCGCGCTCGGCCCGATCGGACGCCGAGAGGCGATCCTCGGCGACGACGTCGCTGATCCCGATCCGCCCGCCTGGCTTCAGCACCCGCGAGATCTCGGCGAGCACGGCCGGCTTGTCGACCGAAAGGTTGATCACGCAGTTCGAGATCACCACGTCGACCGAGTCGGCCGGCAGCGGCACCTCCTCGATCACGCCCTTCAGGAAGATCGCGTTCCGCACCCCGGCCTCCTGCGCGTTCCGGCGGGCGAGAGCGAGCATCTCGTCGGTCATGTCGAGTCCGTAGGCGTAGCCGGTCTCGCCGACGCGCTTCGCCGAGAGGATCACGTCGATGCCGCCACCGGAGCCGAGGTCGAGCACCGTCTCGCCCTCGTTGATCTCGGCCACCGCGGTCGGGTTGCCGCAACCGAGCGAGGCCAGGGCTGCCGTCTCCGGGAGCTCGCCGCGCTGATCGGCGTCGTACAACGCCTCGCCGAACTTCGCCGCGTCACTCTCCCCGTCACAACACGAACCACTCCCGCAACCGCAGCTCGAGCCCTCCGTCGACCGCCCGCGCCGACTCGGCGTAGCGGCGCCGCACTTCCTCCCGCAGTTCCTCTGCACTCGTTGTCGTGCTCATCAGCAACACGCTCCTTTCAGGTCAGCGACAGCGGCGAGCTTCAGCACCGCATCGCGGTTCAACGAGAAATAGGCCCACTTGCCGCGCTGCTCGCGCTCCACGAGCCCGGCGTCGAGCAGCTTCTTCATATGGTGCGAGACCGTCGGCTGCGCCAAGCCCGACCGGGCTCGATCAGGTCGCACATGCACACCGGGCCGTCGGCCGTGGCGAGCAGGTTCACGAGCCGGACCCGGGCTGGATCGCCGAGCGCCTTGAACAGCTCAGCGGTCGCCTCCGCTTCCTCCTCGGACAGCGTCGTAGCAGCCAGCGGCGCACAACACTCGATCACTTCCAGGCGTCGCGCTCATCTAGACCCGCACCCCGAAGCGGAACGCGTTCAACACGACCTGCTCGCGCACGCTCGCCGCTCGGCACGCCTGATCACAGACGCTCGAGCAGCTGTCGCAGAACTCCACCCTCGGTTGGCTCCCTCGAATTCCTCTCATCACCGCTCCTCCACGAATCGACAGACATCAATATATCGAAGAACGTGAATGCATGTCAAGAGTGGCTGGTCGCGCTTGAAACGTGCCCTCGCCGAAAATGACGATCGAGCGATGGCGGACGCGTGGCTGTTGTGGCTTGGCGTCGCGGTCGGTGTGGTGTTCGCGGTTCTCTTGAACCGCCGCGGGACTGCCGATCGTCGGTCTCTTCCTGGCTGCGATCGTCGTTCTCGCGGCTCGGTCGGCGGTTGCGCCCGCCGAACGTGAGCACGTCGAGGACTCGCTACGGGACGCCTGCAATCGCATCCCGTTCTGCAACTGCGGCAAGAGGACTTCTTCCCGGTAGCGCTCGGCGCCGCTGAAGCAATACCGACCGAACATCGAACGCGCCAGAACGGAGCCCGGTCGCCTCGCTGTGCAGGCGAGGCGACCGAGCTCTTCGCAAGCTCGGGCTCAGCCTTGCTTGACCTTCGCGATCGTCTTCGCGGCGGCGACCCGCACGCTGTCCGGGATCGGTGCGTACAGCAACTTCACGCCCAGCTGCTGCCCAGGCTTGCTGATCGCGAACAGCAGGAACTTCTTGACCGCCGCAGCCTGCTTGGACTGGAGCGGGACGATGGCCCACGTGTAAGTGGCGATCGGGTATGCGAGCTTGCCGGCGTTCGCGGAAGGATCGACGAGCGAGATCGCATTGTCCGACGGGATCGTCTTGACCGATGCCGCTGCGGCGACCGCTCCGCGGATTCCCGGCGTCGCGTAGGCGCCCGCCTTGTTCTTGACCTTTGCGAACCGGAGCTTGTTCTGAAGCGCGTAGGCGACATCGGCGTATCCGATTGCGCCAGGCGTGCTCTTGACGACGCCGGCGACGCCTGAGCTGCCGCGCGCACCGACGCCGAGCGGGAACGGCGGCTGCGTCGACTTACCGACCTTCGAGCCGAACGCGGGGCTCACCTTCGTGAGGTAGTCGGAGAAGTTGTAGCTCGTACCCGATCCATCCGAGCGATACGCCGGCGTGATCTTCAGGCTCGGAAGGTCCACTCCCGGGTTGATCGCCTTGATCTGAGCGGCATCCCACTGGGTGATGTTTCCGAGGTAGATGTCGGCGATGATCGGCCCGGTGAGCTTGACCTGCTGGGCGACGCCCGGGAGGTTGTAGAGCACAGCCGTTGTGCCGAGCAGCACCGGGATCTGGACGCATTCCTTGCAGTTCGTGAACTGGTCGGGCGTCAACGGCGCATCGCTCGCTCCGAAGTCAACCGTGCGGGCCGTGATCGAGGCAATGCCCGCACCCGATCCGACCGAGTTGTAGCTCACGTTCGCCTCGGAGCGAGGGTTGTAGTACTGGTACCAGGCCGTGAAGAGCGGTGCGGCGAACGACGAGCCGGCGCCGACGAGGTTCGCGTCGGTCGACCGTGCCGTACCTGCCCCCGCGGACACTGCGAGTGCCGACGCGATGACTACCGCGACGAGACCCGTGACTGCCCCAAGTGTCAGCCTTTTCCTACTCATCCCAACTCTCCTTCGTTCGGTTCTTGTGTCCCCGTTGAGCGAAATCCTCGACGCGTGAATAGCCGGTCGATGACGCCCGTCCATGTTGCTAAAAAGACCGCAAATGGGCGTCTCTTGTTGGTGAATGTCAGTGGAAGAAGTGGTGAAATTGTCGTGCCATCTACACGGCGTCCGTGTCGTCGGAACGTGAACGGCGCCTTGGTTGAATTGCTCGGCCCATGTAGCGGCCGAGAGCGATGCTGCCGGTACCGATGCTTCCGTCGAGCTTTCGTTGGTTTCGGGCGAGAAAGACGCGACCGAGGAAGCTGAGCACGAGCACGAACAGCATCAGGAGGAGCGCCGCCGCCCACGCGAGCTCGTGATCGTGGGGGTCTGGGGACTCCGAGTAGATGAAGATCGAGAACGGGAGCGTGGAGAGCGCCTGCGACGGGTCCCAGCTGACGACGTTAGCGGCGAGGGACGATGCAAAGATGATCGGGGCGGTTTCGCCCGCGACCCGGGCAACGGCGAGCAAGGTGCCCGTGACGATGCCGCCAAGTGACGACGGGACGACGATCTTGACGACGGTCTGCCAGCTTCTGCTTCCGAGCGCGGCGCTGCCGTCTCGCAAAGACGAAGGCACAAGACTGAGCACTTCCTGCGTGGAGCGCGCGATCAGTGGCACTTCGATGATCGCGAGCGCGACCCCGGCGATCCAGGCCGCTTGGCCGTGGCCCACAACCAGCAGTCCGAAAATGAAGATCCCGATCACGACCGAAGGAACACCGTTCAAGATGTCGAGCATCAGTCGCACGAACTGGCTGACTCGCCTGCTTGCGAACTCATTGGTGAATATGGCGACAAGAACGCCGATCGGAACTGCGATCGCTGTAGCGATGGCGACGATGATGAGCGAGCCGACGATTGCGTTGGCAACTCCAGCGCCCTGGCTCTGGCCGATCGCGAGCTGCGGTGTGGGCTTCGTGAAGAAGTCAAGACTGAGCGCCTTGAACCCCTTCAGGAAGACCGTCACGACGATGAGGCCGAGCATCGCGACGGCGAGCAGCGCAGCGAGCCCCGCAGAGGCCGATCATGAACTTGTTCACAAACCGACGACGGCGAGTCCTCCAGTCGTTCCCTGCAAGAGGATTGCTCATCCCGGACGAAGCGGCGCCGGCACTCATCCGCGTTTCCTCTCGACACGGCGAATGATCCCGAGCGCGACCATGTTGAACATCAGCGAAAGGACGAGGAGGATTAGCGCAAGGTAGAAGAGCGCCGCGATCTGCATGTTCGAGGCCGCCCCCTGGAACTGGCCGGCGATTCGGCTCGCGAGCGTGTCGCCCGTGTTGAAGAAGTTCGGACTCAGGCCATGAGTCGTGACGCCGATCACCTGCGTCACGGCGATTGCCTCCCCGATCGCACGGCCGAGACCGAGCACGGAAGCCGCGAGCAGTCCAGGCCCGACGTACGGAATCGTGACCTTCTGGATGGTCTCCCACCGAGTAGCACCGAGCGCAAGTGCTCCGTCTTGCACCTCGCGCGGGACGCGCGTGAAGAGCTCCCGGGAAACGCTCGAGACGATCGGAACGACCATGATCACCAGCACGATCACGGCAGACAACATGCTCGAGCCCGTGTAGCCGAATGCCGGCTCCGAGAAGAATGGCGTCCAGCCCAGCACTGAGGCTAGTACCGGGGCGAAGTCATCGCGGACGATCGGCCCGAGCACAATGATTCCCCAAAGGCCGATAAGGACGCTCGGGACACCGGCGAGCGTCTCGATCATCGCGCCGACCGGCGACCTGAGAGCCTTCGGAGACAGGTCAGCGAGGAATAGTCCGATCGCGATCGCGATCGGTGTTGCGATGAGAAGCGCGAACACCGATGTGACCGCCGTACCGAAGAGGAAGTCGCGCGCGCCGTACTCGTCGTTTACGGCGTTCCACGTGCTCCCTGACAGAAACCCTAATCCGAACTCTCCTACGGCAGGACGTGCCTGATCGACGATCTTCCAGACGATCATCCCGAACGTCAGGACAGTCAGCAGCGTTGCAGCGCCGCTGACTCCCCTGAGTGACCAGTCACCCCAGCGCTGCCGCGTCCCACCCGCTCCGTGAGGTCGTAGCGATTGTCGTCCGGGACAGTGGTCATGAGAACAGCGGATTGGACGGCGGCGGTGGCCGCCGCGCTCGAGTCGAGGACCGGGGAATCGAAGGCCGCCGGTTACCGAAAATGAGCGAGCCCATCACTAGTGGGATGCGTCGGTGAACTCGTGGAATTCGCCGGTGACGACGAACGCGGTCTGTTCCCCGATGTCGACTGCGTTGTCGCCGATCCGCTCGATGCACCGCGAGACGACGATCATCCGCATCCCCCACTCCTGTGTCCCGGGTGTGCTCGCCATCGTCAGCACCTGATCCGAGACCCGGCGGTTCGTGCGGTCGATGAGCTCGTCGAGCTCGACGAGGCCGCGGGCTCGCTCGACGTCGCGGGCCGAGAACGAGTCGAGAGCGACTCGCACCATCTCGGCGGCGCGCTCGCCCATGTCGGTCAGACCCTCGACGAGGTCATGTCGCGGCTCGAGCTCGCTCGCGAGCTTCGTCAGCTTCGCGATCGTGACGCACTGGTCTCCGATCCGCTCGAGATGGATCGAGTCGTGGAGGATTGCGAGCACCAGCCGCAGGTCGGTGGCGACGGGAGACTCCTGCGCGCAAGAGCTCCTCGACGGACTTCTCGATCCGGTGGTAGCGAAGGTCGATCTCGTCGTCGAAGGCCACGACCTCGTCGCAGAGCTCGACGTCCTGCGACTGGAGGACGTCGACTGCGCCGCGCAGCGCGCGCATGACCACGGACCCCTGCTCTTGCAGGGTCGCCTCGAGCGAGTCGAGGCTCGCCTGGAACTCGATGCGCGCCATGGTCATCCGAACCGTCCCGTGACGTAGTCCTCCGTGCGCTTGTCGGCCGGGTTCGTGAAGACCTTCGTGGTCTGGTCGTACTCGACGAGGATCCCGTGACGCCCGCTCCCGTCTTCGCGCAGCTCGACGCTGAAGAAGGCGGTCATGTCGGCCACGCGGGCGGCCTGCTGCATGTTGTGCGTGACGATGACGATCGTGTACTCCGACTTGAGCACGTGGATCAGATCCTCGATGCGCGACGTCGAGATCGGGTCGAGGGCAGAGGCCGGCTCGTCCATGAGGATCACGTCGGGCTCGACCGCGAGCGCCCGGGCGATGCACAGCCGCTGCTGCTGACCGCCCGAGAGCCCGAGCGCGTTGTCCTTGAGCCGGTCCTTCACCTCGTCCCAGAGCGCCGCGTGGGTGAGGACCTCCTCGACGCGCTCGTCCAGGTCCTTCTTCATCCCGAGCACGCGCGGACCGAACGCAATGTTGTCGTAGATCGACTTCGGGAACGGGTTCGGCTTCTGGAAGACCATCCCGATCCGCCGCCGCACCTCGACCGGATCGACGTTCGAGCCGTAGAGGTCGCTCGCCGTGGTAGAGCACCTGCCCGTCGATGCGAGCGCCGGGAACGAGGTCGTTCATCCGGTTGAAGCAACGGATGAACGTGCTCTTGCCGCAGCCGGACGGCCCGATGAACGCCGTCACGAAGTTCTTGCGGATCTCCATGTCCACACCGCTGAGCGCGAGGTTGCCGGAGTAGGAGACGTCGAGCCCACTGACGGAGAACACCGTCTCCGTGCCACGGCCGTCGGATGACCCGGCCAGCGCGCCAAGCTTGCTGGAGTCGATACTAGGAGTCGTCACCGTCATGAACCCGACGGGAGTGTCACGCGACGCCACACTCGTGTGGGACTCAGAATGGTGAACAAATGGTGACGAACCGGTGAACAGGAAGCCGGGAAGCTCAGCCGCGCACCGGGAAGACGCAGCGAATCTCGAGCCCGGCTCCCTTGCCACCGCGGGCCTCGACCGTGCCACCCGCCTGCCCGACGATGTGCTTCACGATCGCGAGCCCGAGGCCCGTGCCGCGCGAGGCGCGGGCATGGTCCGCCCGATAGAAGCGTTCGAACAGGCGCGACAGCTCTTCCTCGTCGACGCCGACGCCATCGTCAGCTCCGCTGACGATGACCGAACCGTCGTTGCGCCCGACGCGGAGCGTGAAAGCAGCCCCGGGACCTGCGTAGCGGATCGCATTCTCGGCCAGGTTCTGCGCGATCACCCGCAGCATCCGTGGTCGCATCTCGATCTCGATGTCGTCGTCTCCCTCCACCGCCAGCGCCACGCCCGCCCGCGACGCCCGCTCTTCGAGCTCGGCGACCGCGAGGTCGAGCTCGGGCCGCACCGGGACCGGCCCGAGCGAGACGACGCGGCCGCCGGATTCGAGCTCCGAGAGAAAGAGGACCTCGTCGATCAGCTCCCGCGCGGATTCGACCTCGTCGCGGGCCTGGTCGACCAGGGCGTGAACGTCCTCACCCGGAAGCGTGGCCGTCTCGAGCAACGAGAGGAGCCGTGCGAGCGGCGTCCGAAGCTCGTGCGAGACCGCGGCAGTGAAGCCGGTGCGGAGCTCCTCGTACGCGGTCATGTCGCCTGCCTGGCTGAGGTAGACGATCCGCTCCCGCCGGCCGGCGACCTCGTACGGGATGATCAACGGGACGATCCCGAGGTCGCCCGAAAGGAGCCCGTTGGGAACCGGGCCACCCTCGCTGACGCCGTCGATCGTCTGGCGCGCTCGCCGGCTCGCGAGCACGACCGTGTCGGCGTCGTCGATGACGATCACCGCCTCGCGGCTCTCCTCCACGACCGTTCGGCCCCGCAGAGCGTCGGCGTCCATCCTCACATCGTTCTAACAGATCGCTTGCGCAGGGATTGCGTCGAGCACATGGAGCGCACACCGCAGAGGCGTTGGATGCGAGTGTCAACCAACGCAGAAGGAGCACATCATGAGGTCGAAGACAGTCGCATTCTCGGTCACCGCAGTCGCCGTTCTGGTGTTCGCCGCAGTGGCGGGTGCCGGTGTGGTCAAGGGCACGAACGGCAACGACGAGCTCAAGGGAACGCCCCAGGCGGACCTGATCCGCGCGTTCGCGGGCAACGACTCGATCCAGGCAGACGACGGCCCGGACATCGTCCGCTCCGGCAAGGGCGACGACACCGCCTCGCGGCAACGGCGGCCACGACTGGGTCTTCGGAGGACCCGGGAACGACACGGTCAACGGCGACGCCGGCAACGATCGGGTGCACGGCGGGTCCGGGAACGACACCGTCTCGGGCGGGGACGACAACGACCGGGCCGGCGGTGGCAAGGGTGACGACACGGTCGACGGTGGCTCCGGCAACGACTCGCTCTTCGGCGGCTGGGGCGCGGACAAGGTGTACGGCGGGGCCGGTGATGATCGCCTCCACGCGCTGGCGGCCGACAAGCTCCCCGACCTGCTCGACTGCGGCGACGGCAACGATGTCGCGTTCGTCCGCTTCTCCGAGAAGGACTCGACGACGCTGGTCGGGTGCGAGAGAGTCCGGTACGTCAAGATCGTGACGGCCGATCAGAACGCCGGCGAGAACGCCGACACCGACGCGCAGGCGCAGTAGCGTACGCTCACCACTCCGTTACCATCCGGTAACACCTTGACGGCCCCCGGGAAACCGGGGGCCGTCCATGATCTCCGTATGGCGAACGTCCTGATCATCGAAGACGACGACGTCATTGCCCAGGGCATGGCGCGGCACCTGCAGTCCGCCGGGTTCGACGCGGTCGCGGTCTCGAACGGCGAAACCGGCCTCGCGCGACTCCGCTTCGAGCGCCCCGACGTCTGCGTGCTCGACCTGATGCTGCCGGGCCTCGACGGCTGGAAGGTGATCGAGCAGGCACGAGGTGAGGGGATCGGCACGCCGATCGTCGTCGTCTCCGCACGGGGGACGGAGCACGATCGTGTGCACGCGCTCGAGATCGGTGCGGACGACTACCTCGTGAAGCCGTTCTCGATGAAGGAGCTCGTAGCCCGCGTCACGGCTGCCGCACGCCGCGGCACGCGCGCCCAGGACCCGCGCCGTGGCGACGAGATCGTGATCGAAGAGCTTCGCCTCGACACGAAGAACGTGCAGGCCTACGTCGACGGCGCCAGCGCCGAGCTGACGCCCACCGAGTTCCGGCTGCTCTATGCCCTCGCCCTCGAGATGGGCCGCGTGCTCACCCGCGACGAGCTGCTCCAGCGCGTCTGGGGCAGGCGCGCGTCGCATCGCGACAGAACAGTCGACGTCTTCGTGAGGAAGCTGCGCGAGAAGATCGACCACCGCTCCTCGACGCACAGCTTTCTCCAGACGCGATACGGCGTCGGGTACAAGCTCGAGCCCGAGCTCAAAGCCGAGCTCGCCGCGGCACGCACGCGCTAGCCCGGCGGGGGACGGCCGGCGAGGGCGAGGCACGCCTCGCCCCTACGGGACGGGATCGGGTATGCCTGGCAGGTGTCCGCCCTTGGCTGTGCGCGGGTTGAACGGGCGTGGACGTTTGATATACTTCGTCACGTTAATGATTAACGTGACGACTGAAACACCGCTCGCCCTCGCCAACGAGCTTCGGCCGGTACTGCTCCGGCTCACCCGCGAGCTGCGCCGTGAGACGGAGCAGTTCGGGATCACGGGACGCCAGGCGACCCTCATGTGGCTCGTCAAGCGCAGTCCCGGACTGACACTCCGCGCTCTGGCCGAGGCCGAGGGAATCTCGCCGCCCGCGCTGTCGGGCCACGTCGACCGGCTCGAGCGAGCGGGCCTGCTCGTACGGGTTCGGTCGGAGACCGACCGACGGAGGGTCGGGCTGGAGCTGACGCCGGCCGGGGACCGGCTCCTCCGCTCGGTTCGCGAGCGCCGGACGGCCTGGTTGGCGGACCGTCTCGCCTCCCTCGAACCGGAAGCGCTGGCGGAGGTCGGCGCCGCCATCGAGCCGCTCGCGCGACTCCTGGAGGTGAATGCGTGAGCAGCATCTCGCTCACCGGCGCACGGACCTTCCGCAGCCTCCGCCGCTATCACAACTACCGGCTCTTCTTCTCGGGCCAGGTCGTTTCGCTCGCGGGCTCCTGGATGCAGAACGTCGCCCTCGCGTGGCTCGTCCTCTCCCTCTCGCGATCTCCGCTCGCCGTCGCAATGCTCCTTTTCTGCCGCTTCGCGCCGTTCACGATCTTCGGGCTCTTCGCCGGCTCGATCGTCGACCGGTTGGACACCCGCCGGCTCGTCGTCTGGACGCAGGTCGCTGCGATGCTCGTCTCTGCAGCACTCGCGGTCGTCACCCTGACCGGCACGGCGACACTGCCGATCGTCTTCGCCCTTGCCACGATCGGCGGCATCGCGCTCGTCCTCGACGCCCCCGGCCGACAGTCGCTGACCTTCGAGATGGTCGGCCCACGCGAGCTGCCGAACGCGGTCGCTCTCAACTCCGGGCTCCTCAATGCGTCCCGCATCATCGGCCCGGCGATTGCCGGAGTCCTGATCGCGACCGCCGGGATCGGCGCCTGTTTCGTGCTCAACACGCTGAGCTTCCTCGCAGTTCTCGCGGCACTGATCGCAATCCGGCAGGACGAGCTCTTCCCGGTGGCGCGCGACGAGACGGTCACGGTGCTCGGAGGAACTCGCGAGGGGCTGACGGTTCGCCTGGCACGATCGTCAGGTGCGAGCCGTCCTCATCGTCGTCACCTGCGTCGGGCTGGTCGGCTTCAACTTCAACACTCTCGTGCCCCTGCTCGCCTCGGACACCTTGCATGTCGACGCGAAGGCCTTCGGCCTCCTCTCCGCGGCGTTCGGGCTCGGCGCCTTTGCGGGAGCGATCGCCACGGCGTCGTTCCGCAACGCGACGTTCCGTGTCTTCCGGTTCGGCGCGCTCGGCTTCAGCGTTCTCCTCCTCGTCCTCGCACCGGTCGACTCGGCGCTCCTGGCCGGGGTGATCCTCGTCGGGATCGGCGCCTCCTTCACGCTGTTCGCCGCCAATGCAAATGCACTCGTCCAGCTCGCCGCGCCGGACGAGCTCCGCGGCAGGCTCGTCGCCCTCTACCTCTTCGCGTTCGTCGGCCTGGCACCGCTCGGCTCGCTGCTCTCGGGCACGCTCGTCGCGGTGGGAGGAACCCGGCTCGCGTTCGTCGTCGCGGGCGTCGTCGGCCTCGCAGCGACAGCGTGCGCCACGATGACGCCCCATCGCGCGCCGACGCCTGCACCGGCGTAAGCCCGAAGTACCCCCTCGAACGAGGGAAGGGCCGCCGGCGGTATGGCGCCGATATCGGGGGAGATGACGATCTTCGGGAACCGCGATTCCGGTTACGGACGGAGCGAGAGCTCGTCGAGCGCCGGTGTCCTGCCCTCTCTCGAGCCCGTCGACCCGCCATCGGTTCCCGCCCGTGAGTTCGGTGCTCCTGATATCCGGCGGGTGATCCTGCGGATCCATGGCGACGACAACATCCTCGTCGGGAGCGCGGAAGGCCGGGAGAACGCCGTTCAGATCGCCCGTGACATGGTGCGTCACATCGAGCAGGCGTCGACCAACGGCGAATGGCCGCAGATCGACGAGCGGTTCATCCGGCCCGGGGCCATCGTCTCGATCGACGTCCAGCGCCCCGAATAGCCCGTTCGGGGGACGACGGCCCCGTCTGAATCCTCGATAACACTCGTACCGGGAGTGGTGCGGCGCTCCGAACCCCATCGTTGGAGGACGCCGTGGCTCTGCTCGAACACACATCCAGCACGCCGCTCGACCGCAATGCCGAGTGGGCGCCGTCCGAGCTGCGTCGCGTCGTCGTCCGGATGACCGACGGCGAGGTGCTCCAGATCGGCACCGCACCGAACCGCGACAGCGCACTCGTCCTGGCCCGCACGATGATCTCCGAGATCGAGGAGCCTCGCGGCGAGTGGCCGCTCGTCGGCGAGCGACTGCTGCGCCCCGAGTCGATCATCTCGGTCGATGTTCTCCTGACGTCGTAGGCGCTCGGCTCGACGACCCGAGGCGCGTCCGCCGGCGGTCGCACCGCGTCAGGCGATCTCCCAGGTGTCACTGCCGTGCAGCAGCGCCTGGAGGTCGCCCTCCCCCTGTCTCTCGGCCGCGAGCGCGCATCTGCGCTGCGACCGCCTCGTCGTACACCGGGCGCTCGACCGAGCGGAAGACGCCGAAGGGCGTCGCGCCGACCGTCTCGAAGGTCAGGCGCGAGAGGGCGAACGCGACGCTCGGCTCGACGTGGCTCGGGTCGTGGACGAGCAGGCCGCCCGCCGCGGCATCGACCACCTCGGCCGAGCCATCCGCCGCCTGCCGTACGCCGCGGTCGCCGAAGACGATCGGCTCGCCGGCTTTCAGGTAGATCCGGTTCTCCTTCTGCTCGCGGACGAAGTCGAAGGCGCCGTCGTTGTAGATGTTGCAGTTCTGGAACACTTCCACAAACGACGCGCCGCGGTGCGCCGCGGCTGCACGTAGCACCTCCGAGAGCTCCTTCTTGTCCGTGTCGATCGCCCGCGCGACGAACGTCGCCTCGGCTCCGATCGCCACGCTGAGCGGGTTGAAGGGGTGATCGACCGACCCCATCGGCGTCGACTTCGTCACCTTGCCACGCTCGGATGTCGGCGAGTACTGGCCCTTGGTGAGACCGTAGATCTGGTTGTTGAGCAGCAGGATCGTGAGATCGACGTTGCGGCGCAGTGCGTGGATCAGGTGGTTGCCGCCGATCGACAGCATGTCGCCGTCACCGCCGATCACCCACACCGAGAGGTCCTGGCGCGCGGTCGCGAGACCCGTGGCGATTGCCGGCGCGCGGCCGTGGATCGAGTGCAGCCCGTACGTCTCCATGTAGTAGGGGAATCGCGCGGCGCAGCCGATCCCGGAGACGAAGACGATCTTCTCGCGCGGGATCCCGAGCTCCGGCATGAATCCCTGCACCGCGTTCAGGATCGCGTAGTCACCACAGCCGGGGCACCAGCGCACCTCCTGATCCGACTTGAAGTCCTTCGCCGTCGCGCCGCTCATCGCTCGTTCCCCCGCTTGAAGTTGCCGGTTGCCTTCGCCAGGACGAGCTGCTCGGCCTCGTCGCCGTCGGCCCGTCCCAGTCGGTCGATCACCCGGATCGCATCCGCGCCGGCGAGCACGACGACCTGCCGTCCCTCGAAGGAGATCAGCACTCGCTCGTCCCGCGTGATCACGGCCGCGAAGCTCATTCCCGCTCCCGTGCCGGCAAAGCCGGCACCTCCGCTACCAAGCCGCCTCCGTCGAGCCTACGGCTCATGACTCGACGAGCGCCGTGATCGCTTCTGCGAGCTCGCTCGAGCGGAACGGGAGGCCACGGACGCGGTTGTAGCCGACGGCATCGACCAGGAACTCCGCCCGGACGAGCTGGAGGAGCTGCCCGGTGTTCATCTCGGGCACGAGCACGCGGTCGTACCGGTGCAGCACCTCGCCCGTGTTCCGCGGGAACGGGTTCAGGTGATGAAGATGCGCACTCGCAACCTTGAGCCCCTCGCGGCGAACGCGGCGGACGGCGGCGCCGATCGGCCCGAAGGTGGAGCCCCAGCCCAGCACGAGCGTGCGCGCCTCGCGATCGGGATCGTCGACCTCGAGCTCCGGGATGTCGGCGGCGATGTTCGCGATCTTCTGCGCCCGTAGCCTGACCATCCGATCGTGGTTGTCGGGGTCGTAGGAGATCGCGCCGGTCACGTCCGCTTTCTCGAGGCCCCCGATGCGGTGCTCGAGGCCGGGCGTGCCGGGCACCGCCCAGGGTCGCGCGAGGGTCTGTGGGTCGCGCTGGTACGGCTGGAACGTTTCGCCGTCGTTCGCCGTCGTCGCGAAGGGGACCGCAATCGACGGCAGGCTCGCGACATCGGGGATCAGCCATGGCTCGGAGCCGTTCGCGAGCGACGCATCGGAGAGGAGATACACGGGCGTCCGGTACTTCAGCGCGATTCGCGCGGCCTCGATCGCGGCGTGAAAGCACTGGGAGGGAGTCGACGCGGCGATCACGGGCACGGGGCTCTCGCCGTTTCGCCCGAAGAGCACCATCAGCAGGTCGGCCTGCTCTGGCTTGGTCGGCATCCCGGTCGACGGCCCTGCTCGTTGGATGTCGAGCACGAGCAGCGGCAGCTCCAGCATCACGCCGAGGCCGACCGTCTCCGACTTGAGGACGACACCCGGTCCCGCCGACGTCGTGACCCCGAGAGCGCCGCCGAACGAGGCGCCGAGTGCCGCGCCACAGGCGGCGATCTCGTCCTCTGCCTGGAACGTCGTGACGCCGAAGTTCTTGTGCTGCGCCAGCTCCTCCAGGATGGACGAGGCCGGCGTGATGGGATAGGCGCCGAGGAACAGCGGCAGCCCCGAGAGCCTGGAGGCGGCGATCAGCCCATAGCTGATCGCCGTGTTACCCGTGATCTGCCGGTAGCGCCCCGGCTCGAGCCGGGCAGGCGCGATCTCGTACGAAACGGCGAAATCCTCCGAGGTCTCGCCGTAGTTGTAGCCGGCCTTGAACGCCCGGGTGTTGCCGTCTGCGATCGCGGGCCGCTTGCCGAACTTCTCCTGGATGAAGGCCAGGGTTCCTTCGGTCGGCCGGTTGTAGAGCCAGAGCATCAAGCCGAGCGCGAAGAAGTTCTTCGACCGCTCCGCCTCACGGGAGGTGATCCCATCGACTGCCTTCAGCGCTTCCACCGTCATCGAGGTCAACGCCACCGAGTGGACGTGGAAGCCGTCGAGCGAGCCGTCCGTCAGCGGGCTCGTGTCGTACCCGGCCTTCTGCAGGTTGCGCTCGGTGAAGGCATCGGTGTTGACGATCAGCATGCCGCCCTTCGGGAGATCGGCGACGTTCGTCTTCAAGGCGGCAGGGTTCATCGCAACGAGGACGTTCGGCTGATCGCCCGGGGTGAAGATGTCGTGATCGGCGAAGTGCACCTGGAAACCGGAGACGCCGGGGAGGGAGCCTGCCGGGGCGCGGATCTCGGCCGGGAAGTCCGGCAGGGTGGCGAGGTCGTTCCCCACGAGCGCCGTCTCGCTCGTAAAGCGGTCACCGGTCAGCTGCATTCCGTCGCCGGAGTCCCCGGCGAAGCGGATGATCACGCGATCGAGGTGCTCGACCGGCTTCGAGATCACGGGCGACCGTTGCGCATCTTCACCAGGACGTTACCGGTCCGCTCCCACTCACGGCCTCATCAAACGCATTGCGCCGGACGGCAAGACGCGCACCGGCGGACGAGACCCGCGCGGCAACGGGAGGCTCAACCCGCTTCCGGGCCGGCGGTAGGCGCACGGCGCACGACGGTGATGCCGTATGCCGCCCCGGACTCGAACAGCTCATCCGGATCGACGTCGGGGATCCAGCCGAGGAGGTGACGCTCGGGTCGTTCCGCCGTCGACCCGTAGACGGCGGCGCGCTCCTGTTGCACCGCCTCGGGCTCCCCCTCGGCGAGCTCCTCGAGGCGGCGCTCCGCCTCCTCCGCTGCAGGACCTTCTGCATAGCCTTTACCCATCAGTGCTCCGATCTCCCCTGGGTCGAACGGCGCCGGGCAGCCACGAACGTCCCGGCGGCGGCGGCCATGAACGCGACTTCGCCGACCGTACAGATGATTGCACCCGGCGCGCTGCCGCCGGAGAGCACCTGAACCCTGATCAGCTCGAGCACGAGTGCACCGCCGATCAGGATCGCCGCGACGCGGTACAGGCCGATTCGAAGCGCCAGCGCCCTCATTCGATCGACTCGTCGTCGGGCAGGCCGCGTCCGATAGCCGCGCCGGCGAGCGCGAAGAGCACGTAGGCGATCCAATGGACGCCGATCACGTCGGTCTGGATCCCGATCACGAGCATCGCAACCCAGGCAGCGCTGAGCCACGCCGACCGGCGCCAGAGGGCCATGAGGACGGCACCCGCCCAGGCGAGGAATGCGAGGACGCCGACAAGCCCCGTATCGACCCCGAGCTCCGTGTAGGTCGACTCGCCCGCCTTGATCTTGACGCCGATCGTCCGCGAGCCGCTCACACCGGCGTTGCCCAATCCGAATCCCTGGGGGTGGTTCGCAACCGTACGGATGCCGTCGCGAAGGTTGCGGAGGTGGCTGGAGGTCGAGGCGTCGCCGGCGCTGAGTGGGTCGTCGCTGGCCGTCGGTCGCTCCTGGCCGTGCTGCCGCAGAATCACGAGCTCGGCGTTGGTGTAGCTGGTCGATCGGGCCGATCGTCGGGAATGCCTTGACGAACCCGACTCCAACGATGAGCGATGCCGCCGCGAGCGCGACCGGAACCAGGCGGCGTTGCGCCACCGCGAGCACCACCAGCCCCACTGCCAAGGCGAGGTAGGCGGCTCGCGTGTGCGTCCAGAGGAGACCGGCGTACGAGACCGCGATCAGCGCGACCGTCCAGCCGGTCTGCCGCCGTGCGATCAGGTAGAGGAGCACGATCACGAGCACATAGGCGGTCGCCAGCGGGCTGAGGAAGGTCGAGGTGAGCCGCCGAATCGGGTTGGCTTCGTCACCGGTGTCGAGGACCCAGTTCTCGGGGAGGCCGGAGAGCCCGCGGCTGTAGACGAGCCCGAGCTGCTCCTCGAACCACCCCGGCACACCCGAGTCGCGCCACCACTGCAGCGGGACGAGATAGACGTCGACGAGCCCCCAGACGGTCACCGCGGCCGCAACGCCGACGAGCGCGAGCGAGATCCGTCGCCACGTAGCGGGCGTGAGAACGAGCAACCGGCCGAGGAAATACGCCGCGACGGGAATCAGGTGATGCCGGGCGGCGAAGAGCTGCCCTTTCTCCGTCGCCACGCCGTCGAGCCAGCTCTGCGGGAGCAGCCAGTAGACGACGACGATCGCGGCGTAGGCGAGAGCGAACCGATCGGCCCAGAGCCTGAACGGCAGCGAGCGAGCGCCGAGGATCGCGATGACGAGCGCCGCAGCCAGCAGCGCGTCCTTCCAGGCTGCGATCACGTCGAGCGACGCGCCCCGGACACCGGCGTCCCAGAGCTCCGCCATCACGAGGTTGTGGAGCGCGAGCCCGACGACGAGCACGACGAGGACGATCCTCGGAAACCGCTCCGTCACGTGATCGCCACCAGCGTCATTCCCAGGTTGACGATTCGGACGGGGACCGGGAACAGCCCCCGCAGATCGGAGCTCGAGAGGAGATGGTTCTCCCGCGCCCAGCTCTTGCCGACGAGGTCGTACGCGCCACCCGCTGCGCGCTCGGGCAGCCAATGGACGAAGGGCAGCCGGGTGTGCACCTCGATCGGAAACCACCGATTCGGCGTCGTCACGAACACCCGCCGGCCGACACGAAGCGCCTCGGCCACGAACTGCCGCTGCCGGTCCAGACCTCCCACGTGCTCGATCACGGCGTTCGAATGGACGACGTCGAACGCGCCATCGGCGAAGGGCAACGCACAGGCGTCGCCCTGGACGTACTGGATGGCCGGGTAGTGCGCCCGAAAGCCCGCGCCGTCGTGGAGGCCGAGAGCAGTGATGCGCTCCTGCCAGGGATAGTGCTCTTCGAAGTAGTTGTGGGTGCCGCAGCCCGACTGGCCTCCCGCTGCGCCGAAACCGACCTCGTCGGCCCCGACGTCGAGCACGGTCGACGAAGCCGTCGGGCCCATCGCGTCGAGGAAGAGCCGGAGCTTCTGCCGGCGCGACCGGACCGAGACGGCGTCCAGGAATCTCATCGAGGGCGAAGGTACCGGGCGTCGCGGCGTGCTGCAGCCCTCCGCCCGGCCCGATAGCGTCGCGTCGGCATGGTCGAGACCGCTGTCACCCCGTCGGGGCCGTACCGACTACGGCTGATGACCCGCTCCAGGGTCTGGCAGGCTCCGCTCGCCGACGGCACGACTCGTCTCGGGCCGGCAGCTTCCGGACGGTCGGGTGCTCGTTCGCGCCGCGACCGAGGAAGGCCTGACCCGGGCACGGTTCATGCTCGCGCTCGACGACGACACGTCCGGCTTCCACTCTCGCTTCGCACGTGATCCGCTCCTCGGTCCCACCGCTCGAATGCTGACCGGCTACCGCCCGCTCCGTCTCGCAACAGTCACCCATGCTTGCCTCAGGGCGGTCTGCGGGCAGTTGATCGAGGCCGGTCGCGCAGCCAGGATCGAGCGCTCGATCCTTCGCGCGCTCGGCTCGCCGGTTGCAACGCGCGACGCCCTGGCCCGCCTCTCGCCCGCCGAGCTCTGCCGGCACGGGCTCGCCCCGTCACGGGCGGCGACGTTGATCCGGCTGGTGCGCGCGCTCGACCTCGAGCGGCTCCGGTCCCACGATACGGGCGTCGTTGTCGCCCGGCTCCGCCGCGAACGCGGGATCGGCCCGTGGTCCATCGGGGTGATCGCCCTCGAAGGGCTCGGGCGCTACGACCACGGGCTCGTCGGCGACCTCGGGTTGGTGAAGCTCCTGTCGGCGCTGCGCGGCACGCGTGTCGATCCCGACGAGACAGCCGAGCTCCTGGCGCCGTACGGGGAGTGGCAGGGGCTCGCCGGCCAGATGCTCATGGCCGGCTGGTCACGAGGCCTGATCCCCGGCGCAGACCCCGACGTCGGCCGCAGCGCACGGCTTCGCACGAACCGGGCCGCCTGACTCCGCGCATCCGGAAGCGCCCGTGAAGACGAGGGCGAGGCACGCCTCGCCCATACAATGTCGAGATGGCCGTCAACGAGCGCAGAATCGCCGTCCTCGGCGCCGGCAAGATCGGCGAGGCCCTCATCGGCGGGCTCCTCTCGTCGGGGTGGCGTGAGCCGTCCGACATCGTCGCCTCGAGCCGCCGGACGGAGCGGGCGGCCGAGCTGACAGAGCGCTACGGGATCGTCGCGACGCAATCGAACGAGGAGGCCGTGGCAGGGGCCGCTCTCGTCGTCATCGCGGTGAAGCCTCAGGACATCGAGGTCCTGCTCGGGGAGATCGGACACCTCATCGCGACCGATCAGACGGTCCTCTCCGTCGCAGCGGCAATCCCGACGGCGACGATCGAACGCCATCTGGCACCCGGCGTCCCGGTTGTCCGCGCGATGCCGAACACGCCGTCGGTTGTCCACGAAGGAGTTGCGGGTCTCTGCGCCGGCTCGCACGCCGACGACGCCCACGTCACGCTCGCGGAGGAGGCGCTCGCACATCTCGGGGCCGTCGTCCGCGTGCCGGAGAAACTGATGGACGCCGTCACCGCGGTGTCGGGCTCCGGGCCGGCCTATTTCGCCCTCCTCGCCGAGGCGATGATCGAGGCCGGGCTGCTGCTCGGGCTCTCGCGCGAGATCTCGACCCAGCTCGTCGTCCAGACGATGCTCGGAACCGCCCAGCAGATGCGGGACCTGAAGATTCATCCGGTCGAGCTGCGCGAGATGGTCACCTCGCCGGGCGGCACGACGATTGCCGCCATCCGCGAGCTCGAGATCGCAGGCGTCAGAGCTGCGTTCCTGAATGCGATCCAGGCCGCCATGGTGCGTGCCCGCGAGCTCGCGGGCGGCAACGACTAGCCCTCGGTCGGCGACGCGCACGTCCGGCCGATCCGTGGGCGTCGAGTGATCGGGAGGCCGGCGCCGCCCGCCGGCCTCCGGCGGCAATCGTCACATACCGTGTCGCGCCTGTCAGCAGTGAACCGCCATCCGGCTTCGCAGGCCGGATCACCGTCTCGATCGAACGGTCAGTCAACGAACGCCCTTCGCCCGATACTCTCCCCCAATGGCACGTGAGCTCCGCGAGGTGGTCTTCGTCGACGGCGTGCGCACCGCCTTCGGCAAGGCAGGGCCGGCCGGGCTCTTCTGGCGCACCCGCGCCGACGACATGGCGGTGAAGGTCGTGCGTGAGCTGCTGCGCCGCAACCCGGCGGTGGAGCCGGAACGGATCGGCGACGTGATCCTGGCGGCGACGGCGCAGGTCGGAGACCAGGGTCTCACTCTCGGACGTGACGTCGCTCTGCTCGCGGGGCTCCCCCACACCGTCCCCGGCTTCGCGATCGATCGCATGTGCGCCGGTGCATTGACGGCGACCACGGCGGGCGCCGGCGAGATCGCCATGGGCGCCGCTGACGCCGTCGTCGTCGGCGGCGTCGAGCACATGGGCCATCACGCAATGGGCGAGGAGGTCGACTTCAACCCCCGATTCGTCAGCGAGCGGCTGATCGACGAGAGCGCAGCCGTGATGGGACAGACGGCCGAGAACCTCCACGACGCGTTCCCACAGCTGACGAGGGAGGCAGCGGACACGTTCGCGCTCGAGAGCCAGGTGCGTGCGGGGCGGGCGTGGGACGCCGACGGCGGTGTGATGGCCCGCACCGTCGTCCCGATGAGCGTCTTCGGGGACGACGGCTGGCGGGTCGCGGCCCGGGACGAGTTTCTGCGGCCCGACACGACCCTCGAGGGCCTCGCGGGCCTGCGGACGCCGTTCCGCGCCGGCGGCCGGGTCACGGCCGGAAACTCGGCCGGGCTGACGGACGGGGCAACGGCTGCGTTGCTCACCGCTGAGTCGGTCGCGGCCGAGCTGGGTCTCGAGCCGTCGATGCGCCTCGTCGGATTTGCCTACACGGGCGTCGAGCCACACCTGATGGGCATCGGCCCCGTTCCGGCAACCCAGCGCGTCCTCGCGCAGGCCGGTCTCACGATCGACGACGTCGGATTGTTCGAGCTCAACGAGCCGTTCGCGGTCCAGGTGCTCACGTGGTGCGACGGGCGTCGGCGTCGCACCGGACGACCCACGGCTCAACCCCTCCGGCGGCGCCATCGCCTGCGGGCACCCGCTCGCTGCCACGGGGGTGCGGCTGATGGCCCAGCTGGCCTTCGAGCTCGAGCGCCGGCCCGATGTGCGGTACGGCCTCACGGCACTCTGCATCGGCCTCGGCATGGGCGCGGCACTCCTGTGGGAGAACACCCGGTATGGGTAGGCGCGGTCGCGCCGGGCGTGCCCGGCCCGCGGGAGGCGAAGGCGATGGCTGACCGGCCGACGCAATTCTTCCTGCAGGAGACCGCGACCCGCATCGGCACCGTCGCCCTTGTGACGATGGACAACGGAGAGGACTGGAAGAAACCGAACGTCTTCGGCCGCGCCGCCCTCGCCTCGCTCACCGAGCTCCTGCCGCGCCTCGATGAGGGAGGCTACGTCGGCCTCGTCCTCACCGGCAAGCCGTTCGTCTTCGCGGCCGGCGCAGATCTGACGGAGTTTCCGAAGCTGACGGCCCCCGAGTTGGCAGGAGCGGCCGGGCGCGCGGGGCACGAGGCATTCGGCGCGATCCGATCGCTCCCGTTTCCGACGATCGCGGCGATCAACGGGGCCGCCGTGGGCGGCGGTCTCGAGATCGCGCTTCATTGCGACTTTCGCACCGTCGCAGGCTCCGTGCGCCACATCGGCTTCCCCGAGGTCTTCCTCGGGATCATCCCCGGCTGGGGCGGGACTCAGCTCGCGCCTCGGCTGATCGGCGCCGCGGGCGCAGTCGAGCTGATCGTCGCGAACTCCCTCAAGCAGAACAGGCTCATCGCGGCTGCGCAGGCCGTCGAGATCGGGCTCGCCGATGCCGTTGTCGATGACGTCGAGTTCCTCGACGACTCGATCGAGTGGCTCGTCCGCGCGATCGAGGAAGACCGACGGCCGCGGGCGGACGCCGACCTGGCCGACGCCCCCGAAGTCTGCGCGCGGGCTCGCCACGCCGTCGACGACGTCGTCCATGGAGTCGCGCTCGCCCCGTACCGCGCTCTCGAGCTGATCGCCGGGGCTGCCGGGTGGACGATCGAGGAGGGCTACGCGGCCGAGGAGACGGCGCTTGCCGACCTCCTCCCCGGCCCTCAGGCGCAGGCGGGCGTCTACGCCTTCGACCTCATCGAGCGGCGCGTGAAGAAGGGCGTCGGGATCCCCGACGCGAAGCCACGCCGCGTCCAGAAGGCCGGTGTCGTCGGCGCCGGGTTGATGGCCACGCAGCTCGCGTCGCTGTTCCTGCGGCGTCTCGAGGTTCCGCTGGTGATCAGTGACCTCGACGCCGCCCGCGTCGAAGAGGCCGTTACGGCGATCCGCGCCGATCTCGAGAAGCAGGTCGCGCGCGGCAGGCTCGGCGAAGGAAAGGGGCGCTTTCTCGCCTCGCTCGTGACCGGGACGACGGACGCGTCGGCGTACGCGGGTTGTGATCTCGTGATCGAAGCGGTGTTCGAGGAGATCGCGGTCAAGCGGCAGGTCTTCGGCGCGCTCGAAGCCGTCGTCTCGGACGAGTGCCTGCTCGTCACGAACACGTCGTCGCTTTCGGTCGCCGAGATGGCGACGGGCCTCGCTCATCCCGAACGCGTCGTCGGGATGCATTTCTTCAATCCGGTCGCGGTGCTCCCTCTCGTCGAGATCGTCCGGGCACCGCCGACCGACGATGTGGCTCTCGCGACAGCCTGGGACGTGACGACGAAGCTCGGCAAGCGCGGCGTTCTCGTGGCGGACGCACCCGCTTTCGTCGTCAACCGACTCCTCACCCGCCAGTCGAGCGTGCTCATGCAGGCACTCGAGCACGGCAACACGATCGAGGAGACCGACGAGGCCGCGCTGCAAGCTCGGGATCCCGATGCCGCCCTCGGCGCTGCTGGCGATGGTCGGCCCCCGCGTCGCGAACCACGTGCTGCACACGCTGCACGACGCGTTCCCGGAGCGCTTTCCGCTCTCACCGACCCTGGAGAACTTCGCCAACGGAGAGATGGACGTCGTCGTCACGAGCAGCGACCGACGCAGCGTGGACGAGATCTACGGCTCGATTCTCGAAGCGCTCGCCGACGAGGCGCGCCATATCCTCGACGAGGGTGTCGTGGGCTCGGCGGCCGAGATCGACGCCTGTCTCATCCTCGGGGCCGGATTTCCGTTCTTCCGGGGCGGGCTGACGCCGTATCTCGATCAGGAGGGGATCTCGACGCGCGTCTCGGGCCGCACGCTCGGATAGGCCGGCATCTCACAACGTTCGCCCTGAAACCGGGCGCGCGAAGCGCGCCCCTTCAGGATCGCGCGGCTCCGAAGGGGGGCCGCGCGCAGCAAGCATTGAGTGCGGCGTCTCGAAACGTACGGTTTCCGATACGACGTTTCGAGACGCCGCACTGCCCGGACCCCTTCCACCGTCCGACATGTTCCGGTAGAGTCCGGCATACAGCACCGCTCGACGCGCCGGAAACGCGTGAGTGCGCTGATCCTCAAGGAAAGCAGCACCACAGTCGTGTGCTGCGCATATGCACGAGACCGACCTCAACCCGACACATCCGTCGTCGGAGCCGGCAGAGGGCTTGGCCGCCTCCGCGCTCCGCGCTCAGGCCTGGTACGGCGAGCCGTTTCTGCACGCCGGCGAAGATGCCACGGTTGCGCTCGCTCCTGGCACCGCGCGGCGGGGTGCTCTGGATGACGCGCTGGTCGAAATGGAGGCGGGGAACCGGGCGCCCTCCAGCCGCTGGCGCGTGCGCTACGGCCTGATGCTCGGGCTCGAGCGCGTTCTCGCCTCGCCGACCCCTGCGACTGCGGCCGGCACCGATCTCCGGCGGCACCAGATCGACGCCCTGGCGGGGATGCTGACGGAGCTGATTGCCTCGAACCAGCGCGACGCCGACGAGAACGGCAACGGGAACGGAAACGGCGGCCCGCATGCCGTCGAGAGCGAGCCGGCCGAGCTCGACGAGGAAGACGACGACTTCGACGCCGGGGTGATCGACGACGACGTCGAGCTCGAGGAGCCCGCGTTCAAGGGGGACGACCCCGGAGCAGGGCGTCGCTACCGCTTCCGGCATCCAACTGCCTCGGGGAAGACGATCGCTGCCGCCGGATTCGTCGAGTCTGCCCGGCACCTCGGAGTGCTGATCCTGACCCACCGTCGCCTGCTCGTCTCGCAGTTCCAGCGCGACCTCACCACCGAGGGGTACGCAGACCGGTTCACGGACGCGATCGACACCGGGAAGGAGCCGCTCCGCGACGATCCGATCACGATCCAGACCTACGCCTGGTTCGCGCGACACGCGGACGAGATCTCGAGAAGCGCCTACCAACTGGTGATCTGCGACGAGGCGCACACCGCACTCGGCGAGAAGACGAGCGCGGCGATCCGCTCGTTCAGTGCGCCCGTCTACATCGGCATGACCGCAACCGAGAACCTGATCGCGAAGCAGGTCTCCGACGTCTTCCCGGCCTCGGTCGACGACCTTCCCCTCGCCGACGCCGCCCGCCGTGGCCTGATCGCCCCGCTCCGCTGTCTCAGGGTGCCTCCGGCAGCCGCCATCAACTCGGTCCCCATCGTCGGCGGCGACTTCGAGGAGCGCGCGCTGGCCGCGGCGCTCGACCACTCCGCCCTGAACCAGGCCGCCGCCAGCCTCTACCGAGAGCGGTTCGGGACGACACCGGGCATCGTCTACGCCGCGGGTGTCGAGCATGCCTACAACCTCGCGCAGGAGTTCCGCGCAGCAGGGCTGAAGGCAGAGGCAGTCTCGGGGAAGACACCGCCCGTGAAGCTCGCCGAGACGCTCGCCGCATACGAGCGAGGTGAGATCAACGTCCTGATCAATGCTCAGCTCCTCGCCGAGGGCTGGAACTCTCCTCGCGCGACCGTCTGCTTCCACCTCGCACCGACTGCGTCCCGGCGCGTCTATCAACAGCGGATCGGCCGGATCATGCGGATGCACTCCCGCAAAGAGGCCGGGATCGTCGTCGACTTCGTCACCAAGGGATCGACGCACAACGACCGCGTGATCTCGCTCCACTCGCTGCTCGATGCGGACTTCTACCGCGAGGGGGCGCGGGTCACTCCGGCGCCGCGCCGGCGCCAGCAGCGACGCGCACGCAGGAAGCTGTCGCCGGCACCGTGGCTCGTCCCCGTCACACCCGACGTCGCCCGGCGACTCGCGGTGATCCAGCGGGAGTGGCAGCGCGTCGACCCGAAATTCCTCGACGACGACGAGCAGCGCTTCTGGGCCACGATCGCCGGCAGGCAGATCCGGTTCGACCAACGCGCCGAATTCGCCCGCAAGTTCACGGAAGGGCGCGCCGGCAAGGGTGCGCTCGAGACGTTCCTCGCGGTCTGTGCCGCGGAGAACCCGAACCGCAGGCTGCGGATGACAGCGCTCGCGGACAGAGTCGCGACCCCGGTCGAGCGCGCGGACTTCGACGACCTCGTCACGCTCGTCAGCCAGGCGCTCCCCTGGGAGAAGGATCGCACCGCCGGGGTCCGCATCCTGCTGCGAGCGATCAGCGAAGGCAAGGCGACCGCTCCGGATCAGATTCTCTCGCGGTGGACGTGGAAGCTCGCGCGGGCGACGAGGAAGGTGCAGGACCGGCGGGCCAGCGCGGAGTTCCCCGAGGCGAAGCGCCTGCTCGGCGCGGTCGCCAATTCGCGCGGCCACCGCCACGAAGAGAACGTGGCGAAGCTCGTCCAGGCAGCACGGGCGCTGCCCCTCGCTGCCGGCGCCGCCCTCCTCGCGTCGGCCGACGGCTACACCCCGCGTGCGAACTCCCTGCTCGACCAGGCCCGCGAGGAACTCGGCGCAATCCAGGAGATCGCCGCAGCTCTCGCCGAGAACCTGCCGGCTCCGAAGACCCCCGTGCGCAAGTCACGGAGGCGCCGGAAGAAGCGGCGGTCGGCCGGGACAACCGAGACGGTCGCGACCGGACCCGCAGAGGGAACCGCCGGAGCCGGGCGGCGCGCCGGCATCGCCCGACGGCAGCCCCGGCGAGGGCTCTGCGAGCATCGCTCCCCCGATCGCCGCGGCAGCGCCCGTCACGAGCGCGACTGACGTCCTCACCGAGAACGTCGCCTAGGTCACGCCGCTCCGACCCGCAGCAGGCGCTACGGCGCCGGCGGCGGGTCGTCCGTCTCGCGGTCGCGCAGGAAGCGCGTCAGTTCCGCCGCAAGCGATTCGCCCGTCGGGAGTTCGGACTCCTCGATCATGTTGTCGATCGTGTCCGCCTGACGCTCGAGCTCCTCGACGTACGCAGCGGTCTCCGGATCGGAGGCGACGGCCTCGGTGATCTGCTCCGCGTAGACCTCCTCGGCCTCCTGAAGCTCCGTCACGTCGATCGTCACCCCGAGAAGCTCGCCGAGGCGATCGCAGAGAGCACGCGCAGCGCGCGGACTGGGAGCGAGTGAGACGTAGTGGGGTACGGCCGACCAAAGGCTGACCGACGGAATCCCGGCTGCCCGACAGCCGTCCTGCAAGACGCCGACGATGCCCGTCGGCCCTTCGTAGCGCGAGGCCTGGAGGCCGAGCTCCTCGACGAGGGAGAGGTCGCTCGCGGCACCGGTCACGGGCGCAGCCCGTGTATGCGGGACGTCTGCGAGGAGCGCACCGAGCGTGACGACGAGCTCGACGCCGACATCGCGGGCGAGCCCGATCACGAGCTCGTTGAACGCGCGCCAACGGTAGTTCGGCTCGACGCCGAGCAGGATCACCGCATCGCGGTCGGCGCCGGGGATCGCCGCGGCGTGGAACACGGTCTCGGGCCACTCGATCCTCCGCGTCAACCCTTCGTCGAGTGACACGGTCGGCCGCGTGGCCTGGAAATCGACGAAGCCCTCCGGATCGATCTCGGCGAACCGGCGCGCACCCCAGACGCGCGACAGCGTCGTGCCGGCGAGCGTCGCCGCCTGCCCGCCGTCATTCCAGCCTCGGAACGCTGCGATCAGGACCGGGCGCCGCAGCGTCGGCAGTTCGTCGATCCGGAGCTCGTTCTCCATCTCGGGAGCTTAGCCGCGAGCAGCCCTCCGACACGAGGGGCGCGGGTGGGCGATAGAGGCTGTAGGCGATCCCGACGGTCATCGTCCAGATCGTCGCCGCGAGCGAGACATGCACGACGACGAGCCACCAGGGCAGCGCGTTGCGGTACTGGATCTCACCCACCGCCATCTGCGCGAGCAGCACACAGAGCAGGACGGCTCCGGCGCGGGCGATGCCGGGCACCTCGCGCCGCAGCCTCCAGAGGAAGGCCGCGACGACGAGGAACCCGATCCCGTAGACGGCTGTCGCACGCACGTGCACGTACACCGTGTCCGTGATCCCGAGGCCCAGGCGCCGGATGTCCTCGCCACCCGGAATGAGGCCCCGACGCTGTTGCGACGGTTCCTGTCACGACGAGCACGGCGCACGCCGCGACGCCGATCAGCCCGACCACACGGAGCCAATGAGGCCCGACCGGTGGTGCGAGGCCCCGGAGGACGCTCCAGCCCTCGAGCGCGAGGACGACCGAACCGGCGAGCACGATCAGGGCGAGCAGGAAGTGCGACATGACTGCGACGGGGTGCAGATCGAGCAGGACCGTGACCCCGCCGAGCGGGATCTGGGCGATCGTCCCGAGTGCAGTCAGCAACGCGACGGTGCGCGCCCACTGCGGCAGCGTACGCACCCGCCGCGCCGCGATCCACGTGATCACCGCCAGGATGATCCCGACGAGCGCGATCATCCGATTGCCGAACTCGATCGCCGCGTGGCCTCCCTTCTCGGGGAAGGGCGTGTCGCCGCACCGCGGCCAGTTGTCGCACCCGAGCCCCGATGCGGTCAGGCGCACGACGGCGCCGCTTCCGACCACGAACCACAAAGTGATCATCGACGCCGTCGCGAGCTTGACGAAGCGCAACGGTGACACCTCGCGTCGCGTCGCGGCGACGTTTTCGACGCGCGGGGCGCTGCCGGACTCGATGCTGCTCATCGCAGCGAGACCCCGGTGCCTGCCAGCACCCTTCCGACGCGAAAGAGCGGGAGACCCCGATCCGCAAAGGTCGCGGCAAGCACGGCAGCCTTGTCAGCAGGAAGCGAGATGAGCAGGCCGCCGGCGGTCTGCGGATCGTAGGCGAGCGCCTCGTCGGGATCGGCCGCGCCGCTTTCGACGTGCGGCCCCGCGTAGTCGCGGTTACGACGATCGCCTCCCGTGCGGACGCCGGCCTCGGCAAGCTCCAACGCCGCCGGCAGTGCCGGGAGCGCCGCTGCCTCGAGCTCGAGACGCACTCCGCTCCGGGACGCCATCTCGTATGCGTGCCCGAGCAGGCCGAAACCCGTGACGTCCGTGACGGCGTTGGGCGAGAACGGGCGCAGCGCCTCTGCGGCGCCGCGGTTCGACGTGGACATCGCGCTGACGGCCGCGGCGAGCGACCCCGGAGGAGCATTGCCGTCGCGCTGCGCCTGGAGCACGAGCCCGGTGCCGAGCGCCTTCGTGAGGAAGAGGGCATCGCCGGGCCTGGCACCGCTCTTCGGCCAGATGCCGTCCGGGTGGACGGTGCCGACGACCGCGAGCCCGTACTTCGGCTCGTCGTCGCGAATCGTGTGCCCACCCGCGAGGATCGCACCGGCCGCGCGGACTGCCTCGTCCGCCCCGGCCAGGATCTCGCCGAGCGTTTCGGTCGGGAGCGTCTCCGGGAAGGCCGTCACCGACAGAGCGAGCAGTGGCACACCGCCCATGGCGAAGACGTCGTTGAGCGCGTTCGTCGCGGCGATGACGCCGAACGCGCGCGGGTCGTCGACCACCGGAGGGAAGAAGTCGACCGTGAAGACGATCGCTCGGTCGTCGTCGAGGCGGTAGACGGCGGCGTCGTCGGCGGGATCGAGCCCGACGAGCAGATCGCTCGATTCGGCCGGAACGAGCCCCGCGAGAAGCGTCTCGAGTCGAGCCGCGGGGTACTTGGCCGCGCATCCGCCAGCCTTCGCAAGCGACGTCAGAGTGGGTGCTTCCGCCACGAGAACGAGTGTACGCGGGTCGGAAGGAGTCCCGCGAGCGAGCGGGAAGAACGGCTGCGGAGAGGGACATTCCCCCTTCCCCCTCTCCTCCCCGATGCACGCGAAGGCCGCCTCCCCGGGCGGCCTTCGTTACGTCTGTGCGTATCTAGCAACGTTCGACCTGGAACCACGGCGCGCTGACGCGCCTCTTCAGGATCATCGGGGTTGAGCTGCTATCGGCAGCTCAACCCCATCCAGCAAGCATCAGTGCGGCGTCCCAGAACGTACGGTTCCCGGTCAAACGTTCTGGGACGCCGCATTGTGCGACGATCCAGTCGTGCCCAGCGCCCTCGTCACCGGTGGTTCGTCGGGAATCGGCCTCGCGATCGCCACCATGCTGCGCGAGGAGGGGTACGGGCTGACTCTCGCTGCCCGGAAGCTGGAGCGGCTCGAGGACGCCGGACGGAGCCTCGGCGCAGAGACGGTCCAGGCGGACGTATCGATCGAAGCGGATTGCGATCGGCTGGTCGACGAGCACGTCGGATTCCATGGCGGCCTGGACGTCCTCGTCAACTCGGCAGGAGTCGGAATCGCAGGCACGCTCGGGGATACGAGCACGAAGGCCTGGGACCTGCAGCAGAACGTCAATCTCCGCGGCGCGTTCCTGGTCACGCGGGCCGCTCTCCCCCACCTTCGTGCCACGCAAGGGTATGTCGTCAACCTCGCCTCGATCGCCGGCACGATGCCGACGCCCGGCCTCGGCGTCTACGGCGCGGCAAAGGCGGCGCTGATCGCGCTCACCCGAACGCTCGCCCGGGAGGAAGCGGATGCCGGTGTCCGCGCGACGGCACTCTGCCCCGGCTTCGTCGACACGCCGATGGCGGCCTGGACCGGCATTCCCGGCGAGGAGATGATCGCGCCGGAAGACTGCGCCGAGATCGTCCGGGCACTGCTCCGTCTCTCGCCCTCTGCGCGAGTCCCGGTAATGGTGCTCGAGCGAGCGGGCGGCGAGGTGTAAGGGGCGTGGTGTAGGGGCGAGGCGTGCCTCGCCCGCGCGTTCGCGCCGTTATCCGAGCTCGTCGCCCCCGAGCAACTCCAGCGGCCCGTCTGCCGCGGTGAGGCCGAGACGGCTATAGAGCCCGAGCTTGTCGCGGGAGTCCTCGAGATCGTGCAGGCGCATCGTGAGTTGGCCGATCCGGTCGGTCGGGCCGAAGGAGCTCTCGACGTTCTCCATCGAGAGGCGGTCGGGGTGATAGGTCGCGTTCGGGCTCGTCGTGTCGAGCACCGTGTAGTCGTCCCCTCGACGCAGCTCGATCGTCACTTCACCGCTGACCGCGAGCCCGATCCAGCTCTGCAGGCTCTGGCGGAGCATCAGGGACTGAGGGTCGAACCAACGCCCCTCGTAGAGAAGCCGTCCGAGCCTCCGGCCCATCGTCCGGTAGTTGTCGATCGTCGCCTCGTTGTGGATCGCATTCACGAGCCTCTCGTACGCGACGAACAGCAACGCCATGCCCGGTGCCTCGTAGATCCCGCGTGACTTGGCCTCGATGATCCGATTTTCGATCTGATCCGACATGCCGAGCCCGTGCCGGCCACCGATCGCGTTTGCAGCGGCAACGAGGTCGACGCGGGACGTGAAGCTCTCACCGTTCAGCGCGATCGGCCAGCCCTGGTCGAATGCGACGCGGACGACCTCCGGCTCGATCGCGATCGACTGATCCCAGTGCGCGACCCCCATGATCGGCTCGACGATGACCATGGAGCGGTCGAGCAGCTCGAGCTCCTTCGCCTCGTGGGTCGCGCCCCAGATATTGGCGTCGGTCGAGTAGGCCTTCTCGACCGAGGCGCGGTACGGGAGATCTCGCTCGAGAAGCCATTCGCTCATCTCCTTCCGCCCACCGAGCTCGGCCACGAACTGCGCGTCCAGCCACGGCTTGTAGATTCGAAGGTCAGGATTGGTGAGCAGGCCGTAGCGGAAGAACCGCTCGATGTCGTTTCCCTTGTACGTCGAGCCGTCGCCCCAGATGTCGACGCCGTGCTCGTGCATCGCCTGGACGAGCATCGTGCCCGTGACCGCACGGCCGAGCGGAGTCGTGTTGAAGTAGGTCTTGCCGGCGCTCGAGACGTGGAAGGCGCCGCACTGAAGCGCGACGAGCCCCTCGTGGACGAGGTGTTCGCGACAGTCGACGAGCTCGGCCGCCTCCGCGCCGTAGTCGAACGCGCGCTCGCGAACGTTCGCGACGTCGTCCTCGTCGACCTGGCCGAGATCGGCCGTGAAGGCGTACGGGATCCCGCCCTTCTCCCGGATCCAGGCGACGGCAACGGAGGTGTCCAACCCGCCCGAAAAGGCGATGCCGATGCGTTCGCCGACGGGCAGCGATTGAAGGACACGGCTCACCCGGCAAGCGTACTGCCCAGAGGCGTACTAGGACCCGGCGACCTTCTGCACTGCAGCGTCGAGCTCTCGGGCCCCGAACGCTCCCTCGAGCCTCGTCCTGATCACGCCCGTCCGGTCGACGACGAAGGTGAACGGCTCGGTCGGCAGATTCCACTCGGTCACCCATCGATTCGTCCCCTTCGCGGGGTCGTTGTCCTTGTAGATCTCGATATGGATGAAGTCGACGCCCTTCCCCTGCCAGTCCTTCGCCACCGACTGGACGACCTGGACGACAGGCCCGCAGGTCTTCGTCTGACAGTAGAGGGGCGTCGCGAACGAGACGACGAACGGTCGCTTCGCCGCCATCGCCGCTGCCACGGTCGTCTGCAGCAGGATGCGGTCGGGAGGCTCGGCGGTCGTCACGGTCTGCGGATCGACGCCCGGCTTCAGGGTCGGATTCTCCGACGGAATCGCCTTCTCCCCGACCGTCGGGGCGGAAGCTCGCTTGCGCACGACGACGTTGCCGAGCGCGCCGATGCTCTTCCCACCGACGGGCTTCGCAAGGATCCAGTACTTCCCCGGCGCGGTGGTGTCGATCGTGGTGACGTAGATGTTCTGGGCGTCCGCCTTGGCGCCGCCGGGGACGCCGACCGGCTCGAGCGTGGCCGTCGTCTCGGCGAAGGGCTTCTGCTTCAGGCCACGGGCGATCCAGACGTGGGCGGTCGGCCGCTCGATCAGCTGAGACTGCTTGTCGACGACCAGAAACGAGACGCGGTTCGGGACGCCTGCCTGATAGTCGGAGGTGCCCGGGATCATCGCGACCCCCTCGTCCGCTCCACGCCACAGCGCCTCCAGGGTTGCTGAAGGCGCTGAGGATGTCGAGGAAGGCTCGCCGTCGCTGCTCGACCCGCAGCCGGCGAAGGCAAGTGCGCAACCGATCGCGATGAGGGCCGCAGCCGGGCGGATCACCAACCGAGCTTAGCTGCAGTCCTGCGGGGTCCCGGTCGTGTGATCAGTGGCCGTCGGACCAGGTGTGACCGCCGGTCGGACGCCATTTCCCGAGCCACGCAGCGAACAGTGCGAGGTTCGCCAGCAGCAGGAGTAGTCGGGGTGAACGCATTGCCTTGCCTCCTTCCTCAGAAGCGGATGTCCTGGAGCGCCTCGGCGGCGTTCCGATACAAGCGCGCCGCCTCGCGATCGTCTCCACGACGACTCGCAAGGTCCCCTAGCGCGACCCACGCCCCTGCCCTGTGCCCCACGGAGGCCATCTGCTCGAACACGGCTTCCGCAGTCTTGAAGCTTTCCTCGGCCTCGTCGAGCCGACCACGCTCGAGGAGCGCACGCCCGAGCACGAGATGCGACTGGCCGACCTCGTCCGGGAAGTCGTCGCGTCCCTCGAGCAGCGCGAGTGCCTTCCGCGCGCTCTCATCGGCTGCGTCGTAGTCGGCGAGGTGGAGATGCACGGTCGCGAGGCTGCCGAGCGCCTGAGCGGCGTCCGGCTTGGACTCGGCCTCGACGGCGAGCGAGAACGACGCCTTGAGGTGGTCGATCGCCTGCTGGGGCTTCCCGAGCAACAGGTGCAACCCACCGAGGTTCAGCATCAACCGACCGACGTTGCGCTCGTCGTTCAGCTCCTGATAGATCGACTTCGCCTGCTGCGCGTAGTTCCGCGAGACGACCCAGTGACCCATCCGCTCGGCCACGAGCGAGGCCTGAAAGTAGGTATTCGCGACGACTCGACGGTCGTCCATGGCCTGGGCGAACTCCAGCGCTGCCTCCACGTCCTCGCGGGCGGCGTCGAAGTCGCGCTGCCGGCGCCGGCACCTCGACCGCCAGCCGAGGATGTCGGCTCGCAGCAGGTCGCACGGAAGCCCTGATGATTCGGCAAGCGCGAACGCCTCGTCGAAGAGGGAGACTGCGGTCGCCACGCTCGAGAGCTTGTAGCGGCAGACGCCGAGCCGGAACAGGATGTCCGCACGGTCGACGTCCGAGAACTGGGGTCCTTCGCTCAGCTCGCGGGCCACCTGGAGCAGACTGACCGACTCGTGTGCGTCGCCCTCCTGCAGAAGCGCCCAGGCCTCACCCGAAAGGGCGCGAACCTCGAGCTCGGCCGACCCGGTTGCGCCGATGTCCTTCCGGGCCAAGGTGAAGAGCTCGACGGCCTCCGCGTACCGGTGCGCCTCGGTCAGCGCCTCGGCCCGTGCGAGCAGGGCCTCGACCCGGCCACGAAGATCGGTCGATACACCGCTGCCGAGGAACGACGCGTCGACGCCGAGCTGCGCCGCAAGCCACGCGATCGCCTCGTCGGTGGGTCGCGTCTTGCCGCGCTCGATCTGACTGATGTACTCCTTCGAGAAGCGGTCGCCCGCGACCTGGGACTGGGTCAGTCCCGCGGCGAGTCGCAGCGAACGCAGCCTCTCCCCCAGCCGTGACGTCGGCGCGACGGGCGTCGTCGCGACCGGCGTCGCCGTGGCGAGGTCCCCGTCATCCGAAGAGCGGTCTGCGGCGGCGTCCATCTCTCCGTCAGTCAAGGCGTTTCACCTTTCCGTTGCCTCCCCCCGAAGGGTGAGATGCGGCTCCCGAAGGCGGGATCAGCGAGTGAAGTAGACTCTAGCGGAAATCACTTGACCGAGGTACTTGACTTTTCTGGCCATCCCCCCTAAAGTCCTGACTACCACGCACCGCAGCCAGACGCCAGGCTGACCGGTGCGCGGGGCGCACCGAACGGAACGGTGGCAGCAAGAAGGAGTCTCGTGCCTGGGCCGCAGAGTCATGAGCTTCAGCTGTCACTCCCGCCAGGGAGCCCCACCTGAAACGCCCCCGGGAGCCGCAGCCGGGGGCGTTTCGCTTGAAGGGTGTGGGTTCCGCCCGTTGGGCGGAACCCACACCCGTTAGCTGGGGCGTTCGACGACTCGGGCGCGGCCGGGATTGCCCTTGGCTCGAGAACCGCGAACCCAAGCCGAGGGCACGCCGAGAATGCACCACACAGGCGACGCCACATCTACCGGTGGCTGTCTCGCCGCCAGGCGGGACAGCCACCGTGCGTAGGATCGCTGGATGGCCGGCGGACACGACGACGGGGCGTTTCGACGCGGCTTCTGGGCCCTCGCACCACTCTGGCTCGGCGTCGTCCCGTTCGGGCTTGCGTACGCCGTCACGGCCAGGAGCGCGGGGCTCTCGCTCGTCGAGACCCAGGCGCTCTCGCTCCTCGTCTTCGCGGGCAGCGCCCAGTTCAGTGCGGTCGGGCTCTTCGCCGCCGGCGCGGCAGGGCTCGAGATCGTCCTCACGACGTTGCTCCTGAACGTCCGGCACGCGCTGTACGGAGTGTCGCTCGGCCGCACCATCCCACTGACCCCCCTGCAACGGCCGGTGGCTGCCTACTTCCTCACCGACGAGGTCTTCGGCATCGTCGCCGTGGCGAAGGAGCGGTCGTTCCGCTTTCTGTTCGGGGCCGAGCTGAGCCTCTTTCTGGTCTGGAACCTGGCCACGCTCGGGGGGTTCCTGCTCGGAGCCGCGATCCCCGATCCCGACAAGCTCGGCGTCGACCTCATCTTCCCGCTCGCGTTCCTCGCCCTGCTCGTCCCGCTGCTCCACACACGGGCGGAGCTCGCCGTCGCCGTCGCCTCGGGGGCCCTTGCGTTCGGGCTCGCCCGGGTGGTTCCCGGTGGCCTTCCGATCCTGTTCACCGGCATCGCGGGCAGCCTTCTAGGTGCCTTCCTGACGCGAAACACGCCCGCCGACCGCACCATCCACCCCGACGACGCAGCGCGCGAGGTCGCGTGAGCCGTAGCCGTTGGCTCGCCGGAGGCGATCCGCCACGGCATGGCGGCTCTGCCGGTGCCTCGGCACGGGAGGGGACATGAGCTTCTGGCTCACTGTTGCCGGGATGGTCGCGGTCACATTCGGCTCGCGCTACGCGGGCCTGGCGCTTCGGACCGACCTCCCGGACTTCTGGGTCCGATTCCTCCACTTCGTCCCGATCGCCGTCTTCGCTGCGCTCGTGACGCCGTACCTCGAGGGCGGCCGCAACGAGTGGGGGATCCGGGTTGCGGCGGCCGTGGTAGCGGGCGCCGCCGCCTGGCGGACGCGACAGCTCTGGGTCGCGATTGCCGTCGGGATGGCCGTGTTCTGGCTCCTGCGTATCCCGTTCTAGAGTGGTGCTCGCTGTAACGGGCCGATCTGTCGAGGACCTTCCGCCACACGCGGGCGAGGCACGCCTCGCCCCTACGTGCCGGTGAGCCAGCGGCGTCGCTCGCGCCCGATCGCCTGGAACGCGGACGGCCCGAGGATCCCGCCCAGCCGATCTGCGAACGACCGCAGCAGCCCGCCGGCAAGGAAGATCCACGCCTCGGCGTCGGGATCGCGGTCGGCAGGTATCGCTCCGATGGACTGCCCACTTCGCATCAGGCCGGCGACGAATTCGTGCACCTCGCGGATGTGAGTCCGAAGATGCTGCTGGATCTCGTCGTCGTCGGCCGCCTCGGTGACGCCCTGAACCCAGAGATTCGGCAGCAGCGGATCCGACCAGGGTGAGCGCTTCTTCATGCCTGCGTCGGCCGGCGACGCGAACGCCCCGGCTGACGACGTGATCGCCGACCGGAGCTCGCGCCACGCCTCGTCGAGACACGCAAACCAGAGGTCACGCTTGGACGGGAAGTGGCGATAGATGATCGGCTCCGAAACACCGGCGGCGCGGGCGATCTCGGCGGTCGTCGAGCCGGTGTAGCTGCCCGAGCCGAACACCTCGAGTGCTGCGGAGACGATCGCCGACCGTCGCTCGGCGGCCGGAAGCCTCACCTGGGAGTGCTGGCTCATGCACCGCTCCGGCGGAACTGCCGGCACCTCCGCGGCGCGCTCGACCGGGCGCGGGGAACGCGCATGGCTGCGAACGGTCACGCAGGCGACGACGGCGCCGCCGAAGGCGATCGCAGCTGCGACGTACAGCGAATGGTGCAGTCCGCTGACGAAGGCCTCGACGCGCGTCGCGCCGTCGGCGAGAGCAGCGTTCGAGGCGCTCGCGAGGATCGCGCCCATCACTGCGATGCCGAGCGCGCCGCCGACCTGTCTGAAGGTGTTCAGCATCCCTGAGCCGACACCCGCCTTGTCGACCGGCACCGAGCTCAAGGCCGCGGCGGTCATCGGCGTCATCGTCACCGCCATCCCGACACCACCGAGCAACATCCCGGGCAGCAACTCGAAGTAGGACGAGTCGGGCTCGAGTTGCGCGAAGACGAGCAGGGCACAGCCGACGAGCGTCATGCCTGCGGTCATCAGCCACCGTGAGCCCAGCTTGTCCGACGACCGTCCCGCGATCGGCGCGACGACGATGATCAGAAGCGTCATCGGCAGGAACGCGGCCCCGGCGCGAACCGCGCTGTAGCCGAGCACGTTCTGCATGAAGAGCGAGATGAAGAAGAAGACGCCGAACATCGCGAGGGAGACGAGCAGGGCAACGGTGTTAGCCCCGGCAAAGGTCGGATTGCGGAAGAGATTGACGTCGAACATGGGCAGGCGCTGGTGCAGCTCGAGCAGAACGAACACCGTCCCCGCCACCGCCGCGAGGACGAAGAGGCCGAGGATCAAGGGCGACGTCCAGCCGCGGCTGTTCGCCTCGGTCAGGGCGTAGACCAGGGCAAAGAGCGCGATCCCGGAGCTGAGCAGGCCGGGAACGTCGAGTCGCTGCTCATGCGACGTGTCCTTCGACTCGGGGATGATCAACCGGCCGGCAACGATGCCGACGAGGCCGACCGGGACGTTGATGTAGAAGATCCAGTTCCACCCGATGTGCTCTGTGATGAGCCCGCCGACGAGTGGGCCGATCGCGAGCGCCATCGCCGACACTCCGGCCCAGATCCCGAGCGCCGTTCCGCGCTCCTTCGGCGGGAACGTCGCCGTGATGATCGACAGAGTGGCGGGCATCATGCACGCCGCCCCGACTCCTTGCAGCACGCGGGCGGCGATCAAGAGCTCGGCGCTGCCGGCCAGACCACAGAGAAGCGAGGCGAGGGAGAAAAGCGTAAGGCCGATCAGGAAGACGAGCCGGCGCCCGTACATGTCCGCGATCTTCCCGCCCGTGAGCATGAGGACCGCGAAGCTGAGCGCGTACCCCGTCACGATCCATTCGAGCTGTGCGACGTCGATGTCCAGATCCCGCTGAATCGCGGGCAGCGCCACGTTCACGACCGTGTTGTCGAGCATGATCATGAAGAGGGCGAACGTGACGGACGCGAGCGTCCACCACTTCCGGTTTTCCTCTGCAAAGACTCGAGCCCTCATGCGTGCACCCACCTCGCGTTGTCCAACAGCGTGTCAGTGGAGACTATGTTAGCAAATACTAACTTCGGTCGGTAACGCGGTACGGGGGCTGCTGCGCGAGCTCCTGAAAGTGGTCCAGCGCTGTGGGGTTCGCGAGGGCGTCGCGGCTGACGGTCGTCTCCGCCGGTGCGCCGAGGAGAATGCGCTTCACGGGCAGCTCGAGCGCCTTCCCGGAGAGGGTTCGCGGCACCTCCGCGATCTGCTCGACACTGTCGGGAACATGCCGCGGTGAGCAGTCCTCGCGGATTCGCGCGCGAATCCGGCCGACGAGCTCGTCGTCGAGGAGCGCACCATCCCGCAGAACCACGAACAGGGGCATGTACCCGTCTGTCCCGGGCAGGGGAAGGTCGAGCACGAGCGCGTCCAGAACCTCGTCGACCGTGAGGACGGCCCGGTAGACCTCACTCGTGCCCATCCTGATGCCGCCGCGGTTGATCGTCGCATCGGAGCGGCCGGAGATGATCGCCGTGCCGCGATCGGTGATCTCGATCCAGTCGCCGTGTCGCCACACACCGGGAAACATCTCGAAGTAGCTCTCCCTGTAGCGGCTGCCGTCCGCGTCCCCCCAGAAGAAGATCGGCATCGACGGCATCGGCTCGGTCAGCACCAGCTCGCCCACCTCGCCGACGAGTGGGAGACCTTCAGGGCTCCAGGCCTCGATCCGGGCGCCGAGCGAGCGAGCCTGCAG
The DNA here is from genome assembly GCA_963776305.1 of uncultured Thermoleophilia bacterium. GTDB lineage: Bacteria > Actinomycetota > Thermoleophilia > Gaiellales > Gaiellaceae > Gaiella. The sequence goes on along the minus strand of CAVZMA010000011.1, from coordinate 83,627 downwards.
CTCACCCTGGTACACCGGCAGCGTCGGGACGCCACCGACGAACGCCGTCCCGACATCCGTTCCGCCCGACGTCGAGAACAGCCAGATGTCCTCGCCGAGCGCCTCGTACACCCATGCGAACCCGTCCGGCGACAGGGGCGATCCCGTCGAGCCGACGGACTTCAGCGCGGAAAGGTCACGACCCTCGCGCGGCGCTCAAGCCGGCCTTCTGGCACGCGCCGATGTAGGCCGCGCTGGTTCCGAAGCACGTGATGCCGGCCGCTTCGGCCAGATCCCACAACGCGCCGAGATCGGGCGTACCCGGATTGCCGTCGTAGAGCACGATCGACGCGTCCGTGAGCAGCCCGCTGACGACGAAGTTCCACATCATCCAGCCTGTCGTCGTGAACCAGAACAGGCGGTCGTCGGCCTGGAGGTCGAGCTGGAGGTTCATCGTCTTCAAGCGACTCGAGCAGGATCCCGCCGTGACCGTGGACGATCGCCTTCGGCAGGCCGGTCGTCCCGGAGCTGTAGAGCACCCAGAGTGGATGAGCGAACGGCACCTGCTCGAACGCGAGCGCCGAGCCCTCGCCGCGCTCCCGCAGCTCGTCCCACGAGAGCGCGCCCCGGATCTCGCCCAGCGGGGGCTCGGGATCGAGGTAGCCGAGCACGACGGTGTGCTCCACCGACGGCAGCTCCGCAAGAAGCTCGGCGACCACCGACGTGCGATCGAAGTCGTTCCCCCCGTACCGGTAGCCGTCGACCGCGAGCAGCACCTTCGGCTCGATCTGGGCGAACCGGTCGATCACGCTGCGCGCACCGAAATCGGGCGAGCAGCTCGACCAGACGGCGCCGAGCGACGTACACGCGAGAAACGCCGCCACGGCCTCCGGGATGTTCGGCAGATACGCCGCCACGCGATCACCCGGGCCGACTCCGAGCGAACGCAACCCACCGGCGAGCCGCGCCACCTCGGCCACGAGCTCTCCACGTGTCAGCGCTGCAAGCGGGCGCAGCTCCGACGCGTGGCGAATCGCCACCTCGTCCGGTCGCGGCGAGCGCAACACGTGCTCGGCGAAATTGAGCCGTGCCTCCGGGAACCACTCCGCGCCCGGCATCGCCCGCGAGCCCAGCACCCGCTCGTACGGGACCGAAGCCGAAACCCCGAACCACTCCCAGATCGAGGCCCAGAATGCCTCGACGTCGGTCGTCGACCACTCCCAGAGCTCGGCATAGCCGGAAAACCGAAGACCCCTCGTCTGCTCGAGCCACGAGGCGTAGGCGGTGATCGAGGCGCGCTCGATCGCGGCGGCCGACGGGCGCCAGAGGATGGGTGGCGCAGCCATGCCGAGAGTGTGCCTTGTCACCTCGCGCTTCGCGAAGGGATACCTACGATAGGACGGTGCCGGTCTACATCTGCCCCAATTGCAAGAACCGTTCGGTCGACATCGACGGCTTCGAGGGTTTTTCCGGCTCGGATGCCCTCCAGTGCCGGCGCTGCGGCTTCGGCTTCATCTTTCAGCTGCTCGAGGACTACTACCCCGCCCCGTCGACCGGCTTCGTCGTCTGCGATCGGGACGCCGCGCGTGCTCGCCTCCGGACGTGGAGTGTTCGAGCTCACCGGCTTTCAGGAGGAAGACCTGATGGGGCAGGACGTCGGCAGCGTCCTGTCCCTGTCCGATCAGGATCCGATCGGCGTCGTCCGAGAGTGGGGCGTGCGCCAGCTCGGGCTCGAGCTCGAGCTGACGACCCGGGCCGCGATCCGGAAGCCCGTGACGGTCGACCTGTTTCCCGCCTACGACGAGGACGGCGGACTGCTGGTCGCGCTGACGCCGAGGACGACGGTGGAGCGACCGGCATCCCCGCTTCGGCCGTAGGGCGAGACGGGGATCGCCGCGAGTCGGACGAGGCTCCGCCTCGCCCCTACGAAACCCTCGGCTCGATCCAGAGCTGACGCGACACCGCGAGCACGTCGCCGGCCTCACCGAAGAGCGCCGTCGCAGCATGACGCTTGCGCCCGTCCGCATCGAGTGGCCAGCCGACGACCACGCACCGCTCACCCTCGACCGGCAGCCGGTCGACGCGCGCGGTGATCCGGGCCAGCAGCGGCTCGCCGCGGACGTCGCCGCGCAGCGCGTAGGCACCCGGGCAATCGATCGCCGCCCACACGATCTCGGGACGAACCTCCCGGGCGATCCACGTCGTCGCGACCAGGCCGTCCCGCCCCGGCACGTCCCCTGCGTGGATCTCGAGCCCGTCGCCCTCTGCACGGCGCCCGCACACGAAGCACTCGTCGAACTCGGGAGCCCCCCAGCCGCCGACCGCCCGCCCCGCCTCGACCGCCTCGTCGAACGAGGGCGGGGCAGGCGCCCCGACGGCCGGAGCTCCAGGACGAGCCTCGGCGACGAGCGCGTCACCGTCGAGCAGCAGGACCCGCTCGCCGTCCCGTGTCACCGCGAGCTCGCGCTCGAGCGGTGGAGGCAGTCGCAGCGTCACCTCGACCCCAGGGGCGCCGACGGCCTGTGCCAGCAGGCCCGCGGCGTAGCCTCCGTTCGCCGACGTCCTGGGCCCGCGGAACCTACGGGCGATGGAGAGAGATGCGACCATGGCGGTAGAGTGGAGTTTATGCCTCTCAGGCGAAAACAAGGCGGTCGACCGCGCGGGCCTTCTCGGTGAGGCTCGCACTCGCCCAGCTCGACGCCGTCGTCGGGGATCTCGTGGGTAACCGCTCGCTCATCGTCGATGCGATCCGCGAAGCCCACTCCGTCGGCGCCGACCTCGTTCTCTTCCCCGAGCTCGTCGTCACGGGTTACCCGCCGGAGGACCTGCTGCTCCGGCCCGGTTTCGTCAAGGCCGCACGCGCCTCGCTCGACGAGATCGCGGCGGCAACCGAGGGCATCACCGCCCTGGTCGGTTGCCCTGTTTTCGAGCGCGACCTCGCGAATGCGTGCGTGATCCTCGCCGGCGGCGCGCTGCGTGGGATCTACCGCAAGCAGTTCCTGCCGAACTACGGCGTCTTCGACGAGCACCGTTACTTCGCCGCGGGCCGGGATCTGACACTGCTTCGGTTCGGTGAGGTGCTCATGGGCCCGACGATCTGCGAGGACATCTGGCAACCTGGCCCGCCAGCGACCGACCTCGCTGTTGCCGGCGCCCAGCTGATCGTCAATCTCTCGGCGTCGCCCTTCCACGTGGGCAAGGCCGAGGACCGGGAGGAGATGCTGGTCACCCGTGCTCGCGACAACGCCTCGTACCTCGCCTTCTGCAACCTCGTCGGTGGACAGGACGAGCTCGTCTTCGACGGGCACTCCGTCGTTCTCGACGACGAAGGCGAGGTGATCGCACGCGCACCGGGCTTCGAGGAGGCGCTGCTCGTCGTCGACCTCGATCCGACCGAGGCGATCGGGCGCAGGCTGCGCGACGTGCGCCGCCGCGAGCTCGAGCGTTCCCGCGAGACGGCGCCTCGGCCGGCGGAGATCGATCTGTCGGGGATCGCCACCCTGGATCACCGTGACAGTGGTTCGGCCCCGAGGCCGACGGTTGTCCCCTTCGCCACCGAGCTCGAGCAGATGCGGCTGGCACTCGGCCTCGGCGTGCGCGACTACGTGGACAAGAGCGGCTTCCACGAGGTCGTGATCGCCGTCTCCGGCGGCATCGATTCGGCCCTCACCGCAGCGCTCTGTACCGACGCGCTCGGCGCAGATCGTGTCCACACCGTGTCGATGCCGTCGCGGTACTCGTCGGCAGGGACGCGCGACGATGCCCGCGAGCTGAGCGTCAACCTCGGCGTCGACTTCCGTGAGATCCCGATCGAGGGAGTCGTCGGCTCGTTCTCCGAGGCGCTCGCTCCGTCGTTCGCAGGTCGGGAGCCTGACCTGACCGAGGAGAACCTCCAGGCCCGCGCACGCGGCACGCTCCTGATGGCTCTTTCGAACAAGTTCGGCTGGCTCGTGGTCTCGACCGGGAACAAGTCGGAGCTGGCAGTTGGGTACGCAACCCTGTACGGCGACATGGTCGGTGGCTTCGCGCTCCTGAAGGACGTCTTCAAGACGGACGTCTTCCGGCTCTCGCGCCACCTCAACGAACGGGCGGGGCGAGAGCTGATCCCCGTGTCGACGATCGAGAGGCCACCCAGCGCAGAGCTTCGCGCGGAGCAGCGGGACGACCAGTCCCTGCCACCCTACGACCTCCTCGACCCGGTGCTCGAGGCCTACGTCGAGCTCGACCGCTCGCGGGAGGAGCTGCTGGCCGAGTTCGACACGGCCACGGTGGAGAGGGTGCTCGCGCTCGTCGACCGAGCCGAGTACAAGCGCCGCCAAGCGCCGCCCGGCGTCAAGCTGCGGCCCAGGGCGTTCGGACGCGACTGGCGACTGCCGATCGCGAAACGCTGGCAGGGTTGACATCTCGTCCGTAAGTGGTACCTTACGGTAAGTGTCAACTTACGCACTGGCTCTGGACGCACTCGGCGATCCGACCCGGCGGCGCGTGTTCGAGCTCGTCCGCGAACACGGCCCCACCCCGGTCGCCGGGATCGCTGCGGCCCTGCCGGTCAGTCGGCCCGCCGTCTCCCAGCACCTGCGCGTGCTCGAAGGGGCCGGGCTCGTCTCCTGCACCAAGGCAGGAACACGACACTTGTACACCGTCGAGCCAGAGGGGCTCTCCGAGCTCCGGACCTGGCTCGACGGATTCTGGGACGACGCGCTCGCCCGCTTCAAGGCGGCGGCGGAAGGGAGTGAACGAGCATGACGGAGACGATCACGGTCGCACCGGTCGTGAAGTCGGTGCATGTCAATTGCATGATCGAGCACGCGTTCGAGGTGTTCACCCGCGGCATCGGCTCGTGGTGGCCGCTCGACCAACATGCACTTCACCCCGGCGAGGTGAGCGAGGTCACCTTCGAGGAGCGTGCCGGAGGCGAGGTCTTCGAGACCTCCACGCATGGGGAGCGGTCCCACTGGGCCACGGTCCTCGCCTGGGACCCGCCGGCGGGCTTCACGCTCGCCTGGCACGTCGATCCCGAGGCGATCGCCCCGACCGAGATCGACGTCCGCTTCACCGCGGTCGACGACGGGACGGACGTCGTCCTGGAGCACCGGCACTGGGAGCGACTCGGTGCCACCGCACCCGCGACGCGCGAGAGCTACAACGGTGGCTGGGACATGGTGCTCGGTCGCTACGTCGCCCGGCTCGAGGAGTGATCCGAACGAGAGTCGCACGAGGCCGAGCCGCCCTGCAGCGGCGACAGCCCTCAGACGCCGACGTCGATCGGCTGGGGCGGCGGGCCGTCGGAGAGGAGTGAGCGCATCAGCTCGCGCAGGCCACGGGGAGCGAAGACCGTCCCCGCGGCCTCGCCGAGCTCTGCCTGCGTCCACCACCTGAGCTCGAAGACGTACTCCGCGTTCAGCTGCTCCCAGCTGAGCCGTGGCTCCGGCTCGAAAGCGGGCGCGCGCACGAGGTAGTACTGCTCTCGCTGTCCATCCCACTGGCCGCCGATGAACGGGACGATGTGGAGGCGGGTCCAGATCAGCGGGCCGATCGCGGCCGGTGCATGTCCCGTCTCCTCCAGCAGCTCGCGCCGGAGCGCGCCGGTCGGTTCCTCACCTGGCTCGATCCCGCCTCCGGGAGTGGCCCAGAAGGTTCCGGTCGGAAACTCGAACCGAACGAGGAGGAGGCGATCGTCCGGGTCGAGCACGACCGCGCGGACCGCTGGTCGGATGCGGAGCTCACTCAAGGACAACAGTTTCCCGCAGGGCGTTGAACCAGCTCAGCCGCTCCTCCCACGGGACCGCCGCGTTGGCCGGAGACGTGGACGGCACCACGAAGAGCGCCGTCTCGCCAAGGCGTCGCTCCTGGAGACCGTGCTCGGGACGCCCACGGAACACGCCCCGATACGCCTCCTTGCCGACGAACGCGATCAGGCCGGGACGCAGGTCCCGAGCGAGCGCCTCGAGACGCGCAGAACTGCCCGCGAAGTCTCCTGCGCGAAGATCGCTCGAGCCCGGTGTCGTGCGGTACGCGGCGTTCGTGATGCCGATCCCGAGGCGCAGGAGATCGAACTGCTCCGCAGGCTCGTACTGTCTCGGAGTGAAGCCGGCGGCATGGAGCAGGCGCCAGAAATCGTTGCGCGGATTGGCAAAGTGCGCCGCGGCAGCGTCCGAGAACCGGCCGGGGTTGATCCCACAGAAGACCACGCCGAGCCCGTCCGCGAGGACGTCGGGAACAGCCGAGGGTGTGGGCGCGGCCGCTATGCCGCTTCGGGCTCACGCGCTTCGAGGCGCGCCTCGAATGCGAGCCGGATCCGTTCGGTTACCACGCTCGACGACTCGATGATCACGGGGTCGCCGGGACGGACGACCTTGACGGTGTCCTCGCTTCCCCGCCAGCCGTAGCATCGGAGGTAGCACTCTTCCTCACTCAACGGCCTCAACCGCTGCACGGACCGAACGGTATGCAACGGTCCGGACGGCGCTCGAGCATCCTGGGTAGGCTCGTATCGTGAGCGCGAGGGCACGTACCTTCAGCTACGAGGTCGCCCTCGACCGCGACTGGAACCTCCGCAGCTCCCGCGGAGGGATCACGATCCCGAACGAGGAGGAGTGGACAGCGGAGCATCTCGTCCTCGCCGGCCTGAGCCGGTGCATCGTCACGAGCTTTCGCCACCACGCTCGCCGGGCGGGCCACGAGCCGACGGCGAGTGTCGCCGCGCACGGGGTCGTCACGCGACGCGACGACGACGGCCGTTTCGCATTCGTCGAGATCCACGCCGACCTCGACGTCACCATCGACCCGGCGCCGCCGGCCGTCGATCTCGCAGCCATCGTCGCGAAAGGCGAGCGTGATTGCTTCGTCGGCGCCTCGCTCACCGCTGCACCCACCTATCACTGGACCCTCAACGGAGAGGAACTCGCGTGAGTACTACGCTGCTCGACGTCGCCGCTGTTCGTGCCCGCTACAGCGCCCTGCAACGCAGGCTCGCGTTCTTCGACGGTCCCGGAGGAACACAGTGCCCCGACGAGGTGATCGACGCCATCGCCGACTATCTCCGGCGTGACAACGCGAACGTCGGTGCGCCGTACGAGACCTCGCGCCACACCTCGGCGCTCGTCGATCTGGCGCACGACAAGGCGGGGGGTTTCCTCGGCTGCTCGGGCGACGAGGTGGCGTTCGGGCAGAGCATGACCGCGCTCAACTTCCTGCTCACCCGCGCACTCGCGCGGGAGCTCGAAGCCGGCGACGAGGTGCTCGTGACGAAGCTCGACCACGACGGCAACGTCGCGCCGTGGCTTGCGCTCCAGGAAGACCTCGGGATCGTCGTCCGCTGGGTCGACGTCCACGACGATCTCTCGCTCGACTACGACACTCTCGAGGCGCAGCTCAGCGACCGCACGCGGGTGGTCGCGTTCCCGGTTGCCGCGAACTCGGTGGGGACCGCGCCGGATGTGAGGCGGATCGTCGATCTCGCCCACGGGGTCGGGGCGCTCGCCTGGGCCGATGCAGTTCACTACGGCCCACACGGCCCCATCGACGTCGCTGCATGGGATGTCGACGTCCTGCTCTGCTCGCCGTACAAGTTCTACGGCCCACACATGGGAATGGCGTTCGGCAAGAAGGAGCTCCTCGCCTCCTGGCGCCCCTACAAGGTGCGCCCGGCCGCAGACGAGCCGGTCGGCCACCGCTTCGAGCTCGGGACGTGCCAACACGAGCTCCTCGCGGGGCTCGTTGCCGCAATCGACTATGTCGATTCGATCGGCTGGGACGCGATGCTCACCCACGAGCGCAGGCTCGGGCAACGGTTCCTGGATGGGCTCCCCGACGCGGTCGACCTGTACGGACTGCCGACGATGGAGGGGCGCGTTCCGACGTTCTGCTTCAACGTCCCGGGGCGAACGTCCGAGGAGGTCGCGACGCACCTTGCAGATGCGCACGAGGTCGCCGTCTGGTGGGGGAACTACTACGCACTCGAGACGATGAAGCGCCTCGGCCTCGACGAATGGATGGGCGCCGTTCGAGCGGGGTTCGTCCACTACAACACCGAGGAGGAGGTCGACCGCCTCCTCGCCGGGCTCGGTGAGCTCGTGTGAAGATCCTCGTCCTCGGAGGCACCCAGTTCGTCGGCCGGGCGTTCGTCGAAACGGCACTCGAGAGCGGCGCCGAGTTGACGCTGTTTCATCGTGGTCGCACGAACCCTGACCTCTTTCCCGAGGCAGAGCACGTGCTCGGCGACCGCGACGGCGGCCTCGACCTGCTCCAGGGCCGGAGCTGGGACGCGTGCCTCGACGTGTCCGGGTACGTGCCCAGGATCGTCCGGGGCTCCGCCGAGCTCCTGCGCGAGAGCGTCGCGCGCTACGTGTACGTCTCGACGATTTCGGTGTACGCCGATTTCAGGGCCCCCCGTGACGAGAGTGGACCGCTGGCGACGATCGACGACGAGACGACCGAGGAGATCGGTGGTGGAGCGTACGGTGCGTTGAAGGCGCTCTGCGAACGGGAGGTGACCTCCGTCTTCGGCGAGCAGGCGACGATCGTCCGACCGGGGTTCGTGATCGGACCGTACGACCACACAGGGCGGTTCCCGTGGTGGGCACACCGGGCGGCACGCGGAGGAGAGATGATCGTGCCTGCCTCGATCGCCCGGGCGTTCCAGGCGATCGACACGCGGGACTTGGCAGACTTCCTCCTCCTCCGCGCCCGCTCTCCGCTGACCGGTGTCTTCAACGCGACGGGCCCCGTGCCGCCGACTACGATGCTCGATCTCGCCGAGGCTGCAGCGAGTGCGCGCGACGCGGAGCTCAACGTCGAAGTGGTCGACGACGCGTTTCTCGACCGCACAGGGGATCGCACAGGAGCTCCCGCTGTGGGCGGACGACCCACTCTGGGCTGCCTGGGCGCAGGTCGACGTCTCGAAGGCGATCGGCGCCGGGCTTCGCTTCCGGCCGATCGAGGACACCGTCGCGGCAACGCTTGCGACCACGGACGTCGTTCCCGGGGTCGGCCTCGAGCCGGAGCGTGAGGCAGGGCTGCTCGCCGCCTGGCATGCGCGGTCACCCCGCTAGCCGAAGAAGGTCTGCTCCAGCAGAAAGCAGTTGAGGGCGATGATCACGGCTGCCACGACCGTGGCGGCAATGGTCGTCGAACGCCGGTTGACGAGTGTCCCCATCAACTCGCGGTCGCGACAGAACATGACGAGCGGGATCAGGGCGAAGGGGATTCCGAACGACAGGACGACCTGGCTGAGCACGAGCGCCTTCGAGGGGTCGATGCCGACCGCGGCGATCAGGAGTGCCGGCACCATCGTGATCGCCCGACGGAGGCTGAGCGGGATCTGGCGCCTGATGAAGCCCTGCATCACGACCTGGCCCGCCAGGGTGCCGACGCTCGACGACGAGAGCCCCGACGCGAGCAGCGCCACCCCGAACATGATCGCGGCCGTCGACCCGAGGTAGGTGTCGAGCCCGTCGTAGACAGCGCTCAGATCGTCGCCGACGTCCTCGAGCCCCCGCGTGTGGAACACGGCCGCGGCGGTGATCAGCATGCTCATGTTGATCAGCCCGGCGATCGACAGCGCGATCACGATGTCGACGAGCTCGAAGCGGAAGATGCGCCGACGCGCCTCGGGCGTCGCCCCCACGATCCGGCGCTGCGTGAGCGCCGAGTGCAGGTAGATCACGTGGGGCATGCACGTGGCACCGAGGATGCCGACCGCGAGAAGAATGCTCTCGGTGCCGTCGAAGCCCGGCACGAACAGTCCGTGGGCGATACCAGAGGCCGAAGGCTCCGCCACGAAGACCTGGAAGCCGAACGCGACGACGATGACGCCGACGAACGCTGCGATCACGGACTCCAGCTTGCGAAATCCGCGGGACTGGAGCGCGAGGATGCCGAAGGCGGCGACGCCGGTCAGCAGCGCGGCAGGGAAGAGCGGGAGCCCCGTGATCAGGTTGATGCCGATCGCAGCTCCCACGAACTCGGCGATGTCGGTCGCCATCGCGATCACCTCCGCCTGGACCCAGAGCACGAACGTCGTCCGGCGCGAGAACCGCTCCCGGCAGACCTCCGGCAGGTTCATCCCGGTTGCGATCCCGAGCTTGGCGCTCATCGACTGGATCAACATCGCCATCAGGTTCGCGACGAGGACGACCCAGAGCAGCAGGTACCCGAACGTGGCCCCGGCGGCCATGTTCGTCGCGAAGTTGCCTGGATCGACGTAGGCGACGGCAGCGATGAATGCGGGTCCGAGAAAGGGCGTGAATCGGCCGACGCCACGGCGTTGACCACTCAGCGAGCGCTCCGCGGCGCGAAGCACCGCGGCCTCGCCGGGCAATGCATCTCCGGCGCCGACGACATGCGTTCCGGGCGCAACGGGTTGGAGGAGACGACTGCGACGGCCAGGCGGAGGGGTGGTGGTCGGCCCGTCTGCCACGAGGCTCATGCTAGCGAATGTTTAGTGCCCTCTAAATGCGCCTGGGACCTCTCAGCAGCGCTGCGGTAGACCGAGGAACCGCAACACCCCTCGGCACAGCCCGACGGCGGCTCGCTCGCGATAGGGTGCCGTCGCGAGAGCCGTGTCCTCGGTGGCATTCGTCATGAACCCGACCTCGACGAGGATCGCCGGAACGTCCGCCCAGTTGAAGCCGGTCATGTCCGAACGCTCCTGCAACCCCCGGTCCGGGAAGCCGAGCGCCCGCACGAGCTCGCGCTGAACCGTGGCCGCCGCCGCCCGACTCGACGCGTAGATGTCGTCCGTCCAGCCGCTCCGGCGTGCCGGGATAGAGCGTGTGCGTTCCGCGGGCCGAGGCGGCTGACGACCCGTCGGCGTGGATGCGGATGAACAGCGAGGCGCCGGCCCGGTTGGCGACCCGCGCCCTGGCGATGTTCCCAACGCTCGTCCCCGCGGTACGGGTGCGCGTCATGGCGACGCGCACGCCGGAGCGCACGAGCAACGCGCGCAGGCGGAGGGAGATCGGCCAGGTTGAGCTCTGCCTCGCTCGTGCCCGAGACGACGCCATGCGTTCCACCGCCGTCCTTGATCTTGCGCAACGGCGAGCCCGGCCCGATCGGCTCGGTGTCGAGGTTCGCACGCAGGTCGTGACCCGGGTCGATCACGATCATCGGCGCGGGTGCCGACGCGGCGGACGGCGCCGCGAACGCGAGAAACGCGGCAACCAGGGCGAGCGCGAGACGCATGCTCCTCAGTGTGCCCGGCCGCAAGGGCGACGGCGCACGCTCGGCCGGCGCAGCGCCCGCCGGATCTCGTGAACCGGCGGGCGTGCAGCCACGTGCCGTGCGATTACTTGAGGGTCAGCACGCCCTTCATCCCGGCAGGCGCATGACCCGCCACCGTGCAGAGATACGGGAACTTGCCGGCCTTCGTGAACGTGACCGTCAGCTTCACCGTCTTACCGGGGGCGATCAACGCGGTCTTCTTGCCGCTGATCTTGAAGTCGTGGGAGAGCTTCCCCTTGTTGGTGACACTGAACACCACTGCGCCCTTGGCGACCGTCTTCTTGTTCAGCGTGAACGCGAGCTCGGACGGCTTCCCGGCCGTCACCGCGACCGTGCTCGCAGAGCCGGCGACCGGGCTTCCGGACGCGATTGCGACGAACACCGTCCCGATCGACGCTACCGCGAGCGCGGCGAGCGAAGCTTTCCACAACCCCATTGTCTCCTCCTCGTTGGTGCGCCGCGCCGGACGTGCGTCCCGGGGATGCGGCACCTGTTCGCGCCTGACGAGCCCGCAGTTTCCGGGCCGGTTGAAATCCTAGAGCCCCCGCCCGATTCGCGGCCCGTTTGGTTACGGAACGCGAACAACTACGAGCGGCGAATAGTCGCCTGCCGTCAGTTTGGCGGCCCTGCCACACGTCGCACGAGCGCGAGCGTGAGATACGCGCCCGGCACGAAGAGAATTGCCGCAACAGCCATCAGCACCTTGGCCGCGGTGCTGTCGAGGCTGACCGCGAGAGCCGCGAGCATGGAGACGGCTCCGGAGGCGCAAAGGATCGGCCCGACGTAGTCACGGCGTCTCACCGGAACGTGCCCTCCCCGGCGATCGCCCGGCACACCGGCGCCGGCCTAGCCGGCCGCGAGCTCGATGTGCGTGACGGGGATCGAGTACCGCTCCTTGGCGCTCGAGACGACGCCCTTCTCGACCCAGTCCGTGTGCGTGCCCGGCTTGGTGACGAAGACGATCTCGTGCGCGGGGAACTCTCTCAGCCCGTCGTCGGCCGCCTGCAGCGGGTCGTCGGCTCCGGTCTCGCCTCTCGCGGGGATCCCCGCCGCCGCGAGAGCGGCCACCGTGTCGTCGAGATGCGTCCGCGCATCCGCGTACTGCGATTCATCGCCGGTCCAGCGCGACAGCCACGAGCCGATCGCCGGAGCAATGACGAGTGCCTCGACCTTCCTGCCGGCGGCGTGGTCCGCGACCTTCGCTGGAAACGAGGGGTCGACGCAGCTCTCGTCTGCGATCACGAGCACGCGATACGTACCGTCGGCCCCCGCGCCTCCAGACGGCGCGGTGACGCCGGTCGTTGGCGGTGTCGACCCCGTGGAGTGCGGCTTCCGCTTCGAGAGACGGACGGCGACGATCACGATCGCGAGGAACGCGGCGAGCCCGATCAGAATCCAGGCCCAGAGCCCCTGATCCGCCGCGAGCAGGAGCACGAGGCCGATCCCCAGGATGATCACGACGATCGGGATCGCCATCAGCTCGATGCGGGTGGAGTCGTCCTTCACCTGTCTCTCCGTCAGCTGGTGAGCCCGTCGCAGCTACTCGCGTCGCCGAAGGCAGTCTGGAGCTCGCCCTTGGCGTCCAGATCCTCGAGGTTCGACACCGCGGACGAGACGGCCGTGCCCATCGACGTGAGCGTGCTGCTCACCGTCGACACCGCGCTGAGGATGCCGCTGACGCCGGATGCGCCGCTCACGGCATCCTCGATCGTCGTTGCCCCATCCCGTAGGTTGGTTGCAAGCTCGTCGACCGAGTCCTTGGCCTGCTGGCCCGACTCCGTGTCCGGAGTCCCGAGGTCCTGGAGGTCCGAGGCCAACGTATCGGTCGCATCCTTCGCATCGTTTGCGGCACTCTTCAGCGAGTCTTCCGTCAGGCCACCGTTCTTGAGCGAGTCGGCGATGCTCGTGATGGAGCTCTTCCAGGTCGTGATCGACGAGCAGACGCCGTCGGCCCATTCCGTTGCAGGCGTGGCGTCGCTCGAGCTGTCGTTCGACCCGCCGCAACCGGCCGCCAGGAGCGCGGCACCGACGATGCTCGCTGCGACAAGAGCTCGTCTCGACACGGCGCAAGCCTAGGCGATCGACGCGAGCCGTGCGCCGAGAAGTGCGCATTCCGTGAGGAAGCAGCCGAACGGCCGCTGGGTGTGGCTACGCTGATGCGTCGTGAGCCTGAATCGGACGGCCGTCACGGTGAACGCTCCGGGCCCGGTCGACGGTCGAACGGCCGTCGCATGAAGGGCTCGGCGTGCGCCTGAGCCGCCGCCGTCTCGTCGGTCAGATGGTGACCGGGGCCGCGTTCGTGCTCGTGGGTCGTTGGCCTGCCCGTGCCCAGGGAGCGACGAGCGTGATCCGGAGGTTGACCGTCCGCAACGCGTCCAAATCGTTCGTCGGGGATCGGCCGCTCTTCGCGACGATCAGCCCCCGAAGCGACGGGCCGCGAGCCGGGGCCGTCGTCGACCTGATTTCCGAACGTCGGCTCGACGCGACGCTCGAGGTCGTCAGCCGGAACGGGGTCGGCGTGCGCGTCGTCTCCCGGGAGGCCGTCTCGCTGCGCGCCGGTCGCAACCGGATCCCGTGGTCGCCGGAGCCGTCGCTCAAGCCCGGCTCCTACGTCCTGCGGTTCCGGCAGCTCGACGCGACGCCGGCGCCGGTTCTCGGATCGGCCGTCGTCCGCGTGATCGACGTGGAGGCGACCTTCCGCCGGCGCAGCGCCCTACCGGGAGAGCCCGTCACGCTGTACGTCCAGACCGACGCCCCGTGGTTGCGGCTGACGCTCCTCCACTGCGGCCCCGAGCCCGGGCCGACGAACAGCAACTACGAGATGCGAGGCATCCAGGTGGGCGAGCCCGATGAGGATCGATCTCGCCGGAAGGCGCGGTCGGCTCACGGCCGTGCCGTTCACCGTCCCACTCGAGACGAGCGGTCTCTACGCCGCGCGTCTCGACGGCCCATCGGGTCACGTCGGGTTCGCTCCTCTCGTCGTCAGGCCGGCACTGCCCACCCAACGGGTCGCGGTGGTGCTGCCGACGACGACCTGGCAGGCCTACAACTTCTACGACCGGAACGGCGACGGGTTCGGCGACACGTGGTACTCGCTCTGGGCCCAGAAGCGGATCGCCCTCGACCGGCCGCACCTGCGCCGAGGAGTGCCCGAGCGGTTCCGCAGCTACGACGTCCAGTTCCTCCACTGGCTCGCATCGCGCGGCCATGCCGTCGACACCTACGCCGACGAGGACATCGATCGCTTCCCGTCCGCGGAGGAGCTGCGCCGGGCCTACGACCTGATCGTCTTCCCCGGGCACACGGAATACGTCACGAAACGGCTCTATGACCTCGTCGAGGGGTACCGTGACCTCGGCGGCCGGCTGATGTTCCTGTCCGCGAACAACTTCTTCCGACGCGTCGTCCGCGACGGAGCGCACGCCCGCCTGGTCGGCCAGTGGCGCGATGCCGGCAGACCGGAGTCGTCACTCCTCGGAACCCAGTACCTCGCAAACGACGGCGGGGAGCGGCAGCAGCCGTTCGTGGTCGAGGCGAGTGACGCGGCACGGTGGGCGTTCGCGGGGACAGGGCTCACCACCGGCTCCCAGTTCGGACGGTACGGGATCGAGATCGACGCAACCACCCCCGACTCACCCCCCGGAACGCAGATCCTGGCCCGGATTCCCGACGTCTTCGGGCCCGGCCGCTCAGCCGAGATGACCTACTACGAGACGGAGGCCGGATCCCGCGTCTTCTCGGCCGGCGTCCTCAACTTCGGCGGTACGGTCATGCTCTGGGCCCAGACCGCGCAGCTCCTCGACAACGTCTGGTCGCGGCTGCTGCGCGACCTACCACCGCCCCTGGCCTAGTCTCTAGAGCCCGAACTCGGCGCTGACGCGACCCGCCTCGACCGCCGACTTCAACGCGGCGTAGTCACGGTCGTTCTGGTCGGCGTACGACTCGGCGAAGGTCGCGAGCGAGCGGTCGAACGTGTCCCCGGAGCCCAGGTAGCTCGCGATCGCTATCCCGTCACCGGCGCGGGCATGTGCCCGCGCGAGCTCGGAGCCGCAGACGCGCGCGTAGACGAGCATCGCGCGCGGCTCCATGAACTCGACCAGAGCGGACATCTTGGCATCCCAGAGCTGGCGGATGTAGAAGTCCCGCTTGACGCCGTCGACGCCGTCGATCTTGATCCAGCCGAGCATGATGTCGCTCGCGGCCTGGGTCAGACGCTGGCCCTCGACGACCCGCTGGCCGCTGTTCGCGAATTCGCTCCGGCCGAGGAACGGCTCGAGCACCGACTTCTGCGCCTCCTTGAACTGGAGGAACAGCGGATCGTCGCCGTCCTTGCCCAGCATCAGGCAGATCCAGGCGCGGGTGCCGACGCTCCCCACTCCGACGACCTTGCGCGCAGCATGGACGTATCGGAACCGCTCCAGCAGCTTGCGCCGGTCGCCTGCGAGCGTGCGCCGGTAGGACCGGATGACGCCTCGCAGGAACTCCTGCACGCGATCTGCCTGGTCGCCCGCAACGTCCTCGATCGGCACGATCAGCGGCGGGTCACCCGTGATCCGCGGCTCCCCGTCGACGATCGTCGTCAGCTTGGCGAACGCTTTCATGCTGTCCTTCGTCCGCCCCTTGGCGACGTTGGCCTCCAGGCGCTTCTCGGCCTTGGCGTCCTTGCCGACCGCCTCCTGCCGAACCCGGGCCAGGAGGTCGTCGATGTCGATCCGCGAATACCAGAGGTCGAGATTGCGCATTGTCGCGAAGGTCCGGATGTGCTCGCGGTAGGACCGTCCGACCTCGCGATTGATCTCCGCTCGCTGCTTCTCGTCGAATCCGCGGTCGCGGCCGGCGACGGCGAAGCTCGCGACGAGCCGCTTGACGTCCCACTCGAACGGCCCCGGAAGCGTCTCGTCGAAGTCGTTGAGGCTGAAGACGAGCTTCCGGTCCGGTGCGGCGAAGCCGCCGAAGTTGGACAGGTGCGCGTCGCCGCACAGCTGGGTGTGGAGCCCCGTTCGCGGTCCCATCGCGAGATCCGACGCCATCAGATAGGCCGCCCCCCGATAGAACGTGAACGGCGACACGAGCATGCGCCCGTAGCGGATCGGCACGAGCTCCGGCACACGACTCTGCGCCTGCTCCTCCAGCAGCTCGACAGGATCCGGTCGATGCAACGGCGGCTCCCAGTCGGCATGCGAGGAACGCGGAACCTCCGCGCGAGTCGCCTTCCCGCGTGCCTCGCGCTCGGCGACGGTGAAATGCGCGACACGGGTCAACGCCGGACGCTTCGGTGCCTCGCCGCCGCTCTGACCGTTGGCCGCAGGCGCCGTGATGATCGGATCGTCTGATTCGTCCGTTCCCATCGTCGTATCCTCGTCGTTCCCGCTCATGCGTCAATCCCTTCGGTCTCGTGTCGGCTCGGATCGGCGTGATGAAGCCCATCCCGGTCGGACCGACGCCCGGATCCGCGGGCCGCTCATTCTCCTGCCCACGCCGCGGGAAGTCAACGCCGTCGCCCCGCACCGCGGGGTGGTCAGACGACGGATGGCGGCCGAGTAAGCTCACGCTGCGATGGTCGCGCTCACCCTTGCGGCGGTGCCGCCACCGGATCTCGACTCCCTCGTGCTCGTGCTCGCAGCGACCACGCTCGGCGCGCTCCTGTCGCGGATCCACCGGCGGATCATCCTGCCCACGGTCGTCGTCGAGATCGTGCTCGGGATCGCGATCGGCCCGGATGTGCTCGACTGGGCCCAGGCCGACGCCTACATCCGTTTCCTCTCGGCCCTGGGTCTTGCGTTCCTCTTCTTCTTCGCGGGGCTCGAGGTGGTCGAGAAGAAGGTTCCGCGTGGCTCGCTCGCCCGCGGCGGAGCGGGCTGGGGCGTCTCGCTCGGGCTCGGGCTCGCGATCGGTGCAATCCTTGCCGGCTTCGGGATCGATGCGTCGTGGTGGCTGCTCGGCATCGCGCTGACGACGACCGCGCTCGGCACCCTCGTGCCGATCCTCTCGGACTCCGGGATGCTGACGTCACCCCTCGGGCGGGCGGTTCTCGGGACGGGTATCGCCGGAGAGTTCTGGCCGATCGTCGTCATCTCGATCTTCCTCACGGGCACGTACGGCGCCGCACGCGAGATCCTGTTGCTCGTCGGGTTCGGCGTGGTCGTGGCCGCCGGTGCCGTGGTCGCACTCCGTTCCCGCCCGCCCCGAGTCGTCAAGGTGATTCGCGAGACGATCAACACGACGGGCCAGGCCGCCGTGCGGCTCTCGCTGCTGCTCCTCGCCGCGCTCGTCCTGCTCGCGAACGACGCCGGCTTCGAGTACGTCCTCGGGGCGTTCGCAGCAGGGCTGATCGTCGGCATCGCGCTCGACTCCCCCGAGGGAGAGACGGTCCGCATCCGGCTCGAGGGAATCGGCTTCGGGTTCCTGATTCCGATCTACTTCGTCGTCACCGGGATGAACTTCGACCTCGACAGCCTGCTCAGCCCCGAAGGGCTGGGCCTCGCGGCACTGTTTCTCGCACTCCTGCTCGTTGTCCGGGGCGCGTCGGCGCTGCTCTGGCTCCGTGAGCTCGGCTCACGCCGGACGCTCGCGCTCGCGATCTTCGGCGCGACGGGACTGCCGCTCATCGTCGCGATCGTCGACATCGGCACAGAGCGTGGTGCGATCAGCGCCCAGGTGGGCGCGTCGCTGATCGGAGCCGGGATGATCTCCGTGCTCGCCTTCCCTCTGCTCGCCGGCTCCGTGAGCGAGGCGGGGCGACGTCTCCGGCGCAGGAGGGAGCCGAGAGACTCGAGTACTGATCACGCCGGGAAACCGACGAACGCCCCTCGACGACAGGAAGGTGGAGCCCGATGCCCCTGAAGCACCCGAAGGCGGAAGCCGAACCCAGCGGAGACCTCTCGATTCAGACGGTCTTCACTCTCGAAGGCGACGACATTCCCAGGCACGAGCTGCGTGGCGGCGAGCTCCCGCCCGACGTCGCCTACCAGATCATCCACGACGAGTTGATGCTCGACGGCAACGCACGCATGAACCTCGCCACGTTCGTCAGCACGTGGATGGAGCCGCAGGCCGAGAAGCTGATGGCCGAGTGCCTCGACAAGAACATGATCGACAAGGACGAGTATCCGCAGACGGCCGAGCTGGAGATGCGCTGCGTGAACATCCTCAGCCGCCTGTGGCACGCGCCGGATGCGGCCGAGGCGGTCGGGCTGCTCGACGACGGGCTCGAGCGAAGCCGCGATGCTCGGCGGCCTCGCCCTCAAGCGCCTCTGGCAGCATCGCCGCAAGGCCGACGGGCAAGCCGGCGGACCGGCCGAACATCGTCATGGGGATCAACGTCCAGGTCTGCTGGGAGAAGTTCGCGAACTACTGGGACGTCGAGATGCGTCTCGTGCCGATGGAGGGGCAGCGGTTCACGCTCTCGGCCGAGGAGGCGGTGAAGCTCTGCGACGAGAACACGATCGGAGTCGTTGCGATCCTCGGTTCCACCTTCGACGGAGCATACGAGCCGATTGCAGAGATCTGCGCAGCGCTCGACGACCTGCAGGCGCGGACCGGCCTCGACGTTCCGGTGCACGTCGACGGCGCATCAGGCGCCTTCGTGGCGCCGTTCGCCGATCCCGGCCTCGTCTGGGACTTCCAGCTGCCACGCGTCGCGTCGATCAACGCGTCGGGTCACAAGTACGGACTCGTCTATCCCGGCGTCGGCTGGATCGTCTGGCGGAACGCCGCGGCACTGCCCGAGGACCTCATCTTCTGGGTCAACTACCTGGGTGACAACATGCCCACCTTCGCACTCAACTTCTCGCGGCCGGGCGCCCAGGTCGTGGCCCAGTACTACAACTTCCTCCGCCTCGGCTTCGAGGGGTACAGCAAGGTCCAGCTCTACTCCCGGGCCGTCGCAATGCGACTCGCGGCACAGATCGAGGAGATCGGGCCCTTCGAGCTGATCACGAGAGGCGACCAGCTGCCCGTGTTCGCCTTCACGCTGAAGGACGAGATCGCGAACTACACCGTCTTCGACGTCTCGAACGCGCTGCGCGAGCGGGGCTGGCTGCTGCCTGCGTACACCTTCCCTGCGAACCGCACCGACCTTGCGGCGTTGCGCGTCGTCGTGAAGCTGGGGTTCACCCACGACATGGCCGACCTGCTGGTGAAGGACATTCGACGGCAGCTTCCCCATCTCCAGGCGCAGCCCGCGCCGGTGCGCGACGCCTCGAACTCGTCCGGGTTCCACCACTGAGGCGCCGACCGCGAGATGTGGGCCGGGCTTCCAGCAGGAGCCCGGCCCGTCACGATGGAAGGCCCAGGGCCATTCGTCACGCACGTCGTCTACGAGCTCGACGGCGTCGAGCGCGTGTGGGATTCGCGGAGACACCGGAAGCGCGGGCGCCTGGATGCTGCCGGTCGCACGCCCTGGGTAACCCGCGCGCGGTGGATCGCCGTGCTGTTCATGGTCGGCTCGGCTTGCTTCGCGCTCGGTGCGCTTCCGGGATACGCATCGCTCGTCGGCGCTGGGGCAGACGGCGTCACGTTCTTCGTCGGCTCGATCTTCTTCACGAGCGCGGCGACGCTCCAGTTCCTCGAGGTCGCAAACACGTCGGCCTCGCCGGGCCACCGAGCGACGCCCTTCCGCCCCGCCTCGTGGGAGCCGCGGCGGATCGACTGGCTCGCGACCGCGATCCAGCTCGTCGGCACCGTCTTCTTCAACATCAGCACGTTCCGGGCGATGATCGAGGCACTGAACGCCGAGCCGGAGAGCCTGCTGGCCTGGCGCCCCGACGCGCTCGGCTCGGTGTGCTTCCTCGTCGCGAGCTGGCTCGCCTTCGCCGAGGCCGGGCACGGCTGGCTCTCGTGGCGGCCACACGATCTTGGGTGGGCGATCGCAGCCCTCAATCTCGGAGGATCGATCTTCTTCGGGCTGTCCGCGGTCGGCGCCTACGTGATCCCGTCGACGGGCGAGCTCCTGAACGCGGCGCTGGCGAACAGCGGCACCTTCCTCGGGGCGATCGGGTTCCTGGTCGGCGCCGCGCTCCTCATCCCGGAGGCCTCATGCGCCCGGTCGGCAGATCCAACGTGAAGTCGTGCAAAGTCACGCAGGAGCGGCGCCGTATCCCCGGCCGGGCTCAGCCCTCCAGCCACGGCCCATGCCAGCGGCCGTGCCCGGCAACGAGCGCGTCACCCGCTTCCGGCCCCCAGGTGCCCTTCGCGTAGGGGAGAACCGGAGGCGGTGCGTCGAGCAGCGGCTGCATGACCCGCCACGTCTCCTCGACTCCGTCCTGGCGCGTGAAACGAACCGTTTGCCCGGTCATCGCCGCCTGGAGCAGCACCTCGTAGGGAGTCGGCCCCTCGCCGCCCTCGTCGGCGAACTTCATGTCGAGGGTGATCGCCGCGGGCCTCGCGGGAATCGGCACGATGCGCATCGAGTGTGACCTGGACGCCCGTTGCGGGATCGAGTCTGACGACGAGCTGGTTCGGGTCGGATCCCGGGTCCCGCAGGCCGAACCCCAACCGTGGCGGCTGCTTGAAGACGAGCCGCACCTCCGTCTGCGTCACCGGGAGGTGCTTGCCCGTGCGGATGAAGAACGGAACCCCCGACCAGCGCCAGTTCTCGATGTTCAGCCGCAAGGCCGCGTAGGTCTCCGTCGTCGAGCCCGCGGCAACACCCTCGATCGAGAGGTAGCCATCGTGCTGGCCGCGGACGTAGTGCTGCGGGTCGGCCGTCTCCACCGCCCTGAACAACGCGACCTGAGCATCCTTCAGCGTCTCCGGGTCACCTCCGGCCGGGGCCTCCATGGCGGTGGCCGCAACGACCTGCATCAGGTGGTTGACGACGACGTCGCGGAGGGCGCCGACCGGATCGTAGAAGTGGCCCCGATCCTCGACGCCGAACGCTTCCGCCATCGTGATCTGCACCGACGCGACGTGATTCCGGTTCCAGATCGGCTCGAGCATCGTGTTCGCGAACCGCAGGAAGAGGATCTCCTCGAGACCCATCTTCCCGAGGTAGTGGTCGATCCTGAGCAGCTGGGATTCGTCCACGTACTGGTGGAGCTCGGCGGCCAGAGCCCGGGCAGAGGCGAGGTCGTGCCCGAACGGCTTCTCGACGACCACGCGGCCGTCGCGGATCAACCCGGCGCCGGCGAGCCCGCCGACCGTGACCGCGAAGAGGGAGGGCGGGATCTCGAGGTAGAAGACGGGAGTCGTCGCCGCTTCCCCGATCGCCGCGGCGACGAGCTCGTAGGTCGCGGCGTCCGAGAAGTCGCCGCTCACGTACGAGAGGCGGGCCGCGAGGCGCGCGAACACGTCCTCGTCGATCGATCCTGCCTTCGCCTCGATCGCCTCGCGGGCGCGCAGGAGGAGCCGATCGAGCGTCCAGTCGTCGAAGGCAACCCCGACGATCGGGCAACCGAGCAGGCCGCGCTGCTCGAGGCGGTACAGCGAGTGGAAGGTCATCACCCTGGCGAGATCCCCGGTGATGCCGAACACGACGAGGACGTCCGCCGGTGTTCCAGCCTCTCTCGCCACTCTCCGCCTCCTCACCGTTGCCACCCGCAACCTTCAGGCGTCGCGCCGGTCGCCCCGAACGCTCACGCGTCTCCTGCGGCCTTGGCGGCCTTCTTCTCTTCCTTGCGCGCCTTGTGAGCCGCCGACTGCTCCGCGGCCTTCTCCTTCGCACCCGTATAGGACTGCCCGACGAGCTGCTTGCCGCCCGTCCAACCGAACACCCAGACGACGAGCCCGATCGCGAAAACGACGTTCCAGGCCGTGACGATGATCTGCTGGCCGAGCGAGTACGCCGTCGCGGTCGTCGGGTCGGTGACGCTCGCGAGCGAGACGTTGTTCACCGCCTGCGTGACGCCGACGCCGCCCGGGGTGAACGACACGGAGTTGGCCAGCGAGTTGCCGCCCATCACCGACATGATCGTGTGGAAGGTGACCGGGATGCCGTACGCCGCCAGGAAGACGCCAATCACGGCCAACTTGGCGAGCCACGATCCGAAGGACGGCAGCAGCACCTTGAGGGCGTAGTCCCGCTTGTTGCTGAGAATGGCGCCGCCCTGCCTGGCGTGCTCCCAGAGACGCTGTGCCTTGCCCCAGAACTTCCTGACGACGAGGTAGACGAGCGCCACTCCGCCGACGATCAGCAGCGGGACGAGCAGCCGATGTGCGTCGACGAAGCCCAGCTGGAGGTTGAACGTCCCGGGGACGGAGAGAAAGAGATAGAGGTAGACGAACGCGCCGATCGCGGTGTAGAAGATCTTCTGCACCACGGTTGCGCCGAGGATGCCGGCGAACGTGGCACCGCGGATAATCGCGACGAACATGAGCAAGAAGACGAAGGTGCCGAGGTTGGCGGGGACGAAGCCGTTGATCGCGACCCCCGTAGCGTAAGCAGCGAGAATGTCGCGGTATCGAACCCCGCCGTCCGGATAGGCGGCGACGAGGATGTAGTACCAGGCGACCGCGGTCAGCATCGTCTGCATGGTCTGGAAGAACACCCCCGCGACGATGTAGCCGAAGGAGATCTCCTTGATCGTGTCCCAGAGGCTGTCGAACCAGTCGAGCACGCCGAATCCGGCGACATGGCAGACCGCGAGGACCACCGCGATCCCGACGAGCCAGATCGCGATCTTCAGCAGCCGGCTCGAGCGCGAGCGGTCGTGGAAGGGCGTTGTCGCCCGCACGGTGTGGTGCAGCACGCTCATGGCGCGAGGGTATCGCGCCCGGAGGATGGCTGCCGACACGCGGCCCGCCGGCAAGGGCGGAAGGGCGAGGCGGAAGGAAGCGGCGATGGATCCGCGGCATTGCCGCGGTCTACGCCACGGCAGCCGGCGTCGTTGCGCCGTTGAGCTGGTGCCTCCAGCCGAGCAGCGTCTCGTGGACGGCGGCTGCTCCGACGAGCTCCTCCTCCGGCACCTTCAGCTCGGCCGGATGCAGGATGAACGGCCTCGTCTGCGGACCGCCGATGCCACCGTGGAAGGAGATCAGCTCCTCGAACGCACAGCCGGTGTCCAGCGCCGGGTCGTAGAAGCTGCCGATCATGATGTCTGCGACATGCGCGAAGCCGTCGGTGCGAAGCAGGTGTCGCGGGGCATTCGGGGAGAACTCGGCGAGCGGGTCGTCGCCCTCCACCCTGCCGTCTGCAAGATACCGCGTCCCGCTGCCACCGAGCACCAGTGGGCCGTGCTCGGAGGAGCGGACGAGCAGCCAGCCCACGTGCGGGTGGCTGCGGAGCGCCGGGATCAGTTCGGGGTGACGCTCGTTCATCTCCTCGAGCGTCAAGCGCCGCCGCTCCTCCATCAGGTAGACGAGACCGAGGTTGCCGGAGCCCATCACGACGACGTCCTTGTCGGAGACGTCGTTCTTCGCCTTCTTCTCCTTCTTCTTCGTCCCCGTCGCCTCGCCGAGCGCATGCCCCACCATTGAGCTCTGCTCGTCACCGCCCGCGAGCCCGTCGACGCTCCCGCGCGACAGCGACCGCTCGACGAGCTCGTCGAGCCCGTAGCCGTTGCGCTGCTTGAACGTTGCACCCTGCGTCTGACCGTGATCCGAGAGAACGACGATCGAATAGGGCCGGGCCGCGTAGGGCCGCGCGTGCTCGATCCGTCCGAACTGCTGGTCGAGCTTGCGGAGCGCCTCGAGCGTGTCGGCGCGCTCGAGGCCGGAGTGGTGCGCAACCTCGTCGTAGCTCGAGAACGTGGCGTAGACCGCGGGCCTGCCCTTCATCATGTCCTGGAGGACGCCGTAGACGATCAGGTCCCGCACGAACACGCAGAGTGCGCCACGCATGAGTGGGTAATAGCCACCACGGTGGCCACGCGGCCGCACGTCGCGACGCTTCGCGCGGCTCGACGCCGAGATCTCGAGCGCGACCTCCCAGAACGTGAGAACGAGCACACGCGTGGCGTTGAAGCCGTTGGCGAGAAATGCGCGGTAGCCCGGGTTCGCACCTTTCTCGGCGTCCATCCGGCTGACGGTGAGGATCATGTGGTCCGCTTCCCCGGAGAGGAGGTTCCCACGGCTCGCGCCTCCGTCGCGCAGGAGCCCGTTCCCCGCATGGCGCCGCTCGATCTCCGCACAGTCCGGCGGTGCCGAGCAGGTCATCGTCGTCGCAGTCTCCTTCTCGACCCACCGGAAGGCGGGGATGTCCTCGTTCGACCCGAGCAGGATCCCCGCCTGTGACGCGCCGGTCTGCGACGAGAGGTCGGTCTCCCACTCGGTCAGTGTGTACCCACCCTCGACGAGCCACCGCGCCATGTTCGGCGCGTTGCCGTCACGCATCGCCCGCTGCAGGACGGGAAGCGCCAAACCGTCGATCTCGAGGTAGATGATCCCCGGCGCATCCGTCTCGACCCGATCCCCGGAGCGCTTCGCGATCCGCTGGATCACGCGGAGGGTATAGGCGTCGTCGTCGTTCGTCCCGAAGACGACGTCGAGCACGACGGTCACCGCCGAAGCGACGAAGGCGACTGCGAGCGCCGCCCAGAAGGAGCCGATCGAGAGGTCACCGTCCGTGATCGCATCGGCGGCGAGGAGCATCAGCGCGTCGAGGATGAGAATCAGCAGGAGCCCGACCACGAGCATCAACGGGAGCCGGAGCGCTGCGATCACCGGTGGCAGGAGCGCGTTGAGGACGGCGATCACCGCGGCCGCGAGCAGCGCCGAGCGATAGTCGTTGACCTCCGCGTCGGGAACGATCCAGACGGCGACGAGGAGCGTCAGAGCACTGAGCGCCCACGAAACGATAAGTCGGGGCAGCCCGATCTTCGGCCGCATCGGCGCCCAGACCGGCTTCTCTCCATAGGACGTGGTCGCCATCGTCAAGGTGTTCTTACACGATCCCCGGCGGGTGTGCGCCGGGGTCGCCCTCAGACGGGTGCCGGCTCCGGCGTGTCCGCGACGGGCGTAGGCGTCTCGAGATGGGCGGAGATCACGTGCGCGACGACGACGGCCACGATGACGAGCGGCAGCAGCGCAAGACCGTCGGTCTGGAGGAACAGGGCGACGAGCAGAACCGAGACGAAGGGCAGTCGCAGCATCGCCACTGTCATCGCTCCGATGCCCATCGCTGCCCCCGCAACCACGGGCAGCCCCGGCAGGTGAGAGAGAGCGATGCCGCCGGCGGCACCGATGAACATACCCGGGAAGACGGGACCTCCGCGGAAGCTGCTCAGCGAGAGCGAGTAGGCGATTCCCTTGCAGAGAACGAGGACGACGAGGGCGCCGACGGACCACGTCGCGGCACCGTCGATCAGCGGCGCCAGCTGATCCTGGCCGGAGTAGAGCACGTACGACGAGCCCTTGTCCGTCGACTCGACGAACACGAAGACGCAGACGCCGACGGCCGCTCCGACGACCGGCGTCAGGAGGATCGGTCGCAGTTCCACGACCGTCTGGAGGCGAAGCGCGCCGCGGCGGATCAGTGCACCGAGAATCGCCGCGAGCACGCCGATGGCGATCGCCCACAGGAACTGGGCCACCGTCGGACTGCCGACCTCGGGGAGGTCCGGGACGGCGAGCGAGAACGTCCCGTACCCCGTCCAGTCGTTGAGGCCCACGTAGATCAGCGCGCCCGTGCCAGCCGCAAGCAGCCCCGGCAGCAGTACGAGGGTCATCGTCGCGCCGCCGAGCCCTGCCGCTTCCATCAACAGGAAGGCAGCTGCAAGGGGAGAGCCCAGCAGCGTCGAGATCGCCGCGAAGCTGCCCGCGGCCCCGATCACCATGGCGGCCTGCTCCGGCGCATCGCGCTTGATCAGGTGGATCGCGAGCGCACCGAGGCCGCTGCCGATCGCGATCAGCGGAGCCTCCGGGCCGAGCACGATGCCGAGGCTGAGTGTGGCGAACGCCGCCAGCGTGATCCCGAAGAGGTCGACCGGGCGGACGAGCCCGCCGGCCTTGAAGCCCTCGGCGGGCTTGTGCCCCGCCGTGCCGGGCAGGAATCGGATCGTGAGCGCGACGAGCAGGCCGCTGAGCGCCGCGACCGGGATCGCCCACCACGAGGGTTGGCTCGAAAACCCGAGATCCGCGGGAAGCGTCGTGAACACGTACTTCTGCACGTCGCCGACGAACTTCAGGAAGAAGTAGGCGAAGGTCGCGACCGGGACACCGACGAGCGCGCCGAGGACGAGCAGTGCGAGATACGTCCGGCTCCGAAGCAGCGCGCTCGGGTCCGGTGATCTGAGGCGTCGTCGTGGTCATCGGATCGGCTGCCGGGATGGCCGCCCAGTTCGCGACCAACCCGGCACCGAGCTCGCTCTACTCTGCGGCTGCTGCGACACCGACCGCGATCAGGTCGCTGGCGTGGATCCACTCGTCGGCGAGAGCGATCCCGCCGGCGCCGACGATTGCATCGCGGAGCGGGATTGCCCAGACATGCTCGAGCAGGATGATCGCCGCCGCAGATCCGTTCGGGATCGCGTCTGCCACGTACCAGGCGTCCTCCTCGGGAATCAGGTGACCACCCTTCTCCGCCATCGCCTCGGCACCGAGTTCGGCGCCTGCCTCGATCGCATCCTCGTCACCCTCGCCGTACCCGAAGCCGATCAGCGCTCCCGCGATGGCGCCCATTTCGATCGACTCGTCGAGGCTGAGATCCGTGACCTGCAGCTCGGTGATGTTGCCGTCATCGTCCTTGTTGACGACGAGTGCATCGACGATCTTGACGAATTCGTGCTCGCGCAGCCGATCGAGCTCGGCCGCGATCTTGCCGGTGAAGTTCGGCTCGGCGAAACCGAGCACGAGCATCTGTACGGGTCCAAGTGCCATAGTCGTTGTCTCCTCTCAGCTCACGCGCCGGCGAGCAGCTTCTGCTTCTGCATGTCGAATTCCGCCTGCGTGAGGATGCCCTCGTCGAGCAACTTCTTCAGGTTCTCGAGCTGGGCGACCATGTCGTCGCCACCGGCTGTGGGCGCGGCGGGGGGCGGTGGCGCATACTGGGGCGGCGGCGGTGCGTACTGCTGCTGGGCCTGCTGATCCTGGAGATCCGCGATCTGCTGATCCTGCGACTGCTCTGCGGCCGTGTTCTGCGCCCCCTTCTTGCCCGCGTGGTACGCGACGCCGCCAACGACTGCGGCGCGTGCGAGCGGCCTTCTTCTCATACCCATTTGTCGACCTCTCCTTCTCTGTCGGAGACTCACGGCTACGCCGCGACTCAGGACGAGCCTATTCGATCCGACGCGCTCAGGCATCACTCGGATCGTGGCTTCACCGGAATTTCATGCGTCGAAGCCCCGTCGCACCGTCCCGGGCGAGGGTGAGATCGCCGCCCGCTCATAGGATGGCCTCATGGACACCCCGATCCCGTATCCGGAGCCACCCCTCGCGGGCGCCGAGTTCGTCACGCGACCCTTCCGGGTGGACGACTATGAGGCCGCTGTCGAGCTGGAGCACGACGACGCCGCGGCGCGCTGGGTGCCGGAGCTCCCCGCGGCCGACGGCGCCGGCGTGGTGGCGTTCTACGACGAGTGCCGACGCGAGGGCAGTCTGCTCCACCTCGTGATCGCCGACCGCCGGACGGATGCCTACCTCGGCGAGGTGATGCTGGCGCTCGGCGAGCACGGGGTCGGCGAGGTCGGGTGCTGTCTCGTCCCCGAGGTGCGCGCCCGAGGGATCGCGACCGAGGTGATCCGCATGCTCACCGACTGGGCGTTCGAGACGCTCGAGCTCGGCCGGGTGCACGTCTTTGTCGCTCCGGAGAACACACCGGCCGTGCGTGTCGCCGAACGAGCAGGATTTCAACGAGAAGGGCTGCTGCGCGGCTACTGGGAGATCGACGGTGCGCGGGTCGACGTCATCGTGCTCTCACGCCTTCCCGGAGACGAGGACCGTCGGGCCGGCGAAAGCGACTAGTTGTTCTTTTCGTCGAGGTACTTCTTGAGCCCGAGGAACGGCAGGATGAACGCCGCCAGGAGAGCCGCGGCCCAGACGATCACCGCGGCCGCGAGCCACGTGCCGATGCCGTCGATCGAGAACCCATCGGTGATGAGCGACGTGATGATCAGGGCAGCGAGGGTCGCGATCAACGAGACACCCCCGAGCGCCGCCGATCCCTGCCGTCGCAACGAGCTCGCGAGGAACGGCTGCATCAGCGCGAGCACGACCGTGAAGATCAGAACGGCGACGATGAAGCCCGTGACGTCGATCTCGAACCCGCTGAGGACGAGCGAGGCGACGATCAGGCCCACGGCGTTGGCGACCAGCAGCACGAGCGTTCTGACGAGCATGCGGATCATCGCGCGAGACTATACGAGTTCTGGAGCCGGGATGGTACGCGCTGTTTCGTTGAGCTGCGTGCTCACGTGGCGTAATACCGGGTCTTGGCGGCCCGCGCGGAGTACGTCGCGACGTCCAATGCGACGCCCAGGCCCACGACCACCCAGCCGAGGCCCGAGACACCGTAGAGCGGTACCCAGGCGAGGACGTAGGCAAGTGTCGTCCACGGCAGGAAGAGGAGCCCGAGCAGCGGCCAGATCCAGCTCGAGAACGCGACGTCGACCTTGTCCCCGAAGATCCACCAGAGCAGGAGCGCGAACCGGGGACCGATAAAGCCGGCCGAGAGCGCGAGACAGCACATGTCCGGGGACGCTACCTCATTCGCGCCGAAGGAGTGACCTCATCCGCCGCGAAGTGCGCTGCGATGGCGGACGACACCAAGCCTATCCTGACCCTCGATCGGATGATCGGGAGGGCGTCGAAACCACGCGGCGCGGCGATCGTGATCGCCGTCGTCACGACCTCGATCACCATCGTCGCGGGCCTCCTGATGACGGTGCTCGACCACGACGGGTTCCCGACGCTCGGCTCGGGGCTCTGGTGGGCGGTCCAGACGGTGACGACGGTCGGCTACGGCGATGACGTGCCGACGACCGCGGCTCGGCCAGACTTGTCGCCGCCGCCGTCATGCTGCTCGGGATCGGGTTCGTGACCGTCATCACCGCCTCGATCACGAGTCGTCTTCGTGCCCGCTCGGCGGCTGTCGGAGTAGCGCTTCCGGAGAGCGGGACCGCGAACGCCGAGCAGTTCAGGAGATCCTCGAGCGCCTCGAGCAGATCGAGTCGTCCCTACGCGACCTCTCGGTCGCACCCGAAACACCGAGGATGCAGGCCGACTCAGCGGGTCTTCGAGAAGCGCTGCACGGCACCGACCAGCTCGGTCGTCTTCTCGGCTCGCCGTCGACCGGGTCGCCCGCGGCGATCGCGTCGGCAACGCAGTGCGTGCACATGCGTCCTCGAGGATCTTCAACCCAACCGCCTCGAGTGCCGTCCTGACCGCCCCGATCTGGGTGAGGATGTCGATGCAGTAGCGATCGTCCTCGACCATCTTCTCGATGCCGCGCACCTGGCCTTCGATTCGGTGAAGACGCTTGACGAGCGCGTCCTTGTCCTTTGCATATCCGTGGCTCATCGGCCCTCCCGGAGGCTGTGGAAGCGGCGAAGCCGCAGTGAGTTGGTGACGACGAACACGCTCGAGAACGCCATCGCCGCAGCCGCGACGATCGGGTTCAGAAGACCGAGAACCGCGAGTGGGATCGCGACGACGTTGTAGGAGAAGGCCCAGAAGAGATTCCCCTTGATCGTCCGCAACGTGCGGCGCGCGAGACGGATCGCATCCACGGCGCCACGGAGATCGCCGGACACGAGGGTGATGTCGCTCGCCTCGATGGCGACGTCCGTACCGGTGCCGATCGCAAGCCCGAGGTCGGCCTGCGCGAGCGCAGGCGCATCGTTGATGCCGTCTCCGACCATCGCGACCACCTCTCCACCGGCCTGGAGGCGGCCGATCTCGGCGCTCTTGTCCCCCGGCAGCACATCGGCCAGCACCCGTTCGATGCCGACGGCTGCCCCGACGGTCGCCGCGGTGCGAGCGTTGTCGCCGGTGAGGAGAACGGTCGCGAGGCCGAGCTCCCGAAGCGCCGCAACGGCCTCCGCAGACGTGGGCTTGATCCGATCGGCGAGCACGAAGACACCCGTGATCACGCCACCCCACGACGCACCGACGACCGTCTGGCCGAGCGACTCCGCCCGATCCCTCGTCGCACCAAGTCCGGCAGGGACGACGAGCCCCCACTCCTGCTCGAGGGAGCGGAGACTGCCGACGACCAGCCTGCAACCGTCGACGACCGCCTCGACGCCGGCGCCGGCCTGCGATCTGAAGTCCTCGACGGCCGGAAGATCACCGACCTCCCTCCGGGCCCGCTCCGCCACGGCGCGCGCGATCGGATGCTCGCTTGCGTTCTCGGCCGCGCCTGCCAGGAGGAGGAGCCGCCGTGGGTCGACACCGTCGGCGGCAACGACGTCCGTGACCCGCATCGCGCCTTCGGTGAGCGTGCCCGTCTTGTCGAGCGCGATCGTCGTGATGCGTCGGGTTTCCTCCAACACCTCGGGCCCTCTGATCAGGATGCCCAGCTGTGCGCCACGCCCGCTGCCGACCATGAGCGCGGTCGGGGTCGCGAGCCCGAGAGCGCACGGGCAGGCAATGATCAGCACGGCAACAGCGGCGGTGAACGCCGCGGAGGCGCTCGCCCCGGCGAGAAGCCACCCGGCCAGCGTCGCGAGCGAGATGACGAGCACGATCGGCACGAAGACGGCCGCGACGCGATCCGCCAGTCGCTGGATCGGGGCCTTGCCGGCCTGTGCGGTCGCGACGAGCCGGCTGATCTGCGCGAGGGCGGTATCGGCGCCCACGTGCGTCGCCGTCACGACGAGGCGCCCCGACGTGTTGATCGCCCCACCTGCGACGTCGGCGCCGGGCCCGACCTCGATCGGCACCGGCTCGCCGGTGAGCATCGACTGGTCAACCGCCGAGATGCCCTCGACGACGACGCCGTCGGTTGCCACCTTCTCTCCGGGCCGCACGACGAACCTGTCGCCCACGACGAGCTCGTCGATCGGCACCCACGCCTCCTTGCCGCCGCGGATCACACAGGCTTCTTTCGCCCCGAGCGTTGCCAGAGCCCGAATCGCTGCGCCCGAGCTGCGCTTCGCGCGCCCTTCGAGATAGCGCCCGAGAAGGATCAGGACCGTGATCACGGCGGCGACCTCGAAATAGGTGTCACCCGCAAGCGCGCCGACGAGCACGACCGTCGACCACAGCCACGCCGACAACGTCCCGATCGAGACGAGCGTGTCCATCGTTGCCGCGCCGTGGCGGGCGTTCAGGAAGGCAGCACGGTGGAACGGCCAGCCGCACCACAGGACGATCGGGGTGGAAAGGGCCAATGCCGCCCACTCCCAGCCCGCGAACTGGAGTGGAGGGATCATCGCGAGCAGGACGAGCGGCGCGGCGAGCGTTGCGGCTATCTCGAGCCGACGCCGCAGGGCCGCGAGGTCATCGCCACCCTCGCCGGCCTCGGACAGGGGTGCTGCGTGGTACCCGGTCGCCTCGACGGAGGCGACGAGTGCCTCCACGTCTGTCCGGGATGGATCGAACGAGACGGCTGCCTCGTCGGTTGCATAGTTGACCGTCGCGACGACGCCCTCGAGGCGGTTCAGCGTCGTCTCGACGCGCATCGCGCACGAGGCGCATGTCATCCCCTCGATCTGGAGGCGGACGACCTCTGTTGTTTCGGTCGGACTGGCGAGCATACTCCCATAGGGTATCTCAAGCAGCCCTGACATGGGCCGCCCTGGGCGAGCCATGCCGGGCGCCGCAGGCCGTTCAGCAGGTGGGGCGCACGCCCGGGCCAATCCGCATCAGCACGGGAGCACCGTTCAGAAAGACGTCGGCTCTCACCGCTGCCGGCTTGCAAACGCGCTTCAGCGGAACCGAGATCTTTCGGTCACCGCTTCCACGAATCACCGCGAAGAGCGCGAGATCGGGCGGCTGCGACCACGCACGGTTCACGAGTGGCAACTCGTACCCGAGCAGACTCAGTGCCGTTCGAGGAGGCAGGTTCCGCCATTGGAGCGTGAACGTAAGCCTGTTCGCGGCGTACCGCAACCCCACGATCCTGACCCCGCCGGACGCCGGTGCGAACGCGTGAGACGGGTCGGTCGAGCGTGAAAGCCGTCTCTCTGGCGACGACCTGGTTGGTGAGCCGAGTCGTCTCCGGAGCGAGCTGAGGACGGGTCCACGCCACGTACGAGAGGTAGCTCAGGTACGTCGATGCCAGCACACGCGTGCGCTCCGACGGATCCTGATCCCTGACATCCTTTAGCGCCGCTGCGAGCGAGCGCTCCGCCGCTGCCACGTCGCCGAGCCCGATCTCCGAGGCGCTCTTCAGAAGCCAGAGGTCGGGGATTCGGGCGTTCAACGTCAAGGCGCCCTCGATGGCCGCGAGCGAACCTGCGAAGTCATCCCGATAAAAGGGCTCGAGAGCAGCCACGGCGTACGCGAGCACGTCGTGCTGACCCGCGAGCTCCAGGCCCCTCCTCGCGTCCCGTCCCGCGGCTTCGGACGCACGGCCATCCCGGTCCGTGAAGGCCCGGCTGACGGGGTAGTCGGGGTTCGCGGCCAGGAGCCTTGCCCTGGCGCGGCCCGTGTACGGAGCGGCGTAGCCGGGGGCCGCCGCGACCGCTCGGTCGTACGCTGCCACGGCACCCGCAAAGTCACCGCCCATGGTCTTCGCGGCGCCTTCGGCCGCGGCGGAGATCGCACCGTCGGGGGTCGACGGGATCGGCAACCGGTAGAGCCAGACCGCCCAGGCGATCGCCACGACACCGACCACGAGCCCGAGCACGTAGGTGAAGCGGCGGATGTGGCCTTCGACGACGAGCCCGAAGCCGACGAGGAACAGCGCGGCCGCGAGCACTGCGATCACCGTCGTGTACTGCGTCGAGCGCGTGTTCCAGGCGATCCTCGTCGTGGCAAGCGCCCGCTGCCGCAGCGACTGGTACTCGGCAGCGAGTCGGAGCGGCGCGACCGGCTCCGTCACGGATTTCAGAGGGAGCGCGAGCGCTCCTCGAGCGACGTCACGCTCAGTCGCCCGGACGCTCTGCGGCGGCAGGGCGGCGGCGTCCGCAAGGCTCGGGGCTCCGACCGTCAACGGCCGCCGGAAGGGGAGAAAGTCACGCTCTGCCTGCTGCTCGGCCTGGGCGCCGAGCACCGTGCCGACCGCGACGTTGGCGCGCATCGCCCGAACGGCAGTGCGTGTCGTCTCACGTGCGGTGTTGAGCTCGTTGACGCTCGCCTCCGTGTTGAGGATCGCAAGGAACGCTCCGAGGACGACGAAGGTCGCCAGTGTGGCTGCGATGATCCGCTTCAGCGGGTCGCGTCCCTCCCGGGCGGTCGGGGTCGGCTCGTCAGGATCGGTCGTCATCCGAAGAACACCGTCGTCAGCCCTCCGACGAGCCCGACCACGTAGACGACGAGGCCGAGACATGTGAGTCCGACGACGGCTCGCCACCGCTGCGACACCTCGGCGAGGGTGTAGAGGAGGACGCTGACGAGGAGCACGAACGACCAGCGAACCAGACCGTTGATGCGAACTCTGATCTCCTCCGCCGAACGGGCCCACCGGTCGGGATCCAGGTTCCCCGGCGAGTCGAGCGAGGCAGACCGCTCCGCTGCGAGGGCGCGGGTGCGTTCCTGCACGTCGAATGGTCGCGGTCTGAGGCGGGGCGTCAACACCTCGTCCCCGATCGAGGATCGTCCGAACACGCCTGCTTCTGCGGCGCGGCGCGTGGCACCGAGCCGGAGCGCTACCGCTTCGGATCGGGAGACACGTGCGAGCGCATCAGATCCCGCTTGCGCCAACCGGACGGCCTCGCGGTCGAGCGCCGCGGCGACCCGGTAGTCGGCCAGATAGCGAGCGTACTCCCGGGCCTGCGCCGTCACCGTCTCGCGCAGGGCGACGGCCTCTTCTTCGACGGCGATCGTCTCGCTGATCGACTGCCGGTCCTCGTAGGCAGCGGTGCTCCCGATCTGGGCCGCACGCCAGCCGAACGTCGTCGCCGTGACGGTCGCGAGGCCGATGAGGAACGCGATCGCCCAATGAACGCGTGTCTTGCTCATCGCGATCCGCCGAAGGTCGGGTGAGGAGCCGATCCGAAGCGTGCGTCACACCGCGCCACCCGCGCACTTTCGCATACACCACGGCTCCGGATAGCGTCCACCAACGCGACCCACACCACGATCGTCCACGGGCCAGCGATACAGTCCGACACGAAACGCCGACCAGGGGAGCGCAGGAGATGAGAACCACTTCAAAGGTGGATCTGGCAGACCGTACGGTCGACGCACTGCCATCTCCCTCTGCGGTGCCGCATTTCACGCCCGACGAGCGGACTGCGCGCGGTCGAGGGGCCCGGGCGGACATTCCACGGTCCGCGCACGGCAACTGGAAGCCCCACGCCCACCGACCGGATCCCGTCACGCTCCTGGAGGAGCAGGCGGCAACCCGACTTCCGGAGCTCGTGCCGATCCGCTACGGCCGGATGCTCGTCTCGCCGTTCACCTTCTTTCGTGGCGCCGCGTACATCATGGCGTCCGACCTCGCAGACGGTCCGCGAACCGGCCTCTATACGCAACTCTGCGGCGATGCACACCTCTCCAACTTCGGCACCTATGCCGCACCCGACCGGCGGCTCGTGTTCAGCATCAACGACTTCGACGAGACGCTGCCTGGCCCGTTCGAGTGGGACCTCAAGCGTCTCGTGGCGAGCGTCGCAGTCGCGGGACGTGATCGTGGCTTCGCCGTTGCGCAACGGCGGGCGATCGTCGTCGCAACGGCGCGCGAATACCGCGAGGCGATGCTGCGCTTCGCCGCCATGCGCCACGTCGACATCTGGTACACGCGCCTCGACGTCGGAGACATCGACAAGCGACTGGCGTTCAACGCCTCCACCAAGCAGACAGCAAGGCTCAAGGCGGATATCACGCGGACGAAGGACAGCATGCGCGCCCTGACCAAGCTGTGCACCGCTGTCGACGGAGAGCTCCGGATCATGAGTCGCCCTCCGATCGTCACCCCTGTCGAGGACGTGCTGCCGGGCGAGGAGAGAGAGCATCTCGAGGGCGTGATCAGGACCATGATCCGCACGTATCGCGAGACGCTCCCCTATGACCGGCGCAACCTCCTCGAGCAGTACCGCTACGTCCACGCGGCTCGTAAGGTGGTCGGTGTCGGCAGCGTCGGCACCCGCGCCTGGATTCTTCTGCTCATCGGGCGCGACCACGGCGATCCGCTCTTTCTGCAGTTCAAGGAAGCGCAGCCATCCGTGCTCGAGCCGTTCCTGGGCGCGAGCGAATTCGACCAGCACGGCCGCCGCGTCGTCGAAGGCCAACGCCTCATGCAGGCCGCGAGCGACATCCTCCTCGGCTGGGAGCGCGTGACGACGATCGACGGGCAGGTCAAGGACTTCTACGTTCGCCAGTTGTGGGACGCGAAGGGATCGGCGGACGTCGAGCTGATGACCGCTTCGGCCATGACAGCGTACGGTCGCCTGTGCGCCTGGACGCTCGCGCGCGCGCACGCCCGATCCGGCGACCAGATCGCCATCGGCTCGTACCTGGGGCGAGGGGATGTCTTCGATCGCGCCATGGCCTCGTTCGCGGAGACCTATGCCGATCAGAACGAACGGGACTACAGGCGCCTCCAGGACGCGGTCGCCGAGGGAACCGTCGCCGCCGAGATAGGGATCTGAGGGCTGGCGAACCCCACCAGGCGCCGGCCACGGCTCAGGCGACGATGCGGTAGACCTGGAAGACCTCCGCGAGCTCGCGGTTCACATTCGTGCCGTGCACCCTGGCGAGGTTCCAGATGTACTCGGCGTTCGCGTAGCGCCGATGCTGCTGCGACGCGTACTTCTCGACGGCTGCGATCTTCCGCTCGAGATGGCGCTGCTCGAGCGCGACGTAGGCCCCGTACGAGAAGTCGAAGTTGTTCCACGGGATCTCGTAGCCGAGGATCGTCGTCCGCTTGAACGCCCGCAGGCCCTCCTGCGCGATCGTCTGGTGATCCTGGTGGACGTCGTGATGGGACGGCTGGAAGACGACGTCGGGCCGCCATTCCTCCCAGAGCGCGACGAGCAGCTCGAGGATGTCCTGCCGGCGATCCGGGAACGTGCGCACGTCGAAGTCGTGCACCGTCAGATGCGACTCGGGGATCCCGAGCTCGGCCGTCGCCTCGCGCACCTCGCGTGCGAGCGTGTCCGGCGGGAACCCGGGCGGCAGCGATCGCGTCGCGATCGAGAACGCGACGTAGCGCACCTCGCAGCCGGCCTCGACGAGGCGCGCCGTCGTGCCGCCGCAGCCGAACTCGCCGTCGTCGGTGTGCGGCGCGAGGACGAGCGCACGGCGGCAGCCTTCGATCACGTCGTCCCCTTGCGTGGCACGCTGACCGCGAGCCCGACGAGGCCGAGCATGCGCCCACGTCATCGGGTCCTCGAACAGCGCGTTGTAGAAGAAGCTGTGCACGATGATCGCCACTAGCGTAAGGCCCACGGCGAACGACACGCGCGAGGTGAAGCCGCGGCCGAGCCCTCGGAGGGCCGCGAGGAGCGCCGCCACGCAGAGCCAGCCGAAGAGGACGAGGCCCGGGAGCCCCTCCTCCGCGGCGACCGTGACGGGCGTCGTGTGGGACGCGGCCTTCTTCGGCCGCTTGCCCGGGAAGCCCGGTGCGATCGGCATACGCTCGCCTGAACCCGCCGGCGCCGACGCCGCCGATCGGATTGCGCGACCGCGATCCGCAGCCCCTGCCCCACGAGCGTCGCGCGGTCGCTCGTGACCGAGTTGACCCCCGAGCGCGACTTCGTCTCGACGCGGTGACGCACCTGCGGCACGGCGATCGATCCGACCGCGAGCACGGCGACGAGCACGACGGCGGCGAACGACGGCCGCTCGGCCCCAGACGACGAGCGCCGCGACGAGCACGCCGACGGCGAGCGCGACGAAGCTCGACTGCGAGAAGGAGAAGAAGAGGCCGACCCACATCGCGACGACGACGGCGTAGAGGCCCGCGAGCTTCCACCCGCGAACGCCGCCGAGCAGGATCCCCGCGAGCGCCGTCAGGATCCCGACGGTGAGATAGCGCCCGTAGATCGACGGGTCCCAGAAGATCGAGTTGACCCGGAAGAACGGCGCGTACGCGTTGCCGACGATCACCTTCGGATTCCAGAAGACGTCGCGCGTCGCCCACTGGTAGACGCCGATCGACGCGTACGCGAGCGCGGTGCCGACGAGCGCCACCCAGAGCCAGGTGATGCAACCGACCACGCCACGGGAGCCGCGCGAATCCGAGCGCGAGCAGCCCGAACGGCAGCACGAAGGCGCCGACGAAGATCGCGCCCTCGCGCAGATCGACGCTCCAGACGAGCGTCAGGCCCGTCCAGGCGACGAAGGCCGCGAGCGGCAGTGCGACCGGCCCGAGCTCGCGGTGAGCGTGGTCCCGCCGGACGACGAGCTGCCAGCCGAGCGCGACCGCGAAGCGAGCCGACGACGACGTAGAGCGGCAGCAGCAGGTTGGCATCCTCGTCGCCGAGCTGAACCGGGATCCGCACCGGCACGCAGGCGAGCGTCGCGAACGCGAAGCAGATACGGAGCACGCAACAGCGCCCAGCCGCCCGCGGCAGCGACGAGCAGGCCACCCACGCCGACGGCGCCGAGCTTCGGCGCTGCTCATGCTCGGGCGCGAGATACGCGGCGAGCAGGCGAGAGACCGACGGCCCACAGGACGCAGACCGGCGATCCGGAGATCGCGGCCGGTCGGCGACGAAGAGCAAGCGAGCCCCGCGCAGCCGATGCACGCTCCCGAGCTCTGCCACGAGGCTCACGGCGTCAGTGCTCCGGACGAAGACGGCGGCGCGCGCGCTCTGGCCGTTCGCCGTCACCGTGAGCGTGAACCGACCCGGCTGCAACGGTGCCCGCAGCCGGAGCGTGCCCGGTCGTCGTGACGCCGGTGCGTGCCCCGAGCTTCCACGTCACGCGGGCCGCGTCGCTGAGCACGAGCACGGCGATTCGCGAGCCCGGCGTCGCTTCGATCCGGTTGCGGCCGAGGGCGACGTAGCGGATCACGACGGTCTTCGATCGCGTCGGCCGCCCTTCGTTGCCGGCGACGTCGGTGGCGCCGAGCTGGAGCCGATAGGAGCCCTGCGGCAGCGGCTCGCCCTGCGCTGGTCCCGAACCAGTCGATCGTCCCCTCCGTCTTGCGCCCCTTCTTGAGCACCGCACGGACGCCGTCGACGTAGAGCGCAACGCGCGCCGGCTCGTCGACGCGGTACCCCACGACGACGCGGTCGCCACGACCGGTCGCCGTCCGGCGAGAAGACCCGCGGCGCGAGCCGGGTCATCGTCACGCGCGGCGGGGTCGTGTCGACCACGATCGGGTTCGGCAAGCACGATCGTCCGGTGCTGGCGCTCGAGCTTGACGCGCGGCTTGTACGGCCCTCGGGGACGATAGCGCCCGCATCGTCGCGCCCGTTCCAGACGAAGACCACCGGCCCGCGGCGGGTAGCTCGCGCCCCGGCTCAGGTGCCGGACGACGTTGCCGTCGCCGTCGATGATCTCGACGTCGACTCGGTCGGCTTTCGCGGAGCCGGAACGCGATCACCGCCACGTCCGTGTCGCACTCGCAGACGGGCGAGAAGACCTTCGTCGACGGTCGTGCCGAGGATCGGGCTCGGTGTCGAGCTTCAGCGACTCCGTGTACGCGAAGGCGAGCGCCGTGGCAGCGAGCAGCGCCGCGACGAGGGCGGCTGGCGCGTATCTGGCCACGGCCGGAGATGTAGGTGGTCTGCGAGGCCGCCTCGCGACAAACCAGGTCACCATCGCGCACGCCGCGGCGCATACTTCGCCCCACAATTGAAGCGTCGAGCCGATCCCTACCGCGACGACGCAGGTGATCGACGCCCGTGCACCGCGGACGAACCAGGCGGTCGTCGGCGTCGTCGCGCTCGTCGCGGTCCTCACCGGGTGGTGGCTGCTGCTCGCGCTGCTCGCGCTCCAGCTCGCGCTCGGGCTCACCCTCGGCCGCCGCTGGTGCCTCGCCTGCGTCTTCTACTTCGAGGTGCTGCAGCCGCGGTTCGGCGAAGGGCCGCTCGAGGACAGCCGCCCGCCGCGGTTCGCGAACATGGTCGGGCTTCGGGTTCCTCGCCGCCGCCTCGCTCGCCTACCTCGCCGGCTGGGCGACGGTCGGCGTCGTTCTCGGCGGGATCGTCGCGGCGCTTGCGCTCCTCGCTGCGGTGACCGGCTTCTGCACCGGCTGCACCGCCTACAAGCTGGGCTACGTCGCTGACGGGGCGTCCGTTCGTGTCGCTGCCCGCTGCCGCCGGCGCTCGCCGCGGACGCCGGCGCAGCGCGGAAGCCTGCCTACGGCTCCGAGCCCCCAGTCGAGCACGACGCGCCAGCCGTCGGGATCCGGCGATCGTGATGCTGCGCCCGTCCCAGTACGGGTTCTCGGGCTCGACGTCCGAGTACCCGAGGTCGGCGAGACGGCCCGCGACGATCTCCGCGGCCTGCTCCGACTCGACGTAGAGGACGAGCAGATTGTCGACGCTCGGCGCCGGGCACGGGCTGCCGTCGGCGTGCGACGTGAACTCGAGGTGGTAGTCGCTCCCGGGCAGGCCGAGCATGACCCCGTCGTAGCCCGAGTGGCCCTCGAAGCGGCCGAGCTCGGCGA
Source organism: uncultured Thermoleophilia bacterium (assembly GCA_963776305.1). Lineage (GTDB taxonomy): Bacteria > Actinomycetota > Thermoleophilia > Gaiellales > Gaiellaceae > Gaiella. The sequence continues at coordinate 43,885 of CAVZMA010000011.1, read as the reverse complement.
GACCGAGCGCCGTCGCGGTAGAACCTGACGACCTCGTCGAGCCGGTCTGTCGGGCGGGCGACGCGCACCCGGATCACCGGCAGCTCGCCGGCCAGCTCACGGGACTTCGGCCTCGGCCACCGGGACTGCCGCCGCGGCCGGCCGAACCACCGGACGAGCGCAACGCACGCCGCGACGGCGCGACCGCCGCTCCGGCGATCAGGATCGCGTTCGCGCCCGGCGGGTCGACGAGCTTGACGCCGGCGAGCGTGAGCGTCGACGCGAGCACGATCCGCAGCGAGCGGTCGGGGAGCTTCACCGTGAACTTGCCGCCGATCAGCACGCCGGGCATCGACCCGATCAGCAGCCAGCCCGTCGCCGGGAGGTCGACGCTGCCGGCGACGAGGTGGCCGGCGCCTGCGACCGCGAGCAGGATCGCGGCGTGGAAGATGTCCGTGCCGACGATCTTCGCCGCCGTCAACGGGAACGCGATCAGCATCACGAGGCCGAAGACCGTGCCGCTAGCCGACGGACGTCAGGCCGACGACGAAGCCGCCGACGATCCCCGTGAGGACCGCGATCACCCGGTCCCGCCGGCTCGAGAATGAACGGCCGGTCGTCGGACGCCGTGTGGCAGGTACGCCTTGACGAGGAACCCGATCCCGCAGAAGACGAGAGCGATCCCGAGGATCACCTTCGCGGTGTCCTCGTAGCCGTCGCCGTAGCGCTCGGTCAGCCACCACGCCGATCGCGACGCCGAGGAACGAGAACGGGACCGACCCGAGCAGCATCCACGCCGTCAGCCGAGCGTGGACGTGGCCGAGCCGTCGGTGCTGGACGGCGCCGAACGACTTGAAGATCGCCCCGTGGACGATGTCCGTGCCGATCGCCACCGACGGCTTGAAGCCGAAGACGAGGACGAGCAACGGCGTCATCAACGAGCCGCCGCCCATCCCTGTCATCCCGACGAGAAGGCCGATCAGAAGACCGGCGAGCGACAGCTTCCAGTCCACTGGCTAGACCGCAGGCTCCGCTGCCGGCACGAGGATCTCCTTCAGCGTGTCGCCGCGGAGGCCGAGCCGCAGCGTCTCGAGCGGGATCACCTCGTCGGGCGGGATGTTGCCGAGATTGACGTTCGGGCCGAACTGCTTCACGAACCAGGCCTGCGACGACTTCGTCGGCGCCTCGAAGATGAGGTCGTCGATCGCGACACCGTGCGCGATCTCGTCGATCAGCCCGGTGCGCATGTCGCCGTCCTTGCGGAAGATGCCGGCGGTGCCGCCCTCACGGGCCTCGGTGATCACCTTCCAGGAACCGGCCTCGAGCTCCTCCTTGATCCACTCGACCCACTGGTACGGGGCGTAGACGACGTCGGAGTCCTTCGAGCCGACCTCGGAGAGCACCGTGAAGTCGCGCGCGAAGTCTGCGATCAGCTCGAGCTTCGTCGTCGCGGGGGATGTCGATCGTGCCGTCGGAGATCTCGACGTGGGCGAAGCGGTGCTCGACGAGCCACGACTTGAACTCGTCGAGCTTCCCCTTCGCGTAGACCGCCTCGAACAGCGTGCCGCCGCAGACGACCGGCGTCTCGAAGTGCCGGTAGAGCGCGATCTTCTTCTCGAGGTTGTTCGTGACGTAGCTCGTGCCCCACCCGAACTTGACGATGTCGACGAACGTCGCCGGCCGTGTCGAACATCCCCTCGATGTCGCGGATGTTGAGGCCCTTGTCCATCACGTGGGTGAGACCGTTCCTGACGGGGCTTGCCCGGCCGAGCGGGGACGCCGAGCCAACCGTCGCTCAAAGCCGGGCATAGAGCTCCTTCAGCTTGTCGTGGGCGCGGGCCTGGACGTCGTGGTAGAGCGAGTTGCCGTGCGCGTCGATGCCGACGATCAGCGGCCCGAAGTCCTTGACGCGGAACTTCCAGAGGCACTCGGGCATGAGCTCCTCCCAGAGCACCTCCTCGATCTCCTCGATCTGGGTCGTCTCGAGCGCCGCTGCGCCGCCGACGATCGCGAAGTAGACCATCCCGAGGCGCTGCATCGGCTCGATCGCGACGTCGGGAAAGCCGCCCTTGCCGCAGATCGCGCGGACGCCGTACTGCTCGCCGAGCCCCTCGGTGAAGCGCACCATGCGGGCGCTCGTCGTGGTGCCGATGCAGATCTTCTCGTACGTGCCTCGCCCCTCGGCATCGGTCGAGACCTTGCGCACGTTCGGCGCCGTGTGGAGGAGGAAGGCGCCGCCCAGGTCCATCGGCGGCTCGACGCCCTGGTCGAAGATGCGGATCTGGGTGCGGTCGCGGATGCCGATGATGTGGCCCTGCACCGTGACCTCGTCGCCGGCGCGGAGCTTCAGGATCTCCGCCGGATCCGTGATCGGGAACGTGACCTCGTGGTGGGCCATGGTCTAGAACTCCCTGTCGAAGTCGGTCGTTCCGTCGGCGGCGATGTGCGCCGAGGCGCGACGTGCGGCCCAGCACTGGTAGTTGACCGCGACCGGGTTGAGCGTCATGTGCGTGTCGGCGTGCTCGATGTGGCACTGGAGCACGGTGACGTCGCCGCCGAGCCCCATCGGGCCGATCCCGGTCTCGTTGAGCAGTCCGTAGAGCTCGTCCTCGAGCTGGGCGACGAGCGGGTCTGGATTGCGGGTGCCGACCGGCCGCGCGATCGCCTCCTTGGCGAGGTACATCGCATAGTCGGCCGAGCCGCCGATGCCGACGCCGACGATGCCGGGCGGGCACGGCTTGCCACCCGCGTCGACGATCGACTCGAGCACGAACTTCTTGATCCCGACGACGCCGTCGGCGGGAACGCACATCTTGAGGAAGCTCATGTTCTCCGAGCCCGAGCCCTTCGGCACGCACTTGACGTCGAGGCCGTCCCAGTCGGGGATGAACTCCCAGTGGACGATCGGCAGGCGGTAGCCGATGTTCGGGCCGGTGTTCTCTCGGGTCAGCACGTGCACGGCGTTCGAGCGCAGCGGATGCTCGAGCGTCGCGCGCGCGGTGCCGGCCTTGAGGGCGGCGTAGATTCGAGCAGGGTGCAGCGGGAAGTGCTCACCGACACGGCAGGTGTAGACGGCGATCCCGGTGTCCTGGCAGACGAGGTTCTTCTGCTCGTCGGCGATCGAGACGTTGCGGTGGATCGTCTCGAGAATCCGGATCCCCGTCGTCGACGTCTCCCGGTCGCGTGCAGCCGCGAGCGCGTCGCGGAGGTCCTGGGGAATGTCCTTCAGCGCCCACACATAGAGATGGGCCGCCGCGTCTTCGACGGCTTGGTCGAGGTCGGTGGTGGCGATCGTTTCCAACGTCTCAGTGCTCCTTCGGTTCGAGCTGGTCGATTAGCGCGACGCGACAGCGGCGCGCTTCCCGGCACGCCGCCCGAAGACGACGCACTCGAGCAGCGAGTTGCCCATCATGCGGTTGCGCCCGTGCGTGCCGCCTGCGATCTCGCCGCAGGCATACAGGCGCTCGAGCGTGGTCTCGGCGTGCTCGTCGATGACGAGGCCGCCGTTCTGGTAGTGGAGGACGGGATACGTGAGGAGCGGCTCCCGGAGTGGGTCGATGCCTGCGCCTCGGTAGCGGCGGAGCATGTACGGGAGCGAGATGTCGGCATCCGCCTCGGGAATCCGGGTCGTGTCGAGGTAGACGGCGGGGCGGCCGTCCTCGGTTTCGACGCCGCGTCCCGCGGCGACCTCGTCGAAGATCGCCTGCGAGACGACGTCACGCGGGCCGAGCGAGTCGGTGAACTCCTCGCCGTCGGCATTCAGGAGAACCGCCCCGTAGGCACGGGTCGTCTCGGGAATCGAGTAGCCCTGCATGGTCACGGGCCAGGCTCCGCCGTTCGGGTGGTACTGCAGCGCGTCGAGGTCGCGGGCCTCCGCGCCCGCACCGATCGCGATCTGCGTTACCTCGCCGGTTGCGTTCGGGTGATTCGTCGAGAGCTCGTGGCGCCGCTCGGCTTCTGCGTAGCAGCGGCCGCCCGCGGCGAGGACGACCGTGCCGGCATCGATCGCAACCGCACCGGCGTCCTTCACGTCGAACGAGGCGCGCCACCCCGCGTCGGTGGGCTCGAGCGCCGCAAGCGCATGATTCGGGAAGGTCGTCCCGCCACCCGCCTCGTGGGCGTCGCGCAGCGACCTTCGTGATCGCGTGCCCGGTTCGGTCGCCGACCTGGAGCAGCCGATGCCGTGACGCACCCCCGCAGCGGGCCAACCGGTACCCACCGTTCTCCCTGGTGAAGGAGCAGCCGAGCTCCTCCAGCCAGTGGATCGCCGACTGCGCATCACCGGTCAGCGCCTCGACGAGCCGCGGATCGGCCGTCTCGTGAGACGAGCGCATCACGTCCTCGGCGTGGAGCTCGGGCGAGTCGTCGGCGCCGAACGCGGCCTGGATGCCCCCCTGTGCCTTCGAGGAGTTGTTGGCCTGGATCGAGCCCTTCGTCGTGAGCGCGACCCTCGCACCGGCCCGATCGGCGGCAACGGCGGCCGCGAGGCCAGAGGCTCCGCTGCCGATCACGAGCACGTCGAAGCGGGCCGGAGGGCGCATCCCGTCCAGGGTACCAGGATGCGTTTATGCGTTGCATTACAGCGACTTATCCGACGCCACTCTCCGTGCTCTCGCTCGGCACGGCGACGGGTGATCGCCGGCGCACGAACGCGACGAACTCTTCCGCCGCGCGCGTCTGGACGCGACCCGAGGCCCGGACCAGCGAGATCTCGCGCTTTGCGTTCATCCCCTCGAGCGTCGCCTCCGCCAGGGTTCCGGCAGCGAGGTCCGACTCGACCGCCGTACGCGAGATGAACGTCACCCCGTAGCCGGCCAGCACGGCACTGCGCACGGACTCCTGGAGACCGAGCGAGAGCGCCGTCGACAGGTCGCGCAACCGCGCGCCCATCGAGCGAAGCTCGTCCTCGACCACCTGCCGGACTCCCGCGCCGTCCTGCATCAAGATCAACGTCTCCGAGCGCAGCTCGTCGATCGACACGGTGCGCCCGGCAAAGCGGTGGCCGGGAGGACAGATCAGGATCACTTCGTCCTCGAGGATCGGCTCGAAGCGGACCGCGCGGTGGCGACGGGCCGCACCGACGATCCCGAGCTCGAGCTCGCGGTCGGCAACGAGATCGACGACCGTCTGCGTGTCGTGCACCTCGAGCGCCACCCGAAGCTCGGGGTGGCGCTGCTGGAACTCGCAGAGCAGGATCGGCACGGCGACTGCCGCAGGGCCGGTCGAGGCACCGATCGAGAGCTCACCCGTGAGTGCTCCTCGCGCGTCGGAGGCGACCTCGTCGAGCATCTGCTCCTCGAGTTGAAGCAGCCGCTGGGCTCCGCGAAAGAGCCGTACGCCGGCCTCGGTCGGCTCGACCCGCCGACCGGAGCGGTCGAGCAGCTGCAGGCCGAGCCGCTTCTCGAGCGCTCTGACCTGGAGGGAGACGGCCGGCTGGGTGACACCGAGCCGCTCGGCCGCCTGCGAGAAGCTTCGGCGCTCGACGACCGCGCAAAAAGCGGCGAGCTGGCGAGTATCCATAAGCAGACCTTATCCCAGGATGCATTCGGTCGCGCGTGGCGAGGAATCTGGCGCCTTCCTCGCAGGAGTGGCTCGAGCGCGACCGCTCGGCGAGGATCGTCCCGGTCGGCGAGAATCACCCACAGCTGATGAAGGTCTGGATCGACATGACGAATTCGCCGCACGTCGTGTTCTTCCGACCTCTGATCCGGCTGCTCGAAGAGCGAGGTCACGACGTGCGGGTCTCGGCGCGCGACTTCGCGCAGACGCTCGAGCTGCTCGAGTCGGCAGACATTCCCTACGAGGTCGTCGGCCCACCTCATGGCGGCGCGGGTCGCGCGGCCAAGACGCGGACGATGGGGATGCGCCTGCGAGCACTTCGCTCCTGGGCCGGGCCGCAGTCGTTCGATCTCGCCATGTCGCACGCATCGCACGAGCTTCCGCTCGCGGCCCGATCGCTGAGAGTGCGGTCTGCCTACGCGTACGACTACGAATTCGCACGCACGCAGCACACACTCGGCTCACGCGCCGCGGACCGGGTCGTCGTTCCGGACGTCATCCCGCAGACGCGTCTCGACCGACTCGGCGCCCGCCCCGAGAAGGTTCGCCGCTACCCGGGCCTGAAGGAGGAGTACTACCTTGCCGGCTTCTCCGCCGACCGCGCCGTGCTGGGCGACCTCGGCCTCGATCCAACGCGCGTCCTCGTGGTCGTGCGCACCCCGCCCGACGTGTCGCTCTATCACCGCCATGGCAACCCGTTGTTCGCCGGCGTGCTCGAACGGCTCGGTCACGATCCCGGTGTCCAGGCGGTCGTCCTCCCGCGGACCCCGAGGCAGCACGATGCGCTCACGGAGGCCGGCCTCCCGTCGCTCGTCGTACCCGGGCGGGCGATCGATGCCCAGTCCCTGATCGCGTCCGCCGATCTCGTCGTCTCGGCGGGCGGGACCATGAACCGCGAGGCGGTGGCGCTGGGGATACCTGTCTGGACGACGTTCGCGGGCAGGCTCGGAGCCGTTGACGAGGCGCTCGTCGCTACGGGGCGGCTTCGGGAGCTGCAGAGCGCCGACGACCTCGTCGTCGAGAAGAAGAAGGCCGCCGGCGCGCGCACCGAGCGCGATCCAGAGCTGATGCTCGACCTGATGCTGTCGGCGCTGAGCCGGAGCTCAGGCAGGTAGGCCCGGCGATCGGCTCAAGGTCACCGGCGGCAGCTCGTCGCCCTCGCGGCGCGGGTCGGCCACGATCCGACCGAGGGCACCCACGAGCTCGGCCGCCTCGCCGTCTTCGACCAGCCGCTCGAGCACCGTGAGCTCCTCGTCGAGCCAGGCCGCCTCGACCGGCGGCCGCGCGATCCGCTGGATCTTGGGGTGCGGGCTGGGTGAGACGACCTCGCCGTCGCCCACGAGCACCTCGTGCAGCTTCTCGCCGGGCGCCGGGCCGATCAGCTCGATCGGGATCTCCGAGCCCGGCTCCTTGCCCGAGAGGCGGATCATGTTCTCCGCCAGGTCCATGATGCGCACCGGCTCTCCCATGTCGAGCACGTAGACCTGGCCGCGCTCGGCGATCGCACCCGCCTGCACCACGAGCTGGACCGCCTCCGGGATCGTCATGAAGAACCGCGTCATCTCCGGGTGTGTCACCGTCACGGGACCGCCCCGGGCGATCTGCCGGCGGAAGATCGGGATCACCGATCCCGACGAGCCGAGCACGTTCCCGAACCGCACCGCAACGAACCGCGTTTGCACGTCGAGCCGGTGACCGTACGTCTCGACGATCCACTCGCAGAGCGCCTTCGACTGCCCCATCACCGTCTGCGGATTTGCCGCTTTGTCCGTCGATACGAGCACGAAGCGCTTGGCGCCGACCTCGACTGCGGCATCCGCCAGCGTCCTCGTGCCGAGCGTGTTGTTGCGCACGGCCTCGATCGGGTTCGCCTCCATCATCGCGACGTGCTTGTACGCAGCCGCGTGGAAGACGACGCCGGGCCGGTGAGCCTCGAAGACCTGGCGCATCTTGGCGGCGTCCTTGACGTCGGCGACGACCGGGACACCCGCGGCGAACCCCCGCTCGCGGGCGAGCTCGCGATCGACCTCGAACAGCGCCGGCTCCGAGTTGTCGACCAGCACGAGCCGAGCCGGTCCCAGCCGAGCCAGCTGCCTGCAGAGCTCCGAGCCGATCGAGCCGCCGGCTCCCGTGACCATCACGACCTCACCCGAGACGTAGCCTGCGATCGCCTCGAGGTCGACCTCGACGGGCTCGCGCCCGAGCACGTCTTCGACCTCGACCGGCCGGAGCTGGGTCGTGAGGTCGAAGTCGCCCGCAACGAGCTCGGTCAGCCCTGGCAACGTCTTCACCGGCACCGCCGCGAGGCGGCACGCCTCGACGATCCGCCCCCTGATCTCGCCGGAAGCCGACGGCATCGCGATCAGGACCTCGTCCGGCCGGCGGTCGCGGAGCAGCCGAGCGAGATCGGTCGTGGTGCCGAGCACGCGGATGCCGTGAAGCCGAAGGTTCCGCTTCCGTGGGTCGTCGTCGACCAGCCCGATCGGCGTGTAGCCGAGGCTCGGGTTGCGCAGCATCTCCTTGATCACGAGCTGGGCGGCGTCGCCGGCCCCGACGACGATCGCCTCCTTGCCGCGCGCCACCACCTGCCCGGGCAGGGGCCGCTCGATCAGGGTTCGGGCGAGGAGGCGCGAGCCTGCGACGAACGCGAGACAGAGGAGGAGATCGATGAACCACACCCCCTTCGGCACGCGAGCGGGATGGAACTCGAAGAGGGTGAAGACCAGGAACGTCGCAAGCGACGCGAGCGCCACGCCGCGCAACGCGGTCCACATGTCACGCGTCGAGACGTAGCGCCACCAGCGGTTGTAGAAGCCCGAGAGGGCGAACACCGCCAGCTGGATCCCGACCACGACCAACACCAGATCCCAGTCGAGATACCGCTGGTAGTACACCGGGAGCCCCTGGTCGAAGCGAAGGAACCAGGCAAGGATCCAGGCGATCGCGATGATCGCGGCGTCGGCAGCGAGCTGCCAGATCGCGTGTCGGGTGAACGGCGATCTCACGGTCGGTGCGGACGCTCGAGCTACGGGAGCCATCAGGTTATCTCCCTCTCCGCCTGCTCATCTCCGTGCGCTCACGGGGTCGCGACTCCGACAGCGGCGAGCACGGTCGCGACGACCTGCTCTTGCACATCGGCGTCGATGCAGCCCCACATCGGGAGAGCGAGATTGTCGGCCGCCGCACGCTCGGTCTCGGGCAGCGAGCCCGGCTCATACCCCAGGTACCGCATCGCGGGCTGAAGGTGCAGAGGTGTCACGTAGTACGAGGCCGATGCGATCCCGGCCTCGCTCAGGGCCGCGGCGATCCTGGCGCGCTCGGGCGTCCGGACGACGTACATGTGGTAGACGTGGCCGGGCTCGTCGAGCGGGAGCTCGACCACATCGCCGAGTCCGAGCTCGGCGTAGCGGGTGGCACCTTCACGGCGACCCTCGTTCCAGCCGGCGAGCCGGGGCAGGAAGACGCGCAGCGCCGCCGCGTGAATCGCGTCGAGACGGGAGTTCGTCCCGACGAGCTCGAACGTCTTCTTGTCGCGGGAGCCGTGGAACCGAAGCATGCGGATCCGCTCGGCGACCTCGTCGTCGCGACACGCCACGAGGCCGCCGTCACCGAGTGCGAACAGGTTCTTGGTCGGGAAGAAGCTGAACGTCGAGCAGACGCCCGTGCTCGCGACACCCGCTGCGCCGAATGCCTGGGCGGCATCCTCGAGCAGAGGCAGACCGAGCTCCGCGAGCTCGGCGAGCGCGGCAGGACGGCCGAAGAGATGGACCGGCATGATCGCCTTCGTCCGCGGCGTGATCCGGGCAGCCGCGTCCTCGGTGTCGAGATTGAGGGTGACAGGGTCGATGTCGGCGAACACCGGCACGGCGCCGACGCGGGCGATCGCCTCCGAGGTCGCGTAGAACGTGAACGACGGGCAGATGACCTCGTCGCCTGCCCCGATCTCCATCGCCTCGAGCGCGAGCACGAGCGCGTCGGTGCCGTTGGCGACACCGATCGCATGCGGTACGTCGAGGTAGGCGGCCGATTCGTGCTCGAACGCCTCGACCTCCGGGCCGAAGATGAATCGCCCGGACTCGAGCACCTCCGCGAACCGCTCCTTGAGCTCCGGGATCAGCGGCGCATACTGCGCCTTGACGTCGACGAGTGGGATCACAAGCTTCGAGTGTACCGGGCCGACGACCGTCTCACCCCCAGGTGCAGGGAAAACGCCCCATGATCTCGCCGACCTAGAGGCCGCGGGAAGCCCGACGCCTGGTCACGTAATGCCAGACGACCCAACCCGCGACCGCGGCCACCGCGAGCGCGACGGCGAAGTCGGCGAAGCGGAAGGCGCTGTGGAAGCTCTCCCAGCTCGCGCCCGCAGCCCAGCCCGCCGCGGCGAAGACGAAAGCACCAGAGAGCGGAACCGGCGAGCGTCAGCCACAGGTACCGCGCCAGGGGTTGATCGAAGATCCCGGCCGGGATCGAGATGAACGACCGGATCACCGGCGTGATGCGCCCGAGGAACACGGCCCACGAGCCGTAGCGGTCGAACCACGCTTCCGCCCGGTCGAGCTTCGCTTCGTCGAGATGGAGCCAGCGTCCGTGGTGCTCGAGGTACGGACGGCCGCCTCGTCGCCCGATCTCCCAGCCGATCAGGGCTCCGATCCAGTAGCCGATCGTCCCGGCGAGAGCGACCGCCAGGTAGGCGGGGAAGCCCGCCTCGAACGTGTGGCCGAACAGCGTCACGCTCTGGCCCGCGATGGCTCCTGACGCGACGGCGCCGCCGTACACCATCACGACCTCGCTCGCCGTCGGGAAGACGGCGTCGACGAGCATCAACAAGAAGATCGCGTACAGGCCGTAGCTCCCGATCGCACTCGTGACTGCGTCGGTAAGACCACTCAGGACCGAGAAGAGCATGCGGCGACTCTAGATGGTCGATCGGGAGTTACGGCCCGACGATGCGCTGAACCCGGACATCACGGGTCAACTCGATCGTGCCGAGCCCGTTCTTGGCCATGACGCGCACGACGTACCAGCCGCCCTTGACCGCCTTGCGCTTCCGATCGAGCCCGTTCCAGACGAGCGCCGGATTGCCGGCCGGGTACGAGCGCAGCGCGAGTGTGCGCACGATCTCGCCCGCACGCGTCTCGACCGTGACGACGACGCGTGCCGTCCTGGCCTGTTTCCAGGTGATCCCGAGGTCGCGCCCCGCCGGCGGCAGAAAGAGCTTGCGCGGCGTGGTGGCGAGGTATCCGACCGTCGTGTTGACGGTGAAGGTCTGCGCCATCTCGGACACCTGTCCGGTGTCGTCGGTTGCCGAGACGGAGAGCTTCCAGCGCCCGTTCACCGGCTCGTCGACGCGCCGGGCCAGAGTAGTGGGCGCGGGCGGGGGCACCACCACGGGCGGCGTGGTCGGAGGCGGAGTCGTCGGAGGCGGAGTCGTCGGAGGCGGGGTCGTCGGGGGCGGGGTCGTCGGGGGCGGGGTCGTCGAAGGAGGTGGCATCGGAGGCGGCGGGAACGGAATGCTGTAGCGCCCCGGCCGGCGCTCCGTCGTCGTCGTGTAGGCGACGGTGCCGTCCGGTGCCGTCAGCGTCACGGTTGTCGTCGAGGGCCGCACGAGCTTGTAGCGAAGACTCTGACGATCGGCGACCCCGTCGCCGTTGGGCGAGACGACGGACACGGCCGGCTGCACGAAGACGCCGGTGTAGAAGAACAGCAACGCGGTCGAGACGGGCCGCTCCGTCCCGGCGGGCCGGTTGAGAAGCGTCCCGTCGAATGCCATCGTCGTCGAGCCTCCACCGTCGAGCGCCATGCCTGTCACGGCACCGAGTCGCACGAGCGTCTGGGCGAGCTCGAAGTTGGTCATCCCGACCGAGTACCCGGGCTGGCGCCCGTCGACGGCGACGAGGATGATGCGGCCGTCCGCGAGCTGGCCGAGGCCGGTCCGCGGCGCCCGCGGAGAAAGCTGGCTGGTCGTGAATGCCTCGTTGGCCCGGAACACGGGCGCGCCGTTGCGAACGATCTGAGGCCCGCCGCCGATGGCCGAGACGACACCCGGCCAGTCCGGCCTGAAGATGATGCGCGAGGTCAGCTGCTGCCCGACGGGCGCCTCGGCGGCAACCGTGGCCGCCGCGGAGCCGACTCCGACGAGCACGGCTCCGCCGAGTGGGATCGGCACCGGCGCCCCGCCGGTCCGCACCTCGACGACGGGCGCCGCCAGGTCGGCGTTCGGCACCGCGGCCGGGAACGGGAACAGGATCACGGCCGTTGCGCCCGGCAACGCCGGGGTCGCAGGGCCCCAGGCCTGCGTGAAGAGCGCTGTCCCGTTCGCCGGCGGCGCCTCGTTGAGGCCGCTGAGTGTCCGCTTGACTCCCAGTCCCTGCCAGGTGCCGAAGAACGAGATCCGCCGCACGTCGAGCGTCCCGTCGGTCGTGATCCCGGCGCTGGAGCGGGCCCCGTACGGCCGGCTCGCAACCTGCCCATCGCGCATCAGGACACCGCTCGGGAGACCGGTGTCGAACGAGAAGTAGTCGCCGTTGACACCGGCCGTCGTCGCCGCTCCGGCGAGGCGCCGCTCGATCGAGGTCAGCGTCTCGGTACCGGTGAGCGTTTCGTTCGAAAGCGCCGGCGCGAGCGTCGTGGCCCCTCCGGGCCGTGGTCCCGTCAGAATCGTCAAGGCGACCGGCCCATGCGATGTGAACTGGACCGCCGTGTCGGACGTGACGCCCGGCCAGAGCGTTCGTGGCTGCGCAGCCGCCGGAGCCGCGGCGACCAGGGCGAAGAGCGTCATGGCGAGGAGGCGGCGTCTCATCGGCCGAACCGAGCCTAGCCGAGGCCTTCGGAAAAGTGCTGGATCTTCACGGTTTCCGAACGAAGCCGAACGCGACGGACCCGTCGCCTCGACGTCAGGGCGTGCAACGAGGATCAGGGTCGGCGCTAGAACACGCGGACGTCGCGATACAGCGTGTCGCGCTGAACGGGGATCTTGCCCAGCGAGCGGATCAGATAGACGAGCTCGTCGGTCGACGTGCGGTGCGACGTGCCCGCGGCAGAGACGACATTCTCCTCCATCATCACCGAGCCCATGTCGTCGGCCCCGAAGCCGAGCGCGACCTGGCCGATCTTCATGCCCTGGGTGACCCAGGACGACTGGATATGAGCGATGTTGTCGAGGTAGATCCGCGAGACGGCCTGCGTGAGGAGGTAGTCGAACGAGGTCGGCATGTTCTCGTCTCGCACGACCGCGTCGAGCCGGTTGCCGTCCCGCTGGAAGGTCCAGGAGATGAACGCACGGAAGCCCCCGGTGTCGTCCTGGACCTCGCGGACGCGGCGCATGTGCTCGACGCGCTCTTCGATCGTCTCGACGTGGCCGTACATCATCGTTGCGGTCGTCGACATCCCGAGACGGTGGGCGTGGCGCATCACGTCGAGCCACTCGTCGGAGCTCGTCTTCTTCGGCGCGATGATGTCGCGGACCCGATCGACGAGGATCTCGCCGCCGCCGCCGGGAAGCGAGTCGAGCCCCGCGTCGCGCAGGCGTGACAGCGTCTCCCAGATCGTCAGTTTCGACCGCCGCGAGATGTGCTGCACCTCGGGCGGGGAAAGGCAGTGGAGGTGGATGGGGTAGCGGCTCTTGATCGAGCTGAACAGGTCCTCGTAGAACTCGATGCCGAGGTCCGGATGGTGCCCGCCCTGCATCAGAACGCCGGTGCCGCCGATCGCGATTGTCTCCTCGATCTTCTTGAAGATCACCGGCTTCGGCAGCAGGTAGCCCTCGCGCGTGTCACCGGGGCTGCGGTAGAACGCGCAGAAGTCGCAGTCGGTGACGCAGACGTTCGTGTAGTTGATGTTCCGATCGATGATGAAGGTGACGCGAGCCGGGTCGGTCTTGCGATTCCGGAGCTCGTTCGCGACGCGACCGACGGCCACGAGGTCGCGGGAGCGCAGCAACGTCACGGCGTCGGCGTCGCTGATGCGCTCACCGTCGAGCGCTCGCTCGAGAACGTCGGCTGTGGACGGCTGCACCCGGTCTCCGGGATGCGGGGCGAGGTTCGAGCTCACAGGCGCACCTCGGAGTCCAGAGCGAAACGGAGCTCGGGGACGTGGTGGATCTCGCCGACGTCGCGGGCCATCTCCAGGAACGTGTAGAACCCGGCGCGCTCGCGCGGGCCGAAGCTGTAGCGGAGCTTCTCGAAGTACCGCGCCAGGAAGCCGGCAGGGTAGCCGTAGCGCGCGCTCGCCTCGTAGGCGAGCTTCTCGGGCTCGGAGCGAGCGAGCCTGACCGAGGCGACGAGCGCGTGCTGAAGGTCGGCCATGCCGTCAGCCACCGGCTCGGGCGCAGCCCAGACCGCGAACACCATCGGTAGCCCTGTCTTCTCGAGCCACAGGCGCCCGAGATCGTAGTGGGGTGTCGGATCCTCGAAAGCGCTCTTCAAGGCCGCGTCCCCGATCAGGAGCTTTGCATCCGCCTCGTCGGTGAACGGGCGGATCTCCGCACCCGGTAGGAGCACGCGCGTCAGGACCACCGACGTCGCGCTCTCGGGCGTAACGGCAACCGAGCGCACGCGACCGAGCGGCATCCGCGTCACGAGTTGGATCGAGTCGACCGCGCCTTCCGACGAGACGCAAAGCCGAGGCAGGAGCCGCAGAGAGTCCGCGTTGCGGGCGTACTCGATGGACGAGATCGGCGCAATGTCGAGCTCGCCTTCGAGGAGCAAGCGGTTGAGCTCGGTGGGGACGCCGACGACCTCGTCGACCTCGTACTCGAGTCGATGAAAGACGGGCGCCATGTTGACGTAGCTGATGCGACCGAGCTTGATCACGACGACTCCGGCGTCAAGGTCACCATCGACGGATCGGGTTGTGGATCGAGTCGCGCTGCACGGGAATTCGACCGGCTTCGCGCACGAAGCGCACGAGCTGCTCGATCTTCTGCTCGGTCTCGGTGCGCGCCCCCGCGGCGTGGAAGATCGTCTCCCGCATCACGGTTCCCTGGACGTCGTTCGCGCCGAAATGCAGCCCGACCGCCGACAGTGGCATCCCCATCATGATCCAGTAGGCCTTGATGTTCGGGATGTTGTCGAGCATCAGGCGCGAGACGGCCATCATCTTGAGATCGTCCGAACCGGTCGTATGACGGAAGCCGCGACGCTCGAAGACGGTGTTCTCGGGGTGGAACGCGAGCGGGATGAACGCGACGAAGCCGCCGGTCCGATCCTGTTGCTCGCGGAGCCGCACGAGGTGATCGATCCGCTCCTCGTAGGTCTCGACGTGTCCGTAGAGCATCGTGCAGGTCGAACGCAATCCCATCCTGTGGGCTGTGTCGTGGACGTGGAACCAGATGTCGGCATGCTCTTTGCCCGGCGCGACGAGCGCCCGCACCCGATCGGCGAAGATCTCGGCCCCGCCGCCCGGAAGCGAGCCCAGCCCCGCAGCCTTCAGCTCCACGAGCACCTCCTCGTGCGTCAGCCCGGAGAGCGTCGTCATGTGGTGCACCTCGGAGGCGGTGTAGCACTTGAGATGCACCTCCGGCAGCTCCGCCTTCAGCGCTCGCAGCGTGTCCAGATAGAAGTCGAGGCCGACGTGGGGATTCTCACCGTTCACCATGTGGATCTCGGTGAACGCAGCCAGACGGTGTTGCTCGACGGCGTCCCGGACGAGCTCTTCCGTCGAGGTCGAGTACGCGTGCTCTTGCCGCTGCGTTGCCGCAAACGCGCAGAACTTGCATTTCACACGGCAGACGTTGGTCTGACTCAGATAGAGGTTCTGCACGAACGACACCTCATCGGTGCCGCCACGCAGCCGTCGCGCCAGGTCTGCCAGCTCGCCGATCTCGAGCAGGTCGTCCGATTCGAGAACCGCGAGGCCGTCGTCGAGATCGAGGCGCTCGCCGGCTTCGATCTTCTCGCGGACCGGGCCGAGCGTTGATGTGCGGTCGAGGAGTGCCATGTCCGTGCGCCTGACTGTTGCGGGCCTATCGGTTGCGATCGACGACGGCGTCGGCGAGGGCTTCCAGCTCCTGTCGCCAGGCCTCGTCGGTGAGGCTGGCGCGTGCCCTTCTAGAGTAGTCGAGCGCCACCTCCCGGGAGCGCTCCAAGGCGCCTGTCGCCGCAACGCGGACGAGCACGCCTTCGAGAGGGCCGCCCGCGAGGGCGGCCCGCACGACCGGATCGTCCTGCGCAGCCAGGAGCAGCGGGAGCGTCGGTGTCCCGTCGCGGAGATCGGTGCCGGGGATCTTGCCCGTCTCGATCGTGTCACCGGCGCAGTCGAGGATGTCGTCGGCGATCTGAAAGGAGACGCCGAGCAGCCGACCGTAGTCGCCGCTTCCCCCGCCCAGCAGGCAGGCGGCCTCGAACAGCTTCCCGGTCTTGAGCGCGCACCGCTGGAGGTAGCCCTCGACCGTCGTGTCGGGGTCGTGTCGCTGGCGTCGCTGGAGGGCTTCGCCACGCGCGAGCGCGAGCGATGCCTCGGCGAGCGTCGCAAGCGCCGCGACGCCTTCGTGTCGAGCGAGCTCGGCGAAGGCACGCGCGAAGAGGTAATCGCCGGCGGCAAGAGCGGCGTCGGCGCCGTGGGCCGTCCACGCGGCCGCCTTGCCACGCCGGACCGGCGCGCCGTCGATGAGATCGTCGTGGACCAGCGTGGCCATGTGGACGAGCTCGACGGCAGCTCCCGCAGCGACCGACGGCTTGGCACCCGGCTGCGAGGAGAGAAACGTCAGCATCGGGCGGAGGCGCTTGCCGCCCGCGGTGAGCGCCTGAGCACCTACCTCGGCGACGACACCGGGATGACCCGCGACCGACCGGTCGAGCAACGCCTCGACGTCGGCGAGGTAGTCCGTCAGTCCAGGCGCCGCCCGGACAGCCTCGAGTGTCGCGCTCACCGTGCAGTGGCCGTGTGCAGGGCGACGATCGTGCCGCCGAAGAGGCGGAACGTCGTCGCTCCGAACCCGACGTCGTCGACGAGCGCCGCGAGCTCCTCGGCACCGGGGAACCGACGGACACTCGCCGGCAAGTAGGTGTACGCCTTCCCGCCGGGCAGGACGCGGCCGAGCAACGGCACGATCCGGTCGAACCACAGCGTGAAGAACGGCTTCAGCGCTCCGCGTGGTTGCGTGATCTCCAGGATCGCGATCCGGCCGCCCGGCCGCAGCACCCGCCGCAGCTCGATCAGCCCGGCGCGCAGGTCGGCGACGTTCCTGACGCCGAACCCGACCGTCACGGCGTCGAAGCTCCCGTCCTCGTACGGCAACGACAGCACATCGCCTTGCACCCAGTCGATCGTCCGTGACTTCGCCCGGGCGCGGGCGAGCATCCCGGAGGAAAAGTCCAGGCCGGTGACGATCCCGCCCTCCCGCTCGGCCGCGATCGCCAGGTCGCCCGTGCCGCAGCAGGCGTCGAGCACCCGGAAGCCGGGCTGGACGACGGCCTCGACCGTCCGCCGGCGCCAGCGGCGATCCAGTCCCGCCGTCATGACGCGGTTCATCGCGTCGTAGACGGGGGCGATCCGGTCGAACAAGCGCCGCACCTCGTTCGGTGCCAACGAGCCGGACTCGTAGGTCATCGCCGACCCTGCCTTTCGTCGGCGCAGTCGCCGCCGGGCGGATGCCGCCTCACGGCTGTCCCCAACGGGGCATCAGGGTGTTGTCGATGCCGATCTGGTCGAGGATGCGCGCGACGATGAAGTCCACGAGATCCTCGATCGTCTTCGCACCGTGGTAGAAACCCGGGGCTGCGAGCAGGATCACCGCCCCTGCCTCGTGCAACGTCGCACAGGCCGCGCAGGTGAATGGACGAGAGCGGCGTCTCCCGCGGGACGAGCACGAGCTTCCGTCGCTCCTTCAACGCGACGGAGGCGGCGCGATGAATGAGGTTCGCCATCGCCCCTGCTGCGAGCGTGCCGACGGTGCTCATCGAACAGGGGCAGACCACGTACGCGTCGACGCGGGCCGACCCGCTCGCATACGGGCTCTTGTAGTCGTTCGTGTCGTAGACGGTGACCTGGTCCGAGGAGGCTCCGACGAAACGCTCGAGCACGTCGGCTCGCGGTAAGGACGCATCGCCGTAGAGCTCGGTCGCGATCACCTCGACTCCGGCGGCCGACGCGGCGAGACCGATCTCGCAACCGGCGTTCGCAAGCGACTCGAGCAGCCGGGCAGCGTACGGAGCGCCCGACGCGCCGGTGACTCCGAGGAAGACGCGCATCGGCTAAGAGCCTAGCCTCGAGCCCGACGCAGACGCGTCGTCCCGGCCTCCACGCCCTGCCGTGCTGCGCCACCCAGCCGAACGCCGGGCGCCGCACAGACTATTCCTTCGGGCCCTTCGAGGCCTCGAGGAAGGTCGCGATCTTGAGTCAGGTTCTCGTCGCCGAGCGCCGCGAACGACGGCATCGGGGAGCCCGGCGTCTTGCTGCTCGGGTTCTTGAGGTGTGCCACCTGCCACTCGACGCCGCGGCCCTTGAGGCCCTCCTCCGACAGATCCGGCGCGCCGAGGTTCTGGCCGCCTGCGCCGAGATAGACGTGACAGTTGAGGCAGCCCGATTCGGCGAACAGCGTCGCCCCTTCCACCGCGACCGGGTCGTCCGCAAAGCCCTGCTTCTCGGCCCACTCGGGCACGAGGCTGACCGTCTCCGACCCGAGCGCCTCCTTCGCCGTCGCGCCCTTCCACGTCAGGACGCCCATCGAGATGACGACGAGGATCGCTGCGACGGTCGCAACCGGGCGCCGCAGGATGAGCCGCTCGGGACGCCTGTCGAAGAACGGCAGTCCGATCAGCAGCACGAGGAGGAGCGTCGGGACGCCGACCGTTCCGAGCACCACCGTCTCGGGCCACTTGAAGATGCGCAGCAGGTAGAAGAGGAAGTAGAAGAACCAGTCCGGGCGAGGCACGAAGTTCGTCGTGGCCGGATCTGCCTTGTCCTCGTAGAGCGGACCGAGCGCCCCGACGCCGTCGTCGGCGTTCACCGCCGTCTCGTGCCAGATGACAGCGAGGCCGATGATCACGGCCACGACGACGAGCGACATGATCGTGTCGTGGTAGATCGCGTAGGGGAAGAAAGGCTTGCCTTCCTTCTCCACATCCTCCTTGTACCGCTTGAACTCCGCGCGGTTCTCGTTCTGAAGCTTGCTCGCCACTGTGCCCTGACTACGGCTCGACTCTCCGACTCCTCGCGGTGCTCGCGGATCAGGCCCTCGCGGTACTCCCCGTACCCGGACGGCAGCTCTTCGTCGCGCGGACGTCCGGCGGCCACCGGCGACCAGGGGGGCGACGTGACGCCGAGTCGGACGACGAGGTACATGTGAAGACCGATCAGCGCCATGATCCCGCCGGGGATCAGGAGCATGTGGAGCGCGTAGAACTTCGAGATCGTGTCCGGCCCGATCTGCGCGCCGCCCTGCAGGAACTGCGCCAGGAACGGCCCCGCGAACGGCGCTGTGGCGTTGAGGTTGATCCCGACGACCGTCGCCCAGTAGGCCGTCTGATCCCAGGGCAGCAGATAGCCGGTGAAGCCCTCGAGCATGCCGGTGACGAGGAGCAGCACGCCGATGATCCAGTTCAGCTCGCGCGGGTACTTGTAGGCGCCGAACAGGAACGTCCGGGCCATGTGCAGGAACATCAGGATGATGAAGAGGCTCGCGCCCCACTTGTGCATGCCGCGCACGAGCCAGCCGAGCGTGATCTCGTTCGTGATCAGCTGGATCGACTCGTAGGCGCGGTCCGGGTCGGGCTTGTAGTACATCGCGAGCACGACCCCGGTCACTGCCTGAACGAGGAACGCCGTCAGCGTCGCGGCCCCGAGGGTCTGCATCCAGTTGACGTCACGAGGAACGTTCCGGAACAGGAAGAACTTCACCCCGCCGACGAGGCCGGTGCGCTCCTCGACCCAGTCGAGCGGGTAGAGAGCGGCCTTCTCCACCTGTGCCCGGCGTGCAGACTTGGCCACGGCTAGCCCCCTGCTCCCGGCACCGGCAGCGGGTAGAGCCACTTCTCGATCCCGTCGACGTGGACGCCCGGGTAGGCCACCGGGTAGCGCTTGATGACGGCGTCGGCACCCGTCCCGCTCACGTTGCCGACGCTGAAGTGGTCGCCGAGCACGAGATTTCCCTTGACGATCGAGAAGGCGTAGCGGTCGAGAGAGCGAACCGGCGGGCCGGCAACGCGATTTCCCTCGGTGTCGTACGCGCCACCGTGGCACGGGCAGCCGAAGCCGGCCGGCTGGGACGGCGTCAGGGTCACGTCCTTGTAGGTGACCTTCTTGTCGTCGAAGGCGGGACCGTTCGGCTGCACCGGGCACCCGAGGTGCACGCAGCGGCTGTAGACGATCGTGAAGCTCGGCTCCTTCGTCGCCGACAGCCCGTTGTTCCGGATGTACGCGGTGCGGCGCGACACCTCGCCCTGGCGCTTGCTCCCCGTGAAGCTCGTGATCATGAACACGCCCTCGGGGAAGTTCGAGATCGGGCCGAGATCGACGTCGTTCGACTCCACGCCTTCGCCGGTGAACGACGGCAGGACCGCGAAGCCGAGTGACGGCAGGGTGACCGCTGCGCCGATCACGCCGCCGAGCCCGATCGTGGCGAGGCTCAGGAATCCGGCGCGTCCATAGGTTTCGAGATGCTGCTCCTCGGCCGCCGCCCTGGCCGCCGACGGCTCGTCGCCGACGAGCTCGTGCGCAGGCGCCGAGTCGACGGGACGATGGGTGCGCGCGGTGTCACGAATCCACAGAAGGCCGAAGGCGATCGTGACGACGGCGCCGAGCACGGCCGCCGGCCAGCTGATGACGAGCCCGACGAGCACGCACGCGATCCCGATCGCGAACCCGATCGGCCAGAGGCTCTGGTGGCTCGGCTGCGGCTCGTTGTCGTCTGTGCTGTCGTTCACTCGTTGCTCTCCATCGCGTGATTCAACCGGTCTCAGCTGCAGCCTGTCAACGACGTATCAACTGCGTCAACCTACTGGGCCGCGACTCATTCTGCACGTCCGAACCGGAGGGTGCCGAGGGAAGGTCGAGCTCGGCCCACCGAGCGTCCACGCGCGCCTTGATCTCGGGGCTCATCTCGATCTCCGGCGGCCACTCCCGCCGTCCCTCGTCCGGCCCTTTCGCGGTTGCGTCGATCCCGATCTTGCCGCCGTACGCCTGGATCGTCGTCGCGTGGTCGAGCTGGTCGATCGGCCCCTCGCTGAGCAGGATGTCGCGGGCGGGGTCGACGTTGGCGCAGGCATAGAAGAAGACCTGCTCGTAGTCGTGCACGTCGACGTGCGCGTCGACGACGACGACCGACTTCGACAAGCTCATCAGGCCGAGCCCCCACATCGCGTGCATCACCTTCCTCGCCTGCCCCGGGAAGCTCTTGCGGATCGAGACGATGACGCAGTTGTGGAACGTGCCGGCGGTCGGCAGGTCGTAGTCGACGATCTCGGGAACGCTCATCCGGATCGCCGGCAGGAAGATGCGCTCGGTCGCCTTCGCGAGCCACTCGTCCTCGGCCGGGGGCTTGCCGACGACGATCGACGGGTAGATCGCGTCGCGGCGCATGGTGATCGCCGAGATCCGGAAGATCGGGAACTCCTCGGGCGGGGTGTAGAAGCCGGTGTGGTCGCCGAACGGGCCTTCGACGCCGACGTCGTCCCGGTCGACCCAGCCCTCGAGCACGATCTCCGCGTTGGCCGGAACCTCGAGGTCGACCGTCTTGCATTTGACGAGCTGCACCGCCGAGCCTTTCAGGAAGCCCGCCACCATCAGCTCTCCGATGTGCTTCGGCAGGGGTGCGCTCGCGGAGTAGGCGGTGACGGGATCGAGCCCGAGCGCGACGGCGACCGGGATCCGGCCGTCCGGCGCCGCGCGAAGGTCGGCGCGGCCGTCCTTGTGGATCTGCCAGTGCATGAACGTCGAGCGCCGGTCGATCTTCTGCATCCGGTACATACCGACGTTGCGAACGCCCGTCGCCTGATCCTTCGTGATCACCGCCGGCAGGGTGATGAACGGGGCCGGGTCGAGTGGCCAGCAGCGCTGGATCGGGAACAGGTCGAGATTCACGTCGTCGCCCGTCAGCACGACCTCCTGGCAGGCGGCCTTCGACACTTCCTTCGGCATCGAGTCGGCGATCGACTTCAACTTCCCGAGCGAGCGCACCTTGTCCACGAGCCCCTGGGGCGGCTGCAGCTCGAGGATCTCGCCGAGCTTGTCGGCCAGGTCGTCGAGCTTGGCGACGCCGAACGCGAGGCACATGCGCCTCTCGGTTCCGAACTGGTTGATCAGGAGTGGGTGCTGCGCCCCTTTCGGGTTCTCGAACAGCAACGCCGGCCCGCCGGACTTGACGACGCGGTCGACGATCTCCGTGATCTCGAGGTCCGGGTCGACCTCCGCCGCGATGCGGACGAGCTCGCCCTCCTTCTCGAGGAGCGCGATCCATTCGCGGAGGTCGGAAACAGGGCTCGCCAACTCGGCGTCAGTCTAGGGGCGCGGGTGGAGCGATGGTGCTGCCCACCGATACAGCCTTCGCGGGCCGGGCGACGCTCCGCCCACTGACGCGGGCTCCGCATCGCCCGACGAAACCCATCGTGCTATCTGGGCGAGGGAGGAGCCCCAGCGGAACCGTAGGTTCCCGGCTTCAGGATCCGCGCGAAGCGCGGCAGCAAGCATGGCTGTAATCAGGCTGCGATACGCTTTTCGATCGCAGCCTGATTACAGCGTGCGTTCTGGCGTGCGGGCCTTGCGCTTGACGGCGAGGTGGTGCGTCAGCTCGCCGATCGCGATCACGAGCACGAAGATGAGGCCCACGGCGAGCATCGCGAGCACGACCTTGCGGCCTTCCTCCGCAGCATCCGCCAGCAACCAGAGCAACGCGAGCATCGTGACGGGACTCTACCCCACTCGAAGAGCGTGCGCAGCACATGCGCGCTCGACCGCGTCGTCGCCCGCGACGCTCCGGGCGAGCTCCTCCAGAGGTCGAGGATCCCCGCGCTCGCGCAGCTCCCGGCGCGCGTCGGCGAGCTGTCCGCGACCGAGGCACGCGGCGGTCGCAGCCCATGCTTCGGCCTCGCCCGGCCTCCCGTCCGCCCTTGCCTGGGCGCACAGAGAGATCAGCTCCGCGAGATCGAGCACCGCGTCGACCTCACCGGTCCTAGCGATCCGGACGAGCCCGTGGGCGTACAGGTAGTCGCCGAGCAGGAGCGCGGTGTCGGTATCGCCCGGAGTGAAGAGGCGCGGCCGTCCGTAATGAAGGAGGTAGCCCTCGTAGATGGTCTCGACGCCGAGTGCGAACGCGTCGTCGGACATCGGCGAGAACACGGGGACCGGCTCCCGCTGCTCGGGTCGACGGAGGGACTCGGCCCAGAGAGGGCTCTCCGCGGCGGCCTCGCCCGCCAGGGTGTCCCACAGCTCAGAGGTTGTCGTAGAACTCGCCAACGGCCTCGATCGTCCTCTCGATCTCCTCGTCGCCGTGTGCGAGCGACACGAACATGCACTCGAACTGAGAGGGCGCGAGATAGATGCCCCGGTCGAGCAGGTGGCGGAACAGCGCCCCGTATTGGCTCGTGTCGGAGCGCGCCGCGTCGTCGTAGTCTCGCACTGCCGTGTCCTGACAGAAGAGCGTCAGCATGGCACCGACGCGCTGGACGACACCGAACGAGGACAGCCCCGCCTCGAGCCGTGCACCGCGCTCTTCCAGCCCGGCGTAGACCGCTGGATCGCGCAGGCGTCGCAGGACGGACGTGCCTGCCGCTGTCGCCAGCGGATTCCCCGACAGCGTGCCGGCCTGGTAGACGTCGCCGACCGGTGCGAGGCGCTCCATCAACTCGGCCCGGCCGCCGAAGGCCGCAGCGGGCAGGCCGCCACCGACGATCTTGCCGAGGATGGTCAGGTCCGGGTGGATGCCGTAGAGCTCCTGCGCGCCGCCACGCGCGACGCGGAAGCCGGTGATCACCTCGTCGAACACGAGCAGCGCGCCGCACGCGTCGCACAGCATCCGAAGCGCCTCGAGGAATCCGGGCTCGGGAGGGACGACTCCCATGTTCCCGGCAACCGGCTCGACGAGGATCGCCGCGAGGCCTTCCCCGACTTCGGCAACGGCAGCTGCTGCCGCGTCGATGTCGTTGAAAGGGAGCACGATCGTGTCCGCTGCGACACCCGTCGGAACGCCCGGCGTGGACGGAATCCCGAGGGTCAGCAGGCCGGAGCCGGCGCTCGCAAGCAGCGCGTCGACATGCCCGTGGTAGTTCCCCGAGAACTTGATCAGGCGGTCGCGCCGGGTGGCGGCGCGGGCGAGGCGGACTGCGCTCATGGCCGCCTCGGTGCCCGAGGACGTGAGTCGGACCATCTCGATCGAGGGGACGGCGTCGACGATCTCGGCGGCGAGGTCGACCTCGCCCTCGGTTGGAGCACCGAACGTGGTGCCCTCGGCGAGCGCCTCGGAGATCGCCGCGAGGGTCGTCGGGTCGGCGTGACCGAAGAGGAGCGGCCCCCAGGACATGACCCAGTCGACGTACCGGTTCCCGTTCACGTCCTCGATGGTCGCGCCCTCGCCACGCCGGATGAAGAGCGGCTCGTCGAGCCCCACCGCGCGCATAGCGCGCACGGGCGAGTTGACGCCGCCGGGGATCAGGCGCACCGCCCTGTCGTAGATCGGCGAGCGGATCAGCGCCATCGGGCCACATCCTTCGCCCGTGGGGGCGAGGCGTGCCTCGCGCACCCTCCGACAACGCTCAGAGCCACTGCGCCAGATCCTTCGCCCAATACGTGAAGACGAGGTCGGCGCCGGCACGCTTGATCGCGACGAGGGATTCGAGCGCGGCTGCCTTCTCGTCGAGATGGCCCGCCGCTGCCGCCGCCTTGACCATCGCGTACTCGCCCGAGACGTTGTAGGCGGCGACCGGGCAGTCGAACCGCTCGCGCACCGCGCGAATCACGTCGAGGTACGCGAGCGCAGGCTTGACCATGAGCGCGTCCGCGCCCTCGTCGAGATCCAGGGTGCATTCGCGAAGGGCCTCGCGCACGTTCGGGGGGTCCATCTGGTAGCCGCGCCGGTCACCGAAGGCCGGTGCCGACTCGGCCACGTCGCGGAAAGGGCCGTAGAACGCTGACGCGTACTTGGCGGCGTAGGCGATGATCGGCACCTGCGGCAACACCTCACGAATCGCGCCCACACGACCGTCCATCATGTCGCTCGGCGCAATCACGTCGGCGCCGGCTTCGGCATGGCTCGCCGCCGTCCGGGCGAGCAGTTCCAGCGTCTCGTCGTTCTCGACCTCGCCGTCGCGGATCACCCCGCAATGGCCGTGGCTCGTGTACTCGCACAGACAGACGTCGGTGATCAGCGTCAGGCCGGGTACCTCGGCGCGCAGCGCTTGCAGCGCCCGCTGGACGATCCCATCGCTCTCCCAGGCACCCGAGCCCTCCTCGTCCTTCTCCTCCGGGATGCCGAAGAGGAGAACGGCACGTACGCCTCGCGACCGGAGCTCCGCAGCCTCGCGCACGAGCTCGTCCACCGAGCGCTGAGCGATCCCGTCGAGCCCCGGCGCCGCACGCACGATCCCCTCGCCCGGGCAGACGAAGAGCGGCATCACGACGTCGTCGAGGGAGAGTCGCGTCTCCCGCACGAGCGCGCGCAGCTCGTCCGTCCGGCGAAGACGCCGCAGGCGGGTGACGGGGAATCCGGTCATTCGGGCAAGGGTACGTCAGCAGGCTGTCCCGGCGGCCCGTTCAGATCGATCGACTCGGCGACATCGTCGCCGTTCCACGGGTCGAACCGCACGCGCTCACGGAAGAACTCCCAGATCGCCCGCGCCGCCGCCATCGTCGGCAGCGCCACGAGCACGCCCGCAATGCCGTAGAGCTCACCGCCCGCGAGCAGCCCGAAGATGACGAGCAACGGATGCAGCCGTAGAGCGTTCGCCATCACGTTCGGCACGACGATGTGCCCTTCGATCTGGTAGATGAAGATGAAGAGAGCGAGGACCCAGAGGACGGAGACGGGGTCGACGACCAGCGCGTAGATCGCCGGTGGGACCGCCGAGAGCCACGGCCCGATGTACGGAATCACCTCGATCACGCCCGTCCAGACACCGAAGAGGAGCGCATAGCGCTCGGCGCCGGGCACGAGGCCGGTCGTCCCGAGGAGCCACATCCCGAGCCCGGCGCTGAAGCCGATCACCGTCGACAGGATCAACTGCCCCCGGACGTAGCCCGCGAGAGCGCTCTCGATCCGACGCGTCAGCGGCTGGCCGGTCCCGGGCGGAAACCGGCTGTCGATCGCTCGTTCCAGCCGGTCCATGTCGAGCAGCATGTAGATCGCGACGACGACGATGAGGACGAGGTTGAACAGCGTCACCACGATCGAGAAGGCGGCGCCCTGCGCGAACGAGATCGCATCCTGGGTGTAGCCGGAGATCTCACCGGCGCCGAGGTTGTCGATCCAATCGGTTGCCTGCGTCTCGATCTGGATGCGCTCGAGCCCGTGATCGTCGAGCCACCGCTGCAGGCGGTCGATGTCCTGTTCGGCCCCGGTCTGGCCCGTCGAGCTGTCGACGGAGACGTAGGCGTCGATGCGATCCGCAGCGGAACGCGTCTGATCGACGACGACGCTGCCGAGAGCCAGCACCACGAAGGTCACGGCGGCGGCGAAGACGAGCAGGACGAATGCAACGGCGAAGCCTCGCGGCAGGCGCGTCCGCTGGAGATCACGGACGAGCGGATTGAGGAGGAAGGCCGTCAGGGCCGCGACGAGGAACAGGAACAGGACGTGGCCCAGGAGCCCCGCGAGCATCCAGATGAGCAGAAGACCGACCGGCAGGCCGACGAGCTGGATCCATCGTGGAACCCTGATCGTCGGTGGCGGTTGCGCCTGGGGCGCTGACATGGGAGCGATCGTAGCCGCCTTCACAGCACGCCAGTGCGTCCGCTACCTTGGGCGCATGGCCACGCCGCGCACCCGGCGAGCGGCGCGCCACCGCGCACGACGGCGGCGCGCTCAGCTTCGCCACCGCCGCCTTGCGCTGATCGGAGTCGTCGGCGTTCTCGCTCTCGTCACCCTGGTTCTCACCGCCTTTGGTTCCAGCTCACCGCGGGCGGTCGAGACGACCCCCTTGCGGGCTGCGGCGGCGACCGGGGTCACGCCTCAACCGCAGGTCCTGGCGACGGTGGGCAACCTCCAGATCAAGCTCCCGGTCGCCGGCGATGCGGTGACCGGCGTCGGGTTCCACGGCACGGGCGGCGGTGCGATGACCCTCAACCCCGTCGGCCGCCAGGTCAACGAAGGCCTGCTGGCCCGGTTGTGGCGGCGCATCGCCGGCTCCGCGCAGCCGGGGCCGGTGTGGTTCCAGCTCGAGGGCGCCCCCGGCACAGAGGTGCTCGACGTGGGAGCAATGCCGGGAACCGACGTCTATTCGCCGGCCGACGGGACCGTGGTCTCGATCTCCGACTTCGTGATCGACGGCACCGTTCTCGGATCCCGCATCGATGTGCGGCCGAGCGCTGCCCCGTCGCTGATCGTTACGCTCAGCCACCTCGCGCCCGACCCGTCGCTCACCGTCGGCAGCCCCGTGCTGGCCTCGTCGTCCAAGCTCGGGACCGTCGTCGACGTCGCGGAGGTCGAACGCCAGGCTCTGGCGAAGCACGCCGCTGCACGCGGGAACAACGTCGCGATCGAGATCCATCCCGCAGCCGGATCGCTGCCCTGAACATCCTGTTCATCGCCGACGTCGTCGGCCGCCCGGGGAGGGAGGCGCTCGAGGATCGGCTCACCTCGCTCCGCGACGAGCTCGATGCGTCCGTGTGCGTCGTGAACGGCGAGAACATCGCGGACGGCGTGGGCATCACCCCGAAGCTGGCCGACCGGCTCCTCGCTGCCGGCGCGGACGCGATCACGCTCGGCAACCACACGTGGCGCCGGCAGGAGATCGCGCCGTACCTCGCCGCCTCGGACCGGGTCGTCCGCCCGGCGAACCTGTCGGCCGACGCACCGGGCCGCGGGATGACGATCGTCGACGCCGGCGGAGTCGCCGTCGCCGTCATCAACGTCATGGGCTCGCTGTCACTCGAGCCCGCACGGAGCATGTGGGAGCTCGTCGACGCGCTCGTGGACGAGGCCACGGAAACGACGCCCGTCGTCCTGGTCGACGTCCACGCCGAGGCGACGAGCGAGAAGGTGGCGCTGGCCCGGTGGCTCGACGGTCGCGTGACGGCGGTGATCGGGACGCACACGCATGTGCAGACCTCCGACGCGAGGGTTCAGCCCGGTGGAACCGCCGCGATCACGGATGCGGGAATGACGGGACCGCACGACTCCGTGATCGGGGTCAAGGCCGAGCTCGCAACGCACCGGATGCGAACCGGCATGCCGGTTCGCTTCGAGGTGGCGACGGGAGGTGTGCGGATCGAAGGAGTGCTCGTCGAGTGCGATCAGGCTACCGGGCGGGCGACTGCGATCCGGCCGGTGCGGGTTCCCTGGCCCTGACCCGCGCCACCAGCACGACGAAGAGGGCGACGAGGACGGCGTCGCGAACCAGCACCAGCCAGGAGGCGGTCTCGTCGAACTTCTTCACGAGGTCCCAGTACGTGTTCGGGAACCACAGCCTGGTCAGGAAGCACGCCAGAAGGAGCAGCGACGATGCGATCGTTCCTCGGCTCTCCCCCACCAGCACGACGACGGCGAGGAGCCACACCAGAAACTGCGGCGAGATGACCTTGCCGAACGCGACGAACGCCACGATCGCGGCGGCGCAGTAACGGACGAAACGCGCCGAGCTCTCGACGTCCCCGCGCGCGAACCGCACCCAGACGAGCACGAGCGCGAGCACGCCGACCACCGTCGTCAGCAGCGATGCCACGGTTGCGACCGTCCCGGTCAGGTTCTGCGAGCCGTTCGACGACGCCCAGTCGAGCGGCATGCCTGCGGCATGGTGCAACGCGAGCAGCACCGCCGCGCCGAAGCTCTCGATCTGCAGCGGCCGCCCGACCTGCCGCCAGACCGAGCGCCCAACCCCGTCGGGCGAGAGGATCAGGAAGGGAAGGTAGATCACGAGGGCCGTCGCGATCGTCACGGCAAGGCGCGCGAGCGCCGTCCGCGCTCCGTCGCGCCGCCAGTCCCGCGCGACGAAGAGCGGCACGAGGACGGCGGGGTAGATCTTCGTCGCGATTGCGACGCCGAGGATGATCGCTGCCAATCGCTCTCGCCGGTAGAGAGCAGCACAGATGGTCGCCAATGTCAGGGCGGCGGCGTAGTAGTCGAATCGCGTCAGCGCGAACGGCCCGAGCAATGCGACTCCGCTCAGGAACGCCCCGACCGCGAACGCCGTCCGACCGCCCGACGCGGCGAGCGCACGTTGTGAGAGCACGATCAGCACCGCAACGGCTGCGAGAGCAGCGATCATCAGCGCGCGGAACCCCTTGTCGTAGGCAGGCCTGTCCGACGTCACGAGCGCCGGCGCGATGAACGGAACAAGCGCCCCCGGCGGGTACTCGACGCCGAAGTCCCGATACGGGAGCTCGCCGCTGACGATCTTCTCGCCGTACTTCCGGTAGATAGCGGTGTCGGTGATACCGGGGCCGCCTTCGACGGTCGTCACGAAGAGGCCCGTCGCGACCGCAACGGCAACGGCGAGCGTGAGCACGAGCGTGAGGCGTCCGGTTTGTGTCGTCATCGTGTCCGCCGAGGCAGGAGGAGCGCGAGCAGTACGAACGGGAGGAACCACGGAATGTAGAGGTACGACCAGTGGGTCAACCCCAGCTCGAACCCGAGGAGCACGGCCGCCGAAAGCGCCGCGAGCTGCAGTGGGCCCTTGCAGCGAGGAATCGCCGCGGCGACACCCGCGAGGGCGAGCACGGCGATCTGAACGATGAGCTGGACGCTGGAGAGGTCGGGAATGCCGCGAGCGCGATACTGGCCCCATCCCCACGGCGAGAACGGGGAGTCCCGACCCAACTGGTAGCCGAGCGTGCGGTCGATGAACGTGCGGGCCGCATCGACCGGAGCAGGCTCGAGGAGGAGCACGGCGAGGACAGCCACGGACGCGACGAGGAACGCCGCGCCAAACGTCAGAGCACTGCGGCGGCGCACGCCGTTCGGATACGCGAGCCACAGCGGCGCCAGGAGGAAGGCGGCGAATTTCGTCCAGCCGGCAAGTGCAATCGCGGCGCCACGTGCGCCCGCCGAAGTGGAGGCCCAGAATCCCCAGACCAGGATCGCCGGCATGATCGCGTCGTTCGTGTTCGTGTTCAACGTGTAGGCGGTGAAGGGGAACGCGAGCCAGCCGAACGCGAGCGCGACGCCGAGCTCGGTGCCGCCGAAGCGACGGCCGATGAGCAGCAGGCCGAGAACGACGAGGAGGTCGAACGCGATTGCGGTTGCGTGCGCTGCGGGCAGCGAGTCCCACTTCCCCGACCAGCCGAAGATCAAGAGCGCCGGGACGTAGGCGAGGTAGGCGACAGGGCCGTACGTGTCCCCGCGAGGGTTCGCCGACTCGCACCGCCCGTTCTGCTGGATCCGGTCGCGGATCTCGCCCTCCGAGTCGGCTTTGCCGCACGCGCGCCGCAACCCCTCGACTGGCATGTTGCCGTAGGGGGCCCGGCCGTTGACGATCCTGTCGGCTCCGATCACGCCCGCGTACCCGACGTCGATCACCCCGCGAGGGCTTTCGAGATTGAGTCCTACCCTGAACCCGCCGAGAAAGACGGCCGCCCCCGCGAGGACCCACACCGGCCAGGAGAGCGCGGGAGTGAACGCACGCCCACGAAAGCCGATCCACGCGGTCCGGACGAGCAGGTAGACGAGCGGCGGAGCAGCGAGACCGGCACTGCGGAAGACCTCGCCTCTGTTGAAGAACCAGAGCGAAAGGCCGAAGGAGAGGAGGGCGAGCAAGTCGAGGGTGTGCCAGGAGCGAACGTGACGCCGGTCGATCAGACCGACCAGGAAGAGCAGGCTCAGCGGGATCCAGGTCCACCACGCGTTCAACACCTTGCCGCCGAAGGAGCCGACCCGGCCGCGTGCCATCTTCCAGGCGACCTGAGGCCCGGTCCATGCCTCGGATACCTCGCCGTCGGCGTCGTCGACCTTGCCGAGAGCGATCTCACCCGCTTTCCCGGACCAGACCCTGACCGTCCAGACTCTCGTCGCCCGGTCGAAGGACGCATCGGTCGTGGGCCGCGGCGGGTATCGCTCCAGCCAGCCGGCCACCTTCGGCACTACGAGGAACGCGCCGGATCACAGCCTTCTCGGTGAGGCGGGGAGCTCCCGTCGCAGGGTCGAACTGGTCACCGGCGAGATGGCCCCGATCGGCCTCTGTCGACGTCGTCGTCGTGTCGGCCGCACCGGCCGGCAGAGCGAGAGCCAGCGCGAGCACGACGGCGCCCGCCAACCACCTCACCGGAGCCGGAACGACCAGAGCTTGTTGCCGATGAAGTTGAGAGGCGTGACGAGCACGATCGCGACCGCCTGGGCCACGATCTCGCCCAACCCGGCCGTCACGAGCAGGTGGAGCACCGCGAGGTTCGCGACGAGCGACACCGTCGAGACGACGAGGAACCGCCACCCCTGCGCTCCAACGTGACCACGCTCCTCGCGGAACGTCCAGGCCCGGTTCCAGGCGTAGTTGTTGGCGACCGCGACGAGGAACGAGCCGACTGCAGCGGGGATGTAGTGCAGGCCGAGCCGCTCGAGCAGGATCGTGTAGACGACGAGGTTGACGACGTACCCCGAGGCGCCAACAGTGCAGAACTTCCCGAGCTGCTCCCAGTTGCTCCGCCGACCGAGAGCACTCCCGACCCGCTGCGCGGAACCGGCACCGGAGCTCGTCTCGGCAGGATCAATCACGTTGGGCGAGGGTAGCGGGTGAGGCGGCGGTACCCCTTACGCCGCGCGGTCGACCGCATAGCCTGGGGCCTCGACGCCGAAATGGTCGAGGACAAGCGGTGCGATGTCGACGATGCTCGGCGTCGGGGCGAGCGAACCGCCGGCGCCGACGCCGATCGTGAGGAGCGGGACGACGCTGTCTCCGGTCACGAGGGAGCCGTGCGAACCGCCGCCGAGATGGCTCCCGCCACCGAGATCGGTGAACTCGTAGCCTTCCGCCGCCGAGACGATGACCTCGCCGGCATTCGGGTTCGAGAGCGCCGCCCAGGCACGCGCCAGCGCGTCGGGCTGGTCGAGGATCGATGCGTCTCCCGATGTCTCGAAACCACCGCCGGCCGCGGGCGCGAACCCGAGCTCCTCGCCGTCGCGTCGCGCCACCGCGCCGCTCCCTTCGCGGAAGAGCACGACCGCAGCCGCAGGCACACCATCGAGCCTCCCCGCAATCGTCCGCCCGTCGAGGCGGCTGCCCGGCTGCAGGTAGACGTGCCCGGCCCGGTTCGACGCCAGAGGGAGCACACCGTCGAGCCCGGCAAACGACTCACTCAGCGTCACGGCTTCGCGAACGTGCGTCTGCCCGTGGTCCGCGAGGACGATGACGGCGTACTTCTCGAGGAACGGGTCGATCCCGCCGCCCGCCTCGATCAGCGAGCCGATCGCGCCGTCAGAGCGTTGCAAGGCAACGAGAGCCGTGTCGGGGCCGTGCTCGTGGGAGGCGTAGTCGTAATCGGAGAGATAGAAGACGAGAAAGTCGAACGCGTCTCGTGTCACGAGCCAGCGACCCACCGCCGCCGCGTAGGCGTCGACCGACCCCGCAGGACGATTGCGCCACGACAACGGTGCGCCGGTGCGATCGGAGCTGAAGAGGTTGTAGAAGAAGAAGCGCTCGGGCCCGAGGACGTCGCCGAGAAAGGGCAAGGACGCGTGGTGCCGCGTCCGTCCGCGATAGGCGGTGAAGTTGACCGCGGCGGTCTCGAAGCCTGCGTCGGCGAGCGCTTCGAACATCGTCACTGCTCGGCTGCCGAGATGTCTTCCGTTCATGTTGACCAGCGTGTCCTGCAGCGTCCGCCCGATCCCGGCGGCGCGGACGGCGCCGAACGAGCTGCCGTATTCGACCAGGCGCGTCTCGCGGCGGTCGTACCAGACGAGGTGCGGAATCTCGTGCACGTCTCCGTGCGCGCCCGTGGCAATGGACGAGAGGCACACCGGCGTGAGCGAGGGGAAGACGGACGTCGCGCGTCGGTAGTCGCCGCGCTCGGCGAGTGCCGCCAGCGTCGGGGTCTCGCCCGATCCGATCGTGCCCTCGAGCATGGACGGGGTGAGACCGTCGATGATGACGAGGATCAGCGGACGTGGGCTCACTTCGCGAGCGAGCGCAGTCCCGCGTACTTCTCGGGCCCGGAGCGTGCACGCCGCACCGCGATCACGGGTAGAGCGATCGCCTCGAGATAGCCCACCACCGGGACGAGCGCCAGCAGCCCCAGCACAACGGCCGCGCCGACGAGGAGGACGGCCGTTCCACCGAGCGTCGCCCCGCGACGGTGCGCCCCGCGCACGATCGCAGCCGCCGAGACCGCGCCGATCACTGCACCGACGACCCCACCCGCGACGCCGATCCACCCGTGAACGAGCAGGCCCGCGACGATGCCGACGACGACGCGCTCCGAGCAGCGTCGACGCAAAGCCGAAGCGCAGCCCGGCGAGCACGCCGGCAAACGCGACTCCTGCGGCAACCCCGATGCCGACGGTCACGCCGATCTCGTACCAGCCACCCATTCAGGGTGGTCAGTGTACGGACGGCCGCTCGAGGCGGCGAATCACGTCGACGCAGAACGCGCCTGCCCGCACCCCGTCGACCACGCGATGGTCGAAGGTGACCGAGACGTTGCCGACCTGCCGCACGACGATCTCACCGTCGCGCACGACCGGGCCGCGGCCCGATCCTGTGAACGCCCAGAATCGCCACCTCCGGGTGGTTGATCAACGGTGTCATGAAGAGCCCACCGAGCTTCCCTGCGCTCGTGACCGTGAACGTGGAATCCCGCAGCTCGTCCGGCTGCAGCGTGCCGGCCCGGGCGCCGTCGGCGAGCCTCGCGATCTCCTCGGCGATCTCGGCGACGGTGAGCCTCTCGCAACCTCGTACGACCGGGACGACGAGCCCCTCCTCGGTGTCCACGGCGACCCCGAGGTCGTAGCGGTCGAGCAGGACGATCTCGTCGCCGTCGATGCGCGCATTGAGCTCGGGAAACTCCCGCAGCGAGGAGGCCACCACGCCGAGGGTCCGGGCGACGAGCAGGTCGAGGTCGACGCCCGTGAAGTCGCACTCTTCGACGAATGTCACGGCCGGGACTTCCCGATGCGTTCGCTCGACCTGCTCGACGATCGCCCGCCTGATTCCCCGCACCGGGACCAGGCGTCCCTCGGGTGGCGCCGCCGCGGCCCGCACGTCCTCTTCCAGCAGTCGTCCCCCGGGCCCGGTTCCCTTGACGGTCGCCAGATCGACCGAGAGCTCCCGCGCCAGGCGATGGAGCGGGCAGCGTGTCGAGCGGCTCCGAGCCGACCACGGCGACGATCGGCTCGTCCGCCGGCGGTGCTTCGATCGGCAGCGACGCGACCGAATGCAGCAACTGCTCGCCCGGCGCGCCGATCAGAGCAAGGGTGGCGCCGACCGCTGCGAGCTCTCCCTCCGCCGCGATGATGCGCAGGACGACGCCGCCGACGGGCGATCCGACCTCGACGGTCGCCTTGTCGGTCTGGATCTCGACGATCGGCTGGTTCTCGGCCACGGTGTCGCCCTCGCGCACGAGCCAGCGGCCGATCTCGCCCTCGGCGAGATCGTCACCGAGATCGGGCAGCGTGAACGCATGCGCCATCGCCGCAGGGTAATCGGAGACCCGGATCGCGATGCGGGCGGACGACGTCCGAGATTCGATCGCCGATCCCGGACGAGCCGGCATCAGGGCGGCGCCCCTACGTGAGCACCGTCAAGGCATCCCGCTCCGCCACGATCTCCGCCTCCTCGATGTCACCGATGTCCTCGCCGTCGACCTGCATCGGCATCGGCGATGTCGCAGCGGATCAGGATCCGGTCGAGGTCGTGGCCGACGAGCACGTTCGACCCGCCCGGGCGTCCGCGGAAAGCCTGCACGGCGAGTCGCGGGATCGAGCGCGCACGGACGGTGACGGGCGCGACGACGTCCACGACCTCCCTCGAAGGACGCGTCGGGCGCGCAGCCGCAGGCCGATCCGACCGAGATAGGTGTACGGCGAGCAGTTGGCGATCAGCGCGAACGCTGCACGCCCGAATCCTTCGACCTCGAGCACCGGCTCGTAGCGAAACCTGTGCTGCCCGAGCGTCCTGACGATCTCCCGGCTGAAGGCGAAGTCGCCCGGCCGTTTTCCGTCTTTCCGGCGCCCGAGCGCGTCGATGCGCCGGACGAGCTCGGCATCGAGCCCGATGCCCGCGTTGAAGGTAAACCGCCGCCCGTTGACCCGGCCGAGCGAGATGCGTCTCGGCGTGCCGACTGCAACCCTCTCGGCGGCCCGTTGCGGATCGCGTGGCAAACCGAGCGCGCGGGGCAGCACGCTCGTCCCGCCCCCGGGGACGAAGCCGACCGGAACGTCCGCCGTCGATCCCGTTGACGACCTCGTTGTAGGTCCCGTCTCCCGAGAAGACGTAGATCGCCTCGGCGCAGCGACGACCACTCGCGGGCGATCTCCGTTGCGTCGCCACGGGCAGTCGTGAGAACGGTCTCGGTGCCGGCCGGAAGCGCTGCCTGAACCGCTGCCAGACGGCGGTCGTCGACGCCGCTCGCGAACGGGTTGACGATCAGGACGCGGGTCATCCCCTGAATCCTCTACCCGTCGCGCCGGGGCGCCAGAAGACGAGGACCGTCTCGGATCCCGGCGCGACCTCGGTCAGGCCTCCGTCCCTGACGACGTCGTCGGCTCCGGCGGCGAGCTCGGTCCACGCCGGGCCGCCGGCTCCGGCCACCGTGACGCCGAGTCCGGTCGCGGTCGCCGGCTCGAGGTCGGCCATCAGTGCGCCGTGCCCGACCTGGGCAAGCGTCTTGCCCGCGGTCATGCCGAGGTCGGTCGCGCACGATCAGCGTCAGCCCGTCCGGGAGATCGCCGGCGAGGCGCCGGCAACGCGCCCTGCTCGCCGCTCAGCGTCTGCATCCGCACGAACACGCGGTCGCGCGCCGAGCGCCGCACCGGCGGCAGGCAGGCGACGTCGCCGACCCGCTCGTGGTCGAGCGCGCGAGACTCTCCCACTCGCGAGGCTCGGCGCGAAGACACACCTTGCGGAACGAATGGCGCCACCAGTCCTCGAAGCCGGCACGCCACCGCTCGTCGCGAGCGGTATCCGGTGGCGCAGCGCCGCGTCGCGATCGCCGCCGCCGTGGCGAGCTCCGCGAAGGGACGCGTCGTCCGACGCCGCACGACGAGGTACATGACGAGCGGATCGGTCGCTTCCGAGTCCACGGCGCCCCGGGATCTACCGCAGCAGAAAGCCCTCACCGAGCGGATCGTTCGGGATCGAGCTCGAACGACGAGATTCGCCGGTTCTGTAGCGCCGACCCCGTCACCTCCGTCACGACCGCGGGGCGCCCGGCGAGATCGACCGATCCGACGACGCGACCGCGGAAGGAGGAGCCGATGATCGAGAGATGGTGCAGCTCGTCCCCACGCGGCAGCTGCTGCGCGGCGTCGAGCAGGGCGAGTCGTGCCGACGTTCCCGAGCCGCACGGCGAGCGGTCGACCTCGCCGTCGGCGAAGACGGTCACGTTCCGCTGCGTCAACGGGTCGCGTCCTCTCGTGCTGCCAGAAGATGACGCCGTAGACATC
Source organism: uncultured Thermoleophilia bacterium (assembly GCA_963776305.1). Classification (GTDB taxonomy): domain Bacteria; phylum Actinomycetota; class Thermoleophilia; order Gaiellales; family Gaiellaceae; genus Gaiella. The sequence goes on along the minus strand of CAVZMA010000011.1, from coordinate 7,677 downwards.
CCGCAGCTCCGGCTCGAGCGGGTGGACGATCTCGTGCCGATCCTCGAGCGCGCGCTTGATCTCGCGGCCGAGCTCGATCAGCCGCGGCAGCTCGGCACGGCTCCACCCGCTCGCGCAGCGAGGCGTAGAAGGCGCCGCCGAAGGCGACGTCGACCGAGAGAGCGCCGATCTCGACGTCCGGTCGCCCAGACGAACGACGGCACGTTGCGGAAGGTGACCGAGCGCACACGACCGTCCGAGACGACCGCGCACCGTCTCGAGACGTCCCGACGGGACGTCGACGACGACGCGGTTCTCGCCCTCGTGGCGTTCGAGGATGCCCTCCTCGAGCGCCCAGGTGACGAGCGCGATCGTCCCGTGCCCGCAGGCCGTCGAGTAGCCGGCGTTGTGGAAGAAGACGACGCCGAGGTCGGCCCCGTCGTCGTTCGGAGGCGACGACGTGACAGCCGTACATGTCGGCGTGGCCGCGCGGCTCGAAGACGAGCAGCCGGCGAACGTGGTCGAGGCGCTCGAGAGCGTCGCGTCGCCTGTCGAGGATCGTCGGCACCGCGCAACGGCTCGACCCCGCCCGTGACGATCCGGAACGGCTCGCCGCCGGTGTGGTAGTCGACGCGTCGATGCCGGCAACGGCCTCTGCTCACTCGTCGGAGAAGCTCGGATACCGCTGCGTCAGGAGGCAGACGTAGCCGAACGTCTGAGCGTTGTAGCGGAGCCAGTAGGCGAGAACGTCGCGGAGCCGGCATTCACGCTTGCCGGCGAACAGACGCGTAGAGCCACGCGAGGATCGCACGAGCTCGGCGACGTAGCCCGAGCACGTACAGGACGATGTAGGCCGGGAATCGCGAGCAAGAGCCGGAAGAAGATCGTGAGCCGGCTCTGGCTCGCGGGCGGCGCGATCTCGACGTCGATCGGGTAGCCGGCCGCCCCGCTGAACGACGGGAAACGGGTCGGCCGCGATCGCGTAGTAGGCGTAGACATGGGTCAGATAGCGCAGGTACGACGCGATGAACCCGTGCAAGCCGTCCGGGCACCCGGCCCGTGAAGATGCCGACGAACCACGCTGCGAGGACCGCGAACCACACGGCGATGCCCCAGAGCGCGAGCCAGAGCAAGTGGGGGATCACGAGCAGGATCCGGAAGAACACCGTCAGGCGGCTCCGCTGCAGGTCGTCCGTGACGACCAGGTGAATCGGGTGCGCTGCCGGTGCGTCGGCGAGGCGGACGGGCAGCTGCTCGGACATCGATGCTCCTTGTGCACGAGGCCGGCGACCGATCAGGCGCCGGTGAAGCTCGGAGGTCGCTTCTCCAGGAACGCCCCGACTCCTTCGGCGAAGTCCGCCGAGCCGACCGCCGCCTGCTGTAACTCCGCCTCGAGCGCGAGCTGTTCCTCGAGGCTTGCGGTGTGCGCGCTCTCGAACAGCTGCTTCGTCAGCCCGACCGCGAACGTCGGCAGCGCCGCCCAGGTCGCCGCGATCTCGGCGACGCGCGCGTCGAAGCCCTCGGCCGGGATCACCTCCGAGACGAGACCCCAGGCGAGCGCCTCGTCGGCACCGAGCTTGCGGTTCGAGCACATCCATTCGAACGCGCGCGAGAACCCGAGCAGGCGGTGGAGGAACCACGTCCCCCCGGAGTCGGGCACGAGCCCGATGCCGACGAAGCCGGGGACGAACGCGGCCGCGCTCGACGCGACGCGGACGTCGCAGGCGCTCGCGAGCGACAGCCCGGCGCCTGCGGCAGGGCCGTTGACGGCGGCGATCACCGGCTTCTGCGAGGCGCACGGATGAGCCGGATGTTCGGGTGATAGGTCTCCTCGAGCGCCTCCCGGAGCGACCCCTCGATGCGCCGCGAACTCGCGGACGTCCTGGCCGGCGCAGAACCCGCGCCCGGCGCCCGTGATCACGACGGCGCGAACCGCGGGATCGGCTGCATCCTCGAGCGCCGCCCGCAGCGCGAGGTGGAGTGCCGCGTTGAACGCGTTGAAGACGTCCGGCCGGTTGAGGGTGATCGTCAGGACAGCGCCGTCACGAGCCGTCAGCACCTCGCTCATGCAGCGACCCTATCGCGGCGCCGCTCCGGCGGGCAACGTATAGCGTCACGCCGATGGGCTCAACCGGAGTAGCAGCGTCGTTCGCGTTCGTGGCCGGGCTCGGCGGAGCGGTCCAGGTCGCGGTCCAGGGACGGCTCGGCGACCGGATCGGGAGCCTCGAGGCGCTCGCCTGCGCCGTCGTCGTCGGCGCGGCGACCGCGCTCCTCGTGCTCCTCGTCGCGCGTCGCAGCCTCGGAGGCCTCCGGGAGGGATTCGCCGGGCCGAAGTGGATGCTCCTCGGTGGCGTGATGAGCGTCGTGATCGTCCTCGCGATCACGATCGCCGGGCCGCGGATCGGGATCGTCGCGACGACGGCCTTCCTGATCGTGGGTCAGTTCTCGCTCGCGACGGTGATCGACCGCTTCGGCTGGTTCGGCGTCCAGCAGGTACCGCTCGCGTGGACACGCGTCCTCGGGCTGGCGCTGCTCGCCGCCGGCGCTGCGCTGACGCTCAAGCGCTGACAGCGGTGATCCGATCGAGCCGTGAGCCTGCGGCGGGCCGTTTCGATCGCAAACGGATAGCGTCGTCCCCGTGCACACGAGCGTGACCTCGATGACCGCGCGCGCGTGGATCGCATTGTGGACGGTGTACATCCTCTGGGGGTCCACCTACCTCGGGATCGAGCTCGCGGGCGAGACGATCCCGCCGCTCTTCGCCGCCGGCGTCCGGTTCACGACGGTCGGCGTCGTGCTGAGTGCTTGGCTGCTGGCCCGCCACGGGACGGCGCCGTTCAGGCTGGGGTGGACGAGGGCCGGGTCGACGGTTCTCTGCGGCGTGCTGCTGATCGGCGCGAACGCGCTGCTGTTCGTCGCCGAGCGCCGCGTCCCGATCGGGCTCGCGTCGCTGATCTTCGCGTCGGTGCCGCTCTGGCTGGTCGTCCTGCGCTCGACGACCGGCGACCGGCCGCCGCGCGCCTCGCTCGCGGGGACGGCCGTCGGGTTCATCGGCGTCGCCCTCCTCCTGCGGCCCGGAGGAGACGCCACGGTGACGGGCGTGCTGCTCGTCGTCGCCGCCGCGCTCTCCTGGGCGCTCGGCACCTTCCTCTCCTCGAGGCTGCCGATGCCGGGCGACGCGGTCACGACGGCGGGCGTCCAGGGGCTGACAGGCGGGCTGCTCCTGATCCCGATCGGAATGGCGCTCTCCGACGGCGAGTCGCTCAACCCGGCGGACTGGTCGACCCGCTCGCTGCTCGGGCTCCTCTACCTGGTCGTCTTCGGCTCGATCTTCGGCTACACGGCGTACGTCTGGCTGGTCGCGAACGTGCCGCTCGGCACCGTCGCGACCTATGCGTACGTCAACCCGCTCGTCGCGATCACGCTGGGCCTCGTCTTCCTCCACGAGGTGGTGACGTGGCAGATCGCCGTGGGCGCGGCGGTGATCCTGACCTCGGTCGCCGTCGTCATCCGCAAAGAGGTGCCACGGCGGCCGGGCGAGGTGATCCCGCCGCTCGTCGAGCCCTAGGGCGGCGGCGAGAGGCCGACGATCTCGTCCGGGCGCACGGGCACGCGGCGCAGCGGCCTGCCGGTCGCGTCGCGCATCGCCGCCACGACGGCCGCGGTCGAGACGACGGTCGGTGGCTCGCCGACGCCCTTGGCGCCGTACGGTGCGCTCGGCTCCGGGCACCTCGATCAGCACCGACTCGACCGGCGGCATGTCGAGGGCCGTCGGGATCAGGTAGTCGGTGAAGCTCGCATTCGTGATCCGGCCGTCTCGCGTCTGAATCTCCTCCATCACGGCGAGCCCGAGTCCCTGCGCGTCCCGCCTTCGATCTGGCCTTCGAGCGCGAGCGGGTTGACGGCACGGCCCACGTCCTGTGCCGTCCCGATCCAGACGACCCGCGTCAGGCCGAGCTCGACGTCGACCTCGGCGACGACACGCATGGCAGCGCAGGCCAGGGCGACGTGGGCCCGCTCACCGGTGATCTGCCCCGTCTCGGGATCGAGCGGCGTCGTCCGTGGATGCCGGTGACACCCGCTCGACGTCGACCTCGCTGCGCGCCCGACCGCTCGCGCTCCTCGAGCGCCGCGCGGCACGCGTCGCGCACCGCTCCGGCGGCCATCCACGTCATCCGCGAGGCCGACGTCGATCCTGCCGAGCCGACCGTTGCCGTCGTGTGCGGCATCAACCTGACGGCGTCGGTGCCGAGCTCTGTGCGGGCCACCTGGAGGATCACGCCGACGACGCCCTGCCCGACCTCGGCGGCCGCGCAGTGGACATCGGCGCTGCCGTCGGCGATGCAACACGACGCGGGCGGCGCAGGAGTCGTCGAAGCCTTCCGAGTAGCAGATGTTCTTGAACCCGACCGCGAAGCCGACCCCGCGACGGACGCCCTCGCCGCGCGTCGTGTTGCCGGCACCGCCGGGCAGCCGGATCGGGTCGCGCGGCAAGCGCTTCGGCCGGCGGGATCGGGATCGCGGCGGCGGCGCGGATCGTCTCGGCGACGGGGCACGAGCCCGTCGATCACCTGTCCGGTCGGCAGGACGTCGCCGGGCCCGAGCGCGTTCAGCAGCCGGAGCTCGATCGGGTCGATCTCGAGCTCGGCGGCGAGGAGATCCATCTGTGCCTCGGCGGCGAAGCACGTCTGCACCGCGCCGAAGCCGCGCATCGCGCCACACGGCGGGTTGTTCGTGTACACCGCCGTCGCCTCGATCAGCGCGTTGTCGACGCGGTACGGCCCGACCGCGAACGACGCCGCGTTCGAGGCGACCGCCGTCGAGCTCGACGCGTACGCGCCACCGTCGAGCAGGATCCTCATCCGCACGTTGACGAGACGGCCGTCGCGGGTGGCGCGGTGCTCGCACCACATCCGCGCCGGATGGCGGTGGATGTGGCCGACGAACGACTCCTCGCGGTTGTAGACGATCTTCACCGGCCGGCCCGTGTGGAGGGCGAGCAGGGCACCGTGCACCTGCATCGAGAGGTCCTCGCGGCCGCCGAACGCCCCGCCGACACCGGCGAGGTGGATCCGCACCTGCTCGGGAGCGAGCCCGAGGCAGGGCGCCACCTGGTCGCGGTCGACGTGCAGCCACTGCGTTGCGACGTAGATGTCGACACCGCCCTCCCCGTCCGGCATCGCGAGCCCCGACTCCGGCCCGAGGAATGCCTGATCCTGGATTCCGACGTCGTAGACGCCCGCTGACGGTCACATCGCCCTCGGCCTCCGGATCGCCGTGCCGGATCACCATGTGCCGGACGACGTTCGGCCGCGGGTCGTCGCGATAGCCGTGGCCCATCGTCGGTCGGTCCGGGTGGAGCGGCTCCATCTCGGTCGCGCGCTCCATGTCGGAGACGACCGGCAGCTCCTCGTAGACGACGCGGATCGCCTCGGCCGCCCGGCGTGCCTGCTCGGGGTGCTCGGCCGCGACGAGCGCGACCGCCTCGCCGTAGTAGCGGACGCGGTCGGAGGCGAGCACGGGCTGGTCTGCGAACTCGAGGCCGTAGGTCTTCTGGCCGGGCACGTCGTCGTGTGTGAGCACGGCATGGACACCGGCCATCGTCAACGCCGGCGTGATGTCGATCTCGACGATCCGCGCGTGCGGGTGCGGGCTGCGGACGCGTGTGCCCCCAGAGCATCCCGGCCGCCTGGAGGTCGCTCGAGTAGGCGAACTCGCCCTTCACCTTCGGCGGGCCGTCGAGCCGGAGCGACGCTATCGCCGACGCGGCCCGAGACCAGGCGGTCGCGTGGTCGTGCTCACGAGGTCGCCGCCTGACGCACGGCGTCGAAGATCTTGGCGTACCCCGTGCAGCGGCAGAGGTTCCCCGAGAGCGCCTCGCGGATCTCGTCGTCGGTCGGCGTCGGGTTCGACTCGAGCAGGTCGACGGTCGCGACGACGAGCCCGGGCGTGCAGAACCCGCACTGCACCGCTCCGGCCTCGACGTACGCCTCCTGCACGCGGTGCAGCCGGTCGCCCGTCCGCCAGCCCCTCGACCGTCGTCACCTCGTGGCCGTCGGCCTGCGCTCCGAGCACGAGGCAGGCACAGACGAGCGTGCCGTCGAGCAGAACGGAGCACGAGCCGCACTCGCCCTGCTCGCAGGCGTTCTTCGAGCCCGGGAGGCCGAGGCGCTCGCGCAGCACGTAGAGCAGGCTCTCGCCGCCCCACGCCTCCGTCTCGTGGCGTTCGCCGTTGACGCTCAGCGCGATCTTCATGCGAGGCACCTCTCGAGCGCGCGTCGCGTGAGCACGCGCAGCGCGTGACGACGGTAGGCAGCGGTGCCGCGGACGTCGTCGATCGGGCTCGCCGCGTCGGCGACCCGTTCGGGAACGCTGTCGGCGTCGTCGAGCGGTGCCGTGACGAGCCGGACGGTCGGCGCCGACGAGCCGAACGCCGCGCGGAGCTCGCCGCGCTCGCGATCGACCCGAAGCGCGAGCGAGCAGACCGAGATCACCATCGCGTTCCGCGGCCCGACCTTCATGAACGTCTGCGGCGCCCGGCTCGGCCGAACGTCGACCGAGACGACGATCTCGTCGGGCTCGAGGGCGTTCTGCTTGACCCCGACGAGGAAGTCGCGGAGCGGCAGGCGCCGCTCGCCCCGCACGCTCGCGACCTGCACCTCGGCATCCTCGACGAGCAGCGGCGGCAGCGCGTCACCGGCCGGGAGACGCCGTGCCGAGGTTGCCGCCGATCGTGCCGCGGTTGCGGATCTGCGGTGAGCCCACCGTGCGCGACGCCTCGGCCAGGGCCGGCAGCGGCCTCGGCGACGTCGCCCCGCATCGCCTCGGCGTAGGTCAGCCCCGCGCCGAGGACGAACGTGCCGTCCGCCCGGGTGAACCCTCGCAGCTCCTCGACCTCGTTCAGGTTGATCAGCGCGGGCGGACGCGAGCGGTCGAAGTTGAGCTCGACGAGCACGTCTGTGCCGCCCTGCACGAACCGCGCGTCGCGGAGCTCCGCCTTCAGGCGCAGCGCCTCGTCGAGCGATCGTGGCGTGTGGACGTCCATCGCTACCGCTCCTCGCGCACGTAGGGGACGCCGAGGCTGGCGGGAGCGCCGAGCCGGCGTCGGCCGAGGCCGGACGACACGATCACGAGCACGACGATAGTCATGACGTAGGGCAGCGCCTGGAACAGCTGCGGTGTGACTGTCACACCCCGCGCCTGCAGAGTGAACGGCAACGCCGAGAACGCCCCGAAGACGTAGGCGCCGACGAGACAGAGATCCGCGCGCCAGAACGCGAAGATGACGAGCGCGATCGCGATCCAGCCGGCTCCGGCAGTGAGCCCGTCCACCCACTGCGGGGTCAGCGCGAGGCTGAAGCACGCGCCGCCGACGCCGGCGAACGCTCCGCCGGCGATGGTGTGGAGGTATCGGTACCTCGTCACGCTGATCCCCATCGCGTCGGCGGCCGCGGGCGACTCGCCGACCGCCCGCACGTTCAGCCCCGGCCGTGTCCGCGACAGGTACGCGCCGACGGCGACGACGCAGACCCACGACGCGTAGACGAGCCACGTCTGGCCGAAGATGACCGGGCCGACGACGGGGAGGTCGTCGAGGCCGAATGCGCCAACCGGCTCGAACGAGTACCGGGCCGGATTGTCGGCGAGGTCGAAGTCGTTGGCAATGTAGGACGACAGCCCGGCTGCGCCGCACAGGAT
>CAVZMA010000010.1:0-44824 GCA_963776305.1 uncultured Thermoleophilia bacterium | reverse complement strand
CCTCTTTCTCGTACGCGGCGTGCGGCGCGTGATCGGTCGCAATACAGGAGATCGCCCCGTCCACCAGGCCGGCGAGGAGCGCCTGCCGGTCGTCCTCCGACCGCAGCGGTGGGTTCATCTTTCGATTGGTGTCGAGTGTGCGCACTGTTTCGTCGGTCAAGCAGAGGTGATGCGGCGAGACTTCCGCCGTCACGGCGATCCCGGCTGCCTGCGCACTGCGTACCGCGTCGACGGACTCCCGCGCAGAGAGGTGCATTATATGCAAAGGACGGTGCTCATATGCGGCGAGAGCGCAGTCGCGCGTGATCATCACGGATTCGGCGACCGACGGCCAACCGGCCAGCCCGAGCGCGGCAGAGACGGTGCCTTCGTTCATCTGCCCGTCGCGTGAGAGCGTCGGGTCCTCCTCGTGGAGCGCGAGCAGGCGTCCGGTGACGGCGCTGTATTGCAAGGCTCGACGCATCAGGCCCGCCGAGACCACGGGCCTGCCGTCGTCCGTGAACCCCGCGGCGCCAAGTCGAGCGAGCTCGACCATCTCCGTCAGTTCTTCACCGTCGAGTCCCTTGGAGATCGCCGCCATGAATCCCGTGGGGATCGCAGCTTCCTCCCTCGCCAGTTCCACCAACGCCCCCAGCACAGCCGCGGAGTCGACGACCGGGTCGGTATTCGGCATCGCGAGAATGGCGCAATACCCTCCTGCCGCCGCGGCCGCGGTCCCCGAGGCGATCGTCTCCTCGTCCTCGCGACCGGGCACGCGAAGGTGAACATGCGGGTCGACGAAGCCGGGTGCGAGCACGAGACCCCGTGCCGGCTCGCCGGCAGGCTCGAGTGTCGCGATGACGCCGTCCTCGATCGTCACCTCGAAGGCGCCGTCGAGCCCGTTCTCCGGGTCGATCACGCGGGCACCACGGATCGTCAGGCTGTCACCGGCGCCGTCGGGCCAGAAGAGCGTCATGCAACCTCCAACGCCGGCCTGACGGCCACCGGGCCGCCGACCAGGATGTCGTAGAGGACCGCCATCCGGACGACGAGACCCGATCTGACCTGTTCGGTGATGAGCGAGACGTCGGAGTCCGCGACCCGAGGATCGATCTCCACGCCGCGGTTCATCGGCCCCGGGTGCATCACGATCTGCCCGGTGCGGACTCGCGCCGGTGTGAGCCCCCACTCCGCGGCGTACTCCCGGAGCGACGGAACGTACGCCGCACCCGCGAGCATCCGCTCCCGCTGCATCCGGAGAACGTAGATCACGTCCGCGTCTCGGACGGCGTCGATGTCGGAGCTCACCTCGCATCCCATTGCCTCGATGCCTCGCGGAACGAGCGTCGGCGGGCCGACGAGTGTCGCCCGCGCCCCGACGAGTGTGAGCGCCTCGATCAGCGACCGCGCCACGCGCGAGTGGAGGATGTCGCCGACGATGGCGACGTGGAGCCCGTCGAGGCGTCCCAGCGCCTCGCGCATCGTGAACAGGTCGAGCAGCGCCTGCGTCGGGTGCTGATGCTTGCCGTCACCTGCGTTCACGACGTGGGCCGCCGTTGCGTCGGCGACGATTCTCGGGGCTCCGATCTGGGGATGCCGGACGACGATCACGTCCGGGTCATACGCCGCGAGCGTGAGCGCGGTGTCCTTGAGTGACTCGCCCTTGTCGACCGACGATCCGGACGCCCGCAACGCCATCGTGTCGGCGGAGAGCCTCTTGGCTGCGAGATCGAAGCTCGAGAGCGTGCGCGTCGACGACTCGTAGAACAGGTTGACGACGAGCCGGCCACGGAGAGCCGGCAGCTTCTTGACCTCCCGGTCGAGCGAGCGCGCCATCGTCGCCGCGGTGCCGAGCAGGCGCTCGACATCGTCGCGGTCGAGGTCGGAGACGCCGAGGAGATGACGCCGGGGCGGGTCCGGTGGCTCGTGATCCAGCGGCGCGGCCGCATGGAGATGTGCTGTGTGCTCGGTCATACGGTTCTTCTCGTCATGGTCTGCTCCCGTCGAGGACGACGCGATCCTCCGCGTCGGTCTCGGCCAGTTCGACCCGAACGCGCTCGGTGAGTGCAGTCGGGATGTTCTTGCCGACGTAGTCGGGCCTGATGGGTAGCTCGCGGTGACCGCGGTCGACGAGCACTGCCAGCTGTACGCGGGCAGGGCGCCCGTACTCGAGCAGCGCGTCGATGGCGGCCCGGATCGTGCGGCCGGTGAACAGCACGTCGTCGACGAGCACGACCGTTTTCCCCTCGAGCGGGAAGCCGAGCTCGGTGCCGCGCACGACCGGTTGCGGGTGGCGGGGCGGCGCACCCCCACGGACGAGGACGTCGTCGCGGTGGAAGGTGATGTCCACGGCTCCGAGATCGACTGTCACGCCGGAGCGCTCGGCGACCCGCTCGCGGAGCCGCCGCGCGAGCGGGACGCCGCGCGTGTGGATGCCGACGAGAGCGAGAGCCGTGAGGTCGGCGTTGTGCTCGATCAGCTCGTGCGCGATCCGCGACAGCGTGCGCTCGAGAGCGCCCGCGTCGAGCAGGACTGTCGGTGCCCGCGGGCCCGAGACGTGCGTCATGCATGCGCTCCTTCCCGGCCTCGCTGAGCCGGATTAAAGGGTCGCCCTAGTGGCGTTTCGCCCAGTGTAGAGGACGGCGACGACGGCGCCTGCCGTCGTCTGCTCAGCTCTCGGTCGCTGGACCCGACGGCGACGAGCTGATCGAGTCGCACTGCGATCTGGGCCGGGAGCTCGCGTTCGGCGCGCGCGAGCCCTTCGGCGATCTCGTCCTCCGACAGGAGATCGAAGGTCGAGATGTGTCGGCCGCGGATTCGCTTCAGACCGGTTTCCCGGTCGATGACGTCGTCCACGACGAGCCGGCGAACCTCGAAGCGCCCGAAACCGGCTGCGTGGAGCTCCGCCTCGAGTGTCTCGGGCGCGGGGAATCGCGCCACGTCGATCGGGCGAATCGACGGGAAATAGGGATTCAGCCAGTAGGTCTCGAAGTGCGCCGGGTGGAAGGTCGCAATCGCGATCCGGCCGTCCGGCCCGACAACGCGGCGTGCCTCGGCGAGCGCGGCCGGACGGTCGACGAGATGGATCACGAGCGACATGGTGGCCCGGTCGAACCATCCGTCTCGGAACGGAAGGCTCTCTGCGCAGCCCTGCCGGATACCGACACCGGGAGGGACCGCGGCCCGGGCGGCGGCGACCATCTGGTCGCTTTCGTCGATGCCCCAGACCTTGGCATGTGCGTCCGTGGCGAGCGCGGCTGCGAGCCGGCCCGTGCCGCATCCGATATCCAGGATGCGCCGGCCACGGAGGTCGCCCAGCTCGACCAGGGCTTCGAAGCGACCCCACCAGGCCCGATCCGGCGGACGCAACGTGTCGTAGCGGCCGGCGCGCGCGTCGAAATCCGGGCGACGACCCTCGGTCACGACTCGGTCTGTGCCTGACGCCGCGACCGGCGCGCTCCTCGCGGGCACGAGAACGGGTCGCCCGTGCTCGGCGAAAGGAATCTCGATGATGTCGAAGTCGCGCGGCACGACCGTTTCGGGGAAGAGCTCGCTCGCCTCTGCGGCCGCCTCGTTTCCGGCGTATCGGCTCGAAACGTGTGTGAGCGCGAGCAGGTGCACGCCCGCCTCACGGGCTGCGAGCGCCGCTTCGGCTGCGGTGGAGTGCTGGGTCTCCCGCGCCCGCGCCCGCTCGTCGGCACAGAAGGTCGCCTCGTGGACGAGAAGGTCGACTCCGGCGGCGGCATCCACGACCGACGCAGCCGGTGCGGTATCGCCGGTGAGCGCAATCGAGCGGCCCGGGCGTGGCGCTCCGAGGACCTGCTCCGGTCTGACCACATCGCCGTTCGCGAGCTGAATCGTCTCTCCGCGCTGCAGAGTGCCGCGCTCTCGCCCAGGGGGCACACCGAGCGCGTCGGCGCCTGCGACATCGAAGCGCCCCGGGCGGGTGGCCTCGCTGATCAGGTACCCGAGAGCCTGAGGACCGTGGTCGACAGCGAAGGCGCGGATCTCGTAGTCGCCTCGCTCGATGACGTCACCCGGATCGAGCTCGACGGTCTCGACGGCGTAGGTCAACGTTCCGAAGACACGGCGCAGGCTGCCGAGGAGATCCCGAAGACCCGAGGGACCGTAGAGCGTGAGTGGCACATCGCGTCCTCGTAACGCGAACGTCTTGAGCATGCCGGGCAGGCCGAGATAGTGATCGGCGTGAAAATGCGTGAGCAGGACGTGCTCGAGGTCGATCAGTCCGACATCCGAGCGGAGCAGCTGCCGCTGCGTGCCCTCGCCGCAGTCGATCAGGAGACGGTCGCCGCCCCGCCGGACGAGCGTTGCCGATGTGGCCCGCTGGGCGGTGGGAGCCGAACCCGACGTCCCGAGGAACACAACGTCCAGATCCACGGGCGCGGAGTCTAGCGGCGAGCGGCGACGCCCCCACGCGGGCGGCCGGGCCCGGGCTGGAGGCTCGAGCGTCTAGGACCGTGGAAGGGCCAGGTCGGTGTAGACCATCTCGCCCTTGAACTTGCGCTGCACCGGATCCCAGGGGAAGAAGATGGCGTTCCGCCAGGTGAGGTGCTCCCCACTCGGCTCGTGGTCGAGCCATCGTGCTGCGTGGGTGGCCGTGACAACGGCCTCCTCGCAGACCCCCTGCGGGCCGATCACGATGTAGTCGAGATCGAAGTGGATGTCGGGGAAAGCGGTCAGGAGTTCCGTATAGAACCGCGTCGCACCCTCGTGACCCTCCCAGCGCGCGCCGGTTCCGGCGACCGTGTAGACGCAGTCTTCCGTCAACGTCGAGATCAGCCCGGGCAGGTCGCGGTTGTCCTCGGCGATCGAGTGCACCTTCCACAGCTCGCGGATCTCTGCGACCTCGTCGGGGTCGACGGGACGTCGGAGGAGATCGAGAATGCGGTCGCTCGCCATGACTGCCCCTTCGCTCGGTGGACCGGCTCGTGCCGGTACCCGCGATCCTAGAGGGTCGGGCCCTGGCACGAGCCTCGACCCGGGGCGCCGTCCGTCAGCCGCGCGTCACGGCAGCCGCAGGACCTGTCCGGTCACGATGGTGGTGCCGCCGAGATGGTTCCGATCGCGAAGCTTCCAGACGCCTTCCCGCGGGTCGCCGCCGTAGGTCGAGGCGGATATCGACCACAGTGTGTCGCCCGGCTGGACGCGGTACGAGCGCTCCGGCCCACCCGCGCCGGAATCGTGGGCCAGAAGCGCCCAGAACGCGGTCGCCGTGACCGCAACGAGAAGGAACCGTACGAACATCTGTTCGCCATGATGCACGAACGCGTGTTCGGTGTCAAGTCAGGAGGAACCCTCCCGAAGGCGATTCACTCCAGTGTGCGGGAGAACGTCCTCGAGCGCAGGGGACTCGCCTCGGCGACGAGCCGCACCGCGACCGTGGCCGGCTGCAGTGGCAGGGGCCGCCGCAGGACGAACGTGGCGGAATGGGACGGGAGCGTCTTGCCGCCGCTACAGCCGGGGCTCGTTGCCTTCTGCGTCAGCATCGCTGCCGCGGCAGCCGCGCCGCCGAGCCACCCCGGCAGGATGCAGGCAACCACGTTGGCACCCTCGCCCGCCTTGGCGTAGAAGCGAATCGCACCGGGTCCGACCTTCCATTTCGGCGCGACGGCGCCGATCACACGCTTGGCGGGATACCACGGCCGCACAGCGGTGCAGCCCGCTGCGGTGGCGGCGATCGCACTCTGTACGGCCCCGGCCGATGCCCTTGGCGTCCCGTCGACGCGGTTGAGCGCCGCTTGGAATCCGGTGCCCCGTGGACTGTCGTCGTAGAAGCCGAAGAAGTTCAGTTCAGCAACCTGCGGGTCGCAGCTGACCGACCGAACGAGTGCATTGTAGATCCGCGCCTGCGTGCGCTCGTTCGTGACCTTGACGTTTTCCACCCCCGAGTAGCCCACGAGCTTGGACGTGTCCACCTGCCAGCCGACCTCGTCGAGGTAGAGCTTGAGGCCGTTGACGGTCGTCGGTTGAGCGGTATCGCGGAACGCATCCCACACCGCTTGCTTGATCCGCCCGAGATCGGCGACGCCCGCGTTGGGCCACGCATAGCCCCGGGTGATCGGGTCCGTGGCCAGATTGGGATACGGGTGGAAGCTCAGCCCGTCCATCAGCGGCCGCTGGCGGCCGCTGGCGCGGTACCAGGCCCCGAGGGCGGTGAGGAAGCGGACGGGTGACGTCGAGACATTGCTCGGCGCGGTCGGCCGGTCGTTGCCTCGGGGTGACAGCCCGAGCCCGATGACACGGATGTCCGGGTCGACGGCCTTCAGCGCATCGTACGCAGCCGCGAGATAGGCGCCCGCGCGTGCGGCGGACAGGTTCCGGCCTTTCGGGCTGAACTGCGGCCGCAGGAAGGCGGGCTGGTTCGGCTCGTTGAGCACCACGAACTGCTTCACCGTGGGATAGCGCTGGGCGACGAGCGTGACCCAGTCGGCGAAGCTCTTCGGCGTCGCGCGGCCCGCCGCGAGCTCGCGGGGCGGGTAGGGGAAGACTGCGAGAACGACCCGGAGTCCCGCCGCTTCGGCAATGGGGATCGCTGCGTCGAGCTTCGCACCGTCCGGCACCTTCGTCGGTTCGCTCGGTGTGAAGCGCACGGTCATCACCGACTGCTGCAACCCGCGGGCGGCCATCTGTGAGAAGAACACCTCGCCTGAATCAGGTGCGAACTTCCCCGTGTCGTCGTTGGCTCCGATGCCGCCCGAAGCTGCACCGACCACGAGCGCAAGTGCCGCAATGCAGGCGGCCGCTGCAACGATTGTCCGCACGATCTCCCTCGTTCGCCGAGCTGCGGCCGAGTCCTGGGCCGCGCGGGACTCTACCGGAGAGCGCCGATCGCCGACAGATGAGCGAGCAGCGCATCGAGCAGGCGGGACGAGCCGAACCGGATCGGGTCATCCGCGACGAGTCCGGTCTCGGCCTCGGCCGCGGCGACCGCGGCACGAGCCTCCTCGTCGTCGAGGTGCCGTGTATTGAGCGCGACACAGGCGACGGCAGCGCGTCGCCGGGGCAGCGAGATCCGCTCGTGGAGGGACACGAGCTCCGGCAGCGACAGCAGGGGATGGCCTGGATAGCCGTCGACTTCGGTCGTCCCCGGTACGTGGCAGAGCACGAACGCATGTGGCGCCGAGCCGTGGATCAGGCCAAGTGTCACTCCCGAGTAGGCCGGATGCGAGATCGCGCCCTGGCCCTCCACGAACAGCAGCTCCCGCGCTCTCGCCCCTCCCTCCACCACCAGGCGCTCGGAGGCACCCGCGGTGAAGTCCGAGACGACGGAGTCGACCGCGATCCCCCACCCGGCGATCGCGATGCCCGTCTGGCCGGTCGGCACGAAACAGGCGTCGATCCCGCGAGACCGCGCCTCGCGGTCGAGCTCGAGGGAAACGGTCATCTTGCCGATCGCGCAGTCGGATCCGACCGTGAGCACGATCGCGGCGGGGATCTCGAGATTCGCACCCGTGGGAACGTCGAGGTCGGGGGGAACTTTCCGCAGATCCGTCAACGAGACACCATGCGTCCGTGCCAGGGCTGCGAACTCCGCGTCGTCTTCGACCGACTCGTGCAGGCCGTTCTCGATCGCCAGCCCGTGACCGATGCACTCCACGAGCAACCGCCTCCACTGCGGCGGGAACTTCCCACCCTGCGTCGCCACGCCGACCAGCGCGGCCGTCGGCTCGAACGCGAGCGCGGCCGCCACATCGCCGACGATCGGGACGCCGTCCTCGGAGGCGCCTTCACGGCTCGAGTCGAGGATGACAACGACGTCGTTTCGCCGGTAGCGCAGGACGCCGTACATCGTCTTGCCGTAGTGCGGGTCGCCGGAGTACCCCTCGGCGAGGATGAGCAGGCGCCTAGCCGACACCGAGACCCGGTGCCTCCGCCGGAATCTGGACTCCGTCCACAAAGCGCACGCCTGGGCGTGGATCCTCGGCGAGGAGCAGGTTGCCGTCCAGGTCGACGTGGTCGCACAGCGGGGCCACGACGCAGCCCGCCGCGATTCCCAGCCCGGACTCGACCATGCACCCGAGCATCACGCCCAGCCCGAGAGCACGTGCGGCGTGCGCCATGCGGATTGCCTCTCTGATCCCGCCGGACTTCGCGAGCTTGATGTTGATCCCGTGCGCAATTTCGGCGCACGGGGCAACATCGGCGAGCGTGTGGCAGTCCTCGTCGACGTAGATCGGCACCGTCGACCGCTGTTTCAGGATTGCAGCGTCTGGATCTGCGGCACGCAGGGGCTGCTCGACGTAGGAGACTCCGAGGGCGTCGAGCTGCGGGATCGCCTCGAGCGCCTCGTCCAGCGTCCACCACTCGTTGACATCGACCTGCAGCGGCAGGTCGGTTCGCGCCCTGACGGCGCGCACACGCTCGATGTCGAGCCCGTCTCCCCCGCCCAGCTTCAGCTTGAGACGGCTGAAACGGCCCGCGACCCGCTCGGTTCGTCGCGCCATGTCGTCCGGGTCGCCGAGCCAGATCGTCCACGACGTCGGCGGGCCGATACGGGGCAGCCCGAGCAGCCGGAAGACGGGTACACCGAGCAGCTTGCCCTGGAGGTCGTGGAGCGCGCCGTCCAGCGCAGCCTTCGCCGCATGCTCACCACCCACCTCGTCGAGACGCCGACCGATCTCCTCGAGAGCGAACGGGTCCTCACCGACGAGCGCGCCGTGCTGTGCGATGAAGGCAAGCGCCGAGTCGGGCGTCTCGTCGTAGCGGTCGATCGGCGCTGCTTCGCCGTGACCCACCTGGCCGCCCGAGCGGATCTGGACCTGCACGACGTCTTCCCAGTCCCGTGCCTCGCGCGAGATGACGAAGGTCTCGGCCAGTCGGAGCCGGATCACGGTCGCCTCGATCTGCACGGCGGCAGTCTACTTCGTGGTCATGCGCGCTTCCCTGGGACGAGTGAGCGAGCCAGGAGGCACTCCGTCCGATACCACCGGTGTGGGCCCCGCTGCCGCCTCGCCACAGCCTGCCCGCTCTCGCCGGCCGGCGCTGCAGCGGGAGATCGGCCTGTGACCGTGGCGCCGGCGAGTGACGGGGTGGCGGGTCGCGGGATCGGCGACATCCTTCTCGCTCACGGGTTCGTGACGACCGATGAGCTCGTGACCGCGACGGCGGAACAGGAGCGGACCAAGCAGCCGCTCGGTCAGATCCTCGTCCAGAACGGGTCGATCACGCGCCTCGAGCTCGCGAGCGCGCTCGCGGAGCAGTGGTCCGATCCGAGCGCCTCGATTACCGTCGTGCCTCGCTCCTCCCCGTCGCCGCCTTCGCAGTCACCGTCCCACGACGATGCCCAGTACGCAGCCCGCCTGCAGGAAGCGGTCGCCGACCTGGCCCGGAGAGTGCACGCAAGCGAGCCCGTCGAGGGCTTCGAGGAGCGCCTCACCGACCTCGGCCAGAGGGTCGAGTCGACGCATGCGCGCACCCAGCGGCTCGAGGCGGCAGTCGCGACGCTCGTCGAGAGCCTCGAGGGAGTCACGGGCGGTGTCGAGGACGCGTTCACGGCGCTCCAGGCAGGAGCCGCCGAGCTCGCCGGGGATCTGGCACGAATCGATGCGGCAGTTCAGGAGCTCGCGCTCCGCCCGTCGACGGCCGAGCCCGATCACGATGTCGAGGAGCGGCTGCGAGAGTTGACGGATGCAGTCACGGCCCTCAGCGGCCACCCTGCCGCGCTCACCGAGGTTCGGGCAACGCTCGACGAGCTCGCCGGCCGCGTGGATGCCGCGGCCGAGACTCGCGATATCGAGGCGTTGCGAGCAGCCGTCGCGGCGCTGGAGAACAGGCCGAACGAGCCCGATCCGCTCGAGCCGCGTCTGGCGCGCCTGGAGACCTTGGCCGATGGGAAAGCCGAGCGGGCAGACCTGGAGGCGAGTGCCGCCGCCCTCGCCGAGCTGGCGGAGACGCTCGCCGAGCTCCAGAGCAGGCCGGCCGGCAACCCCGACATCGACGAGCGGCTTGCCAGGCTCGAGTCCCGTCTCGACGAGGCGGTCACGCGACCTTCGGACGACGCCGCCCTCTCGACGCTCGCAGAGCGGTTCGAGCGCGCCGTCGAAGCCCAGCACCAGTTGGGTGCCTCTGTCGCCGAGATCGACGCCCGGGTCGACGGGCTCTCGCATCACGGCCCTCAGCTCGGCGACCTCGGCGCCCGGCTCCAGGCTCTCGAGGAGCGCCTCGTCGGCGACCTCGGTTCGATCGAGGCACGTCTCGATGACAGAAACGCGCACCTCACCGCCGATCTCGACGCGCTCCGGGGAGATCTGTCGACGATCCGGGAGGAGCAGCCACGCGGCCACGACCTCGACGAGACCATGGCGGCGCTCGCGACCCGCATCGAGGAACTCACAATCCGCGTCGAGCAGACGCATGGCGTCGCAGGGCGGCTCGACGAGATCGCCGGAGCACTCGTCGAGGTGCAGGCACAGGTCGGCGCACTGGCGACAGAACCAAGCGATCACGGCGTTGACGACGCCATCGCAGCGCTCACGATCCGCGTCGACGAGCTGGGGGCCCAGGTTCACGACGACGGCGCGACCGGCAACCGCCTCGATCAGCTCGATGACGCGTTCGCCGACGTCCGGCGACAGCTCGAGACGCTTGCCGAGCAACAGAGCGACCAGTCCGCGGACGAGGCGATCCAGGCTCTCGCACGTCGGCTCGACGAGGTTGCAGCGCTGGCCCACGAGGACGATGGGGTCACGGGCCGGCTCGACGAGCTCAGCGGCTCTCTCACCGAGCTGCGCGCGCAGTTCGCGGCTCTGACCGACGAGCACCACGACCGTGGGCACGACCACGAGGCCCTCGCGGCGCTGGCAAGCCGGGTCGAGGATCTCGCCGCAGGCCTGACGGAGGCACACGTCGAGCCGGACGGACGGATCGACGAGCTCAGCGGCTCTCTCACCGAGCTGCGCGCGCAGTTCGCGGCTCTGACCGACGAGCACCACGACCGCGGGCACGACCACGAGGCCCTGGCGAGCCGGGTCGAGGATCTCGCCGCAGGCGTGACGGAGGCACACGTCGAGCCGGACGGACGGATCGACGAGCTCAGCGGCTCTCTCACCGAGCTGCGCGCGCAGTTCGCGGCTCTGGCCCAGGAGCACCACGACCGTGGGCACGACCACGAGGGCCTCGCGGCGCTGGCAAGCCGGGTCGAGGATCTCGCCGCAGGCCTGACGGAGGCACACGTCGAGCCGGACGGACGGATCGACGAGCTCGCGCATGCGGTGACGGAGCTCCGAGCCGAGATCGCGACGCTGGCCGACCCGTCGCGCGAGCACGACGTCCGCGAGGCCGTCAGGTCGCTGGCCGGCCGGATCGAAGAGCTCGCCGTGCCTCCCGACGACGGAGTGGTGACGAATCGACTCGACACGATCGAGCGGCAGCGGGCCACGGACGCAGAGACGATCGATGTCCTGCTCCTGGCGCTCGACCGGATCCGAGAGGATCTCAGCGAGCGGCAACCTGGTCGTGCAGAACACGGCGGCGAAAACGACGGCAGGCTCGATGAGCTCGATCGCTCCGTCGCGGAGGTTCAGGCGCAACTCGCTTCGCTCGACGAACGACAATCCGACCCCGGTTTCGAGGAGCGGCTTGCAGGGCTCGCCGCTCGCGTCGAGGCGATCGATATCGCCACACCTCAGGCCCTCGAGGCCGATCCACGGATCGACGTCCTCGTACAGTCCCTCGCGGAGCTCAGAGATGAGCTGTCGTCCGTGGCGGCACAGCCACGCGAGCAGGGAGCAGACGAAGCACTCGCAGTGCTCACTGCGCGCGTCGACGAGATCGCGTCGGCCCCTCCGCCGGCGCCAGAGGCCGATCCGCGGATCGACGTGCTCGCGCGCTCCGTCTCCGAGCTCAGGGACGAGCTCGCGTCACTCGCCGTCCGACCGCACGACCACACAGCCGACGACGCACTCGCGCTGCTGACGGCACGCGTCGAGGAGATTGCCGCCACCCCGGCACCGTCCTACGAGCCCGATCCGCGCGTCGACGAGCTCGGAGACGCGCTTGCCGAGCTCCGGATCCGGATCGAGTCGCTGGCCTCGCCGCCGCGTGAGCGGGCCGACGACGGGATTCTCGCGGCCCTGACGAGCCGGGTCGACGCGCTCACGTCGGCCCCTCCGGCCCTCGACGAGGAACGGCTGCGGGGGATCGAGAGCCTTGCGGAGCGCCTCGAGACACTCTCGCGCGACCTCGAGGCTCGGCTCGCCGTCGCCGACCCGGTCGGGGGCGAGGGCATCGACGCGACCGTCCCCGATCAGCTCGAACGGGTCAGGCTCTCGATCGAGCGCTTCGGCCTTCACCTGGGAGAGCACGATCGGGCACTCGCGGACCTCATGCGCAGTCGTGGCGTCGAGCGCCGCGTCGAAGAGCTTGCCGAGCGCGTGGATCAGCTCGCTGCGGCTCGCCCGGTCGACGCTGCCGCGGCTCCCGGTACCGCGGCCCCCGGCGTCTCGGCCGACATGCTCGCGCTGGCGCGGCGGGTGGAGGAGGCAGAAGCAGCCTCGCAGGCAGATCGCGAGAAGCTCATGTCGCGACTCGAGAAGCTCGGCTCGGCGATCGATTGGCGCCTGCAGCGACTCGAGGCCGACGACTCGCCGTAGCACCCCGGATTGCGAGCGTTGCCGTCGACGTCACGAGATCGGCCCAGGCTGGCGTGAGCACGCTCGCCCACGGGAGGATCGTCTGGTCTGGGAGTCCTCTGCCACGGGTTGATCGCCGGCTGCTAGGTGGCCGCGCAGGTGCTGGTCCTCTCGGGCACTCCAAACCAGACCTGTCGAGTACCGTAACCACCGGGGGGGCATTCCCCACACTGGCGCGCAGGCGATGGCTTCGTACCGTGCGGAGCCGTTGCGTTCTAGTCGCAGCGCCAGCGACCGGTGACGGGCTTGCCAGTTGGTCGCGCGGTCAACGTGAATGTCGCGCTCTTGAACCCCTTGTTAATGAGGGCTGTTCCACCTAGGCCGAGGTGGAGTCCGTCTATCTGAAGGACGCCGTCGTCGATCATCACCCTTCCTGTTTGGCGGGGCACGATCACGCCGAACCCGGACGCAGCTCCGTCTCTCGCAGCAGTCGTCAGGCCGAACGGAACCCTGCCCCCGTTGCAATAGCCGCCGAGAATGTTGTGCGTCCTCCCTTCGTAACGGACGACCACGCGGCCAGGGCCGCAGGACCGCTCATACACTCGGCCGCCGCGAAAGTAGGTCAGGGTCGCTCGATGATGGATACTCGCCGAGAAGCATTCCGGCGGTTGCGGGCCGCTCGGCCCGTTCGTCGTCCACCCCGCCACCACCAGCACGAACGCGCCGAGCGCGACCAACTTCAACCCACGCATGGACGAAGTATCAACGCGCGCCTGCCAACGCACAACGTCGTCGCCCCCAACACCCTCGGATGAAATTCCCGAACCCTGGCACAGCCGAGGTGTTGGTGGTCGGTCTACGGCTGGTATTGCTGCTCGAGAGCGCAGACCGTGTCGATGTGCACGCGAATCCAGACACCGGTGTCGAGAGGTTCGAACAACTCGACGGGCGTCTCGCCATTCACGAGCTGCGCCAGTTCGGAGACGGTGATGGGTGTCGCACCGAAGTTGGCCGGGTCACCCTGCCTTGTCAGAACGGTGACGTCGGCATCGGTCGGCATGAGGTAGGTCAGTAGACGATGACCTTCCTCGATGCGGTAGTTGTCGTTCGGAACCGGCTCGCCCGGCTCGACCACGCCGTCCTCGGCCGCCGCCGTGTTCGCGGTGACGCCACTCGTGAACCACGCCGGATCGAAGCGCATCTCGTACCGGCCGTCTTTCTGCGTCAGGGACGAGATGTGGCCGAAGATCCTGTCGCCGCATGGTTCCGCGGCAGCCGACTCGCTCCCCGAGTCCTTGGTGAAGTACAAGGCCGCGAAGGCGATGGCTGCGACGGTCGCCACGACGGCGACAATGGCTATGGGCGTTGTTCTCGTGCTCACCTCCCGCTGGCGAGCCAGTTTTCTGCTTCGCCCGGGTGAGTCCTGCGCTCGCGCTCTCGTGGCGTTGTCCGGTCGAACGTATCGAGCGCAGCAGCAACTCGACGTGTCGTGCCGGGGTTTGCCATGCGCCCGGAAGGATTCGAACCTTCGACCTCGCGCTCCGGAGGCGCGCGCTCTATCCCCTGAGCTACGGGCGCTCAGGCGGCCAGTGTACTGACGCCGGTGTGAGATGCGCCGGGCACGGCCCGACGTTCGGGCGGCGGTCGAGCTCGCGGCCTGGACTGGTCGAAGCAGGCTTGGCGGCTACAATCACGAAGATGGTATTCGCGATCGATGACCCCCTCAGTACCGATGCCGAACCTGCCCCGGATCACACGCAGGTCCCGCGGTCGTGGAGCGGCCGAGGTCGTCGCGCGCCCGATACCCGTCCGCGAGCTCAGCGCTAGCGATCTCACCTGGGTCAACGTCGTCGGGCCCGATGTCGAGGTCGCGAACGTGCTCGCCGACCGCTTCGGCTGGCACCCCCTCGACGTCGAGGACATCGTCTCGAAGCGCCAGCGTCCCAAGGTCGACGACTACGAGGACGACGGCTACCTCTTCGTCGTCCTCCACTTCCCGGTCTACGACAAGTCGATCCAGCGCCTGAACGCCGCGGAGCTCGACGTCTTCATCGGGCCGGACTACCTCGTGACGATCCCGAATCGCGAGCTGCTCCCCGTCACAAGGCTCTTCGCCCGCTGCGAGGACGACCCTGACCTGCGGGAGCAGCTCTTCGCGAAAGGCACAGGGCGACTGCTCTACGAGGTGCTCGACGACCTCTTCGACTACTGCTTCCCGATCCTCGACAAGATCGGCCACAAGCTCGATTCGATCGAGGACGAGATGTTCGAGGGCCACGCCGAGGACGTCGTCAGGGACATCTCCAACGTGAAGCAGGAGATCATCTCGTACCGCAAGGTGATCAAGCCCGGACGGTCGACGCTGCGCGTGCTCGAGCGCAGAATCGACAAGTTCCTGCCCGAGGAGCTGGATCTCTACTTCGACGACATCGTCGATGCCGCCGAGCGCATCTGGGACCAGCTCGACAACTACAAGGAAGTCGTCGACGGCCTCGAGTCGACGAACGAGTCGGTGATCTCACACCGGCAGAACGACGTGCTCCGGGTGCTCACGATCTTCAGCGTGATCGTGCTTCCGCTGACGCTCATCTCGGGCATCTTCGGCATGAACGTCCGCTTCCCGGGCGAAGGGACGCCCGTCGCCTTCTGGATCGTGATCGTCCTCATGGTCGCCACGATCGTCGGCATGTTCGGGTTCTTTCGCTTCAAGCGCTCGGGCAGATAGCTCGTGGCAACCGTGACGACTTCACGTTTCTGCCCGTGACCCTCAGCCTGGTGCTCGTGGTCGGATCGGTCGCGTTGACCGCTGCGCCGGTCCCGATCCTCGTCGAGCGATTCGATCCCGACCGCAAGCGGCACCCCGGTCGGCTTGCCCAGGGCGTTGTCGTACTCGGCATGACCGGCTTCGCTGTATTCGCGGTGACCGGGATCATGATCGCCTACGCCCCCTACTAGCCGGCCCTCGAGAAGTGACGAAAGCGGGTACCGGATGTGCCGCTGAGATCGCGCTCGGCGGTTCACCGTTGGCGCTGCAGATGCGCTGGCTCTAGCGGTCTCCGCTCAACGGATCTCTATCTCGAGATGTATCTCTCCGAGATGCTCGCATTCGGGGCAGCGGAAAGGGACCCGCGTGTCAAGCGTCGTGCTGGGGGATTGCCTCGGCTTGGTGTCCTCCAGGCGGACGTCGAAGGCCGCGCCGCACGTTGGGCAGTTCACGGTGATCGTGGCTCCGACGAGTGGCATCCGAGTTGACCCCGCATCGTACGCCTCTTCGGCAACGGCGTGTGGCCGACGGCCGAATCGTGGTCTCGCGGGATCGTCCCGCGCAGGCCGGTTACCCTGCGGCTGATGGATCAGCACGGACAGCGGTACGACCGAGCCCAGGAGGAGATCGTTCGCGCGTCAGTGGATCTCGACGTCGTCCGGATGCTCGACCTGGGGGTCGGCACGGGCGAGACGTCACGCCGCTGTTTGACGGCGCATCCGGCGGCGTACGCCGTGTGCCTCGATCAGAGCCGAGACAAGCTGGACGCCGCGGCTGAGGTTCTCGGCGCGAGAGCCGAGCTGCACCTCGGCCGCTTCCAGGATCCACTGCCGCAAGGGCCGTTCGAGCTCATCGTCTCCGCATTTGCATTGCATCATGTCGACGAGGCGGCGAAAACGGACCTGTTTCCCCGGGTAGCGGAGCGGCTGTCCGACGGCGGGCGGTTCGTGCTGGCCGATGTCGTGGAACCGCACGCTCCGGTCTCCGAGCCGACCCCACTGGATCGAGCCCAGAGCGTTGTCAGCCGCACGGATGAACTCCTCGACGGCCTCCGCCATGCCGGCTTTCAGCCCGACGTTCGGTGGGCGGAGCACGACCTCGTGGTCATTGCCGCGTCGGTGCCGTAGCCGCTCGGCATCAGCTGCACGAGAAGGCCTCAGGCGGTAGGACACCGGTCCCGTCCGGATGATCTGACCGGATCGCACGAGAGCGCGGATCGCCCTCTCATCACCCGTCGCTCATCCGCGGCATCCCCTACCCAAGGGGAGGGTCAATCCCACCCTATGGGTGGCGATGGTTCGTGCCGATAGGTGTTCCGTTCGATTGACCCTCCGGCTGAGGAGCACCCGATGACCGCGGCACAGTTCGAACAACTCGAGATTCCCGAAGTAGAGGCAGTCCTCCGCTGGCGGTTCGAAGCGCTCGTGCGCGCCGGCTTCGACGCAGGTAGCGCGATGATCCTCGCCAGCCACGTCGAGGTCGATCTTCACGACGCCGAAAGCCTCGTCGCGCGTGGCTGCCCGCCCGAGACGGCGCTGCAGATCCTGATCTGAGCTCGAAAGCACCGTTTCGGGGGATGTTCACTCCAACGAGGGATGAATCTCCCCTCCGAGGGGTGATTCCCCCCTACCCGCTGTGCGGGAACACTCCGACTCTGCACGTACGCGGCCAAGCAAGAAGGGGAGAATGATGACTGCGGCACAGTTCGAGATGCTCGAGGCGTCCGAGGCTGAAGAGCTCCTCCGCGCCCGATTCGAAAGCCTCACCTGGCACGGCTGTCCACCCGGCAACGCCCTCGTGATCGCGAGCCACCTCGACATCGAGTTGCTCGACGCGATCACGCTGCTCCATCGCGGCTGTCCGGCCCACCTCGTCACGGCGATCCTCGACTGACGACCGATCCCACTCGCTTCGGCGAGGACGACACGGGCACAGCCCGTCGTCACCAGCACTGCTCCACTGCGGCAACAGAAGGAGGCGTCATGACTGCGGCACAGTTCCAGACGCTCGAACCGGCCTCGGCCGACGAGTTGCTTCGCGCCAGGTTCGAGGCGCTGGCTGAATGGGGAATTCCCCTGGCGGATGCGCATTCGATCGCGCATGCCATCGACGTCGATGTGATCGACGTCGTCGGGTTGCTGCAACACGGCTGCCCGTCCCGCCTCGTCCTCTCGATTCTCACGTAGCGCCCCCGGGGTGAGGTCGAACCTCACCCCGGACTCGCGCCGCCGTTCACCGGGGTCCAGCCCCGCTGCCTAGACGATCACGAGCTCGTCGAGGCCTTCCTCCGGCTCCGGGAGCTTCGGGTCGAGGCGCTCGAGGGCGTGGACGAGAAGCGAGGCGACGGCGGTCGCCTTGACCCAGTTGCGATCCGCGGGCACCACGTACCACGGCGCGTGGTCCGTCGACGTCTGTTCGATCACGTCGTCGTAGGCCTCGACATAGTCGTCGAACGCCGCCCGGACGCGAAGGTCGTCCTTCCTGAACTTCCAACGCTTCTCGGGATCGTCGAGCCGCTCCTGCAGGCGAACGCGCTGCTCCTCCTTCGAGACGTTGAGGAAGACCTTGATGATGGTCGTGCCCTCGGCGACCAACATCCGCTCCCACTCGACGATCTGTCGGGGGCGCGCCTTCCAGACCGCCGTCGGCGCGAGCTCGAGCATCCGCACGGCGACGACGTCCTCGTAGTGCGAGCGATTGAAGATGCCGATCTCTCCCCGCGCCGGCAGCGCAGCGTGGATCCGCCAGAGATAGTCGTGAGCGAGCTCGGTCGACGTCGGTGCCTTGAACGAGGCCACCCTGCAACTCTGCGGGTTCACTCCTTCGAAGACCGTCCTGATGACACCGTCCTTGCCCGACGCATCCAACCCCTGGAGCACGAGCAGGATGCTGCGACGCCCTTCCGCATAGAGCCGCTGCTGCAGCGGCTCCAGGCGCGTGCGGAGCTCTTCGAGCTGCGCGAGGCCGTTCTGCTTGCCTCCGAGCCCGAGCTGATCCCGCGCGTCGCGCCCGGCGATGTCCGGCTTCGTTCCGGGGTGAACCACGATCCGCTCGATCATCGCGCGATTCTAGAGACTCGACGCCGCCGTGGTCTCGAGGGAGGCGCGCTGTCGTAGACTCGTGGCGATGCCCGATCGCGGATCCTTTCCCCTCGGCACGGTTATCGACCCCGCGACCGGAAAGCCCGGAGCGGAGCAGCTCGTCGTCGGCTCGAGCGATCTGACTACACACGGTGTGATCGTCGGGATGACCGGATCGGGCAAGACAGGGCTTGCGGTCGTGCTTCTCGAGGAAGCCCTCCTCTCGGGCATCCCGACCCTGATCGTCGACCCGAAAGGCGACATGGGCAACCTGGCCCTCACGTTCCCCGACCTCGCCGCCGCGAGCTTCAGGCCGTGGGTCGACGCATCGCTGGCTGCCAGTCAGGGGATCACGGTCGACGAACTGGCGGAGCAGACCGCCACGTCGTGGCGGGACGGTCTCGCCGCGCAGGGCATCGGCCCCGAGCGGATCCAGCAACTCAGGGACGCGGCAGAGATCACGATCTACACCCCGGGCTCGTCTGCCGGTGTCCCACTCAACGTGATCGGCACTCTGCGTGCCCCGGCGCTCTCGTGGGAGACGGAGGCAGAGGCGCTCCGAGACGAGATCGAGGGAACGGTGACGAGCCTGCTCGGTCTCGTCGGAATCCAGGCCGATCCGCTCTCGAGCCGCGAGCACGTCCTCCTCTCGAACCTGATCGAGAACGCCTGGAGGGCGGGTCGCGACCTCGACCTCGGATCGCTGATCGGCGAGGTGCAGTCACCCCCACTCCGCAAGCTCGGCGTCTTCGAGATCGATGCGTTCTTCCCCGCGAAGGATCGGACCGACCTCGCGCTCAAGCTCAACGCACTGATCGCATCGCCCGCCTTCGCCGGGTGGAGCGAGGGGGCGCCGCTCGACCCACAGACCCTGTTGTTCACGCCGGACGGCAAGCCGCGCGCGGCGATCATCTACCTCGCGCACCTTTCCGACGAGGAGCGGATGTTCGTCACCACCCTCGTCTTCGCGAAGCTCGTCACGTGGATGCGGAGCCAGTCGGGCACGACCGACCTCAGAGCCCTGGCCTACATGGACGAGGTCGTCGGCTACATCCCGCCCACGGCCACGCCTCCGGCCAAGAAGCCGATCCTCACGATCCTCAAGCAGGGCCGGGCGTTCGGTCTCGGGCTCGTGCTCTCGACGCAGAATCCGGTCGACCTCGACTACAAAGCGATGTCGAACGCGGGCCTCTGGCTCGTCGGCAGGCTGCAGACGGAAAACGACAAGGCGCGCGTGCTCGAAGGGCTGCGCTCCGCCGCCGGTGGCGCCGATGTCGCCACGCTCGACTCGTCGATCGGCGGCCTCCAGAAGCGGCAGTTCATGCTCGTGTCAGCCAAGGACTCGAAGCCGCGCGTTTTCGCCACCCGCTGGGCGATGTCGTTCCTCCGTGGGCCTCTGACGAAGGAGCAAGTTCAGCTGCTGCGCGGACAGGTGGCACCGAGTGCAGCGCCACCCACCCCTGCGACGACTGCCCCCGAGCCGGTGGCGCTTGCAGCGGACGAGACATCCGTTGCACCGGCTGTCGCACCCGGTATGACGGCCTCCTTCCTCGATCCGGCCGCGCCTTGGGCAACACGGCTCGGCGCGTCGGCCGGCCAAACCACGATGCGAGCATTCCTGGCAACGCGCGTCGCCTTGCGCTATGACGATACGGCCGCGGGCATCGACGAACAGCAGGAGTTCGAAGCGCTGTACGGCCCGCTGGACGGGGGCCTCGACCTCGACGACGAGACCGTCGTCGACTTCGACGATCGCGACTTCTCGCCCGACGGGCCTGCCGGCGCTGCGTTCGTTCTCCCGGCCTCGCCGATCGGTGAGAAGAGCTTCTTCGCGCAGGCCGAAAAGGACGTGCAGGCCCGCCTCGTCGCAAACCAGGCCCTCGAGGTGTTCCGCAACAAGCAGCTGAAGCTCACCTCACGCCCCGGCGAGACCGAGGAGGCGTTCGCCGCGCGCTGTGACGCGGCGGGACAGGAGAAGGCCGACGCCGAGGCGGTGAAGCTCACGAAGCGCCTCGAGGCGAAGAAGGATCGCCTCGAGAAGGCGCTGGCGCTTGCACAACGCCGGGTCGAGGAGCTCGACACCCAGACGAGATCGCGCCAAGCGAACGAGCTGATCACGGGTGCCGGAGCCGTGCTCGGCGCGCTGTTCGGCGGCAAGCGAAGCGCACGCTCGATCACGAGCGCAGCAGGCTCGGTCGCCGCCAAGCACGGCCAGTCCGCGACCTCGGCGCAGCGTCGCGAAACCGCCGAGGCCAAGGCAGAACAGACAACGGACGACCTGGCCGAGCTCGAGCAGGAAATCCTCGACGAGGTGGCGGCGATCGACGAAAAGTGGAAGGCGGTCGCGGAGAGCATCGACACCGTCGCGATCCGGCTCGAGGCGACGGATGTCCGGGTCACGGACGTACGGCTCGTCTGGGTACCGTCGGGGCGCTGACGCGCCCCGACGGGTAGATGTGGGAATCCGGAGTGGACTCGCCGCCGGGGTTGTGAGCTGGCTCGCGCTCGTCGCAGCGGGTTGCTCGGGAGATCCGGCAGAGCAGACCTCGACGCACGCCGCGCAGTGCCGGAGAATCCGCCGCCGTCGTGGCCTACGTCAACGACGGCGACACGCTGCGGACGAGCGACGGCCGGAAGGTGCGCCTCGTCCAGATCGATGCGCCGGAGCTACACGGAGACTGCTACGGCAAGGCGGCACTCGTCGCTCTCCAGAAGCTCGTCCCCGCCGGAACGCACATCACGCTCGCGCGCGACCCCGCGCTCGACGCGGTCGACCGCTACGGCAGACAGCTTCGGTACGTGTTCGCGGCCGGGACGAACGTCAACCTCGCGCTCGTCCGCGAAGGCGCGGCGTCGCCCTACTTCTTCCGCGGAGTGCGCGGCCGATACGGGCCAGATCTCCTGGACGCCGTGAGCGAGGCGCGTAACGCGCGCCGCGGCTACTGGCGCGCTTGCCCGCGGGCAGAGCTCGACACGAGGCGTGGCTCCGTCACAGGAGCAGAGTGACAATCGACGGCGCTTGTGGCTCTGAGCCACGGGTTGGTAGCGCCCGGATCGTGGGCCGGCGATAGGGTTCGCCTGTGACACGTTTCTGGCATCCGGTCTCGGACATGCACGCAGTTCAGTCGTCCGGAGAGCTGATTCTCGAACGAGGCCAGGGCTGTCATCTCTGGGACGACCAGGGCAACCGCTACGTCGACGCGACAGCAGGGCTCTGGTACGCGAACGTCGGCTACGGCCGAGCTGAGATCGCCGACGCCGCAGCAGAGCAAATGCGGACGCTGCACGCCTACTCCCACTACGGGGACGTCTCGAGCAGGCCCACGACCGATCTCGCCGACCGCATTTCGGCAATTGCCCCGATGGACGACGCAGCGGTGTTCTTCACGAGCGGCGGCGGCGAGTCGATCGAGACCGTCGTCAAGCTCGTGCGACGCTACTGGAGCCTGCTCGACCAGCCCAATCGGACCGTGATCATCTCCCGCGAGCGCGCCTACCACGGCCTCGCCGGCTACGGCACGAGCATCGTCGGCACGGAGGCGTTCAAGGTGGGCGTCGGCCCGTTGGCGGGCGACACCGCCCGCGTCGCCTGGGACTCAGCCGAGGCGCTCGAGGTGACGATCGGAGAGGTCGGGCCGGACCGTGTCGCGGCCTTCTTCTGCGAGCCCATCATCGGAGCGGGCGGCGTCTTGCTCCCACCCGAGGGGTATCTCCTCGCGGCACGGGACATCTGCCGGAAACACGGTGTTCTCTTCGTCGCAGACGAGGTCATCTGTGGCTACGGCCGCGTGGGCGATTGGTTCGCGAGCACCCGGGTCGGGCTCGACCCGGACGCCGTCACATTTGCGAAGGGGATCACCTCGGGTTACGTGCCGCTGGGCGGCGTGATCGTCGGCGCCAGGATCCAGGAGCCGTTCTGGAACACCCCGGCCGCCGGGATCTGGCGCCACGGGTACACGTACTCCGGCCATGCGAGCGCAGCGGCAGCAGCACACGCGAACCTCGACATCATCGAGCGAGAAGGGCTTGGTCGCCCGCGGGCTGGAGCTCGAGAGCGAGCTCACCGCCGCCCTGGCTCCTCTGCTCGATCACGAGCTCGTCTCGGAGATCCGCTCGGGCTTCGGGGCAGTGGCCGGGATCCAGATCGATCCCGGCATCCTCGCCGCCGACCCTGCGCTGACCGATCGCGTCACCTTGAAAGCACGCGATCACGGCGTGCTCACCCGCACGCTCGTGGGTGGTGGATTGCAGATCTCGCCGCCGCTCGTGATCACCCGCGCCGAGCTCGACGAGATCGTGTCAGGCCTTGCGGGCGCTCTCGACGACGTCGCTGCCGCGCGCTGAGCGAAGGAATCCGGCCCAGGGGAAATCAGGCCCGGGATCCCAGTGATCGCTCCGATGGAACGCCGCGCTCACGTCGGCGTGCCCGGTGACGCCACGGCGCCCCGCCACGAGGTCGGACGGATGAAGGCGGCGCAGCGGGATCCCATGCCGGCGACAGACGTCGGCCGTGAGCCTCGCCGCCCGCACGAGGACGGCCCTGCTGTAGTCGTCGTCCCAGCCGAGCGCGCGCTGTCCGGCGAAGCCCGCGAGCTCGATCCCGATCGAGCTCGCATTCCCGCCACGAGCGTGCCAGGCGATGTTGTCCTCGAGGACGCACTGGATCACCGTCTCGGCATCCACGCAATAGTGGGCGGACACCTCGGCGACAGGGTTCGCGAACCAACGGGCGCAGATCTCGGCGGCGTTGTCGCGCTCCGCGATCTCCATCGTGTGAATCACGACTGTCGTGATCCGGCGCCCGCTCGCCTCGGTCCTGTTCGGGCTCTCGATGAATGCGTACGGCACGCGCCCCTCCCGGGAATCGGCGCCGCAGCCGCGGCGATGATACGTGATAGAAGACGCGAATGGAACGGCTCTGGGCGCCGTGGCGTCTCGCCTATGTGCAGACGGCGGGCGCCGAGGACGGCTGCGTGTTTTGCCTCGAAGGGGCCGGTGAGCTCGGGGCGTCGAGCCTCGTCGTACGGCGCGGCGATCGCGCTGTCGTGCTCCTGAACAAGTTTCCGTACGCGTCGGGGCACCTGATGGTGGCGCCGATCCGGCACGTTCCGACCCTCGCCGAGCTCGAGCCCGACGAGGCCGCGGAAATTCACGCCTTGACGGTCCAGGGTATCGCCGCGCTGACGAGGGCCTATGCCCCGGAGGGCTTCAACGTCGGCTGGAATCTCGGCGCGGTTGCCGGCGGCTCGATCGCGGCACACCTGCACGAGCACGTCGTGCCGCGGTGGGGCGGCGACACGAACTTCATGCCCGTGCTCGCCGACATCAAGGTTCTCCCCGAGCACCTCGAGTCGACCCGGGAGCGGGTCGCCGAGGCATGGTCGTGATCCGCGAGCTCGCGGAGAACCCCAATCTGCACCAACCTCTATCGGCGGGCCGCGAGCTGGTGATCGACCCTGCCGGCCGCTTCGCCGTGTACCTCGGGAGCGGAACCGGGCCCCACAGCGCCACCGTGCAGCGGGTCCGCCTCGACGCAGACGCGGTCGACGCTGCTGTCGACGAGATCCGGAGTCTGCTCCGCAGTCGCGGCCGAACGGGAGCCGAGTGGGAGCTCGGCGAGTCGTGCACGCCTGCCGACCTGGTGGCTCGCCTGGGGCGCCTCGGGATCGTTCCGGACGAGGACGAGCCCGTCGCGACCGGAATGGTGCTGGAGGCAGGGGCCGCCGCTCTGGTGCAACCGGCGGGCGTGGAGGCGCGCCAGGTGACCTCCGTCGACGAGCTCGTCACGGCACGTCGGATTCAGCACGAGGCGTTCGGAGGCACGCCGGAGGAGGTCGAGCGCGCACAAGCCGAGGCGGACTTCGCGCGGAGGGCACAACCGGATCGACGTTCCTTGCCTTCGTCGACGGAGAGCCGGTCGCAGCCGGATACGCCTCGTACACCCCGCTCGGGCTGATCCTCTTCGGCGGCGCGACCCTCACGTCCGCCCGTGGACGCGGCGCGTATCGGGCCCTCGTCGGCGCCAGGGCCCGCGAGGCGGAGCTGCGAGGCACGCCCGTGCGTCGTGACCCACGCGGGCCAGATGTCCCGCCCGATCCTGGAGCGGCTCGGATTCACGCCGGTCGCCCGCATCGACCGCCTGCTCGACATCTTCTAGCCGCGCCGAGAGCGTTGGGCCTCGACGATACTCCTTCCGTGCCGAGGGACTTGCCCACGGGAACGGTCACGTTCCTGTTCACCGACATCGAGGGGTCGACGCGGCTTCTGCGGCAACTCGGGCCCGAGCGCTACGCTCGCCGCCGCGCTCGAGTCTTTTTGGGTCGTCCGTGACCCCCTCGAGGGCGCGTCGTGGCTCCAGCGACTCCTCGACGCGGCGCCGGCAGCGGATCCGCGACTTCGCGCGGTTGCCTTACGGGCGCTCGGCGGCGCGGATGACATCTTCGGCGAGCCGGAACGAGCTGCGCCCAAACGGCGCCGAGCTCGCAGTCATTGCGGCTGCCCGAGGAGATACCGCGCGGGCCGGGACGCTCTGGGGCGCCGTCGAGAGCGACGTGGAGCCTCTGGAGTGCTGCTGCGGAGCGTCTAGCCCGTGCCGAGCGGAACCAGCGCGGCCCAGGCCTTGGGACCGGTCGTCTGGAAGTCGTAGAGGCTCCAGCCGGTGACGGAGCCGTCGTCCGTGACGGCGTCGACGAAGGCCTTCAGCTCCTCGGCGTTCATCCGGTTTGCGACGCCCCCGGCCGCATGGACGGGAACATCCGGCCCGACGGCGGAGCGCAACAGCCGAAGCGAGCGTGCGACGTATCCGTACGTCGCGTCGTACCCCTGGAAGCCACCGCCGGTGTACGTCATCGGGATCCAGGCATCGACGAGGCTCGTGACCTCCTGCCACGGGAATCCGGGCCACCAGGTCGGATGCCGCTCGAAGCCGCGTGACGGATACGTGATCGCCGCCACCGGCGTCTCGCCCGCCTCGGCCCGCAGGATCCTGCTCAATGCCAGGAGACGCGTCGTACGGAGGGCGGGGCGCTTGAGCCGCAGCGACTCGATGTCGAGCGCGACACCGTCGAACGATCCCCCCGTGGGGGTGCGGAATGCGAGCATCGCGCGCGTCCGGCGCACATCGAGCGCGGGCTTGACGAATCCGGGTAGGTACCAGCCGACGACACGGATGCCGCGACCGTGGAGTGCGTCGACGAACGCACCGAGAGCCGGCAGGATTGACGACATCCACGGCGCTGCGGTCGTTCGCCGTCTCGACGTACACGGTCCGCACGCTACGGGCGGCGATCCGGGCAGCGGTCTGCTGTGGAGCACGGTAGGCGGGAGCGTCGTAGATGTCGACCCAGGTGCCGAGCCCCGCGAAGACGTCCGCGTCAGCCCGCGGCGTCGCCTCGAGCGGCGAGCGGTGCAAGCACGACGGCGACGGCGAATGCGGCGAGTGCAAGACGGCGCACGCGGCCGAGTGTACGGCGAAGGTGTGAGGGAACCGTGAATCCGCTGGGCGCTAAACTGACGCCGCGCACGCGGGCGTAGCTCAGTTGGTAGAGCGTCGGCTTCCCAAGCCGTAGGTCGAGGGTTCGAGTCCCTTCGCCCGCTTCCATTTCGAGCCTTTGTCTCGGTCGTGCCTTCAGGCACCTGACCCCCGCTGCCGCAACAGCTAGCCCTAGTCAGATCGCGGCGATTCGTCCGACGCGTCGCGTACAAACAGAGGCGCGCATGCCGTCGCGCGTTTTGGTTCACCTGCCGGATCCTGAGCCGCCTGTACTGGTGGACGCTCCCACACGCCGTCCAGCACGAGGCGAGGAATTCCCGGAAGGTTGGACGGTTGCCGACTACAACCTTGCAGTCGGTGAGCACGATGGCCAACGTGTCGCTTACGAAGTCTGGGTGGTCCCGCTCCTCGATCGGTAGGGCATACCGGCGAGCTCATCGATTCTCGCGTGCAGGTCCTTCCGCTCCTGTGAGATCTCTCGTTCCTGGCGGTCGAGCGCTTCGAGTTGTTCGGGTGTCGCAGGGGTACCGTCGGCGTTGCCGTTAGCGCGGAGGAACGCGATCCGCTCGTGAAGTCGTGCACGTCGCGCAGAGATTCGCCGTTCATCCTCTTCGAGTTGAGCGAGGGCGGTTGCCTCGCTGATTTCCCCCACGTCCACAACATCTGCTTCGGCAGCATTCCGTGTCGGGTTGAGACATCGCAACCCTCTGGTCATCGTTATTCGAACTCGCGGGGGTGCCGGCCGGCAGCACTTGGCGAGCCTACCCGTCACCGAACAAGGGTTTGTGTCCGTGGGTTTAGACGGTAGCCCGTGGGGGAACCCACAACCGTCTACGGGAGGAGGAAACGTGTCGATCTGGTTCTGGGTCTTGATCATCGTGCTCGTCATTCTCGCGTTTGGTGGCTTCGGATACTCGAGGCGATAACGCCGTAACCACACAATCGGAGGTTCAGAAATGGGTCTTTCACTTTCACTCGTACTTGCCGCTGTCGGGGCCATCCTGATCTGGGCCGTTGATGCCTCGGTTTCTGGCGTGTCGCTTACCGCGGTCGGTGTCATCCTGCTTGTCGTCGGCTGCATCGGAGTCGTCCTCTCGATGATCTATTGGGCGAGCTGGGGCGGGTTCGGCGGCACCACGCGCACGCGCGACACGACCGTGATCCAGGACAGACACGTCTAGATCGCTCTGGCCCCGAACCCCCGGGCCAGGCCTTCGCATCGCGTCGGATCGTTTTGGCTGCGGCAGGCCCGGGTAGAGGCACGCAGGTGGACTGCGGCAAGGCCGGCAGGCAGCGGGCGGGTTCGGGGAACCGACTCACCATCGAGGGCGATCCGCCCGCTGCGCCTGGCCTTCGTGGCGCCGCCAGCAGCGCGGATCAGCTTGAACCGAAACTGGCCCACCTGCAGAGAATGAGGGCTAGGAACGACCACCCGCTCTACGACGGCTCGTTCTCCGTGATTGGGGAGAGAAGGGGCCGCGAATGGCGACCAACCATCTCGAGCCAACTCCAAAACCGAGACCACTTCATCCCTGCCCGTATCGGCATCCAGCAGGACTTTCCCTAGTACTCACTTGGGCACGCCTGCTGGCCGCGCCGCTGACCCGCGTACCCGGAACCACCGAACACCGCGGAGCGGATCCGTGGATGCCCTGATGGCGGCCGTCGACGTTGATGCAACGATGCAGTTGACGCCCAGGAAGGAGACAGGTCATGATCAAGACGGTTCAGGGACTGCCCGCAGAGGCAGGCGACCGGATCGAGATCACCGGGCACACCGTCGGTGACGCACCGCGCAGTGGGGAGATCATGGAGGTGCTCGGCGAACCCGGTCACGAGCACTTTCGGGTGCGCTGGGAGGACGGCCACGAGTCGATCAACTTCCCAGCGGAGGATGCGGTCATCCGCCGCCCCAGAGTCCGAACCGCGCGAAAGAGCTGACGCGGTCACCTGCTGCCGGCACTCCGGCACTACACGGAGGATCAGGTGCCACGCCGATCGGACTGACCGGGGCTACGGTTCAGGACGATGGCAGCGTGACGACCGAGTTTGAACGCGGAGTCGACCTCTACTGGCTGCCGCTCGGTGCCGGCGGTCACTCGGTGCGGCTGAACGGCCGCGTCTTCGAGGCGATGGTGGCCCGACGAGAGCGCCGGCCGCCTTGCGACCTCTACCATTCCGGGCTCGAAGTCCGTGTGCCGGAGGGACGCTTCGTCATCGAGCAGGCGCCGGTCCGCGACACCAACGGCGCTGCGCGTGGCGTTGTCGCCGAAGGTGCGGTTGGGAGCCACTGGGCGGGACGGTTCCGGATCTTCCGCTACGAGGTGCGCCGGTGGCGCGATGGGGTCATCCCCGACGTCGGCGAGGCCGTCGACAGCCCGCGGCGCCTGACCGATGACCCGTTGCTTGCGCAACGCATCCTCGACCTCGTTCCCGCGGTCCCGACACTGGTCTGGGGACGCGACGAGAGCCGAGCCGGGGAGATGTGGAACTCGAACTCGTTGATTTCCTGGTTGATCGCCCGCAGCGGCCTCGATGTCGAGCCGCTGCGCCCGCCCTCGGGCGGGCGGGCTCCTGGGTGGCGAGCCGGGATCGTCGTTGCGCGACGCCGGCCACTCGACGGCTGATCTGCTCGCGCGCCGGCCCACGGTTGGCTGAACCAGATCGAACGTCGGCAGCGTCAGCGGACGATGCAGACCGCGAGTGCGGCTTCGCAACCGTGCGCGACGAGGTCGCGGAAGGCGCCGAGATCGAACGCCGGGTCGAGGGCGAGCCGCACGGCCTCGACAGAGTCGAGCCCGGCTCGCTCGAGCTCGTCGAAGCGCCACTCGAGAACGACGTCCGGTACCGGACGTTCGACGAGCGCGCGAATCCGCGGAGGGAGGGCTGCCGCAAGCACCACGGCCTTGGCATCGGCAGCCGCATGGGTCCGCTTGAGAGCCCGCTCCGGGCGGCGTGAGAGAGCGTAAGGGCGACGCAACAGCGTCGCCCTCGTGAAGCGTCGAGCCGTCGCGTAGTACCGGGTGCGAGCAGCAGGCGCGAGAGGGCGCCGCTTTGCGTCCCCCTACGGCGTGTCGAGCTCGAGCGGGATCCGCGTCGAGGTCTCGCCGAGGCGGATCAGGTCGTGCTCTGCGATCCAGCGGCCCGCGACCGCGTGCCCACCGGCGCGTCGAACGGCCTCGCGCACCGGGATCGCCCAGCGGTGCTCGACGAGCGCGACAAGCGCCCCTTGCCCGGGCGCGATCGCGTCCGCCACGCGCCATTTGTCCTCGTCGTCGAAGACGTGGCCGTCGGCCAGCTCACGCAGGCCCCAGACCGCCCCGAGCTCCAGCCCTTCCTCGCCGGCGGCGCCGAAGCCGATCAGCGCCCCGACGGCGGCGCCGAACGCGAGCGCCTCGTCGGCGGCGAGATCGCTGCGCTGAATCGACTCGATCACACCGTCCTCGGTCTTGCGCACCGCGAGCAGGTCGACGAGGCGAATGATGTCACCGTCGCGCAGCCGCTCGAGCTCGGCCCGGATCTCGCCGTGGAACTCGGGGTCGTCGAACGCGATGACGAAGATCTCGACGGGGCCGACAGTCATTGGAAGAACCTACCACGCCGACGTCAGCGACGGCTCAGTCCGCCGCTTCGAGCCCGGGCGTCGTCCAGCGCCCGGCGACCGCGGCGGCAGTTCATACGCGCCCGGTGGAGGAACGCGGCCTGCGCGGCCTCGGCATGCTCGGCGCTCTCCGCGCCACGCCTGCGAGCGCCGATGCCTGCAGCGCCCGTCCGTACGAGAACGAGAGCGGCCAGGGCCGCGCTCGACGCGGTTGATCGCATTCAGGTTGACGGTCGCCTCGCACCTCGCCTGGCCGCCGGAGAGGAACACGATGCCGGGCACGACGGCGGGGACGTGACGGAGCAGGCAGTGCGAGCGTCACGGCGGCGATCCGCTCGGGCTCGCCTGATCCGCGTTGCCCTTGCCGGCGATCACCATGTTCGGCTTCAGCAACGTGCCCCTCGAGGTCGACGTGCTGCTGCGTACGAGCGCGGCGAAGAGCGCCTGCAGCGTCCGCGCCGTGTGACGTCGTCGCACGTCTCGATCGAGTGGTCGGCGTCCATCAACACCTCGGGCTCGACGATCGGCACGATGCCGGCCTCCTGGCAGAGCGCCGCGTAGCGCGCGAGCGCCTGGGCGTTCGCCCGAGACGCGTAGCGGTCGGCATGCCGTCGCCGATCGCGATCACGTCGCCCGCCACTTCGCGAACCGTGCCCCGAGCTCGTAGTACTCGGCGAGCCGTCTCGCGCAGGCCGTCGAGCCCCTCGGTGACCGTCTCGCCCGGTGCGCCCGGCAGCGGCTGCGCGCCGGTGTCGACCTTGATCCCCGGCACGACGCCCTTGGCGGCGAGCAGCTCCGCGAACGGCGTGCCGTCGTCGGCGTGCTGGCGGATCGTCTCGTCGAAGAGGATCACACCGCCGATGAACTCCTCCATCCCGGTCGTCGTGAAGAGCAGGTTGCGGTAGGCGCGCCGGTTCTCCTCGGTCGACTCGACCTCGATCGCGTCGAAGCGCTTCTTGATCGTCCCCGTCGACTCGTCGGCGGCGAGAATGCCCTTGTCGTCCGCGACGATCGAGCGTGCGACTCGCAGCCAGCTCCGTCGCGCCCATCAGCGCTCCTTTCGCAGATTCGTCAGCTTGTCGGCGGGATGGTAGGCGGCGATCCGCCGCACGGTGCCCGACCGCGAGCGCATCACGATCGACTCGGTCTCGACGCCGCGGGCGCTCGTGCGGACACCCGCGAAGCAGCGACCCGCCGGTCACGCCGGTCGCAGCGACGAACACGTCGTCGCCGGCAACGAGATCGTCTGCCGAGAGCACGCGGTCGAGGTCGAAGCCGCCGTCGATCAGGGCGCTGGCGCTCCGCCGTCGTTGCGCGGCCAGAGCCGGCCCTGGATGGCGCCGCCCATGCACTTGATCGCGGCAGCCGAGATCACGCCCTCCGGGGTGCCGCCGATTCCCATCAGCATGTCGACGCCGGTCGACGGCTCGCAGGCGGCGATCGACGGGGCGACGTCACCGTCGCGGATGAGGTTCACGCGCGCGCCGGAGGCGCGGAGCTCCGCGATCAGCTCCTCGTGCCGGTCCCGCTCGAGGACGACGACGGTGAGATCGCTCACGCGCATTCCCTTGGCGGCTGCGACCGCCTGGACGTTCTCGGTCGGCGATCGCTGTCAGGTCGATCGCGTCGGCCGCCTCCGGCCCGACCGCGATCTTCTCCATGTAGAGCGCCGCACCGGGGAAGAACATCGAGCCTCGCTCGGCGACGGCGATGACCGAGATCGAGCCCGGGATGCCGAGCGCCGTGAGACGCGTGCCCTTCGAGCGGGTCGACCGCGACGTCGACCTCGGGACCGAAGCCTGCGCCGACCCGCTCGTTGTTGAAGAGCATCGGCGCCTCGTCCTTCTCCCCCTCGCCGATCACGACGACGCCCTGCATCGTGACGGTGTTGATCATGCGCCGCATGAGATCGACGGCCGCGCCGTCGGCGGCGTTCTTGTCGCCGCGACCGATCCAGCGGGCCGCTCCCATCGCTGCCGACTCCGTCACGCGGACGAGCTCGAGCGCGAGGTTCCGATCGGGGACGGTGGGATCGTGGGGGGTGCTCACGCGTCTGTCGATCCTACTCCCGCGACGGCCTCGCTGACGTGGCTGTCCGTCGGTTCGAGCACGACGACCGCGACCCCGGCGCAGATGACGAGGACCCCACCGACGAGCGCCTGACGGCGTGAGGGACTGATCGAGCACGACCCAGGCGAGGACCACCGCGGAGACGGGCTCGAGGAACGTGAGGACGCCGGCGGCCTGAGCGGTCACGTGGTGCAGAAGCCACATGTAGACAAGCGTCGCCAGTCCTGTGAAGACGACGCCGAGGAGCATGACCGCGCCCCAGTCGGCTGCGTCGACGGGAAGCACCGTGTCCGACGAACAACAAGGACGGCGCGAGCACGACCGTTCCGGCGAGGCAATCCCAGAACGTGACCGTCAGCGGCGCGACGTCCTGCGTGCAGAAGCCGTCTTGGAGAGGATCAGCAAGCACGGCGAACGTGAGCGCCGACGCCGATCCCGCACGCGAGCGCGACCCAGCCGAAGCCGGCGCCGTCATCGCCTGCGCAGAGCCACGAGCGCGATCCCGATTCCAGCCGGCACGAGCGCGCCGAGCGCCACGTTCGAGAGCTTCTCGGGCAGGAAGAGCGGAGCGAGAACCGCGAGGAACAGCGGCGCCGTGTAGAACGTGAGCACGGCGAGCGCGACCGAGCCGCGTTTGACGGCCTCGAAGAACAGCCACCAGTGCGCCGCCTGCACGACCCCGAGCGCGACGAGGGTCGGGAGATGCGTCCCAGGCCGCAGGAGCGAGAGGCGCCCGCTCGCCCAGCGCGACGATGCCGAGCGTGAGCGACGGCGAGCGCGAGTCGGAGGAACGCGAGTGGCGCGGCGTCGAGCGCGACCGAGCCGACGAGGACCGCGACCAGCCCCCACGAGATCGCAAGGCCGGCGAGGCCGAGGTTCCAGCGCATTCAGGGCTGAGGGCAGGCGTCCGAACCAGACGGGCGCGTGCTCACATCCGTCCGGCGCCTCGACCCCGACGAGGTCGAGACAGCGGGCGACGACCGCCTTCGTCGCGCTGCAGAGCGCCGAGCCGGAACGCCTCC
The DNA here is from genome assembly GCA_963776305.1 of uncultured Thermoleophilia bacterium. Lineage (GTDB taxonomy): Bacteria > Actinomycetota > Thermoleophilia > Gaiellales > Gaiellaceae > Gaiella. Next base: position 12,226 of record CAVZMA010000010.1, on the reverse strand, counting down.
TCGGGCGAGCCGAGCACCTTGTGATGGTGGTAGAAGCGGTGGAAGTCGTCGGCGACCCGGATCGCGTACGTCGGGATCGCGTGTGGCGCGCGCCGCTCCGTCGCCTCCGCCACGACCCCGGGAAACTCGGCGAGCCGCTTCACGAGATCGCGTTCCTCGGCCGCGAGCTCGCCCGCGAGCGAGACGTTGTGGCTCTGAGCCACACCGTCTTCGGGTGCGTTGCGGAGAATGCCTGCGATGCGCGCGTGCGCGTACTGCACGTAGAAGACGGGGTTCTTCGCCGTCTTCTCCGCCGCGAGATCGATGTCGATCTCGATCGTCTGGTCGTGCCCGCGAGAGACGAGATACCAGCGTGCGGCGTCGACCCCGATCTCGTCGATGAAGTCGTCGAGGAAGACGACGTCGCCGCGCCGCTTCGACATCTTGGTCGCCTCGCCGCCTTGCGTCAGGTGGACGAGCTGGTAGATCAGCACCTCCAGCGAGTCTCGTGGGTGCCCGAGCATCTCGGCGAGCGCCTGCAGGCGCGCCGACGTAGCCGTGGTGGTCTGCACCGAGCACGTAGACGAGCCGATCGAAGCCCTTCGCGTACTTCCGCCGCACGTAGGCGGCATCGGCTGCGAAGTACGTCGGCTGTCCCGTCCGAGCGGACGAGGACGCGATCCTTCTCGTCCCCGTGCGCCGAGGTGCGCGCCCAGAGCGCACCATCGTCCTCGAACGTGTCGAGCAGCGCGATCGCCTCGGGAATCTCGGTCTCGACGACGCTCTGGCGCTCGAACGTGTCGAACTGGATCCGGAACCGCTCGAGAGCGCGCCTCGATCAGGCCGAGCATGCGCGGCACCGGATCGCCCGCGCTCCTCGGCGAGCGCTGCGATGTAGTCACCGTGGTAGCCGTCCTCGGGCGGCTCCTCGCCGCGGCGCACCGCGTCGACCGACTCTCGGAACCGATCCATCTGCGCGCCCGCGTCGTTGTAGTAGTACTCGCGCTCGACCGCGTGCCCGGCGAAGGCGAGCAGCCGGGCGACGCAGTCGCCGTAGGCGCCGTTCCGGGCCGACGCGACGGTCATCGGCCCGGTCGGGTTGGCCGACACCATCTCGACCTGCACCCGCTCCGGGAGCGCCGGCTGAGCCGCCGCCGAACGCGATCCGTCCGGCCTCGAGCACGGTCCGCGACCGGCGACGAACCACTCGTCGTCGAGCTCGAGGTTGACGAAGCCCGGCCCGGCCACGGACGCCTCGGTCGACGCCGTCGAGGGCCGCCGCGGCGCGGCGAGCTCGTCTGCGATCTCGCGCGGTGACGCGGCCGATCGCGCCGGCGAGCTGCAGCGCCACGTTGGTCGCGTAGTCGCCGTGAGCGGGATCGGAAGGACGCTCGAGCTCGACCGGCGCCGACGGCGGCTCCAAGCGCCGCGGCGAGCTGCTCGACGGGGTCAGCCAAGGCGACCGTCCTCCGCTGACTCGCGCAGCCACGGCATTCGCGCTGCCGATCGAGCTGGTCCCGATGCATGCGTCGACGGAGATCCGCGCTGCGTCGATCGGCGTTGCCGAACGCCATTCCTCCGTTCGTCTCGGACCTGCGCTTCACGACCCGGTGCGTGAGAGCGGAGTGACGATGCTGCAAGGTAGAGCAAGAGTGCCACGGCGCCACGAGCCACGTGCAGGTGGAGCGCGCGCTGCTCGCCGCGACCGAGGATGCCCGATCGGGCTCTACTCGGTGATCGTGCTGAGGGCGCCGGCCGCCGACGTCGTGACGCCGACGCCGTCACGAACGAGCGCTGCCTGAACCTCTTCGCGTGCCTTGTAGATGCGCCATTTGACGGTGGCGAGCGTGATCTCGAGCGAGTCGGCGATCTCCGTGTACGAGAGGCCGACGACGTCGCGGAGCAGCAGCGCCATCTTCAGATCGACGTTGAGTGCCTCGACGGCCTGCCAGAGGGCACCGATCGTCTCGGCGCGCTCGAACGGCGCGTCGAGCGACTCGAGCGGAGCGATGTCGTCGATGCAGACGACGCTGCGCGGTCGTCGCTCGAGCGCCCGCAGCTCGTCGAGAACGCGGTTCTTCGTGACCTGGAACATCCAGGTCGTGAACCGGGAGCGAAGCGAGAAGCCGGGCAGCCCCTGGTAGATCCGCAGGAACACCTCCTGCGTCAGATCCTCGGCGAGCGCCCGGTCGCCGACGAGGCGCAGCACGTAGTTGTAGACCGGCCGCTCGTAGGCGCGAACGATGATCGAGAACGCCCGCTCGTCGCCGCGCTGGGCTTTTCGAAGGATCCCGAGATCAGGCTGTTCGAGCGCCAATTCGCGGCGGAGCATACAGCCGTTCTGCAGCTTGCACACCAACTATTTACGACTTGCTGAAATGTCACCGATTCCCGTCGTCCCGGTTGGCGATCGAGACTCGTGCCCGTCATCGCCGTCGGCTGCTCCAGACCGAGGAGAGCAAGCACCGTCGGGGCGAGATCGGCGAGCGTACCGCCGTCACGAAGACGAGCGCCGGCGAGCGTGAGGACGAGCGGCACCGGGTTCGTCGTGTGGGCGGTGTGCGGGCTGACGCCGTCGGCTTCGAGCATCTGCTCGGCGTTGCCGTGGTCGGCGGTGACGAGGCAGACGCCCCCGAGCGCGTGGGTCGCCTCGACGACGCGCCCGAGCGCCGTGTCGGCTGCCTCAACGGCGCGGACGACGGCCGGGATCACTCCGGTATGCCCGACCATGTCGGGGTTTGCGAAATTGACGATGCAGAAGCCGTATCCGTCGGGGAGCGCTGCAGCGACCTCCTCGGCGACGATCGCCGCGGACATCTCGGGAGCGAGGTCGTAGCTCGCCACGTCGCGGGGAGAAGGAACGAGAATCCGCTGTTCGCCATCCCACGCGGCCTCGTCGCCGCCGTTGAAGAAATAGGTCACGTGTGCGTACTTCTCGGTCTCGGCAGCGTGGAGTTGGCGCAGACCGGCCGCGCTCAGCACCTCGGCGAGCGTGGCGGCGACGTGCTGTTCCTCGAACGCGACCGGCGCGACGATGTCCTCGGCGTATCGCGTCATCGTCGTCAGGTCGACGCCCGCGTCCCAGAAGCGCGCGAGAGAGCTGGCGCCCACGGTCCGGGCGGAAGTTGAAGAAGATCGCGGCATCTCTGGCCGGGTCGAGGCGCGGTCGGCCCGTGACGACGATCGGCTCGATGAACTCGTCGGTCGTGCCGCGTGCGTAGCTCGCAACGACCGCGGCGATCGGGTCGTCGGTCGGCTCGCCGACGTTGTCGAGGATGGCCGCGGCGGCGCGTTCGGTGCGCTCGGCGCGGTTGTCCCGGTCCATCGCGTAGTAGCGGCCGCACGATCGATGCGATCCGGTCGACCGGAAGGCGCCCGAGGTCGGCCTCGGCCGCATGAGGCGACACGTCGCGGCCGTCCGTGAAGGCGTGGATCCAGGTGCGGTCGCCCATCTCCTCGACGCTGTGCGAGCTCGAGCAGGGCGAGGAGGTGATCCAGGTGCGAATGGACACCGCCCCGCGAGACGAGCCCGAGGAGATGGACGTCTCCCCCGCGCGCCTTGGCGCGCGAGAACGCGGCCCGGAGCGCGTCGTTCTCGAAGATCGAGCCGTCCCGCACGGCAACGTTGACGCGCATCAGGTCCTGGAACAGCACTCGCCCCGAGCCGATCGTCAGGTGCCCGACCTCCGAGTTGCCCATCTGTCCGTCGGGGAGCCCGACCGCCTCACCGGACGCGGCGAGCTGCGTGTGCGGATAGGTGCTCCAGAGCGTCGTCGAACACCGGCGTCGAGGCGAGCTCGACCGCATTCCCCGGACCCGCGGGTGCGAGCCCGAAGCCGTCGAGAACGACGAGCGTTACGAGAGGGATGCTGCGATCCGGCACAGGTCGGAGAAGGACGCGGGGTCGAGCGAGGCGCCGCCGACGAGAGCACCGTCGACGGCAGGCTGGTCGAGCAGCTCCTCGGCGTTCTCGGGCTTGACCGAGCCGCCGTACAGCACCCGGGTGTCGTGCAGGGACTTGATGAGCGCGTGCGCGTCCTGCGCCATCTCGGGCGTGGCCGTCTTCCCGGTGCCGATCGCCCAGACCGGCTCGTAGGCGATCACGAGGGACGCATGACGCGGCAGCACGCCGACCTGGCGGGTCAGGACGGCCTCCGTCTCGCCGCGCTCGCGCTCGGCCTCCGTCTCGCCGACGCAGGCGATCACCCTCGAGGCCGGCAGCGAGCGCCGCTTCGGCGCGCAACCGGACCGTCTCGTCGGTCTCACCGAAGAACGTCCGCCGCTCGGAGTGCCCGACGAGCGTCCCCTGGACGCCCAGCTCGACGAGCATCGAGCGGAGAGATCTCGCCGGTGAATGCACCCGACGTCGGCCCAGTGGACGTTCTGCGCGTAGATCGGCCACTCCTCCCCGACCGCAGCCTCGAGAGAGACGAAGGGCGGGCAGAGCACGACGTCGACACCGTCCGGCGCCTCGAACGCGTCGAAGAACGCGAGCGTCTCGGTCGGGCCCTTGAACATCTTCCAGTTTCCGGCGATCAGCTTCGTCATCGTCGTGCCTCCTCGGCCGCAGACGGGATCGCCGCGATGCCGGGAAGCTCCTTGCCCTCGAGCAGCTCGAGTGACGCCCCGCCCCCGGTCGAGACCCACGAGACGCTGTCGGCGAGACCGAGCTCGTGGATCGCCCTGACCGAATCGCCTCCACCGACCACGGAATATGCATCGGCGCTCGCCACGGCCTCTGCGACGGCGCGCGTGCCGGCGGCGAACCGCTGCCACTCGAACACGCCCATCGGGCCGTTCCAGAAGATCGTGCGCGCCTCACGAACGATCGCCCCGTACGCCTCCGCCGTGCGGGGGCCGATGTCGAGTCCCAGCCACCCGTCGGGGATCCCGTCGATCGGCACGTCCCGTGCGTCGGCATCTTCTGCGAACGCACTCGCGGCCACGACGTCCGTCGGCAGCTCGCACGCGAACGAGAGTGGATTGTGCTCCCTGACCTGTTCCGCCATCTTGCCGCCGATCAGCACCGTGTCCGCGCGGCCGCCGAGGTTCTCGAGCACGGCCAGCTTGTCGTCGACCTTCGCGCCGCCTGCGATCAGCACGAAGGGGCGCTCCACCTCGCCGAGCAGCCGGCCGAGGTGCTCGAGCTCCGCGAGCAGAAGCAGGCCGGCGTAGGCTGGAAGCACGTGCGCCACGGCCTCCGTCGAGCTGTGCGCCCGGTGTGCCGAGCCGAAGGCATCGTTGACGTAGACGTCGTTGGCGTCCGCGAGCTCTCGGGCGTACCCCTCGTCGTTCTTCGTCTCACCGGCGTGAAAGCGTGTGTTCTCGAGTACGTGGATCCGCTCGTCCGGCACGAGCTCGCGCACCCGCTCGGCGACGGGGGCCATCGAAAGCGCCAGCCGGTCCGCTTCCGTCTTGGGACGGCCGAGGTGGGAGCACAGCGTGACCCTGGCCGCTCCCCGCTCGAGGAGGAGCTGGAGGGTCGGCATGGCCGCGCGGATGCGCGTGTCGTCGGCGATGACGCCGTTCGCGAGCGGGACGTTGAGATCGGCGCGAACGAGGACGTTCTTGCCGCTGACGTCCGCCGCCTCCACGGAGCGGGGCAGCCTCAAAGAAGCTTGCCCACCAGATCGACGAGCCGACAGCTGTATCCCCACTCGTTGTCGTACCAGCCGAAGAGCTTCACCGTGCGTCCGTGCACCATCGTCAGCCGGCGTCGTAGATGCACGAGTACGGAGACCCCTGGATGTCCGTGGAGACGATCGGGTCCGGCTGGTACTGGAGAATCCCGGCCAGCGGCCCGGCCGCCGCCGCTCGGTAGGCGGCATCCACCTCGTCGCGCGTCACATCCCGCCCCAGCGTGACGACGAGGTCGGTGAGGGACCCCGTCGGGACCGGGGCGCGAACCGAAACGCCGTCGAGCTTCCCGTTGAGGTGCGGTAGGACGAGCCCGATCGCCTTGGCGGCACCGGTCGAGGTCGGGATGAGATTGATGGCGGCCGCACGGGCACGCCGCAGGTCCCTGTGCGGCATGTCGAGAATGCTCTGATCGTTCGTGTACGCGTGGATCGTCGTCATGAACCCGGACTCGATCCCGGCCAGGTCGTCGACCACCTTCGCGAGCGGCGCAATGCAGTTCGTCGTGCACGACGCGTTGGAGATGATGTGGTGCTCGGCCGGGTCGTAGCCCGCGTCGTTGACGCCGAGGACGACGGTGTAGTCCGGGTCGGTCGCCGGTGCCGAGATGATCACCTTGGTGGCACCGGCATCGATGTGCTTCTGCGCCCCCTCGCGACTCGTGAAGAAGCCCGTCGACTCGAGCACGACGTCCACGCCCGAGATCTCCCCAAGGAAGCGCCGCCGGATCGCGCTCGGACAGCATCGTCATCGTCTCGCCGCCGGCCTGGATCACGCCGTCGCCGAGCGAAACGTCTCCCGCGAACGGGCCGAGAGTCGAGTCGTACTTGAGCAGATGGGCCATCGTCGCCGCATCGCCGAGGTCGTTGACGGCCACGACGTCGACATCCGCGCCGAGCGACCGCTGCGCCCGGAAGAAGTTGCGCCCGATGCGCCCGAACCCGTTGATGCCGACGCGAACCGCCATTATCTCCTCGCTCTCCTGGAAAGTGGACTGTCGCTCGAGTCTAGCCCCGCACCGCCGACGCCTCGACTTTGACCGATCCGCGGGTTGAGGAATCGGGCGCCGCCCCTCATACTCCTCTCGGTGGGCTCGCGCTCCCGGGTGGTGGATCCAGACCCCGTTCGCCACCTGGTCTTGGAGCGCGCACGTTGGGGGAGGGGATCGTCCTCGGAGCCCCTCCCCCTGCCCGCCTGGTTTATCCGCAGATCGGAAATCCCATAGCTGGGATTTCCGATCGCGAAGATCCCTAAAGCCGGGAACCTACGGTTCCCTCGGGTACCCTCCCTTCTGGTCGAGCACGATCCCTTCGGTCCGGCGCGATCGTTACACGCCGGATTTTCCCGCAGATCGGAACCCCATAGCTGGGGTTTCCGATCGCGACGATCCCTAAAGCCGGGACCTACGGTTCCCTCGGGTACCCTCCCTTCTGGTCGCGGCGCGATCTCACACGCCGGCGATGGCGATCACCTTGGCCAGGCGGCGTTGCATGCCGGCTTTCGTGGCCGGAGGGCTCGCACGTTCGGCCAGCTCGCGCAGCGACATCGTCGGATGGCGCAGGCGTAGGAGCGAGGCTTCGCGCAGGCTCTCCGGCAGAGACTCGAGCGCGCCGGTGTCACGGAGCGTGCGGGCCGCGTCGAGTTGCCGTTGCGCGGCGCGGGCCGTCCGGACGAGATTGGCATGGTCGGCGTTCGCCAGGCGGTTCGCCTCCGCGCGCATTTCCGCCACCACGCTCCGCTCCTCGAGCCCGAGGACGGCGTCGACGACACCTGCAGCCAACAGGTAGCCCTCGATCTCCTCCCACCCCTTGGCATACGCACGCGCGTGTGCGGGCCGCTCCTCGACCCGAAGCCTGACCTCCTCCGCGGACGCGACCGAGCGAAGGAACGAGGCGCCTGCGGCGGTCGGTGTCCGGACCTCGAGGTGCGGTGATCGGGGGCCCGACAACGAGCCACCACCGAGGAACGCGCCGCGGAGATACGCACCGCGGCAGCACGAACGCGCGACGACACGGCCAGGCGGACGTTCGAGAGGCCGACGATCGTCGTCGAGCACTCCTGCTTCGGCGAGCGTCGCAAGCGCGTGGGCGTCACCGTCGACGTGTAGCTGGTAGCGCATCGCCCTCCCGAATGAGGTCGCCGTGTACGTCCGGATCTCGGCCTGCACGCGAAGCTGGGCCAAGAGGGCGAACGCGCGCCGTGCGATCGCCGACGAGACGACATCGAGGTGAAAGCGACCGACCCTCGGCCGCGGAGGTGCAACGCACCCGCGGTGTGAAAGAGGCCGGAGATCTCGGCTAGGCGATCGCAACGCAGCGTCGGCGAGATCGCCGCCAGCTCCGCTCGCACGTCGTCGACGAGCCGGCCCACGCTCACACGTTCACACCTTCGAGGGCGAGGAGACGCCGCTTCAGCTCCGGGCCGGCGATGCCGTAGCCCCCGATCCCGTTCGCTGCCACGACCCGATGGCACGGGATGATCAGCGCATACCGGTTGCCCGCGCAGAACGATCCTGCAGCGCGGGCCGCCCCGGGCCGACCCGCGAGCGCCGCGAGCTCACCGTAGGAGACGATCTCTCCCCACGGAACGCTCCGCGCGGCTGCCGCGAGCTCACGCTGCAGCTCCGTCGCCCACTCGAGCTCGATCGGAACGTCGTCGTAGGTGGTCTCCTCGCCCTCGAGATGAGCGGCGAAGCGGCGGCAGAGCTCGTCGATCGCGGCTGACGAAGGCTCGATCGACGCCGGATCGGCATCTTCCTCCAACGCGGGCGACGCGAGCTCGTGCTGGACGATCACGTCTCCCCGCGACCACACCTCCCCCACGCCGAAGCCGGGCGCGTCGTAGAGGTGCCGCGTCACGCGCACGATGACGAGAATACAATGGCGCCGCATGACGGCCCCCGGCATCTTCCGTCCCCCGACCGCTGTCAACGAGCCGGTCAAGGACTACGCCCCGGGGTCGCCAGAACGAGCCGAGCTCCAGTCTCGGCTCGAGCAGATGGCCGCCGAGCGGATCCACATCCCGATGGTCATCGGCGGTGAGCGTGTGGAGACCGGAACCACCTTCGAGGCGGTGATGCCCCATCGCAGGGCGGGAGTCCTCGCCGACGTCGAAAAGGGTGGGGCGACCGAGATCGACCGTGCGATCGCCGCCGCCCGAACGGCCCACCCTGCCTGGTCCCGAACGCCGTGGCACGAGCGCGTGGCCGTGTTCCTGCGCGCGGCGGAACTCGTCGCCGGCCCCTGGCGCTCGACGATCAACGCGGCGACGATGCTCAACCAGTCGAAGACCGCCTACCAGGCCGAGATCGATGCCGCCTGCGAGACGATCGACTTCCTACGCTTCAACGCCGAGTATCTGGTGCGGATCTACGAGGAACAGCCGATCTCGTCCCAGGGCGTCTGGAATCGGCTGGAGTACAGGGCCCTCGAGGGGTTCGTGTACGCGATCAGCCCGTTCAACTTCACGGCAATCGGCGCGAACCTGACCACGTCGCCGGCGCTGATGGGGAACACCGTCGTCTGGAAGCCCGCCTCGACGCAGGCCGTGTCGGCTTGGATCACGATGAGGATCCTCGAGGAGGCCGGGCTGCCGCCCGGCGTGATCAACCTCGTCTTCGGTCCTGGCGCGGAAACAGCCGCCGCCGCGCTCGCAAGCCCCGAGCTGGCGGGCGTCCACTTCACCGGCTCGACCGCGGTCTTCCATTCCATCTGGGGCGAGATCGGCAAGGGCATCAGCCGCTATCGCAACTACCCACGCATCGTGGGCGAGACCGGCGGCAAGGACTTCATCCTCGCGCACCCGTCGGCAGACCCGGCCTCTGTCTCGGCAGCGATCGTGCGCGGGTCGTTCGAGTATCAGGGCCAAAAGTGCTCCGCTTCGTCGCGCCTCTACATCCCCTCCAATCTCTGGGGTCAGGTGCGCGAGACGCTCGAGCGTGAGGTCCGCGAGATCGCGGTCGGAGACGTCGGCGATTTCACGAACTTCATGGGCGCCGTGATCGACGAGTCGTCGTTCGCGACGCAGCGGGACGCAATCGCGGAGGCCCGTGAGGCGGGGGCCGAGATCGTCGCGGGCGGCGGGACGGACGACTCCGAAGGCTGGTTCGTGGAGCCGACGGTGATCAAGACGGATGACCCCGAGTTCCGGCTCCTGCGCGACGAGCTCTTCGGGCCGGTCGTCACCGCCTACGTGTACGACGAGTCGAAATGGGCCGATACCCTCGATCTGGTCGACTCGACGGGTGCGTATGCACTCACCGGCGCGGTGTTCTCCAACGATCGCTACGCGATCGACGAGGCCCACGAGGCGCTTCGCTACGCCGCCGGAAACTTCTACGTCAACGACAAGCCGACGGGGGCCGTCGTCGGCCAGCAGCCGTTCGGTGGTGCGCGGGCCTCCGGCACGAACGACAAGGCGGGCTCGATGTGGAACCTGATCCGCTGGGTCAGTCCGCGGACGATCAAGGAAACGCTCGTGCCGCCGACCGACTACCGCTACCCGTTCCTCCAGCCGGACGAATGATCTCGCGGCTGCCGGGTCTCGCCCTTGCGGGGGCGGCCGTGGCAATCGCCCTGGCGCTGGAGGCCGCGCACGACGGCATTCCACCTCTCGTCCTCTGTGTCGCCTTCGGGATCGCCGTCGCGAATACCGTGCAGGTGCCCGCTTGGGCGGGACCTGGACTCGCCTTCGCGGCAGGTCCGGTACTCAAGGCGGGAATCGTGCTTCTCGGCTTCGACCTGGCGTTCCCCGAGATCCTTGCTCTCGGCATCAAAGCACTCGCCGTGGTCCTTGCGGTGGTGGCGATCACGTTCATCGGGACGCAGTGGCTCGGCCGCCGGCTGGGGCTGAGCTCGAACCTCTCGCTGCTCGTTGCGACAGGATTCTCGATCTGCGGCGTCTCCGCGATCGCCGCTGCGAACGGCGTCGTCGAAGCGGACGACGACGAGGTGACGTACGCCGTCGCTCTCGTGACCCTCTGCGGCACCCTCGCGATCGTGACGCTGCCGTCGCTGCAGGCCCCCCTCGGGCTGGACGCCGAGCAATACGGCGCCTGGGTCGGCGCCAGCGTGCACGACGTCGGCCAGGTCGTCGCGACGTCGTCGACCGCCGGTGGACTTGCCCTGGCGACGGCGATCGTGGTCAAGCTCACACGTGTCATGCTGCTCGCGCCGCTCGTCGCCGTGATCGCCTACCGGCAGACCCGTGCCACCGCCACCGGTTCGTCCCGGCTCGCAGCAGTACCACCCTTCATCCTGCTCTTCGTCGTCGCCGTCGCCGTTGCGAGCTTCGGCGTCCTGCCGGATCGCGCAATCGACCGCCTCGACCAGCTGCGAACCGTCCTCCTCGGGCTCGCTCTCTTCGCGGTAGGCGCCCGGGTCACCATCTCGCGGCTCGCGCGGATCGGGGTGCGGCCTCTGGTGCTCGGGCTCGCGTCCTGGGTGCTCATTGCCGCCGTGTCGTACGCCGGCGTGCGGCTCGCCTGGCCGTAGCGTGACCGCGAGAACACGGGCTGGACGCGACTGACCGTGGGGTCAGGGCCTTTGCCGACCGGATAGGCTCCCGCCGATGCCGCGCGACGCCCGTCACGACATCCTCTTCGAGCCGGTGCAGATCGGCCCGTTGACGACGCGGAATCGCTTCTACCAGGTACCCCATTGCAACGGGATGGGCCACCGTGATCCGACGCCGCTCGCGTTCATGCGCGGCGTCAAGGCCGAGGGCGGCTGGTCCGTCGTCTGCACGGAGGAGGTCGAAATCCACCCCTCCTCGGAGGTCTCACCTTTCGCCGAGGGCAGGCTCTGGGACGACGCCGACATCCCGGCGCTCGCACGGATGGTGGAGAAGGTGCACGAGCACGGTGCCCTGGCCGGGATCCAGCTCTGTCACAACGGAAGCCACGGTGCCAACCTGTACGGCCGACTCGCTCCCATGACCGTCGGCCACATCCCCGTCTCCGGGAATGACCCGATCCAGGCCCGACGGATGGACCTCACCGACATCGCCGACCTGCGGCGTCGGCACAGGGCGGCCGTCCGGCGCGCCCTCAGCGCCGGATTCGACCTCGTCTACGTCTATGCGGGCCACGGCCTGAATGCGATCGGGCAATTCCTCGACCCCCGGCTCAACCAGCGCACCGACGAGTACGGCGGAACCGTGGCCAACCGCGCCCGCCTGCTCCACGAGGTGCTCGACGACACCGTCGAGGAGATTGCCGGTCGCGGCGCGGTGGTCGCGTGCCGCATCATGCCGGTCGACGGGCTCCTCGGGGACGACGGCTTCGGGCGAAGCGACATCGAGGCGGTCCTCGGTCTCGTCGGCGAGGTACCCGACCTGTGGGACCTTCAGGTCGGCGAGTGGGAGAACGGTCACTCGGTCGCTTCGCGATCCGCCGAGGAAGGCGCCCGAAGGCATATGTTCGCGGTCTCAAGCAACTGACGAACAAGCCCGTGGTCGGTGTCGGGCGCTTCACCTCTCCCGACACGATGGCCCGGATGGTGGCGGGACGTGTCCTGGACCTCATCCGGAGCGGCCCGCCCATCGATCGCCGACCCTTTCCTTCCGACGAAGGATCGAGGAAGGCCGCTACGAGGACATCTGCGAGTGCATC
>CAVZMA010000009.1:0-40209 GCA_963776305.1 uncultured Thermoleophilia bacterium | reverse complement strand
CATTTCGACCTGGCGAACAACTACGGCCCGCCGTACGGCTCGGCCGAGGAGAGCTTCGGACGCGCTGCTGCGGGACGACCTCCGCCCTACCGCGACGAGCTCGTCATCTCCACCAAGGCCGGCTACGACATGTGGCCCGGGCCCGTACGGAGACGGGGGCTCGCGCAAGTACCTGCTCGCGAGCCTCGACCAGAGCCTCTCGCGGCTCGGGCTCGACTACGTCGACATCTTCTACTCGCACCGGTTCGACCCGACGACGCCGCTCGAGGAGACGATGGGCGCGCTCGACAGCGCCGTGCGGCAGGGCAAGGCGCTGTACGTCGGGATCTCGTCCTACTCGGCCGAGCAGACGCGCGAGGCCGCCGCGATCCTGCGCGACCTGGGGACGCCGCTCCTGATCCACCAGCCGTCGTATTCGCTCCTGAACCGGTGGATCGAGCCGGACCTGATCGACGCGCTCGGGGAGCTCGGCGTCGGCTGCATCACGTTCTCGCCGCTGGCGCAGGGCGTGCTCACCGACCGGTACCTGGACGGGATTCCGGAGGGGTCGCGGGCGAGCAGGGACGAGTCGCTCGATCCCGGCACGATCACGCAGGAGACGATCGCGAAGGTGCAGGGGCTGAACGAGATCGCGGTGGGGCGCCGCCAGTCACTGGCCCAGATGGCGCTCGCCTGGACGCTGCGCGACGCGCGCGTCACCTCGACGCTGATCGGGGCGAGCAGCGTCGCGCAGCTCGAGCAGAACCTCGGTGCGCTCGACAACCTCGGGTTCTCGCAGGACGAGCTCGACGCGATCGACCGCTTCGCGCCCGAGAGCGCCGTCAACATCTGGTGCAGGCGTCGAGCGAGCACTGTCCCGGGCTCGGCCCAGCTGGCGGACGATTCGTCGGCGCGCGCTGTAGGTGTGCGGCGCTCGGCGGCGAACGGTCAGGCGTGAGCGACAACCGGCTCGAGGAGGCCCAGCACGATCGCGCGGCGCGAGGCGGCGCCGTTCGTCTTCGTCGCCGCGCTCGTCGACGCGCTCCTCGCCGCCAGCAGCTGCCTGGCACGACTGGCGGCTCTACTCGTGCGACGACTGGTGGGTCTGGCTCGTGCTCGCGCTGCCCGCGCTGCTGCTCGCGATTCGTCTTCCTGCTCGGGCTCGGCCGGATCGGGCGTGACGCAGCCGGCACCGGCGGAAGGTCGCCGTGATCCTGCTCGGGCTCCTCGCGTCGCGAACCTCGTCGGCCATCGGCCTCGTGCTCGGCTCGCTCGTCGCAGGTGGGCATCGACCTGACCGGCGCCCAGCTGCTCGCGAGTGCCGCGGTCGTCCTGGTCGTCAACGTGATCACCTTCGCGCTCGTCTTCTGGGAGATCGACTGCGGCGGGCCGGTCGCGCGGGCGCTCGCGGAGCGTCGGCCGACGCCCGACTTCCAGTTCCCCCAGGACGAGAACCCGCAGCTCGCCCGCGCCGGCTGGGCCCCGGCGCTCAACGACTACCTCTACGTCGCGGTGACGAACTCGATCGCGTTCAGCCCCACCGACGCGATGCCGCTGACCCACCGCGCCAAGCTCTTCATGGGCATCGAGTCGCTGATCGCCGCCGTCACGGTGCTGATCGTCGCCGCCCGCGCGGTCAACATCCTCGCACGGCTGAGCGCACGTCGCGCCGAGCCGTCCGCGACTCACACCAACCCCTACGCGCGCCACAGGGTGCTCCCAGTCCGCGGCGCTTCGATGGGCGTCACCTCGAAATCTCCCGAAAGGAGACGGAACGATGAGACTCACGAAGGTACGCATGCTCTCGCCACGGTCACGGCGCTCGCCCTGATGGTGGGCGTCGGCACGGCGATCGCGGCGACGACCGGCAGCAGCGACCTGAAGCAGGAGGCCGCCCGGATCACGGCCAGGGCGAGCTTCGACGCCGCGGTCGCGAAGAGCCTCGGCACGACGACCGCGAAGCTCGACGCGGCGATCACGGCCGCGGCGACGGCCCGCATCGACGCGGCGCTCGCGGCCGACGAGATCACCGCGGCCGAGGCGGCGACGCTGAAGGACGCGCTGGCCGACGGGATGCCCGCGATGAGGCTCGCAACGGCTGCGGGCGTCGCCAAGGAGCTCGGCACGACCGAGGCGAAGCTGAACGCCGCCTACAGCGACGCCCAGAAGGCGCAGGCCAAGGCCCGGGTCGACGAGGCCCTCGCGGCCGGGCAACATCACGGAGAAGTACGCGACCGAGCTGAAGGCGCAACATCGACGCCGCCACCTTCCCCGGCTTCGGCGCCGGTGGGATGGGCCATCACGGCGGCCCTGGCGGCCGATGGGCGGTCCCGGGCTGGGCTTCGGCCCGCCTCGGGATGGCCAGCCTCCGGCAGCCGGATCGTCGTCGTCCTCCTCCTCGACGACCACGTCCACGCTCGGCTGCGCTCGTCTTCGCCTAGCGCGCGACGTGCACGATCCGGGTGGGGAGGGGCGCTCCGGCGCCCCTCACCCGTTCCGTCGCCTCAGGCGACCGTCACAGCCGCGCCGGCGAACGCGGCGTAGGCGGGCTCGAGAGCGTCGCGAAGATCGACGCCGTCGACGACGAGCCCGCTCGCGCCGAGCCGCTTCAGCACCGAGCCGACCGGGAGCGCGCGCGCCGGGCCGAGCTCGGGCAGCGGCCCGGCGGCCCACGGATCGCCCGCCGGCTCGGGAGCCAGGTCGCGGCTCCGTCCGGGTCGCTCGGCGGTGCAGCCCCGCCACTCGAGCAGCAGCGACGGATCGTCGTCGATCGCGGCCGCGACGACGTAGGCGAGCGCGATCACGTGCTTGCAGGCGCCGCTGCGGTCGGCGTCGGGGCAGGTGCACGAGCGGCGCACGCGAACGACCCGGCGGGATCAGCGGCTCGTCCCAGTCGACCGTCATCACGTGCTCGAGCTGGAGGGACTGCTCGCGTCCGGCGGCGGCGGCCTCGAAGAGCGCGCGCCCGCGTGGCGACCCGATCACCGCCGCCCAGACGCGTGGCGCGACCGGGTCGGCGGCGAGCCCGACCCGGTACTCGGCGCCCGCCGAGCCGATCACCTGAGCCGTGATCGCGCCCTCGGCGACCGTGACGCTGTGGACGTGGCCCGTGCGGGCGAGGATCCGGCCGCGCTCGGCACGCGGTGAGCTCTCGTCGGGGACGACCGACGTCGCGAGCCAGCGAGCCCACGGCCCGCGCCCGATGCGGTCGCCGTCGCCGTCCGACGAAGACGGGCCGTCCCTCGTTGAGCAGCCGGTCATGCCGCCTCCTCGACGGCCGTGTCCGACAGCGCGACGGCGGCGCGGATCGCGTCGAGGTCGAGCTCGCCGAGCCAGTCGTCGGCCCGGCCGGCGACGACCTTCTCCGCGAGCTCGCGCTTCGAGTCGAGCAGCTCGTCGATCCGCTCCTCGAGCGTCGCCGTGCAGATGAGGCTGTGCGACGAAGACGTCCTTGCGCTGGCCGAAGCGGTAGGCGCGGTCGGTCGCCTGCTGCTCGACGGCCGGGTTCCACCAGCGGTCGAAGTGGAAGACGTGGTTCGCGGCGGGCAGGTTGAGGCCGCGGCCGCCGGCCCGGATCGAGATCACGAGCACCGACGGCCCGTCCGGCGTCCGTGAACGACGCCACGAGCTCGTCGCGCTGCCGCGCCGGCAGGCCGCCGTGGAAGAAGCCGACCTCGCGGCCGAGGCGCTCGTGCAGATGCGGCACGAGCCGGTCGAACCCGGGGTACTGCGTGAAGACGAGCGCCTTGTCGTCGGCCGGCATCGCCTCGAGCAGCTCGACGAGGCGCTCGAGCTTGCCCGAGCGGCCGGCCAGCGGACGGCCGGTCGCGAGCACCATCTCCGGGTGGTTGCACACCTGCTTCAGCTGGCTCAGCATCGCGAGCACGGCGCCGCGGCGTCCGAAGCTGCGCTCGTGCTCCTCGATCCGCGGCATCCAGCGGTCGACGGTCGCCGGTAGAGGCTTGCCTGCTCGAGCGTGAGCCGGCAGTACTCCTTCGTGACCGTGATCTTCGGCAGCTCGAGCTCGACCTCGGGGCCGTCCTTCGGCCGCCGCAGGATGAACGGCTGCACCATCGCGCGCAGCCGCTCGAGTGCACGCGTGTCGCCGCTCGCCTCGATCGGGCGCGCGAAGCTGCGCTGGAACCGCTCGCGCGAGCCGAGCAGGCCCGGGTTGACGATGTCCATGATCGCCCAGAGCTCGTCGAGGCGGTTCTCGATCGGCGTGCCGGTCATCGCGAGCGTGCGACGCGCGCCGAGCCGGCGGAGGGCGCGGGCGCGCTTCGTGGCCGGGTTCTTGACGTCCTGCGCCTCGTCGAGAGCAGCCGGTCCCAGGCGACCGTCGCGAGCGTGTCGACATCGCGGGTGGCGATGTCGTACGAGGTGATGACGACGTCGCTCGTGCGGGCGACGCTCGCGAGCTCCCCGCCGCTCGAGCCGCTCGCCGCCGTGATGCAGGTGAACGCGGAGCGACGGGCGCGAACCGCTCGATCTCGCGGGCCCACTGGCGGGTGACGCTCATCGGGCAGACGACGAGCGTCGGGCCGAACGCATCGGCGCCGAACTGCTCCCGCTCCGAGGTCAGCATCGCGATCGCCTGCACGTCTTGCCGAGGCCCATGTCGTCGGCGAGGATCGCGCCGATCCCGAGGTCGCCGAGGAGCCGCAGCCAGCCGTGTCCTCGCTCCTGGAACGGGAACAGCGGATGCGTCATCGTCGCCGGCGTGCCGAGCGGCTCGAAGCGGCGATCGTCGCCGCCGGCGAGCAGGCCGCCGAGAGTGTCGTCGAGGACGACGTCTCCGAGCTCGAGCCCGGCGTCCTCGACCTCGATGCCCGAGACGGCCCGGACGAGGTCGACGACCGACCCCTCGCGGCGGCGGTCGAGGAAGAGCAGGGCCCGCTCGACCTCGGACCGACGCAACGCGTGCCAGCGGCCTCGGACCCGGATCAGCGGCTCCTTGGCGGCCGCGAGCTCGGCGAGCTCCTCCTCGGTGAGCGTCGTGTCGCCGATCGCGAGCTTCCAGTCGAATCGGGCGAGCGCGTCCGTCGTGAGCAGCCCGCTCGAACGTGCGGCGACGCTCGTGGCGGTGAGGTTGACCCGGAGGCGGCTCGACGAGCTGACCCAGTTCCGCGGCAGGAGCACCGGCACGCCGAGCTCCTCGAGCCGCGGGATCGCATCGTGGAGCACGAAGCGAACGGCGTCGTCGTCCAGTTCGATCGTCGTCGGCTCGTCCGGATCGAACGCGAGGCCGCCGTCGGCGAGGACCGGCTCGATCAGGCCGAGCTGGCGGTGAACGGCAATTCGTGGGTCGGCGGAGCGGAGGAAGCCGAACACTGCGTCGTTCCCGTCGTACAGCAACGAGACCGGCAGGGCGAGTGTCGGGTCGTCGGCCGCCTGCAGCCAGAGCTCGAGCACCACCGTCGGCGGTCGATCCGGTTCGCGGTGCTCACGCTCGTCGAGCCTGAGGCTGAGAAGCCACGGAGCGCTCGAGCGACGTTCGAGCCCGCGGTCGACCCAATCGGTGAGGCGTCGTTCGAGCGCACCGAGCCCGGCATGGGGTGGGAGTTCCGGCTCCTCCGAGGTGAGCCCGTCCAGGAACAGCTCCGGCGCGCTCGGGCGAGTCCGGGAAGCCCGGTTGCCGAGGCGAACGCCGGCGGCAGCCAACCTGTCTCGGGCGATCTGATCGACGGCACAGGCGTAGAGGTCGTGAACCAGCGCGTCCCGGTCGCCGTCGAACGCGTCGGCGCAAACGGACGGGAGTGCCGCGGCGATCGCGTCGAGAGCCTCCTGCACCGAGTCGTCGATCGTCGCCCCCCAGTACGCGAGCCATGTCCGCCCGCCGTGCTGGAGTTGCGGGTGCAGGAGGCCTTCGGTCACCGAGCGCGCTGCGAGTTCGAGGATCGTGAAGGTCGCCCGGGCCGAGTCACCCGGCTCGAGGTCGGGCGGCGGCGCGGCTGCCAGCCGGATCAGCTCTGCCAGGCGAACGCGCCGGGCGGTCGTCCCGTGGCCGAGCGCAGCAGTGTCCGAAACGGCGGGAATGCCGATCTGGAGCCGGCCGGCGGAAAGGGAGCCGTCGGCGCTGCGTGTGAGCACGGTCGCGCTGACATCCTGCTGCCAGAGAATCTCGAGGGTCGCGCGCTCCGGTGCGAGGTCGAGGTCGACTGATTCGGGTGCGGACACGAACCCTTCAGGATACGGGTAGCGGAGGAGGTCAGGACGGGGCATGACGACTCCGGGCAATCATCCACAACATATCAATGATAGAATGATGACATGTCAACGAACCTGGCCATCACGCTCGTCTCTGGCGCGGGCTCGGACGCTCGTCCTGCGGGACGTCGACCAGCCGCTCGGCAGCCACCACGGCCTCGGGCTCAACGACCTCGCCGTGCTCCTCGAGCTTCGAGCGGCTCCGGGACAGAAGCTCCGGCGCGTCGAACTGGCGCGGCGCCTCGCTGTGACGACATCCGGTATCGCCCGGCAGCTCGGCCCGCTCGAGCGCATCGGTCTCGTCTCGCGCGAATCGAACCCGACCGACGCACGCCTTGCGCTCGTCGTTCTCACGCCGCGTGGAGCCGAGGTCGCAGACGAAGCCGGTGCGACGGCCGAAGCAGCCGGCCGCCAGCCGCGCTCGGCCGGCTGTGGTCCGACGGACGAGAAGGAGACGCTCGGCGCCCTGCTCGTCAGCGGGCGGCGGCGGACTGAGGCTCGAACAGCTAGCGGCCCGCCAGACGAACGACCGTGGCGCCGTCGGCCGAGTCCGCACGTGCTTCGTCGACGAGCGGATGGCGTGCGAGCTCGTCGCGAACCGCCTTGCGCACGGCACCGGTTCCCCGGCCGTGGATCACGCGCACCTCGGTGCGCCCTGCCAGGGCTGCGGCGTCGACGAGGTCGCGCACCACCTCCCGTGCCTCCTGCGCCGTGCGCCCGCGGAGGTCGATCTCGTCGGGAAGGTCGTTCTGGATCATGAGGCGCACCGTGACACCCGGGGCCGCGCCTCCGGCGCCCAGGGCCTGTTCGGGCTCGGTTGCGTGACGGTCGGGCCGGAGCCGGTCGAGCGGCACGCGGACGCGCAGACCGCCGGTGCCGAGCACGGTGGCCTCGTCGCCGGCGATCTCGGCGATGGTGCCGCGGACGCCGAGCTCCGCCGCGACGACCGGATCCCCGACTGCGAGTGGGCCGTGAGCGGCAGCGGTTCGTCGAGTCTCGCGAGCGATCGAGCTGCGCCGGCGGCGCGGTCGGACGCGGCGCCGAGACGGCGGTCGCGCTCCGCTCCTTCGCGTGGGCCGGCGGTGTCGTCGCTCGCCCTCGCTCGCGCTCGAGCCGCGCGCGGCTCGAATCTCGGCGCGAAGCTCGTCGAGCTCCTCCCGGGCGGTCGCGAGCTCGGCCTCGGCCTCGACGCGCGCCGCTGCCGCTCGGCCGCGGCCGACGATCGCACCTGCTCGACTTCCTCGAGCAGAAGCTGCTCGGCGTCCTCTGCGGCCAGGCGCGCTTCCTCGGCTCGTTCTTGCTCCGCAGTCGCGGCGGCGAGCGCAGCGTCTGCGCTGCGCGCAGCGATCTCGGCCTCGGCGACGAGCTCGGCGACGCGCAGCCGCTCGGGCGCGACGTGCTCGGCGCGGCGGTCTCGACGATCGTCTGCGGACAACCCGAGTCGCTCGGCTGTCTGAAGCGCGTGCGACGTGCCCGGGTCGGCCGAGACTGACGGTGTAGAGCGGCTCGTGGCTGTCGGGTCGATCGCCGTCGCGGCGTTCGTCGCGTTGGTCGTGGCGCTCGCCCACTCCTTCAGCTCGGCGTAGTGGCTCGTCGTCACCGTCAGCCGTGCCTGATCGGCGAGCCGTCGAGCAGGATCGCCTCGCGAGGGCCGCGCCCTCCACGGGGTCGGTCCCGGCCGCGATCTCGTCGAGGAGAACGAGCGAGTCCTTCGTCGCGATGCGCGAGAATCCCGACGAGGTTGCTGGACGTGCGCCGAGAAGGTCGAAAGGCTCATCGCGATCGACTGCTCGTCGCCGATATCGACGAGGATCTCGTCGAAGACCGGCAGCGCGGCCTCGTCGGCGGGAGGCCGAAGCCCGCACTGATGCAGGACTGCGGCGAGTCCGAGCGTCTTCAGCGCCACCGTCTTGCCGCCGGTGTTCGGGCCGCTGATCACGAGCGCGCGGAGGGCGCCGAGCTCGAGGTCGATCGGAACGGCGGCGCCCGGCTCGAGCAGCGGATGGCGTCCTCCGCGGAGAACGACCTCGTGGCTCGGAGCCACGAGCGCCCCGCGCCAGCTGCGCGAGAGCCTTCCCCGCGCGAACGCGAGGTCGAGCTCCGCCGTCGCGGTGACGAGTGCCGCGAGCGCCTGCGCCTGCGCGCCGACGAGCGACGAGAGGTTGCGCAGGATGCGCGACGACCTCGTCGCGTTCGGCGACCTCGGCTTCGCGGAGTCGGTTCGAGTCGTCGACCGCGGCGAGTGGCTCGACGAAGAGCGTCTGTCCCGAGCCCGAGGAGTCGTGGACGATGCCCGGTACCCGTGCCGCGGGCCGACGCCTTCAGTGCCAGCACGGGCCGGCCGGCGCGTTCGGTGACGAAGTCGTCCTGGAGGTGCTCGGCGAGCGCAGGATCGCGAGCGATCTTGCGGAGCCGCTCGGCGAGCCGGCCGCGGCCCTCGCGAAGCTCGCGACGCAGCCGGCGGAGCTGAGGCGAGGCCGAGTCCCGCAGATCGGAGCCGTCCTCCTCGACCGAGCGCTCCGATCTCGTCTGCAATCGAGAGCAGCGACGGGTCGATCGCGGCGACGAGATCGCGTCAGCGCCGGGAGATCGTCTCGCTCCGCGACGCGCCCGGCGGGCCGCCACACCGGCGCGGATCGTGCGCTCGACCCGCTGCGAGCGTGCGCGTGTCGAGCGCGCTGCCGCGAGCCGCGAGCTCCGCGGCCTCGCTCACGTCCGCGACGCCTCGCCGAGATCCGGCTCGGCCGCAGTCCTCGAGGAGAGCGATCGCCTCCGTCGTCTGCTGCTGGCGGCGGCGCACGAGCTCGCCGTCGCCGACGGGCGCAGGGCCTCGGCGAGTAGTGCCCCCGGCTCGCTCGCCGTCGCCGCGGCGAGCCGGGCCAGAACGGCAGGGAGCTCGAGCAGCTCGAGATCGTGCTCGCGCATGGGCGCGAGTGTACGGTCCACTCGGCCGCGTTCGGCGCTTGCACGAGCTTCTGCGCCGCGGCGCTCTGCGTCCTACGACTCGCCGTGCATGAGCTACAGAGATGCGCTGCCGCAGCTGGACGGGAAGTGTGTGCTCACCGACGGCGGCATGGAGACGACGTTGATCTTCATCGACGGTTTCGAGCTGCCGTGCTTCGCCTCGTTTCCGCTGCTCGAGCACGACGAGGGCCGCGCCGCGATGGCGCGCTACTTCGAGCCGTACCTCGAGGTCGCCCGTCTGCACGGCACGGGGTTCGTGCTCGAGGCCAACACGTGGCGCGCGAACCCCGCCTGGGGGGCGCAGCTCGGCTATTCCCTCGATGAGCTCGCAGAGGCGAACCGGCGGTCGGTCGCGTTCGTCGAGGAGATTCGTGAGCGGGAGGAGAGCCCGGGCCGCCCGTTCGTCGTCAGCGCCCCGATCGGCCCCGAGGGTGACGCCTACGAGCCCGAGAGCCAGATGACGGCCGACGCGGCCGAGTCCTTCCACGCGTGGCAGGTCGGCGTTCTCGCCGACACGACGGCGGACATGGTCACGGGGCTCACGATCACGTACGTCGAGGAAGCGATCGGGATCGTGCGCGCGGCGAGCCGCCGCAGGAATGCCGGTCGCCATCTCCTTCACCGTCGAGACGGACGGTCGGCTGCCGAGCGGGCAGCAGCTCGCGGAGGCGATCGAGCAGGTCGACGATGAGACGGGCGGTGCCGCGGCCTACTTCATGGTCAACTGCGCGCACCCCATCGCACTTCCTGCCGGTGCTCGCCGAGCCCGGGCCCTGGCACCGGATCCTCGGCGTTCGTGCCAACGCGTCGACGAAGAGCCATGCCGAGCTCGACGAGTCCGAGGTGCTCGACGACGGTGACCCGG
Source organism: uncultured Thermoleophilia bacterium (assembly GCA_963776305.1). Lineage (GTDB taxonomy): Bacteria > Actinomycetota > Thermoleophilia > Gaiellales > Gaiellaceae > Gaiella. The sequence goes on along the minus strand of CAVZMA010000009.1, from coordinate 30,194 downwards.
CCGAGCTGGCCGGCGGCTACGTCGAGATCCGCGAGCGGCTGCCGCACCTGACCGTGCTCGGCGGCTGCTGTGGCACCGACCACCGCCACGTCGCGAGCATCGCCGACGCCTGGCTCGGTTCACCCCGCGCCGACGTCTGACGCGGCGGTCGAGCCTCGCGCCGCGAGCAGGTCGGCGACACGCACCTGCTCGGTGAGCAGCGTCCGCAGGCGGGCCGGGTCGGCCGACGACGTACGCGCGGCAGAGCTGCTGCGCCGGCCGAGTAGGTGACCACATACGCGCGCCAGGTCGGGTCGGTCACGAATCGCACGGTGTGGGCTGCCTGCTCGGGTGTCGCGAGCCCCCAGCGCTCGACGTGAGCCTGCGCGTCGTCGGTCGAGGCGCCGTGCTCGTGGATCATCAACGCGGCGTCGAGGCCGATCCCGCGAAGCGGCCGCCGTGCCGCGGTCGATCGCGCATGCGCTCGCTCGAGATCGGCGTCGAGTCCCGTGACGCGGCGAGCACGTCGCCCGAGCTCCTGCTCGAGCTCGTCGTCGAGGAGGATCTCGAGCCCGGTTTCCGCGATGCCCTCGCTCACGACAGCCTGCGGTGTCGGGCACGAGCTGGATCGCCTCCTCGAGTCGGCCGCGGTCTCGGATCAGGCGCTGCTCCTTCACGGCGTGCTCGGTGTGGTGGCCCGGGTACGCCTCGTGACCGGCGAGCGTGACGAGGTCGGACGGCCGTCGTGAGCACGTCGACGTTGACGACGACCCGGCTGCGGAGCGCGCCGAGGTAGTAGTTGAACGCCCACCAGGGCTCGTCGTGGACCTCTTCGACGACGAGCTGCTTCGCCGTCCGGGAGGTCGAGAAGGCGCTGCGTGCGGCGATCGCAGACACTCCGATGAGTGCGCTCAAGGCGGGAACCATGCGATCGGACGGGACGGCGTGGTCGCTGCGCCACCGCTCGTAGCGCGCACCGAGGTCGAGCCGCTGCCGGGCAGGAGCTCGTCGAGCCGCTCGTGAGCCTCTCGATAGGCAGCCTCCGATCCCGTTCTCGGGCCGGACGCCGTAGCACCCTTCGACCTCGTCGGCGTAGGAACGTGCCTCGCCGGCGAGCATGCCGGCGTAGACGCGAAGGCCGCGGATCTGGTCCGCCAGCCACCCGGTTCGCTGCGCGTCGAGCTCGTGCGCTCTCGACCTCGCCCGCGAGTGCGTCCGCCTCCGCGACGAGCTCTGCCGGCTCGAGCAGCGCGTTCCTCCGCGACCGAGGAGGCGAGCTCGGCCGGGCCGTAGTAGGCGTCGACGAGCCCGTCGACGTGGCGTGCCGAGCCGCAGCCCGAGTGTCAGGTATCGCTCGACGACGTCCGTCACGCGGCGTACCGTACGACATCGCGCGTGTTGGCCGGAACGTCCTGCGGGATGCGCGACGCCCTACGGTGCGTTGACGCGGTGCCCGGTCGGGAGCTCGACGGGCGCTCACCCGGGTCAGCGCCCGCGAGTTCCCGCGCGTACTGCCGGCGCGACCTCCGTGCCGAAGAGCTCGATCGCTCGCATCGTCTTCGCGTGGTCGAGGCTCCCGACCGTGAACTGGAGCAGGAAGCGCTCGTGGCCGAAGATCTCGTGCTGGAACAGGATCTTCTCGATCACCTCCTGCGGGCTGCCGACGAAGTTCGCGCCGCGGAGCGACCGCGAGGCGTCGAACTGGTCGCGCGCTCATCGGCGGCCAGCCGCGCTCGCGGCCGATCTTCGTCATCATCGCCTCGAACGGCGGCCACGAGACGTCGGCCGCCTCCTGCGAGGTGTCGGCGATGAAGCCGTGCGAGTTGATGCTGAGCGCAGGGAGCTCGTGACCGGCCTCGCGCGCGGCGCGACGGTGGATCTCGGCGAACGGTGCGAATCGCTCCGGCATGCCGCCGATGATGGCGAGCGCCATCGGGAGGCCGAGCGCGCCCGCGCGCGCGGCCGAGGCGGGATTGCCGCCGACCGCGACCCAGACGGGGAGCAGGCTCCTGGACAGGGCGCGGGTAGACGCCGAGGCCGTCGAGGGGCGCGCGGTGGCGGCCGGCCCACGTGACCCGCTCGGTCGTCGCGCAGGCGCAGGAGGAGGTCGAGCTTCTCGGCGAAGAGCTCGTCGTAGTCGGCGAGGTCGTAGCCGAAGAGTGGGAACGATTCGATGAACGAGCCGCGGCCGGCCATGATCTCGGCGCGGCCGTCCGAGAGCAGGTCGAGGGTCGAGAACTGCTGGAACACCCGCACGGGATCGTCCGAGCTGAGCACGCTGACAGCGCTCGTCAGCCTGATGCGCTCGGTGCGCTGCGGCAACCGCCGCGAGGGCGATCGCCGGGGCCGAGACGGCGAAGTCGGGCCGGTGGTGCTCGCCGATCGCCGAAGACGTCGAGCCCGACCTCGTCGGCGAGCGTCGCCTCCTCGATCAGATTCCGCAGCCGGTGGGCGGGCGAGATCGTCCGCCCGGTAGCGGGGTCGGGCGTGAGCTCTGCGAAGGTGTAGAGGCCGAGTTCCATGGTTGCGCCGGATCTCCAAAAGGTTGAGTACACAACTAAAGTATAGCACGTGCGCGTCTCTTGCTCGAGGACGGCGGCGCCGGGTAGCGTGGCGTATGGAGCGACCACGACTCGTGGGCATCAACCACGTCGCGCTCGAGGTGGGCGATATCGACGAGGCGCTCGCGTTCTACGGTCAGTTCTTCGATCTGACGCTTCGCGGCCGTTCGTCGCAGATGGCGTTCATCGACATGGGCGATCAGTTCCTCGCGCTCTCCCGGAGTCGCGTCGCGGAGTCCGATACGCACCGGCACTTCGGGCTCGTGGTCGACGACAAGGAGGGCACCCGGCAGGCTCTCGAGAGCGCCGGCGTGGAGATCCTGCCCGGCCGTGGCCTCGACTTTCGCGATCCATGGGGCAACCTCGTGCAGATCGTGCAGTACGACGAGGTGCAGTTCACGAAGACAGCGGCCGGTTCTGCGCGGCGATGGGGCTCGAGCTCGGCAAGAGCGAGCGCGCCCTGGCTGAGCTTCGGGCGAAGGGGATCGAGTCGGAGCCCTGACCGCCGGGGGAAGCGGTCAGGGCTCCGTTGGAAGGCCGGTGCTCAGGCGGCTGCGGGGCCGTTCGCGCGCAGGTGTCGCCGGGAGGCGAACGATCTCCTGCGGTGAGCGACCAGGCTGCTCGGGCACGTGACGACGTCCTCGCCTCGGCTGCTTCCGACAGCGAGCGTCAGCCGTTCGCCGTCGACCTCGAGGACGCGTGCCCGTGAGCCGATCTCGTGCACGGATCCCTGCGGCGCGGACTGAAGCTCTGCGAGCAGGTACACGACGTCGTCCGTGCCGGTCGGCTCTTCGTTGCTCATGCAGCAACAGACGGCCGTCCTCGGCACGGGTTGGATGTCTTCACGAAATCCTTAAGGTCTGTTCCGGCCCGTAGAGGTCGGATGGCAGAGCTCCGGGGGGCGCGCAACGCGCTCCACGGCAGATCGCGATCGGCTCACGACCAAGCTCCGGGCGCTCTCGAAAAGGCCTCCAGTGCCGGCTGTGTAACCGGAACCGACACGGTGGGCTCGGCGACGACTCAGAGCGTGATCGTCGTCCCGACGGCGCTCTGGACGAACGCTTCCGGGAAACGATGCGCGAGGCGGTGCACTGCTTTCCAGCCGGTGCAATGCGCCGGCATCAGGAGCTCGGGCTGGAGCGCGTCGAAGGCGGCGACCGTCGGCTCGATGACGGGCTCGAACATCGGGCCGCTGAGATGGAACCCGCCCATCACCGCTGCGACGGCCGTCTCGCCGGTGAGCCGCTGCGCGTGCTTCACCACATTGACGATCCCGGCGTGGCCACAGCCGGTCAGAACCACCAGGCCGCGACCTGCGAGGCGCATCACGATCGCCTGGTCGTCCAGGATCAGCGGATCGGGCTCCCAGCTGCCGTGGACGTGCGCCTGGTGTCCCATGAAGCCGGTCTCGAACGGCGTCGTGCGATCGACCTCGCCCGTGACGAGCACCGACCCGTCGAGCAGGAACGACGGTTGCGCGTCCTCGACGATCTCGAAGCCCAGGCCTTCGAGGGCCGAGCGGCTGGTCGAGGGCAACGCGGCCGGCTCGATGCCGGGGATGGCGATTCGCCGGCGGCGCCAGAAGTCGGGATGGATGAGCACTGGAAGGTTCCTGGGTCCAAGCTCCTTCGCGATTCCTTCCATCCCGGCGACGTGATCCCAGTGACCGTGGCTGAGCACGATCGTCTCGATAGCTCGCGGCAGGATCTCGAGCCTGCGCATGTTCTCGACGACACCCGCAGGTGTAACGCCCGCATCGAAGAGGATCGTCCGCTCCCGACCGCCGGTCGTGACGCGAACCAGAGCCGAGAAGCCAGGCTGGGCGATCAGGGCATCGGGCAAACCGTCGTCGGTTACAGCGGAGGCGACGCGTGGCCTCGCGAGGTGGTGAAACCAGGTCGTGCGCTCCACGTGCTCTGTCGGGAAGAGCAGCGGGTCGGACACGTTGTCCATCAGGATCGTGATCCGGACGGCGTCAACCGGCGTGAGCGGAATCGAGGCCATGGCCATCCCCAAGGATGTCACAGCCAGACCGGGGGTAGCGCGCGCCGAATGCGGTTCCGTTGCAGTCACGGCGAGCGATCGACGCATGGGTCGGCCAGACGCGTGACGCACGGACATCTGGTGGCGTGCATCGCCGACGACGCGATGCACGCCACCAGATCAGTTCAGTTCACGAGCAGCCGGTGTTCGTGCCGCAGTCGCGGCACGTGTAACAGCTGCCGGTTCGCACCATCCGGCCGCCGCACTTCGAGCACTCGACCGCGTCCTCCCAGCTGTTGAAGAGCGCCGTCTGACCGGGTGGCGCAGCCTCGGCCGCGGACGGCGCGGCAGCCTCACCGGCGGCGTAGGCCGCAGCGAGGCGGGCCTTCACTTCGGGTGTGAGGATGCCGGCCTCCTCCTGCTGGTCGGCAGTGAGGAACTTCTTGCCCATCCAGCGGAAGATGTAGTCGACGATCGACTTCGCGATGCGAATATCGGCGTCGTTCGTCATCCCGCTCGGCTCGAACCGCATGTGGCTGAACTTCGACACGTACACCTCGAGCGGCACGCCGTACTGGAGCCCGAGCGAGACCGAGATCATGAACGAGTTCATGAGGCCGGCAAGCGTCGTACCCTCCTTCGCGATGTCCACGAAGATGTCTCCTGGGGTGCCGTCCTCGAACAGGCCGACGTGAATGTACCCCTCGTACTCGCCGACCTTGAACTTGCGACCGACCTCGGTGCGGTCGTCCGGCAGCCGCCGCCGCTTCGGAGCTGCGACGACGCCGCCGAGCGCGTGGATCTGCGCGATCCGCCCCTCCTCCGAGCTGTCCTTCGAGCCCGACAGAGGTTGGGCGACCTTGCAGTTGTCGCGGTAGATCGCGATCGCCTTGACGCCGAGCTGCCACGCCTCGATGAGAAGCTGTGCCACCTCGTCGACCGACGTCTGCTCGGGGAGGTTGACCGTCTTCGAGATCGCGCCCGAGATGAACGGCTGCACCGCGCCCATCATCTTCACGTGCCCCATGTAGTGGATCGCCCGCTCGCCGATGGCGCAGTCGAACACGGGGTAGTGCTCGTTCTTGAGGTGCGGCGCGCCGATCACGCTGCCGCGCTCGTCGATGTAGGCGACGATCTCCTCGACCTCTCGCGTCGCGTACCCGAGCTCGCCGAGTGCCATCGGCACCGTCTTGTTGACGATCGTCAGCTCGCCGCCGCCCACCAGCTTCTTCGACTTCACGAGCGAGAAGTCGGGCTCCACACCCGTCGTGTCGCAATCCATCATGAAGCTGATCGTCCCTGTGGGTGCGAGCACGGTCGCCTGCGCGTTGCGGAAGCCGGCCACCTCGCCGAGGTCGAGCGCGTCGTCCCAGGCCTTGCGCGCGGCCGAGAGCATGTCGGCCGGCACCGAGTCGGTGTGCTGGATGTTCCCGACGGCGGCGCGGTGCTTCGAGATCACGCCGAGCATCGCCGCGGCGTTCTCCGCGTACCCTGCGTGGGCTCCCATCCGGGCGGCGATCTGTGCCGACTTCCGATACGCGCGCCCCGTCATGATCGCGGTGATCGCAGCTGCATACGCGCGACCCTCGTCCGAGTCGTACGGGAGGCCGCGGGCCATCAGGAGGGCACCGAGGTTCGCGTAGCCGAGCCCGAGCTGGCGGAACTTCAGCGCGTTACGCCCGATCTCCGGGGTCGGATAGGACGAGTAGCCGACGATGATCTCCTGCGCGAGGAACATCACGTCGACCGCGTGCTCGAACGTCGTCACGTCGAACTCGCCGTCTTCCTTGCGGAACTTCATCAGGTTCAACGAGGAGAGATTGCAGGCGGAGTCGTCGATGTGCATGTACTCGGAGCACGGGTTGGACGCGTTGATGCGGCCGGTGTTCGGGCTCGTGTGCCACTGGTTGATCGTCGTGTCGTACTGCACGCCGGGATCGGCGCACTGCCACGAGGCCTCGGCGATGTCCTTCAGGAGGGCGCGGGCATCGACCGTGCTGATGACCGAGCCGTCGGTGCGGGCGGTGAGGTTCCACTCCTTGCCCTCGACGACCGCCTCCATGAACGCGTCCGTGACGCGGACGGAGTTGTTCGCGTTCTGGTACTGGACCGAGCCCCAGTCGGGCGAGTCGAGTGACATGTCGTAGCCCGCCTGCTCGAGCACGCGAGCCTTGCGCTCTTCCTTCGCCTTGCACCAGATGAACTCGTCGACGTCGGGATGATCGATGTCGAGCACGACCATCTTGGCCGCCCGGCGCGTCTTGCCGCCCGACTTGATCGTGCCGGCAGACGCGTCGGCGCCACGCATGAACGAGACCGGCCCCGAGGCGTAGCCGCCCTTCGAGAGCTGCTCCTGGGAGGAGCGCAGGCGCGAGAGGTTGAGGCCAGAGCCCGAGCCCCCGCGGAAGATGACACCCTCGCGCCGGATCCAGTCGAGAATCGAGTCCATCGAGTCCTCGATCGAGAGGATGAAGCAGGCCGAGCACTGGGGCTTCTCCTCGAAGCCCACGTTGAACCAGACAGGTGAGTTGAAGGACGCGATCTGGTTGACGAGGATCGCCTTCAGCTCGGCCTCGAAGGTCTCGGCCTCCTCAGCAGTGGCGAAATAGCCACCCTGACGGCCCCAGCCGCCGATCGTGTCGACGACCCGGCCCACCATCTGCTTGACCGAGCGCTCGCGCTCCGGTGAGCTCATGCGACCGCGGAAGTACTTCTGCGCCACGATGTTCGTGGCCGTCTGCGACCAGAAGCGCGGGAATTCGACGTCCTTCTGGTCGAACGCCGGACCGTCCTTGCCCGGGATCAGAGCATGGCGTGACTCCCACTCGATCTCGTCGAACGGGTCGCGGCCGGGGATGGTGAAGAGCCGCTGCGGGGTGACGCTCGCACCCTCGTCGAGCACCGAGTTGACGTAGTCGTCCGTCGCCGCGGCTGGGGTCGCCGTCGTCGTCACTGCCTTGGTGGTTGCCATGCCTGCCTCCCGGCCGTCCGTCGGTCAGAAAAAGAGTGGTCCTCCGTCCCGCGGTGTGCGCTGGGAGGGATTCGGGATGCTAGGAGGTGGATCGGACGGCACCCACGACCTCGGGATCTGGCGGTGTCACGCCACTTTTTTCATGCAATTTGCAGGAAAAGAGCGAGTGCTACCGTCCGGCTATTCTACCGCCCCGCGGTCGTCAGGCGGCGGCGGGAGGCGTGCCGTCACCGTCGCCGTCCGAGCCGTTCATCCGGCGGCGGAGATAGCCGGCAGACCCGGCCGCGACGAGGAGAACGGCGAGCCCGCCGAGCACGAGCAGCGGAATCGGGACCGACGAGGGCCCCGAGGTGTCCGTCCGCTGGCCGTCGGTCGTGTCTGTGCCGGTCGCCGTCGGATCGGTCGATGTCGAGCTCGTCTTCGACGGATCGGACGGTGTCCGTGCTCGTCGAGGCCGTGTCGGTCGGGTCGGTTCCCGTCGCTGCCGGGGTCGGATCCTCGCCGCCCGGATCCGGCTTGCCCTGCTTCGCGAAGGCGAGCGCACGTGCGATCTCTTCCTTCGCGTTCGAGTAGTCGAGAACGTCGGGCGGAAGGCTTGCGATCGCGAGGGTGTAGCACTTGAGCGGATAGATCTTGCTGACGCGCCCGTCGTCGAACCAGTCTCCGACGATCTGCTCGGCGCACGACTTCTGCTTTGCGAAAGCGGTCGCCGACATGCTCGCCGCGACCATCACGACTGCGACCACGGCAAGGCCGAGGCGCAGAGCACGAGGGATGACGGGGGATCGATGCACGTTGTCGGCGGGTACAGCCAGGCATGCGGGATGCCCGACAGTCTCGCAAGTCTCCCGGCTGGCGTTGAGAGCCGTGGTGTGGGGAGGGTAAATGAATTGTAAGTCTTGGCGCGCGGGAACCGACCCAACGGGTGCTAGCGTGGCCCGCCATGGACGCGCCAGCACGCGCGATGAGACCCCGTCTCGCAGCAGCCATTCTCGGTGGGGTCGTCGTCTTGATCGGTTGGGCGTTCTTCGCAGGTGGCGCTTCGGGGACGGGCGCGACGACCGCGCTCGGCAGTCGTCGCGATCGCGCTCGCGACGCTCGTGCTCGTCGGCTGGTCTCGCGCCTCGGTCGGCTTGCCGAGCCTCGACCGGCACGGCATCACCGCGGCTGCGGCGGCGATCGGGCTGGTCGCCTGGATCGGCCTGAGCGTGTGGTGGTCGATCGCCGGAGATCGGTCGTGGGACGCGCTCGCCAAGGGGATCGTCCTGCTCGCCTTCGGTGTCGTCGGGCTCGCGGCCGGCGCGCTTCCCGTGAGCCCGTTGCGTTCGCTGGCCCTGCTGTTGGCCGCCGCGATCGGGGCCGTTCTCGTCTGGGCTCTCCTGGGGAAGGCGATTCCAGCCATCGGGCCGGACGACGCCGGGCGGGTTGCCCGGTTGAAGGGCTCGATCGGCTACTGGAATGCGCTCGCGCTCCTCGCCGATGCCGCCTTCGGCCTCGGTCTCTGGCTCGTCGCCTCGCTGGGCGGCGCCGCTGTCCGCTTCGCCCGACCCGCGGGGGCCCTGCTCCTGTATGCCGCCGGGCTCGTCGTGCTGTTGACGCAGTCGCGCGCCGGCCTCATCGCAGCACTCGTCGTGGTCTCCTTCGTGCTCTGGCAGTCGAAGAACCGGGTCGAGGCCGCCCTCCTCGGCGTGCTCTCGCTGACCCCGGCGCTCGTCGTGGCCGGGTGGGCGTTCACCCGTCCCGCACTCGTCGAGGACGGCGGCGCTCGCGCCGACCGCGTCTCCGACGGCGCGGTCTTCGGTGCCCTCGCAGTGGTAGGCGCTGTGGTGGTGCTGGTCCTCGTCGCAAAGGTGCCCGTGTCGCGGCTCGCCGCCAACCACCGCCGCGGGGTCGTGCGCGGCCTCGCCGGCGCGATCGTGCTCGTCGTCGTCGTGGGGCTCTCCGGCCTCGTCCTGAGTGTGGGCAACCCGTTCACGTGGGCGACCGACCAGGTCGGCGGCTCCGGTGAGGTGGTCAACGATCCGGGCCGGCTCGGCAGCCTCGAGACGAACAACCGCACCGCCTGGTGGGGCGAGGCATGGCAGATCTTCGTGGACAACCCCGCCGGAGGCACCGGTGCGCACACCTTCGAGATCGCGCGCAAGCGCGTTCGAGCCGACGCCCGGAACGTGACCGAGCCCCACAGCGTGCCACTCCAGCTTCTCTCCGACACCGGCCTCCCCGGCTTGCTGCTCGGGCTGGTGCTCGTCGGCGGCCTGTTGCTCGGAATCCGCGGCACCCTCGCCCGGCTCGAGTCGGACGAGCGCGCCGCGGCGGTTGCGCTCGTCGCGCTCCCGCTGGCCTACGGGCTGCACGCACTCGTCGACTACGACCTGGACTTCCTGGCCGTCTCCGCGCCGACCGTGCTCGTGGCGGCGGGCCTGCTGGCCGCCGGCAGGCCGCTCGCGACGCCGCCGCGGGGCGTGCTGTTCGCAGCCTGCGCGGTCGTCGGCGCGCTCTCGCTGATGTCGGTCGTGGTCGCGCCCGCCCTGTCCACACGCGCCGTCGAGTCGTCGCTCGGGAAGGCGGACGACCGAGACCTCGAGGGAGCCGCTGCCTTGGCGCGGCGCGCCCAGGGGCTCAACCCGCTCTCTCCCGAGCCCCTCTACGCCCGAGCGACGATCGCGGAGCTCGCGGGTGACCCGCGCGCCGCGGACGAGTTCTACGCCCAGGCGACCCGTCTCCAGCCCGAGAACCCGGCGACGTGGTACCAGCTCGGCGTCTTCCGCTACATCCGAGGCGATCTCTGCGGGGCGTACTACGCGCTCAACGCGGCGTACACGCTCGATCCGAGGAGCAGCCTGTTCTCACCCGACAGCGCGTTCGACCGCGCGAAGGCGGCGGTCAACGATCCCGAGAATCCTGCCTGCGGGAGGTAGCGCGGGGTCGATCTGCCGCCGGCGTCGTCCCCACACGCGGGCGAGGCGCGCCTCCGTACGAGGCGCGTAAGCGCGCCTCGATGTCCCGTCGAGCCGAGGCCGTGGCGTCAATCAGGCGCCGACGACGACGACCGTGTGGGCGCCGTGCAGTTGCGAGGCCCGGAGGCCGTCGAGTGGCCCGACGATGCGGATCCCGAGATCGTTCGCCAGGCGCTTGCCCTCTCCCTCGAAGCCGCGTCGGTACATGACGAGGCTGCGGGTGAAGTCGGTCCGGGGAGCGTTCGCGACGCCACCGATGCGATAGCCGCGCCGCGAGACCCGGGCGGCCGTCGAGGCGGCGGCGCCCTGGCGTCCGTTGCCGTTCAGCACGAGCACGGTGACCTTTCCGCGGCTGAGGTGTGCGACAGCAGCCGCGCGCTCCTTCGTGGGCGTGGTCTTCGCATGAGCACTCGCCGACGCCGCCTTCGCCGCGGGCTTCCCCGTCGATCCGGCGGCCGGCCTGGCGATCAGGGCGCCTCCGACGACGACCAGCACGATGAGCTCGACAGCCGCTACCGACGCGGCCACGAAGGCTGCCGTGCGCCACGGCCGGATCAGCTGCTCGTCGTGGTGAAGCGAGACGTCCACGCGACGTTGGTTCGCGCGCGGAGCTCAGCTTCCTTCCTGCATCAGGCTCGGCTCACGAACTCCCACGTCGCGGCCACCCCGTCCTTCAGCGTCGTAGCGGAGCGAAATCCCAGCACCGCGGCTGCATGCTCGACGTCGAGCACGCTCCGTGCCAGCTCTCCGGGTCGCGCAGGCTCGTGAACGGCCTCCACGTCCGAGCCTGCGACCGAGCGGCAGATCGCGAACAGCTCGAGCACCGACGTCGCTGTGCCGGTACCGATGTTGACGACACCGTCGATCTCGTCGTCGAGCGCCGAGAGCGTCGCCCGCGCGACGTCTCCGACGTAGACGTAATCCCGGCTCTGGCTGCCGTCGCCGAAGATCCGGCAGGGCGCACCCTCGAGGAGGCGCCCGAGGAAGATCGCGACGACGCCGGCCTCACCATGGGGGTCCTGGCGCGGGCCGTACACGTTGCCGAAGCGCAGAGCGATGTGGGGCGTGCCGTAGAGGCGCGCGAAGGAGGCGAGGTATCCCTCCCCGGCGAGCTTGGCGGCGCCGTACGGCGACAGCGGCAAACAGGGGTCGTCCTCGCGCGCCGGTCGTGCGCACTCGCCGTAGATCGCGCCGCCGGTCGACGCGAAAACGACGCGCGCTCCGACCTGGCGGGCTGCCTCGAGCACGTTCACGGTGCCGACGACGTTGATCGCGGCGTCCCGATCCGGCTCCTCGACGGACACGCGCACGTCGGCCTGCGCGGCGAGATGGACGAACGCTCGTGCCCCGGTGGTCCGCGCGATCGCGTCGAGTGGCTCCCGGATGTCGTGCACGTGCAGGGTGGCCTCGGCCGGGACGTTGGCGCGCGCGCCCTTCGAGAGATCGTCCACCACGTGCACCTCGTCGCCCCGCGCCACGAGCGCGTCGACCACGTGCGAACCGATGAAGCCGGCACCGCCGGTGACGATGACCGCCATCGCCGTAATCTATCGGCAGATGTTCGTGACCCTGGAGGGCCTCGACGGCTCCGGAAAGACCACGCAGGCGCGGCTACTCGGCGCCCGGCTCGAGGCCGAGGGGGTCGAGGTCGTGTCGACGCGCGAGCCGGGCGGCACGCCCCTCGGCGAGGAGATCCGCACGCTCGTGCTCCACGGCGGCGAGGTCGCTCCGTGGGCCGAAGCCGCGCTCTACGCGGCGGCGAGGGCCCAACACGTCGAGCAGGTGATCCGGCCCGCGCTCGAGCGGGGCGCGACCGTGATCTGCGACAGGTACGTCGACTCCTCGGTCGCCTACCAGGGCATCGCGCGCGGCCTCGGGCTCGAGCGGGTCCTCGACCTCAACCTCGCCGCGGTCGGCGGGCTGATGCCCGACCGGACGATCCTGCTCGAGATCGACGTCGATGCGGCCGGCACGCGGATGGGGAGCGAGCTCGACCGGATCGAGCGGGAGGACGACGGCTTCCGCGGCCGCATCGCGGCGGGGTACCGCGAGCTCGCGCACCGCTTCCCGTCGCGGTATCTGGTCGTCGACGGGACGGGAGAGCCCGAGGCGATCGGCGAGGAGATCTATGGAGCCCTTCGCAGCGATTCCTGAGCAGCACGAGGCGAAGCGACTGCTGAACGCCGCTCTTGGCGAAGGCGAGGCTCACGCCTTTCTCTTCCACGGCCCGCCGGGAGTCGGCAAGTCCGATTCCGCCTTCGCGTTCGCCGGAGCGCTGCTCGGGGATGCCCGTCGGGTCGCCGAGCGCTCACACCCAGACCTTCGCGTGGTCGAACCGCTCGGCGAGATGATCCGGATCGACGCGATCCGCGAGCTCCACCACGATCTTCACCTCCGTCCGTTCGAGGCCGACCGCCGCGTCTACCTGCTCCTCGGTGCGCACGCTCTCAACGCGGATGCTGCCGACGCGCTGCTCAAGGATCTCGAGGAGCCCCCCGAGTACGCGACGATCGTTCTCGTCGCCGACCAGCTCGGACCGATTCCGGAGACGGTTCGCTCGCGGTGCCAGCTCGTGCCGTTTCGCCGGCTCTCCGAGTCCGCCGTGCGGGAGTGGCTGACGGCACGCGATCCCGTAATCGGCGATGCAGAGGCAACCGCGATCGCGCGCGTCGCAGCCGGACGGCTCGACCGTGCCCGCCGCCTCGTCGACCCGGCCGTGCGTGAGCGACGGGCCGCGCTCATCGAGGCTGCCCGCGGCCCCTACCTCGACGATACCTTTCAGTCGTCGCAGGCGTCCCGCGCGCTCCTCGACGCGGTGGGCCTGAGCGGAGCGATGGCGAAGGAGAGCGAGGAGGCGGTCGTTGCCGGCCTCGACCTGACTCCGCGTGATGCCGAGCAGCGGATCAAGCGCGTCCAGCGTGGGGCAGAGCGGGAGGAGATGCTCGCCCAGCTCGACGAGCTCGCTGCGTGGTACCGCGACCTGCTCGTGGTCGCGAGTGGCGCCGAGAGTGCCGTCGCGCACGCCGATCGGCTCGACGACCTCCGGGCAGACGTGGCGCGCGACCTCGGACGCGGCCCCGAACGTGCGGCTGCACTCGTGCGGGAATCGTGGCGCTCGGCCGAGGAGTTCAACGTGAACAGCGCTCTCTGGCTCGATGCGCTCTTCGTGCAGCTCCGGCGGGCCTTCATCTAGCGGGCGACCACTACAGCAGTTCCGCGATCAGGCTGGCCGCCCGCTCGGCGCCGTCGGCCTCGACGTCGAGTGGGCGCTCCGCTCCCTCGTCCAGCGCGGCAGTGATCTCGGCGCCGACGCGCTCGGGTGACAGTTCGTCGTACGCGAGCGCCTTGCCGGCCCCGTAGCGGTCGAGCCGGTGGCGGACGTGGAGGTTCTGCTCGAAGTGGCCCTCGAGCGGGACGTAGAGGAAAGGCGTGCCGGCCGCGGTCAGCTCCATGCAGGTGGTCAGACCCCCCTGGACGATCGCCGTGTCGCAGGCTGCCAGCCGTTGCGGCAGGTCGTCCACGTAGCCGTGCGCCTCGAGGCCTTCGTACGTGGGCAGTGAGGCCGGGTCGATGCGCGGGCCGCATACGACCTCCATGCGAAGCTCGGGCGTCCGTTGTCGTGCCTCCGGGAACCCGGCGACGATCCGGTGCAGGAGATCGGTGCCGACGCCCGAGCCGCCAACCGTGACGACGCACACCTTCTCGCCGTCGCGGTAGCCGAGCTCTGCGCGGCGTCCCGCCCGGTCGACGGGTCGGCCGGCTCCGGGCGCGAGGACGTACCCGGAGAAGTCGAAGTGCTCCTCGACCCACGGCCTGATCTCGGGCAGCCCGGCCCCGAAGTCGCGCGGGATGATGTCGTCGGGCGAGCCCACGAAGATCGCCCGGTCGCGGACGTACGGGAATCGTGCGATCTGCTCGATCATCTCGGCGTTGTAGTCGCGGGTCAGGCGGGCTTCCTCGTCGCCGCCCTCGGGCATCGGCAGCCAGCCCACGAAATCGGTCAGGAAGGAGTACGGCGCCGTCTTCAGCTCGGGGTTTTCGTGGAGGTAGTAGTCGAGCTCCCACGCCTCGTCACCGACCCAGAGGTCGTAGGGGTCGTCGGCGACGACGTCGTGGAAGACCATGAAATTCGCGAGCAGGATCTCGTCCAGGCGCCGCCAGGCCTGGAAGCACGGCAGCGCATGTCCGTGCGACTCGGCCGTCATGTGGCGCGACTCGCTCGCGAGGTGCCGACTCGCGGGATGGATTCGCTCGCCGCACGAGTCGAGCACACGGGTGACAGGGTCCTGGGCGAGCCAGTCGATCTCGAGGTCGGGCTCCAGCCGCCGCAGCTCTCTGGCGATCGCCACGTCGCGCCAGACATGGCCGAGACCGATCGGGGACGAGACGAAGAGGGCACGGCGCTTCCGGCGCACGGCGCGCGTCCACGGTGCCCTCTGCGGCGGCCGCCCGTAGGCGCGCTCCGTGAACTCGCGGACCAGCAGGTTGAACGGCACCGGGTGGCGAGCGTTCGGGCAATGCCCGACACCGCTCGAGTGAGACGAGCTCTGCGCCGGTTGCCGCGGCGAACGCGGCGCCACGGTCAGGGGGGATGAGGTGATCCTCGTCGCCCTGGGTCACGACGAGCGGGCACCGCAACGAGCCGAGGAGCTCGGTGATCTCCTCCATGGGCAGCCCGGGCGCATCGAGGGTCAGAGCCAACGTCTCCGGCGTCGTCTCGAGCGCCCAGCCGACGGAGTCCTCGATCTGCTTCGTCGAATGCGGCTCCGGGAAGCAGCGGTCGAAGAAGAAGTCCACGTAGCCGCGGAAGTCTCGCTCCCAGTAGTGGCGGTTGGCCTTGGCCCAGCCCTCGTCGGTGTCGAGGGGGTCGTCGAACGAGAACACGCGCTCGGGGAGCGGTGGCGTCAGCGGCAGCGCGGGCGACATGAAGAGGGCGCCGCGAATCTCGATCCGGGTGGTGAGCAGCGACGAGGAGAGCCGCCGCGGCCGAGCCGCAGTGGGTGACCAGAACGCACTCGGCCGTCGCGGTCGCGTCGAGAACCGCCAGCGCATGCGCGGCAGTGACGCGGGGCCCGTACTGGTCGGCGCGCTCAGGGCGGTCCGAGCGGCCGTTCCCGCGCGGATCGAAGGTGATCGACGCGGAAGTGGCGTGCGAGATACGGGACCTGCAGCTTCCAGTAGCGCGAGTAGACGATCGCCCACGGCGCGAACAGCAGGATCGTCTGGCTGCCCGCCCCGTAGACGTCGTAGGCGATGCGAACACCGTCGAGCTCGGCGAAGCCGCTCTCGGTCGGCAGGATCGCCCGCGAGTCGAGGTCGGCGTGCCGAGCTCGGCGGTGTCCGCGGTCGCAGTCACTAGGCGGGCACTCCCGCGGCGAGTGCGTGCACGTCGGCGGTCGTGAGCGACTGTCCGCCGATGCCCCAGTCACCGCTCTTCACCTCTTCGACGACGACCCACGTCACGCCCCGCATGTTCTCACCCTCGATCTCGACCATCGTGTCGGTCAGTTTCTCGATCATCTCGCGCTTCTGGGCGTCGTCGAAGACGCCTTCGATCAGCTTGACATTGACGAGCGGCATCTGCTCCTCCTTGCTAGAATATTGGTCGTTCGACCTAACAAGATAGATGCTAGGGTGGCGCCGTGTCAAGCGAGCCGGACGGGAGAGTTGCGCGAGGGGATGCGACCCGGTTGCGGATCCTGGATGCAGCGCTCGAGGTGCTGCGCGAGGACGGCTACGCCGCGACGACGACGCGAGCCGTCGCGGAGCACGCCGAGACCCGGCTGTCGCTGGTCCACTACCACTTCGGCAGCCGCCAGCAGCTCCTCGTGGCCGTGCTCGAACGCGAGAACGAGCGGCTGCTCGAGCGTCAGCGCAGCCTGTTCTCGGCCCCCGTGCCGCTCGCGGAGAAATGGCGTGCTGCGTGCGCTGCGCTCGACGACGACCTCGACTCGGGCTACGTCCGTGTCCTCTGGGAGCTCTGGGCGGCGGGGCTTTCCGAGCCCGAGCTCGGCGAGCGGTGGCGGGTCGCGACGAAGGGATGGCGTGACCTGATCGAGGCGCTCGTCGCCGACTGGATCGCCGAGCACGGCCTCGAGCTGCCGCTCTCGGCGCGCGGCATCGCGACCCTCACCGGCAACATCTTCCAGGGCATCGAGGTGGAGCTCCTCGGAGGAGTCGACGAGGCGGAGGCGCCGCACCGCGAGGCGCTGCGGGCGATCGGTGTTCTGATCGAGCGCCTGGAGGCGGACGCCGTCGCGCGCTGAGCCGCGGTTCATCGCTCTGATTCCTTCGACCCGCACAGCCCGCTCTCAGGCGACTCACAGGAACCGCTGGCACTCTTGGGTCTATGGCAGAGGTTGCAACCGTCTCGCAGAGCTCCACCCGCGTGCTCGTGGTCGACGACGAGCCGTCGATCACGGACGCCGTGGCGACAGCCCTGCGCTACGAGGGATACGAGACGATGGAGGTGGGAGCGGGCCGCGCGGCCGAGCAGGCGATCGACGCGTTCCGCCCCGATCTGATCGTCCTCGACGTGATGCTCCCCGACCTCGACGGCTTCGCCATCGCTCGGCGCCTGCGCGACGGTAACCACCAGCGTCCCTGTGATCTTCCTGACCGCGAAGGACGCGACCGAGGACAAGGTCGCCGGCCTCGCGCTTGCCGACGACTACGTGACGAAGCCGTTCAGCCTTGCCGAGATCGTGGCGCGGGTGCAGTCGGTGCTCCGCCGCACCCGCGGCGACGCCGATGCCGACGGTTCGATGCGCTTCGCCGATCTGACCCTCGACGAGGAGACGCGCGAGGTGCGTCGCGGCGACGAGCCGATCGAGTTGACGCGCACCGAGTTCGAGCTGCTGCGGTTCCTGATGCTGAACCCGCGGCGCGTGCTGACGAAGCGGCAGATCCTCGACAACGTCTGGCACTACGACTTCGGGGGCGACGCGAACGTCGTCGAGACGTACATCAGCTACCTGCGCAAGAAGCTCGATCCGCTCGGCCCGCCGCTGATCCAGACCGTGCGGCTCGTCGGCTACGCGCTGCGCGAGTCGTAGAGGCCGGCCCGTGTCGCTCAGGGCGCGCCTGCTCGCGGTGCTCGTGTCGCTCACCGCGATCGGGCTCGTCGTCGCGGGTATCGCGACCTACGCGTCGCTGCACTCGTTCCTCGTCGACCGGGTCGACCGGACGGCGCAGGGGGCGGCCGAGGCGATCTCGCGCACGGTCGAGCGACCGCGGGCGCGGCGGGCCCGGCAGCCTCGACGCGATCGGCGAGGCGAACCCCGGCATCTACGTGGCCGGGGTCGACACGAACGGAACCGTGCGCTGGGCGGCGATCGGGACGCGCCCGGGCGACACACCCTTGCCGCAGCCAGATCTCTCGGCCAAGGAGGCCACGGCCGCAGCGGCCGACGGTGATCCGATCACGGTTCAGGCGGTGAACGGTGATACCGACTTCCGCGTCCAGGTCGAAACCGCTTGCCACCGGTCAACTGCTCGTCGTCGCAGTACCCCTGAACGAGACGCAGCGACACCCTCCATCAGCTGCTGATGGTCGAGATCGTGGTCGCTCTCGCCGTGCTCACCGCGGTCTTCCTGCTCGGGCTCTGGCTCGTGCGCGTCGGCCTGCGGCCACTCGGCCGGATCGAGCTGACCGCGGCGGCGATCGCCGGCGGTGACCTGTCGCAGCGGGTCGAGAACGACGATCCGCGGACCGAGGTCGGCCGGCTCGGCGGCGCGCTGAACACGATGCTCGGGCAGATCGAGGAGGCCTTCGACGAGCGCACTGCGTCGGAGCAGCGGTTGCGCCGGTTCGTCGCCGATGCGTCGCACGAGCTGCGCACCCCACTCGCCGCCGTGCGCGCCTACGCGGAGCTGTTCGACCGCGGCGCCCGAGAGCGGCCCGACGACCTCGAGCGAGCGATGACCGGGATCCAGCGCGAGTCACGCCGGATGGGCTTGCTCGTCGACGACCTGCTGCTCCTCGCCCGCCTCGACCAGGGCCGGCCGCTCGAGCGCAAGCCGGTCGAGCTCGGCGCCGTTGCCGCCGACGCGGTCGATGCCGCCGGCATGCTCGATCCCGGCCGCACGTTCGAGGTCGTGATCCCGGATCCGGTCGAGGTGATCGGCGATCGCGAACGCCTGCGCCAGATTCTCGACAACCTCCTCGCGAACGTTCGGGCGCACACGCCGCCCGGCTCTCCCGCGGCCGTGCGGGTGCTGCGCCCGGGAGAACGACGCCGTGATCGAGGTAGCCGACAGCGGGCCGGGACTCTCCGACGCACAGCTCGGGCACGCATTCGAGCGCTTCTACCGCGGCGACAGCTCACGCTCCCGCGACGCAGGCGGAGCCGGTCTCGGCCTCGCGATCGCAGCCGCAATCGCGCAGGCGCACGGCGGCGCGGCGGCGGTCGAGAACGTCGGCCGAGACGGCGGCACGGGCCTCACGGTGCGGGTCACGATCCCCCTCGCCCCGGTGCTCGCGGATCCTCGCCCGGTTGCCGAAGAAGCTACTATCGAGGCCGCGCCGACGTAGCTCAGCTGGTAGAGCACTTCACTCGTAAATGTGTGGTTTCTGGCGGCAAGCCCAGTGTTCATGCGGAGACGCTGGATGCTGTTGGAACATGTTGGAACATCTGGCCGGCAGAGGTTTGGGCGAGAGCACTCTGGCCCAGGCGACGCGCTGGACTTGCCGGGTGGTGCTGTCCCTAACGGCTAGCCGTTGCCCCGGCCAGGACTTATCGTGCCGCTCCAACCGGCTCGGTGACCGAACTCCGACGCGCCAATACCGCGCGGCATGTTCCGGCTGTGTTTCGTTAGGCGAGTCTCGCGCGACCGACGACGATCCCTCTCAGGCTGCGCCCGAGCGCTTCTGGCTTCGTCGTGGCGGGTGGACGTGGCGAACTCACCGGCCGATTCCACGCGGGTGGCCTGAAAAGATCAGCTCGGTGATCGACTCGTAGGTCTCACCGGGGCTGAGGTCGGAGGCCGGGAACTGTGGGTTACTCGGTGAATCCGGGAAGTGTTGCGTCTCCAGGGCGACGCCTGCGTGGGAGCCGTAGACGGCCCGCCGGCACCGCGCAGTGTTCCGTCGAATCGGTTCCCGGTGTAGAGCTGGAGACCGGGCTCGCTGGTCCAGATCTCAACGGAGGTCGCGGTTCCTCGGTGGGCGAGCAGGGCGGCTCGCCGGAGCTGCTCGCCGCCGTTCCGGCGGAGAATGTAGTTGTGGTCGTAGCCGCCGGCGAGCCTGAGCTGGTCAAACGATTCACCGATCCGCTCACCGATGAGCGTCGGCGCTCGAAAGTCGAATGGTGTCCCCTCGACTGACGCGATCGCCCCGGTCGGAATCAGGTCCTCGTCGATCGGGGTGTAGTAGTCCGCGTCGATCGTCAACTCGTGATCGAGGATGTCACCTGACCCTTCCCCGGCCAGGTTGAAGAAGGCGTGGTTGGTCAGATTGACGACCGTCCTCCTGTCCGTACTCGCTCGGTACCGGATCCGCAGCGTGTTCGCACACACCAGCGTGAACTCGACCTCGACGTCAACGGCACCCGGATATCCCTCTTCCCCGTCGACGCTGTGGTAGCCAAGGGCGAGGCTCGGCGCGCCCTCGCAGCCGCTGCGTCGGATCTCCCAGACCTTCCGGTCGAAACCGACGTGCCCTCCATGAAGATGATGCGCTCCCTCGTTGCGAGATAGCCCGTGGGTCGTGCCATCGATGACGAGCGAGCCATGGGCGATGCGGTTGGCGTATCGGCCAACGGTCGCTCCGAGGTAATGGTGCGTCGTGCGCGTGTAACCGTCGATGCTCCCGAAACCGAGGATGACGCTCCGTCCCGCGCCATCTCGACGCGCGGGAACGATCGACTGCAGCGTCGCGCCGTAGGTGAGGACTGCAACCTCGAGCCCGTCCTGTCGAGAGAGAACGACGCGGTGCACCATCTGTCCCTCCGGCGTCCGGCCGAACGGATACGTGTCGACCGAGGAAGGTTCTCCGTCAGTCACGTTGCTGCCTCTGGATCCGGGTCCTCCGCCGACGGCCATCTAGCCGGCCTGCGTGTTTCGCACGGTTACTCCTCGGCCACGATCGACGTCAATTCGGCAACAGAGGTCTCGTTGGTCGGCTTGTCGAACACGATGCGTCCGTTGCGGAGGAGGTTGACCCGGTCACACATCTCGAAGACGTGCACGTAGTTGTGCGCTATCACGATCATCGAGACGTCCCCCCGTTTCTTGAGCTCCGTTATCAGCTCGAACCTCGGCGTCGTCCGTCGTCACGGCACCAGTCTGACGGAAACCGCTGGCGGCGGAAGGAAGGTCCAGGATCTACGGTCGGTGACGAGCATCGAAACGAGTCGCGCAGGTTCTGGACATGCTGGCTGTGAACGGCTACTCGCTCTTCGTAACGACGCGATCGAGGATCGCACAGGCCTCGCGCGACCCCGGTCGTGCGTAGACGAAGGGTTGGACCTTGTTGTGCATAGCGCAATCAATGGCCCGTGACTTCTACGCCCCGTGCCGCGCGACAGAGATACACGACGGCTCCGAGTGCCTCGGCTTTGGCCCGGACGGCCTCGACTGCGTCGGGATACACAAGGTTGACGGTCGCGCCGCCGAATCCGCCGCCGGTCAGCCTGGCACCGAGACATCCTGGGACAGCCCGGGCCACGGCGGCGAGAGCGTCGAGCTGAGAGGGGACGATCTCGAAGTCGTCGCGCATGCTTCGGTGCGATTCATTCATCAACTCACCCAGAGCGGCAACATCGTTTGCGAGGAGCGCCTCAGCCGAGGCAAGCGTTCGCTCGTTCTCCGTGACGACGTGGCGAGCTCGCTGACGTAGCGGAGAGGGCAGATTCTCGATCTGGCTCAGTGAGGCATCTCGAAGCGAGCGCACTCCCATCATCCGGGCTGCTTCCTGACAGGCTGCCCGTCGCTCGTTGTAGCCCGATGACGCGAGTCGTCGTTCCATTCGGCTGTCGCATACGACGATCGCCACCTCATCGGGTATCGGCACATAGCGCGTTGTCAGATCTCGGCAGTCCAAGACTAGAGCATGGTTCGCCTTCGCGATTGCCACCGTCAGCTGGTCCATGATCCCGCATTGGACCCCGACGAACTCGTTCTCCACCCGTTGTGCCATGAGGGCAAGCTCTGGGGCCGGCGCGGCCGAGAGTGCGCTGGCAACCGCAATCTCCAGCGAAGCTGAGGAAGAAAGTCCTGCGCCGCGGGGGAGATCACTCTCAATTCGGAGATCCGCTCCGTGCTCAAGGGAAAGCGCACCGACGACACCGCGGACGTAGTCCCTCCATGAACCGGTTGCCTCGATCCTGTCGAGGCCGAACCGGTCGGACTCGCGAAGCTCAAGCGCCTCGACCGTGACTGTTCTATCTCTTCGCGAGACTGCTGTCACGGTCGTTCCCCGATCGATGGCAATCGGCATGACGAAGCCGTCGTTGTAATCGGTGTGCTCCCCGATCAGATTCACGCGTCCTGGGGCCCTCGCGACGATCACAGCCTTACCGCTCGAAGCCGCTCAGCGGCTTCTTCTGGACTGAGGTCGCGCTGCGCTTCGGCGAGAAGCTCGTATCCGACCATGAACTTTCGGATCGTCGCTGATCGCAAGAGTGGCGGATAGAAGTGGAAATGAAGATGAGAACCGTTGCGCCGCCAACGAGCGGACGTCGGCGCTTGGTGGATGCCCATCGAGTAAGGGAACGACGTTTCGAACAAACCGTCGTACCGCATGACCAGCTCCTTGAGCAACGGCGAAAGAGCCTCGCGTTCGTCGTCCTTGAGATCGGTGAGAGAGGGTGCCTGTCGACGAGCGATGACCAGGGTTTCGAAGGGCCAGTTGGCCCAGTACGGCACGACTGCGAGGAAATGCTCGTTCTCGACGACGATCCGATCCCGTTCGGATTTCACGTAGTCGGCAAGGACCGGAGCCCGCTCCAGGTTCTCTTGCTCTCGCGCGACGATCGTCGGGACATGCTCGGTCGCCCAGATCTGACCGTGCGGATGCGGATTGCTCGCGCCCATCTGTTGGCCGCGGTTTTCGAAGATCTGCACATGGCCGATGCGAGGATCTGCGCCGAGCTCCGAGTACTGCTCGGTCCATGTCTCGACGACGTTCTCCAGCGCCGCGAGTGGGAGCTCGCCGAAGCCCAGATCGTGGCGTGGCGAATAGCACATGACCCGGCAGATTCCGTACTCGCCGTCGCCTTCCGGGACGAGCGCCGGGAAGTCGTTCGGGAACACGTACGTGCCCGTGTAGCTGGGATTGCGTTGACCTCCGCTGCGGCGATTACCGGGACAGAGGTAGCAGGAGGGGTCATGAGGAGACAGCTGATTCCACGCGGGCGTATCGACCTGCCCTTGCCATGGTCTGTCGGTGCGCTGCGGCGAAACCAGAACCCATTCCCCCGTGAGAGGGTTGAAGCGCCGATGCGGCGAGCCGGGCGCACGATCTGTGTCGATATGCATGAGCGTCGCCGGCGGGCGTTCCAGCTTCGTCACCGCTGGACGCGCGCGGTCCCTCCCCGGGCGAGCTTTTCGACCTCGGCAAGCGTTGCTGAAGAGGTGTCGCCCGGGGTGGTCATCACCAGAGCGCCGTGCGCGGCGCCGAGTTCGACGGCCTGCTGCAAATCGCCATGCTCGAGCATTCCGTAGATGAGGCCCGAGGCGAAGCTGTCGCCTCCGCCGACACGGTCCAGGATCTCGAGCCCCGGTCGCGCGGTCGCTTCGACAAATCCGGTGTCTCGTGACCAGGCGATCGCCGACCAGTCGTTGACGGTCGCGCTCGTGACGGTACGAAGCGTCGTTGCCACGACGGCGAAATTCGGAAACTCTTGGACTGCCTTCTCGATCATTCGCTGGAATGATCCGGTCTCGAGCGTGCTTAGTCGGGCATCGACGCCCTCCACCGCGAACCCGAGACAGGCGGTGAAATCTTCTTCATTTCCAATCATGACGTCGATGTCACGCCCGAGCCGACGGTTCACTTCTTGCGCCCGCTCCACCCCGCCGATCCGATTCCACAGGCTCGGCCGGTAGTTGAGGTCGTACGACACGACGGCGCCGTGGCGGGCGGCGGCGGAAACGGCTTCGGTCACGACCTGCGGCGTCGTCTCGGAGAGAGCGGCAAAGATGCCGCCGGTATGGAACCACCGTGCGCCGAGCGTCCCGAAGAGATGCTCCCAGTCGATGTCGCCAGGCTTTAGCTGCGACGCAGCCGTGTGACCGCGATCGGACACCCCGAGGGCGCCTCGCACCCCGAACCCCCGCTCGGTGAAGTTGAGGCCGTTGCGAACGTCGGCCCCGATCCCGTCACTCGGCACCCAGCGAATCAGCGATGTGTCGACGCCGCCCTGGAGGATGAAGTCCTCGAGCAATCGGCCGACCTCGCTGTCGGCAAAGGCTGTCACGACCGCTGTGCGCATACCGAAGCAGCGGCGTAGGCCGCGAGCGACGTTGTATTCGCCGCCTCCTTCCCAGACGCGGAACGTGCGGGCGTTTCGGATGCGCCCTTCGCTTGGATCGAAGCGGAGCATCACCTCGCCGAGCGCAACGAGGTCGAAGGCGCATTCCTCGGCTGGGCGGATCGCGAGAGCGCTCACGGTACTGCCCCTTCTCCGAGAGTGACGGCTTCGCGCGCCAGGCGGGCGATGCTATCAAAGTCGCGGGCGGCGATCATCGATGGCGCCACCATCCAGCTGCCACCGACGGCGGCGACGGAGGGTAGGTTGAGGTAGGAGGTCGCGTTACTCGCCGTCACGCCGCCGGTCGGTATCCAACGAACAAGTGGAAATGGGCCTTGCAGGGCACGGAGGTAGTCGACGCCGCCCGCCGCCTCGGCCGGAAAGAACTTGAGCAACTCGAGGCCCTCGTCGAGTGCGGCGATGACCTCGGTCGGCGTCGCCACGCCGGGGATCAACGGAACATCGAGCTGACGGCAGCGCTCGACGACTTCGGCGCTGAGGCCAGGCGTGACCACGAACCGTGCTCCGGCTTCAACCGCCGCGTCGACCTGCTCGGGCCGGACAACGGTGCCCGCTCCAACCAGCATCCCTTTCTCTGCGGCGAACAACCGGATCGCTTCCGCCGCGGCATCCGTTCTGAAGGTGACCTCGACGATCGGAAGCCCGCCTCGCTCCTGTGCAGCGGCGAGGGGCCCCACAACATCGAGATCCGCAATCACCGCTACGGGGATAACCCGATGCCCGAGGAGGCTCGGGTCCTGATCCCTACTCATCCGCGTCGCTTTCGGGTTCGATCAAGGCCACAGACTTGCAGGCGCCGTCGCATCCGCCCTGGCGCGCCTGTTCCTGCATGTGCCACACGAGTGGCAGCTCCCAGCTTCCGCCGGCGGTTTGCTCGAAGTGATCGACCAGATCGCCGACGAGCTGCTGCCAACGCTCGTTGACAGGGTCGCGATCGAGATAGTGGATGGCCGCGTCGAAGTCGTCGCACTCGACGAGATGGAAGACGTGAAGTCCGCTGCGCCAGATCCGCCAGTCGTGAATTCCGGCGCGTCGGTGTGCCTCGAGCAGGTCGTCGGGAACTCGGGCGTGAAGCGTGTCGTACGCCTCTTCGTGGCCGGGCTTGAGCATCGCGAAGAGGGTGATCTCCGTCGGCACTAGGCCCCTCGAGGCGATGGCCGGCGCCGTAACTGCCGTGGCGGAGCGCGTGCCTCGCGGCGAGGAGGGGCGCCGCGAGACCCGCAGCCGATGCCCCAGCGCGGGCTTCGGTTTCGAGCGCAGAGGTCGAGGAGGGGCAATTGATGCGATGATATTATGATTTAGCATGTTGACCTGCAACTCCTAGTGGCTGGAGCGAGACGTGGAAGCGACCGGCAGAGGCGTGTACTACGAGGGTTCGGGCAGCTTCTTCGTACGGGCCGCGCCACAGGTTCCTCCAGGGGCCGGGGAAGTACGCATCGACGTTGCCTACTGCGGCATCTGCGGCACGGACATCCACATCGCGCACGGGGGCATGGATCACCGGGTGCGTGTGCCCCAGGTCATCGGCCATGAAATGTCGGGAAGGATCGCCGAGATCGGACCGGACGTAGACGGAGTCAACGTTGGGGACCGGGTCGTCGTCCGTCCCCTGGATGCTCGAGGCGAAACCGCAGCCGACAAGGGTTTCAGCCACATCAGTCGTAACCTCAAGTTCCTCGGCATCGACACGCCTGGTGCGTTCCAGACATCGTGGACGGTGCCGGCGTTCACGATCCATCAGCTACCCGACGCGGTCGATCTACGCCTGGCAGCGCTTACCGAGCCGCTCGCCGTCGCCTGTCACGACGTCCGGAGGGCCGAGGTCACCGCCGACGATACCGTCGTCGTGATAGGTGCGGGCCCAATTGGGCTACTGATCGCCCTCGTCGCCCGAGAGGAAGGAGCGCGGGTCCTGCTGAGCGAGATCAGCCCCGAGCGCCTCGAGCTCGCGCGAGAGCTCGGTTTCGAGACGATCGACCCCGGTAGCGATGTCGGTTCTGCCGCTCTCGGCACTCTCGCCGCTGCGGGCGGGGCGGACGTCGTCTTTGAAGTTTCCGGCTCAGCAGCCGGGGCAATGGCGATGACCGAGCTGGCCTCCATCCGCGGCCGAATCGTCGTCGTCGCCATCTACCCGGAGCCTCAGCCCGTCAGGCTTTTCGACGTCTTCTGGAAGGAGCTCCAGCTCCGCGGCGCACGCGTGTACGAGCCCGAGGATTTCGAGCGGGCAATCGAGCTGCTGGCAGCAGAGGTGCTGCCCCTCGAGCGCTTGATCAGCGCCGTCGAGCCTCTCGAACGGCTGCCTGACGTTCTCGCCGAGATGGCGGCCGGTGCGAGCGGGATCAAGACGCTGGTCGACTGCACGTCGTGAGTCGCCCGCTCTACGGGAAGACGGCCCTCGTCACCGGGTGCCGTCGTGGCATCGGCAAGGCGGCGGCGCTCGCGCTCGCCGGCGCAGGCGCGGATGTGATCGGGGTGAGCAGCTCGCTTGACGTGAGCGACGAGGTCGGAGCCGAGATCACCGCCAGAGGCCGTCGATTCAGCGCCCACCGCTGTGACCTCGGCGACCGGGAGGCTGTCCTCAGGCTCACCGAGAAGGTGCTGACAGGAGCCGCGCCTGTCGACATCCTCGTCCTCAACGCCGGGACGATCGAGCGCCGGCCGGCAGCTGAGCATTCCGACGACCTCTGGGATCGTGTGCTCGAGGTGAACCTTTCTTCGCAGTTCGTGCTCGCGCGCGAGCTCGGGCGCGCGATGGTCGAACGCGGCGAGGGAAAGATCATCTTCGTCGCCTCGCTGCTCTCCTTCCAGGGCGGGGTCACCGTGCCCGGGTACGCGGCGAGCAAGGGCGGCGTGGGGCAGCTCACGAAAGCGCTTGCAAACGAGTGGGCGCCGCACGGCGTCAACGTCAACGCCATCGCTCCGGGGTACATCGCCACCGACAACACCCGTCAGCTCCGCGAGGACGAGACCCGGTCGCGGCAGATCCTCGAGCGGATTCCAGCGGGACGGTGGGGGACGCCGGAGGACGTCGCCGGAGCGTTCGTGTTCCTCGCGTCCGCGGCGGCGAACTACGTTCACGGGGTGATCCTCCCCGTCGACGGCGGGTGGCTTGGGCGATGACGGACACCCATGTGAGTGGTCGTGAGCGCCGATCCTCGGTCGATCTGACGCCACTCTCGCTCGGCGGCGCGCAACTCGGCAACCTCTACGTTCCGATCGACGACGAGGCGGCCCGTGAGACGGTCGACGCTGCGTGGAGCGAGGGCATCCGCACCTTCGACACCGCGCCCCACTACGGACTCGGGCTTTCGGAGCGGCGGCTGGGTGCCGCTCTCGCCGGTCGCGCGCGCGGCGAGTTCGTCCTGTCCACGAAGGTCGGTCGGCTCCTACTGCCGCAGGACGCGCGAGGGCAGATGGACGACGGCGGCTTCGCCGTACCGGCGGCATTTCGCCGCGTCTGGGATTTCAGTCGCGATGGCATCCTCAGGTCGCTGGCGGAGAGCCTCGAGCGCCTCGGGCTCGACCGGGTCGACATCGTGTATCTCCACGACCCAGACGAGCACCGGGACGACGCATTCCTTCATGCCTACCCGGCGCTCGAGGAGCTGCGCAGCCAGGGAGTGGTGTCGGCGATCGGGGCAGGAATGAACCAGACCGCGATGCTCGCGGACTTCGCGCGTCACACCGATGTCGACGTGCTGATGCTCGCGGGCCGCTACACGCTCCTCGACCAGTCGGCGCTCGACGACCTCCTGCCGGCGTGCGTCGACCGGGACGTCGTGGTCGTCGCGGCCGGCGTCTTCAACAGCGGGCTGCTCGCCCGGCCGGCGCCGACCCCGGCAGCCCACTACGAATACGGAACCGCCCCGTCCGAGCTCGTCGATCGGGCGAGGCGCATCGCCGCGGTCTGCGAGCGGCACGGCACGACGCTCCCTGCTGCTGCGCTCGCCTTCCCGCTCGCCCACCCGGCTGTCGTCAGCGTCTGCATCGGCGCCCACTTGCCCGAGCAGGTCGTGCGGAACACCGCGCTCGGCCGTGCAGCCGTCCCAGGCGCGCTCTGGGTCGAGCTGAAGGAGGAGGGCCTCCTGCGCCGGGACGCGCCGGTGCCTGCTGTGTAGCAACCGGCGACCATGAAGATATCCATGTTTGTTTGGCGGGCGAACTGCATCATGGGCCCGACCGTGTTCATCCCGTGCCCCGATGGCGGTGACGACACATTGGGCGCGAAGCTCCTCGAGTGCCGGGAGGCGTGATGCAGCACGTCGTCGACGTGGTCGTCCCGGGCCGGCCAGTAGTCGAGGTCTATGCCGAGCTTTGCGCCGTTCCCAGTGCCGGTGTTCAACACCGTTCCGGGCGTGACGGTCACGCTGTACGCGGCCGATGCCGTGGCTGCCAGGAGGAGGGTGATGCCCGCGAAGAGCAGCGAGAGGAGCAGGAGCCGCCGTGCCTGCGCATAGGCCGACGTTGATTTCCAATCGCAAGACGATTCAGAACTCTCCTCGGGGTGATGGTGCACCGGCAGGACACTGATCCTCCGCCCGCCGGAGGCGAGCCGCTTTGGACGGGGGTTCCCGGTTTGCGGCACGAGAGGGACTTCTTGCGTGATCCGGGCGCGCATACCGACATAATGCGCCGGTCGATGGAATCGCTCGCGGCAAAGAACGCGCTCGTCACCGGTACCTCGCGAGGTATCGGCCGAGCGCTCGCCCAGGCCCTTTCAGACGCCGGAGCACGCGTGCTGTGTCACGCTCGCACCCTTGCGGACGCGACCGAGGTTGCCGAGGCGGTGGGCGGGGTTCCGATATTCGGTGACCTCGGTCGCCCGGCGGAGCTTGAGCAGATCGCGACCCAGGTGGACGAAGCCGTCGCTGCTCTCCACGTCCTCGTTCACAATGCCGCGATCAACCCGCGGCCCCGTGAAGAGCTCGGTGAGATCGATGCCCAGGTATTCGAGGCGGTCATCGGGGTGAACGTCGCGGCGCCGATTCTGCTGACGCAGCGCCTGCTTCCGCGCTTGCGGGCTGCCGGCGCCGCGCGGGTGGTCTTCATCTCTTCGGAGGCCGGCCAGTTCGACGGTGGCATGCGGCCGGACGGCCTGAGCTACGCCGTCTCCAAGGCCGCGCTGAACGCCGCGAGCGCCGTCATCGCCTCAGCGGTCCGCCCGGACGGCATTCTCGTGAACGCAGTGCATCCTGGATGGGTCCGGACCGGCATGGGGGGCCCGGATGCCCCGCTCCAGCCGGAGCAGGCAACGGCCACGGCGCTCATGCTCGCCACACTGCCACCAGACGGGCCGAGCGGCTGCTTCTTCTTCGAAGGCCGCGAGATTCCCTGGTGAGGCGCTGATGCCTCGCTAGCCGTCGTCCCGGATGGCCTGGCCGGTCGCGAGGTCGAAGAAATGCAGGCGCTGCAGATTCGCGGCCAGCTCGATGCGATATCGCCGGCCACGATCGGCGCGTCCGGCTCGAGCTCGGCGACAAGCGAGCCGCGCCTACCGTGCGCAACGACGTGACATCGGAGACATCGCCTTCATCGACGAGACCCTCCAGGACATCCTCGGTCGCAACCGGCTCCCCGGCGACCTCGACGTGCGCGAGCATCTTTGATCCGAGCCCCTCGGTCAATACGACGACACCGGACACCCGCGGCGCAGGATCGCCGCTCGCAAGGTGTAGGTCTTCCGGCCGGACGCCGAGCGCCACCGTCTTTCCTACATAGGCACGCAGCGCCACGTTCTCTGCGGGCACCGGGATCTCGACGTCGGCGCAGCGGGCCAGGAGGAGGTCCTTCTCGGCCACGATCTCGGCGCGAACGAAGTTCATCGACGGGCTGCCGATGAAGCTCGCGACGAAGAGATCGAGATCGACATCCAGCCGGTCATACGGTTGGTACTCGTGGTAGTACGCCGCACCGAACAACACGCGGTCGGAACCGGCCAACATGCCCCACTCCTGTCGTCGTTCACTGCCCGGGTCACTCCTTGACGCTCCCAGCGGTGAACTTCGGGATCTGCCTGGCTTCTGCGTTCGCGCTCCCACCGTCGACAAAAGTCTCGAGCCGCTCCAGCGCTGACACCAGGTGGGCGCGCATCGCTTCCTCGGCGCCATCCGGGTCGTGCATGGCGATCGCTTCGACCACCGTGAGGTGCTCGTTCTTTGTGACCGAGTGAAGGCCCGCGTTGAGTCGTAGAGGCGGAAGGTGTGCAGGTGGCTGCGCAGTCGCGTCAGCATGTCGTCTGGCTCGTTCCTCC